>NZ_JAUMSJ010000003.1:0-349742 GCF_037834415.1 Brevibacillus borstelensis | reverse complement strand
TTTCTACTGTTTTCCCAGCTTCAACACATCCGAATGCGTTGCCCCATTCCTTCATCGCATCGAAAGCGGGGCGAAGGGTTTGGCCTTTTACGGTCAGCGCGTATTCCACATGCGGGGGAATTTCCGAATAAATGGTCCGGCTGATAATTCCCTCCTCCTCCTTCCCTTCATATACCGTAATGTAGGCTATTTACACAGTGACTGATCAGAAGGAGGGGCAAATCCGATGACTCACCGATACAAGCAAGCCTCGACTGAGGGCATCCCGCAGCCAATAAGAAATGGCGAAGGCTGGTGGGATTTGGGACCTCGGGACGTTTTGCGGGATCTTGAAAATCCCGACTTGCTGGTCCCGCCGACTACCGATAACGGGACGCTGCCCAATTTAAAGTTTTCTTTCTCCGACACGTATATGCAGTTGAATCAAGGCGGCTGGTCGCGCGAGGTGACGGTCAGACAGCTGCCGGTGGCAACCACGCTGGCAGGTGTGAACATGGCCTTGACGCCGGGCGGCGTACGCGAGCTGCACTGGCATCAGCAAGCGGAATGGGCAATTATGCTGGTAGGCCGGGCGCGTATCACCTCGGTCGATCAGAACGGGAGTAACTTCATAGCAGATGTCGGGGTGGGCGACTTGTGGTACTTTCCCCCCGGAATCCCGCACTCGATCCAGGGGCTGGAGGAGGGCTGCGAGTTTCTGCTCGTCTTTGATGACGGCAGCTTCTCCGACCTCAATACGCTATCCATCTCCGATTGGTTCGCGCATACGCCGAAAGATGTGCTGTCAGCGAATTTCGGCGTACCGGAAGGCTCATTTGCCCATATCCCGGACAAACAAGTATACATTTTCCAAGGAACAATACCGGGCCCGGTTGAAAGTCAGCAGGTACCCGATCCCTACGGTACTGTGCCGAAGACCTTTACCCATCGGCTGCTTGCCCAGGAGCCGATCGTAACGCCAGGAGGAACGGTCCGCATAGCCGATTCCACAAACTTCCCCATCGCGACAAATATCGCTGCGGCGCTGGTAGAAGTCAAAGCGGGCGGAATGAGGGAGTTGCATTGGCATCCGAACGAAGACGAGTGGCAGTACTACATCTCCGGAACGGGACGCATGACGGTATTCGGGGGCAACGGAATAGCCCGCACGTTTGATTGCCGGGCCGGTGATGTCGGGTATGTGCCGCGTGCGTTCGGGCACTATATCCAGAACACCGGAAGCCAAAGCCTTTGGTTTTTGGAGATGTTCAGAAGCAATCGCTTTGAAGACGTCTCTTTGAATCAGTGGATGGCGCTGACTCCTCATCAACTGGCGCAGGAAAACCTGCATGCAGGGCCGGAACTGATGGATGCGCTGCGGGAGGAGAAATGGCCGGTAGTGAAATATCCCGGATTTTCCTACTATCCAAAGGCAGATAACGGCCTCTGATTTGCGAATTGGTTCCGAATGCGCCTAATCCATTTTCGCATAAGCACAAAACGCTTTTTCAGCCTATATACTATGGGAAACCAGGGAAAAAGGGGCAATGACGCCTGATGAACGGTAATTACCCGAATTGTTGGGGTTCTGTCCCAAGACAGGTTTCGGCTCCAGTGTGGACAACGCCGCAGGTGGAGCTAAACCGAACGCTAAGGGCTTTGTGGGAGCAGCATATCTATTGGACAAGGTTGACAGTAAACAGTATCGTCGGCAACCTTCCCGATCAGAATGAGACGATTATAAATGACCGTATCGAGCCGCAAGCGCTCCAGATGGCCGACGTGATGACGATCGGGATTATTCGTCAGTTTCCACAGGCCTTTGTCGGTTGATTGATCCCGACGTTCCTGGACTCATTTCGAGTGACATGAAACACTTTTGGCATAATTCCGACAGGGATATGGAATCCTCTTTCTTTCTGTCCGTGCTAAGATGATAACGTGAAAGATAAAGGAAAGACAGCCGCCACTCGGACAACCGGGTGGTTTTTTCACGCGGTTTTTCACACACAGAGCGATCTGCATGAGAGGAGGTGATGACGAAAGTGACTCCAGTTGTACTCGTAGATAAGCTGATCAAACGGATTCGGCTCGCGGTCTCACACTTCCGACTGCAGACAGACATCGAGGATGCGCCATGGAGGGCTCCACAGGTCGTTGGTGGTTTTTTAAACAGCAAAAGACCCGCAACGGAAGACGGGACTCTTCGCGGCCTTGATCCTGTTCCGCTTTTTCCCTATGTCAATGTCCGCTATCTAGAGGATGACGGGAACAAGGCAATCGTAAAAATTATCGCAGGTGCATACAGTACGGACGGGCAAAGCGGCTGGCGCGATTGCATGAATGTACTGATCCGCATCAAACAGGCTCTGCAAGAACAACAGTTCTTCGGGGCCTTTTCTATTGACCCGGTGATGAAGACACAGATGCCGGAGGAGCAAGCTTCTCCGGAATGGACCGCATCACTGACGCTGTCAGTAACAATCCCCCAAACTTTGATTGAAAGGACTGATGTGACAGATGGCATCACGTAAAAGGCAAATTCCCGAAGAACTGAGTGCAAATCAGGATACCACCTTGATTTACTGCGGCCCGAATATTCCAAGACTCGGGTTGAACCATGCGAGCTGCTTTATCGGCGGAGAGCCTTCGCATCTGGAGGCGCATTTTGCGAAATGCCCCTCCCTCAAGCGCTTGTTCGTGCCGGTCGAAAACGAAATGATCACAGGAACACAATCATAAGCCCATATAGGAGGGAGCTATGATGCTTCAGCGACTATAGATATGGCTTATTTTTTTATGCTTGAAGGGAGGAGGTCAAAACTGATTTGGCTGCTCTTGGTCTTGGAATTTTACGGAAAACCGTTGGCGTAAAGCTCTGTCCAAATCGAGAGGTTTTTTTCATGGGGAGCTGCAGGCGTGGCTCCCTTTAGCTTTTACCCCGAGAGGGTGAGGAGGGGAGAAGGAGCGGGGAAGAAATCAAAGATTTACAAAAGGGGTTAACCGAGATCCTTGTCAAACTCGAAGAAAGTAGAAGCAAAGGAAGAAGAATAATGATGGAGAGCTTTCGCCAACAAAAAGGTGATCATCGGGGCTCTTAATAAAAGAAAGCAGTCATAAAAGATTAATATAGCCAATCCTTGCAATAAATGTTATAAAAACAGAAAAACCGCCAAAGGAGCACCCCGATGATCGCCAAAATCAATTTCGCCGACACCGACACCATACAAAAGCTCTTTGACCTGCAAAAAGCCGCCTACCAGGTAGAAGCCGAGCTGATCAACTTTTTTGATATTCCCCCACTAAAAGAATCGTTTCAAGATTTTCAACAATGCGGCGAGGAATTTTTCGGCTATTTTATCGATAACGAGCTGGCTGGAGCCATTTCCTATACCGTGGAAAACGGAGAATTGACGATTTGCAGAATGGTCGTCGATCCAAATCACTTCCGAAAAGGGATTGCTCAAAAGCTGTTGTCTGCGCTGGAATTACATAATGCGGATTGTTCATCCTATAAAGTAGCGACCGGAAGAGAGAATACGCCCGCAAAAAATCTGTACGTGAAGAATCATTACAAGTGGACCCGGGATATAGAGGTCGCCCCCAATTTTTACATCAGCTTTTTTGAAAAAGAAGCGAAAAGGTAGATGGTGCTTGACCAAATCAAGCGGGTAGAACCAAAACTAAACTAAACCACCTAGAGTCATATAATCGCTAGTAAAAGTATTGGGCCGCAGCAACCAGGATAAGTTCGAGCTGCATTGGGCGGATAAAAGGCTGGCCATTTGACATGCTTGTATCCATTACTAACCCCTGGCCATTGAAGCAATACCGAAAAACTCGATGCCCTAAAGCAGAAAACAATAAGGAGGGATCACCATTGTTAGCTCTCATACAAAAAGCGGAAGATGGCTATGAAGCCTGCTACAAAAAGCACCTCAAGCATTCCATCGACAAGGTATGGGCGACGTTGACGGAGAACGAAAGGCTGGCAAAGTGGTTTCCCGAGCTGCGGGCCGACGATCTGCGCGAAGGGGGAGACATGGCGTTTCACATGCCGGATGGCACCGTGGAAAAGCTTCCAATTACGGCGCTGAAGACGCATTCCGTCTTGGAATATGCGTGGTGGGGCGACAGTGTTCGCTTTGAGCTGTATCCAGAGTCAGAGTCGAACGACAGCGGGTGCTTGCTCGTTTTAAAAAGAAAGATCATCGCGTTGACCGACCATACCCCCAAGGATCTCGCCGGCTGGCATGTTTGTCTGGAGGTAATCGAGGCGCTGCTGGATGGCAGGACGATCGAGTCTAGAGAAAGTGAATGGAAAAAATGGTATGAAAGATATATACAAGCTGTTGAAAACATCAAGTCAAGCCAGGAATAAGCACGCCCCCCGTCACCTCTGCTTGAACAAAAACAGCAGAGGGCGGCACTAAGCAATATGCTACGCCCACGATCTGCCTCATCGCTTGCGATGGGGCTTTTTTTCATTTGAGAGAAGATGAAGCATGATGCCTTTTCACCATATAAGCGTTTCCAAAACGGCCTTCAACCCGCCCAAATGAAAGATGCACACGAAAGAATTTCCGGAATAGGGAAACATCGCCGGACCGCTTTCGTCATTTAAAAAAAGGGGGAAATGAAATGGTGAAAACAATATTCGCAGCGGTCGCCACCGCCGCCATGCTGTTTACGACGGCGTGTTCATCGGAAGAGCCAAAACCGCTGACAAATCCATCCGCTTACGGCGAAGTATCCAATCAGGCAAGCACGACAGAAGCGACCGTGGAAATGAATGCGGAACATCCCAGCTACTCCGTTTCAACTGACAAGATAACGGTAAAAATCAAAAACGCCGGACCGGCCACGCTGACATTCGGGACTCCCTACAAGCTCGAGAAACGGGAACAAGGCACATGGTACGAGGTGCCGTTTCGATCCGATGTTGCGTTTACAGACGTTGGCATTCTGCTAAAGCCTGGCGATACGTACGAGGACCACATCAGCATGAGTACACATGACTTTACCGCAACAAAGGGAGAGTACCGGATGATAAAAACCCTGTACGCAAACAGAAAAGAGATCACCTTGGCGGCGGCATTTCAAATCGAGTAGCTTCGAGCAAGCGCATCACGGGCGTGGCATAGCTGAAACGAATGTAGTGACATAGCCACAACGAAAACTGTGGCAATGGCGGAAACGGATGAAGTATAGTACGATGGGAGGATAATCCACAGGGAAAAGGTGATAGAATGAGTGCCGTATTTCGTGATTTGATTTCCACCGAAGAACATTTCCAAGAGCTTCGCGAGACTCTGGGCGCTCCGGGCCCACGAGCGGCAAACAAGGTGGTTCACGCTCTCGACCACCATTGTCGCGAGTTTATTTCCAAGTCGCCGTTCCTGGCGCTGTCTACCTCCAACGCAAACGGCCAGTGCGACGTTTCGCCACGCGGCGATGCACCCGGTTTTGTTCTCGTTCTGGACGACCATCATCTGTTTATTCCTGAGCGTATAGGCAACCGGAGGATGGACTCGATTCAAAATATTATTGCAAATCCGCACGTCGGCCTTCTCTTCTTCATTCCCGGACTGGGAGAGACATTGCGGATAAACGGAAAGGCTGTCGTCTGCCGCGATCCGGAATTGCTGGAAAAAACCGCTGTCAACGGCCGGGCCCCCTTGTTTGGGATCGGGGTAGAGGTGGAAGAGGTGTATGCTCACTGTGCAAAAGCTTTTATTCGCTCAGGCTTGTGGAATCCGGACTCGTGGCTGGCCAAGGAACTGCTGCCGTCTGTTCCAAAAATGCTGGCGGATCATTCGAAAATCCCCAACTCTACGGCTGAGCAAGTAGCATGCGAGCTGCAAGACAGCTATAAGAATCGGCTTTACTGATTGAAGCGTACGACGACGTACACATGTACCTGCATTCGCCATTTTCGCATGATAGAAGAGAAGTCCACGTATGCCATTGGGTCAGCCGATCGGGCGGGGGAATACCGCTGAAATTTTTTCATGGGGAGAAGGAGTCATTCGGATGGCGGACAGGTTTGCCATATGGACTTTCATCCGGACAACCTTCTTTACGCTGGAGCGGGGCCGGTCGTGATTGACTGGATGACCGCCGTCCGCGGGAATCCGTTCGCCGACGTTGCCAGAACCGTTGTCATGCTCGCATACGCTTCCCTGCCGCAAGGTCTGCCCGAGCCGGTCAAGCAAGGAATCATGGCGGTTCGGAAGCAATTTGAAACAAGCTACCTGGAAGCGTATCTGCGAAGTGCAAAAGGCAGCATGGATGACGTGGAGCAATGGTATTTGCCGATTATGGCGGCTCGTCTTTGCGAAAGCATCCCGCTCGAGGAGAAGGACGTCCTCGCAAAAGAAATTCAGCAAAGGTTAGCGGTTTTATAGCTTTTTAGCCTCATCGTGAACGGTGAGGTTTTTTCACTGTTTGCGACGAGACGTCCTATCGGATGGAAGAGGCGGCAAACGATAATTGCGAAGCCGGATACGCCCGTGGTACCCTTTTAGAAAAAAGCGGGGCTAACAGAAGCTTTTCTGCTCATGACCGTTTCAGAACATGCTTATGAGCCGGGAATGCAATACCTGAGAGAAGGTCGTGGGATCGATGGCGATTTATATCGCGCTTTTGCGAGGAATTAACGTGGGCGGCAAGAATCTGATCAAAATGGCGGAGCTCAAGCGTACATTTGAAGCGATGGGCCTTAGCCGGGTTCGGACCTACATTCAGAGCGGCAATGTGCTGTTCGAATCGGAAGAGGAAGAAGAGCCGCTGCGTGTGCGGATTGAACATGAGGTGGAAGCGGCTCATGGTTTTTTCGTGAATGTTGTCTTGCGTAACGCGGAGGAATTGAGACGAATTGCCGCGAGTTGTCCGTTTTCGGAAGAAGAGCTGTCGAGGGCGGGGGCATCGGCTGAGGGAGAGAGCCTGTATGTGGCATTCCTCCTTAGGGAGGCTTCGCAGGAAAGCGTCGAATGCCTGGCTCCCTACAAAAGCGAAGACGAGCAGTATCGCGCCTCTGGCCGGGAGATTTTCCTTCTGTTCGGGAAAAGCGTACGCAATTCCAGGCTCGCCGCAAATCTGCAGAGGCTGGATGTCCCGGTGACGGTGCGCAATTGGAAAACGCTCAACAAGCTCGTCGCGTTGGCAAGCGAGCTGGAGGGATAGACAGGCATTGGATGAGAGAGTAAATGTCGCCGTGCAAAACAATATCGCGTGGTGCGGGCCGGGTGTTCCCATGGTGGAGTACGAACAAGCCGGAGATTTGTCAGCAGCGCTGTTGGCGGGCTTTGCCTCGATAGGACCGCTCTGCATATATGGATGAAATCATCGTGAAACAGTTTGAATGCTGTCGCTCCTATTCATGCAAAGATGAACAGTCAGCCTTGTCCCAGCAGCTAGAGCAGGAAACAAACCAATAACCGCTGCATGCAAAGGCCGCAACAGGACAAAACGACAGTCGCGTGGGGAGAGGTTGACCGACAACAGGGTTAGCCTCTTTCTTTGCATGAAACTCATCATACCAGTATGAAAAGAGAATCGTTTCGCCGATATAAATAGGAGTGCTTATAGCGACCGGGCATGAGCATGCAAGCAACCGTAAAAAGCCGGATAACAACACGAATGACAGGAGTGAATAATCACGTGAAAGAAGGACTTTCGCTGACCTTAAAAAATATCGGCATTCTCCTCTTTTATGCAGCCTACACGCTTGTAAAGCTCTTTTACTTTCAAATCATGCCCTACGCTTTGCACTTTCTGATCGACATTGCCGCGCTTTCCATGACGTATATGATGGTCCAGCCGGTCTGGATCAAAACATTTCGGAGATTGCGGAAATGGGTGACATACGCAATCACGGGGATCGCCATGGCGATTTGCGGCCTGTGGACGATTGAGCATTACTGCCTGTTTGGCTCCCAGCTCGGGATTGAGCTGTACTACATACCGATTGTCCTCGCCACCTTGTTTTTATCGACAGCAGCCGGGCTCATCGTCACCGGTCTATCCAATCTCATTTTGCTGCTGGTAAAAATTTTGGCGGGCAGCTTTCAGGCCGAGTATCTGATCGAGATGTGCCTGAACATCCTGTTTACCGGCTTGCTCGTTTATTTGATCCGCAACGTGGTGAGCCTCCGGGATCAGGTCGCCAACAAGCAGCACGTGCTTCTGCAAAACTCCCGCGATCTGGTGATCGGGATCAACCGGGAGGGGATCATCGATGTATGCAATGCGAGCATGCTGCAATTTCTCGGTGCAACGAGAGCAGATATTAGCCAGCAGTACTTTTGGGAGGTGGAAGAAAAGCTGGGCGCCCATGAAAGTCAGGCAGTCAAGGCGATCTTCTCCCTGTTGTATGCCGAAAAGGCGGAAGCGGTCAAGGAGCTGGAGATCGCCAAAGGCGGAAAGTCGTACACGTTCAGCGTCAATGCCTATCATTTCAAGGACGACGGCTTTATCAACGGAAGAACTCTCGTATTGTCCGATCTGACGGAGCGAAAAGAAATGGAGCGAGAGCTCGAGAAGCAGGCGACGGAGGACAAGCTCACCGGCCTGCACAACCGCGGGTATTTCGAGGCGAAGTTCAAGGAGGAGACGCTTCGGTCCGAAAGGTATCACCACCAGCTTTCGCTCATCCTGATCGACCTTGATCACTTCAAGCAGATTAATGACCAGTATGGACATCTCGCCGGTGATGCTGTACTGCGAGAAACCGCCCAGTTCATCCGTTCCCACGTACGCGAGACCGATAGTACCGCCCGCTACGGGGGAGAGGAGTTCGTTATTCTCTTGCCGGAGACAGGCGAGGAAGAAGCGATGGAAGTAGCACGGCGGATTCACCAGGGACTGGCCGATCTTTTCATCGAGCACGACGGGAAAGAAATTCGGGTAAGCGCCTCGCTTGGAGTGGTGACGAGCGAAAGCAGCTTTGATCTGTCCGAGCTTCTGGGGCTTGCGGACAAAGCCCTTTACCACTCGAAGAAGTGCGGGCGCAACCAAATCACAACGGCGAGCAGTCTCCGGGAAGACGAAACTCATCTGGAGATCAAAGCGTGAAATGTGGAGATAGAACAGTGAGTGCCATCCAAAAATACTTTCACATGCAAGCGAAGTAAAAAGCAGCATACGCAAAGAAAGGGGTACCCGATCATGAGAAAGCCGGTCATCGGAATTACAGGCGCTTTCGTCAAGCACAACGCGTCCATGGAGGGCGTTTACGTTCATCAGGACTATCATAAATCCGTGGCAGCGGCAGGGGGAATTCCGATCGTCCTTCCGTTTATCGACCCGGAAATGGCTCTGGAGACAGTAGCCTTGTGCGACGGCCTCATACTGAGCGGAGGGGAGGATGTGGACCCGCTCTACTACGGAGAAGAGCCTCACCTGCAGCTTGGCCCGACGATGCCTTTGCGGGACGAAGTCGAAATCGCTCTCGTGAAGCACGCTCTGGCTCGCCAGATTCCGCTGCTCGCTATTTGCAGAGGCGTGCAGATCATGAATGTGGCTCTCGGCGGGACACTGATACAAGATATTCCGAGTCAAGTCAGCCAACCGCTGCAGCATTCGCAAAGGGTGGAGCGGAGCCGGGATACGCATTGGGTCGCGATTGAAAAAGGCAGCAGGCTGGCGGAGATTTTGAAAGAAGACAAAATCAGGGTGAACAGCTTGCACCATCAGGCGCTAAAGGACGTCGCGAGCGAGCTGAGAGTCGTCGCCAAGGCGTCGGACGGCGTTATCGAAGCCGTGGAGCATACCGGTTCTGCTTTTGCGATCGGCGTGCAGTGGCACCCTGAATCGATGGCGGCGTCGAATCCGCTGATGCACAAATTGTTTGTGGAACTCATTTTGCGAAGCAGGGAAAAACTGCATTCTGTGCAAGATTGAAAGATTGACAAGCGCTTGGAGAAAGTCCCCAGGAATGACGATACACAAATACATGATTCAAAAGCAGGGAATGACCTCGCCGGCAAATGCTCGCGGGGTTTTTTGTTCCGCTCCATCTCCAACTGCATGTCATAGCGTTTGCTTTTTCTTTCCCTTTGCACGACCTTCCTTCTGCCTGCTGTTCATCCCCCTGTTCAGAGCGCGGCCTGCCTGTCCGCCGCCAACAGCATGCTGCTGCTTTGTATTGGAGCTTTGGATGGCCGAATTCGTTCCGCCGGTACTGTCTTTTCCACCGCCGCTGGCGACCTGAGTAGCTGCTGCAGCCGTGCTTTTTTTGTTGCGGCGTTTGACGACCTGATTGTTGATCACGATGACAAGCTCCTCGTTGTCCCGTTTCTTTCTACTCTTTTTGCTCGGCTCAGACTGTTTTCCCCTCATCCCAAGATTTCTCGCTCTTCCGCCCGCTCCGACACTTTGCTGTTGCTGAGTATTGGAAGAATCGATCGCCGCGTTGTTTCCTGCGGCGCTGCTTCGTCCTGCACCGCTTGCAATTTGCGTGGTATTGGGAGAATTGGTGAACTGGTTGTTGATGACGACGACGACTTTGCGGTTCCGAGGGATGGGAGACTTGACGACCGTTCGCTTTTTCCCTTTTTCCAGAATCACGGTAAGTACCTCTCCGGTTCCTTTCACTGTCGGTATCAGTCCTTTGCGTTGGAGTTTGTATAAAAAATGCGAGGCAGCAAAAAAACGTGTGGGACAAATAGGAGGGAGGCCGAAAAATATGCCAGAGTCCGGTTGATAGGAAACCAGGCGGAAAAAGAAGCAGAACTACTGCAAGGTACAAACAGCAGGTGATAAAAGACTGCATTTACAACGTAACAATGTTATGTTACATTGTTTTCGGGAGGTGTTCCCTTTGGAACAAGGACTAATCTCCAAGAAAGAGTTATTGGAACTGACAGGCATTTCATACGGACAGCTCTACAGATGGAAGCGAAAGCAGCTGATCCCGGAGGAGTGGTTTATCCGCAAGTCCACGTTTACGGGGCAAGAGACGTTTTTTCCCAAAGACAAGATCTTGATTCGCATCGACAAGATCCTGAACATGAAAGAGGATTTGTCCCTGGATGAGCTGGCGGATATGTTCTCGCCCAATGCCGCAGAGCTTTCACTGACAAAAGAAGATTTGATCAAACGAAACATTGTTACAAATGTCTCGCTGGATTTTTACCTGGAGCAAACGGGGGACAGCGGCCTGTTTCCGTTTGAGCGGATTCTGCACCTGTTTGTGCTGGATAAAATGCTGAAAACCGGCGAGATGAGCCTTGATGAAGGGAAGATGCTTCTCCAGGTTTTTCAGGATCACTACGCCAGCCTGGAAGGGAAAAGCTTCGACCTGATGTTTGTCCGAAAGCTGGGGATCTCGACTTTTTTGCTGATCGAAAGCGACAGTCAGGTATACCTTGAAAGAAACGCAAAAATCGTACAACGACTCAACCTGAATGGCTGCATAGAAGAAATAAAACTTTTGATAGGGTAACGGAGGGCGACAAGGATGGAAAACCAACAGCGGAGCAACATCAATATCAACGGGTCAGGCACGGCGTCTGGAGGCTCTTTTGGCGAGGTGAAAATCAACGGATCGGGTACGATTACAAGCGATCTGGACTGCAACGCGTTTTCTTGCAACGGGACTTCCGACGTCCGCGGAAATACAAAGGCTGAGCGGATCAAAGTGAACGGCACGGCCTCCTTTCTCGGCAATGTGCACGCCGACAATGTAAAGGTATACGGCACCTGCGATATTGAGGGCAATTTGACGTGCAGGGAAGTGCTGGTGAGCGGCTCTTTCGGCATCAGCGGGACGGTGTCCGGAGAAAGCATTGAGATACAGGGCTCGGTTTCCATCGGGCATGACTGTGAAGCGGAGTATTTTCGGGGACGGGGCGGCTTTTCCGTCGAAGGGCTGCTGAATGCGGGAACCATCGACATCGAGCTGTACGGAAAGGCACGCGCCAGGGAAATCGGCGGCGAGAAAATAACGGTCAAGCAAGGGCGAATGTTCGGTATAAGCAAACTGATCAGCTCGTTCTTTTCGGGGGCTCATGAGCTGCACGCGGGTACCATCGAAGGAGACGAAATAAAGCTGGAGTTCACGCGCGCCAAGGTCGTCAGAGGCAAAAATGTCGTGATTGGAGAAGGCTGCGAGATCGAAGAGGTGGAGTACACGAACGACTTCAAGATATTGCAGGACGCGAAGGTGCGAAGCTATAGAAAAATTTGAGCGGAGTTATGAACGATCGATAGCGGATCATTTCCCATCATTTGGATCAAAAAAATATAGGCAACTTAGCCGATAATAGAAGTAAGGAATGACAATTCCTCGTCAAATTGTTCTGGGGATGAAAGACAGCCAAACTGTGCAGCGGCTGTCTTATTTTTTTGGAAAAAGCCCGATCATTAAGACCGGGCCAGTTTTGCTTCCTCCCAGGCATTTTCCGCCAATCGCTTCAATACCAGCGACTGCTTCCAGCGATCCGAGATTTCTTCCACGGACGTCGGAAGGTATCCGTACAGGGAAATCGCATAGGGGACCGGACCCAGCTCGCATACAAACGGCAGTACGTCCCCCTCCCTGGCTTCATCAAGCCAGTACGCCATCCCTTCTTTCCACCATGCCAAATGGCGGGCTGTCATCGGATGCTCTCCGTCCGGTCCGATGTCGACCTGGATCTGCTGGCCGTTGGATACCCGGCCATGTATGCATGACGTCCGCTTCAGCAATTTTTGAAAGCAAGCTTCAGCATGTTGATGGGGAAGAAGCATTTCACCAGCCAGGACGTAGTGGGACAGATCGATGGTAAGCCGCAGATCAGGCAATGCCTCCACGTATTGGACTGTACGGAGCAAATCTTGGGTAATCCGCCCGCGATGCGTTTCCACAAACACGGGAATCCCTTGCTTTTCCCCTTCGCGGATAATTCCCTGCAAGCGCTGGAGCGCTTTTTCTCCCACTACAAAGGAATCCTTTACCTGTGCATTTACGTAGCTGACACCGAACTCCCTGGCTTTCTGCAGAAATTGAGCAAACTCTTCAGGCTCCTCAGGAAAGGCTTCCACCCCGAATTGCAGCTTGTAGTGATCGAGCAGGCTGCGCCAGAGGTCGGCTTCCTCGGGAGCGGGCAGCCGCCCCATGATTCCGCTGTAGCCTGCTGCCGCGATATTCGCTATCTTTTTTGCCAGCGACCATTCGCCGTTTTCATCGCCGATTCCTCGCATCGCCCACCACGATTGATGAACCTCCAGGCGGGGAGGGAGGTCGGGTGGCCCGCTCATGTGTTTGCAGGAATTCATGTACATTCCCCTTTCGATTAGAGATGGGTTTGAACCAGATTGTGATCGGAAGAAAAGACTGAATAGGAGAAAAAGACAGACTACTGAGAAAAATAGGGTTGACAGCCAACGAAAAAACCTTTACGTTTTTGTTAGACGTCCATAGAGGTATATACTCCAACATGAACATATCATAATCTTAAACACGTTTTCTTTCAAGCTGATAATGAACAAGAAGCGCATGTGCATGGCAACACGGAGGATATACCCGTAATTGACGGCAGCAACGCTCTTTACAAGACAACGAGGAGGAGAAAAGCGGATGACAAAAACGTATCTGCCGGGAACGGAAAGAGGCAAGTACATGCGGTACGACACGGCCGTGATCCTGAAGCGGTTATACCTTTGCGAAAAGGAGCTGGTCATAAGCGAGGCAGGCTGGATTCCGGGCATTCCTTACTTTGACATGAAGACTATTCTGCCCAAAATACTGTGGGAAGACGCGATGACCGCAAACGCGCTCCGGGAGAGAGTCTTTGAACTCCGCTTTCCCAGCAGAATTCTGGAAGTGGGAGAAGACCAGCAGCTGATCGACCTGATCAAACAAGCTCGCTTGGCTCCGAATGCGCTCGCCTTCCTGTCGACATTGGCCCATGTGTTCAAACCGGCTCTGCTGCAAGCGTACGTTAGCTATCTCAGCTTGGCCGACTACATCGGAGACGGTCCGACCTATCGCTTTATGAATCTGGCGGTGGAAGAAAAACGAAGACAAATCCATGAGATCAGGCAGCTGCTCGAAAGAGAGAGGGCCCGGGCGGGTCAAGCGGAGCGAGACCTTGCCGAGCGGTGGACAAACGAATGCAAGGAGCGCTTGCAGGCGATGGGCGGAATCGGCCTGGACACGCCTCAGGCAGCAGCCGACCAAGGGGAAGCCGGTTCCGGGATCAGCTCCTCGGCATCAGGCGAGGCTTCGCCGATCGCTTCGTTCGTACCGGAAGAAACGCCGGCCAGAGACAACCGCTTTACCAATGTGCGCTTTTACTGGCCTGATAATGTGGACCCGTCGTTCCCATACGGAGAAGGCTTCCAATTGCAGCTGCGCAGTGCCGTCAGCCATTTGAACGAAATCTGGGCGGTGGAAAACGCCGGACATGTGCTCTACTCGTTTGCCGAAGAGCTGGGCTGGGAATTTATCTACGACGCGGCACGCTGGGTCTATGATGAGAGCAGACACTGCCGGATGGGGTATGAGCGGCTGAAATCCTGGGGCTTCGAGGAAGCGGAGCTGCCGCTTGGCACGTACATTTACGACAGCTGCAAAGGCCAGGACCCGATCTACCGGCTCGGCATGCTGTTTTACTTTGAATCGAAGAACATCGGGAAAAAGCTGGACAGGATCAAAAACTTCGCATCGATGAACGACCGTACCAGCCAGCACGACATGGACTTCGACTGGGCCGACGAGACGATTCACACCAGCTACGGAAAAACCTGGCTCTCTGCGGCGTTGAAAAAGCGTGGGCAGGACCCGGATGATTACACCGAGATCAAAGAAGTGTGCGAAAGCATCGTCAAGCGTACGGTGGAAACGGCTACGGCTGAAGAAAAAGAGCAAATCACGGCCATTGCCAACCGGATGATCGCAAAAGTGAAGGCTGTCCAGTAGGAATAGGCAAGAGCGTCACCCAAACGACGAGGAGATGATCAAGATGGCTACATTTACAGTGGAGCAAGTCGCCGCGAAAATTCAGCATACCCTGGTAACCCCGAATGCATCAGAGGAGGATATCAAACGCGTTTGCGAAGAATGCCTGACCTACGGATTCGACGGCGCGATGATCCAGCCGGCGTGGATCCCTCTGGCCAAAAAGCTGCTTGCGGGCAGCAAGGTAAAGGTATGTACGGCGTTTGGCTACCCGATGGGCGGAGCGACCACTTTTACAAAGGTGGCGGAGGCGCGCGACGTGATTGCTGCAGGAGCAGATGAGTTCGACTTCATGCCGAACTACGGTCTGTTCAAAAGCGGGCGCTATGATGAGTTCGCGCAGGAAATCGCTGCAGTTGTCAAGGCGGCGGAGGGCAGAGTGGTCAAAATCATGCTCGAATTCGGGATGCTGAATGAGGAAGAGAAAGTGAAAGCGGCTACGCTGGCCAAGGAAGCGGGCGTCACTTACCTGAAAAACTCCAGCGGATGGGGACAGGGCGGCCATGCCACGGTGGAAGACATTCAATTGCTTCGCCGCATCGCCGGGACAGAGACGCGGGTAAAGGCATCAGGCGGGATTCGCACATTTGAGGATGCCGTGAAAATTTTGAATGCGGGTGCCGAGATGATCGGGACCAGCGGAAGTGTGAAGATCGTCACGGGCTTGGGAGAAACGAGCACGGTTTATTAAGGGGCCGCTCACTTTTTTGATCGTGCTGTCAAGGCCAACTTGCGGGAGGGAGGAGTGCTTCTTTCGAACTATAATTTCAGACTCTTTGGACCATTATTTATTTTGACAAAACAAAAATGGGTCGTATATCATGGTATGCAAACGTTACTGTACGTTTTTTGGATAACTCTGATGCCAAAAGGAGAAGAGAGATGGAGACAAAAGGGCAAAAGCATATCGTCGTCATCGGCAGCTACAACGTCGGGTTTATCTGCAGCACGCCGCGAATGCCCGTATGGGGAGAAACGATATTGGGCAGCGGATTCTCCGTTTGCGACGGAGGGAAAGGCTCCAACCAATCCGTTGCGGCAGCAAAATTGGGAGGCTCTGTTTCTTTTATCGGCTGTGTCGGGGATGATCCTTATGGGAAATCCGGCGTCGCCATGCTGCGAGCAGCAGGGGTCAATGCAGACGAGGTCTCCTTCTCCTCGGCTGCCCCGACAGGCGTGGGCTTCGTCTTCCTGAATCAGCACGGAGACAATTGCATCGTCGTCGATCCGGGAGCAAACCACCTGCTTTTGCCCGAGGAACTGGAGACGAAAGCATCGATCCAGCGCGCCGATATTCTCGTGTTCCAGTTGGAAAACAACTTGGATACGATCCGAAAAGGCATGGAGCTCGGCCAAAAATGGGGAAAAACGGTCATCCTCAATCCGGCTCCGGCGACGCCAGATTTGGACGATCTGCTTGCGCTGTCCAGCATCGTCACGCCGAATGAGTCGGAGCTGTTGATCTTGCACGGTCTCGATCCCGCTACCGAGCTGACGGACGCGGAGTGTGAGCGTTTGGCCCGGCTGCTTTTGAAAAAGGGCCCAGAGGCGGTCATCGTCACCCGCGGGGAGAAGGGCGCGATGGCGGTCACGGAAGATGAGGTCGTCTCGATTCCGGCACCGAAAGTAAACGTAGCCGATACGACCGGAGCGGGCGATTCCTTTACCGGGGCACTGGCGGTAGCTCTGTCGGAAGACAAACCGCTTACAGAAGCGGTCCGCTTTGCGTGCTGCGTCGGCGCCTATTGCGTCACCAAGGAAGACGTCATCCCGGCGCTCCCGACGAGAGAAGAGCTTCACGCTTTCATCAAGTCGCTTGAATAAATGTCACTTTTGAAAACGCTTAATATGGAATTTGCAAACGCTTTATATGGAAATGAAGGAGAAAGGAGGGAGCCAGATGCCGGCGCTACTCAGTCTGCAGCAAATCGAAAAAAGCTTTGGAAGCAACCAGATCTTGCACAAGGTAGACTTTCACCTGCAAAAAGGACAGGTTCATGCCCTTCTCGGGGCCAATGGGGCGGGAAAATCGACATTGATGAAGATCATTGCCGGAGAGTACACCAAGGATGCGGGAACCATCCGGATCGAAGGCGAGGACGTGCAGATCGCAAGCCCGGGTCACGCCAAGCGGCAGGGGATCAGCGTCATTCATCAGGAATTGAGCCTGGTGGCGGAATTTACGGTCGCGGAGAATGTGTATCTCGGCAAAGAGCCGGCGCAAGGACCGGGATCGTTTCTCCTGTCTCGCGGCGAAGCGGTTCGAAAGACGAATGAGCTGCTCGACAAATACCAGATTCAGCTCGACCCGCACAGCAAAGTCAAAGACCTTTCGATCGGGCAGCAGCAAGTAGTCGAAATCTTGAAGGCGATTTCCGAGGATTCCCGCGTCCTGGTCATGGATGAGCCCACCGCGACCTTGACCGCGGCAGAGACCAATCAGCTATTTGAAGTGATCCGCTCCTTGAAGTCGAAGGGCATCGGGATTATCTACATCTCGCATCGCCTCGATGAAATCCAGCAAATTTGCGACTGGGTCACGATTCTGAAAGACGGCAAAAAAACAGCCGAGGGGCCCATCGCGGAATTTGGCAACGAGCGGATCATCGAGTGCATGGTGGGCAGACAGATGGATCATTACTACCCGAACACCAAGCACACTCCCGGCGAAGTCGTTCTCGAACTGCAGCGGGTGCGGAAAAACGGAATCCTGCACGACGTGTCCGCCTCCTTCCGCAAGGGAGAAATCGTCGGGATCTTCGGGCTTCTGGGAGCCGGACAGTCAGAGCTGCTGCGGATTATTTTCGGCGCGGACCAGGCAAATGCGGGGCAGATGATTTGCAAAGGGCAGGCGGTCAAAATCGATTCTCCGCGTACCGCGATGAGGCACGGGATCGCGCTTGTGACCGAGAACAGGAAAGAAGAGGGGCTGGTGCTGGAGCTCGGCTCGGATCAGAACATGACGCTGACCAGCATGAAGCAGTTTTCCGGCTACGGGCTTCGCAACCTCGGGAAAATCAAAGAGATCGCCAAAGAGTACGTGGGGAAATTGAACATCAAGCTGCATGCTCTGCAGCATCCGGTCAAGCATCTGAGCGGGGGAAACCAGCAGAAAGTGATTCTCGGCAAATGGCTGCTTACCTCCCCGGACATCATTCTCCTGAGCGAACCGACACGGGGAATCGACATCGGAGCGAGGTCGGAAATCTATCACCTGCTCGACCAACTGGTACATGAGGAAAAAGCGATCGTGATCGCGTCGAGTGATGTGGATGAAATCCTGGGACTGTGTGATCGGGTCTTGATCATGTTCCGGGGTGAAATCATCGCTGAGGTAGATCAGGCCGATGCCAGCATCGAACTCCTCATGGAATATGCGTCTGGAGCCCGGCAAACAACGGGGGTGGGGGGATGAACATGATCAATAGCACAAA
Organism: Brevibacillus borstelensis; assembly: GCF_037834415.1. Classification (GTDB taxonomy): domain Bacteria; phylum Bacillota; class Bacilli; order Brevibacillales; family Brevibacillaceae; genus Brevibacillus; species Brevibacillus borstelensis_A. The sequence goes on along the minus strand of NZ_JAUMSJ010000003.1, from coordinate 331,385 downwards.
TCCGGTTGTAAGCAAGCCGGCGGCAAACAGGCTCAGTCTGATCCAGCAGTACGGAATGTTTTTTATCCTGATTCTCGTGGCAGCGATCTTTACGATGCTGACACCCAACTTTTTGACGCCGTCCAACCTGATCAACATTCTGCGGCAAGTATCGGTGATCGGTATTGTGGCTGCCGGTCAAACGCTCGTGATCATCACGGCGGGAATCGATTTGTCCGTCGGAAGCATCGTCGGACTGTCGGGAGCGGTTTCAGCGGGAGTGACGCTGGCCACAGGAAACGCTTTTCTGGGGATCGCCGCCGGGCTTCTGACCGGACTGGTATTCGGCGTAGCAAACGGTTTGCTGATCTCCCGCCTGAAGCTGACGCCGTTTATCGTGACGCTCGCCTCGATGACGATGCTGTCCGGGTTTACTCTGATCTACACGGGCGGAAATCCGATTCTGGTGACCAACCCGGTCTACAAATTCATCGGACAAGGCTACATCGGCCCTATCCCGTTTCCTGTCGTCGTCCTTTTGCTGGTCTACGCCATCCTGTACTTCATGCTCAAGCGAACGGTTCACGGCCAGTATATTTACGCCATCGGCGGCAATGAAAAAGCGTCCTTGCTCGCGGGAGTGCGGGTAAATCTGCACAAGACGATCGTGTACGGGACGTCCGGCCTGCTCGCGGGTCTGGCCTCCATCATCCTGACGGCCCGGCTGTCGTCTGCGACACCAGTCGCGGGAACCGGCTATGAGCTTGACGCTATCGCCGCGGTCATCCTGGGCGGAACGAGCCTGTTCGGCGGCAAGGGAAGCGTGGTCGGCACGCTGATCGGGGTCCTGCTGCTCGGGATCCTGACAAGCGGAATGAACCTGATCAACGTCTCGCCGTTTTACCAAAACGTCGCCAAGGGGCTGATCGTCCTTTTGGCCGTCATTATCGACCGCATGATCAACAAAGAAAAACAATAGTCCGCGAACAGCGGCAAATAGATTAGGGAGGGTATGTTCATGAAAAAATGGATGTTTTCACTGGTAGCAGCGATGCTGATGCTGACGGTTTCGGCGTGTGGTTCGTCGGGTGGCACAAGCGCTCCGGCCACCGGGTCGGGCGGCGCCACGCAGGGAGGAAGTGCCGGCGAAGGCAAGATCAAGATCGGCTATGCCATCAACACCTTGAATAACCCGTTCTTCGTCGCCGTCAAAAAAGGAGCGGAGAAAGAAGCGGAAAAACTCGGCGTCGAGCTCGTCGTCGTCAATGCCAATGACGATCTGGCCACACAGCTTCAAGGCGTGGAAGATTTGATCCAGCAGAAGATCAATGTCCTCGTCCTCGATCCGGTGGACAGCAAAGGCACCATTCCAGCGGCTGAGGCAGCCAACAAAGCGGGAATCAAGGTGATTACGACCGGACGCGAGCTGGAAGGCGCGGAAGTCGTCACTCATCTGGGCTATGACGAGGTCAGACACGGTATCGTCGCAGGCGATTTTCTGAGCAAGCAGCTGGGCGGAAAGGGAAATGTCGTGGAGCTGCAAGGCATCATGGGCACAAACGTGGCGCAGGATCGCAGCAAAGGCTTCCAGGAAGGCGTGGCGACATCGCCGGGCATCAAGATCATCGCCTCGCAGTCGGCTGATTTTGACCGGGCCAAAGCGATGACGGTCATGGAAAACATCCTTCAGGCTAATCCGGAGATCAACGGCGTCTACGCGGCAAACGACGAAATGGCGCTCGGAGCGGTACAGGCGATAAAAGCGGCAAACCGCACAGGCATCGTCGTCGTATCCAATGACGGTACCGCCGACGCTCTCCAGGCGATCAAAGACGGCGACATCGCCGGAACGATGGCGATCTATCCGAACCAGTACGGCCAAAAAGCAGTGCAGATCGCCAAGAAAGTCGCGAGCGGCGAGTCTGTGGAAAAGAAGCTGGAGCTTCCGTCTATTTTCGTGAACAAGGATAACGTCGAAGAAGCGATCAAGGAATCCCAAAACTAACGGAAACGAGGAGTGAAGGACAATGAAAAAAGGTACGATCCTGAACCGCGAACTGAATGAAGTGATTGCCTCGATGGGGCACACTGATTATCTGATCGTCTGCGATGCCGGCTTTCCGATCCCGAGTGGCGTGAAGCGCATTGATTTGGCGCTGAAAAAGGATGTGCCCGATCTGGAAACCGTTCTCTCTCTGATCGCCGGGGATTTTATCGCGGAAAACATCTACGTGGCGGAGGAAGTCGAAACCAACAATGCGCCCCTGTACAACAAACTCAAGGAGATCTTCCCCGGAGTGGAGATCGGGACGATGGAGCATCAAAAAATATTGAGCGAAATGGCTTGCAAAGCCAAAGCGATCGTCCGTACAGGCGCGTTCGATCCGTGGGGCAATGTCATCCTGCAATCCGGCGTAAACGTTCCGCAGTGGTTTGACAAGCCCGGCATTGTCGTTCCTGATTATTACAAGGACAAAATGTAAGCGGGTGCGAACCTGACAAGCTGGGGGTTGTCTTGAAAAAACAGCGGGATAAAAGTATAGTAAATGAGAATAAGCAGAGATAAAGGGTGAACCCAGTGATTGAAAAAACAGGTCCGGAACCGATTTATATTCAAGCGAAAAATTGGATACGGGGAAAAATTGCCAGCGGCGAGTGGAAGGCAAAGGAGAAGCTGCCGTCGGAATCGGATCTCGCGGCCACATTGGGAATCAGCCGGGGTACCATCAAGCAGGCGATCAAACAGTTAATCACGGAAGGCATTCTCGTTCAGATACACGGGAAGGGAACCTTCGTCGTAGGCGAGCAAATGGAGTATCCTTTGGCGGAGAGGCTGATCTCCATCGCCGAAACCATGATCGAAAGCCACAGAGACTTCACGACCAGGCTGCTCGGCGTGGAGACCTCCCCAGCCGATCAAACCGTAAGCCGGTTTTTGGAGCTGGAACCTTCCGGACAGGTTTATCATCTAAAACGGTTGCGTTTTATTGACGACACGCCGGTTGTCTTTCTGGAGAACTTTCTGCCGAAACACCTCTTCCCTGGCCTTGATCAGAACAACTTTGAGGAGAAGACGCTGTTTTCCATCATCGAAGACCGCTATAAACTGAAGATCTCTTGGGGAAAACGCTCATTTCTGGGCAAGGGCGCCGACGAGAAGATTGCGGAGATGCTGAGAATCGACAAGGGCACGCCGATCACGTTCTTGGAGCAAACCATTTACACGGAGGACGACATGCCCATCGAGTATTCCAAGGTATGGCTCCGCAACGATCAGATCAAGCTGACCTCGATCCTGAAAAGGACGTCCAGGGACTGAACCGCATCAAAGGAAGCTGCGAAATGCTGTTTTCGCTGAATCGACCCACAGCATGCAGCGCCGCTATCGATACAAGCAGACTGCATGCTGGCGAGCAAAAAGCAAAAGATGTGGCAAAGAGGGCAGAGCAAAACGATGCGCGTATATAAAGAAGCTGGAGGCTGAATTTGAAAGCCCCCAGCTTTTTGTGTAAGAAAATGGAAAACGCCGCAAATATTTTTTAAGACTCCATCAGAAACCAGCCCTCAACAATCCCTTTCTACAAGACGAACTTACAAAAGAAGGTCCGAACAAGAAAAAAGCTGTAGAGATGAAAAAAGGAGAAAACAAGAAGGTCTTTGGGACACAACCCAGCCAGTATCATCCCCCAAGCGGTGTCCCACCGAACCTGACTGTTTTCTCCTTTTTTCATCTCCTCCACCAAAAGCCCGAGCGACCCCAAACAAAAAAAGAGCGCGGAAACTGCTCCCGCGTTCAGATCGAGCATCCTACAGTTCGTTCAACGAATAAGCCCTCTCCACTTTGCAAATCCGCGTGACGTACTGCTCATACCACACCTGCTTCCCCTTTTCCTGGGCCGCCAGATGAGCTTCGTTTTGCTTCCAGTTCCGTATATCCTCCAGCGACTGCCAGTACGAGATCGTAACCCCGAATCCGTCAGCATCGCGCGTGCTTTCCGCGCCGAGAAACCCAGGCTGGGCGGAAGCCAAATTCACCATAATTTCGGCCATCTCCCCATACTCTGCATCGTCCGCTTGTGTCCGCTGGCTGGTGAAAATGACCGCATAGTAAGGCGGCTTCGGCGTCTTTGCAAATGGTCCCATGTTCTCCCACTCCCTCGAAAAAGCATCTGTTACCGAGTATAGCACCGCTTCCTTTTTTACGGAACCGTCGGTCCACTGACAGCGATTGTCAGGGATGCAGTGCTATACTCGTACAAGCGCCAAATGCTTCATCCTATGCAGGCAAAACGGTTTGTTTGCAAGAAAAAACGCTGACGATGCGAGGAGGCTTCAAACATGAATGCAAACGAGTTGTACTATGAATTTTACGTGGCTGGGACTCCGGAAAAGGTGTGGAACGCGCTCGTCTCCCCGGAAGGCGTAAAAGCCATTTACGGGGGCTGTGTGATCGAATCGACGTTCCGTGAGGGAGACCCGATCCGGTACATCGGCCCGGGAGTGGACGGCGACCAAGCGGTCCACGTCTACGGCGTCATCCTGCAGTGCGAGCAGGCGAAGACACTCAGCTTTACCCACTATGTCGGCGACTCCTACTACCCCGGACAGGAGAGATACGAGTCGCGCATCACGTATCGACTCGAACCGGCCGGCGCATCCACAAAGCTGACCCTGACCCATGACCGCTGGCACGAGGACGATCCGTCATACAAGAACAGCGCGAGGGCCTGGTGGATGATCCTCAGCAGCACCAAAACGTTGATTGAAACGGGAAAGCCGCTGGCATTCTAAAGCCCGGCGCCCAACATCGGAAACAGGGCGGTACCGCATCGTTACTACCTTTAATAATAAAGGCTTTCCGTCCACTGGCATTTCCGGCACATGCGGGAAAGCGGCGTCTCGTGAAAATCGTGATCGCACGTCTTCTGCACGCTGGCAAGCCGTGCCCGAAGCTCGGCTAAAGCGGTCTCCAGCCGGATGATTTCAGCGCGCAGCTTCCCCGGGTCGGGCCGGATTTCCACATCCGAATCCCGCTTCATGGCCGGTTCGTCCCTTTGTACAGTTGTCCTCCCTGCTCGCGGAATTCCCTGGCTTTCTCCTGCATCCCTTCGTCGATCGCCGCTTGGACCGAGAGCTGGTTGCCAAGCGCATAGGCGCGGATATCCTGAGTGATTTTCATGCTGCAAAATTTAGGGCCGCACATCGAGCAGAAGTGGGCTGACTTTGCTCCTTCGGCAGGCAAGGTTTCGTCATGGTATTCACGCGCCCTTTCAGGGTCGAGCGAGAGGTTGAACTGGTCCCTCCAGCGGAATTCGAATCTCGCTTTGGAAAGCGCGTCGTCACGCAGCTTGGCGCGCGGATGTCCCTTCGCCAGATCGGCGGCATGGGCGGCGATTTTGTAAGCGATCAAGCCGTTGCGCACATCCTCCTTGTTCGGGAGGCCAAGGTGCTCCTTCGGCGTGACGTAGCAGAGCATCGCGGTGCCAAACCAGCCGATCATCGCGGCTCCGATGGCCGACGTGATGTGATCGTAGCCGGGAGCGATGTCGGTCGTGAGCGGGCCCAGCGTGTAAAAGGGCGCTTCGTGGCAAAGCTCCAGCTGCTTCTCCATATTCTCCTTGATTTGATGCATCGGCACGTGCCCGGGCCCTTCGATCATCACCTGCACGTCGTGCTCCCAGGCCATTTTCGTCAGTTCGCCCAACGTCTCCAATTCGGCGAACTGGGCTTCGTCATTCGCATCCGCAATGGATCCCGGCCGCAATCCGTCGCCGAGCGAGACGGAAATGTCGTAGGCCTTCAGAATTTCGCAAATCTCTTCAAAATGCGTGTACAAGAAGTTCTCCTGGTGATGGGCCAGGCACCATGCGGCCATGATCGAGCCGCCGCGGGAGACGATTCCGGTGACACGATTGGCTGTCAGGGGGATGTAGCGGAGCAGCACTCCCGCATGGATCGTAAAGTAGTCCACTCCCTGCTCGGCCTGTTCGATCAACGTATCCCGGTAGATTTCCCAAGTCAGCTCCTCCGCTTTGCCGTTGACCTTTTCCAGCGCCTGATAAATCGGGACAGTTCCGATCGGCACGGGACTGTTGCGGATAATCCACTCCCGGGTCGTGTGAATGTGCTTTCCGGTGGAAAGGTCCATGATGGTATCCGCCCCCCAGCGGGTGGCCCACATCATTTTTTCCACTTCCTCACCGATGGAGGAGGTGACCGCCGATGTCCCGATATTCGCGTTTACCTTTACGTGAAAATGGCGCCCGATTATCATCGGCTCCGACTCCGGGTGGTTGACGTTGGCCGGCAGGATGGCGCGGCCGCTGGCGATCTCGGCCCTGACGAATTCCGGCGAGACCCCTTCGCGGATCGCGACGAACTCCATCTCCGGCGTAATCATGCCGCGGCGGGCGTAGTGGAGCTGAGTGACGATGCTGCCTTTTTTGGCGCGAAGCGGCTTGCGGTCCATGCGGGGAAACACGGGGACTGCTTCGCGCTGCCCGGCGCTTTTGAGACCATCATCGGCCGGCTGAACCGGACGTCCCGCATACGATTCGGTGTCGCCTCGCTCGGCGATCCAGTTTTGCCGCAGGCAGGGCAGTCCTTTTTGGATGTCGGCAATGTAGCCGGCCGCCGTATACTCGCCGCTGGTGTCATAGACCCGGACGGGCGGATTGGGAATTTCTCCGTACAAACCCTGGGATGGCGCAAGCTCGATTTCCCGCATGGGGACGCGAAGATCAGGTCTGCTTCCGACCTGGTACACCTTGCGGCTGCCGGGGAAAGGCTGCACAGCCGTCAGATTGAGGGGAGAAGCGTGTGGAATGGACATAAAAAAACCTCCTTGTCATGGTTGCACGAGGCGTGAACCCTGAGGGAGGCGGAAGAAGACGCGTCTTGAGACAAAAACAAAACGCCGCAACAAAACATGCGACGCCAGACGCGAGAGCAGACAGGAAACGGACGCCAAAAAGCGCAGTCCTCTCCGGTCCATATAAACATTCCTCCGCTGGCATTACCCAGTTCAGGTTCAACGGTCGACGACAGAGTAGCCGTCCTCTCAGCCTGGTCATCCCCAAGCTCCCGTGCTTGATTGTTCAAAAAAAGTGTATTTCCCCCATAGCATAACTATTTTTCCCCAATTGTTCAAGAGGTTTTGTGGCGGCAGGAGGAAAGACGTCGTGCAAAGCTTTGTCCAGCTTGTACCACTGGTCGGCTCCCAGCAAAGCGAGAATGGTTTTGCCGTCTTCCTGCCTGTACGAATCGAACTGAAACTTCGGCCCCATCGCAAACGGCTTCAGATAATGCTCTCCTTCGCTTGTTTCCGCGTACATCATATAGGCGTAGTCCGACACCTTGTTGGCCGTTTCATATTCAAACTGCAAAACAAGCAACGAGTTGATCGTACCGGTGAATTCATCTGCATTTTGTCCGCTTAAGATCCAATCGACGATGGCGAGCTGTTCGGTTTTATCCGAGTACAGCGATATAAGCTCCGGCTGAGCTTTTATGGAGTCTTCCCGGTATTGGTGAACCCATATGGCTTTGCCCTTTCCCGATTGAAAAAGCGATTCCAGCGCAGTCCCTGGATGGGGTGTCTGCTGCTCGGAACAACCGCAGAGGATGGCGGACAGGCATAGGATGAGGAAACGGAGTATGCGAATTTTGGCGTTCACTGCCATGATACTGCCTCCCTGAAGCCGGAATTCACTCCGGTTTTGATGTATGTCGCAGCGAAATACTTCCCGACGTGTCAGCTCTTTCTTTTTATATAAACGAACAAGGGGAGTGGAACGTTTCAAGACAAATCCAACCATCTATATGGACAACGCAGCCACTGCCCAAAAACCGGTCCAGGTGAAGGTGACCTAGTGTCCAGTGCAAAAATCGTGAACAAAGGGGAGTTTTTTTGAATCAGTTCGGTTATAGGGTTTTACGGAAATTTCGGTATTCTCGTCAGGGCGTACGCGTACATTCGCACGATGGGGCCGGACGGACTGAAGCAGGTGACTGAAAACGCGGTTCTGAACGCCAATTACATGATGAGAAAGCTGCAGCCGTACATCGAGCTGCCCCGAGACCGTGCAGGAAGCGCCGCACACGACCGTGGTCAACAGGCTGGACGAGGCGAAGGCGGCGCGCAAACCGATCCTTCGCTGCACGAAAGAGTAAGAACGGGGCTGGAAGAGGGCGGTTCCCCGGCATTGGCGACAATAGGCGGAAGAAACGGATGTACAAAGAAACGGATAGAAGAAAGAGCAAAAACAGAGGTGAAGGTAAGCCAAAAGGTGCGGGGACGAGGGAGCTACGCCCTTTTTTCATCTCCTATGTGAATCGTGAAAGAAAACTCGCATGAAAGCTTATTGACAACATATAGTATAGCATCTAAACTAATTGACAAGAGAGTTGCCTTCTGCTTAGCGGCAGCAAAGGGAGATGATTTATCTGGAACGTTCAAGGAAATTTTTTAAGTGGATTGTTTAGATTCTAAACTATATGAGTGGGTCGGTGAAACCGTGAAATGAAAACAGAATCATGCATGAAAAAAGAACGGGTAAATCGCAACCATTTTTACATGCTTATGGCCATTTGCTTGGGAGCATTCGTGTCGCATTTCACAGCGGGCATCGTCAACGTATCGCTTCCTCATTTGACAGAAATATTCCACGCGGGAATCGGCACTGTCCAGTGGATCACGACCGGGTATTTGCTGGCTATCGCTTCTCTGTTGCCCGTGATGGGAAAGCTCGGCGACCGTTTTGGCCAGCGCCGCATCCATAATCTCGGCTATGTATGCTTCACGGTAAGCTCTGTCCTGATCGCGTTTTCGCCGAATGTGGCCGTTCTGCTTCTGCTCCGAGTGCTGCAAGCGGTCGGCGCTTCGATGTTTCAGGCCACAAACATCGCGCTCATCACGATGTACATGCCAAAAGAGCGGAGGGGCCGCGCGCTGGGAATTGTCAGTACGGCTGTAGCGCTTGGCGGGATGAGCGGTCCGATCGCAGGCGGCATGATCACACAATGGCTGAGCTGGAATTGGCTGTTTCTGATTCATGTTCCGGTCGTCATCGTCGCGACATGGCTTGCCTTTCGCTTCATTCCGAATCGGGAACCGGACAAAAGGCCGGGCACTTTCGACGGGGTCGGTGCTGTTCTATTTACCGGGCTCATTGGCATCGTCATCCTGGGCGTGACTCAAGGCCAGGCTTGGGGCTGGGGATCATGGAAAGCGATAGCGCTCTTCTCGGTGTCCTTGATCGCTTTTTTGCTTCTATTCTGGTGGGAAAAAAGACAAGCTCATCCGTTTTTGCCCCTGCAGCTGTTTACAAACGCCACGGTGACAACCGGGCTGTTCATAACAGGAAGCTCCTTCTTGCTCGCCAACACGGTACTCGTCGTCTTGCCCTTTTATTTGACCGAGCTGATCGGAATCATTCCGCTTGAAGTCGGGTATGTGATGGCGGCCTATCCGCTCATACTGGCCGGCGCGGGTCCGATTGCGGGAGCGCTCTCGGATCGGTACGGCTCCCGAGTGTTCCAGCTTCTCGGTTTATGCGGCATGGGGGGAGGCTCTGTGATCCTCACGCTGTGGCTGGAGCAGCTGTCTATCGTCAGCATTGTCGTGACGCTTGCGTTGATCGGCGTGGGGATGGGGCTGGTAGCTTCTCCGAACAACAGCTTCATTATGAAGCACGTTCCTTCCATGTACGTGGGTACGATTGGCGGAATGATTGCCTTGATGCGAAATATCGGGATGGTATTCGGCGCGGCGTTGGGTCTCGGGTTTATGAATGGAGTGACTTTCGACGATGAAGCGCAAGCGCTGGATGCATTTACAAGCGTGTTCGGAATCAACGTCGTTATTTTCATTCTCGGCTTGGCGGTATTTGGATACGGCTTATTTATAGAACGGCAAGGCAGGCGAAACAAAAAGCAAGAGACAAACATCTCTGGTTGATTTGGGCCAGGTTTGCCAAATTGCCGGGATACCAGGTTTCTATTTTCGTAAAGGACGTGAAAAGAAATGAAAGACAAGATCGTTGTGGTCGGCGGTTACGGACATGTGGGGAAAACCATTTGCCAAGAGCTCGGCAAACGGCATCCGGGAAAAGTGTATGCGGCGGGACGAAGCCTGGACAGCGCGGTTCGCTTTTGCCAGACGACAGGAGGGGCTGTCCTTCCGCTGCGATTGGACAGCAAAGGAGTGTTTGATGAATCATTCTTTCTCGATGTGAAGCTGGTGGTGATGTGCCTGGATCAGTCCGATCCGGCGTTCGTGAAATTTTGCTTTGCAAACGGCATTCATTACGTTGACATATCGGCTGATTATTCGTTTCTGAAGCAAGTCGAAAACATGCGAGCCGAAGCGGAGAAAGGCGGGACAACCGCTGTGCTGAGCGTCGGTCTCGCACCTGGACTGACGAACTTGCTGGCGCTTGAAGCAAAGAGGCACGTGGACTGGCTGGATTCCGTCGACATCTCGATCATGCTGGGCCTCGGAGACCGGCACGGAGAAGCGGCTATTGCCTGGACAGTCGACAATCTGGACAGCGAATTCACCGTTTGGCAAAGCGGGACAGCCGTGAGCGTGGAAAGCTTTACCGACGGGAAGAGAACGGATTTCGGGAAAGGGATCGGCCGGAGAACGGCGTATCGTTTCAACTTTTCGGATCAGCATGTCATCCCGCATACGGCAGGCGTTCCGACCGTTTCCACACGCCTGTGCTTCGATTCGGCAGTTGTCACCGAATCGCTTGCCTGGCTGAAGCGGATGGGCTCCTTTTCCTATTTAAAGCGGAAGCCTGTCCGCGATGCGATCGTCAAGTCATTTGGGACGATCCGGTTTGGGAAAGAGCTGTTCATCGTGAAAATGGATGCATGGGGGAGCCGGGGCGGGCAGGACAGGATGATCGAGTACATGCTGCGGGGGAAAAACGAAGCGGAAATGACGGCCTATATCGCTGCCTGGACTGCAAATGCGCTGTACTGTGCCGCATTTCCGCATGGCGTCTACCACATCGACCAATTGTTCGATTTCCCGATGATTTGGCCGGAGCTCTCTGCTATGGCTGCTTTGGAGGCAAGAGCAAGCGTACAGGGAAGTCTTGACACAAAAAGGTTTAGGAACTAAAGTATGGGTATGAACGAACAACATATGCACCCAACCGATAAAACGAATACTGGCAGTCATAAACTTGGGCGTGTCATTTTGCAGCTCCAGCGTTTGGAGCGGCAACCCCGTTCATTTGGAGAAGCGGGACTTTTGACGCCGAGCGAAATCCACATGATCGACGCGATAGGCTGTGAGGACGGGATTTTGATGAGTGCCCTTGCGACGCGCCTCGGTGTGACGAAAGGTGCCGTGACCCAGCTGGTTGCCCGCTTGGAGAGCAAGGGGCTGGTCACGCGAACGATTCATCCCGCGGATTTGCGAGCGATTGTCGTCACGCTTACGGAAACAGGAAAAACGGCGTTCCGCATCCATGAGGAAATGCACCAGCAATTTTATCAACAGCTTCGTTTGCAATTGTCCCCGGAGGAGATTGCCGTATTTGAAAAATGCTTGGATAAATTGAGCGAGCTGTTAAGAGACTAGTTTTGCGTTGCAAAGGGGGAAGACGTCATGAGAATCATCGAAGTCCTGCCCTATGACGAAGGGTGGGTGGCGTTGTTTGAAAGAGAGGAAGCGCTGCTTCGCCGCATTTTCTCCGAGGAGCTGGTCGCGATCCATCACATCGGCAGCACTTCGATCAAAGGCATGAAGGCAAAGCCGATCATCGACATCATGCCCGTCGTGAAAGACATCGACCGCGTTCATCTGTACGACGATGCCATGCGCAAAATCGGATATGAGCCAAAAGGGGAGAACGGGATCAATGGCCGCCGCTACTTTCAAAAAGGGGGCGACCAGCGAACCCATCACGTTCATATTTTCCAGGAGGGCCATCCCGACATACAAAGGCACCTCGCCTTTCGGGATTACGTCGGCAGCCACCCCGAAGCAATGGCTGCTTACGCGAAACGAAAGGAAGAGCTTGCCGAAAAATACCGCCTTGACAGCGTGGCGTACGCAAACGGAAAAAGCGGGCTCGTGCGGCAGATTGATGAGGCGGCTCTCGCCTGGTACCTGAGCAGAGCCCGTTAATGGGATTTGCGGGAGGAACGAAGGATCGGGCCGTTTAGCGTTGTAAACAGCAAGCTGAACTGGTTCGCGAAGCCTGCTGGTTTATTCGAGCAGCAATTGATAAAACGTCACATCGTGGTATTCCCCGAATTTGTATCCAACCTCGCGAAAAATTCCCACAGGTTGAAAGCCGAACTTTACATGAAGCTGAGCGCTGGACTCATTGCCGCCTGTGATTCCCGCGACCAGCGCGTGGTAGCCGAGCTCTTTCGCCGCTGCGATCAGCTCCGTCATCAAAAGCTTGCCGATTCCCTTTCCATGGTGATTGTGATGTACATAGACAGAAGATTCTGCCGTCTGGCTATAGGCCGCTTTTTCCCGAAATGTGCCAAGCGACGCGTAGCCTACAACCGCGCCGTTTTCTTCGGCGACCAGCAAGGGGTGGCGGTCGTTGTATGTTTGGAGCCATTTCTTTCGCTGTTCCAGCGTCTGTTCTTCCAGATCAAATGTAGCAGGGGAAGTTCGAACGACGTGATTGTAGATCTCAAGCAGGACGGGCAAATCGCGTTCGCATGCTTTTCTTGCGGTTATAGACGACATGTTTTTCACCACCTGACGATTTGAATCTATTATATGTCAGGTTTTCTGACATGATCAAGTGAACTTTCCTGGGCTTTTGGATTTGGCAGGGTGAAAACAGAAAAATTGTACGGATTGGAAAGGGATTGGAGAAAAGCTGGAGAATAACACACTTATTAGTTTAATAAGTATATAAAAAGGGCGTGGTTACATGTGGCTGAATCCCTTTCCCCGAAAGGAGCATGGCAAGGAAGCGGTTGAGTCGATGTCCCTCACGGATGCGCAATCCTTTGTAAACATCGTTGTGCTGGAGCCGTCCTTTCTTCCAGAGGGTACAGAACTGGCGAACGTGACCGCCCGAAAGGAAACGGACCAGACGCGGTCGTCGGTTCGCTTCGAGATTTCGGGGGGACAACGGGCTTTGCGCGTAAAACAGTTTTTCTATGACTGGTCCATTCCAGGGATCTATGCCGACAGCAACCTTGTCACGCAAGGAAAACCGTTTGTATGGCAAGGGATTGCCGGATTTCTGGGGAAGGATTACAAGGGCCATGCAGCAGCCTGTTATGCCAGGTGGTTCACGCAAGTGGAGATTTCCGTTTTGGCGGGACAGTTTGATGAGGAGGAACTGCGTGTATGTTGCGGGGGACTGGTCCCGGCTGTGCCTGAGGCCGTCCAAAAAATCGGACAAAAAGCTTTCGCATTAACCAGCCATACCTCGAGGTTCCATGTTCCGAAGTGGACATCAGACGATCCGATAAACCGGGTGAACTGGAAAGCGGCTGACGAAACGAATCCCGCTGAATGCTTCCACAGCCACGGCCATTTGCCGCCGATCCGGTTTCGATTCTATGTATGGGATTCCGTGGGAACCAGCGAGCAGCCGGATGGTATCGAGTATCAAATTCTGCTGCGGGACAGCGAAAATTTTACAGACTGCATATGGGTATGGTGCTCGCCCAAATCGTTGAAAAGCCCGTTTCCGGAATTTCTTGGCTACAATATCGGGAAGCGCACCAAATGGAACATGGAAATCGTGAAAGTGGAAGGCCGCAAAGTTATTGTTGGCAAACAAGCAGCCAGTGTACCGGGCTGGCAGCTCCACTGGGAGCAAGGCGGCTACGATTACCACATTCACATGAGGGCAAACGACAGACTGAGGACCGACGATGTACTTGAACTCGCCGCGCGGATGGTTGCCGGGGCGAGATGAGCGTAAGAACTGTCTTTTCATTTTCGCCAGCCTGGGACGTTTGCGGGCAGCGAAAGGGTCTCCGGTAAAGGCGGTTCTGCGATTTTCCAATGAAAAACGGATGAATAGAACGCCGCCGCTTTTTCAGGGTCTTGGCTGTTTCATTCAAACAAGACGACTCTTGCCACATCATTGCCCTCCCATTGTTTGACAAGTTGTCAGTGTAGTCTTCAATTTTTTAGCAATTCCTTCTTTGCCAGCAGATTTTTCTTTTGTGGGTATAAGGGGCATCCGCTTCATTAATCAGTGAGTCGCTCATTTCCAGGTTTGGGGAGAGGATATCATGAATATTCGCGTGCTTTCTGTCGTGACCAGCAAGCTGTCTGACATGAAGAAGTATTATTCTGAAGTGCTCAGGCTTCCATTAGCGGAAGAAGATTCGACGTCGTTTGCGGTAAAAGCCGGCAGCTCGCTCCTGCGTTTTTCCGAATCGGCGGAACCCGCTTTCTATCATTATGCGTTTGCGATTTCCCAGCCGCATTTTGAAGCGTGTCTGCAGCGAATAAAAAAGCATCAGTACTTGCTGCGGGACCGGGATGGCGAGGAACGGATGACTTCAGTGACCTGGAGGGGCAACCAGATATACTTCGAAGACCCGGAAGGAAATATTTTGGAAGTGCTTTCCTTTGAGGAAGAGGCGGCCAAAGGGGATGAGGGATGGCTGCGCATTCAGGAGGTCGGAATGCCAGTCCCGGATGTTCCTGTTTTTGCGGAAAAGCTCTCCTTTTTGGACAACGAATTTCAAGCAAAGAACGATACATTTCGCTTCTTCGGTGATCAGCGCGGAGTATTCGTGCTCGTGAAGCAAGGGCGTTCGTGGTTTCCGACTGATCGCCCGGCCTCGATCCATCCGATCAGGGTGGAAGCAGGACATAGCAGTGGGGAAAGAGGCTGCCCATTCGTCATGGAGGAACAAGAGCTTGGGTATGTGATTTCAACACGGCAGGGGCAACCAGCCTGAAAAAAGCGCACGTCCGGGACATTCGGGTCATCGGCCATGGATGGCTCTGTACGCTTTATGCTCATCCTCCGGCCGGACGTATATTTCATAGGTGGTGGTGCGATCGGTGCGGGGAAACAGCGATCCGGCGGGGTCCATTCCCACACCCCCCATGTCGATTGGCGATTTGGTCCGGTAGCTTACGCCGTGAGCCTGCAATCTCGCCACGACCTGCGCGTATGCCTCTGCCCCGATCGCAATATACACCAAGCTTTTGTGACGAGAAAAAAACCTGGAAAACAGACCCATGCTGCCACTTCCTTTCTTTCCTAGATGAGATGCGGTATACGTTTATCAGATGGTCGAGACGAAAAAGAGGGGGAAGCAAAATGAGTTCTTTTTTGCTGTTCGCTTGGCTGATACTGTTGGCAGGGGCGATTCTTTCGCGCGTCAATCGCCGGTTCAAAAGCATCCGGTTGATCGGCGACGGCGCCTTCCCGTTTCTTTTGTACATCACCGCCCCTGACTTGTGGCCTGTTTGTCTGGCGCTGTTTTTCCTCATATACTCCGTGGAAATCATCAGGATTTACCGGGAAACGAGAAATTCGTAACCATTCTGCAGCCTCCGCTGTTTTGTTCAACCCTCGCTGTCTCGTCGTTTGTACGGACTGCTTTTTCCTCTCAAAAAATTTCCAAAGAAATGAAGCGTGGAAAAACAAGGTTTGCTTTTATTTGAGTAAAAAAAGCGAGCAGATAAAACTGAGCGCAAAATACCCTGCTCCCACCCAAAAAAACAGGCCGTGGGCCATCACCCGCGATTGAAACGAAGCTTCGCTGTGCCCCCCTTGAGCCTGCCCGCTCTCGATTTGCCCTCCTTCAACCTGACGAATAAACGATTCCTGTCTCCGCCAGGGAGCAAAAAAACGTTTGCAGCTGATCCGGAAGGCTGTGAAAAAATTCCCCTGAATAACAAAAAGGATGCCCCACGCCATCAGCAGCAGGAGAGACGCATAGCAAAGACCGTCCACCCATCCCCCAAACGACAGCGGGGAGGAAGAGAAGAGACCGATTGCCAGAGCCAATACGGGCGGACCCGCAAACAGGGCGGCCCCCTGCCAACCGGAAAAGTGATGCGCAGCGGACATGGAATCTCTCCTTCAAAAAGCTAAGATGCAAGCAAACTTTGCGAAATCATTGCGCGCTAAAATAATACTGTATTTTCTGAAAATTACTTGACTGACAATTCTTGAAAGTTGTATTTTATGTCTAGTATATCCTACCAAAAGATGGAACGTCCATCAAATCGATCAATGGGGGGCACTATGAGACGAAAGAAAAAGGGCATGTCACTAGTTATTGCGTTGTTGATGGCGTTTACCATGGCCGGCTGCAATTTCAACTCCGAAGAGACCAATACGCAGAGCCAGACGCCAAATAGCGGAAATCAAACAGCCCAGCCAAACGCGGGGAAAAAGGTACTCCAGATTTACGACCAGGACGAGATCCCGACGCTGGATACCGCTCAAGTGCACGATAACGTCTCGTTCGCGGTCACGAACAACACGATGGAGGGCTTGTATCGCCGGGATGCGAACAGCCAGCCGTATCTGGCCATGGCAGAGAAGCACGATATGTCCCCGGACGGGCTGGTACATACCTTTACGATCCGTCAAAATGCCAAATGGAATAACGGCGAGCCGGTGACCGCGCACGACTTTGAATTTGCCTGGAAAAAGGTGTTTCAGACGGCCGGCCACTACAGCTTTATGTTCGAAACGGCAGCCGTCCTCAATGCGGCAGCGATCCAGAAAGGAGAAAAGAAACCGGAAGAGCTCGGCGTGAAAGCCTTGGACGACCACACGCTTGAGGTCAAGCTGGAGTACCCGAATCCGCTTTTGAACCAGCTCCTTTCTTTCCCGACGTTCTTCCCGCAGAAGAAAGAGTTCGTCGAGAGCAAAAAGGAAAAATACGGTCTGGAATTTGACACGGTGCTGTACAACGGCCCCTTCATGCTGACCGAATGGAAGCACGACCAGGGCTGGAAGTACGAGAAAAACCCGAACTATTGGGACAAGGACAAGGTCAAGTTGGATAGAATCGACGCTTACGTCGTGAAGGATGTTTCCACGGCCTTGACTCTGTATGAATCCGGCCAAATCGACCGGGTGGAGCTGACTTCCTCCTTTGTGGATCAGTACCGGGACAAGGAAGGCTTTTTGACGATCAAGGACCCGTCCATCCGTTTCCTGCGCTTCAATCATACCCACAAGGCTTTGAGCAATGTAAACATTCGCCGGGCGATCAACCTCGCCTGGGATAAACAGGGATTGACCGATGTCATCCTGAACGACGGTGCCACGCCGCTGTACGGCATGGTTCCCGGAGGTTTCTTCTTCTCGCCGGATGGAAAGGACTTCCGGGAGCTCAATGGAGACATCAACAAAGGCACAGTAGAGCAGGCGCAAGAATTCTGGAAAAAGGGACTGCAAGAAACAGGCCTGAGCGAAGTGAAGGCAGCGCTGAACCTTGCCGATACGGATACGCAGAAAAAAGTGGGCGAATATTTGAAAAACCAGCTGGAGAAAAATCTTCCCGGCTTTACGCTTGAGCTGAAATCGGTGCCAACCAATCAGCGGCTGGAGCTTGAGAAGTCGGTCAATTACGACATTTCGCTTTCGAGCTGGGGACCGGACTACAGCGACCCGATGACCTATATCGACATGTGGGTAACAGGCGGTTCCGCCAACCGGATGAAGTACTCCAACCCCAAATACGACGAAATGGTCAAGCAGGCCAAGATGGAGACCGATCTGTCCAAGCGATTTCAGATGATGCTCGAGTTGGAGAAGATGCTGCTGGATCAGGACGTTGCGGTCGCCCCCGTCTATCAGGAAGGGCTTGCGGTATTGCAGCGGCCTACGGTGAAAGATTACGTCGTTCTGCCGACTGCGCCGAGGTACAACTTCATGTGGGTGGATATTGCAGGGCAGTAACAGGGGGCATCGGTTACCCAAATGACCAAAAAAGAGGATGGCATGTGCGCATCCTCTTTTCACCTGTAAATCGCGGGGGGACAGTCTCTTCCCATTTCCAGGCTTTTCACGAAGCGACAGCCAGACGAAAGATGAGGTGGACAAATGGGAGTTTATTTCCTGAAACGGATTGGATACATGCTGGTGACGCTGTTCATTATTGCGACTGCTACCTTCTTCTTGATGAAGACGCTCCCCGGCACGCCTTTCACTAACGCGGACCGGTTGAATGAGCAGCAGTTGGAGAACATGAAGGCCAAATACGGGCTGGATCAGCCGGTCGCGATGCAATACGTCCGCTACTTGGCCAACCTCGCGCAAGGCGATTTGGGGATGTCTTTTAAATTTATGGGCAGAAGCGTAAACGAGGTGATTTTTGAGCGGATCGGCCCATCGGCACTGATCGGTTTCCAGGCGCTGATCGTGGGGACGTTTGTCGGACTCGGACTAGGGGTAGTCTCGGCACTCCGGCATAACAGCGTCTGGGATTACACATCGGTAACGCTGGCCGTTTTGGGGATGTCCATTCCCTCCTTTGTCTTTGCCGCTCTGTTGCAGTACTACCTTGGGTTGAAATGGGGCCTTTTGCCGCCGGCTTTGTGGAAGGGCTACGAATACACGGTCCTGCCGACTCTAGCGCTGTCCGTGACAGTGATCGCCACCGTTGCCAGGTTTATTCGTACGGAGATGCTTGACGTGATCAGTCAGGATTACGTCATGACCGCGCGTGCCAAAGGCTTGTCGGAGACAGGCGTGATCGTAAAACACGTGCTGCGTAACGCGTTGATTCCGGTCGTCACGATGCTTGGACCGCTCGCGGTCAACATTATGACGGGGACGCTGGTCATCGAGAAGATTTTCTCCGTCCCCGGCTTGGGCGAGCAGTTCACCTTGTCCATCGTGGTCAACGATTACAGCGTCATCATGGGAATCACTCTCTTTTACAGCTTGCTCTTCATCCTAATGGTTTTCGTGGTAGACATCCTGTACGGACTGCTTGACCCGAGAATCAGCGTGAGAGGGGCGAAGGCAAAATGAGCGCAGAGTTGGGAAAAAATCAATCGACACTGGTTTCGCAAGTACATAGCCATGCAGCCGTTTTTCCGCCTGCCGAAGTGACGGACGACCTGTTCGTGCACGAGCCGGTAGACTCCCGCTTGCAGGAGCAGGCAACGGGCAATACCGTATCCGTCTGGAAGGACGCCTGGAGACGGCTGCTGAAAAACAGAGGAACGGTTATCGCCATGTGCATGATTGCCCTGATCACGCTGCTGGCTTTGATTGGGCCGTATCTGTCCGGACGCCCCTACGACGAACAAAATCTGGCGTTTTCCAACCTGCCCCCCAAGGTAGCCGGATTAGAATGGCTCGGTTTTAACGGCAAGGATGCCAAAGGAGTCGACCAGTACGAGGCAAGAGGGATTACCGAACACTTTTGGTTCGGAACGGATGAGTTCGGGCGGGACCTCTGGACCCGCGTCTGGAAGGGTACGCAAATTTCGCTTGCGATCGCCCTTTTGGCGGCGCTGCTCGATTTGGTCATTGGCGTGGCCTACGGGGGAATATCGGCCTTTTACGGCGGCAAGATCGACAATGCGATGCAGCGGATTATCGAAGTGCTCGTAGGCATACCGAATTTGATCGTGATTATTTTGTTCATCTTAATCCTTGATCCCGGGATATTCTCGATCGTACTGGCGATGATCGTCACCGGATGGGTCGGAATGGCCCGGGTCGTGCGGGGGCAGATGCTGCAGATCAAGGCGCAGGAATTTGTGCTGGCCTCCAGGGCGCTTGGCGCTTCCCATACCCGTTTGATTGCAAAGCATCTGCTGCCGAACGCAGTCGGTCCGATCCTGGTCACGCTGATGTTTACCATTCCGACAGCGATCTTTTTCGAAGCGTTTCTCAGCTTTATCGGGTTGGGCCTGCAGCCTCCGCTTGCCTCGCTGGGCGTGCTCATTCAGGACGGGTACGTATCCATGCGTTATTTCACCTACAAGCTCGTTTTCCCGGGGATTGTGATCAGCGCCTTGATGATCAGCTTCAATCTGCTGGCCGACGGGCTGCGGGACGCGCTTGACCCGCGCATGAAGAAATAAACGGGAAAGAAGGGGGACAAACATGACCGAACCAATTTTGTCCGTAGACAATTTGCACGTCTCGTTTCATTCTCAGAACCGAGTGGTCAAAGCGGTTAGGGGAGTCAGCTTTACGCTGCAAAAAGGGAAGACGCTGGCGATCGTGGGAGAATCCGGCTCAGGCAAGTCCGTGACAGCCAAAAGCCTGATGCGGATGCTGCCTGCCCAAACCGCCCAAATCACAGAAGGTGCCATACGATACGACAAGCAGGATGTCATGTCCTTTTCTCCGCGCGAGCTGCAAAAGCTGCGGGGAAAAGAAATCTCTATGGTCTTTCAGGACCCGATGACTTCCCTCAATCCGACGATGAAGATCGGCCGCCAAATCATGGAGGGCTTGGCCAAGCATGAAAAACTGACCAGGACGGAAGCGAAGCAAAAGGCGATTGAGATGCTGGAATTGGTCGGGATTCCGCAGGCGGCCGAGCGGATCGAGGCCTACCCCCATCAATTTTCCGGAGGGATGAGGCAACGTGTGGTCATCGCCATCGCGCTTGCCTGTCGCCCAAAGGTACTGATCGCCGATGAACCGACGACGGCGCTGGACGTGACCATCCAGGCGCAAATCCTCGATTTGATGCGCGGACTGCAGGAGCAGACAGGGACCTCCATTATCCTGATCACGCATGATTTGGGGGTCGTCGCCAATATGGCCCAAAGGGTCGCCGTCATGTACACGGGGGAAATCGTCGAAATCGGGCCTGTCCATGAGATTTTCGCCAGACCGCAGCACCCCTACACGAAGGGATTGCTGCAGTCGATGCCCCGTCTGGATGCGGACCGGTCCGAGCCGTTGGTCCCAATCCCCGGTTCTCCGCCCGATGTGACAAGGCTGATGGGCGGATGCTCCTTTGCGCCTCGCTGTCCCTATGTCATGAAGGTGTGCCATCATTTTGCGCCGCAAACGACAAGCCTCAGCCCACAGCATCAGGTTTCCTGCTGGCTGCAGGACAGGCGGGCGGAAGAGATGCGCCGCTCTTTTTGCTCATGAGCGAAAAAAGCGCGAGAAACAGAGCTAACCCTACCTGTTCGTTATAAAATCCTGATCCTGCCGCGTAGCCATTCGCAAAAAAACGAAAAAACGGCCGTTTTTGAGGGTCTATGCAGAATAGCCGGATTCGGAGAGTTCCATTTTTTGTGATACAATGAAGACATCTCAAAAACGGAAAGGATCAGGATACCAATGGTTCCGTATAGGAGCGTATGGAAACGTTATGATCTCTCCTACACATAGCGTCGCAGCATGTCGATCGTCACTAAGGCGACTCAACCTGCTGCGAAAGTGAGGAAATACGTATGGAACGCTGTCTGTATGTCAGAGGTTCCTCAGTGGTCGGTTGGGCGCCCAAGCCAAAACCGATGACATTGCGAGGAATTTATGATGAGGAGAGCAAAACCGTTACGACAACAGTTTGCACAGCTTAGTTTGATTTTGTTCGGATCTTGTTTATTGGCATTTGCGTATTATCATATCAACTTCCAAAACCACTTGTCGGAAGGCGGATTTGTCGGCTTGGCGCTTTTGGCCAAATACGGCTTCAATCTCCCGCCGGCTGCGACGATGCTGGTCCTGGATATCCCGCTTTTTATCATGGCGTGGCTGCTGAAAGGACGCCAATTCATCTGGAACACGATACTTGCGTCGCTGGCTTTTTCTGGCTTTTACGAATTGTTTGAACGTTTTTCGCCTATCGTAATCAATTTAAGTGACTATATGCCGGCAGCTTCTCTGCTTTCCGGGGTGTTGACCGGCCTGGCAACGGGGATCATTCTGCGCTTCGGCGCCGCTACGGGCGGAGATGACATCATGTCTGTCCTGCTCAGCAAATATACCGGTTTGTCGATCGGGACGATCTTTCTTCTGATGGACTGCATGGTGCTCAGCCTCTCGTTCCTGTATTTGCCGGTAAAAGAGGTGCTCTACACCATTCTGGCTGTTTTGATTGCCAGCCAGGTGATTAACTGGACGATTGGAAAGGGAACGATCGAGGAAGAAGAAAACGTCCACGGACATGTCCGAGGCGTTTCGGCGAGCCACCGGTAAGCTTGACGAAAGTGATATAAAAATCCATTTCCCATTTGAATCCGGCAGGCAACAGGAGAAATCTCCCGTTGCAAGCGAAGACCCGAGGGATGCATATCTCCGGGTCTTTTTGCATGTATGGCTCAAGGAGGTATCGCCACCTTTTCATCCGCAGCGAAATGCGATTCTTGACAGGGCAAGCTCCTACTAAGCAGTGCCATTTTACCTCGCCGATAATCCATTCTGTTGCCCATGGAAGAATAAATGGAACACAGCAATCTGGGCAGATGCCTTTGAACATGTCATCAGTAGGCGAATACCTTACAGAGGAGAGGGAAAACTATCGTAAAAGGATAAGAAATGATTGATCACTGCGGTCTGCGACATATCTAATAGGAAGCGATTGGTAGTCGAAGCAATCCGATTGCATTCCGTTGCCAATAAAAATCATTCTCATCGTTGACAGATAATGATTTTCATTATACGATGGTAATGATAATTGATCTCAGTGCAGGAGCATGTACGATTGCTTTGCCAGTCCTTTTTGCGGGAGGGTGCCATGCGTTATCAAATCAATGGTTACACAGACATGTATACGGTGGTGGCAAATGAACGTAAAGTCGGCGGCGCCGTTGAGGCGGGCCTGATTCGCCTGCGGTCCGGTGAAGAGTTTGCCCATGCTGTTCTGACGCGGCTTGAAATGTCTGATTCGCAGTTTTGCTCGCTTGGCTTTGTTACCGAGGAAGGCAAACGCCTGATTGTCCATGTGAATGATATCAGCATGATTGCAGATGCTGTACATAGAAACGTATGCGACCTGAAAAATGAACGGATGCGAGCGGAAAAAACCGCAGAACGTCTGAAGCGGCTGCAGCGCCTGTGTGAACTGAATGAAGGCAGCTGTACGCCGACATTCCGTGAAGAAGCGCTGCTTCTGGCGGAAGATATCGGGATCGAACTGGCTAAAAAGCATGTCGACTTGTCGTTCCTCCCGGATACGGAAAAAGCGCGAGTGGTGCGAATCGCCTAAATAAATGCAAAGGCGGCATGTATGAATCAACGTACATGCTGCCTTCTTGCGTTTGGAAACAGGAGGGAAGGAAAACATGATCAGCTTGCAGGATGTTGTCCGAACATTGGAACGAGTGAGAGAGAAAAAACCGCTCGTGCATAACATCACAAATGTGGTCGTCACCAATTTTACAGCCAACGGTCTGCTGTCTTTAGGGGCTTCGCCCGTCATGGCATATGCCCGGGAAGAGGTGGCCGAGATGGCCAGGCAAGCGGGTGCGGTCGTGCTGAACATCGGCACGCTGAATCAGCCCGAAGTGGAGGCCATGATTATTGCAGGACAGGCAGCCAATCAGCATCAGGTCCCAGTCATATTCGATCCGGTGGGAGCTGGAGCGACTTCGTACCGGACAGAGACAGCCAGACGCATCCTGGAAGAAGTCAACGTATCCGTGTTGAGAGGCAATGCGGCCGAGGTAGCCCATGTCATCGGAGAAAAATGGAGCATCAAGGGTGTGGATGTGGGGGAAGGCAATAGAGATATTGTGTCCCTGGCGAAAAAGGCGGCCCGCCATTGGAGCACGCATGTGGTCATCACCGGAAAGGAAGATGTCATCACGGATGGCCATACAGCATTTGTTATAAAAAACGGTCATCCCATCTTGACAAAGGTTACAGGAACCGGCTGTCTTTTGACTTCGGTGATCGGCGCTTTCGCTTCGATTGAGCAAGACCTTTTGACAGCGGGAGTATCGGCTCTGGTCAGCTACGGGGTTGCGGCCCAGCTTGCTGCGGAAAAAACAGAAGAAAAAGGCCCTGGCAGTTTTCAATTGGAATTTCTGAATCAACTGGCGATGGTGTCTTCGGAAGATATTATGCGGTATGGTGCTGTGGCTGTTGCGCTGGAGGGCCATTTTGATGAATAGCGGCTGTCTGCGTGAAAAATCGAAAGCGTGGGGCGGGAACAATCTGGATGTATCGATTTAACGGATAAATGTCGCGATGTAGCTGTATTTTTTCAAGGTGTACGACAAGAGCCTTTGTTGATGTTCCGACAGGGACAGAAAGACAAACTCTACTTGATCTTGCTCAAACGGGCGGACATAGTATTTGGAAATGCCATGCCGGACAATCTCTTTGTTTAGTCTGGTGGCGATCCCCGTTTCGGTGCGGATGCGTATTTCCACTGGTTACTCCCTCCTTGGCCACAAAATAGCGTACCAGAATCAGCCGGAAAAAATCGATCAATTTGTGACGAAAAAAAGTACGATCTGTTACCAAGTTGTGTACCCGAATGCTCAATTTCGAATTGTAAAAAATATCCTCTCCTCGTTCGCGTTCGGCATCATCGCATGAGACATACGCCCGGATTACAGGTAAATATGCAGGGAGTGAAGGGGGGAGAAAAAGGGGAAAAGAGGGTGTTGAAAAAACGCTCGTTTTGTGGTATAGTCGATTGTGTTGAAACGGACGAACACATTGCGACACGTTAGTGGATGGATGTCCGAGTGGCCGAAGGAGCACGATTGGAAATCGTGTAGACGGGGATGACTCGTCTCGTGGGTTCAAATCCCACTCCATCCGCCATCTTGAAATGGCCCGTTGGTGAAGCGGTTTAACACAGCAGCCTTTCACGCTGTCATACAGGGGTTCGAATCCCCTACGGGTCACCAAATTTATATTTGCGGTCGTGGCGGAATTGGCAGACGCGCTAGATTCAGGTTCTAGTGGTGGCAACACCGTGGAGGTTCAAGTCCTCTCGACCGCACCATCATTTCGATACCGTGCGGACGTAGCTCAATTGGTAGAGCGTCGCCTTGCCAAGGCGAAGGTCGCGGGTTCGAGCCCCGTCGTCCGCTCCAAGAAGCGTATGCAGTCTCTCACCCGTGCCGGGTTTACCCTCGCAGTAATGCACGAAGATTGGCTCGGGTACTTCAGATCTGGCTTCGCATGGAAGAGATTTCGATGAGGCGTCGCCAGTGGAAGCGAGCCCCGTCGTCCGCTCCATACATCATGTGCCCTTAGCTCAGCTGGATAGAGCGTTTGACTACGAATCAAAAGGTCGGGAGTTCGAATCTCTCAGGGCACGCCATTTTGTCCTAAGAAATGGGAGGCACTTCAGTTAGCTGATTGTGCTTTCGAGGAAGAGAACATTCAATTATTTCGGGAAGTGGCTCAGCTTGGTAGAGCGCTTGGTTCGGGACCAAGAGGTCGCAGGTTCAAATCCTGTCTTCCCGACCATCTGTGTTAAAACAAGACTCTTATAGCAATAAATCGTGCGGGTGTAGTTCAATGGTAGAACCCCAGCCTTCCAAGCTGGTCGCGTGGGTTCGATTCCCATCACCCGCTCTTTTTCATGTAGCGGTCGTGGCGAAGCGGTCAACGCATCCGGGATTGTGGTCCATTCAATTCCCACCAATCGCCCGATCTGTAAACAAGAAGAAAGCCCAGTGATGTCCTAGCGGCATGCACTGGGCTTTTTTCCGTGGCTACATACTTTTCTGGCTCAATACGGTTCTGGTCGAACGGGCTTGCTTCAGCCTGACTTGCGGAACGATGATCGCCAGCAAGATCAGAGTGACGCCGGCCCATTGGAGTCCGGACACCTGCTCGTGGAGAACGAAGCTGGACAAAAGGACGACCGTAGGCAATTCGATTGCGCTGAGAATCGTCGCAACGCCATTGCCCAGACGAGGAACCCCGATAGCCAAGCAGAGTATCGGGATGACCGACCCAAAGCAAGCCACCAGCAGCGCGTACGGCAGAAGACCCTCCAAGAGCCTGCCGTTGACCAGAAAAGCAGGGGGATAGGCCAGCGACAGAAGGACCGCTGCCAGACTGATGGAAACGGCACTGCGCAAATAAGGATTCATATCGGGTACAAGGCGTCCGCTGAAAAAGATGACCATCGCAAACGTGGCGCCTGAGAGCAGTCCCGCCGCAAGTCCGTACAGGCTGACGCTTCTCAAGCTGTCTATTCCCAGACCGCTGGCTAACACGGTGCCCATCCCAAGCAGGAAGAGAGAAAGCCATTTCTCCCGAGTCGGCCATTTCCGGTCTGCGATCGATTCGATCATCACGCCGATCCACGTAAACTGAAACAGCAGGACAATAGCCAGCGAAGCGGACACGTGGCTGACCGATTGATGATACAGAAAGCTGGTTGCGGCCATCATCACGCTGACTGGAAGCAAAAGGTAAACGTAGCGCAGGCGAAAGCGTTCCTTGGATAAAAAGAAGGCTACCGCGATCATGATGAGGCCGCCAAAGATGAGTTGGCTGCCGCTCATTTCATAGGGGGAAAATCCTGCGTGAAAGGCTGCTTTCATGATTATAGAGAGAACCCCGTAGCTTACAGCTCCCGCAAGAACGAGAATCACGCATTTCCAGTATGACATTAGTAAACTTCCTTTCTTCTGACTAAACAAATAAATGATGGCACCTATTGTACTATAGAAGCAAACTTGTTACAATAAAAGATTGCATTCTGCTTTATCGTGATAATTAGCTACTAAACTGCTCAGTTACCATGGTAGCGCGATGAAGGAAGAGGCTGTTTGCCCTTCTTATGAAGGACGTAAATACATAGATGGAGGCCTGTTTATCGTTTACACTAAAGAGAGTTAACGAATTCTCGCAAGGATAGAGAGATGAAAGACGATGGAGGCAGGTGTGGATGAAACAAGGAGTCTTGTACGCAGTAGGAGCCTATTTGACGTGGGGGATGCTGCCGCTGTACTGGAAGGTCTTCGAGAAGATGGGAGCCTGGGAGATATTGGCGCACCGGATTATCTGGTCAGCTGTGTTTGTCGTAGCGCTACTGCTCGTGACAAAAAAGCTGCGCTATTTGAAATCATCGGTAACCGGGGCGAAAACGTGGATTGCCCTCATTCTGAGCTCGTTTATTATCAGCGGCAACTGGCTTATCTACATTTGGGCAGTCAACATTGGCCACGTGATGGAAACGAGCTTGGGTTATTACATAAATCCGCTGCTGAGCGTCTTGTTTGGCGTGTTATTCCTTAAAGAGCGCATGCGTGTGGGTCAATGGATCGCCATCATTTTGGCGACGATAGGCGTTTCTGTCATGACGTTCAATTACGGCAAAGTGCCGTGGGTAGCGATTTTGCTCGCACTGACGTTTGCCTTGTATGGATTGGCTAAAAAAACCGTCAAACTCGAGCCCATGATGAGTCTCGCCTGGGAGACCCTGTTCGTGGCGCCAATCGCGCTGGCCTATGTGTTTACGCTCCAGATAAACGGTCAAGAGGCGGCCTTCTCGCTGGAAGCATGGCGCATCGTCTTGTTGACTCTGGCTGGGGTAGCGACGGCCCTGCCGCTGTATTGGTTCGCTCAGGCGGCGAAGCGGCTGCCTTTGTCCATGGTAGGCTTCATTCAATACTTGTCGCCGACGATTACGCTGCTGATGGCAGTCTTTCTGTTCCGTGAACCGTTTACAGAGACGCATCTGATCAGCTTTGGCTTTATCTGGAGCGCATTGATCGTGTTTACAATCAGCTCGCTTAAAAAAAGGGGCGCGTCTTCGGCACCTGCTCCAAACGCAAACCTGGCTTTAAAAAAGAAAGCATAGCACGGAAAAACTCCCGGCTTCCTGCATGGAGGAGGCTGGGAGTTTTTCGTTTTTGGCTGATACAGAATGTCGCTTCGCAAGCTTACGCTTTTTGCAGCTTGCGATAGGCTCCGTGGTTGGTCGGGCCAACGTATTGGTTCAGTTTAAAGGAGTGGCGGATCGCTTCCGTAATAAACTGCTTCGCCACGTTAACGGCATCGCGAACCGATTGCCCTTTTGCCAGCTCTGCACAGATCGCTGCGGAATACGTGCAGCCTGCTCCGTGGGTATAGGTAGTGTCGATGCGTTCGCCTTCGAGGATGTCAAACGAGCTGCCGTCATAGAGCACATCGATTGCTTTTTCGTGCTGCAGCTTGCCGCCGCCCTTGACCAAAACGTATGCTGCTCCTTTTTCGTGAATCCGCTTTGCGGCTTCCTTCATATCGTCGACAGTCTTGAGCGCTCCCATTTGGGAGAGAGCTCCCGCTTCGTACAGGTTTGGCGTGACCACGGTCGCGCGCGGTACCAGAACGTCGCGCAGACAGTCTGCATTTTCCGGATGGAGGACCTCGTCTGCGCCCTTGCAGACCAGAACAGGGTCAACAACAACGTTTTTCAGCTGGTACTGCTCGATTTTTTTGGCAGCCAGCTCGATCAGATCGGTCGTTCCCAACATCCCGGTTTTTACCGCGTCGACACCGATCCCGGAGAGGACGGTCTCGATTTGCTTTTCCAGTGTGCCAAGGTCGATCGGGAACACTTCGTGGAACCAGGAGTTATGCGGGTCCTGTGCGACGATAACAGTCAAGGCTGTCATCCCGAATACGCCCAGCTCCTGAAACGTCTTCAAATCCGCTTGAATACCTGCCCCCCCGCTAGTGTCAGAGCCTGCGATGGTCAATGCTTTCTTCATGGTCATGGCTTTCGTCTCCCTTTGTATCCGCTACGATGGAAGTGCGGTCAACTCTGATTCTCTTATCCCTATTGAAGAGCAAATATACACTGGTGTCAATAACAGCAGCACGTAAAAAAACCGCTTTCCCGGGAGGAATAGCGGTTCAAAAAAGTTGACGGTCAAATTCATTGCCATGTAATGAAACGTGTTAGACAGATGCGACGTGATGGAAAGAGAAGCTGATGGGAGCGGCCATTGCTTTTGACCGTGTGCTGGCCAGTTTTTTGGCCTCTTTCGCTGCTTCAAACATGCTAGGAGCCTTAATGACTTCAATCCATTGACGTGTAGCTGTTTCAAACAAAAAGCGATAGATCCTCATCTTCACTCTGCCCTCTCGTGTTTTACTTGCTGCATCTATTGTATCAGCTAACTGGAATGATATGGTTACAGGAGTGTTACAAGTTCTTGAAATTGGTGTGTACAAACCGTTAATTTTAAATCACGAAATAAAATCGTTACATTTTGCCTGCTTCTTCGTCTATATAAAATGAGATGATTTTTCCAAATCTGTAATAGCAAAAGAGGTGTACGCAGAAGATGGCCAACGGAATGGGTGAATTGACGGTCGAAAACGTCAATCACAGCTATGGAACCGGGAAAATCAAAGTCCCTGTCCTCTTTGACATCAACATCCATATTTCCAAAGGGGAGTTTGTCGCGTTGTGCGGGTCGTCGGGATCAGGAAAATCGACACTCCTCAATCTGCTGGCGGGGTTGACCAAACCGGAAGAGGGCAAGATCTACGTCAATAGCGAGGAAATCTCCCGTTTTAACGAGAACGAGCTCTGTTTATTCAGGCGCAAATGCATGGGCTTTATCTTTCAGTCCTACAATCTATTGCCGGGTCTGACCGCACTGGAAAACGTGGAGCTCCCCTTGATTTTTGCCGGTGAGAGCAAGAAAAAGCGCCGCAAGCGAGCTGCCGAGATCCTGGAGAAAATGGGGCTGGAAGGGCGCCTGGATCATCGTCCCAACGAGCTGAGCGGCGGGCAGCAGCAGCGTGTCAGTATCGCCCGCGCCCTGGTAAACAATCCGAGCATCGTGCTGGCGGACGAACCGACGGGAAACCTGGACAGTAAAACCGAGCAGGAAATTCTCGACCTGATGAGGAAAATGAACCGTGAAAGCAATACGACATTTATTATCGTTACGCATGAGCAGGAAGTGGCCGAGCAGTCCGACCGGGTAATTTACCTACAGGACGGAAGAGTCGTGCAAAGGCGGACCAAACCGGCGTGATCGAGGGTATGAGGTGAAACAAACGTGAAATTTATAGACTCATTTCGGATTGTATGGCGAAACCTGTGGCGCATGAAGCTGCGAACAGCGCTTACCTCGGTGGGGGTAATGATCGGTACGGCAGCGATTGTCGCGATGATTGCGCTCAGCTTGGGCTTAAAGGAAAATGCGGTGAAAAGCTTGGAGAGCTGGGGGAACTTGACCGAACTCGACGTGGAGCCGGCCTTCTACATACCGGAAGAAGACAGGGTGATACCCGACGACGAACGGAAAAAACTGAATACGGCCGCCGTTCAAGAGTTGAAGGCAGTCCCTGGCGTCGAAGCGGTCATGCCGATCAAGCGCATCCGCGGCGAATCCAAGCTGAAGGTAGGCAGAAGGGAAGGGTACATCGAGCTGGTCGGCGTCGATGTGCGCGAATCTGCCGCGTATCGGAAGAATGAAATTGAAAAAGGAACCTATCTTACGGGAGCCCCCCAGGAGGTTGTAGTCTCCTATTACGTTCCGCGAGAGATGCGGGACGTGGAAAAAGAGAAGCGGGAAGCCCGGATGAGGAACGCCAACAACAAGGGTGGCGGAGGAGATGTATACTTCTCACCGCGTCGCAGAGGCGGCGGTGGTGAAGAAGGCCCTGCTCCATTCGACATGATAGGCAAGGCAGCGACGATTACGTTGACCCGCGAATATCGGATCGACGATGAATTAAAGCTGGAGAAGAAAGACGTCAGAGTGCGAGTCGTCGGTCAACTGCAAAAATCGGAGAATTTCCGGTACGGGAGTGCTGTCTACGCTCCGCTCAGCATGATCAAAGAAATGAATGACTGGCTGAACCGCAGCAGGGGAGACGCGCACGGCGACAGCAGCTCTAGACGCTCACGGGATAAAAATAAGGATGAGTTTGTGTTTGACGAGATTACAGTCAAGGTAGAGTCTCGCGAAATGGTGGAAAGCGTTGTAGCCGATTTGAAAAAGCTCGGCTACGAAGTTTGGTCGCCCGCCCGCGAACTTGAGCAAATCAACAAGTTCTTCTCCGTAATTCAAATGATTCTCGGCGGGATCGCAGCCATTTCCCTCCTGGTCGCTTCCATCGGGATTGTAAACACGATGATCATGTCCATTTTGGAGCGAACCAAGGAAATCGGGATCATGAAAGTCATCGGGGCCACTGTCTACAACATCCGCTGGCTGTTTTTGATGGAGTCGGGCTTCATTGGACTGATTGGCGGTATAACCGGTTTGGGACTAGCCTGGGGTGCGGTTGAATTGGTCAACTATTTCGGCAAAGCCGGCGGTCTGATGGACACTCTCGGCTATGGCGGCGGAGGGGAAGAAATGAGCACGTTGGCCGTGATACCGACATGGCTGGCCCTGTTCGCCATCGGTTTTGCCTTTATTATCGGTTTGTTGGCGGGTATCTTCCCGGCCATTCGCGCGTCTCGCCTGAGCGCATTGCAAGCGATTCGATCTGAATAAGGAAATGTGGGGTTACTTACGATGAGCAAAAAGAAAAAGTGGATCATCATTTCTGCCGTCCTCGTACTCTTGGGCGGTGGAAGCGTGTATGGTTATACGAAATTCAAGAGCAACGACGCGGCAGCGGAGCAGACGCAAGAGGAGCAGCCTTCCTTCCCGACTACTGCAGTAGAGACGGGAGAAGTAAGCAAATCCATCTTCGCATCGGGGACGGTGGAAGCCAAGGCCCGGGAAGAGGTGAAGCCGGAACTGAACGGAAAAGTCGAGCGTGTGTTCGTAAAGGAAGGGCAGCACGTTTCCAAGGGCGATCCGCTGTTTAGCATTGACGGCGAAGATGCCGCGATTGAGCTGCAAAAGCAGGAATTGAACATAATCCGGGCACAGAAGGAACTGACCGAAATCAAAAATAAAAAGGATAAAATTCTCTCTGACAAAACCGGAAAGATCAAAGAAGTGCTGGTAAAGGAAGGCGAATCGGTAACGCCTGACACCATCGTCGCAAAGCTGGTCAATACGGATTATCTGAAAATCAAAGGGAAATTCTCCGCATACGAAGCCGAACGCTTTAAGGTAGGTCAACAGGTGAAGGTATTTCTCGTCGCCTCTCTTACTTATGTCGACGGTACGATTACAAAGATTGATCTGGTCGGAACCAAGGAGAAAGGTGTAGGTGGTGTCCACGATGTCGAAGTGCTTGTGAAAAAGCCAGGTGCCATCTACGTAGGGGATTTGGGGGAAGTGCAATATACGGACCCGAAAGGTACGTTGTTCGCCAGCCAGATCCCGACGCCGTTCGAAAATCCGGATGACATCGATCTCGTAGCGGGAACGCACGGGAAAGTCGGAAAAGTAGAGATTGAGAAGGGGGATGACGTGAAGGCTGGACAGCTTATCGCCAAAATGGACATGACTTCCGTCGATTTGGAATTGAAGGAAAAAGAGCTGCAGTTGAAAGAGTCCCAGCTGACGATGCAGCAGAAGCGCCGCGATATTGCCAAAAAACAAGTCACCGCACCGATCAGCGGGGTCATTACCAAGCTGAATGTGACTGCCGGCGAAACACCTGACTCGGGCAAGCCTGCTGCCGTGATCATGGATACGAGCGCAGTATACTTTATCGCGGCTGTGGACGAGCTGGACATCCCGTCGATCAAGGTGGGGCAGAACGCGCAAGTATATGTGTCGGCTTTCGGCAACAAGCCGTTTGAGGGTAAAGTGATCGAGGTGCCAAAAGAGGGAACCAAGGAAGACAAAACCGTTCGTTTCGCTGTCAAAATCGAGCTGTCTGATACGAATGAAATGAAGCACGGGATGACAGGTGACAGCGATATCTATGTGGACAAGAAAGAAAATGTTCTCCGACTCCCGCTGCAGGCTGTTGAAGTTCTGGAAGAAGGAAAAGGGCAGGTCATGGTGAAAGACCCTGCATCCGGTGAGCCAACGCCGAAAGAAGTGGAGATTGGCATTGAAGGCTCGGAATTTGTTGAGATTAAGAGTGGACTTAAAGACGGAGAAGAAGTTTTGATGATGCTCGGTGGAGAAATGTAGCCAGAGCAGACTGGCAGATTCCGTGAGTCCATCATAAACCGCCCGAAGTCTCTAAACAGAGACAACCGGGCGGTTTTTTCATTAAATCGAGAGGATTTTTTCGACTTCAGCCCGCAAGCTTTTTAGCGGATTGCCGATCGGGCGTCCAGTCCTGGCCTCGAAAAGCTCGGCAGCAGGCACCATGGACAATTGGGCAACGGAAATGCTTTCGTCCCCGCTTTCAGCCAGTGCCTGTATGCCATGGCAAATCACTTCACGGTATTCTGCTGTCCGCCCGCTCATCAAGAGCTCAAAGGAATCAGGGATCAGCTCCACACCAACTTCTGTCTCTACTGATCGAGCCGAGGCGTACGAACGGAAGCGTTCCATCGTCCCTTTGACGGTCGCAGGATTGGAAAAAAGCAGGCGGTGGGGGTGAGCGGAGCTTATGACGCAGCGGAAAAACGGTTCGTCCAGTTTGATGATGGGCTCCTCCACACATGTTTCGTCTTCTGGCTGCATCCCGGCGATGTACTGCGTACAAGTAACCAGAATCGCATCCACATCACATCTAGCGATCCATTGCAGCTGTTCCCGGATCCTTGCTCGCATTGCTCCCTTTTGCAAACAGTGCGAATGTTCCGAACGAATCAGAATGCCGGGATCGACGAAGTGGATCAGTTCGACACCGTCGATGGTCAAACCATCGGAAAGGAGAGCGATATTGGAGTGATGGGCATGAAGACAAGCGAGGCGCGCCATCAGGAGTTTTTCCTTCCGGCTGGCTTGACGGCCGCCACCCTGATCCGCTTGTAATCGATAACCCAGGCGCCATTGTGAAACAGAAGAGGCTTGAGCTCATCGGCGATGTCTCGATAGGCGGCTTCTTTTTCGGCTGCCGACATTCCGATGAAGAACGGAGCGCAAAAAGCATTCAACCAGTGAAGAATTCCTCTTTCCCCGTCAGGAAGCGGAGTGGGGCGTTCAAACAGCTGGGCCAGAGTGACAGAGAAGCCTTGATGCTCTAATATAGTGGAATAAGAGCTGATCGTCGGGAAATACCAGGGCATCCGTTCATTTGCATCGACCCCTTCGGAAGCCAGAACGATACGAATCTTCTCGATGACCGTTGCCACATTTCCAGCACCGCCAAACTCGGCGACAAACCGTCCGCCAGGCCTTAGGGCGAGCCAGACGCTTTCGGCTACCTTCTCGGGCTGCCTCATCCAGTGCAAGGCCGCATTGGAAAAAACGGCGTCGAAGCTGTCCGGCGAGCGATAGCTTTGGGCATCGGCCACGTAAAAAGGAAGCTCGGGATATTTTTTTTGTGCGGCTTTGATCATTTCTTCAGAGAAGTCAATCCCCGTAGGCTTGGCGCCCATGCCAGCCAGTTCGTGCGACAAGTCGCCGGTCCCGCACCCGATATCGAGGATCGTTTCTCCCGGCTTCGCCTGAAGCCAATCCAGGATGCCTTTGCCAAACTCGGAAACAAAGCTCATCTTCGTGTCATACAGTTGTGAATTCCATGAATTCGTATCAATCATGTCAACCCCTCCTTGTTTTGGTTTTACCAGCAAAAAGGGTATTAGTCAAATCTATAAAAAAGATTAATAGAATAGGTAATTCCTATACCTGACAAAAAAACTCAGGGGTAACGTCCTTATCGGTTAGAGTGTCTGATTCTCATACTGATTCTCATAAATGACAACGGGATGGAAAGTCCGTCTCGGGTGTACTGAGAGGACTACAGAGAGAGCTGATTTAGCTGACGTTTTGCAAACACGCATGGAGGAGGAGAAAAGATGGAACCAGTCATTTTACGCGGGCACCATTTGCTTTGCGTCCATGGATTCCGCGGGATGGGGTACAGCCCTGATTTCATTGTCAAAATGGCGGGAATTGTGGAGCGAATTCGCGACGCAGAGCAAGACTTTCCGATTCAAGTGGTCAAAGGATTTGATGAAACGTGTCAAGTTTGTCCCCATAAAGGAACGACACGGTGCGAAGCGGCTCCTGATTCGGAGGAGCATGTCCAGAAGCTGGATCAAAATGTGTTTCGGCAGCTGGGTATCTCGGCGGGAGAGGTTTACCTCAAATCGGAACTTGTTCAAAGGACGCGAGAAAGGGTAGCTCCTGATGATTTGGCTCATCTGTGCGAAGGGTGCTCGTGGTTTTCCTACGGGGTTTGCCAGGAGGGAATAGCCGAGCTTCGCAGCGGGAAATAAGCGGAGGACGGTGACATGTTTCTGGCCCCCCCAAGGATTTTTTTAATAAAAACCACGGAGTGAATAGCGAATGACAGAGGAAGAGTGGAACGTTCTCTATAAACTCGGCTTTCGGGTCGAAGAAGGAAAACTGAAACATCTCAAGCTGGGTGTCGTAAAAGAGATAGAGGACTTTTCGGGCTTTGGTTCGCTCGCGGATTTGGAAGCATACGCAAAGGAATGCTTGCGCACCCGATGCCTCCTGAATAAACACGATAAACGGCAAAGGGGTGGGACGGATCGTGAAGCTTGAGGACCGAGCGACGCTAACCCGTATGTTGGATCAGGTAGAAAAGTGGGAATCGGATCAGAAGGATTTGTGGTTTTGGGAAAAGCTTGGCCGTCTCCCCTTTGTATTTCTCGACCGAATCACGCCAAACGTGGTTCGGGACAAACTCGGTACAGCTGTGGACGAGCTGGTGGCCTTTTTGGAGAACGGCGGAAAGTATCTGGTGCGTGAGCGGGATATCCATGCCCGCTTCCAGGAAGCGTTCCCACAAGGGGACAAGCATGCGAAGGAAACGATTTCCATTAGTTTCCACCCGCTGGCACATATGGATAAAATTGCGGCGGAGCTGCGTGAATCTCGGGCCGCTTTTGCAGCTGTACAGGGAGCTACAACAGGCTTTGGCGGCATCTTTACGCTCGCGGTCGACATTCCGCTTCTGCTGGGAACGTCGCTCAAGGTATTGCAGGAAATGGCGATTTGCTACGGTTACAATCCGCAGGAGAAACGGGAGAGATTGTTTATCGTCAAATGTCTGCAATTCGCTTCCTCGGATATTGTAGGAAAGCAGGCGATCCTAAAGGAGCTCTCCTCCTTTGACAGTCCAGCCAAAGAGCGGGATGTGCTCTCTGAGCTCCAGGGCTGGCGGGAAGTAGTCGTTACCTACACGGAAAACTTCGGCTGGAAAAAGCTGTTTCAGATCGTACCGGTTGCCGGGATGCTCTTTGGCGCGTATTTGAATCGCTCGTCCGTGCGTGACGTGGCGGAAACAGGCATGATGCTGTATCGCAAGAGGAGGATCCTGGAGCGGCTTCGGGCTGAGCCATCGTAGCCCAAGACCGATCCCAAACCGACCTTTTGGGGAAAACCGCTCCACGTTCGTTCGATTATTCATCGGCGGTAATGGCAAAGATCAGGTGGTCCTCCCATTTTCCGTTGATTTGCAAATAGCGGAGCGACAGCCCTTCTTGGCGAAACCGGTTTTTCTCAAGAACCTTGATCGAGCCTTTGTTTCGGGGCATGACCGCGGCTTGCACCCGGTGCAGCTTTGCGTCGGCAAACGCAAACCGGACCACTTCCACGACCGCTCTCGTCATGATTCCCTTGCCGTTATAGGACTGATCGAGAAAATAGCCGAGTGTGGCGTTCTGCCAGGCTCCGCGCACGACGTTGGAGAGGTTGACGCGGCCAACGAGTGTTTGGTCGGGACCGACAAAAATGCCAAATGAATAGCCTGTGCCTGCCTGAAAGCTTCTCTCCGCCTCCTCCAGCTGCTCGTACTGTGATTCGAGCGTGTAAAAAGAAGCGGGGCGAATCGGTTCGAACGGCTGCAGAAAATGCTGATTTTTTTGACGCAAGGAGGTTAAAGCAGGGGCGTCGTTTACGCATAAGGGACGTACAAGAATCTCCGAGGGTGCAAACATCGGCAAATCCAGCCTCCTGTCAATATATGTGTGGTGGATGGACAGTTTAGCATGAACGCGGGCTGTTGAAAAGTGGGAACGGCAATCTCCTGAAGAAGGAAGGCGCTTGCAGCGATTCCACTGTTGCCACGCGGTACGGAATTTGGTACAGTACAGGGTAAGTAAAGGTAAACAACTTCATATTGCCTTCTAAATAGAGGCGCGCTGCGGATGAGTACTTCTTTTCGTCGGTCATGGGGAAAGGGAAGAGAAGAAAAGGCCAAAGCGCCGAAGCTCTGACCGCATCCCCATCGGCGGCAGGGCTGGGGTGCTCATGAATAATGGTCACCCTGTCATAAGAGAGATTTCTCTTATGGAGCGCTATTTACGATTGCTTGTCCGGTATCAAAAAGCAATGAGTATAGCGTCTGCGCTCATTGCTTTTTCTACATTCATTTCAAGAAAAGTGGAGGAGAAGTACTGTGAACATGATGGATGCCAATGAAATTATCTCGTTTATTCAAAAGAGCGAAAAGAAAACGCCTGTGAAGGTATATCTCAAAGGGGAGTTGGACGGCATCGACTTTGGTCCTAGCGCCAAAGCGTTTTTGAACGGCGGCACCGGAGTTGTCTTCGGAGAGTGGAAGGAAATCCAGCCAGTTCTGCAGCAGCATGCGGATAAAATCGCGGATTACGTAGTGGAGAGCGACCGCCGCAACTCTGCGATCCCGCTTTTGGATACAAAGAACATCCAGGCGCGCATTGAGCCAGGGGCGATCATTCGCGATCAGGTAAGCATCGGCAACAACGCCGTCATCATGATGGGAGCCAGCATCAACATCGGAGCGGTCATCGGGGAAGGCACCATGATCGACATGAACGTCGTCGTCGGCGGCCGCGGCACGATCGGGAAGAATTGCCACATCGGCGCAGGCGCTGTCATTGCCGGCGTGATCGAACCGCCGTCTGCTTCTCCAGTCGTTATCGAAGACGATGTCGTGGTCGGAGCCAATGCTGTCATTTTGGAAGGCATTCGCGTCGGAAAAGGCTCCGTTGTAGCCGCCGGAGCTGTCGTGATCGAGGATGTGCCGCCGAACGTCGTAGTAGCAGGCACGCCGGCACGCATTATCAAGCAAATCGACGAAAAAACCCGCTCCAAGACGGAGATCAAGCAGGAGCTGAGACAGCTGTAAGGGAGAGATAGGCATGGACTGGCGTTCGCTTGATCAACAATACATCGTCTCTACGTACAAAAGACTGCCGATCGCTATCGCCAAGGGCGAGGGGAATTATCTCTACGGCACGGACGGCAAGGGGTATCTCGACCTGTTCACCGGGCTTGCCGTAAACGTGCTTGGCCACTCCCACCCACGGATTCTCCAGGCCTTGCGGGAGCAAGGAGAGCAATTTTTGCACATCTCCAACATTTTTCTCAATCCTCCTGCGATCAAGCTGGCGCAGAGACTGATTGAGCATACGATACCGGGAAAAGTGTTCTTTACCAATTCCGGGGCAGAAGCGACCGAGGCGGCAATCAAGCTGATTCACAAATGGACGACTGTCGAAGGCGCCGGACGCTCCGGCATCGTCGTACTCGCCAACAGCTTCCACGGCCGGACGCTGGGAGCGCTGCGACTGACCAGACAGCCTCACGTCTATCAGGACTTTCCGCAGCCTGATTTTCCGGTGTACGAGCTGGAGGCGGGAGACATTGAGCAGCTTCGCGCCGTTTGCGAGGAACGCCGGCCGGCTGCTGTGTTGATGGAGCCGGTGCTCGGATCGGGAGGCGTCGTGCCTCTGGCGGAAAGCTATTTGCAGGAAGTCGCGGCCATTTGCCAAGCTACCGGCACTTTGTTTGCGATGGATGAGATTCAGACAGGGATGGGACGGACAGGCAAATTGTTCGCCTTCCAGCATGCCGCTGTAACGCCTGACCTCATCCTTTTCGCCAAGGGGGTTGGGGGCGGACTTCCGCTAGGCGGCGTCATCGCCGGCGAAAAGCTGCAAGACCTGTTCAAGCCTGGAGATCACGGCACGACATTTGCGCCGTCGCCGCTGTCAGCCGCCCTTGGGAATGCGGTGCTGGACGAATTGCTGGACCCGTCTTTCCAAAGCCGGTCGCAGGATGTGGCCCAATACCTGTGGGATCGGTTGGAAGAGCTGCGGACCGTCTTTCCGGAGCAGCTGCAAGCCCTTCGCGGAAAGGGAATGATGGTGGGAATTCCGCTCTCGGTTTCTGCGGAAGAAGTCAGCGGACTGCAGCAAAAGCTGCTGGAGGAAGGGATTTTGGTGGATGTGACGCAGAAAACGATTGTCCGTTTGCTCCCGCCGCTTACGCTGACGCGCGGAGATGTCGACCGTTTAATGGACGTCTTCACCCGTGAACTGAAACAGCTGGCGATCGGAAAAGGGGGCGTAAAAGCGTGAGTGTTTCGACGTTTGCCCGTATAAGGCGAGATCTGCACCAGATTCCGGAACCCGGGTTTGCCGAGTTCAAGACCCAGCGATACCTGCTCGATTATCTGGAGCAGCTTCCCGCGGAGCGGCTTCAGCTCAAGACGTGGAAAACGGGCATCCTGGTAAAAGTGGCAGGCCGCAATCCGAAAAGAACGATCGCCTGGCGCGCGGACATGGACGGGCTTCCGATCGCGGAAGAGACCTCCTATCCATTTCGCTCCGAGCACGAAGGGTATATGCATGCCTGCGGACACGACATGCATATGGCGATTGGCCTTGGCATCCTGACGCACTTCGTCCATCATCCCATTGAGGACGATCTCCTCTTTATCTTTCAGCCGGCAGAGGAAGGCCCCGGAGGAGCCAAGCCGATGATGGAAAGCGAGGAGTTTGGCGAATGGCGGCCGGACTGCATCTTTGCCCTGCATATCGCTCCGGAGTACCCGGTTGGCCATATTGCGACAAAGCCAGGCATCCTGTTTGCCAATACATCTGAATTGATGATTGATCTGGTCGGCAAAGGCGGCCATGCGGCTTTCCCGCATAAAGCAAACGACATGGTTGTCGCAGCCAGTCATCTGGTAACCCAGCTGCAATCGGTCATCTCCCGCAATATCGATCCCCTTGATTCGGCAGTCATTACCGTCGGCAAGATTGAGGGCGGCACACGGCAGAACATCATCGCCGAGAGAGCCAGGCTGGAAGGGACGATCCGGACTTTTTCCGTCGACTCCATGACCCGGGTGAAAAGCCGGATTGAAGCCCTGGTCAAAGGGGTGGAAGCGGGATTCGAATGCAAGGCCGAGATCGATTACGGCTGCGGCTATGCTCAGGTATACAATCACGAGGAATTGACCCTCCAGTTTATGGACTGGGTAAGGGACAATTTGCCCGATGTCACCCTCGTCCACTGCGCAGAAGCGATGACGGGTGAAGATTTTGGGTTTTTCTTGACCGAAATTCCCGGATTCCTGTTCTGGCTGGGAGCAAACACCCCCTACGGGCTCCACCACTCCAAGATAGAGCCGGATGAGCAGGCTATCGAAGTAGCCATCGGCGTGGTGACCAAATACGTGACGTGGCTCTCCGGTCAAAATGCCTGACACGATATAGCTTGTGGACAAACTTCGGAAGGCGGCCTCTCGACAGGTCGCCTTTTTCGTCTCTTATCTTTGCGCTCAGCCTATTTTTCCTAGTGTAGGAAGCAGCTGTGGATGATGTGGATTTTGTGGATATCGTTGAAAAAACATCGCCTGCCACCACAACTATTTGCTTGCTTAGGCGTATAAGAATATGGGAAGTAACACTGAGGAAAACAAGCGCTATAAGCGCAACGATACTGGAGGTTTGAGTCATGAAGAAAAGGTGGTTGTCTGCCCTGTTGGTGCTGACGGTTGCAGGGGTGGGGAGTACGACGGCCTTGGGCGAAGGAGCCATTCGTATTTTTCTGAACGGCGAGCGTATTGTCAGCGATCTCCCTGGGTCTACTGCTTCTTCCGTGGAAGAGATGATGAACCGTTTGGGCGGATTCACGGAGTACGATCAGCGCTCGGGCAAAATGGAGATTATCAAGCCAACCGTGAATGTTCTGGTTCTTGAG
The DNA here is from genome assembly GCF_037834415.1 of Brevibacillus borstelensis. Taxonomy (GTDB): domain Bacteria; phylum Bacillota; class Bacilli; order Brevibacillales; family Brevibacillaceae; genus Brevibacillus; species Brevibacillus borstelensis_A. Next base: position 290,590 of record NZ_JAUMSJ010000003.1, on the reverse strand, counting down.
GGAATTCAGCAAAGCCGCAGTAAAAATGTCGTCTTCAGCAATCCGATCAAAGGGTACAGCGACAAGGACGTGCCGCGTACGTTCAACGTTTTTGTCGAGGTGGATGAAGCCCCATCCGCCAAGGATTTGCGCATGCAAATCGTGTTGATCGGACCGGACGGCAAAGAAGTGGAGCAAGGGCAAACCTGGAAGCATTCCACGCAAAACGGCAACAGCTTCTACTTCTCTGAACCGTTCGTCTCCACCAAGCTTGAACAGTACGGAACCTATAAAGTGCAGGTTCAGATGAAGACCGAGAAATTTGACGAGTATGTAACCGTTGGGGAAAACAGTTTTACCGTAGGTAGATAAAATATCTGGCTTGGATGCGTTTCCACATGACTTGTTCACGTGATATAATGATGACAACACATAAGTTTTTTCATAATCCGCAAGCAAGTACATGAGAGAAAGGAACGATGGGAGCGAATGGAGACAAATCCCCCGCGGTCATCCACCGACATTGACGGCCCGAGTATAACCATTGCCTGGAAAGATGAGCATTCGATCTTGGCCGAATGGCAAATGACAAAAGAGTTTGAGCAGGAAGTGGAGCGCAAATTTGCGATTCCATTTGCCGAACTGCCATTTGTACTCCGCCTCTTCGATGTGACGGACCGCAACGAGATTCGTAATGACGGCACAGATCTGTATACAGACTTTGATATTAACCACCGGTCTTCAGAATGGATTCTTTATGGCGTCACGCAGGGACTGCAGTACTGTGTTGACCTGGGGATCCGGATGGTTGATGGCAGATTTTACTCGCTGTCGCGATCTCAATTGATTTGATCAACGTACGCATAAGGCAAGGCTCTCCTTTGGGAGAGCCTTTTTTGCACGCTAAGGCATGTTTCTCTTTTTATCCAAAAGGAGCAGAGCGACAGCGAATACAGCCCAGACAGGCATCGGCACATCCAGCTTTCCCAGCCACTCCGGGGAAGTGATCAGCCCTTCCTTTAGAGCGCGCAGACCAAGCTCCTGCTTCCACTCGGGAACCCTCTTCTCCTTGGGCGCTACCTGATCGTACTGCGTCAAGTTGTAGGTGCGAATCAGGTTGGTCAATTTGTCAGCGTACGCCGGGTCCGTGGCATACCCCGCTTTTTGCAGATCCTGTGCGGCTTCGGCGGGAGGCGGGGCGAGAATGACCCGTTTGTACGCCGAAGGGAAAGCTTTTCCCCCCTTTAAAGAAAGGGCTGTATTTGGGGCAAGAAGGAGAGGGCAAAAGCAAGGGGAAAAGAGAGGGAGGACAATAGAAAACAGCCGGCGAATACCGGCTGCTGCTTTTCCAGACATCTACGGCTTGCGCGGCTGGAAATATTGGATGCGATTGTTAAACAGGTGCAGTTCTGCTTTAAAATGGCGGGCGAGGTAGCGGCAAAATTCATTTGCCTTGCTCTTGTCTCCGTGTGTTGCAGAGTCCGGCAGGGATACCTGAATGTAAGAATGTTCTTTACCATTTTTCTCTCGTTTGCCAACTCCGATGATAATCGCCTTGTACGTGCTCGGATCTTTGCCGCGAAGCAGCAGCCATGAATCCTTGCCTTCAGGACGTTCATCGATGACATAAGGGAAAGCGGCATCGGCATAAGTCCAGCCGAGTTGTTCACCGGTTTTTTTGGTCATGTCGACGTAATGCAGCAATTTTGCTTTGACTTCATCCAAAGAAGCTTCAGCGGCTGTAGAGCCATCCACCAAATATATGTAGGCCGACTGCAGATTCACGTTTGCATTCACTCCTAGTCCCGGGAATCTCCTGCGTTAAGTGTAGCATTCCTGCCACTCTTTGGCAATGAATCATTGTCAGAGGGAAAACAATTGCGAGTTTTTTCAGAAAAGTGTAAAATGTATATACCATTTTGTAGTGCGTTACAGCTTTAGAGAATGACAAATGGATTCTGGAGGGAAGAGACTATGCAGGAGGTTTCCGTTCGAAATGTCTATGAAGCCTTGAATACGATGCGAGCCATAGATGTGGTCAACAAGGAAGATTGGGAGAGGGCAGCAAAGGAGGCGGAGCTGGACTCCTCCGTACAATTGAATATTCTCTGGATCATTTACTGCTACGAAGGCGTGCGAGTAACCCAGATCGCGGAATGGACCTTCTGGCATCCATCGTCCATCGTGATCCACATTAAAAAGCTGGTGGAAAAGGAAATGGTCGCTATTGAAAAATCCGAGCTGGATGGCCGGGTTGTCCATGTGTATCCGACGCGAAAGGGCAGGGAAGTGATCGAGACCAGCAGACAGAGAGTCCCTTCGATCTTCCGTCTTACCTATGCGTTGGAGAAGCTGGAAGAGAGGTACAGTACCGCTGTAGTCGAACTCTTCTTCGAATGTCTGTCCTTTGTCGCGCAGTCTTTGCACGGCTCGGAAAAAGTCCGGTGGATTCAGGAAGGAGAAGACAGGGTACCCAATCGGCAGTCGATGATTATTTAGCGATGCCCAATTTTTGGCGGGATAAAATGTAAACTGGAAAATGAGCGGAGGGTATGATAAACTAATAAAGAATCCGAATATTTCAAAAATGTTTCGGATGATCATACTTGGAGGAGGGATTGCTGATGGAACGCTATGACCATTTGTACGACGTCGCCGAGAATGCGAATGTACGTTTTTTTGGTTTTGTCACAGAACGGACTCGACACGACTTCGGAATCGTCTATACGAACAAGTTTTACGGAAAGCCGCTGGTCATCTGTATGCAGACTGGGCAATCTACCCTTCTCGGTTCGGAGGATGCCGTCAACCCGGAGTACCTGAAGAAAATCTTCCGCTTGGATTGTTCAGATGAAGCAAAAATGCTCTCCCACTTTTTCCAGGAGCATTTGCCATCGTTGCCATTTGAAGAAAACCAGTATTAACGAATGAGCAGAAGTTCGCTTCTGCTCTTTTTTTTGCGACCGGATAAGTCCCCTCCGCCTGGCGAGAGCGGTTGTCCATAGACTCGCGTGAGAAACGTGCTATTCTTGAGAGAAAGGAGGAAGAGGAATGAATTGGTTTTCCCACACTTGGTCGGTAGAAAAGCCTAGGGCCGCGATGGTGCTGATTCACGGCACAGGCGAGCATCATGGGAGATATCAGCATGTTGCCGAGGAGTTGAATCGACACGGGGTAGAAGTAGTGAGTGGAGATTTGCCTGGCTGGGGCAGGTCTCCGGGGAGAAAGGGTCATATCGAAAGCTTTTCACAGTACCTGGATGCCGTTGAAGCCTGGGTTGAGACAGCCTTGCAAAGGGCTGGTCAAAAATACCCTGTGTTTGTCTTTGGGCACAGCATGGGCGGCCTTGTTGCAGTCCGTTTCATCGAGCGCTTTGAGAGGCGGGAACAATTGGGCGGGGCGATCCTCACTTCTCCATGCCTCCAGCTAAAAATACCGGTTCCCCGCTGGAAGGCTCGGCTGGCTGATTGGTTGGACAAGAGCTGGCCGACGCTGCGGATGGCGAGTGGAATAAAGCCTGAGATGGTTTCCCGCGATCCAATGGTGCAAAAGTCTTACATCACTGATCCATGGCAGTATCCGAAAGCGAGTGTGCACTGGTACCAGGAACTGCAACGGGCTATGGGGGAAGCGTGGGAAGAACGCGAGCGTGTTACGGTGCCGACGCTTGTGCTGCAGGCCGGGGATGATATGCTTGTCGACGCGGATGCAGTAGAACGATTTGCGGCAGACCTGCCAGTAGATGCGACATTCCGCCGGTTCCCTGGAATGCGTCACGAACTGCTGAATGAGCCGGAACGGGATGAAGTGCTTTGCTGTATCGCAGAATGGATGAAGCAGCACGGATTGGTAATGTGACATACTAATAAAGATAAAATGTGTATTTTTCGATTGACACCCCTTATTGTGACGTAATAATATAGAGTTGCGAACATGATTGAGCATCACTTTCTTGCTGAATGTAACATTGCGTGAATGGCTTGTACGTCAGCACTATGAAGGTCGGAGGGGTTTGAGCAAAATGGGAACGATTGTTTGCCAAAGCTGTGAGTCGATTATTGAACATTTTGAGAGCAATCAGGTCAAGACGCTGTATGGCAAGTGCACTGGCGATTGCAAGCACGAGGAAACGATGAAACAGAACTAGGGCAAAAATAGATAGAACACAGGCGCTTGTCGAAAGCGTCTGTTTTTTTTTGACAATGATTGGCGGATGAAGGATAATAGTAAAGAGAGAAAATAGTTGTAAGAGGAGGAATTGTTTCATGAAGCGAGGACGCATCCGGGGACTGATGGCGGCTGTCTTGCTGACGTCTTCCCTCTGGGGCGGTACATCGGCTTTCGCCGCGAGTGAAACCCGAGTCGACGCAAGTCAGCCTTTTATTGCCCGCACAGGATTTGACATTTCTACCGAATATGCGGTTTGGGTGGTAAAGGGAGAAAGCACTGTTACCCTTTACGATATTGATGATCAATCCGAAATCAAAATTGGGAATAAGTCATCCGAAAAGAAAAGTCCGGTAGTGGACGGAAAATACGTCGCCTGGATTGACGACCGGCATGGTGGAGAAGACATCTACCTCTATGATATTGACCGGAAAAAAGAAACCCGGATTACAGATGGGGATGCCCAACCATCAGAGTTGGATATTGCAGACAATATGATCGCATGGGCGGATCAGAAGGACGGCAATATTTATCTCTACGATATCAAGGCGGGAACAGAAAAGCGTGTGTCCACCAGCGGCCGAGCAAGCAGTCCGACCGTGACAGGCTCTTATGTCGCTTGGGAAGACACCAGAAACAAAAATGCCGATATTTATTATTACGACATCAGCAAGGGGCGCGAATACCCAGCTGTTGAAGAGTCGGGGAATCAGACCAATCCGTCTATCTATGGTGATCAAATCGTCTATGAGAGTGACGCTGGCCGAGATGTCGATATTTATCTGCATGAAATTGGGCGGTCGAGGGATAAACAGCTGACGAGTGATTCCGCCGATGAGGTCATGCCGCAAATCTATAATAACGACTTCATCTATTTTAACGACGAAGAGGAAGCGTTATACTTTGGCAGTGTAAACAGACCGAAAAACGCCAAGCAAATCGCCAAGGGCGTTTCTAAGCGATTGCAGCCTCGAATGGCGGGCGACTATGTTATTTTCGCCAAACAGGATCGTAACGATAATCTGACGATCTATATTTATGACACAGATGAAGAGGATCTTGTACAAATTGGCGGAACCTCGGGAGAGCCTACGCAGCCAGACGGGGATGACAGATACGTGGTCTACATAAACGAGTCCAAGAGATCATCCAGCGTTGTACTGTACGACTTGAATAAAAGGACAAGCAAGGTCATCAGCAAAGCGGATTCCGAGGCGAGCCGTCCGCTTGTCAGCAGTCCATACGTAGTGTGGTATGACGAAGTTGACAAAACGCTGATGGTGTACAATATCCGAACCGGCAAACTGGAAAGAGCCGTGGATAAAAACGATTCGCCTCACAGCGAACTGTATGAACTGGAAGGAAAAAATCTTCTGTGGGTCAACCAAGGCCGTCGTTACGACATTACTTTGACAGACCTCTCCACAGGCGATTCCGAAAGGATCGAAACACTCAATGATGAACCGCTTTCCGTAGATGTAAATGAAAACTACGCTATGTGGGTCCAAGATGAAGGCTCCCGTCATGGCTCCGTTTATCTTTACGATATCAAACGCGGACGCGACGAGGAAATCCGCATGGACGTTGAACTGAAAGGAGCTAGTCTTGGCGACGAGTTTGTCGTCTGGAGCGAGTACTCCGATGACACCAGATCGTATGATTTGTACTATTACGACATTGATCGGGAGAGAACAAACTTGGCAGTTCGCTGGACAGAAAAAGACCAGATCGAGCCGCAAGCCTCGAGAGACGTTGTGTTCTTCTCGGATAATCGAGAATCCAAAAGGGACAATGATTACTACTTTCAGTTATACGATATAGACAGAGACTCCTACATGGATGAAATTTGGTCGAAGGATGCCAGAATTGAGCAGCCGCGCATGGGCGGCAACAGACTGGTCTGGATTGATAACAGAGACTCTACTCCAGCCGTGTACACCGCTGAATTTGCCAGCCCGCGAGATGACGACGACGATGACGACAACGGCGGAGAAATTCCGGGAGATTACAAAGATTACAACTTCATGAAGGCATTGGATGACAATACCTTCCTGAAAATCATTGCCAGCCATGACCTTGATAAAATGTACTTCGTATTCAATACTGGTACAAGCAAAGAGCAGCGTCTCCCTATCGAGGTTGCATTTGACGACTACAAATTATTCCTGAACATGCTGAACGATTCAGACTATGACACAGTAGTCATTCGCGTGTTTAACTAATGTATAAAAAACAGGCGTTGAGGATAAGTGCCTCAACGCCTGTTTTTTTGGAGGGGCCTCCACCCATAGAGAAGCTCGCTCGTTTTCTAGTCAGTTTTCCTCAGACAAAAGTAAGGGTACGTCATCATCAATGCCGTTAAAAAGAGAAGGACGGCCGCGTACGCAGGGAGTAAATGTAGAGAGTCCGTGTACCCTACTGCGAGATGAATGCCGATCCCAGCCGCGAATCCAGGCAAACCTCCCAGAAACAGCGTCCACCAGACCCAGGACTCTCCCTGCCGAAATCCCCATAAGCTGATCAGCAGCACCGCAATGCCAACAGAAAACAGCGCACCGCCAAATCCGGCCCGATCATGGGCGATCACGGGGATCAGCTTCTCATTATACGTCTGCAAAACCTCAGGGCTCGCACATAAAAATACCAGATCCTGCGGGACAAATACGTTGGTAATGCCGATGATCGAGATAATCAGTCCCGCTCCGGCCAACCCGCAACCGATGATGACGAAGAAAAATTGTCCCCAGAGGGATCGGCGCCAGTCCCGGTCATTTTTTACTTGCGCAGGCAACGGGGCGAGCTGATTGTTCGCTGGCTGTTTTACAGCGAGTAGGAAAAACGGGAACAGCAACAGAGATAAGACGGCGTGCAGGATGTCAAAATAGCCGTAGCCAATGTACAGAAAGAAACTGAGAAAGCCAATAACGCCCGAAACGAGCAAGACCTGCTTTGCCCAATGAAGCTTTTGCCGAAGGCCAAACCGGCATAATTGGCAGTAAATGACGCCAATAGAGATCATCGTTCCGGCCAGACTGACCCGGTCATGGGACATGAACGGAAGGATTTGCGGATTTAAAGCTTGTAGCTCGGATGCCTTCATGCCCAGGAAGGCTTCATCATAGGGGAGGACAACACTGGTCAAGGCTACCAGAAGTGCGAGCAGTCCCCCAGCCACCATGCCACTCCCCAGGAGCAGGCCAGGGAACCATCCGAAGAATCTTCTGGGCGATTGAGTGCTCGGGCCGGTAGATGTGTTCGATTGGAAAGAGTGCCTGTCAATGGGCGCTTTTCCTGTGTGAAGAGAATGGTTTTTTTGCCAAACAGCTTCATTAATCCGCTTTGGCAGACCCGGACCGGAATAAACAAGTCCGCTGTGCAGCTGTACGAAGTCGGCACCTGCTTGATAGAAGTCAAGAGCATCTCCTGGCTCGATGACGCCGCCTGATCCGATAATGACCAGTTCAGGGTGCTTTTTCCGAATCCACTGAACCATCTGAAGGCTCGCATGCTTCGTCATTCCACCTGTCAATCGTCCTGTAGCCAGCTCGTTCTCCCGTTCCTTTTCTGTGTCCATCGGCATCGATCCGGAAGCCCTGTCACAAGCAGCGGACGCAGCGATTCCACCGGCAACCATTACCCCGGCTATTCCCGCACGTAGCGCTGGCAAAAGCAAATGCTCAGACATGTCCTGGGACAGATCCGGTGTGAGAACGAGAAGGAGAGGCACGTCTGTTGCCTCTGCGAGCATGGCAAGATGTATCTCCCATTCATCCTCATCCCACTCGTTTTCCCATGTTTGCTGACGCGTATCGAGCGTAAAAAAGCGGCAGTAAGGCGACAGCCGTTCAATCATTTCCAAGCGCTCCCGGGCAGCTTCACGAGGAGAGGACCCGGGCGCGAATGACAGCCGGCAAGCCAATGGAAGCGAGAGACGCCCGCAGCGCTCAAGCTGCTTGACCAGCTGCTTGATGCCCCTGTTTGCCAGCGGAGAGAGGTACGATATGGTCTCATCTGGCAGCAGCCGCTCGATGTTTCCAAAGTCATCCACTGGGTCGCGGGTAACAGGGCCCAGCTCTACATAGCCAAAGCCAAATTGTGAAAGGGCGCACAATGCCCGAGTGTCCGGGTCAAGTCCGGCGCCCAGACCGAGCGGAGCAGGAAAGGAGATGCCCCAATGCTGGCTTGAAAGCTCGGCGGGTGGCTCCATATGTCCCATCATTTGGATCAGAAAGGGGCCGCCCGGACATTTTGCCAGCGTACCGATTGCATTCAATGTCAAGCGGCGAGCCTGTTCGGCAGGCAGTCTGAACAACAGTGGACGAAACATCGTATGATACGACCAATCCGGCATAAACGGTTTCCTCCAACGATTTCCACTTTTCTTTATCATAGCAGATAAGAAATCTGCGCAAAACTTAATTTGGCCGAGCATGCCCGGCCTTTTCGTCAAGAAAAAAACCGACTCGTGAAGAGCCGGCTGTTTATCATTTTGTCGTCATCCAGAAATGGCCGTCTGACGTTTTACGACCTTGACTGTTTTCAATGTCTCGTCCTCTGGTCCTTGAACAGGGAGGCCGACGCGAATGTTCTCCTTGATGTAGGAGATGTTATCCTCCGTAATGACTTCGCCGGGCAAAAAGATCGGAATGCCGGGCGGGTAAACCATGATAAACTCCGTGATCACTCGTCCGGCCGCTTCTACCAGGGAGACCGTCTCTGTCTCGGCGTAGAAGGCATCGCGGGGAGTCATGGACAGGACAGGTATTTTCGGCAGCGAAATGGTCGGCTTTTCGTCCGCCTGCACGTGAGCGAACTCCACCGAAAGCTCACGCAGCGCACTTACCAGGGTGAGAATCGATTCCTCCGTGTCGCCAGCTGTCACAAAGCAGAGGACATTGTATAAATCGCTCATTTCGACTTCGATGTTGTACTTCGAGCGGAGCCAGTTCTCCACTTCCCAGCCGGTTATGCCCAAATCCCGAACGTGAATCAACAGCTTGGTCGGGTCCATGGCAAAGGTTGCGGGCGTGCCGAGAATCTCCCGACCGATGCAGTGAATCCGCGGGATTTCGTTAATCAGTTCCCTCGCTCTATTTGCCATCTGCATCGCTTGCTCTACCATCATCCTGCCGTTGACGGCCAAGTGCTGGCGGGCCATGTCCAGCGAGGCGAGCAAGATGTATGAGGTCGACGTCGTTGTGAGCATGCTCATGACGGTCTTTACCCGATCGACATCGACCAGTCCTTCCCGGACATTCAGGATAGAAGTCTGGGTCAACGATCCCCCCAGCTTGTGCACGCTGGTCGCTGCCATATCGGCGCCTGCCTGCATCGCGGAAATCGGCAGATCTTCGTGAAAGTGAATATGGACACCGTGCGCTTCATCCACCAGGACGGGAATCTCGTAGTTGTGTGCCGTACGCACGATTTCCCTAAGGTCTCCCGCAAAGCCAAAATAAGTCGGGTTGATGACGAGGAGAGCTGCCGCATCGGGATGCTGCTCCAACGCTTTTTGAACCGCTTTTACAGTAATCCCGTGGGATATACCCAAACGTTCGTCCATAACAGGATGGATAAAAATAGGCGTTGCCCCGGCAAAGATAATGGCTGCCATGACTGATTTATGAACGTTTCGCGGGACGATAATTTTGTCACCCGGGTTGCAAGTAGCCATGATCATCGCCATGATGGCGCCGCTCGTTCCCTGAACGGAAAAAAAGGTATGGTCCGCTCCGAAGGCTTCGGCAGCCAGATCCTGCGCTTCTTTGATCATTGCCTTGGGGTGGTGCAAATCATCCAGAGGCGCAATGTTGATGAGGTCAATCGAGAGAGCGTTGTCTCCGATAAATTCTCGGAATGTCGGGTGCATGCCCATGCCCTTTTTATGACCAGGGATGTGAAATTGAATAGGATTCCTTCGGGCGTGCTCCAACAACCCGCTGAATAGAGGAGTACTCATTTGTCTCATACGATCGCCTCACTTTGCAAAAAGAGTAAAAGGGTAAAAAACAAACAAATTGAGTATAGCAAAAAGGGTGGGGAAAGCAAGTTCATTTTTTGGATAATTGTCATTGGCGGCAGGAGTTCACTTCTCCTGCCGAGAAGTGAGTGAGAGAGGTGAAGCCTATGAAAACAAGAGTGACAGAGCTGCTGCAAATCGAATATCCGGTCGTGCAAGGCGGGCTGGCTTACCTGGCTTATGCCGAGCTGGCAGCTGCCGTCTCCAATGCCGGCGGTCTGGGGCAGGTAACAGCCATGTCTCTTCCCTCACCGGAAGCGTTGCGGGAAGAAATTCAGAAAACCAAATCCCTTACCGATAAGCCGTTTGGCGTGAATTTTGCCATAGGACAGCATGGGCGGCCATATGAACACATGCTGGATACGGCATTGGAAGAGGGGGTCCCGGTTATTTCCGTCACTGGAGGAAACCCCGAGCCGCTGATCCGCAGAACAGAAGGCCTCCATGTGAAAAAGCTTGTGCTGGTCGGCTCCGTCCGCCAAGCGCAAAAGGCCGAATCGATTGGGGCGGATGCCGTCATGGCAGTAGGGCAGGAGGGGGGCGGACACTTGGGAAGAGATGACATCGGCACGTTTGTCCTCATCCCCCGCGTTGTCGATTCCGTCCGTATCCCGGTGCTTGCCAGCGGCGGAATCGGAGACGGCCGAGGCATCCTGGCAGCTCTCGCTTTGGGGGCCGATGGCGTGGAAATGGGGACGCGCTTTATCGCGACAAAAGAGTGCATCCACGCGCATCCCGCCTACAAGAATGCCTTGATAAAAGGGACGGAGCATGACACCAGGGTGATCAAACGGACATTGGGGGCCCCTGCGAGGGTAGTCAGAACGCCGGGTTCCGAGCACATATTGGAAATGGAAGCAAAAGGCTTCGGCTATGAGCAATTGAAGCCGTATATCAGCGGCGAGCGAAACCGCTTGTTTATCCACAAAGGAAACGAGCAGGAAGGCTTCGGATGGGCTGGACAAGTAATCGGATTGATCGAAGATGTCCCGAGCGTTCAAGAATTGTTTGACCGAATGTTTCAAGAAGCGGAAGAAAAGCTGACTCTTCTGAACAAAAGTGCAGGTCGTTCCTAGTGGTTTCTTCTAGTGTTCCCGGCTGCGCCGGATTATGTGTCGGAAAAGCAAAAGAACAGGAAACCGCTTTTCGAAAGAAAGCGGACCTGTTCTTCTGCATATACCTAAACTAACTCCTCAGCGAGCGAGCCCAGTCGCACGCAGCTTGCTCAAATTATACAGCTTGGTCAGGATGGCAAACGCAGCCTCCAGTCGTTTGAGCAGTTTATCTCCATCCGCAAGTACAGGATCATGGCGGTCTATATTGATGCCGCACAGAATCTCTGCTTTTTTCACGCGCTGCAGCCTGTCGATCAGCTGCAGGACACCATCTCGTCCCAGGACCGCTTGAGGCGTGCTTTGCGGCTGCATGTGATCGGGCGACCAGCGAAAGTCGTCAGGCACCGTATCGAGAATTTCCTCCAGGTGTTCCTTCATGGCAAGGCCGATCTCCTCCTTGAAGGGAGATTCGTAAATCACGGCATACCAGACAAACAGATGAGTCCCCCACAAGCCAGCTTGAAAATGAGGGTGCTTCTTGTATCCCCGTTTGTCGCCAGCCCAGGCTACCCATGTATCGTTCGGAGGATTCACTGTTCTGCGTGCATGCTTGGCCACGTGGTAAAACATTTCTTCGCCGGTAGCCATAGACAGAGACGGGGAGAAATGCTGTCCAAGCAGCTCTAGTTTGGGGCGGATCAGGCTTTTGATTCCCTCCATTCTGGCATCCAGGCCATCAATGGCAAACACATCAAAATCGTTTTGATCAAAACCGGTAAAAGATATTGTCATCATTGCCACCTCTCGTCAGACGATGCGTATTTTGAGCCCGCGTGGAAACGGGCGGATCTCTTTGTCAAAGGAGCTCAGAATCCCCCATATAATAACATAAGATACCAGGAAAAAACATGTAGCGAAACGAATAGCAAAAGCAAAAGCAGAATAATATGATATACCACTCACTCCCGTAAGCAGCATTATTTACTGAGTATTCTGTGAATGGGAGGGATCCGATGCAAGACGGGAATGAACTGGAGTACTGCAATCTGTCTGTCTGGTTTGACCGGGAAACCTTGCATGCGATGCTGCAGCTTCTGGTGAATGCAGGAGCAACCGTCACATGGAAGGAAGACAAGGAACAATTTCTCTTGCTAGTCTGTACCCAGGACGGTACATCTGAATGGAGGCTTCAACGAGTCAACGGTGTTTACAAATGGCAACAGCCCGATTGTTCCGTCAGCGACACCCGGATCGCCCTTGTTCTTTACCGTTTTATCCAGAGGGCGAAAGGACATGTGATCGTGAAAATGTTCCATGGCAGCGGGCTGCTCGTGAAGCACATTCGGTATGGAGAAGCCGTCAGAATCGTGGAGATAAAAGGAGCTGAGAAAAAAGTGATCTACGAAAAAGCTTGCAGTGTAACCATGGATCAGGTGATTGCCGCTCTAAAACGACGCGACGCAGAGGAACGCATACCGGTTTTGCGATTGGAATTGGATTATGAGCTGGCTACTCTGTACGATGCTTTGCATGCCAAGGATAAGGCCCAAATTCGCAGATCGACCGAACGACTGAAGCAGCTCCGCAGGGAAATGCTGCTGTTGGAAGCGTAAGGCATGACGGTAAAGAAGTGTATGTAAGGGCTGCGGGGCGATTACTCGAAAGCATGCGTGCATGCATGAGTGGAGGAAAGAGCAAAGGCGATGAAAGTTGCACACGTGAATAGGGAATGAAATAGCGGCATCTCAAATCGAGAGTGTCGCTTTTTTTGGTTTTCGCTTGCGCCAAATCATTTATCCGAATGTCCCTCTTTTCATTTGAATTGGCACAGGCAACGGATGTACAATAGAGTAGGATTTTTGGCCCCCTTGCGCCACCAGAAAGGAAGAAAATGTTACATGGAAGATCTCCTATCGCTCGCTGAAAACACGCCATTCTTGCTTTTGACTGTTCTCGCAGTCATCCTCTTGCTGTTTTTGCTCCTGATCATGCAGTCGATTCGGATCAACCGTCTTCGCAAATCGTTGAATCGATTGTTGAGCGGCACGAACGGAGCCAATCTGGAGGAGGGGATGCATCGCCTCTTCGACGAGCTGGATGATGTAAAGAAACGGCAAGCGGACCAGCAGTTTTTGCTGAATCGCTTGTCCCAGCGCATTGCCGGACAGTGCGGAAATGTCGGGATTGTCCGCTACAACGCTTTCGAAGACATCGGCAATGACCTCAGCTTTTCCCTGGCCATCATAGACGATTCCCAAAATGGCGTAGTCGTTACCAGCATCTTCAGCCGAATGGAGTCCCGTGTCTACGCAAAGCCAATTGAACAAGGCAACTCGCCTTATCACTTGTCGGAGGAAGAACAGACAGCGATCAGAAAAGCAATGAATCAAATGGCTGGAACCCCTTCCTGATTCGTAGATAAAACGGAGAAATTAGCAAGTATCCGGCAGAATCGGTGAGTTCTTTTTGTGTCAGGATAAAATTCAACCGATATTCGGCTTTTTTGCGAAAATTCATCCGCTTTTCACTCAAGACTTTTTTTCGCCGCTGTAGTATAATAAAGGAGTCAAGGTTGGCTTTAAATACGAAAAGTAGGTGATCCGCCTTCAATACCCAAATCGATTTTCGATTCGCGGGGCAAGGCCAGGTTCTACAACGTTCCTTCGTTGACACCTAGCGTATCTCCTCATTTGGCAACCGTTATCGTCCCAACGATCCAGGTAAACCAACAGAATTGAGGAGATATTTATGGCACAGCGTTTAGCAACTAATTACGCCAAGGCCTATTTTACGATGAACGAAGAAGAGTTGAACCGATTCGTCTCTCTCTTCACCAATGAACACATTTCTGTCGAAGTGAAAATTTGCAAAAACGGCGATCGCGACGTTTTGTTGACGGACAAGAGCGGTGCGATTCAATTGACATTCCACCGCTTGGGCAACCGGTATTCCTGTGAAAGCTCCTACCTCATTAGAGACATGCATCTGGCAAACGCTATGCGGAAAGCAATGAAAACGTTTCGAGGCCACGGGATTGTCCATCGGATTTACGACGGATTTACAGTCGTCTATCACTATGACGACGGCTCTGTTGTAAGCATCCAGGAGGTATCCGGCGACGAAAAAGTGTCCATTTTTGAAAATACCGCTCCTCATGCGGCAAAGGAACTGGAAGAGTTGTTCCGGCAAATGGGAAGCGAGTGCGAGATAGACTCGATCCGGCAAGAGACGGATAGATGGCTGGACTTGCGCAACTGGGCAAAGCATGCCGCCCCGGAAAAGCTTGGCATGATCGACATTCGTTTGTGCGAGCTGTCGAGTCGTTTGTTTGAACTGGAAGCCTGACAAAATCACATTTTTCCACATGAAATGGGTGCATCCGCGCCCGTTTTTTGTTTTCCACGTTTTTCTTTTGTAAAAGGTATTGTCAACTAGGCCGAAGCATGGTATGTTTGTTTTCGTTGGAAACAGGATTAGGAACCAGGATTCACTTTAAAGGGTGGATAACAAGAGGGAAACCGCCCCCGTTAGTGAATGACGCAGGTCCTAGCGATGTTTAACATTACACTTGCTAGGAAGGGGGAACCGAAAGATGGAATACTCGACTTTCGGAAGACACGTTGCCGTTGACACATGGGGAGTTCAGTTTGACTTGTTGAACGACGCAGAATTTTTGAAGAAGGAAATGATTGAAGCAGCTGAAAGCTGTGGCGCCACTGTTTTGAGTGTGCAGGCCAAGCAGTTTTCTCCTCAAGGGGCTACCGTTCTGGTTCTTCTCTCGGAAAGCCATCTGTCTATTCATACCTACCCGGAGCGCGGATTTGCGGCTCTGGATTGCTACACCTGCGGTGAAACCGTAGACCCGCAAGTTGCCATTGATTACCTGGTTTCTGTATTGCAACCGGAAAAAGTATTCGCGAAGAAACTGGTTCGCGGTACAGGCGAACTGCAAGTGGTTGAACCGGAAATGAATCCGGCACAGGTGGCAAGCAAGTAACGTTTGGAAAAAGCCAAGAGGTGCGGAAATATGTCCGCACCTCTTTTGTGTCGAAAATCCGCCCGGATTTAACGGAACGGCGCGGTAACCGTACGACCGACGTCACGCAGCAAAACGGTAAAATCGTTAGCGGCGTTTGCCAGATTTCCGGCTACCGTATTGGGACCGGAGGTTAGGGTGTTCGTGGTGTTCGTCAGGCCGTTCGTGACGGTGTTGCGGATGTTTTGAACCCTGCTGAACATGTTGTCATCTGAGGTGACGCGGATGTTAAGATTGGGTGCGGCAGCCCGCGCAGCAGAGTGAACCTGACGTTCGATGACTTGCCTTTGCTGCATATCTTGAGCGCCAAAACGGGTTCTAACGCCGATAATGCAATCGTTCCCGTACACGGCTGCTGTTGCTCCTTCTACGCCGGGAACATTGTCTGCAGATCTCGCCAAACGCTCTGCGACATCTCGGTTAAATCCTTGGGCTTGAAAGCCGTTTTGATAATTGTTGGCACCGTAGTTGTTCGCGGTGCCGTTGTTTGGCTGCGCATTGTTTTGCAGGGCAGCGGGACGCTGATATGCCAGATTGTTTGTTTGGGTACCTTTATTTTGATCCGTACCTGCATTAGCGCAGCCTGACACGGCTGCCAGAACCATTACGCCAACAAGAGAATACGCCCATTTATTCATTGGGGTGCCACCTCCTTCGGTTAGTATGAGCACGCTCCACACTCGATACTCAGGAAGGGGTTGGATGTTAAAACACCCCATTGTGCCGATTTTCCCAACCTGTTAATATGGAAAGTACGCATACTAGAGGAGGTTTACATGAAGCGTCTTGACATACGCAACATCGCAATTATTGCCCACGTCGACCATGGCAAAACGACATTGGTGGACAAACTGTTGATTCAATCCGGTACATTCCGCAGCAACCAGCAGGTTGAAGAGCGGATGATGGACTCCAACGATCTGGAGCGGGAGCGCGGAATTACGATTTTGGCAAAGACCACTTCTGTAAAGTACAACGAGTACACCATCAACATTCTCGATACCCCTGGGCACGCCGACTTTGGCGGAGAGGTAGAGCGGATCATGAGTATGGTGGACGGCGTTTTGCTCATCGTCGATGCTTTTGAAGGGTGCATGCCGCAGACTCGCTTTGTTCTGAAAAAAGCGCTGGAAGCAAAAGTAACGCCGATCGTCGTGGTCAATAAAGTGGACCGTGATAATGCGAGACCGCAGGAAGTCATCAACGAAGTTTACGACCTCTTTATTGATCTCGACGCAACCGAGGATCAGCTGGAGTTCCCGATTGTATATGCATCCGGCCTGCAAGGGATCGCGGGCATGGAGCCGGACAAACTGGAAGGAAACCTGCGCCCGCTGTTTGACACGATCGTAGAGCACATTCCAGCTCCGGAAGCCAACTCCGGGGAACCATTGCAAATGCAAGTGACGATGCTGGACTACAATGACTTCCTGGGACGGATCGGGATCGGCCGTATTTACCGCGGCGTGCTCAACGTAAACGACACCGTCGCACTGGTGAAACGGGACGGTTCGATCAAGCGGATGAGGGTGCAAAAGCTGTTTGGTTTCTCCGGCTTGCAGCGTGTTGAGCAAAAAACCGCCAAAGCTGGCGATATCGTCGCCCTCGCAGGTCTGGAGGACATTAACGTAGGGGAGACTGTTTGCCATACCGATCATCCGGACCCGCTGCCGCTTCTCAAAATCGATGAACCGACCCTGCAAATGACATTCCTCGTCAACAACAGCCCATTTGCAGGACGCGAAGGCAAGCACGTCACATCCCGCAAATTGCGTGACCGCCTGATGGCCGAGCTGGAGACGGACGTATCGCTTCGCGTAGACGAAACGGATTCTCCAGACGCGTTTATCGTATCTGGCCGCGGGGAGCTTCATCTCTCCATTCTTGTCGAGAACATGCGCCGTGAGGGCTTTGAGCTGGGTGTATCCAAGCCAGAAGTTATTGTGCGAGAAATCGACGGGCAAAAGATGGAGCCTGCCGAGCGGCTGATCATTGACGTGCCGGAAGAATACACGGGTGCCGTCATGGAGACACTTGGCCAACGCAAAGCTGAAATGGTGAACATGATTAATAACGGCTTCGGCCAGGTCCGTCTGGAGTTTATTATTCCGTCCCGGGGGCTGATCGGTTACCGGACAGAGTTTTTGACCATCACGCGCGGTTACGGAATCATGAACCACTCCTTCGACAGCTACCGTCCGCTCGTAGCGGGCAGCGTCGGCGGACGGCATGCCGGCGTGCTCATTTCCAACGAAACAGGAACAGCTACCACCTACGGCCTCATGTCAGTAGAAGACCGCGGGATCATGTTTATCCAGCCGGGGACCGAAGTGTACGAGGGCATGATCGTTGGAGAGCACAACCGCGACAACGATTTGACCGTGAACGTCTGCAAGGAAAAACATGCAACCAACGTTCGTTCTGCTACGAAGGACGACACGGTCAAAATGAAAACGCCTCGTTTGCTGACTTTGGAGGAGGCGCTAGAGTACTTGAACGACGACGAGTTGTGCGAGGTTACTCCTCAATCTGTTCGCTTGCGCAAAAAGTACCTGACCAAGTCGGAGCGCGAGCGATATGAAAAACAAAAACGATATATCCAGGCTTAAATCGGGCGGATCGTTCTGATCAAGGCCACACAAAGAAGCGGGCTGGGACTTGATCCTAACCCGCTTCTTTCTTTTACCATATATGTTACCGTCTTGAAATAAAATGGCCGTACAGGTACAACGGCAATAAGACGAGAAAGGTGCCGCCCATGACGAGCTGTTGGACAAACGGAGAATTCCATGAAATGAGCTGCGTGTGCACAAATGTGGCCACAAGATGCATACAGGCAAGGAATATTGCGTAGATGAACGTTTCTTTGAAAATGAACCGCACGAATTTGCCCAGTCTGACCATCGGTTTCAAACTGAGGATATTGAACGTGAGCGATGTGAGCTCAAAGCTCAGGATGCCGATGGCGACTCCGGCAATGCTGAACCCGCTTATTCCAATCAAATAAAAATTAAGAATGCTCGATACGATTGTCGCCAATATAAGTCCGATCAGCGGCTTTTTCTTTTCATCCATCGTCCAGAGAATCGTTGTCGAAAGGTCCCTCATACTGGCCAAAAGCGAGGCCAGTGACAGGTACTGAATGCTGACGGCCAGCGAGCCATCTCCGACGATGAGAACAGAGATCGTCTCGGAGTAAGTTGCCAAAAAAAAGGAGGCCGCCCCTCCCCACAGCAGAGCAGCAAGAAAGGCAATCTTCACCTTGTTCATAAAACCGGCAGTGTCAAGTGTATCCCAGGCGATCGTGAGTCTGGGCAGTATAATATGGCAGAGCGAACCAATGATGAATGTAGGGACAAACACAATTGACACTGCCATTCCAAAAAATTCTCCGTATATTTTGGTCGCTTCTTGCACGGAAAAGCCTGCGTGGACAAGTCGATTTGGAACGAGCAAGGATTCGATAAATTCTGCAGCGGGCAAAATGATTCGAGTACCCATGATGGCCAAGGACGACATGAAAAAGACGGACAGAGAGGGAGGGACCGTCTGTTGGAACTGTTTTTTTGAAGAAGAGGAGAGTAATGGAACTAGTAAAAATAAAAAAGCGCAGAAGGCCCCGATAACGGCTCCGAAAATCACTCCCCCTACAGCTTCCGAAAGCTCCTTCTGGATGAGAAAGCCTGCCAGCAATACCATGGCAAATACACGGACGGTCTGTTCGATCAATTCAGATAAAGCAATGTATCCATAGTGCTGAAGTCCCTGTAGAAACCCCCTCATCAGACTCAGCACCGGAACGATCAGAATCGCTGGTGTACACAGTTGAATGGGCCTGACCAGTTCGGAGTCGCCAAACAGGTCGGCGATTTGCGGAGCAAAAAGATAGGTCAGCAATCCCAAGGCGCTTCCGAGAACGACCAAAATAACGAGGGAGAAATGGAATAACTGCTTTCCGGCCTCCGTATTTTTGGCGGTCGCAAGCGACAAGGCCGAAGCAAATCCGCCCGTTACCACTGTTATCAATAAACCGTAGAACGTATAGGCCATCTGGTATAATCCGATGCCCTCTGAACCCAGAATCCGAAGCAAGAGCATGCGGCCCAATGCCCCGATCAGTTTTACCGCGCTCAGCGAACCGGACCTTAGCAGGAAATCTTTTAAAATGGGAGGTGAATACATGGAAACGCCCTCTTTTTCCCGGCTTTTTTCACCATTTTATGAAAGAGGGCGGACAACTATGTGCTGGCTGCCGACACACTAATCCCGGATTCGAAATAAAAGGAACTTGGTATTTTTATCCCACCCCAAATCCCATGGAACATGGTATCGGTCGGCTGTATGAGAATTCACCAATACATATCTTTTGATATCCCGAGCCGTTACCACTGAAAAGTGGTCAACATCACCGTTCATTTCATAACCGATGACATCCCCCGGCTGCAATAAGGCTAATGCGGATTGAGGAAATTTCTTCGTCGGCTTTGCCACCTCATCGTAGGCCCCGCGGGCAATCAACGTTCCGTAACCGCTGTGAATTAAAAAATTCTTGAAAGAATCGGTGCGTACCCAGGCAACGGTACCGCCTTGATTGTATTTGTATCTCCATCCATGCTTCATCGGAAGGCCGCCGCCCTCCTCCTTGTCGCCGAGGACCTGGGATGTAAAATTGGTGCAGTCTCCGCCTTGGTACGTGTAGTCGATATATTTTTGGTTGTATCGCTGGCTGCGTCCCGGCTTGTTGGCGAGACCCGCGTATTTTTCTGCGTATTGCACGGCTTTGGCCCGGTTGTATTTTTGCCGTCGACTTTGGCTGGACAAGGCAAGATACTCCGTGTCATCCTGCTGAACGAGCTGCAGGGGCTTGGAAGCAGGAATAAGACTGGAGTTCTCGTTAAGAGGGTCAAGGTACCATTCCTTCAGAACATGCCATTTGCCGTCTTGTTTTTTCAAGGTTAAGACGTGCCTCGTGCCAATACCCATGGAATGCAGCTCTTGCGTTGGATACCGATAGGTAAGCTGAAGAGAGTGAACAAGGGATACGCGGGCGGTATTGCCATTTTGTCTTACCCGGATAATCCGAATCTCGCCGGACGAATGCACGAACTTTACGTTCCTTGCTTTCGCCCAATCATTAATGTAAACCGCTCTATTCTTTTCATGCTCAAAGGATAGCCTGCTCAATTTGTTGGCAGGCAGGTAAAAGGGTTGCACATGTTCATGCTGTTGATCCACGAGCAGTTGAATGCGGGCGTTGTACAACTGATGGAGAAACCGCTTCACTTCTTCTGTCTGGTCATCCTGGGCGAAAGCTCGGTTATGGATAAGCAAGAACGAGGAAAAGAGAAATAGTAGCTGCCAAAACCTTTTCAAGGACGTTTCCTCCCACGGCTCTCAATACAATGTTTTTGCTGGCATTCCGATATATTGTTCCCATTTCCCTGAAATTCATCGTGGATAAATTGTATGTTTTGTCTCATATTCGGAACAGCTTCCCGCCTGGTCATGGCATCAGGATACGAGGGATTGTTGAAATGGTCGTTGCAAGCCTGTTTCCGAACCAGTGGAGTCGGTTATTTGTGGAAGGTTCTGTCAAACGACTGCACGAATCGCGCCGACTGCCAACCGTTGGCACAAAAAACCACGGGAATCATGTTCCCGTGGTTGCTGTAACTGCTTCTTTATTTGAGATACTGTTCGATCACCCCGGCCAATTCTTCCGGCTTCACCTGAGGATGGAAGCGTTTGACGACATTGCCTTCGCGGTCGACCAGAAATTTGGCAAAATTCCATTCGATTTCCTGATTCTCCTCGTTCGGGGCATGATCCTTCAAATACTTGTACAGAGGATGAGCGTTCGGGCCGTTTACTTCGATCTTGGCAAACAGGGGGAAGGTTACGCCGTAATTTCGGTCACAAAAGGCTGAAATTTCTTCCTCGGTCCCAGGCTCTTGAGCGCCGAATTGATTGCAGGGAAAACCGAGCACGACCAAACCGCTGTCGCGATAGCGTTCATATAGTTCCTGGAGTCCTTTATACTGTGGAGTCAGACCGCAAGCACTGGCAGTGTTGACGATCAAGAAAAGGTTGCCTTTATACTTGGCCAGCGTCGTTTCCTCATTCGCAATGGTAGTGACCGGAATATCGTAAATACGCAAGGATTCCACCTCTTTCAAAGAGTTGTGATCCCGTCCACTATACCATGTCCCAGGTGATGATTTCCAGCTTGTCGGCTAAAGCAACTGTTTGACAATCGTCATCTCCACTTCCGACAAGATGATCTGCTGAACCGATTCCGTCCCTTTCCGCGCTGTGCTTTGCAGAATGCGTACCACTCCCTCCGGGTTTTGGGCAATGATTGTGCGGATCTCTCCGTTGCCGCTTTTTCTGCGAGAGTCGTGCATGACCGAATAGTCGAAGCGCTCCTGCAAAAAGTGCAGGCTTGCCTGTACCTGTGCGTGCTTCAAGCTGATCCCTCCCGACCGCTTCTTTCTACTGAAGGTATGAAAAAACCAGGACGAGAATGCATGTCAGCTCTTTGTTCGTATCCGCCGTATTTTGACAGGTTCCAGCGCAACTGATAAAGTGATAAGGATGGGAATGTATCTGGAAGCGCGAGCGAAAAATCCGCGTTGTATGCTGAATCCAGATCAACATAAAGGCAATTCCATATAACCGGCCGTGTGGAACGCCGGATGCTAAACGAGAGAGAAAACGGGGAAGAGATCGCGTACTGGCGAGAGCTTCACCAAAGCGGCACAGCCGCCGGGCAGGAGGGTTAATGATGGAATGGTTTGAGTTTGCTTCTACCTATGCTCCTTCATCCACAGGGGAGCTGTCGGCTTATGAAAGCTTTCGGATGTGGGCTGACCATAACCGGGTCTGGATCATTTTTGTACAATTGATACTTGTCTACTATTTAGGATTTGCCACACGTGTGCGAATGCCTATATTGAAGACAGTTCTGCTTTACGTATCGCTTTTTGTCGGGGCGCTGATTTTCGGCATCCTGGATGTGCAGCTTCCCGTGAAAAGCGCGTTGCTCGTAGCGATTGCCATCCTGGTGATCGTAAAGGTGCGAATCAAGCCGGAAGGAAGCAGCAGAAAGTGAGGGAAAACGCGTGAAGCGTGAGGATGCATTGGCCAATTGGTTGCAGATCAGGCTCGTTGCGGATGCTCGCCCAGATGATCGCTCGGCTGCCGATACAGCGGCATTTTTTGAGGAAATGATCAGGGAGGACTACCAGGGAAGCGGCCTGGCCTATCAGGTAGTAGAAGACAGCTACGTGGTGTCGGTCCTGTTTAACCAAGAGAGGTTTGAGCGGCGATTTGATCGCGAGGAAGCCGAGTCGCTCCTGCGCGCGATCGAGATGGAACCGCGCTATAACGAATGACGTTTTACATAGGGAAAAAGGCTCCGTCCCAATCAGGACAAGGGGCCCTATTTTTTATTTCTGCAACCTTTCCGTGATTGCTCCCGTCAGTAAATTTGCCCAGGGCATTGAGGGAAAACATGGAAAGGGGAATTGCATCGATGAAGAAATACATGACCAGGCCCGTGCTGGCAGTTGTGGCTGCCGCTACGATCATTGGAGGCGTAACGCCACTGCTGGCCAATGCCAGTACTTCCGGAAGCAGCAGTGCGATCAAGGTTGTCATGAATGAGGAAGGCAAGCAAGTGACTCGCTACAATTTGAAAGAGCTGGCTGCAAACGACCCGGCTACACTGAATCTCTTGTTGAAAACGCAAGCGGATCATTTGTACATTGTTGTGGACAAACTGAATCTCGATGTAAAAATGCAAACGTACATTGAGCAAAATGAAGCAGAATGGAACCGGATTTACAATGAGTACTATTCTGACATTTACCTCGAAGTGCGCTTTAACGAAACAGACCAAGGCTTTGTCAGCCTAACCCCGGAGACAAAGGAAAGTACGACTTACCTGAAGGGGGAAGTGACGGACGAAGTAACCAAAGTTGTCGTGGTTAAGCCAAATGGCGACAGCATCGAAGTCGTGCCTTCCGCCAATGACACCTTCACGGTCAGCTTTGCAGCAGCAGTGAGTGCGACTCCGCAATACGCTACAGTCAAAGCTTACGTCAACGACAAGCTGGTCGAGACTCGCGAGGTGCGAATCAACGCGGGAACCGTCGTAGATTCCGATGTTCTCATTCATACTACGGCTGTTTTGGACAGCAAGAAGGGCGAGCTGAAAGTAAACGGGATTGTAAACCTTGAAGAAGGAAAAGTAGTCGTGACCTACGATGGCGAGAATAAAGGCGGCGGCGTGAAAAAGCTGTGGGATGGTACCGGGTCCTACTCTGTCACGCTGAAGGATGTGGAAGCTGACAAAGGGAAAGTGCTCGTCGAGGTATTCAAGGATGGCAAAAAGGTCGATTCGGAATCCGTGGATCTGCTCGTTGTCAACAAACCGGATAAACCGACCAAGCCTGAAACGCCGAAACCTGCTGCGTACACGATTACAGGAAAGGCCAAACTCGACGCCAAGGATAAGGAAATTGAAGTAGAAGGCAAAGTGACGGGCGTGGCCAAGAACAAAAAGGCAAAGCTCTATGTAATCGCTCCGGACGGTAAAAAGCACGAGGTAAAAGTGGACGACGACGGGGAATTTGAAGTCGAGCTCTCCTACAAAAACCGCTCTTACAGTGCCAAATCTGTTCATTTGGAGGTAGTCGTGGACGGCAAAGTCGCGGCACAGGCGGACATTCCTCATGGAACTCCGGTGAACGGGGACAAGAATGAAAAAGAGCAGAACAAGAAAGAAAAAGACAAAGACAAAAAACATCCAAACGGAAATGCTTATGGCTATTGGAAAAAGCATGGCCAAGACAATGACGACGATGATGACGATCGCGACGACGACTAAAGCGCTATTTTGATGCGTAGTCGCGGCGGTGAGGACTGTCTTGAGCCAACCGGACTTCGTTGAATTTGACTACGGCTGACGGTAGGTGGTTACGTAATCCATCAGTTGGCTGATATAGTCGCCAATGATCGGAATCGAGAGGAATTTGCTCAGGATGGAACCGAGTATAGCCAGAACGATGGCTGTTCCGATGGTCAGTCCCAGGCCCCGTGCCAGACCTGCAAGGAAATTGATCCAAAGCAGCTTGCGCGGGGCTGTATAATTTTGAATGACATCTGCCAGGCGGATATCCTCCAGGAACATAGCAATTTTGTCCATTCGCTCATTGAGCTTTCGCGCCTCCTGAATTTCGTCGAGGAGCTGGTCAATCTTTGACAACAGGCGGTCTGTAGGTGTTTGCGACATCTGGTTTCTCCTCCTGTCTTTTGTAGGCTTACCAGTTAAGTAACAG
The DNA here is from genome assembly GCF_037834415.1 of Brevibacillus borstelensis. Taxonomy (GTDB): domain Bacteria; phylum Bacillota; class Bacilli; order Brevibacillales; family Brevibacillaceae; genus Brevibacillus; species Brevibacillus borstelensis_A. Next base: position 265,993 of record NZ_JAUMSJ010000003.1, on the reverse strand, counting down.
TTTAGGCAAAAAAAGGGGAAGAAGCAAGCGGGCGCGGAAAGGTTTGCCTATCCGATCCTTGACGGGTACAATAGACGTACAAAACTCTTCACAAGGAGGCTTCGGAATGGCTGAGACCGTTTCCCAAACGCTGTCCGAGGAATTGTTCGGGTTGCTGCAGCAGGAGCGTTTCATAACGCTGGGCACCATCGATCACGAGTCGGGGGCGCCCTCGCTCAGCTCGCTTTCCTGGACGCTTGCGGCATCGCCGCAAGTCATCCGGTTTGCGGTAGATAACCGTTCCCGCATCTTGGCCAATATCGCCAAACAACCTCAGGTCGTTTTGCACTTGATCGGCGCCGGCTCTTCATTTGCGATTAACGGAAAGGCGCAAGTGAAGTGCGAACGGATGGAGGAGGTACCGCTGAAGCTTGCGATGGTGGAGGTCACCATCGAGGCGGTGCGGGATGTCATGTTTTACGGCTCCCGAATTTCCGTGGAACCGCAATATGAAAAAACGTACGACAAAAATGCGGCGGCGAAGCTGGACAATCAGGTGATGACAGCACTGCGCAAAGAGAAGTAATAGAGAAAACGGGTGCAACAAAGAGGAAATATCTGTTGACAATCGCTCGATATTTCCGGTAGTATAAGGTTCATCAAATTGAATAGCAAACTTCTTATCCAGAGAGGCGGAGGGACTGGCCCGATGATGCCCGGCAACCAATTATCCTGTTAGCAGGACAATACTGGTGCTAATTCCTGCAGAGCGCTTTTTGCTCTGAAAGATGAGAAGGGTTTGCTTGCGGCGACGTAAACAAAGCCTTCTTTTCAAAAGAAAAGGGGGCTTTTTCTATGCCCTCCATCAACAGTAGGGGGAGAGATTGCGATGCATCTGGAAACGAAACTCGTACAGGCGGGAGTTGGGAGAGACCAACGTACGGGGGCGGTAAGCTGCCCGGTTTACTATGCAACAGCCTACCGCCATCCGTCTCTTGGTCAGAGCACCGGATACGATTACACCCGCACGGCCAACCCGACGCGGACTGTACTGGAGGAGGCGGTCGCAGAGGCCGAGAGCGGCGATGCCGGTTTCGCCTGTGCTTCAGGGATGGCGGCGATTCATACAGTGATGGGGCTCTTTTCCCAAGGCGACCACTTGATCGTTTCGCTTGACCTCTACGGAGGTACGTACCGCCTGTTTGAACAGGTCCTGGTTCGCTACGGGCTGCAGTTCAGCTACGTTGATTTGCGCAATCTCCACGAGTTTGCGGACGCGATTCGCCCGGAGACAAAAGCTGTTCTCGTGGAGACCCCGACCAATCCGCTCATGCAAATAACAGATATTGCTGGCGTCGCCGAGATTGCCAAGCAAAGCGGACTGTTGACCATCGTGGACAATACCTTTATGACCCCGTACTATCAACGGCCGCTGGAGCTGGGCGCAGATCTCGTGCTCCACAGCGGGACGAAATATCTCGGAGGCCATAACGACGTTCTCGCCGGCCTGATCGTAACAAAAGGCGCCGAGTTATCTGAAAAGGTCCGGTTTTTGCACAATTCCATCGGAGCCACGCTCGGTCCCCAGGACAGCTGGCTGCTGCTCCGTGGCATGAAGACGCTCGCTTTGCGGATGGAGCGCCATCAGAGCAATGCTCTGCAGGTAGCGAGCAGCCTGCGGGAACATCCGGCGGTTACCGAAGTATTTTACCCTGGACTGAGCGATCACCCCGGCTACGAGATACAAAGCAGACAGGCGACAGGGTACAGCGGGATGGTTTCATTCCGCGTCCGCTCATCGTCCCAAGTGGGACCGTTTTTAGAGAACCTGCGCATCGTCTCTTTTGCAGAAAGTCTGGGAGGTGTCGAGTCCTTGTGCACGTACCCTGCCACCCAGACGCATGCCGACATCCCCCAAGAGGTTCGAGAGTACGTCGGAGTCTGTGACCGTCTGCTGCGCCTGTCGGTAGGAGTTGAGCATCCGGACGATCTGATCCGCGATTTGTCGCAGGCTCTCGATGCAAGTCTGATAGCGGAAGGGTGTAGACGATGAAATTTGCCACCAAGCTTCTTCATGGGACGTCGTGTTTTGATCCGGTGACAGGCGCTGCCTCCACGCCGATTTATCAGGCTTCCACGTTTCACCAGGCGGATTTAGACCGTCCGGGCGCATATGACTATGCCCGGTCTGGCAATCCGACCCGTCACGCACTGGAAGAAGCGATCGCCGTCCTGGAGGGCGGTACGCGGGGATTTGCCTTTGCTTCCGGGATGGCCGCGATTTCCAGCGTGTTTATGCTTTTTTCCGCAGGCGATCACGTGGTCGTGGCAGAAGATGTCTACGGCGGGACGTATCGTTTTTTGACCAAGGTCTTATCCCGCATGAATATCGATGTTACGTTTGTGGATACGACTTCCGTAAAGAACGTGGAGAGCGCGATTACATCCCGGACTCGCGGAATTTATCTGGAAACGCCATCCAATCCGACTCTGAAAGTGACTGATATTGCGGCTATTTGTGAAGTGGCACGCGCCAAACATGTGGTAGTCATCGTCGACAATACGTTCCTGACCCCGTACTATCAACGGCCGCTAGAGCTGGGAGCGGACATTGTCATCCATTCCGCGACAAAGTTCATCGGAGGACATAGCGATGTCGTTGCCGGGCTGGCTGTGACCAAAGACGCAGAGCTGGGCGAACAGCTTTACTTCATCCAAAACGGCATGGGGGCGGTACTAGGAGCACAGGACTCCTGGCTGGTGATGCGCGGATTGAAATCACTCAAAGCCAGGCTTGATGTGAGCACCCGGACAGCGGAAAAGATCGCCTGCTGGCTTCACAGCCATCCGGCTGTCACCCAGGTGTATTACACGGGTCTGGAGGATCATCCCGGCCACCTGCTTCAGTCCAGGCAGGCGAGCGGTTACGGCGCAGTGCTTTCGTTTGATGTGGGCAGCAAAGAGCGGGCGAAGGCATTGTTTGATCGAGTTACGCTTCCGATCGTTGCCGTGAGTCTCGGAGCAGTCGAAACGATTTTGTCTTATCCGGCGATGATGTCGCATGCGGCGATGCCTGCGGAGGAAAGAAATCGGCGCGGGATAACGGAAGGCTTGATTCGCTTGTCAGCCGGGCTGGAAGACGCTGACGATTTGATTCGGGATCTTAATCAGGCACTTGAAGGCGTGGAAAACGTTCTGTCCGAGAGCAAAAACAAGGCATTCTCCGGGGTATAACCTGGAGAATGCCTTTTATTACTGACGGTTGACCGGTATTTTGTGATTACCTTCCGGCCTTGCGTTACCGCTTTTGTTCAGCTGCTGCTCGTTTTGTCTGGTAGGCGTTTCCTCTTTCATCCGAACATCGCGGGGGGCCTGCGGAATGATGCGCCCGACGATATCGGCCAGCTCTTCGGCAATACCCGCCACTGGCCTGCCCATACGCATATCGGTGGACATTTCCCGCAAGCGCTGTACGATGTCGGGATCGGCTGTCACGAGGGCGGCAGCACCTTGAGGATCTTCCTTCAAGGCCTCTGCCACTGTATACTTGATAACCCCTACCTCCGGGCGGTCAAGGTGAGCGTTTACGTCAATGCCGACGACGGCCCATTTTCCCAATACAACAGCGGTCGCATCGTTTACGTTGGGTACCCGGGAGGCCATTTGAACCAGCCGGTCCGCAGTAGCTTGTGACGATTGGTTATAGACGGGGGACGGCGCTGTTTGCTGTACGCGCTGCGTTTCATCTGCCGGTTTCCCGGGTTGCGGTGCTGCTTGATTCCCGGGAGGCTTGTTGCCAGACATGCAGGCGGAGAGCAGCAGGCTGACGCTGAGTACAAGTACAGTTGTCCGCTTCACGGTCATTCTCCTTTGCTTCTTGAGTTGCTCCCACACAGGTCATGCATGATTAGTTGTATTTTGTTCTCCCGTCCGCCTTTTCATGCGAGTCTCGTCTATCTCCATAGTTGCCGACATAGACTGTAGTACATCACGTCGCGTCTACTGAGCATCCCACCCCCAATTGCATAGGGTATATCAGATGGGTAATAGGAGGCGAGATTTTGAAGAAAATCTACGTACTGGACACCAACGTACTCCTGCAAGATCCACGAGCGATGTTTTCCTTTGCGGATAACGAAATCGTGATACCCGCCGTGGTGTTGGAAGAAATTGATTCCAAAAAGCGCTATATGGACGAGATTGGCCGCAATGCTCGCTATGTGTCGCGGCTATTTGACAGCTTTCGTGAATTGGGGCATCTGCACCAGGGCATCGTTTTGGAAACGGGAGCGCTGCTGCGCGTAGAATTGAACCATTCCTCACTCTTGAAGCTTCAGAAGCAATTTACGGAAATGACCAATGACAACCGCATCCTGGCCGTAGCGCTTAACTTGCAGGAAGAAGAGAACCTCTTGCCTCAACCACGCCCTGTCATCCTCGTCTCGAAAGATGCCCTGATGCGAGTGAAAGCCGATGCGCTGGGCCTGACAGCCGAGGATTTTCTCTCGGATCGCGTCGTTCGCGAGTATTCGAACATTTACACCGGCTATTCCAAAATGCTGGTTGCCCCGGAAATGATCAAAAATTATTACGGCAGTCGCAAGCTGTCCCTGATTTCCTGTTTTCCGCAGTTGCGCTTTTATCCCCACCAGTTCCTTGTGCTGAAAGATGAAGTAAACCCGTCAATCTCTGCGATCGGCAAGGTTGACACCGAAGGCAAAAATCTGGAGATGCTGGTCGCGGACGATGATCCCATTTGGGGAATCCGGGCACGCAATGTCCAGCAGCGGATGGCATTTGAGCTGCTTTTGCGGCAAGATATTCCGCTGGTGACGATGACAGGCAAAGCGGGCACCGGAAAGACACTGCTGGCTTTGGCAGCTGGCCTTTTGCAAATTGAAGACCTGCAAACGTACAAGAAGCTGCTCGTGGCAAGACCGATCGTCCCGCTGGGTAAAGATATCGGCTATTTGCCCGGTGAAAAAGAAGAAAAGCTTCGACCCTGGATGCAGCCGATCTATGATAACTTGGAATATTTGTTTAATACAAAGCGTTCCGGAGACCTGGACAAAATTTTGGCGGGGATGGGCAGCATTCAGGTAGAGGCGCTTACCTATATCAGGGGACGCTCCATTCCCGAGCAGTACATTATCATTGACGAAGCACAGAACCTGACCAAGCATGAGGTGAAAACCATTTTGACAAGAGTGGGGGAAGGGTCGAAGATCGTATTGATGGGCGATCCTGAGCAAATTGACCATCCGTACCTGGACGAAAGCAACAATGGGCTTACGTACGTGGTAGAAATGTTTAAAGACCAAAAATTGGCCGGACACATCCGCTTGGAAAAAGGGGAGCGCAGCGTTTTGGCGCAGCTTGCGGCGGACTTGCTCTAAGCGTGCATAATGTGAGCCGATTCGGACATACTAGTTTTTGTCGAACCCGATGATCCATGAATCAAAATCGGCGCGAAGCCTTGCAGGAGGCGAAGAACCGTGGATGGTCATGATCACGCATTCGATATCAATCGAACTGGCGGAAACCGTACTCTTTAGGTAAGACAAACTCTGTTGCGGAGGTTGAGGAGCTAAAGAGAATGATCGGTAATACCCCATTGCAACGGGTTCGACACGGCCGCTCCCTTTTTGGGAGCGGTTTTAATTTTTTTTAGACAAGCTGTATCGGCATCATTTACAAATACACGTTTTTTGACAAATATAGTGCATATTCGACAAAGGGAAAATATGTAATATAGAGAATATATAGACAATTAAGGGGGTGAAAGCTATGAAAAAACTTGCCGGTATTTTGATCGGAGCAGCGTTGGTTTTTACGGTATCCTCAGCCTCGGCAAATCCGGAAACGTGCGCAGGATGCAAAGGGCCACAACCATACCCGGAGTGCGTCTGCCTGGGGCCGGGAGGTCCTTGGGCCTGCCCATGGTGATGTTGCCAGACTTCCACAACATGGCGACAAGGAATGACTTTCAGCAAGATGGGAACCCGCGACCAATTTTTATATAGTGCATTTTCAACAAAGGGGAAATATGTAAAATCGAGAGTGTAAGCACAAAGGAGGTGAAAATAATGAAAAAACTAGCCGGCATTTTGATTGGAGCAGCGTTGGTTTTTACGGTATCCTCAGCCTCGGCAAATCCGGAAACGTGCGCAGGATGCAAAGGGCCAAAGCCTCATCCGGATTGCGTTTGCCTGGGAGGAGGTCCCAATTGGGCCTGCCCCTGGTGATGTTGCCAGACTTTCAAAACATGCCAACAAGGAATAATATCCAGCAAAATGGGAACCTTTCATCATCTCTCGCCACCTCTTCGGTGGCATTTTTTTGACTTATCTGATATTTTCTCCGAAAAAGCACCTGAGCGGTGCTTCTTTAGGATTCCTTACAAATCGCTTGCAATCCGGATGTAGGAAACATTCCTCACATTGATGACGATGTCATCGTATTGAAGCCATCCGTCTGTTTGGTTAGCCACCATCTGAATAATTTCTTCCGGCTCCGACGTTCGCACGGAAACAGTTTCTCCTCCGCTAAAATGAAACACGACTTTTTTTTCTTGCATCATTGTTATCTCCTCCCTTAGTCATATTATCGACACGAGGGACGTTTTCTTTTCTTAGTATTTTGAGAAAACGGGCAATAACCTTTCGGGAGATTTTTCGTTGTACATGAGTTAGCTGCTTGAAGCACGGGCAAAGCACGATAAAAAAAGCCCGGTTTGCCCGGGCCAGACTGAACTATGCTTTGTTCTTTAAAGCTTTTCTCAGCATGGAAACAGCGTTTGCGTGCATGCCCTCATGGAACATGCTAAACAAAAACATTCCGCCGATGGTCTCGATTTGGGCTAACCCACGCAGGTTGAACGGGGTGGGGAGGCTTTCTTCAAAGCGGCGGGCAAACTCTTTCTTAATTCGTTCAGCTTGCTCGGTCAACTGTTGGCCCAATGTTTCCAGCGTGGGGAGCTCCCCCGGCCAGTCAGCCGGCTTTGTTCCCTGGGCAAACAGAGCCGCGTAAGACTCGGGGAGGTGCGGAGCTTTTCCGCCGTACAGCAGGGCATCCTGGGTAAACAGAATGTGGCCCAAATTCCAGCGGATATTGTTCGAAAATCCCTCGGGGATAATATCGGCCTGCTCCTCGGTTGTGGCTTGCAAAGTGGCAAGCGTGAGTCCGCGGACTGCGTCGTAATGATCCCAAGCAAGTGAGATGTTCATGAAAATGACCGCCTTTCTGCTTTGTATTTATATATGAAAATATTACTTGAAATAACCGTTGGTGAAAATATCCTGATGTGCTAGGCGTGTCTTTTCCCCCATAAAATTGAAAACAAGGGGGAGTGAAGCATGGTTACATTGGATTCATCGATTTCTTTCCTAATTTACATAACGGCGGTTTCCAGCGCTGCCTCCGGGGTGACAGAGGCCTTCAAATCGGTCATACCGTTTCTGGCTACAGACTATGAAGCGAAAGAAGACAGGCTGGAGGATCACAATCATGCCGCCAGGCTGACACACTACAAAAAGTTTGTGAATCTGCTGATTTCGGTCGTGTCCGCCGGGCTTATCTTCGGTTTTTTACGGCTGGATCCCGCTTTGATACTGGCCGGTGCGCCCTCTGCTTTTGTAGAAAATTCCTGGCAGGTCGGCACGTGGATGTGGGGAATCGTCGCTGTTTTCGGCTCGCCGTTTTTTGCATCGCTTTTAAAAATTCTCGAGTGCTGGAAGCAAAGCATGAACGGCAATCACTTTCCCAACAAGCCAAGGCAGAAAGTAAGCGGCCCAAAGCGTTAGGGGTTATACGAAGAGGCCTGCCTTCCTTTCCTTTTCCAGCGCGTTCTATTGCCCCGTGACCGCCTCTGCGTTAAGATAGCCTTGTACATTCTTGAGAAAAAAAGGGAGAAGCAAGCATGAAAACAAGGCATGGACTTTTGGCGATTTGCTTGCTGCTTGCAGTCTTCCTGCTTCAGGCGTGCGGATCGGCTGAATCGGGAGAGGGAGGATTGTCCGCAGCATTCGACCCGGAAAATCCCCAAGAATACGGCATTCGCGGCATTTACTTGGGACAAAATGTAAAAGACTCAATGGATGTCTTGAAGCCGGCAAAAGCCGATTTTATGGATGCAGTTACGAGAGAGAGCTATACCTTGGACCAGATGGCTGCCGGAGCAGGTACGGTCGTCATGGGCCTGCTGTTGGTCGATGATGCCCAGCTGATGGTTATGGTCAAGCAGGGCGTGCTAAAAGCGATCGTAGTCGGAGGAATCTCCGAGGAAAAGGCGGCACAATTTGCCACGAATCGCGGCTTGGCTGTCTACGATAGCGTGCAACGCTTGCAGGAGCTGTATGGCCAGGTTACATCCGGGCAGGAAGTTTCGGTGCAGGGAAGCCGGTATAAAGCACTGTTCAGCATTCACGACGACAAGGTAATTGGTTTCAGGTTTGATGCGATTGGCGATTGAGTGATCGGCTAAAGCGTCGAGAACGTTCGCGTTCGTAAACAACCATGCGTCCATCCTTCGGGGAGCGTATGGTTTTTTAAACGGCTTCGTCCTGCCAGATGACGGAGACGTTGTAAGCGCGGGCAATTCCGTCGATCAGCTGATCATGGGCGGGATCGGCCAGATACAGATCCGTCGGCCCGGAGGGAATGCGTCCGAGAATCGTCTCCTTCATCTGCTCCAGAGCCGCCCATTGATCCCGCCCATCGCCTGCGGACGAATCGAGTGAAAAAAATGACACCCGCTCCGCATACACATAAATATGGCCCGACTGGCTTTCAAATCCGATATCTTCAAGGCGGGCAATTTCTGTGTCGGCAGGAAGATGCCAAAGGGAAAATTCCTCTCCCAGCATCGAGGCTTTCGTCAACAGCTCGAGCAGCTTCTTGTGATCGCTTTCGGAATCAACGATGAGCAGCTGGCCATCGCGGTCAAACACGTTGACATTGTCTCCGATTTTATGTATGACTTGAGCATAGAAACCCGGGAGCTTGCCGGTCGGGGCCTGTATTTCAACGCCAAACATTCGTTTCATCGTCATCACTCCACTTGCATCGTTTCTTCTATCGTATCACAGTACACAAGGAGGTTTCACATGAAAGAGACCCATTTGAAAATCGAGAGCTATGCGCTTGGACCCTTTCAGACGAATGCGTATGTGCTTACCCATCCGGAAACGGAAGAATGCATCGTCATCGATCCGGGGATGGAACCGGAGCCGCTCCTTCGTGCGCTAAAGGGCAAAAAGGTGGCGGCTGTGCTGCTGACGCATGCCCACCTGGACCATATCGGCGGTCTGAACGCTGTGAGAGCCCTGACGAAAGCCCCTGTTTACATCCACCCTTTTGAAAGGGAATGGTTGACCAATCCCGATCTGAATGGCTCCAGCCGCTGGAATTTGCCTGAACCGATCATCTGCGAGCCGGCCGAATATGAGCTTGCTGATGGACAGACGCTTGAGCTCGCCGGTTTTTCGCTTCGCGTTTTGCACACGCCAGGCCACTCGCCTGGAAGCTGCTCTTTCGTCCTGGGGAAGCATTGTTTCGGCGGCGATGTGCTGTTCGCCCAGAGCATTGGCAGAACAGACTTGCCGGGCGGTGACTTCGAGACGTTGATGATCAGTATTCAGGACAAATTGTTCGAGCTGGATGATGAAACGATCGTCTACCCGGGACACGGCCCCAAGACGACCATCGACGCAGAGAAAACCTTCAATCCTTACGTAACCGGGATGCTCAGGTAAAGAAACGCCCGCCAGACGAGGAGAGAAAGGGCCGGAAATCAAAAGGAGTTTACTGACACATGAGAAAAAAATGGTGTTCACTGGTGATCGCTGTTGCGATTGGATGGGGAACGGTTGGGTGTGTACCGCAGACAGGAAAAACCGATCAAAACACAGCAGCCCCTGTCTCTTCCGCCGCTGCCAAAGAGCCAGCTGACATATCGGCTGTGCCGGCTGCAGGGGAAACAGATGTCTCATCGGGAGAGACGGGCGCAGACGACGAAGCGGAACAACCCCGACCGCTTTCCCGCTTTCCGGAGCAGCGGATTACGCTTATGGCAATAGGCGATATCATGGTGCATGACGAACAGCTGGAAGCCGCTCTATCGCCTGATAAAAAAACGTATGATTTCGGACCGTCATTTGCGTACGTGAAACCCATTTTTCAAGAAGCTGACTGGCTGATCGGCAATCTGGAAACGACATTGGCCGGACAGGAGCTGCGCTACTCAGGGTATCCGATGTTCAATTCCCCGGATTCTTTGGCCGATACGCTAAAAGAGTTGGGATTTACCGCATTGACGACAGCCAACAACCATTCCATGGATCGAAAAGAGAAGGGCGTGCTCAGGACGATCGAGCAATTGGATCGGGTCGGCTTGCTCCATACCGGAACATTTGGGGATGAGGCGAGCCGCGGCGAGCCGTTGTTCCTGAAAAAAGACGGGTTTATGATGGCGCTGCTTTCGTATACGTACGGGACCAACGGCATTCCGATTCCGAAGGAAAAGCCTTACCTGGTCAATTTGATCAATCCCGATCTGATCAAGGCTGACATAGCGAAAGCCAGGGCGGCAGGGGCTGATCTGGTCGCGGTGGCGCTTCATTTTGGAAACGAGTATCAGCGCATGCCGGACGCCAGGCAGCGGGAGACTGCTGAGCTGTGCGTCAAATACGGAGCGGATTTAATACTAGGGGCCCATCCGCATGTAGTGCAGCCGTATGAATGGAAAACGGTGACACTGGAAGATGGAAGTACACACACGGGATTTATCGCTTATTCATTGGGCAACTTCATTTCCGCCCAGCGCCGGGAGTATAAAGATGTGGGGGTTATCCTGAAGCTCACCCTGTACAAAGGAGAAACAGGGGAAGCAAAAGTGGAAAAAGCGGAATGGACGACAACGTATGTTCATTATTATCGGAAGAATGGGAAACGTCATTATGTGATCTACCCCGTTCCGCTGGCCGTGACCGCGGCGGGGCGGCAGGGAGAACAGCCGCCTGTACTCGGCAAAGAGCTGGTCAATTATTTGAACAGGCTGCAAAAAGAAATGGATACCCATCTGAATTCGATGAATAAACAGGCGAAGGCCAGCTAGGGAGCTGGCCTTTTTGCTTGCCCGATTGGGGGAGTTATTTTTTTCCGAATCCGAAGGGGAAGTTGACTTTCAACTGCAGGCGGAGCTCTTCGTCCATCATGCTGATCCCTTGCACCTGGATGTTCGGAGAGATCAGCTCGGGATAGAACCCGAGGTCGTATTGCTTTTCCATCTCCTCTACAGTGGAGGAAGGCAGGGCAAACCCGTCGAAATACAATTCATTGATCTTAAATTTCAACTGTTTCGGCGAAACCAGCTCGTAGGATCCGACGAGCCGAAGCTGCATGTGATCGTATTCACCTTCGACGATGAGTTGATTGTTGTCAAATTGAAAACGCGACTGTTTAAACAGGTCGTTTTTACTCATCAGAAACTGGTTGAAATCATCCTGATTGATCGTCAGCGTATGAACGAGCAGCCCATCCGACTCGATTCTCTCCGGTGTCGCCAGCTCGGGAATCTGAAACATGACCGTCGACAGCTGGGTAAAAAAGGTCTGGAAGGCGGGCAGGCCGCGTTTTTGCCAATCGACAATCAGATGGTCCATCAGCGATTGTACGTTGGTGACATCACCGACCAACTGCAAATTCCTTTCTTTTTCCGTCTGGACGGCCAGCATTTCGGCCAGCTGCCGCTCGTATTGCTTCCGCAGATCCTGCAGGGTCGTCAGTCGTTCCAGCTTGTCTGCTTGCAGAGCTGTCATCTTGGCGCGCTCCGCCTGGAATGTTTCCAACCGTGAGATATCCCGTTCGTACAGAAGCTGCAGGAACTCGAACATCAAGAGGAAATCATTGAAATTTTCGGCATCGAACAGGAGTGTCAGAAACGACACTCGTTCTCCCATGTAGTAGGCTCTGGCGACTTCGCCGGCGTGTCTCCTCATCGCTTCGATGACCGCCTTTTGCCGTTGCATGTCCAGATCGAGCCGGGCGATTTCTCCGCTCAGCTTTCCTTCCTCCTGTTTAATCAGCCCCAAGGTTCTCTCCAGTTCTTTTTGTGTAAAGTGCTGCTGGAGGATCAATTGCTCCAAGGGAGGAGTCTCCTGGGCAAAAGCGGTAAGCGGGATAGCTGCCAGCAGCAACACGAGCAAAATTTTACGCATCTCTTCACCTTTTGTTTCGCAGCGTGATTGGAGCAAAAAGCCAAATACGCTCTCACCACATTGTATGATCTCTTTTCGTATTATAGCCTTACTTGGCGGAATTTGGATAGCAGGAGAAGTGAAGATGACGACAATATCGAGAATTTACAAGGAAATAGAGGACCATCCGGAGGGGGCAATCCCGTTTGTCCGGTTCATGGAGCTGGCATTGTACGATGAAGAAGGGGGCTATTACACAAAGAGCAGCCAAAAAATCGGCAAGGAAGGCGATTTCTTTACGAGTGCGTCCGTGCACCCGGTGTTTGCCGAGACATTGGCCGATGTAGTGGCCGAGATGTGGGAAGCGGGCAAATGGCGTGCGCCTGCGCTGGTGGAGATCGGCGGCGGGACAGGGTCGTTGTGCAAAGGCATGCTTGCTCGTTTGCAGGAGAACTCACCGAAGCTCTTCGACTCCATCCAGGTCGTGCTGATTGAAGCGAGCCCCTATCACAGAGAGCTGCAGAAACAGGCGCTGGCCAAGTGGGCACTGCCCGTCCGCGCCTATGCGAGCCTCGAGGAAGCGGCCAAATCGGAAAGCCTGGAGGGCGTCGTGCTCTCCAACGAATGGTTCGACGCTTTTCCGGTGCATATCGCGGAAAAAACGGAGAAGGGCTGGCAGGAGGTATGGGTTGCGAAAAACGGCGATTCATTGGAGGAGTGCTTACGGGAAACGGCTCCTGCATTGGCCGATTACTTGGCCGGGATTGACAACGGATTGCCCATGGGGATGCGGGTGGAAGCCAATATGAAAATCGGGGAGACATTCGCTTGCCTGTCTCGATTGATTCGTTCCGGATACGTCCTGACAATTGATTACGGCGACTTGCAGGAAGAATTGTACCACCCGAGCAGAAAGCGGGGGACACTGATGTGCTACCACCGCCATCAGGCAGACGACAATCCCTACGAGCGAGTATGCGAGAAAGATATCACGGCGCATGTCAATTTCTCCGCGCTGATCCGCGCGGGGGAGCAGGAAGGCTTTCAGAAGGCCGCGTATATGCGGCAGGATCAGTTTTTGATCAGGAGCGGGATCCTGGAGAAAGCGGTAAATCACACGGACAGAGATCCGTTTACCAGTCAGGCGATGAAGCGGAATCGAGCGATCCAACAGCTGATTTACCCGGGCGGCTTGGGCGGGATGTTCCGTGTGCTGGTTCAAGCAAAAGGAGAGGAAGCGAGTCGCAGGCTTCGTTTCCAAAACGGAGAAAGAAACTGGGGGAAAAGGTGACGGCAGCAACGTAAAGCTGCCAAGAAAAAAAGATGCTCAGCTGATGTGAGCATCTTTTTTCTTACAGAAACGATTGAATCATCATGGAATGCTCTTGCGGTCCTACCGGCATCACGAAGAACGTGTAATAGGTGAACCCAACGAAGGAAACAAACATAAAACCGAAGAAGATGTTCAAGTATGCCCGCTCAGTCAGATTCATGTAGCTGAGCGCCACAAAGAATGCGGTCAGGCCGAAGAACAACAGGGCCATCGGGTACAAGCCGCCCCAGAACGACATCAGCGCGATTGCGATCGTCCAAAAGCCGAGTACGCGATACATACGATCCATCTGTAATCCCTCCTTTTGCAGCAAGTCGGCAATATTTACAAGATTCCTTCCCCATTATATAGGACAGGAGGAGACGTGTAAACGGGAAGGTATGACGGTTTTTTGACTGTCTTGGCAAATACTGCTGGTTTAGCTGTCAACCGACATTTGGCAGTTCAGCTCGGGTACGCGGACAACCGTGTAATTGCATGAGCGGCAGCCGCTCAGCATGGATTCGTCTTCTCGTAACTCAATCTGCCCAAAATACGTTTCGAATATTCCCGTCAACAAGGCGTTGTGCATCCGGCAGACGGAGGCGGGGTAACGCTTGGCCGTTTCGGAAAATGTGCAGTTGAATACGCGGAAGCGCAAGCGCCCGTCCTCGAGCGCCTCAATGTCCGGCTTCAAGCCCTGAGCCACCACCAGCCGGTTGATATGCTCCAGCTTTTCTTCAAATGAAGCGTTGCTTTCATCAAGCGGGAACTCTTTCAAGGCGCGCTTCGCCATTTCTCTGCCCATTCGATAGCCCATCTTGATTAGGGCGGCTTCCCCTGCCTCGCCGAGAGAAAGGATGCTTTCTATCGCAATATCCGCCAACAGACGGTAATCTCGCGGAGGAAATTGAAGGCTGACCACCTGATCGGATAGCGAATACAGACGGCTTGGCCGCCCGCCTTTTCCGCTTTTGTCCGAGGCCGAGCTGAGCAGATGCACATCCTCCAGCTTGGTCAGATGAAGACGGGCTACGTTGGGATGGATCGAGAAGTGTTCGGCCACGTCTTGAACGGTAACGGGCTCCTTGCTGTTGGAAACGTACTGGTATATTGAAAAACGGGTAGAATCAGCCAAAGCGCTTGTAAGTTTCTGAGCATCGCATTCCATACCGTTCTCCCCTTTCCGTTGACAAATTACATTAAGTGTATCCGATTTTTCCTCGATTGTTAAGGTAAGAGTGTGCAACCGATCGGTTTTGCGCTGTCGATTGCCGTTAGATCTAATCGTATTTTTTAGATTTAATACTATTGACATAGTGTAAATGCCGCATTTATAATCCTAAGTAGAAAAGGTTTTTTTATTAGCTTACTTTTGGATAGCTAATTATAGATAGATGAGATGGAGGGTTATAAGATGGCTGTTGCAGAGCGCACACGTACCCAAAAATTGACTTTCTTCACGTATCCGAGCTGTACTTCCTGTCGCAAGGCAAAAGCCTGGCTGGCGGAAAACGGAGTAAATTATGAGGAACGGCATTTGTTTAAAAATCCGCCCACAACAGAAGAACTGCTGGAAATCATCAAGATGACAACGAACGGGTTGGATGAGATCTTGTCGACACGCAGCCAGCGTTTCAAAAATCTGGATGTGGACATCAACGATATGTCTGTAAGCGAGCTTTTGGAAATGTTGAGTGAAGAGCCGCAGCTGTTGAAGCGGCCGATCTTGACCGACGGCGAAAACCTGATCGTCGGCTTCAACCAATCCGCGATGAAAAACCTGCTTTCCTGATTCGGAGAAGAGAAGGGCGTCCCCCTTCTCTTTTCTCTTTTTCCCGGGGAGTTTACAATGGGAAAAACGAGCTGGAGAAAGGATGGAATACGGGTGGAGACGATTCGGGTAGAAAAGCGGGACGGCATCGCGACGATTGTTTTTCAGCGTCCCAAGGTCCACAATGCGATCAGCCTGGAAATGGCGGAAGAGCTCCAGCAGGCAATCGATGAGGCTTTGTCAGACGCTGAGATCAAGGTGATCATTTTTACCGGACAAGGAGCGAGCTTTGTCTCTGGCGGCGATGTCAAGCAATTTATCGCCGCTCGCGGCAGGGAGCAGGCACTCCCTGTCCTCGGCAAGGTCGCCGGCGTGCTAAAGGCGGTGGAGACAGCCAGAAAGCCCACGATCGCCATGATCAATGGGCACGCGCTCGGCGGAGGCAGCGAATTTGCGATCTCCTGCCACTTTCGGTTCGCCAGCGAGACTGCGGTGCTCGGATTCGTGCAAATCGGGCTTCATATCACGACAGGCTGGGGAGGCGGGGCCCGGCTGCTGGACAAGCTCCCGGAGTCAAAGGCGCTTTCTCTCCTTTTGACCGGAGAAAAAGTCAGCGCCGCGGAAGCGCTGCGATTCGGACTGGTCGATCGCGTATGTCATCCCGACCGCCTGCGCGAAGAGACGGAACAGTTCGCCGCAGTCATCGCCGCCAATCCTCTTTCCAGTATCGAGGCCTACATGAACATGCTCGCCTGGAAGCGCGAAGGATTGCCGCTGGCCGAACGGGTAGAGCGGGAAGTCAGCCAATGCGCCGATTTGTGGGGCAATGACGAGCACGTTCGTCTTGTAGAAAAATTTTTAGCGAAATAGAGAGCCGGAATTGGCCAGTGCCCCTCCCGTTTAAACCATCGTGTGCTTGGACATACTTTTTCTAGTAGAAAACGATTCTACCAGAGTAGGAAAAAGCATAGGATGGAGTACATCATCCTTTTAAAGGTAACGGGAGGGACTTCATACATGGTAGCTTCCAGACAGGACGCATGGACTGAAGATGACGATCTGGTGTTGGCGGAAGTCACCCTACGCCATATTCGCGAGGGCGGGACGCAGCTGGCTGCTTTTGAAGAGGTAGGTCAACGCCTGGGGCGTACGGCGGCCGCTTGCGGTTTTCGCTGGAACAGTTGCGTGCGCAAAAGATATGACGCTGCGATTGTGATTGCCAAAAACCAGCGGCAACAGCTGAAAAAAATGGGACGGCTTGCTTCCTCCCAATCGGAAGAGAGCGGAGAGGCACAGCTTCTGAGAAAGCAGCAGCCGATCCAGCAGCTCTCTTTAAGCGCCGCAGCCGAAGAGCAGATCGAATCGGTGATTCGGCTGCTGATGAATCACAAGGATTTGGTCCGCAGAGTGCGGCAGCTTGAACAAGAGTTGGAAGGAAAGGTTTTGGAGATAAAAGAATTGCAGGAAGCGCACGACAAGATGAAGAAAGAGATGGAGCAGGTCCAAGGCGTCAACGAGGACTACAAGGCGTTGGTGCAAATCATGGAGCGTGCGCGGAAAATGGCCTTCCTGAATGAAGAGGAGCCGGTAAAAGCTATTTTCAAAATGGATGAAAATGGCAATTTGGAGAGAGTGGAAAAGTAGGACCAGACAATGAACGATGGACGATGAATAATGAAAAAGAAGCGGCCGCATAACCGCTTCTTTTGTTTTTCCAAAAGTCGTCAGTCTTGGAGTCCGACGCCTTCCGGCAGCCATACATAAGGATTTTCGCCGCGGTCCCGGACCGGGTTGTACTTGACCGGAGTGAAGCCCATCTTCAGCCAGAATTCGTCAGCGCGACAGCGGGAATTGGTCTTGATGGGAGCGCCGAAGCTCTTGGCGTGATTCACCAGGGCGGTTCCGTAATCTTTTCCGCGATAATCCGGGAGGACCTCCAGTTTCCACAGCTCGTAGTAATCCTGAGCCGGGGCAAAGTAACGGTCGTACTTTCCATCGATTTTGTAAAGGCTCATCCGCGCCACCAAGAAATCGTTGTCGTAGATGCCGTAGAAAGGAGATTCGGAATCGTTTTCCACGATGTTCGCCTCCAGGTCTTCCTTCATCGAAAGCTCCTCCAGGCCAAATTCGCGGAATCTTTGAAACTCCTCCAAAGTCTTGTAGTTGATGTTTAGACGTTTTACCTCAAACATGAGTAAGCCACTCCTCTCACGCGCTTTGCCTTGCCTTGCCACAACACTACCTATCATTATACACAAAATTGGTTACATCTGAGCGTATTTTCTCCGTTTGTCCCAACTGTTTGCCAAAAATGTTTTCGCCTCCATGGAAAAAATTTAAATTTCAGCCTAGAACTATGTCATATCTCGTGGCAAAATAGAGAGAAGCAAAACAATTTCGACAATCGCCCGGACGAGTTGCAAGCGTTTTCACGGTCGGTCGATTGGTCTTGGAGAGGAGCGTTGCCATGCGAAAAGTATTGATCGCCAATCGCGGAGAAATCGCCAGGCGGATTATTCGCACCTGCCAGGAGCAGGGGGTGGGAACGGTAGCGGTGTTTTCAGATGCTGACAAGGAGCTTCCCTTCGTCCGCGAAGCAGATGAGGCCGTACATATCGGCCCGCCGCCGGTACCGCACAGTTACCTGAATGTAGATGCCATCATCGCTGCGGCCAAGCAGACAGGGGCAGATGCCGTTCACCCGGGTTACGGATTGCTGTCCGAGAATGCGGCATTTGCCAGACGCTGCCAGGAGGAAGGGCTGCTTTTCATCGGTCCGTCTCCAGAGGTGATTGCCCAGATGGGGGATAAATTGACAGCCCGAAACGTGATGCTCGCAGCAGGCGTACCGATCGTTCCCGGCTGCAAGGAGCCTGCACAGTCTCCGGACGAAGCGGCGCAGCTTGCCGCAGAGATCGGCTATCCTGTCATGCTGAAAGCAAGCGCCGGCGGCGGGGGAATCGGCATGCAGATTTGCCGGGACGAAGCCGAGCTGAGGCAAGCGTATCAATCGGCGAAGGGCAGGGCCAAGGCGTACTTCGGCAACGATGCAATGTACATCGAACGGTACATCGACGAGCCCCGACACATCGAAGTGCAGATCGCCGGAGACATCCACGGCAACGTGCTGCATATCCTGGAGAGAGAGTGCTCGATCCAGAGAAGGCACCAGAAGGTACTCGAAGAAAGCCCATCTCCCTTTCTGGACGACGATACGAGAGAGAAGCTCTGCGGCGCAGCGGTGCAGGCGGCCCGGGCTGTTGGCTACACCGGCGTGGGAACAGTAGAGTTTATCGTCGATGGAAACAAACAATTCTATTTTTTGGAAATGAATACGCGCCTGCAGGTAGAGCATCCCGTCACAGAGGAAATGACCGGACTTGATTTGGTCGCCATGCAGCTGGCCATCGCAAGAGGGGAAAAGCTTTCTTTTTCTCAGGCCGATATCAAGGCCATCAGACACGCGATCGAACTTCGCGTCTACGCGGAAGACCCGGTCACGTTTATGCCCTCGCCGGGAACGATCACGCTGTATCAGCCGCCGCAGCTGGAAGGAGTGCGCATCGATGACGGTGTGGAGACCGGGACACAAGTGACCCCGTTCTACGATCCGATGATCGCCAAGGTCATCGCTGCAGGGGCGAATCGGAGCGAAGCGATCGAGCGGGCGAAAGCGGCGATGCGGCAGTTCGTCCTCACCGGGATCAAAACTAATATTCCTTTCTTGCTGGAAGTGCTCGAAGACGAGCAATTCGTCCGGGGAGCCTATACCACTCGTTTCATCCAGGAACGAAAACAAAAATCAGTGTAAGGAGTGCGAGCGAAATGAAAAACGTAACAGCAACGATGGCAGGAACCGTAATCAACATTCTGGTGCAAAAGGGTGATCAGGTCCAGGCGGGGCAAGATGTGGTCGTGCTGGAATCGATGAAGATGGAAGTGCCGGTTCAGGCTGAAGCGGACGGCGTGGTGGCCGACGTCAAGGTGAACAGCGGGGACTTTGTCAACGATGGGGACGTCATCGTCGTTCTGGAATAGAATCGGGCTGCTTCTAAACTGAGCGCCCGCTAGGAAAGGGGGAGAGGGACCGTGAAGGTGCAGATTGTCGAGGTAGGACCGCGCGATGGATTGCAGAATGAACAAAAAGTTCTCGCCGCTGCGGAAAAAATCCGGCTGATCGAGATGCTGGCGGAAGCCGGACTTCAAAGAGTGGAAGCGAGCTCCTTTGTAAACCCGAAGTGGATTCCCCAGCTGGCTGATGCAGGCGAGGTGTGCCGATCGCTTCCGCATCGGTCACGCGTGAGGTACAGTGCTCTGGTGCCCAACCTGAAAGGGCTGGAGCGGGCGAGAGAATGCGGATTGACCGAGGTAGCCCTGTTCATGTCCGCATCACAGACGCACAATCAGAAAAATATCAACAAGTCGATCGAGGAGACATTTCCCGTCCTCCGCGAGACAGCCCGGGAAGCGTTGGCACTGGGCATGCGCGTCCGCGGCTATGTTTCGACTGTATTCGGCTGCCCCTACGAGGGAGAGGTTTCCCTGGACAACAGCCGCAAAGTAACGAATGAGCTCGTTTCGATGGGGGCCTATGAGGTCTCGATCGGAGATACGATCGGCGTGGCTACGCCGCTGCAGGTTCACCAAGTGTTTTCGATGCTTGTGAAAGATGTTACGACCGAGCGCTTGGCCGGTCACTTCCACGATACCCGCGGTACCGGTCTGGCCAATGTCGCCGCAGCTCTGGACGAGGGAATACGGACCTTTGACAGCTCCATTGGAGGGCTTGGCGGCTGTCCGTACGCCCCGGGGGCTTCAGGCAACATCGCGAGTGAAGACCTGGTGTACATGCTGCACGGGATGGGCTGCGAGACGGGGGTCAGCCTGGAGAAGCTGGTGGCGGCGGGAGCGTATGTCCAGCAGCTGTTGGGACGCTCTCTGCCATCCAAAGTGCTGCAGGCCGCTCTTGCCCAGTCACACGAAAAACAATGCCAATCCCAGGCAGAAGGAGGCACAGCATGACTGTCTCGTATCAAAAAGAAGGACTGATCGGGATACTGACGATCAATCGTCCCGACGTGTTTAACTGCCTCAATCTGGATACGCTGCTGGCTATGCGGCAAACCGTTGCCGAGGCAGTACCGGATCGCGACGTTCGCGTGCTGATCGTCACCGGAGCGGGAGACAGGGCTTTTTGTTCCGGCGCTGATCTGAAGGAGAGGCGGTCTATGACGGATCAGCAAGTACAGCACTACATCAGAACGATCCGCGATACGTTCAGTGAGCTTGAAAAGCTTCCAAAGCCGGTGATTGCTGCCATCAATGGCATTGCCCTCGGCGGCGGAACGGAGCTGGCTCTCGCCTGCGACTTGCGCGTCATGAGCGAGACAGCCCAGATGGGTCTGACGGAAACGTCCCTCGGGATCATTCCCGGTGCGGGAGGAACACAGCGGCTCCCCAGGCTGATCGGCAAAGGACTGGCCAAGGAGCTTATTTTTTCAGCCCGCCGCGTGGGAGCGGGGGAAGCGCTTGACATCGGGCTTGTGAACCGGGTGGCTGCCCCCGATCAAGTCATGTCCGCAGCCCAGACGCTTGCCCGCGAGATTGCCGAAAATGCCCCGATCGCCCTGGCGCAGGCCAAGTACGCGATCGACTACGGTATGGAGACGGATCTGGCTACGGGGCTCGCCATCGAAAGCAACGCCTACCAGGTGCTGATCCCTACACGAGATCGGCAGGAGGGACTGGACGCCTTTAAAGAAAAGCGAAAGCCGGTGTATCGCGGCGAATAAGAGGAGGGAGTAGGCACCCATGAGCAAACAAGCAGAAGATATGCTGAGAGAACGCATCGCCCAGGTGGAAAAGGGCGGAGACGAAAAATACCATGCCAAACTGAAGGAACAAAACAAGCTGTTTGTCCGTGATCGCTTGAAGCTTCTGTTTGACGACGAATTTCTCGTGGAGGACGGTCTGTTTGCCAACTTCATGGCCGGTGACCTGCCGGCGGACGGAGTCGTTACGGCGATCGGGAAAGTAAACGGACAGACGGTTTGCGTCATGGCGAACGATTCTACGGTAAAAGCAGGCTCCTGGGGTGCCCGGACGGTAGAAAAAATTATCCGCATTCAGGAAACGGCCGAGAAAATGCGGGTTCCGCTTCTGTACCTGGTAGACTCTGCGGGCGCCCGGATTACGGACCAGCTGGAGATGTTCCCGGGGCGGCGGGGGGCGGGGCGGATTTTTTACAATCAGGTAAAGCTCTCCGGCAAAATCCCGCAAATCTGCATCCTGTTTGGACCTTCTGCTGCCGGTGGCGCGTACATCCCGGCGTTTTGCGACATCGTCATCATGGTCGACAAAAACGCCAGCATGTATTTGGGGTCTCCGCGGATGGCGGAGATGGTGATCGGTGAAAAGGTTACGCTGGAAGAGCTGGGCGGCGCTCGCATGCACTGCTCCGTCAGCGGCTGCGGAGACGTACTGGCAGCCAATGAGGAAGAGGCGATATCTGCTGCCCGCCGTTATCTCAGCTACTTTCCTGCTGACTATACGGCCAAGCCTCCGGTGGAGCCCGCCAAGCTGCCCCGCCCAGACGCTAAAAAAATCAACGACATTGTCCCGGAGAATCAAAATGCTCCGTTCAACATGCATGAACTGATCGACGCGCTCGTCGATGAAGGCTCGTTCTTTGAGGTGAAGAAGCTGTTTGCCCAGGAACTGGTCACGGGGCTTGCCCGTCTCGATGGCAAGCCGCTCGGCATCGTCGCCAATCAGCCGAGGGTGAAGGGAGGCGTCTTGTTTGTCGATTCGGCAGACAAGGCGGCGAGATTTATCACGCTGTGCGACGCCTTTCAAATTCCGCTGCTGTTTTTGGCGGACGTACCGGGCTTCATGATTGGCACGGCCGTCGAGCGGGCCGGTATCATACGCCATGGAGCGAAGATGATTTCGGCGATGGCGGAAGCCACGGTTCCGAAAATCTCGGTTATCGTACGAAAAGCCTACGGAGCAGGGCTTTATGCCATGGCCAGCTCCGCTTTTGAACCGGATGCCTGCCTCGCTCTGCCGGGAGCGCAAATAGCCGTCATGGGCCCGGAAGCAGCCGTGAACGCTGTCTACAGCAACAAGATTCAAGCGATTGAAGATCCGCAGGAACGGCAAGCCTTTATTATGGAGAAACGGAAGGAGTATCAGGAAGATATCGATATTTACTTGCTCGCTTCCAACCTGATCGTGGATGCGATCATTCCTCCCGAGGAGCTGAGGCGCGAGCTGATCGCAAGGTTTGACGTCTACGCAAACAAGAACCAGCGTTTCTCCGAACGAAAGCACCCCGTATATCCGGTGTGAAAACGTACGCAGGCTGTCCCAAAGGGGATGGCCTTTTTCATATCAGCGGAGACGGGGCAAATATTTTTTTGACAATTTCGATCTTTTTGCTTAGGAATAATTGATCATTTCCGGCAACTTTGGTATTCTTGAAATAAGTATTGATTAATGTAGGTGAACAAATGCAGCTTCAGTCGATACCACTCCATTTGGTTGTCATAGGCGGCGGTTCCGTAGGGCTTCTGTATGCGGCCAGGCTGCTGCTGAGCGGGCAATCAGTCACACTCGTCACCCGAACGAGCGAGCAGGCGCAGCTCTTGACGCGAGAGGGCGTGACTCTTCGCCGGCTCGATGGAACCGTACAAAAGACCGCGATCCAAAGCAACCCGATGGAAGCCGGCTTGCCGCAGGGCGATCTGTATCTGCTGGCGGTCAAACAGTCGGATCTCGATGCGATTCTGCCTGATCTTCGCCACCTTCCTGATGCCTCGCGGGTATTGGCCCTCCAGAACGGCATGGGACATGATGAGAAATTGACACAGGTGCTCGACATCCGTCAGTGTTTTTTTGCAAGCAATACGGAGGGAGCGCGCCGCCTGTCTCCTGTAGAGGTCGAGCATACCGGAACGGGACTGTTGCGCATCGGCCCCTGGACACCTCGGGATGAGCGCGATCCGATCTGCGCCCGGTTCGTGGAGCTTGCCAATCGTTGCGGCTTTCAGGCCGTTTATGAGGATACGATAAAACCATTCGCTTGGAGAAAGCTGCTGGCAAATGCCTTGATCAACCCTTTGACGGCCCTGTTCGAGACGCCAAACGGGATGCTGCTTGAATCTCCGCACACCGTTCGACTGATGAAAGAGCTGTTTTGGGAAGCGGCAGCCGTAGCGGAGCGTTGCGGTGAAAAAATTGAAGAGCAGGATTGGCAGGAATTTGTAAAAATTTGCCGAAATACTTCCCGTAACATTTCCTCAATGCTGCAAGATATCCGGCGGCGGAACCAGACTGAAGTAAACGCTATCAACGGTTATCTCGTTCAAAAGGGGAGGGAAACCGGAACACCCGTCCCTATGCACGAAACATTGCTGCGCGCCGTGCTTCTGAAAACAGACATGGCGAAGGGGAAGGGAGAGGCCGACATTGACCTTTGGAGGTAAGCTTTGGTCGTTTATTGCAACGATTTGGACCTATTTTTGGGCCACGTTGACCGCTTTTCCTTTTCTCGGATTCCCATTGGCTTACTTTTTGGTGTATCTGTGGAAAAAGGACAAGCGACTGGCCGGACGCTGGGCTGTGAATATAACGAATTTTTTGCTGATTCGTGCCGTTGTCGTTGCATATAGCGTGATCTGGCCGGATGCGTTGTCTGCGTGGTGGTGGATTACGGGATTTTTTCTGGCGGCCATCGGACTCATCGGCTGGGTGCAAGTCAGGCTGAAAGGAAAGCTGTCTCTGCTGAAGGCGAGCTTTTCCGTATGGAGATTGTCTTTCCTTTTGTTTGGACTGGTCTACGTGGTGTTGTATACAACGGGAATCTTCAAGATGATGGGCGACGTATAACACTCGCGGCACCGATACATATACCAATAAAGAAAGAAGGTTGGATTTATGAGGCTTCCCATCGAATCGATTGGGCATAAGATTCGAATGATTCGGAAAGAGCGTGGCTTTACCCTGGAGATTATGGCGAACAAAACAGGATTGAGCAAGGGCTTGCTCAGTCAGGTCGAACGCGGTATTTCTCAGCCTTCTCTTGATTCCTTGTGGAAGATTACGAAGGCCCTGGAGGCTTCGATCATCCATTTCTTCGAGGATATCGACCAGAAGCAGGTACACGTTACGCGAAAGCCGAAGCGCAGACAGATGGTGTTTCCCGAGTCAACCGGGACATACGCGTTATTGTCTGCGGGGGGAAGCTCAAAACTGGGAATGCTGGAAGTAAAGCTGCAAAAGGGCGAAATGGCAGTGGACAAATTCGTGCAGAGCGAAGGAGAAGAGTGCTTCGTAGTTATAAAGGGTAGCGTTACCGCGCGCTTCAACGATGAGGAACACGTGCTGGAGATGGGCGACAGCATCACCTTCGACAGCACCAAATCGCACAGCATCGAAAATACGGGCGACGAAGAAGCGGTCCTGATCTGGTCTGTCACGCCACCGCAATTTTAATCGCATACAGCAACAATTACACTTTGACAACCCATTCCGGCGGGTTGTCTTGTTTTTTTGGGGGAGGGGGGCATGGTATAATTTGCAGTGACATGGAGTAAGAAAGGTGAGCTTCTATGAATGTAGAATGTGTATCGCTGCCGTCGGCCAACCGGCTGGCTCATGATTACCAGCAAGGAAACGCCGACGCGCTGCGTTTTTTTAACTACCACCCGTACCAGATGGAATCGTACCGGAAACGGCTCGAATGGCTTCATCACAACGATATCCCCCACAGAGACAAGCTGGCCGATGGGCTGTTTGTCTACAATCAAGCGATCGGCAATCATCAGAAGGCGCTGGATGGCATCGAAAAGCTGCGGCAGCCAGGCACCCTGGTTGTTATCGGCGGCCAGCAGGCGGGCGTACTCACCGGTCCGCTGTACACGATTTACAAGGCTGTCCACCTTATCCAGGCCGCAAAACAGCTTTCTGCACAGCTGGGTGCGGAAGTCGTACCCGTGTTCTGGATTGCCGGCGAGGATCACGACATTGATGAGATTGACCACACATTCTGGCTCACCGATCAGGAGACCAAGCTGCATAAGGAGAAAATCTCCCTTCCGCGTACGGGACGTCCTTCTGCCAGCAGTGTGCCGCTGGGGCGTGCGGAATACCAGGCATTTATGGAGAAGCTGTTCGCCGACCTGACAGAGACCCGGGAGACAGCGGCGGTCCGCAGATGGATGGAAGACGCGGCCGCGCCGTCGAAGACCGTTGCCGATTGGTTTGCGCGCTTGATGACCAGCCTGTTCGGCAAGCACGGGCTCATTCTGGTCGAATCTGCTCTGCCCTTTGTCAGAGAGCTGGAAGAGCCTGTATTTACACGGATTTTGCAGCGGAATGAGGAGTTGAGCTCGCTTGTAGCCGATGCGGCTGGCCGTTTGGAGAGCGCCGGGTATCCGCTGCAGCTGGAGACTGGAGGCCAGGAGGCCAACCTTTTCTTGTATGAAGGAACGGATCGCCTGCAGCTGCTTCGCCATGGCGACCGCTTTGTCACCCGCCGAGGAACGTATACCCGCGAGGAACTGCTTCGGCTTGCCGAGACTGACCCCTGTCGCTTCAGCTCCAATGTGGTAACCCGCTCGCTGATGCAGGAGCATCTCTTTCCCACCCTGGCTTTTGTGGCTGGGGCGGGGGAAATTGCCTACTGGGCGTATTTCAAAGAGATCTTTGCCGCGTTTGGCAAGCAGCTGCCCATCGTGTTGCCACGGGTCTCCGTCACTCTGGTAGAAGGGGCGATTGCCCGTTTGCTGAAAGATTTTGATCTGCCTATCGACAAGGCGCTGACTTCGTTTTCCGAGTGGAGAAAGGAATGGGAAGCGAGCCGGGAAGCTCACCCGTTGGCCGACCGCTTTCAGCATGTCCGCGACGCCATGCAGGAGCTGTACCAGCCCCTCGTAAACGAGGTCGTCAGCCTGGAGCCGGGAATGGGGCAGCTCGCCGAAAAAAATGCGGCCCGTCTGCTGGAGCAGGTCGACTTTTTGGAGCGGCGACTGCTTCAGGCTCTGGAACAAAGGGAAGATATCGGGAAGCGGCGTCTGTGGAGGCTGGAAGCGGCGCTGAATCCCGCGGGAGGATTGCAGGAGCGGAAGCTGTCGATTGTCCCGATTGTGAACAAATACGGACTGTCGCTCGTCGACCGCCTGGTGGAAGCGCCGTTCGTTCATGACGGCAGCCATCAGGTTGTCTATCTGTAAAATACGGGTGACGTATGTGAAGCCGCAGCCGGGTTTAGGCTGCGGCTTCATTTCTGCGCTCTGACGGAATCGCATGGGGAAATTTTCCTGAGACTTTGGTGGGATTTGTCGAAACATTTCACGCATACAAGCGTCTTACCTTTTGAACAGGAGATTTCCTGCGAAAGGTGGTCATTCTTTTCATGCGAGGCAAGAAAATGACGACAGGCAAATGGGTGTTGATCGCTGCCCTTTCTGTTACCTGTCTGCTTACCGGACTGGGAGCAGGGGTTCAAACGGCCGAGGCGCGCATCACCGATCTTGTAGCCAGCACTAGCGGTTCCTTCGCGGATACGGAACGGCACTGGGCCAAAAAAGAGATAGCGGAAGCCGTTCGTGCCGGGTGGGTGCAAGGATTTCCCGACGGGACTTTTCGCCCCGAAGTGCCGGTTTCCCAAGAACAGTTCATGGCGTTGGTGGAACGCATGCTGCCGGCGTACAGCGGACATGAGCCGGATGATTTTGCGCGGGATCTGTACCTGACGCCCGTAAAGGGACGATGGTCCGAGAAAACCTACAAACATTTGCTGGCGGCGGGCATCCTGCCCAGCGGAAATCCGCAAGATCCCCTGACGCGCGTCGAAGCGGCAAGGCTGACCCTGGCTGCGCTGGGAAAGCAGTCCGAGGGGGAGAAATACCGGGGAACGACGTCGCGGTTTTTCAGCGATGTTTCATTGGATAATGAGCATGAGGTACTGATGGTGTATCCGATTTATAAATTGGGCCTGATGACGGGCTATCCGGACGGGACGTTTCGACCTGATGACAAAGTCAGCCGGGCGCAGGCAGTCGTCCTTTTGAACAGGATCAAGGAAGCGCAGGAAGAGCTGTACCCGGGACAGGTGACAGAGGCAGAGCGCCAGGCGATGACAAAAGCGGTCGACAGCTTTGTCACTGCCGTTATGGATAAGGAAAAAATCCGCCGATACGACGATCTGGTCAGCCACGTGCAAAAGAACAAGCTGCCCGTCAGCGAGAAGTTCCTGCAAGAGCACTTCTCGTTCATGAAATACGAGGTCTATGATTTCATCCGCTTTCCGCGCTTTAACGAGCTGATCTACTACGCGAAAATCAGCGATGGAAAATACCGGATGACGGTTCAATACTACTCGGGAGAGCTGGGAGGAAGCGTCGACAGGACGTTCTACCTCGCATCCGGGGACGGGAAGAACTTCCGGCTGATCGGGAAAGACGAGTAGCATACGCAGCCTCGCCAGAAAAACAGCCATGCCTACGCTCATGTTTGAGAGCAGGCATGGCTGTCTTTTGTTCGGAATGCAGCGTCTGTTTTGTGACGCAATGTCCTCCCGCATCTCAATTCCGAAAAGGGAGGCCGGGTCTTCTGCGAAGAGGGTTCATGAAGAAGCTTCATGAAAAAGCTTCACAAAGAAGCTTTACTCCGCTTGAACTCCCAAATCAAGAGAACACCGACAATCACAAGAGGATAAAGCGCAGACCACCCGAGAAACGGATAAAGCCCGCCTGTGACGATCAGCGACGTCCAAGCCGAAAGCCGGCTGTAGCGGCTGTTTTTCAGGAGGCGGACGCCGGCCAGGCAGCCACCGATGTAAGTAGCAAAAAAGGTGGCATTGGGAAACTGGATCAGCCGGGTGAGATCGATCCAGCCCATGGCCAAAACCAGCAGCACAAAGCAAAAACAAATCGATAAAAAGAGCAGTCCGCCGACCGGCGTCCCGTATTTCGCATGGACGCGCCCAAACCACCGCGGAGCCGTGCCTTCCCGAGCCAGAGCGTAGGCGATCCGGGAGGCGGCGCCGATATAGGCATTGACCGTAGCGACGCAAATAAACAGAGCGGTCGCACCGACGAGCCATCCGCCAATCGGGCCCAAGGAGAGCTGAACCATGACACTCAGCGAAGCTTCCGACCGGCCCTCTCCGTAGCTGTGAGTCGCAACGGTCACGAGGGCGACAGCGAAGTAAAGCAAAGCGACGATGGCCGCGCTCCACAGGACGCCGCGCACCGCGTTTTTCTCCGGATCGACGAATTCCTCGGAGAGATGCGTCACCGCTTCCCAGCCGATAAAGCACCAGAACAGCAAGCCGGCCACCTGGACGATGCTCAGCCAGCCATGCGGGGCAAACGGGGTAAAGTGGCTCGCTTTCGCATGAGGCAAGGCAGCCAGTACCGCAAGCACCAAAATCGCCACGATCAAGGAAACGACAATGGTCTGGACGCGGCTTGCGACCTTCAGGCCAAATATATTCATGGCCACGACGACAAAAAGGATCAGTCCGGCAGCGAGATACACCTGAAGCTGGCTCCACTGCAGGAGAACAGCCACATAGTGGGAGGCGGTAACGGCAACAATCGGCGCGCCGACCGGAACCGACAGGAGGAAAAACCAGCCGACCATGTTTCCGTACCGGTCGCCGAAAGCCAGCCTGACGAATGTGGAGACGCCCCCGGAGCTAGGGTGCCGGGCGGACAAAAGCCCCATGGTGATGGCCATCGGCAATACGAGGATGGTCATGAACAGCCAGGCGAGGATGGAGGCCGGCCCAGCCATTTCTGCCGCCATTCCCGGGATAAGCAGCACCCCCGAACCGATAACGGCACCGATATACAGGGTGACGATATGGGGGAGCGACAAGGCTTTCGCCAGTTCCGATGTTTGTATTGTCGCGTTTTTCATCTGAATCCCTCTCCCGAATTGTTTTTATCTGTTGGTATCTGAAGTGTAGCATAGACGGTATCATCGGAGTTATCTATAATATTCGATAAGAAGAATCGAAAAAAACGATTTGAAAAGGGGAGGAGCCATGGATACCCGTTATTTGCAGACCTTTCGCGAAGTGGCGAAGTGGCACAGCTTTACCCGGGCGGCGGAAGTGCTGGGCTATGCCCAATCCAGCGTCACTACACAGATACAGAATCTGGAGCAGGAATTTGGCGCCACCCTGTTTGAGCGCTGGGGGCGCAAGATCAGGCTGACTTCCGCCGGAGAAGTCCTGTTGGAATACAGCGGACAACTGCTCGCGCTGCTTGACGAAGCGAAGGCCCAGCTGAGTGAAGAGGCGCAACTGGCCGGGACGCTGACCATTGGGACAGTGGAATCGCTCGCGGCTTTTTATTTGCCGCCCTATCTGCAAAAGTTTCGCCGCGAGCATCCGCAGATTCGGGTGCTGCTGAATCCGGGGATCTGCCATGAGCTCCGCCAAGGCGTCAAGGAGGGCAGCTATGACTTTGCGGTTGTGCTGGATTGGCTGCAATCCCACCCCGATCTGGAAAGCGTCAATCTCGGAGAGGAAAAGCTCGTCGTCATTGCGGCGCCCGATCATCCGCTCGCTTCCCGAAAGCAGCTCGAAGCGGCTGATTTTAACGGAGAGCAGTGGATTTTTCCCGAGGCGGGCTGCAGCTATCGGACGATGATCGAGGCTGTTCTCCGCGACAGCGGGACGAGCAAGGAGCCTTCGCTTGAATTTGGCAGCCTGGAAGCGATCAAGCAATGCGTCACATACGGTCTGGGGATAGCGCTTGTCCCGATGATTGCCGTGGCGGACGAAGTGCAAAAGGGGACGATTTCGGTCTTGAATTTCATGCATCCCGACATTCGCGTCTTCCGCCAGCTTGTCTATCATAAAAAGAAGTGGACGCCGCGGGCGATGCGCCATTTTTTCGATCTGCTGACAGAGGGGATGACCGCCGCAGACAGCATAAATGGCAAAAACAAAGCGGAATAGTTGCTTTTTTTATCCGGGGGTATGGAACCGATAGGAAAAAGAAAAATCATGTGGTAAGATAAATCATAGTTTGTTTGTAGAAGAAGGAGGTTCAATCCGCTCATGAACATGGTTTCTGAAAGCATCGTAAAAGATATGGCGCTTGCGCCGAATGGCCATTTGAAAATCGACTGGGTAAAAGAACATATGCCCGTCCTCAACCGTATCCGCGAGCGCTTTGAAAAGGAAAAGCCGTTTGCCGGACTGAAAGTTGCAATTTCCTTGCACTTGGAAGCAAAAACTGCCTACCTGGCGAAAGTGGTGCAGGCTGGCGGTGCCGAGGTAACCATTACCGGCTCCAACCCGCTCTCAACACAGGATGATGTGTGCGCGGCGCTTGTCGAAGACGGCATCCGCGTATTCGCGAAGTACAATCCATCTCCAGAAGAGTACAAAAGCCATCTGATCAAAACGCTCGAAACGCGTCCTGACCTGATCATCGACGACGGCGGCGATCTGGTGACCATCCTGCACAGCGAGCGTCGCGACCTTTTGTCCCAGGTGCGCGGCGGCGCCGAGGAAACCACGACGGGAATCCTTCGCCTCAAAGCCCTCGACAAGGAAGGCAAGCTCGAATTCCCGATGGTTGCCGTCAACGACGCGTTCTGCAAATACTTGTTTGACAACCGCTACGGTACGGGCCAATCCGTATGGGACGGCATCAACCGCACGACCAACCTCGTCGTTGCAGGCAAAACAGTGGTCGTCGTCGGCTACGGCTGGTGCGGCAAGGGCGTCGCGATGCGCGCCAAAGGTCTGGGCGCGAAAGTCATCGTGACCGAAATCGACTCCATCAAGGCGGTCGAGGCATACATGGACGGATTCGAAGTCATGCCGATGAGCGAAGCGGCCAAGCACGGCGATTACTTCGTAACAGTAACCGGAAACCGCGACGTCATCCGCAAGGAGCACTTTGAAGTTATGAAAGATGGCGCTATCCTCTCCAACGCCGGCCACTTCGATGTCGAAGTGAACAAGGTCGAGCTGGAGGCGTTGTCGAAATCCAAACGCACCGTTCGCAAAGATATCGAGGAATTTGTCTTGGCAGATGGTCGAAAAGTGTATCTCCTGGCCGAAGGACGTCTGGTCAACCTGGCGGCCGGCGACGGTCACCCGGCGGAAATCATGGACATGACCTTCGCCCTGCAAGCCGTTTCCCTTGAACACGTAAACAAAAACTACGAGTCGATCGGCAAGCACGTGCTGAACGTTCCGTACGAGCTGGACGAGATGGTCGCCCGCTACAAGCTGGAAGCGCTTGGCATCTCCATCGACAAACTGACAGACGAACAAAAAGCATACCTGGACAGCTGGGTCGAATAATTTCGCGAAACCCGTCCTTTCCCGGTAAAAAAATCAACGAAAAATCCTGCTTACCAAAGCAGGGTTTTTTATTTATAATAGCAGGTAGGAGGCCAAGTGGGGAAAAGTGGGGGAAAGTGGAGGCCAGCGACAGGAAAGTGGGGGACAGGCCGTGTTCATGGGTGAATACCAGCATAGCATCGATGAAAAAGGCCGGTTGACGATCCCCGCCAAGTTCCGTGAAGGCCTCGGAGCTTCCTTTGTCATTACCCGCGGGCTCGACCAATGTCTGTTCGTCTATCCGCCGGAAGAGTGGAAAC
Source organism: Brevibacillus borstelensis (assembly GCF_037834415.1). GTDB lineage: Bacteria > Bacillota > Bacilli > Brevibacillales > Brevibacillaceae > Brevibacillus > Brevibacillus borstelensis_A. Next base: position 234,096 of record NZ_JAUMSJ010000003.1, on the reverse strand, counting down.
TGCTTGCGGAGCGGCTGAAGACGCTGCCGTTCACCAAGGCGGATGCTCGCTCTTTTACGCGCTTTTTCTTTTCGGGAGCGGCGGAATGCGAGTGGGACAAGCAGGGAAGGGTAAATATACCGCCTACTTTGCGCGACTACGCGGCGCTTCAAAAAGAGTGCGTCGTCATCGGCGTATCCAATCGGGTAGAGATCTGGAGCAAAGACCGCTGGGAGAATTACTTTGCGGAGTCGGAAGGCTCTTTCGCCGAGATTGCGGAAAAGCTGGTGGATTTTGATTTATAGGAGACAAAAGAAAGAAAATACGGTGTGCCGGAACGATTCGGATGCACCCGTTGAATTGGGAGTGACGGCTTTGTCCTTTCATCATGTAACTGTATTGCGAGAAGAAGCCGTTGACGGACTGAACATCCGGCCGGACGGCATCTATGTGGATTGTACGCTCGGCGGTGCGGGGCACAGCAGCTTGATCGCTTCGCGGCTCGGGCCCGGCGGTCGTCTGATCGCCGTCGACCAGGATGACTGGGCGCTGGACAATGCGAAAGAACGTCTTGCTCCCTACATAGATCAGGTAACGCTGGTAAAAAGCAACTTTCGCCATCTGAAGGCGATCATAGCCGAGCTTGGGCTGGACGGAGTGGATGGCGTGCTGTTTGATCTCGGCGTTTCCTCTCCGCAGCTGGACGAGGGAGAGCGCGGGTTCAGCTACAATGCCGATGCTCCGCTAGACATGCGGATGGATCAGCAGGGCGAGCTTACCGCCTACGACATTGTCAACGAGTGGGACGAGCGGGAGCTGGCCCGAATCATGTGGGAGTACGGCGAAGAAAAATTTTCCCGGCGAATTGCCCGGCAAATCGTTCAAAGGCGACAGCAGGCCCCTGTGGAGACGACGGGAGAATTGGTCGAGGTCATTAAAGAAGCGATTCCCGCCGCAGCCCGCCGTACCGGTCCCCATCCGGCCAAGCGGACGTTCCAGGCGATCCGGATCGCAGTCAACGACGAGCTGGATGCCTTCCGTGATGCCATTGTAGATGCGATCGGCATTTTGCGTCCCGAAGGTAGAGTGAGTGTGATTACCTTCCACTCGCTCGAAGACCGGATCTGCAAGCAGGTTTATCAGGATTATTCCAAAGGCTGCATCTGTCCGCCTTCCTTTCCGGTATGTGCTTGCGGAAACAAGGCGACTGTCAGGATTGTGACCAGAAAGCCGATCCTTCCGTCAGAAGAAGAGCTGGAAAAAAACCCTCGCGCCCGTTCAGCGAAGCTGCGGGTCGCGGAAAAATTGTAAATCAAAATCTAGACGCTCGCAGCCAGAGCAAAAGGAGTGAGACCGAGATGAGCTACTACTACCGGGGAAATCTCGCGGTAGAACTGGAGAATTCACCAGGTTCCGGCACCAAGAAGAAAACGAAGCGGACAGTACGAATCAAACCGTCTATACCAACCAAGGAGAAGCTGATGTACCTGTTTTTCATCACCCTGGTTGTCGTAGGGGTCGTGCTGGTTGGTGTTCGTTATTCGCAAATCTCGCAGTACAACTATGAAATACAGCGCATGAAGAAAGAGATCAGAATAAACAAGGATAAGAACACCAGTCTTGAGCTGCTGATCGAGCAGCTCAGCAACCGCGATCGGATCATCATGGAAGCGGAGAGAATGGGCATGGTGTACAATCCGGAAGCGGCTCATATGGTAGGTCAATCCAAAAAGGCTGCGAAAAAGGACGAGAAAGGAAAACAGGCTTCCAAACAAAAGAAACAGCCATGACGAAACACGGGACGACAGCGAGCCCGGCCAAATGTTACTTGCGCAAGTAAGTAACATTTTTTCATAACGTCTTCGGAATGTAAGAGACTGTTCGGATGCAGAACCCCGGCTTCGTCGAACGAGATTCGATGGAAGCTTTTCTTTTGACTGTCACTTTTTCGTACGTAGCGAAATACCCATGGTTTGGAGTGAAGGAATAGATGGACATGAAACGGCGTGTCAATTTGCGCATTATCCTCCTTGCGCTCTGTGTTATCGTTATGTTTTCCTCGTTGACGATTCGTCTCTGGTGGATTCAGACAGTAGACGCGGCCGACATTATAAAAATAGCGCAGGTACAATGGGACTTGAAGAAAACGCTGAATCCCAAGCGGGGAGCCATTTTGGACAGAAACGGGGAAATTCTGGCGTTCGAGGGAAGGGCGTACGAAGTGAGCGCAAGGCTAAAGCCCCGCAATGACAAAGACAAGGATGTCGTAAAGGATCCTTATTACACCGCACAGGCGCTTGCGCCTGTCCTGAATGCGCCGGTGAATGAGCTCCTGCGACTCCTGACCAAACAATCCAAAGTTGTCGAGTTGGGGATGTACGGAAAAAGGATTACCGAAAATCAAAAGCTGAGCATTGAAAATTTGCAGTATCCCCAGCTTCCAAGCGGAGAAAAAGTGAAGGACAACCAACTCCCGGGGATCATCATCACCGAAACGACACGCCGCTACTACCCGAACAATAGCTTTGCGTCACATGTCCTCGGCTATTTGGACGTTTATGAAGAGAAACCGCAAATGGGGATCGAGCTCCAGTTCGACCCAGAGCTTCGGGGCGAAAAGGGAGATATGCATGTAGTCACGGACAGGGTCGGCTATCAATTGCCGGATGGCGAGCGCGAGTACAAGCCAGCCAAAGACGGATGGAACGTCTACCTGACGATCGACCGGACCATCCAGGACTACGTGGAGCAGGCGCTGGACAAGGCCGAGCAGGAGTACAAGCCAAAAGGGGCGACCGTCGTGGTGGCGGACCCGCAGACCGGGGAGATTCTAGCGATGGGCAACCGGCCGCAGTTCAACCCGAATACGTACTACAACGGGATTACCAACTTTACAAACCACGCCGTCACCACCATGTTTGAGCCAGGCTCGACCTTCAAGATTATAACGCTGGCGGCAGCGATTGAAGAGGGCAAATTCAACCCCGATACACCGTACCAGTCCGGGACGTACAAGAAGTTCAAGCCGCCGATCCGCGACCACAACGGCGGGGCGGGCTGGGGCAACATCCCCTTCCTGCAAGGGGTGCAAAGGTCGAGTAACGTCGTGTTCGTCATCATGGGATACGACTATCTCGGACCCGAGCTTTTGAAAAAATACTTTGATAAGTTCGGGATCGGAAAGACGACGGGCATCGAGCTGCCGTACGAGAAGAAAGGGATTTTGACCAACTTGACGAACCCGAAATCTCCGCGCGATATTGCCGTTACCACGTTTGGCCAAGGGGTGGCCGTCACCGCGATCCAGCAGGTGGCAGCGGTAGGAGCGATCGCCAACGGCGGCGAGCTGCTCAAGCCGCACATCTTGAAAGAAATGCGCGATCCGGTCACGGGAGCAGTCGTCAAACGAAGTCAGCGTGAAGTGGTTCACCGGGTCGTAAGCGAGGCGACGGCGAAGAAGACGCGTGACGTTCTGGAGACGGTGATTACTGGGGAATACGGTACAGGAAAGTCGTACAAGATCGACGGCTACAGTGTGGCTGGTAAAACAGGGACGGCCCAAAAATACGACGACAAAGGAAGGATCATGGAGGGGCAGCACTACATCGTCTCCTTTATCGGTTTTGCTCCCAAAGACAATCCGCGCTTGCTCGTCTACGTCGTCGTGGATGACCCGACGACGGACAAGGATTCCAGTTCGTGGGGAAGGCTATACGTAGCGCCGATCTTCAAATCCGTCATGGAGCGCAGCCTCCAGTACCTGCAGCAAAAACCGGATGCGGCTGGAGCCGAGAAGAATGCCAAGACGGTGACAGAGCAGGCGATCGCAAAGGCAGAGCAAATTCGCGAGGTCAGCATGCCCAAGCTCCTGGGGATGTCTACAACAGCCGCCAAGCTGAGGGCGGAGCAGGACAATATCGTCGTCAACATCATGGGAACGGGGACGAAAATCGTCAATCAATACCCGGCTCCTTATGAAAAGGTGGTGCCCGAATCGACTGTCACGCTTGTAACAGATCGGATCGAAGGTTCAAAAATGCCCGACTTCAAAGGAAAATCGCTGCGCGAAGTGATGGAGTACGCATCGCTGATGCAGCTCAAGATCACCTCCTACGGCGCCGGCTTCGTCACGCAGCAAAATATTCCCCCAGGCACAGTGCTGAAGGGAGGAGAGCAGCTGCAGATCACTCTGCAGCCCACGTCAGGGCCGCTTGTTCCCCTGCAGCAGCCGGGACAAGTCGCGGTGCCGGGAGCGGCGACGGATGCGGGTGGCGCTCAGCCGAACGGAAATCCGCCTGATCCCCAGGCCAGCGGAGGCAATTCTCCGGGAGCAGGGACGGCACCGCCGTCAGGGGCGACGCAAACGGCGGTGCCTGGAACCGCTCCGCCGCAAGGTAACGGCGGGACGGCGACTGTACCTGGAGCCCCTCAGACGGGCCAATCGGGAGGAGACATCCCGGCTTCGACATCAGGGCAAGCAGGAATGATACCGCCGGGCACCTATCCTCCGGCTTATCCGCAGGGAACCTACTCTCCTTATCCGCCGGGCACAGGAACGGCAGGGACAGCCATCCCGCAGGGAACGACAGCGATTCCGCCCGGAGGCTACACAGGCTATCCGGTCTATCCTGTCTACCCGGGGCAGCCTGCCGGTACGGGCCAGATTCCAGCCGTTCCCGCAGGACAAATGCAGAACGTGCCTGCGGGACAGGGGAACGTACAATACCAGTATCCCGGCCAAAACGCGGCAGTGCCGGGGACGCAGTAAACACTACGGCAGCGCCCGCTGTTTCCGCGAGCCGACAACCGCATAGCCCTTTGTTCTAACCCGTCCCCCCCTGGAATAAGGTAGGAATGAGACAACCTGTTTCATAAGGGGGGACTCGCTGTGCGGGTATCCAATGTAACCGTGAGACGCCGCATTTTCGTAGCGCTCGTGATCGGAATGGTGCTGTATACGGCTTTGATTGCGCGGCTTGGCTACGTACAGCTGGTCAAGGGACCGGAGCTGCAGGAGAAGGCGCTGAAGCTGTGGAACCGCAACATCGAATACGAACCGAAGCGAGGGCGCATTCTTGACCGCAACGGCAAGGAGCTGGTGACCAACGTCAGCGTTCCTTCCGTCGTCGCGATCCCGGTCCAGATCAAGGACCCCCACGGGACGGCAAAGCAGCTGGCGGTTTTGTTGGGGCAGCCGGAAGACGTCGTATACAAGGGCATCATGAAAAGAGAAAAGATTAACCGCGTCCCGGGGGGAAGAAAAATTTCCGAAGAAAAGGCGCGGCAAATCCAGGAGCTGAACCTGCCGGGAATTGTCGTGGTAGAGGACTCCAAACGCTTTTATCCCAACGGCACCATGGCGGCGCATCTGTTTGGCTTTACCGGCATCGACAACCAGGGCCTGACCGGGCTGGAGCGGATTTACGACGAATTCCTCAAAGGAAAACAGGGACATGTGTCTTATCTGGCCGACGCGACTGGCCAGACGATGCCGGGAGGGACAGAAGAATACGTGCCCCCTGTCGACGGCATGGACATGTACCTGACGATCGACAGCGGTATCCAATCGTTCATCGAGCGGGAGCTGGACCAGGCGGTGGTCGCCTATCAGCCGGACGATGTGCTCGCGATTGCAATGAACCCCAAGACGGGGGAGATTCTCGGCATGGGCAGCCGCCCTACTTACAATCCCGAGAAGTACAGGGATTATCCGAGCGAGATTTACAACCGCAACCTGCCGATCTGGAAAACGTACGAGCCTGGCTCCACGTTTAAGATCGTGACACTGGCCGCTGCCCTCAACGAAGGAGAGGTCAAGCTCGATGAAAGCTTTTTCGACCCCGGCTACATCATGGTCGCGGGCAAGCGGCTGCGCTGCTGGAAGCGGCAGGGCCACGGGCAGGAAACGATGCTGGAAGTCGTGGAGAATTCCTGCAACCCCGGTTTTGTCACGATGGGCCAACGGCTGCAGAAGGAAAGGCTGTTTGAGTACATCAAGAAGTTTGGATTTGGACAAAAGACGGGGATTGACCTGATTGGAGAAGAGAACGGCCTGCTTTTTAGCTTAAAGCGGGTGGGACCTGTCGAGCTGGGCACGACCTCGTTCGGGCAGGGCGTCTCGGTTACCCCGATCCAGCAGATGGCTGCTGTGTCGGCGGCGATAAACGGCGGCAAGCTGATGAAACCGTTCGTGGCCAAAGAGTGGAGGGACAGCGTCACCCACGATATCGTCGGGCGGACGCTGCCGACGGAGGTTCGCCAGGTCATCACTCCCGAGACCTCGGAAAAAGTCCGCTACGCCCTGGAAAGCGTCGTCGCCAGAGGAACGGGGAAGAACGCGTACATCGAAGGGTACCGCGTCGGCGGAAAAACTGGAACGGCGCAAAAGGTGAGGAACGGAAGGTACGTGAACGGCGAGTACATCGTGTCGTTTATCGGTTTCGCTCCGGCAGACGACCCGCAGATCGTCGTCTATTTCGCGGTCGACAACCCCAAGGCGCTCGCGTTCGGCGGACTGATCGCCGCGCCGAGCGTGAAAAACATAATCGAGTCCTCCCTGCAGCATCTGGGTGTTCCCAAACGCAAAGACGGAATTGAAAGGGAGGTAAACCGGGCGCTCGGGGACAAGAGTTATCTGGAGGTTCCCCAGATGGTGGGACTTTCGATGCGGGAGGTCGTGACGACCTATGATCAACTGCCGCTCGTTGTCGAAGGCAAAGGCACGCACGTCATCCAGCAGGCGCCAGCGGCCGGGGTGAAAATCGAGGAAGGCTCAAAAATTCGCATCTACCTTGGTGACAAATCAAGCGATTAGCTATAAAATGAGTATTCGGAGCGGAGCGGAAGAGGCTTGTACACAGGTGCTCACCCTCCGCTTTTGTAGAATTTGCCTGGCTTTTGTCTATAATAGGGAAAGAATGGGGTGCCAGTTTTATGCTGCTTCGGGATCTGCTTGCTCCCTTGTTGCCTGTGAGCGCAACAGGGGATGACAGCATCGAAATCACAGGGATAACGGCAGATTCACGCAAAGTAAAGCCCGGCTTTTTATTTGTCTGCTTGTCAGGCTTTACCGTGGATGGACATACGTTTGCGGCGCAGGCTGTGGAAAGGGGAGCCGTGGCTGTGTTGGCCCAAAAAGATGTGGACGTGCCAGCAACCATTGTTCGGGTTCCTGATACCCGCCGGGCAATGGCCATGCTGGCTGACCGCTTTTACGGGTCGCCGACGCGTGAATTGAAGGTGATCGCGGTGACGGGTACCAATGGAAAGACGACCACGACCCATCTGATCGACAAGATTTTGTCTGATCAAAAGAAGCGTACCGGCTTGATCGGCACCATTCACATGCGAATCGGCGATGTCGCCGAGGAAGTGAAAAACACCACGCCGGATGCGCTGGAGCTGCAGGAGAGCTTTCGCCGCATGCGCGATATCGATACGGAGTACGCCATTATTGAAGCGTCTTCCCACGCGCTGGAGCTGGGACGCGTCCGCGGTTGCCATGTACATACAGCCGTCTTTACCAACCTGACGCAGGATCATTTGGATTACCACAAGACGATGGAAAATTACCGCCATGCCAAGTCGCTTTTGTTCGCCCAATTGGGCAACGAATACGATCCGCAGCGGATGAAAACAGCCGTGCTGAATGCGGACGACGAGGCTTCCGGCTTTTTTTCCGCCGTCACTCCGGCCAGAGTGATCACGTACGGAATCGACAGCCCTGCCGACGTCAGAGCGGCGGACATTGAGATCAGCACAAAAGGCACGTCGTTTGTGGCCCATACGTTTCGGGGCTCTGTCAAACTGTCGCTCAAGCTGATGGGCAAATTCAACGTCTACAATGCGCTCGCGGCAATGGCTGTCGGACTTGCGGAAGGGATTTCGCTGGAAGACATCAAGGCCAGTCTCGAAGCGGTGAAAGGCGTGAACGGGCGGTTTGAGTCCGTTGACGCAGGGCAGCCCTTTGCTGTGCTCGTCGACTATTCGCATACGCCGGACAGTCTGGAAAACGCACTCGTGACGATCAGGGAGTTTGCCAAAGGAAAAGTGTTCTGCGTCGTCGGCTGCGGCGGTGACCGGGATAAAACAAAGCGCCCGATTATGGCGCAAATTGCTTCGAAGTACGCGGATTTGACCGTCTTAACTTCAGATAACCCGCGGTCCGAGGACCCGCAGGCGATCCTCGACGACATGCTCGCCGGCCTGACGGAGACGGCCGCAGACCGCTACAAGGCGATCGTGGACAGACGGGAAGCGATTGAGCATGCCGTTTCCCTTGCCGCAGACTGCGATGTGATTCTGATCGCCGGAAAGGGCCATGAGACATACCAGATCATCAAGGGTGAAGTCCTTCCCTTCGACGACCGCGAAGTGGCAAAAGAAGCCATCAGAGGGCAGAAGAAAGCATAGAGGCACATATTTTTGAATAGCATCAGAGAAAGGAGGGTCGGGCATGTTCGCTGACAACGTACTCCTAGTCACGATCGTAGCCGCGTTTCTCATCGCAGTACTCATCGGTCCCCTGTTCATCCCCGTCCTGCGCCGCTTGAAGTTTGGGCAGGCGATACGGGAGGAAGGACCACAATCCCATCAGAAAAAAGCAGGGACTCCCACTATGGGGGGGACCATCATCTTGTTGGCACTCATATTCACTGTGCTCAAATTTGCCAATGCCACCATCGAAGTTCTCTTTCTGATGCTGGTAACGATCGGATACGGATTGATCGGTTTTTTGGATGACTACATCAAGATCATCAAAAAGCGAAATTTGGGACTGACTGCAAAACAAAAATTTGCCGGCCAAATCCTTTTAGCTATCGGTGCCTACTATCTTTTGCACCTGATGGGCCACGACACCTCGCTCCATCTGCCAGGCACCCCTTGGAATATCGAGCTGGGCGTTTTGTACTTCCCGTTCCTGTTGTTCCTGCTGGTCGGTACCACCAATGCCGTCAATATTACAGACGGACTGGACGGACTCTTGGCAGGAACAGGAGCGATTGCATTTGGAGCTTATGCGATCATTGCCTGGTTCAGCCAGAATTACGATACGGCGATTTTCAGCGCCTCTGTAGTCGGCGCGGTTCTCGGATTTCTCGTATTCAACGCTCATCCCGCCCGCGTGTTCATGGGCGATACCGGCTCGCTGGCGCTCGGCGGAGCGTTGGCAGGCATTGCGATCATGACCAAAACGGAACTGTTATTGGCCATCATCGGCGGCGTCTTCGTCGTCGAAACCTTGTCTGTGATCCTTCAGGTGGTTTCTTTCAAAACGAGAGGAAAGCGCATCTTCCGCATGAGCCCGCTGCACCATCACTTTGAATTGACGGGCTGGTCAGAGTGGCGGGTCGTCGTCACCTTCTGGCTGGTGGGGATTTTCTTCGCCGGATTGGGCGTCTACCTCGAGGTGGTGACCCTGCGATGAACAAGTACCAAAAAGAGCACGTCGTCGTACTGGGCATGGCAAAGAGCGGTGTAGCGGTAGCCAAACTGCTGCACCGCTTTGGCGCGCATGTCGTCGTGAACGATCAAAAGCCGCGCGAGGAAGCGGTCGGCGCGGACGAGCTGGAGTCGCTCGGCATCGAGGTCATCTGCGGCTGCCATCCGGATGATCTAATCCATCCGGGAGTTGCGCTTGTCGTCAAAAATCCGGGCATCCGCTATGAGGCGGCGCCGGTAGCCAAAGCGCTGCAGCTGGGTATTCCGGTCGTCACGGAAGTAGAGCTGGCGTATGAGCTTTCGCAGGCGCCGAACATCGGCATTACAGGCTCCAACGGAAAAACAACGACGACTACTTTGATCGGATTGATTTTAAAAGAAGCGGGAATCGACGCTCTTACGGGGGGCAATATCGGAACGGTTCTGTGCGGCCTCGCGGAGCAAGCCCGTCCCGATCAGTGGCTCGTGGCGGAGTTGAGCAGCTTCCAGCTGATGGGGACGCTTGCGTTCAAACCGAAAATCGGGGTGCTGATGAATATTTACCCGGCCCACCTCGACTACCATCGCACGATGGACGAGTACAAGGCGGCCAAATGGAGGCTGTTTGCCAACCAGACGTCAGACGACATCGCCATTTTGCCTTACGATCAGCCTGAAGCCTGGCCGGCGGCCGAGGATTTGCGGGCATCTGTTTATTACTTCAGCAAAAAGCGGCCTGTTCCCCGTGGCGTCTGCGTAGACAACGGGGTCATCGTCTACGTAGACGCAGCGGGGGAGCGGGAGGAAATTTTGCCGCTGGACAAACTGTCTGTGGCACATCTGGACAACGCGCTCGCGGCCGCGTTGGTCGGCAAGCTGGCAGGAGCTGACAGCGATGCGATAGCCAAGGTGCTGTCAAGCTTCGCTGGAGTGGAGCATCGGATGGAGTATGTCGGAACAGTAGCGGGAGTCAAGTACTACAATGATTCCAAGGCGACCAATCCGGAGGCAGCCTCGCGAGCGCTCCAGGCCCTCTCCGAGCCGACGGTCTGGATTTGCGGAGGGCTGGACAGAGGCGTGACGTTTCACGAGCTCGTGCCAGTGATCCAAAAGAACGTCAAAGCCGTGATTGCCTTCGGCCAGACAGCGCCTATTTTGCTCGAAAGGGCCAAAGAAGCAGGAATCAACAGGCTCATCCATGTCGATACTGTGGAAAAAGCCGTTATTGCCGCTTCCGAGGCAGCCGTGCCGGGCGATGTTGTCCTGCTGAGCCCGGCGTGCGCGAGTTGGGATATGTTTCCGTCGTTTGAGGTGCGGGGGAGCATGTTTAAGGACGTTGTGCATAGACTTAAAACAAGCCTAGCATAACGCCTTGTCCCTGCACCGCCTACAGCCAAATGACATTCATCTCGGGACGGCGTGAGAAAGGAATGACTTTGCACGATGAGCAAGGTACGCTCTGCCCCCGATTTCATGATTATTTTTGCAACACTTTTTTTATTAGGAATTGGCATCGTGATGGTGTACAGCGCCAGTGCCATCGTTGCACAAAGGGCCCCGTTCAACGACCCGTATTTCTTCGCCAAGCGCCAGCTGATCTTTGCCCTGCTCGGGATCACCTCGATGTATCTGATGATGAATATCGACTACTGGGTATGGAAGCAGTGGGCCAAGCTTGGCTTCATGATCAGCATCGGTCTTTTGATCGTCGTTCTGCTCATCGGGATCGAGGTCAACGGTTCAAAAAGCTGGCTTGGCTTTGGGGCATTCGGGATACAGCCGGGCGAGTTTGCCAAGCTGGGCGTCGTCGCGTTCCTGGCGCGCTGGCTGTCCGACAACCAGAAACAAATCGTGCTGTTTCGCGCCGGGCTGGCACCGGCACTGGGCATTCCGGTCGTCTGTTTTGGCTTGATCATGCTGCAGCCAGATCTTGGCACGGGGACCGTTTTGATGGGGACAGCGGTGATGATGATTTTTGCGGCGGGAGCGCGGATCAGCCATTTTGTCGGTCTGGGCATGATCGGTCTCGTCGGCTTCGTGGGACTGGTTCTGTCGGCTCCCTACCGGATCAAGCGGATCACTTCGTTCCTCGACCCCTGGCAAGACCCGCTCGGCACAGGCTATCAAATCATTCAATCGCTGTACGCGATCGGTCCCGGCGGCTTGTTCGGCCTGGGGCTTGGACAGAGCAGGCAAAAGCACTATTACCTGCCGGAGCCTTACAACGATTTTATTTTCTCGGTCATTGCCGAGGAACTCGGGTTTATCGGGGGAACACTGGTGCTTCTCGTGTTCCTTCTGCTTCTGTGGCGGGGCATGCGTACGGCGATTACCGCGCCCGATCTGTTCGGCAGCCTGCTGGCGCTGGGGATTATCGGCATGATCGCCATTCAGGTCGTGATCAACGTAGGGGTTGTCACCGGCATGTTTCCCGTTACCGGAATCACCCTGCCTTTCCTCAGCTACGGCGGCTCATCACTGACGCTGATGCTGACAGGGGTAGGGGTATTGTTAAACATTTCGCGGTTTTCCAGATAAAGCGGGAAAACGGCAAACTTGGGTGAAGGTGATTGCTATGCGTGTAGTCCTCACAGGTGGAGGCACAGGTGGACATATTTATCCGGCGCTTGCGGTGGCGAAAGAAATCTCTCGCCAGAAGCCGCAAGCTGCCTTTTTGTACATAGGCAGCAAAAAAGGTTTGGAGGCGCAGCTGGTTCCGCGTACGGACATTCCCTTCCAGTCGGTGGAAATCGCCGGTCTCAAACGGAAGCTGACTTTCGACAACGTGAAAACATTGTGGAAATTCATCCAGGCTGTCTCCTTATCCAAGCGGATGCTCCGCGAGTACCGGCCCGATGTTGTGATTGGCACCGGCGGGTACGTCTGCGGCCCGGTTGTTTACGCTGCGGCTCGTCTCGGGATACCTACCGTGATTCATGAACAAAATGTCGTACCGGGTTTGACCAACAAATTTTTGGCCCGTTATGTCGATCGCGTAGCTGTCTCGTTTGAGGAGTCGCTTTCGTTTTTTCCCGCTGGCAAGACTGTGCTCACCGGAAATCCGCGGGCGACCGAAGTGATGCACGGAGATCCGATGGCGGGCAGAGCTTTTCTCGGGGTAGACGAGGACAAGCGTGTCGTGTTGATCTTTGGCGGAAGCCGCGGGGCGCGAGCGATCAATGAAGCTGCTTTGGCCATTGCGCCGCGCATGGAAGAGTTTCCCCGTACCCATTTTGTTTACGTAACCGGTGACATTCATTACGATTCCATCACGGCGGCCTTGCGGGAAAAAGGGGGGCAGCCGCGCAACCTTTCCGTCTATCCTTTCGTCCACAATATGCCGGACCTGCTGGCGGCTGCCCATCTGATGGTAGGCCGTGCCGGGGCGTCCAGCCTCGCTGAGCTGACAGCATTAGGCGTACCCTCCATCCTGATTCCGAGTCCGTACGTTACCAACAACCATCAGGAGAAAAACGCCCGCGGGCTGGAGAAAGAGGGGGCTTCCATCGTCATTCTGGAGAGCGAGCTGAACGGTGAGAGGCTGTCGGAATCGCTTGCTTCCATTTTGGGAAATGAAGCGAGATGGGCTGAGATGAAGGAGTGCTCCCGAAAGCTGGGTATGCCTGACGCAGCGACGAAAATTTATCAGGTGCTCACGGAGCTGAAACGGTAAAAACGTCTTTTTTGGGCGACTGTCACGCCAATATGGGCGATCGCATAGTATAGAGCAAACACGTGATAAGGCCTAGGTCCGACCTAGCATGTGTATCAGGAGGTTCACGAATGAAGCAGATCACAGATGAATTGAAGCAGGCGGATATTGGAAAAGTGTGGACCGATGAACCTCTCGCCAATCATACCACTTGGCGGATTGGGGGTCCTGCTGATTTGTTAATCCAGCCCAAGGATAAGTCAGCGCTGCTGACAGCCTTGAAAATCATCCATCGTCATGATATTCCTTGGAGTGTTATCGGGCGCGGCTCCAACCTTCTGGTGAGGGACGGAGGGATGCGCGGAGCCGTGCTCAAGGTGGCTGAGGGCTTGAGTCACTGCGAATTCAGGGGCGAAGAGGTGTGTGTGGGTGCCGGATATTCCATGATCCGCCTGGCGGTGGAAACAGGCAAAATGGGATTAACAGGTATGGAGTTTGCGGGAGGTATTCCTGGTACAGTAGGCGGAGCCGTCTACATGAATGCGGGGGCGCACGGATCGGATTTGTCACGTATTATCAAAGAAGCCGAAATCCTCTTTGATGATGGTGAAGTCAAAGTGTTGAACAACGAAGAACTGAGCTTCAGCTATCGGACGTCCCTCTTGCAAAGGCGCAAGGGAATTGTGCTGGAGGCCCGCTTTGGGCTGCGGCAAGGCGACCGCAAAGAAATAGCGGCTACGCTGGCAGCCAACAAGGAACGGCGGCGCAATTCGCAGCCGTTGCAAATGCCCTGTGCCGGAAGTGTCTTCCGCAATCCTCCGGGAGATCACGCTGGCCGTTTGATCGAGGCTGCCGGCTTGAAAGGCTTTCGCTATGGGGGAGCTCAGGTGTCCGAGATTCACGCCAATTTTATCGTCAATCGGGGAGGCGCTACGGCTGCCGACGTCCTCACCTTGATTACGCACATCCGCTGCACGATCAAAGAAAAGTTTGGCGTTGATTTGCATCCGGAGGTGTTGGTGGTGGGCGAGGGGTAACACGGAGGTGAAAGTTTGGATACTTTTGCGATCGAAGGCGGAAGACCTCTGTCTGGTTCGCTTCGGGTCCAAGGAGCCAAGAATGCTGCCCTTCCCATCCTCGCTGCGACAATCCTCGCGGAAGGGCAGTTTTATATCTATGATGTTCCCCACCTCAAGGACATTGAGGTGATGCTGGAAATTTTAGCTGCACTGGGAGCCAGCACAAAGCATGCGAAGGGAAGCGTCCATCTGGATACGACTTCCGTATCCGTGCCGCATGTTCCCGATGATCTGATGGGGCAAATGCGTTCTTCGATCTTTTTGGCTGGACCGCTTCTTGCCCGCTTGGGAGAGGTGACGATCTCTCGGCCAGGCGGCTGTTTGATCGGGGAGAGGCGGATTGACCTGCACCTGGCCGGCTTGACGGCGCTCGGTGCAAAAATCGAAGAAGCAGAGGGCTATATCACATTTCGAGCAGATCAATTGTATGGTACCAACATCTTTCTCTCATTCCCGAGCGTGGGGGCAACTGAAAACATCATGATGGCTGCTGTGTTGGCAAAGGGAACGACACGCATCTGCAATGCCGCCAGGGAACCGGAAATTGTCGATTTGCAAAACTTCCTGAACGCCATGGGCGCACGCATCTGCGGGGCCGGAACGGACACCATCGAGATCAATGGCGTCGCCAGACTGCGTTCTGTCAGCTATCGCATCATCCCCGATCGGATCGTAGCGGGAACTCATCTCCTGGCGGTCGGAGTGTCGAAGGGACACATTGAACTGACCAATACCATCCCCGAGCATCTCACCGCTGTAATTGAGGTCGCCCGTAGCTGTGGTGTTGAAATCAAGACCTACCATGATATAATGGAAATCAAGAGCACAGGCAGCCCGCTTGCCTACGAACGGATTATCACCTCTCCGTTTCCCGGTTTCCCGACCGATTTGCAGGCGCAGCTGATGGTGTTCTTAGCTCAGGCAACAGGAACAAGTGTAATCAAGGAGACGATTTTTGAGGGAAGATTCAAACATGTGAACGAATTGGCGCGAATGGGCGCCTCCATTTACGTCGACCTGGGTTCCGCGATCATCCGCGGCGTAAAGAAACTGTCAGGTACGAGTGTCGAGGCAAGCGACCTGCGAGCAGGTGCCGCACTTGTTCTGGCGGGATTGGCGGCGGAAGGCACCACCACGGTATCGCAGGTTCATCATATCGACCGTGGCTATGAGCGGCTGGAGCTGCAGCTGCAGCAGTTGGGTGCCCGCATTTCCCGCGTGTCGATATAGACAAGAAGAAAGTGAGCGGCATATGCTATGCCGCTTTCCCTGTTTTGTAAAGTGGCAGTTATTTATAGCATCTCCAATATTTTACAGGTTTCATCCGGATGGAAGCAGGGAAGCTTTCAGAAGGAATTTCCGCGTACAAGTGCTCGGCGCGTGACACGCTAGCGTAGTGAGGAAGGGTTGAGTCATGGCGGTAATCGAAGAACGCATTCCGCACGTTAAAGAGCAGCGTCCACGGCGAAAAGGAAATCGTAAGCTGGTTGTATTGCTCGTTCTGTTTTTTTTGATTGTATTGATCGTTTTGTTCATACGCTCGCCGTACAGCAAGGTTCAGGAAATTCAGGTGTATGGAAACGACATGTATACAAGCGAAGAGATCATCGCTCATTCCGGCCTGACGCTCGGCATGCAGTTTCTGAATGTGTGGGAAAGCCAGGTGCAAAAAGCAAGCAAGCCTTTGGAAGGGGTAAAAGGCATCACCGTGGAACGCTCCTTTCCCGGCGTGATCCGCCTGCATGTGACCGAATACAGGCGGGTAGCGTTTTGGAATGGCCAGGACGGCAGCAGGGCTCCGCTTCTGGAGAACGGGAAGGTGCTGAGGCAGGTGGATTTTTCCAAGCGGATGGTGGACAGGCCGTTGATCAGTTCATGGCCGAACCCCGAGATGCTTCCCGACCTGGCGAAAGCGCTCGCCAAGGTGTCCCCGGCCGTTTTGGGCGAAATCTCCGACATTGCCCTGACGCCGACACTCTATGACAATCAGAGGGTCACGTTGTTCATGCGGGATGGGAACGAGGTCAGAAGCGTCGTATACAAGCTGGATACGATGCTGAATTGGTATCCGACAATCGTGCAGGAATTGCCAAAAGGGGTAAAAGGGGTCCTCTCGCTGTTTGAGCAGCCATGGTTCGTACCGTATTCGAATCCTGGCTCGCCCATTCAGCTTCCTGCCGGTGGGTAATAGCCCCAATCGTTTTAAGTATGGGTAAAAGGGGTAGCTGCAAAATGGGTCGTCGTCATAAATTTAACTTGTACCTCACTCTTGTCACTTTTTGCACGGGATTTCTGGTGGCAACATCGGTCGAGACGACCAAGCTGTTGCAGCGGGAACGCTTGAATGACCAGCAGTTTCAGCAGGAGACGCAATTAACCGAGCGCATTTTGGCGGAAAAGGAGCAGAACCGCCACCTGGAGAACCAGCTGCTCGATCTGCAGAGGCAGGTCGGAAAGGTGGAGGAGGCGATGGCGCAGCGAAAATCGGAGGGCGCCAGCATACTCAGTCAGCTGGAAGCGGCGAGGATGATGGCCGGGGTTGTGCCGGTGGAAGGCCCGGGGCTCGTCGTCACCATGCAGGACAGCCAAAACGCCGGAAACAGCACGGACGTGGCCAACTACATCGTCCATGAACAGGACGTCCGGCTGGTTGTCAACGAGCTTCGTGCCGCCGGGGCGGAAGCGATCAGCATCAACGGGCAGCGGCTGGTGAGCAATTCGTCCATCCGCTGCGTAGGGCCGACGATCATTGTAAACGGCATCAAATCGGCGGCTCCTTTCGTCATCTCGGCGATCGGAGAGCCTAACACGCTGGAGAGCGCCCTTAATCTTCCTGGCGGCGTTATCCAGACGCTGCAAGACTTTGTGCAGATCGAAGTGGCCAAAAAAGAAAAGCTCAAACTGCCAGCTTATGTAGGTGACGCAAAGACCAAACATTCCTAGGTGAAGGAAGCGTTTCTCATGTTGCAAAAAAGCCGTAAAATCACATTTATTCTTGCCATTATTAGTGCTATTATAGGGGTTATGTTGACCGTTCAGCTCAGAAGCAGCCTTCATCCGGCACACAAGGAATCGCGGAGCATTGCCGAACTGCGAACGTCGCTTCAAAAAGAACTGGAGAAGCACAAAAGTCTTCTGGCCGACATCTCCAAATACAATCAGCTGTACTATCAGTACGAGACTGCACTCAACGAGGATGAGAGTCTTTCTGTCATGAAGGAAGAATTGGCGAGGAATCGAAAAATGGCGGGATTGGTCAGTGTCGAAGGTAAGGGGATCATCCTGCGGGTGGTCGATGCCCCGGTGACTACTGCCGAAGCGGGCCTTGACGGAGGGATGACCGAGCCGGTGATCGGAGGTTACACGCTTGACGATGAGGACCTTAGATGGCTCGTCAACATTCTCTTTGCCAATGGTTCTCAGGCCATTTCCATCAACGGCCACCGGATGGTCGCAACGACTCCGATCCGCTATGTCGGCAACGCCATTCAAATCGATACCAGAACGATTCAGCCGCCTTACGAGCTGAAAGCGTTGGGGGAACCGGACGTGCTGCTCTCGGCGCTGAAGCTGGAAGGAGTAGAAGAAAACTTTCGACTGGCCAACAAGGAGATACTTGCAGAAAAGCGGGACAAGCTGATCATTCCGGCTAATCGCGAACAGCGCCCCATTCAATACATGAAACCTGTGAAAGAAAAAGGAGAATCCTGACATGTGGCTCCCGCTTATCGGACTCATCGTTGGCATCGCGGTCGGATTTATGCTGGATTGGCGAGTGCCTCAAGAATACAGCAGCTATCTGTCCATCGCCCTTCTGGCCGGTCTGGACACGATTTTCGGGGGGATCCGTTCCTATCTGGAACGCACGTTCAATGTAAGAGTGTTTATGTCCGGCTTTTTCTTCAACACGCTGTTTGCGGCCGGACTGGCATTTATCGGGGGCTTTCTCGGCATCGACCTCTACCTTGCCGCGATTGTTGCTTTCGGCGTGCGTTTGTTTAACAATTTGGCGGTGATTCGGCGGATAGTCCTCTCCCGTTGGATTAACCAGCAGGAGTAGGGAATCGCCCTAAATTGGGAAGAAGGTCATATTTTCACAAAAATTCGTGATCAAAAAAAGGGAATGGTAGTCCTGTGTTGAATAAATTACGCAGATGTATTCACTTTACGATGACTAAAGACGTAGCAAGGGAGGTGTCACAGGTTTGGTAAGCAATGAACTCATCGTCAGCCTAGATATTGGAACTTCAAAAGTACGCGTCATGATCGGCGAGGTAAATAACGGTTCCATCAACATCATCGGAGTCGGACAGGCACACTCGGAAGGCATTAAAAAGGGTGTGATCGTCGACATCGACCAAACCGTGCATGCCATCCGGGAAGCTGTTGACCATGCCGAACGCATGGTCGGGGTATCGATTGACGAAGTGTACGTCGGTATCACAGGAAACCACATTGAGCTGCATGAAACCCAAGGGGTTGTCGCTGTATCAAGCGAAGACCGTGAAATACGAGATGAAGACATCCAGCGAGTCATTCAGGCAGCAAAGGTTGTTGCCATACCGCCTGACCGGGAGATCATTGAGGTCGTGCCGAAAGAGTACATTGTAGACGGGCAAGGCAGCATAAAGGACCCGAGAGGCATGATCGGTGTCCGTCTGGAAATGGAAGGAACGATTGTCACAGGGTCCAAAACTGTCGTACATAATATCGTTCGTTGCACGGAGCGGACAAATCTTCGTGTAGCTGGCATTTTTCTCCAGCCGCTAGCCTCCAGCACGGTGGCTCTCTCCAAGGATGACAAAAACATGGGCGTCGTTCTGGTTGACATCGGTGCAGGCTCTACCACAATCGGCGTGTTTGAGCAGGGAAAACTTGCAGCAACGACGGTAATTGGCATCGGGGGCGACCATATTACAAACGACATCGCTTTAGGACTTCGGACCCATTCGGATGTAGCTGAGCGAGTCAAAACGAAAAATGGTTGTGCCCTGATTGACGAAGCGTCTGAGGATGTAAAATTCAAGGTAACCCGTATTGGCAGTGATGTGGAGAAACAGTTTACTCAGGTGGATTTGGCCAATATTATTGAGCCGCGCGCAGCGGAGATTTTCAACCTCGTGGAAGATGCGGTCTACAAGCTGGGTTTCCATGATGAAGTTGCCGGCGGATACGTATTGACTGGCGGCACGGTAGCGATGCCAGGCATGCTGGAGTTGGCAAAAGAAGAGTTGGATGCGCCGGTGCGCGTCGCGATTCCTGATTATATCGGGGTACGAGACCCTGCCTATACGACGGGCGTGGGTTTGATCCAGTACGCCTTGCACCAGATAGAGCGTCGCAGCGTACGCACGGCCCCTCCGTCGTTTAAAGGCGGGCCGAAGCCTGCATCGTCGGCCTCCAAGCCGAAGGAAGGCGGCGGCTTGATGGAAAAAGTGAAAAACTGGTTCAGCGAGTTTATATAACCGCCTGAAACCTCAAGACTCCGAATACGGTGAATCGGCTGATGTTTACGAACATTGCCCGCGTGGAATATGTATTTGCGGGCAGTGAACCGCACAACCAACCGGCTTCACCACACAGAAGCTTTTCTCATGTTGAATTGGGGAGGACTAGCAAGATGCTGGAATTTGATATGGACATGGAATCCTATGCGCGAATTAAAGTGATTGGTTGCGGCGGTGGCGGTAGCAACGCGGTAAACCGTATGATTGCCGGAGGTTTAAGAGGAGTAGAGTTCATCACTCTGAACACTGACGCGCAAGCTTTGCAACTCTCCAGTGCTGATATCAAGCTGCAGATCGGAGAAAAATTGACTCGCGGATTGGGTGCAGGAGCCAATCCGGAAATCGGCAAAAAAGCTGCGGAAGAAAGCAGCGATTTGATCGAACAAGCCCTGCGCGGGGCGGACATGGTGTTCGTGACGGCAGGAATGGGCGGCGGCACGGGTACAGGTGCTGCGCCGGTTGTGGCGGAAATTGCAAAAGAACTCGGCGCTCTGACGGTCGGAGTCGTGACTCGCCCGTTTTCCTTTGAGGGCCGGAAGCGCTCCATGCAAGGCGAGCAAGGGATCGCCGCGCTAAAAGAAAAAGTCGATACGCTGATCGTCATTCCAAATGACCGCTTGCTGGAAATCGTGGATAAAAACACCCCGATGCTGGAGGCGTTCCGCGAAGCGGACAACATCCTGCGTCAAGGTGTGCAAGGGATATCTGACTTGATTGCCACTCCAGGTTTGATCAACCTGGATTTTGCTGACGTTAAAACGATTATGACCGAACGCGGCTCCGCATTGATGGGGATCGGCGAGGGCAGTGGCGAAAACAGGGCGGCAGAGGCAGCGCGCCGCGCGATTTCCAGCCCGCTGTTGGAATCGTCCATTGACGGTGCCCGCGGGGTTCTGATGAACATCACCGGAGGCACCAACCTTAGCTTGTATGAGGTAAACGAAGCAGCTGACATCGTTTCGTCCGCAGCTGACCCGGATGTAAACATGATTTTCGGTGCAGTCATCAATGAGGATTTGAAAAACGAAATCGTCGTTACAGTTATCGCTACAGGCTTTGAGGACTTCCAGCGCCAAAGCGGGGGGCAACGCCGGGTGCAGCAGCCTGTTCAGACCGGCAATCGTCCGACGCCTATCTCCAACACGGGATCGAGCCGGGCGAAGGAGGAGGAAGAAGAAAAGTCCTTCTTCTCGATGAGCAATTTGGACAACCTGGACATCCCTGCCTTCCTCCGCAACCGCCGTCGCAACAAAAAGTAGTTCGTGTGTTGTCAAAAAATAGGGATATGCTCGAAAACCTTGTTCCATTACGGAGCAAGGTTTTTTTGTGCTTGCGCGGGCGCGGGTTAGAGATAGCCTTCTCCGGTTCTCCCTCGATACGAATGGGAATGTCCGTCGTCAAAAGTCGTCACTCCGGAAAAATCGTGGTAATGCCCCCCGCCGGGAAGCGGGATTGGAGGACCGGTCCATCCGCCGAATCGGTGCACATGTCCGTCATCGTAGGAAGTGACCCCCTCGTAGTAGTGTAGATGTCCTCTCCCGGCGCCTTGATAGGGCGGTGAGGTTCGGCCTCGGACTTGATGACGATGACGGTCGTTTACACTCGTCCGTGTAGAATAAAAGTGGATATGGCCTGGGATATCGGCAAAACGGACAAACTCGATGTCATGGCTGTGGGGCTGCTTGTTTTTTCTGCTCAATAGAAAGCACCCTGCCTTTCTGATGGGTTTTTTACATCAGATGCAGACAGAGCCGTTTCGGAAACCGGGAGTTCGCCCAGAGGACCCAAATTCTTCTACAAAAAATCCGAAAAAACACGGTCAAGAATTGACAGACTTTACATACACATTGATATATACTGGCCTTGGTCGGTAGGGTTAACCGGCAGAGATAGGGTCGACCCTCCGGGGAGGCCGGGAGCGGCCTGGTCTTTTCGGGATCGGGGGTGATAACGGAGTGATCGTCTATCTCGATATCATTCTACTCCTCAACTTTGCCATTGATACCTTGCTGCTTTGGTTTACGGCATATTTTCGCAAAGAGCGGGTGCGGTGGCGGAGGATTTTTCTGGCATCTTTGTTTGGGTCAACCTATCTGGCCTTCTTTTTCTTTCCAGCTTTTGCGCCTATGTATCAATGGGCCGTAAAATTGCTGTTTTCCGTCATCATGCTGTGGATTGCCTTTGGCCGAAGAAGGCTGCTCGGATTTTTGCATAATGTCATCATCTTCTATTTCGTGGCTTTTGTCTTCGGCGGAGGAGTGCTTGGACTCCAGTATTTTCTCTCGACACAAAGCGAGGTCGTAAATGGCCTGGTCACTGTCCACAATGACGGCTTCGGCGTCGGCTTTACCCCCACACTGGGAATTCTTTTGGCTGGTTTTGCCCTCGTTTTCTTCCTGAGCAGACAAAGCTACGGGGCCATTTCGCAGCCGCGACGAATTGAAGCTTTTCTCGCAGAAGTCAGGGTGACGCTCGCCGGAGAAACCGTCCTGTGCAAAGGACTGGTCGATACAGGAAACCAACTGCATGAGCCGATTACCCGAACGCCAGTAATGATTTTGGAGAGCAGTCTGTTTGCCCACATCCTGCCCGAAGCGCTGGTGAAACTGATTGAAAAGAGCGAAGGAGCTGTCGAGCAGATGGACGGGGTGTGGGCAGAGCTGCCTCTTTTGTGGCAGTCGCGTGTAAGGCTCGTGCCGTATCGCAGCGTTTCCAGCGGGATGAGCTTTCTGATCGCGCTTAAACCAGACGAAGTGCTGATCGTACAAGACGGCAACCGCTGCGTTACCGAGAAAGTGCTGGTAGGTCTCAACCCGATTCCTTTGGCTGCAGACGGACAATACCAGGCCATCGTACATCCCGCGTTGATAGAGACCCCTTTCCAAGAAGAATACGCAGTACGCGAACAGGAGGGCTAACGAAAATGTATGTAAAACTTCGCCTACAACTACAATTACTCTGGTACCGTTTCCTGCTGTGGACTGGTGCACGAGCCGAGGAGATTTACTACATCGGTGGAAGCGAGGCCCTTCCTCCGCCGCTGACCAGAGAAGAGGAAGAGATACTGCTCGGCAGATTGCCTTCCGGCGATCCTGCGGTGAGGGGCATGCTGATTGAGAGAAACCTGAGGCTGGTTGTCTACATTGCACGCAAATTTGAAAATACCGGGATCAACATCGAGGATCTGGTCAGCATCGGCACCATCGGGCTGATCAAGGCAGTGAACACCTTTGATCCCGAAAAAAATATCAAACTGGCCACCTACGCCTCGCGCTGTATCGAAAACGAAATTTTAATGTACCTGCGCCGGAACAATAAGATCAGGTCAGAGGTTTCCTTCGACGAACCGCTGAATATCGATTGGGACGGCAACGAGCTGCTGCTGTCGGATGTCCTCGGCACCGAAAACGACACCATTTACAAGAATATCGAGGACCAGGTGGACCGCAAGCTGTTGAAAAAAGCGCTCGACAAGCTGACCGAGCGTGAGCGCGTCATCATGGAGCTGCGTTTCGGTCTCACAGGCGGTGAGGAAAAGACTCAGAAGGATGTTGCCGATCTGCTCGGCATTTCGCAGTCCTATATTTCCCGTCTGGAAAAGCGAATTATAAAACGGTTGCGAAAAGAATTCAACAAAATGGTGTAACGCATATTTTCCCAATCGAGGGAGATACTGTTCCTAAACCGTGCCAGAAAGTGGTCCCGCCACTCTCTCGTCCGGGTACGCGTCAGAACGCGGCCTTTCAAGACAACCGGGTTAGGAACTTTTTTCTTGCTTCGAGGAGGGAAAGACGTGACGCGCAATAAAGTAGAGATATGCGGGGTAGATACCTCTAAGCTTCCCGTGCTGACCAACAAGGAAATGCGGGAGCTGTTCGAACGCTTGCAGGGCGGGGAACTGCCAGCGCGGGAAAAGCTGGTCAACGGCAATCTGCGATTGGTGCTGAGCGTCATTCAGCGATTCAACAACCGCGGAGAGTATGTTGACGACCTGTTTCAGGTAGGGTGCATTGGGCTGATGAAGGCCATCGACAACTTTGATCTCGGGCAGAACGTGAAGTTTTCCACCTATGCCGTGCCCATGATCATTGGGGAAATCCGCCGCTACCTGAGGGACAACAACCCGATTCGCGTTTCACGGTCTTTGCGGGATATCGCCTACAAAGCGCTGCAAGTGCGGGACAACCTGACCAACAAGCATTCGCGAGAGCCCACCATTATGGAAATTTCCGAGGAACTCAATGTTCCAAAGGAAGACGTCGTATTCGCGCTGGATGCCATCCAGGACCCGGTTTCCCTGTTTGAACCGATTTATCAGGACGGCGGCGATCCGATCTATGTGATGGATCAGATCAGCGACGAGAAGAACAAGGACGTCATCTGGGTAGAGGAAATTGCGCTTCGCGAGGGGATGCAGCGATTAGGCGAGAGGGAAAAAATGATTCTCTCGATGAGGTTTTATGAAGGGAAGACACAGATGGAGGTAGCCGAGGAAATCGGCATCTCCCAGGCACAAGTCTCCCGTCTGGAAAAAGCGGCGATCGCCCACATGCAAAAACACGTGCAATCGTAACCTGATCAGTTTGTCCAAGCCCTGCGGAGCGGCACTGCGGGGCTTTTTCTTTTGCGCCGGATTTCGGACATAATCGCCCGCCTGCTCATATAATGAAAGGGAAGGGGAGAAAAGTAGGTGAGGAGCAGATGGTCAAGATTTCCGATTTCCAGACCAAAGAAGTTGTCAACATCTTGGACGGCAAGCGGCTTGGACAAATATCCGACCTGGAAATAGACCTTCGCCACGGGAGGGTAGAGGCCATCGTCGTCCCCGGACCGGGTAAATTTCTCGGTTTTTTTTCATCGGGCAATGATTATGTCATCCCTTGGCGCAACATTGTGAAAATCGGGAAAGACGTTGTGCTTGTGAGAGTAGAGGAGACGCTTCGCGTAGACGTCAAGAGCAGCCCCGAGGATGAATACCGCTCGTAGAAAGGCGTAAAGAGAGCCTTTCTTTTCTTTTGGGCTATGGTATGATTAGCCATAGAAAAGAGAGTCCAGCGCGCGAATGGACAAACCAGGGTTTTTCGACGGTTTTATCACGAAGGAAGAGGTGGCGGCATGAGCGAACCATTTGTTGGACATACAGGGAAAGCAGGACTTCGGCTGAAGGAGTGGGAAGACGCGTTTCCCGGGCTTGTAGCGGGCTTTACCACTCGTTCCGGCGGAGTGAGCGAGCAGCCTTACGGATCGTTTAACATGGGGCTGCATGTCGGCGACAGCTCGTCCCACGTGATAGCCAACAGAAAGCGGCTTGCCGAGGAGCTGGGCATGACCTTCGAAGCATGGACCTGTGCAGACCAGGTTCATGGCAGCAAGGTGTGCGAGGTGGCTGCTGGAGGCGCAGGCAGAGAGAGTCTCGAAGACGTCATTGACGAAACGGACGGCTTGTTTACAAATAAACGAGGAATCTTGCTCACATCTTTCTACGCGGATTGCGTGCCTCTTTACTTTCTTGATCAAAAGACCGGAGCGATCGGGCTTGCCCATGCCGGCTGGAAAGGGACCGTTTCGCGCATTGCCGAGGAAATGGTGCGTTCTTTTGGGCGACACTATGGAACAAAGGCGGAAACCGTGAAGGTCGCGATCGGTCCGGCCATATGCGGGCGCTGCTACGAGGTTGATGAACGGATCATCGAGCAAGTGCGGGCGTCTGCCCAAAATTGGGAGAACGCCGTAGAGAGTCGAGAAAATGGACACTATATGCTGGATTTGCCTACGCTCAATCAGGAGATTTTGACGGAATGCGGAATAGTGCCCGAAAACATAATTCGAACGCAGTGGTGTACGAGCTGCCGTACCGACCTGTTCTTCTCGCACCGGAGGGAAGCGGGACGTACAGGGAAAACGGGAAGGATGGCCTCCTTTATCGGATGGCGGATCGTGTGAAATAGAGTTTTGTTTGGAAAGGAAG
Source organism: Brevibacillus borstelensis (assembly GCF_037834415.1). GTDB lineage: Bacteria > Bacillota > Bacilli > Brevibacillales > Brevibacillaceae > Brevibacillus > Brevibacillus borstelensis_A. The sequence goes on along the minus strand of NZ_JAUMSJ010000003.1, from coordinate 208,491 downwards.
TAGAAAAAATGACGAGCGAACAGGAATTGCTGAAAGAAAGATTGGGTCGGATCGAAGAGAGAATAGCGGCTGCCTGCAGCCGCTCCGGACGCGACCGCGGCGACGTGAAAATCGTCGCGGTTACGAAATATGTGGACAGCGACACGATCGGCGATTTGCTCCAGGTCGGCGTAGAGCACATCGGAGAAAACAGGGTTCAGGATGCCATGCCCAAATATGAACAGTGGGGAGATCGCGCAGTTTGGCATTTTATCGGTCACCTGCAAACGAACAAGGTCAAAGAGGTCGTCGGACGATTTGCGTATATTCATTCTCTGGATCGCCTGTCGCTTGCCCGGGAAATCGACAAGCGGGGAGAAGCGTTGAATCATGTCGTTCCCTGCTTTCTGCAGGTAAATATTTCCGGAGAAGAAACAAAATTTGGCCTTAGTCCCAATGACGTATTGGCTTTTTTGCGCGAAACCAGTAATATGAAACATATAAGGATCGCGGGATTGATGACCATGGCGCCTCATGTCGAAAATCCGGAAGAGGCCCGGCCTGTATTTAAAGGTCTGCGAGAATGGCAAGAGCGGATCAATGAATGGAAGTTTCCGCACGCGGAAATTACAGAGCTGTCGATGGGCATGTCCAACGACTTTGAAGTAGCGATTGAAGAGGGAGCTACATATATTCGGCTGGGTTCTGTACTGGTCAAGCCGGACTAATCGACCATTCGCGAGGGGAGGATTGCTATGAGCGTTATGAATAAAATCAAGGGATTTTTGGGATTGGAAGACGAGGAATACTTCGAAGAGACGGTAGTAGAGGAACGCGAAGAGCAGGAGCCTATTGCCAGACGACAGCAAGCATCGCGCATGAACAATGTCGTTCCTTTTCAGACACGGGAGAAGGAGGGAATCCGTTTGATCCTCTGCGAACCCCGCCAATACAGCGATGCTCAGGATATCGCCGACAATCTGCGCCACCGCCGACCAGTCGTGGTAAATCTGCAACGGGTGGAAAAGGAGCAAGCAAAACGGATTATCGACTTTCTCAGCGGCACCGTATATGCGCTGAACGGCGATATTCAAAAGGTAGGAGACTACATTTTTGTTTGCACGCCCGATCACGTTGACATTCAGGGTACCATTTCCAGCGTGGTGGAAGAATAAAAGACTGTTCGGCAATCCTTCCCAATCGGTAACGTGAAGCTTGCTATTTTGAACAGGATAAAAAGGGTGAGTGAATGACAACCATTTTGTTTACGATTATTGATTTTGCCTTTACGGTATACCAGTTTATGGTGATCGCTTATGTCCTCATGTCCTGGGTGCCGCAGATGAGAGAAACGGGAATCGGCCAGCTGCTGGAGAGGCTGGTGGAACCGTACCTGGCTCCGTTCCGCCGATTCATTCCAACGCTCGGCTTCATCGACATTTCTCCGATCGTGGCTTTGATTGCGCTGAATTTTGCCCATAGCGGGTTGCGGGCGATCCTCATCAAACTGATGTATATGTAGGAGCCGGTCAAATGAGTGTATACGACCATTTTCGAAAAGAAGAACTTCCCTTTGTGGAACGGGCGCTGGAAATGCTGACGCTGGCAGAGCGTAAGCAGGCCATGCGCCTTACTGATTTTCTGGACCCGCGGCAGGCCGCAATCGTAAAGAGCCTGACGTCGCAGGTGCAGGACGTTTCGGTGACCGCAAGCGGCGGCTATGAAGGCGCGGAGCGGGTACGTGTACTGATCCACCCCGACTACCTGACACCGGAGGCGGAGGAATTTCGCCTGACCTTGCTGCACGTCGCAGCCGATCAGAGGTTTCACCGGCTGGAGCACAGGGATGTGATGGGAGCGCTGCTTCATGCAGGTTTGAAGCGGGAAAAATTCGGGGATATGATCGTGGACGAGAACGGTTGCTTTGCCGTAGTTGCAGAGGAGGTGGCTGACTTTATCCGTACTCAGGTAACCCATATTCACCGTACGCCCGTCGCCTTTGAAAAAGTGGAATGGTCCGCCTTTCAAGCGCCGCCAGTGCGCTTTCAGGAAAAGACCATCACCGTCCCCTCCCCGCGTGTCGATGCGGTGATTGGCGAGGTGTACCATCTGTCACGGGCCAAGGCTGTAATCCCGATCCGCGCGGGCCGTCTGAAAGTGAATTGGAAAGTGATAGACGATCCGTCGCATCTTCTGCAGGCCGGAGACATGGTTTCTCTCGCCGGTTCGGGGCGCTTCAAGCTGCTCGAAGTGGCTGGAGCAACGCGCAGTGGTAGGATACGTATGAATATCGGCTTGGTTACATAGAATCTATAGCAGGGTTAAAAATTTGCAAAATCCGGCAGGAAATGATGCGCAAGCTGTCGAAAATGTCAGTACGATTACTCGGAAGAAGTGGGGGGTACATGTGCCTTTAACGCCATTAGATATACACAATAAAGAATTCAGCACAGGATTCCGCGGTTATAATGTCGACGAAGTGAACGAATTTCTGGATCAGATCATCAAGGACTTTGAGCTCCTGATCAAGGAAAAGAAAGAGATGGAAGAGCGCATCGCCATACTGAATGAGCGTGTGGATCACTATAAAAGCCTGGAAGAAAACTTGAGCAAGTCCATCCTGGTCGCGCAGGAAACGGCCGAAGACGTAAAATCGAACGCACGGAAAGAAGCCCAGCTGATCCTGAAAGAAGCGGAGAAAAATGCCGACCGGATCGTCAACGAAGCGTTGGCAAAGTCCCGCAAAATCGCAATCGAGATCGAAGAGTTGAAGAAGCGGGCGTCTGTCTATCGGATGCGTTTCCGTACCCTGCTCGAAGCCCAACTGGAGATGCTGGAGAATGGCGCCTGGGACGATATCGAACAAGCAGATTCGACTTCCGCGGTCCTTGCCGAATAATTCATTGACGCAAAGGCTATGATGGGACTATAATTTATTGAAACTTTTCTTTACAACTATACATTCGCTGACAAACGATGATCGGGACGAGTAAGCGTTCGAGCACAGCTTAGAGAGCCGGTGGACGGTGAAAACCGGACTGCTGCTTGCCGCTGAAAATCACCCGGGAGTTCAATAACCGAAAGACTGCCTGCGACGGTGTGCAGCGGTCAAGTAAGTGAGCGCGTCATTCCCGTTACGAATGAATCAAGCGGAACAGCGCTTGTCCGATTTATTCGGCTAGCAGCTGTTCAATCAGGGTGGTACCACGGGAGCTTTTTCTCGTCCCTACTGGGGATGAGGGAAAGCTTTTTTCTCGTGTAGAAAGGTTTGTTTGGCTTTACAGGCAAAAGTCATCATTTCGCAAACTTTTCGAAACGCATAAAGAAGAACGAGTTTCTTCAAGAGGTCTTTCGTTTGCATGAACCTTTATATTTTTTTGTAGGAGTGAATCAGACTATGGATTACAGCAAAACGCTGGCACTGCCAAAAACTGATTTTCCCATGCGTGGAAATCTTCCAGCCCGTGAGCCAGATATGCAAGCCAAATGGGACGAGCTGAATATTTATGAAAAAGTGCAGGAGCGGACAAAAGGACGCCCGAGCTTCATTTTGCATGACGGTCCGCCTTACGCAAACGGCGATATCCACATCGGCCATGCGCTGAACAAGGTATTGAAGGACTTTATCGTTCGCTACAAATCAATGGCGGGCTTTTGCGCCCCGTACATCCCAGGCTGGGATACCCACGGTCTACCGATCGAACAGGCGATCATCAACGCCCAAGGGCTGGATCGCCGCAGCATCGAAGTCAACGACTTCCGCAAACGCTGCGAAGAGTACGCCTGGAGCTATATCGACAAACAGCGGGACCAGTTCAAGCGCCTCGGTATTCGCGGTGACTGGGAAAATCCGTACGTGACCTTGCTGCCGGAATACGAAGCTCGCCAGATCAGGATCTTCGGCGAGATGGCGAAAAAAGGCTACATCTACAAAGGACTGCGCTGTGTGTACTGGTCTCCATCCTCGGAGACGGCGCTTGCTGATGCCGAAATCGAATACAAGGACAAGCGCTCGCCATCCATCTACGTCAGCTTTCAGGTGCAGGACGGAAAAGGCAAGCTGGATACGGAAACGGGCGTCGTGATCTGGACGACCACGCCTTGGACGATTCCAGCCAACCTGGCGATCTCCTTGCATCCGGAATTGGAGTACAGTGTGGTCAAAGCCGACGGACGCAAATTCGTGCTTGCGGGCGGACTCTTGGAAGCGGCCAGCAAAGAAATCGGCTGGGAAAGCGTAGAGGTGCTGGCCACCTATAAAGGCCAGGAGCTGGAAGGCGTCGTAACCAAGCATCCGTTCTACGATCGCGAGTCGCCGATTATCCTCGGCGAGCACGTAACGCTCGACGCCGGTACGGGTTGCGTTCATACCGCTCCAGGACACGGGGAAGACGACTTCGCTGTCGGCCAAAAATACGGTCTCGGCGTGCTCTGCCCGGTGGACCACGAAGGAAAAATGACCAAAGAAGCTCCAGGCTTCGAAGGGATGTTCTACGAAGATATCAACAAGCTGGTCACGGAAAAGCTGAATGAAACAGGCGCGCTCTTGAAGCTTGGCTTCATCACTCACTCGTACCCGCATGACTGGCGGACGAAAAAACCGGTCATTTACCGTGCGACAGAACAATGGTTTGCTTCGATCGATGCATTCCGTGACAAAATGCTCGATGCCATCAAAAACGTACAGTGGATTCCGCACTGGGGCGAAACCCGTCTGGCGAACATGATCGCCGACCGCGGAGACTGGTGCATCTCCCGCCAGCGCGTCTGGGGCGTTCCGATCCCGATCTTCTATTGCAAGGATTGCAACGAGCCGATTATCAATGACCAAACGATTGAGCACATTTCCGAGCTGTTCCGCAAAGAAGGCTCGTCCGTCTGGTTTGCGAGCGAGGCAAACGAGCTGGTGCCGGAAGGTCTGTCTTGCGGCAAATGCGGCTGCACGGAATTCCGCAAAGAAACAGATATTATGGACGTATGGTTTGACTCCGGCTCCAGCCATGAAGCGGTATTGAGGGAGCGCGGACTCAGTTGGCCGGCGGACATGTACCTGGAAGGTTCCGACCAATACCGGGGCTGGTTCAACTCCTCGCTGTCCACGGCCGTTGCCGTATACGGTACAGCACCATACAAGGCGGTATTGAGCCACGGCTTCACATTGGACGGGGAAGGACGCAAAATGTCCAAGTCGCTCGGCAACACCATCGTGCCGCGGGAAGTCATCAACAAGCTCGGTGCGGACATTCTACGTCTGTGGGTGGCTTCGGTCGATTACCAGGCCGACTCGCGCATCTCTGACGCGATCCTCAATCAGATCGCCGAAGTGTACCGCAAAATGCGCAATACGTTCCGCTTCCTTTTGGGAAATCTGGACGGCTTTGATCCGGCGAAGGACCGCGTAGACTACGAGCAATTGAGCGAGCTGGATCGCTACGTCCTGGCCAAGGCTGCGCAAGTAGTCAAGCGCGCCCGCAAGGCTTACGACGAGTACCAGTTCCACACCGTTTTCCACGCCGTCCACAATTTCTGTGTCATTGATTTGTCTGCGTTCTATCTGGACATTTGCAAAGATCGTCTCTATGTGGAAGCACCGGATAATCTCAAGCGCCGTGCAGCGCAGACCGTGATGTACGATTGTCTGATGAATCTGGTGAAGCTGGTCGCGCCGATCCTGCCGCATACGGCAGATGAGGTTTGGAGCTTCATCCCGGGTGTAACGGAAGCAAGCGTTCAGCTGACGGACATGCCGGAAGCAAACGAACAGCATCTGAGCTTCGCGGCGGAAGCGCTGAGCAAATGGGACGCATTCCTCGCTGTCCGCGACGAGGTGCTGAAGGCGATGGAAGAAGCCCGCCGGAACAAAGTATTCGGAAACTCGGTAGACGCCAAGCTGGCGCTCTATCCGCAAACGGAAGAAGTGGCAAGCATCCTGGCTGCGATGGAGGATCTGGCCGACTTGTTCATCGTTGCCCACGTCGACCTGCACCCGTTCGGAACGGCTGCTCCTGCGGAGGCGGCTGCGTTGGAAGGAATCTCTGTCCTGGTAGCTGCCGCAGACGGCGAAAAATGCGAACGCTGCCGCGTCGTGAAGCAGGATGTTGGTGCGGACAGCGCACATCCGACCATCTGCCAACGCTGTGCGTCCGTAGTCAATGAGCATTATGACCATGTAACGGAGTAAATGGTCCTACGATCAGTCCGTTGATCACTAACCTTTTTTCATCTGAGTCGCCCAAGTCGCACAGACTTCGGGCGACTTTTTTGATTGTGAATCGAATCCTGTGGAATCGTTCAGCGACTTTCAAGCGCCAGGCTTGAAGGATTTGCTCTCACGAAGAACCAGCTGCTTACAGGGCTTCATTTAAAAGGAACCTTTTATGAGAAAACAGGCACTTGCCTTATAGTAGGTCGGCCGAAGACAGCCGGGGTTAATTTGTACGGCGAATAGACATACTACCCTTCAGAGATAACAAAGGAAGGACGGTGTCATACGTGGACGAGCAGAAGCTGGCGCACTTCAGGGTAAGGCTGCTGGAGCAGAAGAAGGAACTGGAGGATCGGGTGCAGGACCACTATGGAATGCGCGAACCGATGTCCACTTCCCTACAGGAATTTTCCATGTACGATAACCACCCGGCCGACATCGGCAGTGAAATGTTTGAGCGGGAAAAGGACCTGGCTTTGGACAGCTTGGACAGGGAAACGCTGAAGGAAATTGATCAGGCGCTAAGCAGGATGGATGAGGGCAGCTACGGCGTCTGTACCGTATGTGGACAGGAGATACCACAGGAGCGTCTGGAGGCGCTGCCCCAAGCCCAGACGTGCAAGGAACACGCACCCGCCCCGAACCTCAATGAGTCGCGCCCGATCGAGGAGGAATTTCTCCAACCGCCATTCGGACGCACTTCTTTGGATGAAAAGGAGGGGCAAAATGGCTTTGACGGCGAGGATGCCTGGCAAATCGTGGAGGCGTGGGGAACCTCCAGCACTCCATTTTCCTTCGTGGACAACGACAAGACCGATTACAAGGAAATGTATATCGAAAGCGACGAGCCGGACGGGTTTGTCGAGGCTGTGGAACAGATTGGCTACACCGATATTCACGGCTATCACGGACCGGAGAGCGTCAAATTCATGCGCAGCGGCACGTATGAAGAGTACATGCGGAAAGGCGAAGGAAAAGGGCAGTTTCTGAATTACGAGGATGCCCTGGAAGAAAGAGCGGAGCGAGAAGGACGCAATGATTTGTTGTAACTCGGGAGGATTTCCATGCAGATCGCACGTGTAGAGACATACCCCTTGCTCTACAGGCTTGGGCAACCGTATGGGGACGCAAACGGGTACAAAAAATACCGGACCTGTTACCTCATCAGGGTCATCACCAATTCCGGAGCAGAAGGCTGGGGAGAAGCGGTCGACTGGCTGCCCACTTTGGAGAAAGGCTTTTCCGAGCGAATCATTCCTTTTTTACTCGGAAAGCGGGCGACAGACCGGTTGTCCATCGTCTCCACCATCGCAAAATGGCATAAACGGGCTGCGGTCGCCGTGAGCATGGCCCTGACCGAAATTGTCGCCAAACAGGCAGGACTGTCATTGTGCGAGCTGTGGGGCGGGGCGCTTCATGCCTCTATTCCGGTCTACGCCTCCTTTCAGTCGTACAGCGAAAGAGAGGACTGGCCGCTTCACTCCGTTCGCCTCGTGGAAGCTCAAATTAACGCCGGTTTTCGCATGGTCAAGGTGAAAGTTGGAGGCAGGTGCTGGCATGAGGACCGCAGGCACATCGAACGGCTGAAAGCCTCGATTCCCGACAGTGTTCAAGTGGCGCTTGATGCCAATCAAAGCTATGATCTGGCGACAGCGCGAAAGTGGGAGCAGGTCTTTTCCCGCTACGGCAATTGGCTGTGGATGGAAGAGCCGATGCCTATGGAAAGGACGGAAGAATACGTAAAGCTTCGGGCGCTTCTTTCGGTTCCTTTGGCTGGCGGTGAAAATTTGATTGCCTGCCATCAATTTTTACCTCTTTTGAAAAAAGGGGCCGTTGACATGATTCAACCTGACCCTGTGCATTCGGAAGGAATAGACAGCTATCGGGACAACCTCCAGATGGCCCGGAATTTTGGCCATCGGGTTTCCCCGCATGTTTACGACGGCTCCCTGGCACGCCTTTATGCCATCTGTTCCCAGGCTTGTTTACCGGCCTGGAGCAAAATGGACGGCGACAAAATCGAGCCTGTCGAGTGGGACGTTATGGAGAATCCGTTCACGGAATTATTCCCGATAGGACAGAAAAACGGACTTGCTGTCGTACCTGATGGCGTCGGTATTGGTGTCGAGCCGGATTGGAGAATCATAAACGCGTTGCGCTGGGACGGCAGCGCATACGTGTAAATACGGGGAGATAGACATGGCGCAAAACACAAAAAATCTGGTTGGTCTGACTGGCATCCCGCTGGTCATGGTGCTGGGCAATTCAATGCTCATTCCTGTTTTGCCCACGATGAAATCGAAAATGGATCTGACTGCCCTACAGACGAGCTTGCTGATCACCGCTTTTTCCATCTCTGCGGGTATGGTCATCCCGCTTGCCGGCTATTTGTCGGACCGGTTCGGACGCAAGATCGTCATTATCCTCTCGCTTATCCTGTATGGGGCAGGCGGCTTGCTGGCCGGTCTGGCGTCGCTCTGGTGGGACAAGCCGTACATGATGATCATGCTCGGTCGCGTTTTGCAGGGGATTGGAGCGGCAGGGACAGCTCCCATCGCGATGGCGATGGCCGGAGATTTATTCAAGGGAGCTTCCGAGAGCCGTGCCCTCGGGCTGATGGAGACATCCAATGGGCTTGGAAAGGTGCTCAGCCCGATTTTTGGCTCACTGCTGGCGATGATTGCCTGGTATATGGTGTTTCTGGCATTCCCCATCATTTGCGGAATGGTCTTGCTGCTATTTCTGTTTTTTACCAAGGAGAAAAAACAGGAAAAACAGCAGTTGCCGGTCGGCCAATATCTTCACTCCATCGGTCAAGTCTTTCGACAGCATGGCCGCTGGCTGATTCCGGCCTTCTTTATCGGGAGCATCTGTCTGTTTACGCTTTTCGGGGTTTTGTTTTATCTGTCTGATCTCCTGGAAGAAAAGTATAAAATCGACGGGCTGCTGAAAGGCGCATTTTTGGCGATTCCGCTCTTGGTGATGAGCATTACCGCTTACATTACCGGACTGATTATCAAGAAAAAGCTGGGGCTCATGCGCCTGTTTGTCATCATCGGGATGTTCCTGCTCGCCACATCCTACGTGATCGCCAATTTTGTGAAGGGCGCTTATGTGCTGACCGGTGTGCTGATCATCGGAAGCGTCGGGACGGGCATGATCCTGCCCTGCCTAAACAGCATGATCATTGGAGCTGTCGAGAAGTCGGAGCGAGGCATGATTACCTCTCTGTACAACGGGGTCCGGTTTATTGGGGTTGCTGTCGGGCCTCCAGTCTTTACCTGGCTGCTGGGTATTTCCAGAAGCGTGATGTTCCTCTCGATTGCGGGGCTGGCTGCGTTGTTTGGAGTAGTGGCGATTTTCTTTTTAAAGCCGAAGCAAGCGGCCGCCGAGGGAGCCTCGGATCAGGCGTCGGAAGAGGAGGAGGGCGTCAAGCAAACGAAGGCGATGCAGCAGGTGGCGGAGATTCTCGGAATTCAGCGGGAGAGCGAAGAGGACAAACAGCGGGTAGAAGCGATACAAAGGTACGGTTTTGATCCCAATGATTTAATGGACGCCTTGTTTAAAAACAAAGACAGAAAAAACAAGGAAAAAAGCTGACAGGCATCCACCTTCGCTTTGGAGATGCCTGTCTCTTTATGTTTTCCCGGAAATCAGGAAAGGGTGGCCTCTTACGTACTGAAGCGTCAGCGGGTAGACGTCATCGTACATATACCGGCTAAAGGGCTTTTGTCCTTTGACCGCTTCAGGGATTTCATCAAACCAGATTACCCCTTCCACATCGGTTCCTGTCGGATGCTTTTCCAGAAGGAGCACCCGGGCGATGTAGATATCCTTTACCATTTTACCGCCAACCGTGTACTGGCCGATCCGTTCGATGGCCTCCAGGACCGCACCTGTCTCTTCAAAGGTCTCCCGAACGGCGGCTGCCAGGCTCGTTTCGCCAGGCTCCACTTTCCCTCCCGGCAGCTCAACGCCGCGTGTCCGATGTCGGGTAAACACCAGCTTTCCGTTCCAAAAAGGGAAGATGAGGACGTGTTTGGCTGTACGCTGCCGAAAAACAGCCGGGTCAAAAGTGAGGGTAACTGCAGCGCCGAAGTCATCGACGAATTCATGCATGCTTTACTGCTCCTTCAATTGGAGTGAAATGTGTTTGACTGCCTTCATCGCCTGGCCTGCTGCCAAAGACAGACTGGCATACTTCGGGCCGTTGGTGACATCGCCGATCGCGTAAATCCAGTCGGTTTCCTCGATCTGTTGATACGGATTGGTCCGGAAACAGCGGTCGCCATCCTTGCCGACAAGGCTGTCCAACCCGCGCACGTTTGCGTGAACGCCAATTCTGGGCAGGATGCGATCGACCTGCAATACGGAAGGAGTGTCCGGACGAGCAGAGCGAAGGGACAAAACGGCTTTGCCATCCCGCTCCAGGCATGCGGAGACTTCCGTTTCCCAGAGAATGGACAGCGAAGGAATCGCGGAGAGCCGCTCTCTCCACTGCGGACGTGCCCGCATATGCGCCCCTCTGACCAGGAGGTGGACGGTACGGGCATAGCGGGCCAGATTATAGGCGCTTTCTGCCGCCCGATCGCCGCCCCCGATGACAGCGATGTCCATTCCGGCGACGGCTTCCGCTTCTGCGGTAGTGGAAAACCGGGGAGCCAGCACGTTTGAACATCCGGCCAGGGCAGGAATTTGGTTGGGGCTTACCCCAGTCGCAACGATCAAATAGTCTGTTTGATAGGCCGTTCGATTGGTCGTTGCTCTTCGCTGGGAAACATCGACGGAGGTCAGCGTTTCATCAAACCTGCAGCGCAGGCTAAGAAGGGCTCGATGTCCCTCCAGCTCTTTGAGCAACGTCGTCCCATTTTCGTAGACATACGGAGGAAAATCCCAGATTTCATTGTGGATTTGCTCCAGCTGACCGCCTAATCGGTTCGTTTTCTCGATCAAGATACAGGACAAACCGAGACGTTTACACCAGATGGCGGCCGCCATTCCCGCAATGCCGCCACCGACGATGAGCACCTGTACTTGTTCCACACGAAGTCCCCCCTTCCTAAAAAGAGACTGTCGAACACCCTCTATAATAAGCTTTCTATGACGTCCCAGACAGTTTTAGACTACCCCTTTCGGCGGGCGAGCGCAAGAGTGTGAGTGTTCTGCCAGGCCGGGATCAAGATGTACAAACCGTAGGCAAAGACCACCCAAACGGAGAAGGACAGCACCTGCTCATCGCTCATATGCGGGAAAAAGAGGGAATGATTCGAAAGGGAGACGCTGTCCAGCAATAAGCCTACAGCTGTTCCGATCATCCCGAAGCGGACGAGGCCGTACTTTGACGGATCAATCAGGCGGTAGCCGAGGCCCACCAGATACAAAGCAGCGGCCGTGACCGTTTCCAGTCCGAGAAAGATGGGGAAAAACAGGTCGTGCGTTACGCTGACCAGCACGTGATGGCCAAAGTAACGGAAGAACAGCGTCACCAGCATCCAGACAATCACGCCGGAAACGGTCGGGGTCCCCCATTCGCGTGTAGACAGATTCATGTTTGCTCTTCTCCTTTCCGTCCAACGAGGTATCGAATGACCTGGGCGAGGTCGGCGTATGCCTGGTCGGCATCAAAGGAGGGGGACAGCAGCGCCTGCAAGGCGAGCCCGTCGATCCACGCATTGAACAGCGTAGCCCAGCGTTCGGCGGGAATGTCAACCAGTTCTTCGTTCTTCGCAAATCTTTTCACGGCCATGCCCAGTGCTTTGTTTTCCAGCTCTTGCAGAGAGGCCAGCTCTTTTCCCAATGTCTCCTGATAAATGCCGGCGGCGATCAGCGAGAAGTAGACGCGATGATAAGGGGAGTCGTGTGTACAGCGGCTCCGTGCGGAAGCGAGCGCTTTTTCCAGAATTTCTTCCCCTTGACCGGCATCATCCAGGAGGTTCTTCCAGGAATCCTGGCACATTTCTTTAATCAGCTCGAGGAGCAGCTGTTCTTTGTTGCGAAAATGGTAGTACACGGTCCCTTGAGTGACACCTGCTCCTGTCGCGACAGCTTTCAGAGTAAGCGCCTGGATCCCGTGGCTTGCGATCACATCACGGGCAGATTGGAGCAATTCCTGCCGGGAAATGACATTCGGTTTGGCCATACGTCACCGCCTCCAAGGCTTTATTAGTTAGTTAGATGACTAACTCAAATGCACCACCCATGATAGGAGAAAAAAAAGCCATCGTCAAGCATCCTTCTCCAAAGTTTTACAAAATCTCTTCCGGGTATGGTAGAATGAGACATAATTTTACAAGAACAAATACTTCTCTGTCTTTTCAAGGAGTGACTTAGATGATGGGGAATACCCAGAAGAACGAAGTGCCGACGTCAAAGCAGAGACGGGCCAAACGAAGCAAAAAGGGTCTCAAGCTGTGGCTCCTGTTGACCGGCAGCATGCTTCTGCTGGCCTGTATTATCGGTGGGGGGTATGTCCTCTCCAAGCTGGACGAGACACTGACAGAGGTAACCGAGAACCCGTACAAACTGCCGGATCAGCCTGCAGTCGAGCAGCATTACGAAGAGAACAAGTCCCTTTCCGTCCTGATCATCGGGACGGATACGCGGCAAAATATCGGCATGCTGAACACGGATGTACTCATGCTGGCAGTCGCCGACCCGGATGACAAGAAGGTGAGCATGGTCTCGATTCCGCGCGATACGCGGGTAAAGGTGCCCGGCTACCCGGAATACCACAAAATCAACGGGGTATTCGCCATTGGGGAAGGGCTGAGACAGCGGGCCGAGAAAAAGGGCGAACCCGTGACCGAGAACGGCGTTACCATCCTGAAAAAAACGGTGGAGAGCATGTTTGGCATTCCGGTCGACCATTATATTCTGCTTGACTTTGACGGCTTCAAGGCTGTTGTCGACAAGCTGGGAGGCGTTGAGGTAACCGTCGACCGCGAATTGGTGTACGAACTTCCCCGCGGAGGTGTCTACCGGACGCTGAGGCCGGGAAAACAGGTGCTAAACGGGGAGCAGGCCCTCGGCTACGTCCGCCATCGAGTGGACAGAAGGGGAAGCAAGTACGATTCCAGCGATTTCGACCGGAACAGACGTCAGCAAGAGGTGATCAAGGCGGTAACCGACAAAATGACGTCCGCTGACGGACTGGCGAAGGGCTTGGCTGTTTTGGAAACGGCCGGCAAGCATGTGAAAACCGATTTGTCCAAAGAGCAAATCAAGGGCCTGGCCATGGATTTCAGCAATTTCTCCTCGCAGAACATCGCTTCCCTTGATAACGGGGCGCTGTGGGATTCCCGCTTGCTGTATACGCTGTGGCCACGGGAAAACATGAACGAGGTCCGCCGCATATTGCAAACGGAACGGGGCGAAAAGTCCGAAATGGCACTCAGCGATGCTGCCATCGCGGAGGTGGCACGTGCGGAGCCTCGCAAACCGTCGGGAGCAGCAAAGCCCGCTGCCAGCAGCGGAAGTCATGCAAAGACACCTGCTTCGACTCCAGCAAAACCGGCCGCGGGTACAGAAAAGCAAGGAGCCGCCTCGAAGCCTGCGAAACCATCTGGAAACACGCAGCCGGATGCCCATACCGGCCCGGAAGACGGGCAGGGCGGCATTGCTCCTGTCCCGGATACGGGAGGGGGACAGCCGGCAGGCATGCCTCCGCCCGACATCGTCAATCCGCAGCAGTGGGTACCGAATACCCCTTCAACGGACGGATAGCAGCGGGCAGCAGACAGAACGCGGAGAGGGCAAGAGCAGGCTGCACCAAAGCGGTACAAAAACGAACCAGATGCGAGAAACGGGGGGCAGGAGACTGCCTCCCTTTTGCGTATTCCTGTGCTCGCAAGGAAGGAAGCGGATAGTGTACAATGAACGGAAACAAGCTTTTTCAATAAAATCATGTGGGAATCGCATAGGGAGAACGTAGAGATGAAGGTTGTCATAGCAGAAAAGCCGGACCAGGCGATGAAGCTGGCCGGTCCCTTTACGCATAGAAAAAAGCAGGGATATTTGGAGATCGCCCCCAACCGCCTGTTTCCCCAGGGAGCGCTCGTCACATGGGCCATCGGCCACATCTGCGAGCTCGTTCCCCCGGAGTCGTACAATCCGGCCTGGAAAAGATGGACGCTGCAAAGCCTGCCGCTGATTCCGGACTCTTTTCGCCATCAGGTGACGCGGTCCAAGGCCAAGCAATTTGCCGTCATCAAGCAGCTCCTGAGACGACCCGATGTCCGCGAAATCATCCACGCGGGCGACGCGGGGAGAGAGGGCGAGCTGATCGTCAGGACGATCATCGAGCAATGCGGCGTGAAAAAGCCGATGAAGCGCCTGTGGATTTCCTCTTTGACCGAGAAGGCCGTCGTCGCGGGCTTCGAGTCGCTTCTGGACGAGACCCAGACGCAAAACCTGTACCGGGAAGCATACAGCCGCTCCTGTGCGGACTGGCTGATCGGCATGAACGCCTCCCGTGTCTACACCATTCTTTTGAAGAATAAAGGAATCAACGATGTGTTTTCGGCGGGTCGGGTTCAGACCCCGACGCTTGCGCTGGTCGTCAAGCGCGAAAAGGAAATCGCCGCCTTCAAGCCCGAACCGTTTTGGGAAGTGCTGGCCACCTTTCAGATGGACGGCAAGAAGTACGAGGGCGTCTGGCAAAAGGACGGGCAGTCCCGTATCAACGAAGCGGAGATGGCAGAGCGAATCGCCGCTTTTTGCCGCGGGAAGTCGGCCCGCGTGCAGGAGGTGAAGCAGGAACGGAAGGAGTATTTGCCCCCCTACCTGTTCAATCTTTCGGCATTGCAGGCGACAGCCAACAAGCTGTACAAGTTCTCGCCGCAAAAGACTTTGGAAGTGGCTCAAAAGCTGTATGTGAAAGGGTATCTTTCTTATCCGCGTTCCGATTCCAGCTTTGTCACCTCGGAGGAAGCCCGCACCTTTCCCGATATTCTCGCAAAGCTGGCAAAGCAGCCCGCGTTCAGCGGTTATTTTCCGACTTCGAAGACCTCGATCGCGGGGAACGCCCGCTATGTCAACCAAAAGAAAGTGACGGACCACTACGCGATCATCCCGACGGAGCAGGTGCCGACTGTCGCCAAATTGTCTGATGAAGAGCGCAAAATTTACGACCTGGTCGCACGGAGGCTGATCGCCGCCCACTGCGAGAGCGCGCTGTTTGACTATACGACCGTACTGACATTGGTAGAGGGGCGGGCCGAGTTTGTCAGCAAAGGAAAGGTGCAGGTGCGCGCCGGGTGGCGAACCGTGCTGTTTGACCAGGAGCAGGACGGGGACGATGAGGTCCTGCCGCCGCTCGCAGAAGGCGAGGAGGGCAGCGTGCAAAAGGTCAAGGTAAAGGAGAGCAAGACACAGCCGCCTAAGCGATACACCGAAGGACAGCTGATCACCTTGATGAAAACCGCCGGCAAGCATTTGGACAATCAGGAGCTGGAGAAGGTCCTGATGAAGACGGAAGGCCTGGGGACAGAAGCGACCCGAGCAGGGATCATCACCATGCTGAAGCAGCGCAAATACATCGAGGTGAAACGGAATCAGGTGTTTGCCACGCAAAAAGGGATTCTTTTGATCGAGCTTATCGGAGACAAAATTCTCGCCTCCGCTGAAATGACGGCGCGGTGGGAACAGCGGCTGGCTGAGATTGGCCAGGGGCAGGCGTCCGCACAGGCATTTATGGAGCAGGTAAAAAAATTGTCCCACAAGATCGTTCAGGACGCCGTGGAGCAATCAAAAGAGTGGAGCCTGGAAAACTACGACGTCCAGGCGATGCCCAAACAGACTTCGCGGTTCAGGCTCGGCAAAAAGGTGGCAGCCTGCCGGGTGTGCGGCGGCGATCTGGTAGACAAAGGAGATTTTTACGGCTGCAGCAACTACCAGAAGACGAAATGCGGCGTGACCATCTCCAAGCTGATCATGGGCAAGAAGATTACCGAAACCAATGCCAAAAAGCTGATGGAACAGGGCAAAAGCAACAAGATCAAAGGCTTCAAAAGAGGGCAGGCAAGCTTTGACGCCTACCTGGTCTGGGACGATCAGGAGAAAAAAGTGAAAGTCGAACAGGATTCGTAGGACCAGCGTCCCGACCTTGTCGGAAGGTTCGAGCGCAGTGAAGAATTCTTCGCAGCCTCGATTGTTTTGAAACTTCTTTTGGCTTCACCCGTACCTATATAATAGAGAGGTACAGCGTCAAAAGTTGTATTTCCAAGTTCCTTAATCGAGGAGGAAAAGACCTATGTCCATTTTTAAAAGACTTCGCGACCTGACTATGTCGAATTTGTATGCGCTTATAGAAAAAGCGGAAGACCCGATCAAGATGACCGACCAATACCTGCGTGACATGCAGGAAGACCTGGCCGAAGCGGAAAAAGCGGTGGCCGCGCAGATCGTGCTCGAAAAGAAATTCAAACAGCTGTATGAAGAGCAGGAAGCTCTGGTGAAAAAGCGGGATGAGCAGGCCCATGTCGCTGCACAGGCGAAAAACATCGACCTTGCCCGCCGCGCTCTGGAGGAAAAGAAAGCAGCCGAGCAAAAAATGGCTGAATACAAAACCAGCTATGAGCAAAACAAGGCGGCTGCCGATACGCTGCGTGAAAAGCTGGAAGAAATGCGCAAACAGATTACCGAGCTGAAAAACAAACGCGAGACACTGGCCGCACGCGTGAATGCCGCCAAAGCGCAAAAGCAAATCAACCAATCGATGTCCGGATTCGACTCCAGCACCGCTATGGCTGGGCTGAAGCGCATGGAAGAAAAGGCGATGCAGCTCGAAGCGGAGGCTGAAGCGAGCGGAGAACTGTACAAGAAAGGCACCTCTCTGGACGAAGAAATCGCCAAACTGAGCAAAGATCAACAGGTGGAAGACGAGCTCGCTGCGCTGATGAAAAAGTACGAGGGGTGAGCCGCCTGCGCGGTTCCCCTTTTTTCGTCACCGGGAATGCGGCGTGCCGGCGAAAGTGCGAAAGCGGATTAGAACGTAGATCGACTGAACTTTGATGCGTGGGGGGATTGTCAGTGGCCTGGAGGGAAATTCTCGCCATGCTCGTTTGGACGGGAGCAGGTGCTATCCTGTTGTTTGTGCTCATGTGGATAGACTCCCTGTTTACCAGATACAAAGATTTGACGGAAATGAAAAAAGGCAATGTAGCGGTGACCACGAGATTTGTCATGAAGCTGTTTGCGCAGGGGTACATTCTGGCGCAGTCGATTGCGAAGTCAAATGACCTGTGGGAAGCGCTGCTTGCTTCCGTGGTATCTTTCGTTATCTTGTTCATTTTGGAATTTGTCGTGGAAAGGCTGTTAAAAACGTTTACGGGCTTTGATCTGGATGACGGCACCCAGCAAGGAAAGGTAGCGTACGCGCTCCTGGCCGGTTCCTTTCATGTTGTCGGAGCGCTGATTTTGGGAGCCTGCCTGTAACGGAAAGAATGAGAGGGGTTCACGAATGAGTGTATGGAAGCGAATCCAAAACATCTTTGCCAAGCATGAGCCTCCTCAAGAGGAATTGAGTTTGCTCACGGTCGGACCTGGAGATGTGATCGAGGTTTCGCTGGAGACGTATCAAGTGACGGGGAAGACGCGAAATCTCAATCGAAACGCCGTGATGCTCACTTTGCAGGATGGCAATCGGGTGCGGTATCTTTTGATTGAAGAGCGGGAGCGGACTGTTTATCAGCTGTATAACATCATTGACGGGCGGCTGGATTCAGTGGATGAGATCCCGAGCACGATTGAATTGGACGACGCCACGTACCATCTGGAAGAGCAATTTTCCGGAAAGGTGACCGCGACGGGAAGCACTGCGTTTCCATCCTCGGGGGAGCAGCATATTTGGCAGTTCCAATCAGATGATCGTCGTCTGCTCAGAATCGAATGGCAAGACGGGCGCATTATGCTGTATGAAGGGGAGAGCATCCTGCCGGCTGACGTGCAGATTATACGCGGGACGTAAGGGGGGAGAGACATGCGACAGGAATTGTATAAAGCGATCAAGCTCATCCTGGTCCCGGCCCTGTTGCTGCTTGCACTTGCAGGATGCAGTACCCAATCAGTAGGGGAAACCTATCCGCTGGAATCTGTAATATCCAAGGACGGAGGCCAAACCTCCCGCATTTACCGCGCTGAGAACAAAACAGTGCCGGAAGTTGCCCAGGAGTTGTCCGCGCAAAGAGAGCCGGACGAAATCTCCAAAGAGGACGAGAAACATATGTTTCTCGTCTACGCAGATGAATGGTATCATTTGCAGCAGGATGAGGCCAAGCCGTCAGACACGCTGATCGAAGTGGACAGCAAGGAATTTGTTCGACAAAATTATAATCCTCCATTCCTGGAAGGGTATATCCTCGCCAGTATCCTAAATGATTTGTTCGATGGTCACAAAAGCTATCCGGGTACGTACCGCGGCTATACCACCAAAGATGTGTACAAACCGTCAGGGACGTACCGTACGCCTACCGCTGAGGAGATAAAAAAGACTCCGCCGATCACAACACAGGGAACGGGCAGCATTATCAAACGGGGAACGAAAGGGAAAGATACGACGGTTGGCGCCGATGGCAGCATCACCAAGAAGGCAGTGGATACACCGTCAGGCAAGAAGGGGAAAATTACCCGCTCTTCAAGCAAAAGCGGCAGCATTTCCGACAGCAGCTCCAGCAAAAAGTCGTCGATCTTTTCGACACCCCGAAGCAAATCGCCGCCGCGTACCAAAGTAGGGGGCTCCGGACGGATAACCAAGAGAAGATAATACGGACAGGAAAGACTCGTTTGCAATTGCAAAAGCGGGTCTTTTTTTGTTCAAAATTACACACTGAACGGAAGCACATTGGAGGTAAACAAGACTCCCGGAAAAATTACCTTTTCAACAGTAAAAGTGTTCACTGTTTACATGGATTTCTCCGTGAAAACGTACCGACTCAATTTCTTCAAACACTGCCGCAAGAAACGGAGTAACCCTTAACCCGACAAGTGGCTACACAGAAGTTTTTGACGGGTCTACAGCAGAAAGAGTCGATTTTGCCGCAAACTACGGGAACGACGGCATAAGCTTCGCGATCCAGGAAACAGACAGGAACCTAAGCCCGACGCTGAGCGTTTCATTGGCAGCCAATAATCAACCGTTAGTAGAAGGGCAGGCCGTCTACACAGGGACAAACGACTTCACGATCCGCCTGAAAGCAGATGATCCAAATCCGGAAGACACTCTTCAGTACCAAATTAAACTGAACGGGACCATCAAAAAAGACTGGACTTCGATTGCCAGAAACTCGCCGGTGGATTACACGTTCCGAGCGTCAGACTACATCAATGACAGGAACCAGTTTGAGGTGTCTCTCCGGGACAATTCTGGAGAAGTAACCACTTTTTCCGCAATATTGGTCAAAGTAGACCGGCCAAAAACTCGGGACGTTATACCGCGACTCCACGGCTCTTCCAAGACCAACAAAGCCATGTTCCAGACCAAGTTCCAAATTATAACATCGGAAAAGGAAACCTACCTTCGGCTTTCGGTGAACCTGCAAGTAAGTGGTACATCGGAAACACTGATCCAGTAGAAGAAAATCAGTTGTATTGGCACAAAATACGTGATGGAAATATAACACTTCTGATTTGCGATCGGGCGATTTTGTGCTATTTCCGGCCTGTCGAAATGGACAATTTGGGAAGAATCACAGGAACTCGCGTTACAATTGATGGAAAAAGGTATACCCTGAGAGTTTTGACAGGCGGCATGACTAATTCAGACGCACAGTCAGGAGACAACGAGTGGAACAGATATGTATTAAACAAAGCTAACATTCCTGGCCTTCCTATACCAAGTAGTAGTGATTTCAGAAGCGATTACGGAGACTTGGATGCTTGGAATATCCAATTCAAGGGCGAACTCAATCGATTCTGAAATTGGATGTATGTACTTACAATGGTACAGGAAATTGAGAACGAAGTTTCTAAAACCAGAAGAACAAGAGGATACCTTCCAGCTGGATATATTGGGATAATCGGAAACAATAACAGTATGAGTTCTGTGGGCTGGCGGCCTGTTCTTGAGGTGCTTAATTCTGTTCCAACGGTATCCCTGTCAACATCCAATAACCAAGTGTTAACCGAAGAGAGCACATTCACAGTCGCGGGAAGTGCGACAGATGAAGACAGCGGCGATGTAGTAACGATCAAGTACAAGATTAACAACGGCACTGAACATAACCTTGCTTCTGGAGTATCTAATGGGAATAGTCCCTTTCTCTTTTGAAAAACACTCACAAAGAAGGGCTATCGTTTGTATGATGGCACAACTATGGTGTCAGATGCACTTTACGAGGGGATTACGCACACGCTTTCCGTATGGGCAGAGGATTCTCAAGGTGGTAAATCAGCCGTAGTAACGCGATCATTCACTATCAAAATTAACAAACCTCCAGTTATCACAGTCGACACCTTCACGCCTGTACAATCCGGCCTGATACCGCCTGACACGATCACGCTTTCCGGGACTGCGTCTGATCCAGACGGGGACAAGGTTTCTGTGGAATACTCGCTAAACTCTAACGGGACGAAGCTAATTGGCACATCAAATGGAAACTGGTCAATTACCATAAGAGTAAGCGACCTAAAGGATGGAAACAACAAACTTGTTATTGCCGCAAGAGACCAATTTGGAGCTGTCACAGCAAAAAATTTGACATCAATAACGTAATAACAGAAGTACCCATGAAGAAAGCCGTTGCTCGGTATCGAATTCTCCCGCCTCTCGGCTCAGCCAAGGAAATCCTTGCTTGGCAGAAACGAGAAAAGGGAGACCTGGTTATCGATGCAGAGGCATCTTTTGTTGAGACCGGGGCAGCCGGAGCAATACGTGGCCATGACCAAAGACAGCGTTGATCTGAATACCGAAATTACTGAGGACCAGTTCATCGGCACGGCAGCTGCACCAAAAGCAGATGTAGTGTTTAAGAAAACACTGTCCAGGACGAACACGAGTTCAACTCAAGCAGCCACAATGCTGGTGGGGGTGTTTAAGTAGTGCGATACAGAAAAAGAAATCCTGACGGAACTTTTGACGAGCTGGTAGAGACGCCGGGACACACGGAGGGTCTGCCGGCAGAAATTCAAGTGCTGTATGAAACAATCGCCTATATGGATGCGGAAATGACGGCCATGCGGGAAGAATTCACGAAGAATCATACAGAACTGGTCGGCAAGATCGCGGCGCTGGAGGCAGAGGTACAAGCCTTGAAGGGAGGTGAGCAATGATGGTGAGACCTTATATGATCGCGCCCTATGCTATTCTGGTCAAGTCCGGTGGTTGGCTGATCGAGCCGACAGGAGCTGATGGGGAGAAAGTGGTCCCGGAAGCTTACCGCGTGCCGGTAGCTGAATATCTCGCTGCTCAAGAAGTAGCGTAAACGCCTTTTCTCAAATCGAGAGAGGCGTTTTTTCATGGGGAGCTGCAGGAGTGGCTCCCTTATTTTTCCCTAATGGGGACAAGGAGGGAAAACCATTGAGTATGAAAGATACTTTTATCACAGCAGCGATTGGAGCAAACGGAAAGGAAACGACAGTTGGCGGCGTGGTGGCCGTAGTTGGATCGACACTCAGCGCGTTCCTGGGCGGGTGGGATATTACACTCAAGCTTCTGGTTTACGCAATGATCGCAGATTATTTTACCGGTTTACTCGGGGCCGTTCGGTCCAAAAGTGTTGACTCGGAAGTCATGTTTTGGGGCGGGATCAGGAAGAGCGTCATTCTTGTAGTCGTCGGAATGGCGGTCATGTTGGATCAACTCATGGGGAATGATACGCCAGTATTCCGAACGTTGGCATTGTACTTCTATATAGGGCGTGAAGGATTCTCCATTCTTGAAAACCTCGGTCATCCCGGTGTTCCGTTTCCGGCCTTCTTTAAGCAGATGATGGAGCAACTAAACGAAAGGGGGAATCAGCGTGACAGCAACAACTAAGGGCATTGATTGCGCCGTCCCATTGACGGCTGAAAGAGCAAAGGCGATGGCAGCGGCAGGCATGAAATTCGTCTGCCGATATCTCGTTCCGAGCAGCATGTCGTGGAAGCGGTTGACGCGCAGCGAGGCAGAGCTGATCACGGCGGCAGACATGAAGATTGTTTCCGTTTTCCAGCGGGGCACCAATGACGCTGCGGGCGGTGCGGCCAATGGGACAAGAGACGGCAAGGCAGCCTTTCAGGAGGCCAAGCAGATCGGCCAGCCGGAGGGGACGGCCATCTACTTCGCTGTAGACTACGACGCGCAGCCGAAGGATTACGCAGCCATAGAATCCTACCTTCGCGCAGCTGCGAAGGAGCTCCCCGGCTATTTTGTCGGGGTGTACGGCTCCTATGCTGTCATTGAGGAAATGGCTCGTCGCGGGGCTTGCTCTCACTTCTGGCAGACATATGCTTGGAGCAAGGGGCGGCTTTCGTACGCAACGAACCTCTACCAGTACAAGAACGGGCAGGAGCTTGCTGGTCACCAGGTAGACCTCAACGATGGTCTAGGCAATGAGGGGTGGTGGGATACAGCTGTGCAAAATGTGGAAAAGCCTGTTAATAACACAATCGACAAAGCGGCTGCCGAGAAGGTGATCGGCGTACTTGGAGCGCTCTGGATCGCCAGCGGGGACAAGCAAGTACAAGCGGCTGCGCACTACGCTGCCAACGCTCTGCGGGATGCTGCGGGGATACCGCGACAATGAGTAAAGCCCTCCTTCGGTGGAATCCGAGGGAGGGTAGGATAAAATACATTTGCTTAAATATTCAAGTGTTGATTTGGTTTTCTTTTGGTCATTAAAGTCACAATTGCGAGGTTTAAAAAGAAATTCTACTTTCTCTACCAATAAAATCAAGTAGAAGAAGAGTAATTTAATGTTTTGCAGAAGAACTATCTAATTTACATTGACTTCCATTCATACCAAATTGTATAGTAAGAATGGGAGGAGGAAATTATTGGTTTATTTCCTTTTTGTTTTCTTGTACAACCATATAGCACAATATACAACCAAGATCCAAAATGCTGCGTTTAATGCAACTACAAACAAGATTCGAAGAAAATCAGCCATAATCAATAACCTCCTTAAAAATAAATTACAGATTGGGGAGTAATTGTCATGAAAAAAGCATTGTTATCGCTAGCTTTAACTGCTTCTTTGTGCTTTGGCTTATTTGCCAACACAATAGTTGAAGCACAAACTCTCGATTCCAACAAAAGTAAGCAAACGGAAAAAATTCCTGATGCATTTAATGCTAACTTAGAAAAACAGAAACTTCAAGAATACAAAAAGACTAATTCGGATGGTGTCAAGGTTTCTCCAAATAAACCAGTAGTCTTAAAGTTTTCAGATGGTAGCTCAATAACTTATAGTGTGGAAGTTACTCCTACGTCTAAAGTAAAAACTGAATCATTGGCTGCTTCAGGATATAAGTATAACTTTAAGAAAAATTATAGTTGGGGAATACATGCACACGCAGCGATTACAGTGGTTGTTGATAATGTAACTAAAGATAATCGACATTTTAAAATTAGCGGAGATAAAGACGATGTCTGGCAGGAGCATAGTTCCGTATTTGCATCAGTTACCTACTCTTCCCAGAAAGCAGACACTAAGAGAGTAGGAGGTTCCACTTTCCTTACCGCCGAAGGAAAGGGCACGATCAAATATGATATTCCTGGAATTGGTGGAACTCGAGAGGAGAGCTACACTATTAGGGGAGAGGTTGATCCCGCAGACCCATGGAACATCATAATGCATTAGGATTTGTAGTTGCTCAGTAAGAGGGTAGACGTGTTTTTAACTTGCTTGTAGTAACTGATTTTTTCTCTATCAAATAAGAAGTGTAAAGAAAAGAGAATCATCAAAATAAAAAATCCCTCCTTCGGAGTCATCCGGGGGAGGGAATTTTTTATAACCAAAAAACGAACAAATGTTCTATCGGAGGATCAACATTGATTTACAACATGGATTGTATCGAAGGAGCTAAGCAGATAATTGAAGACAACTCTGTAGACCTAATTGTGACCGACCCGCCGTACAATCTCGGATTTGGCGGAACGACTCAAACCAAAACGAAAAGGCCCCGGTTCAACATTATCGCTAATGACAATCTCCCGCACAGGGACTACCAGCGTTTTACCTTTCAATGGTTACGGCAAACTTACCGGGTTTTGAAACCAGGGCGTCATATCTATGTATGTATTGATTGGCGCATGTACCCTCTCATTTCCCTATGGATGCAGCGGGTAGGCTTTGTAATCAAGAATTGCATTGTGTGGGACAAGGTGCATATGGGGATGGGGTGGCAATATCGTTTCCAGCATGAGTTCATAATTTTTGCGGTAAAAGGAAAACAGAAAGCCAGACGGATCGGTACGAGAAAGGCGAGGGACATATGGAGTATACCGAAGATATCAGGAAACAAAACGGTTCATCCGACTGAAAAGCTACCCGAATTAATTGCCCCGATGATTTTAAATAGTAGCCAGCGCGGGGAACTCGTTGTAGATTTTTTTCTCGGCTCCGGTCCGGTAGCACAGGCGGCCATTATCAATGATAGACAGTTTATAGGATTTGAAATTGATCCTGGCTACTATCAGATTACGAAGGAACGGATTGAATCGATGAAACATAAGTAGCTGTGGAGTTTTTCCTGTTTGCTCAAGCGTCCAACATGCGCATATAATAAGCGCAAACAAACGTTCGTGTGGGTGATATACGAATGGAGCCAAAGGAACTGCTGCACAACTGGTTTATTCTGAACAAGACCATTTCCTATTTGAAGGACGATCTGGCTTTAACCCAATCAGCCCCGTTAAAGATCCCAGGTATTCTGGCAAACGGAATCCGGGCCATGGGCAGTATCGTTTATGCCCAAGAGAAGGAGGCGGCTGTGTTTTGCAAGTAGAAAATGCTCAGTTTTGCAGCTAAAATTGCCTAAGCACTTGCCAGCTGTTTGAAAAACTACAGAGGAATCCTATCCATTGCCTGCTTGAAGCGGAAACTCTCGCCCGTAAATGAAAGAATATGAGCGTGGTGCACCAGGCGATCAACAAGCGCCGATGTGAGCTTCGTGTCTCCAAATACCGACGTCCATTGGCCAAACTCCAGGTTGGACGTAACAATCACACTCTGTTGCTCATAGCAATCCGCAATCACGTTAAACAATAACTCAGACCCGGTTTGGCTGAACGGCACGTAGCCAACTTCATCAAGAATGAGTAAATCTATCTTTTTCAATTTCTCGCGAAATCGGCTGAGTGTTCCCGCCGCAAATTTTTCCTGAAGCACAGAAACCAAGTCGGAAGCCCGGTAGAACTGTACCGCCTTGCCCCGGCGGCAAGCCTCCACGCCCAGTGCCGTTGCCATATGGGTTTTTCCTGTGCCTACGGCACCCATTAAGAGTAAATTTTCTTTGCGTTCGAGCCAATCCAATTCCTGGAGCAGCTCTGGGCTACTGCCACTCGGGAAAGAGATATGGTCATACACATACCCCTCGAAAGTCTTACTATGTGGGAACCCTGCCTGCTGAACAAGCTTACCTAACTTGGCACGGCGACGACCGTCGAGTTCCGCAACAAGGATTTGCTCCACAATGCCGCGAATCTGTTCATTCTGCTGAACGGATACGTAGTCCACGACATGCGCCAATCGGAGTTGCCGGCACAGATCTCCCAATGCCGTCGGCATCTCAGCTCACCCCCACAAGTTGATTATAGCGTTGGAGGGATCCTTCTACGCGAGTTCCCGGAGGGGACAGCGTCTCCTCCCACGTGACAGGGAGGTCACGACTGCCGTATTTTACGCCTAGTACGGCCGTGATACGTGTAACCGGTGTGTCTTGGCCTAGTAGAGCAATTACCTCCTGAATCTGTTCGATGGTGTAAATGTCACACCAGTGCGACATTGCCTGAAGACGATCTTTTCGCTCTGTCAGATCCTTCACGGTTACATACCCTTGCAAGATCTCCGGTAGCATACGGAGAAACTGTGAGTGCGTCACACTACGTGGTTTTTTCAGCCATCCAGCGCATACTTGTGACCACGGAACGTCCACAGTTCGTCCCGTATAAGGTCTAGGTACTTCCCGAATTAGCTGGTGTTGGCCATTTAGAATGACGAGGCGATCCCAAAACATTTGGATCAGTACCTCGCTGCCTGGTATTGCCATCCCCAGCAACGGAACCGTCATTTCATCCATCCGAATCTCTCCATACTTATTCACCACTGCAGCACCCAAGCGAAAAGCCTCAAATCCATGCTCCGGCAAGGTAAGCAATTTACAGCGATCGTCCTCCCACAGATCTGCGATGCAACGATTTAGGGCATAATGCTGACGATCACGATCTCGTCTTGCTTGCTCGGCGAAGTAGGCGGCTAACTGTTCATGGCTTTCATAGATGGGAATCGGCACGGCCCAATTGCGCTTGGAGTACCCGCATTTGTTCTCCACGTGCCCTTTCTCATGGCCACTGTATGGGTTGCAAAAGACAGCTTCAAACCGGTAGTGAGCGGAGAATCGCTGGAAGCCTTCCGTTAATTGCCGTTCGCCCTGCTTCTCGATATGAACGACGGCAGCGGAGAGATTGTCAAACCAGATTCGCTGCGGAACACCTCCCATTTGTTCAAAGCACAGCTTCATCGCCTCCAAAAAGCATTCCTGATTCTCCGCCGGTGTCGGATAAACGAAGGCGGCATTGCTGTACGGAAAAGACATTACAAGCAGTTTGTATGTGAGCAACTGATGATCTCGGCATACTTCAATGGTTGTAAAGTCCACTTGTGCTTCACCTGGTGGATGTTCTAACCGTTCGTACGTTTTGGCACGGTTCAGTTCCATTTCATTTTTTCGTCTCTGCACATAGGCCAATACTGTACGTTGTCCACCTGTAAATTGATGCTCGTCGCGCAAACGTTGGAAAATACGCACACCTGTGTGTCGCTGCTTACGGGGGACCAAACGGTCCTCCTCCAACCAGGTATCGACGATCTCCATAAACGGACCCATGACACGACTTCTGCCCTTTCGTTTTCTCAGCGAGGCATTCCAATCCGTTTGATCGGCATATTTTTTGGCAGTCCGCCAGTGAACACCCACACGTTCTGCAATCTCGTTTACCGAGCATCCTTCTACTTCGCGTAAAAACCTGATATAGTGTTGTTGAGGCATTTTCAGCATCCTTTCCATTCTCCTTCGCTAAGTTGTCCCAAACCTAACGGTAGGAGGAAGTATTGATGCTGACAAGTGCCTTTTTTGTATCTGTCTTGAGCATTTTTACGCTGCAATATTAGGCATTTCTATTGTGCAATAAACAGGCGGCCAAAGAGCTGCTACAGAATGGGGTCGTATCGTGAGGGAATTCCACGATCAGAGGGAATACTTTGTGATATGGTCGCACCGTGGGCAGGTTCAGATGTTCCGGCTACACGATAACCTGGTTTTGCAGGGTGTTCAAAGAAGGTCAACGAAGTAATGAAGCAGCTGACATGGAACCCGCCGTTGTATTAAGTGGAAACCAGTCGTTCCGAATTTCAGGACGTTATGATCGACAACGCCTTTGACAACCAAACTGACAACGCACATAAGTAGATGAGGTAAAGCTTAAATCATTAAAGTAAAAAAGAACCGCAGATAAATGCGGTTCATACTGAGAAATAAATTTAAACGAGTTTCTTCTATTAAGATGGATGAATCACTAGCGTGTTCGTACGCATTTTCCGATGAAAGACCAATATCGACAGGAGGCAAAGACTCGCTCCTGTTTTAGAGCTGGAAAGCAGAGTGACATTGTTGAATAAATATCTGTTACAATAAAAATAATATATCTGTTTTATATCATAAAATCATGATATTGATAATTTTTAAAAACTGTAATATATTTAAATTGAAATCTGTATTATTTTATTTGCCCGACCCATCCATAAATTGGAACGTACTTATCGACTGTCGAAAGGGTGGAAATGAGAGATGGAAAAAAAGCAGCTTGAACATCTTAACGATCAAGCATACCCTGATCTTGGCGAGGGAGGGAAGCGCTTTCAAGAAGCGTACGCAGCCAGTCTCGCGCTGTGGCCTGTTCCGTACGAGGCGTTTTACGTACCGACAACATTCGGCATGACCCATATTATCGCCAGCGGCCCGGCTGATGCGCCTCCTTTGGTGCTGCTGCACGGTGCCCTGTTCAGCTCGACGATGTGGTTTCCGAATGCGGAAGCGTGGAGCCGCCGCTATCGGATCATTGCGGTAGATATTTTGGGAGACAAGAACAGGAGCATTCCCGGCCCAGGGTGCTCCAGCAGGGCCGAATACGCTGCGTGGCTGCTGGAGGTATTTGACCAGCTGGGGATCGGAAGAGCGCGGTTGGTTGGTTTGTCGCTTGGCGGCATGCATGCAGTCAATCTGCTCGTACGCGCACCCGAGCGAATCGAGCGAGCGGTCGTCATCAGCCCTGCCGAGTCGTTCGTCCATTTTCATCAGGATTTTTATACATACGCTTTCGGGTTGCTTCAGCCGAATGGCGTGAAAGCATTTCTGGACTGGATGTTTGCGGGCCGCTATCTGCTGCCAGAGACGTTTTCCGAGCAGTTTCACGAAGCGGTGGCGTGGAAGGATGAAGCCAGAAGCGGAATTCCGAAAGAAAACGGGTTTCCTTACGTCTTTACGGACGAGGAGCTGGCATCGATTTGCGTTCCCCTGCTCGTCATGATGGGCGATGAAGAAGTCATTTACAATCCGAGAGAGGCGTTGGAACGGGCGAAGAAGCTTGTGCCCGGAATAGAAACGCACTTGGTCCGAGGCGCGGGACACGTGCTTTCGATGGAGAAGGCAAACTTCGTCAATGAGACTGTAGAGGCTTTCTTTAGGTAGCAGGCAAGAAAATCTCGCGAGAATTCTGAAAAGGCTGTTCCAAAGGCGGCAATGCTGCAGAAGGAACAGCCGCTTTCCTTTTCACGGGCGGTCTAACTGCGAAACGGGCGTTTGCCCAACACCGGGCATGGGTGATTGTCATAGAGTGGTAGTGGTTAGTCAAAGACCTATTCCCAAGGAGGTTCCAGCATTGTACTCCCAGTACCGTGTCTACTATCCGTATGTCAGCCCGTTTGATCCCTGCCCCCCGCAGCGAGTGAAGACATATGTGGTTCCGCCGGAGCTGTTCATCCACTTTCAACCTCCCAATTTGCCGCAGTTTTCACCCCGTGAGGCGCTTTTTCATGGCACACTGTGGCCAGAGCTGTACAGCCCATATGAGGGACGCGGCGACAGGAGCGAAGGGAGGAGAAAAAAATGAATGAACCCAGGCCTGTTGACGAGCGTTACTACCAACTGCTGCATGAACTGCAGGCGCTTGATTTCGTCTTGGTCGAATTAACGCTCTATCTGGATACCCACAGCAATGACGCCGACGCGCTGCAGCAATTCAACCAAATATCCGAAGAGCGCTGGAAGGTAGCCTGCGAGTTTGAAGCAAGCTACGGTCCGCTGCTGCAGTTTGGCCTCAGTTTCTCAGGATACCCGTGGCAGTGGATCGACACTCCGTGGCCCTGGCAGGTATAAAGACGAGGAGGAGAACACATCGTGTGGGTATATGAAAAGAAATTGCAATATCCGGTCCGCGTGAGCAAATGCGACCCGCGCATGGCAAAATTCCTGCTTGAGCAGTACGGTGGCGCAGATGGCGAACTGGCAGCAGCTCTCCGCTATCTGAACCAGCGGTATTCGATTCCTGACAAGGTAATCGGTTTGCTCACAGATATCGGTACGGAAGAGTTCGCTCATCTAGAAATGATCGCGACGATGGTATACAAACTGACGAAGGACGCCACGCCCGAGCAGATGATAGAGAATGGGCTGGGCGATCATTACGCCAACCACGACAAGGCATTATTTTATCAAAATGCATCCGGTGTTCCCTGGACGGCAACCTATATTCAAGCCAAGGGCGATCCAATCGCAGATCTGTACGAGGACATTGCCGCGGAAGAGAAAGCGAGAGCGACCTATCAGTGGCTGATCGATATGACCGATGACGTTGACCTCCAGGACGGTCTGAAATTCCTGCGGGAACGGGAAGTCATTCACTCGCTGCGTTTCCGGGAAGCAGTGGAAATACTGAAAGAAGAACGTGATCGGAAAAAATTTTTCTAGACCGGGACCACCGCACAGGTGGGCTCTTTTTTTAGCATGGTTATGTAGTTTGATTGGACTGATAATAGCCGCTTACGATGTCGAGAGAAAGATTTCCATTCCCTCCGATCTCTTTTGAGCTTCCGCGATATTGCTCGATATCCACTTGCAATGCATTCACCACAATGCTCCCCTTATTCATAAAATTCCATTTTGTTGAAAATTCTGCAAATCAATCGTGATACCCTCCAACGGAGTCGTTCTCAACGACTTTTGTACGATGATGGCGAAAAAGAGGTGTTCACTCGACAAAAGAACAAGCGATGCGTTTGCAGGGTTCGACAGTTTTTGTCTGCCGCTTTCGCTATGATTGCAATGGTGGTTGATCCATAAACAGCCTGCGGAGTATCAGTGAGAACCAACTCGTAGGGAAATACGACGGAGGGGAGCGATGTACGGTGCTCATGCGATCAGTTCCAATTCATTCACAGTTGAATTCCGATTCTCAGGAGAGCCCGTTTCCGTTTGGCCACAACAGAGTTTTGGCCTCAGTACAAAGACCTGACGCCCTTTATGTCAGGTGGGACATTAGCACAGTCCGGCTGAGAATGATAGCTTCCTATTTGTCGGCTGACGAACGGGAAGTGACACCAGGGCTTCGTATCTACGATGCCGCGAAACTCCGCAGCAATGGTGAACCGCATGACTCAGTGAGAGAAATGTACATTCAGGATGATGACAGAGACATTCTTGTCGAGCACCTTTGCCCGGGAGGTACGTATCTTGTTGATTTTGGATTGTTTCACCATCGTCGGTTTTGCCCCGTCTTGCGTTCAGAGCCCGTAACGCTGCCTGCCGGGAATCAGTTGTTCCGGCAAAGAGCACATTCAGGTGCGGTCCGTATGGAGGGCATAATCTTTTTCAAACAGGAATACGCTCGTTTGTTCTATTGGCCGGATGAACGGAATAAAGTGAACGTATGCTTCTTTCCCGGGGGTCCGGACGATTGTTATAGGAGGAGGTACCGTGGATGAAGGCTGTAATCCTGGCGGGCGGCAAGGGCGATGAGCTTCTTCCCTTGACCGTGCATACCCCAAAATCAATGCTGCCATTGTTAAACCGCCCTTGCATGGCGTATACCGTCGAGCTGTTAAAACAGCATGGCATTGCCGATATTGGCGTCTCGCTGCAATACTGTCCCGATCTCATTCGGGACTATTTTGGCGACGGCTCCCGGTTTGGCGTGTCGCTGACCTATTTCGAAGAGCAAAGGCAGACTGCTGGGGATAAAAACAATCAGCAGAGCCTGGCAGAATTTTTGAATGATACATGTGTTGTGATCCGCGGAGACATTTTGACCGATTGCAATCTGTCGGAAGCGCTGAGCTTCCACCGGGAAAAACGTTCCATGGCAACGTTTGTGCTGTCTGGCGGCAGGGCCTGCTCGGAGGGCCTTCAGGTCTGGACAAATCGTGATGGGGTAATAGCAGGGGTAGCTGATCAAACAGGCGGAAAAGACAGCTTTGGTGTGGGAACGGGAATTTTTTTGCTGGAGCCGGAGATTTTCTCAGTACTTCAGGCAGAGGTGAATTTCTTGAGACCGGAGCAATTGGCTGTCGCTCTTTTCCGCCAAGGAATGCCTCTTGGCGGTTACGTGATGACGGAGTACTGGTCAGGCATCGACTCTTTGCCGGAATACAAGCAGGTCCAATGCGATCTGCTGGACGGCAAGACGAACAAAGCCATCCATGCCAGACAGCTCGCTCCCGGAATTTATGTGGAAGGGGACCTTGCAATCGATGCGTCCGTAAGGCTGGAGGGTCCTCTTTTGATCGGCAAGGGGGCTCATCTGCAAACGGGGACATCCATCGGGGCTTACTCCGTCATCGGGAGTCAGACCGTCGTATCGGAGGGATCTGTGCTGACCCAGGCGATCCTCTGGGAAAACAGCTATGTCGGGACGGGGACGAAGGTTTTGGGCAGCATTGTCGGGAGGAACGCAAGCGTCGGCGATTGTGTCCTGCTCGGGGAGAACGCGGTTGTGGGAGATGGCTGCCGTATCGGCCGCGCTGCCAGTGTCAAGGCGGGTGTGTCGATCTGGCCTCACAAAGCGATTGAGGAAGCGGCGACGGTGAACCACTCGGTTATTTACGGCAACAAACAGCCGAGGAGCTTGTTTGGGAACCAAGGGATTGCGGGGGTTGGGAATGTCGATATAACCCCGGAGTTCGTCACCCGTCTGGCTGGGGCCTACGCCTGCGAGCTGCCGATGGGCAGCCGGGTTGCGCTTTGCGCTTGCGAGCATCCCTTTGCTCAATTGCTCAAACACAGTATCATGACCAGCTTGTGTTCAGCGGGGATTGACACGGTCGATATCGGTGTCGGCAGTGCCCCTCTGCTGCGCTACGGCGTACAAAGCACCTCCTGCACAGGCGGCATCCATATTCAGACGGCAAAGCTGCCGGGCGAAAAGCGAGTAACGCTTCTGTTTGTCGACCAAAATGGTTTGCCCATCACCCGTGAGATGCAGCAAAGCATCGAGCTCGCCTATCGGCAGGAAAGGTACGGGCGCTCCCTGCGTCACCTGGGCCAGCTGCATGTGGAGCATCGCGTCCAGGATGCGTACATAGAGGCGCTGCTTATGCAGGTGAACCGTGAAGCGATCAGGGAAAAAGGCTATAAGCTGCTGATTGAATGCGATTCCCGCTTTTTGCTTGGCCTGTTGTATCCGGTATTGGCTGAGCTGGGAATTACCGCGATGGTCGGGTCGATTGCCGATGGCGTCAGGAGCTGTCAGGCTGATATGGGGGTACGTCTTCTGCCAAACGGGGAAGGGCTTGAACTGTTTTGTCATACAGGCGAGCGGTTGACGGAAGAGCAGCTTGTCCGTTTGCTCGAGATGTTTTGCCATGCTCCAAGCGAGGGAACCGATGGGCCGTGCTTCCATCCAAAGCTGGATGCAGCGTACATGCTTGTCCGCATCGTCGATTGCCTTTGCAGGGAGAGGCTGCCGCTGGCGGATTTGATTTCAGCAGAGGCTCTCCGCTCGCGTTCAGGCAAATGATCGCGGCTTGTCCATGGTCATCGAAAGGAAATTCGACGCGTAAAATGCTAGTGGAAGAAAAGATACAGCCTTACAAGCCATGATGCATGACAAAGGAGCCGAGGAAAATGAAGCAAGAGAGCTGAGGTGAGACAATGTGACTGCAATACGCTTTGGCACGGACGGCTGGCGAGCCATCGTGGCTGACGAGTTTACGATGGAAAATGTACGGGTCGTGGCCCAAGCCATTGCTGCCTATACGAAGGGAATCGGTCAGGAAGAACAGGGAATTATCATCGGTCATGACACCAGGTTTCTGGGGAGGCGTTTCGCGCTTGCCGTTGCTGGCGTTCTGGCCGCCAACGGCATCCGGGCGTATTTGGCGAACGAATCTGTCCCCACTCCTGTGGTTGCTTTTGGAGTCAAACATTTTGCCGTGAGCGGGGCAATCATGATTACGGCCAGCCATAATCCGCCCGAATACAACGGCATCAAGTACATTCCCGATTACGCGGGGCCGGCGACGCCGGAGATCACCGAGAGGCTTGAGGAGGAAATCCGTCGTATTCAAAATGAGGGGGAAGTACTGTCGATCCCCCCTGAGGAGGCTGCATCCCGCAAGCTTCTTGATGTGATCGTTTTGCGGCCGCACTACGAAGCCCATCTCCGCCGCATGATTCATTTTGACGTGTTGAAACAGGCTCGTCTGCGCGTTGTGGTCGATCCGATGCACGGTGCCGGGATCGGCTACGTCAGTCGGATGCTGGCTGAAGCGGGAGTGGAAACGTGCGGGATTCGGGAAACGGCTGATCCGTTTTTCGGCGGACAGCTGCCCGAGCCGAAGGATCAGCACCTTTCTTTGCTCAAACAGGAGGTGATCAAGCAAAAA
This sequence comes from Brevibacillus borstelensis, assembly GCF_037834415.1. Lineage (GTDB taxonomy): Bacteria > Bacillota > Bacilli > Brevibacillales > Brevibacillaceae > Brevibacillus > Brevibacillus borstelensis_A. Next base: position 174,237 of record NZ_JAUMSJ010000003.1, on the reverse strand, counting down.
GCGGCGTTAGGCCTGGCCAATGACGGCGATGCGGACCGCTTTGGCGTCGTTGACCGGTTTGGCCAGTATTTGACGCCCAATGCCGTTCTTGTCCTGATCGCCCATCATCTCGTAAAAAACAGGGGGCTGCGCGGAAGAATCGTCCGGACGGTGGCCACTACTCACTTATTGGATCGGCTGGCTGAGCGCTATGATCTGGAGCTGGTAGAGACGCCTGTCGGATTCAAGCATATCGGTGAGCAAATGATGCGCGGCGGGGTCCTGCTCGGCGGCGAGGAAAGCGGCGGAGCCAGTATTTTGGGCCACATCCCGGAAAAGGACGGCATCCTGATCAACCTTTTGCTGGCGGAGATGTGCGCGTGGGAGAAGAAGGGAATCGACCAGACCCTGCGGGATGTGTACGATGAAATTGGCGAACTGTTCAGTACGCGCATGGACATCCGTTTGCCGGAAAAAGCGCCTTTGCTGGAGCAAGTCAGGACCGTTACACCAGCAAAAGTGGGGCCCTATGATGTTGTGGGCGTAAACAAAATGGACGGGATCAAGCTTTTGCTTCAAGGGGGGCACTGGGTACTGATCAGGCCGTCCGGAACGGAGCCGCTTTTACGGATTTACTGCGAGGCCGCGAGCGTTGGAGCATTAAACAAAATGACAGAAGCCATCCGGGACTGGTTTTCCTGAACAGCAGCGTTTATCATCGCCGGCCCTTTCACTTTTTTTGGTGAAAGGGCCTTTTTGCAAGTTGCCGATCGTTTTGGCGTTTTGCTAGAATCAAAGGAAGCCACCCAGCCTCGTTCGATCAGCGCAAAAAGCTTTGTCTGTCGGAGCGGGCTGGAGAAATTACAGCATCTTTGCCCAGGGCCAGTTTGCTAATCATGAAAGAAGTGGACGCATGCGCATCGATCGGGATGTATTAACCTCTTTTTTGGAAAAGGTAAAAATAGAAAGCCGCTCTCCAGATGATCCTGTTGTCGTTTTGTCGACACCTTATCCGTGGGAATTGGTCGGTACGGGGAATTACGCGGCTGTATTTGGGCATCCGGATTATCCCGACGTCGTCGTAAAGCTGTACGCGCCGGGCCGGCCGGGTTGGGAACAAGAGGTCGAGGTCTACCGCAAATTGGGTGAGACGCGCTCGTTTCCTGTATGCTACCAGGCGGAGCCGTGCTACCTGGTTTTGAAGCGGATACGCGGCATTTCCCTCTACGATTGCTTTCGTTACGGGATCCCCGTCCCTCCCCAGGTGATCGAGGATGTCGAAGCGGCATTGGAAGAGGCTCGCTCCAAAGGATTATTTCCACATGACGTACACGGCAAAAACGTCTTGATGGATCGCGGCCGCGGCTATCTGATCGACGTATCCGATTACTACAAGAGGGACAAGCCGGACAGCAAGTGGCGGGATCTGCGAAGAGCGTACTACCGGTTTTATCTGCCGTTTGTCAAGGACCGCGGCTGGAAAATGCCGCTGTGGCTGTTGGAAGGAATCCGCCGCGGATACCGCTATTACAAAAAGCTGTCGCGGCTGCTTCGAGGCTGAGGGGCAGCCGGGCAGCATTGTTGAGCGATTCCACCTATGGTAAAATATTATTTTGACGTGTATCTTAAGCGGCTGTCTGTAGTCGGACTAAGGAGGACTTCCATTCATGTACTTTATCATCGCTGCCGCCATTATTGCGCTTGATCAGTGGACCAAGTCTCTGGTGGTAAAACATATGGAGCTGGGACAGTCGATTCCCTTGATTCAGGATGTGCTACATTTGACGTCTCATCGCAATACGGGGGCCGCTTTCGGCATCCTGGCGAATCAACGCGTGCTGTTTGTCGTGATCACGATCGCGGTCGTGGTCGGAATCTTGATTTCGCTTATTCGGATCGGCAAGTCCCAGCCGCGAGTGTCGCTTGCGCTGTCGATGGTTTTGGGCGGAGCGATCGGCAACTTCATTGACCGCGTCAGCACGGGGAAAGTAGTCGATTTTGTCGATGTGACCGTGATCAACTTTCCGATCTTCAACGTCGCCGACATGGCGATTACGATCGGAGTGGGGCTGCTTTTGCTCGATGTTCTGCTGGACAGCAAGCGCAAGGCCGTTTAATGGATAGACGGATAGGGACGGATGCTAGAGTGACTACACCAGAGGAGAGTATCATGGACGATTTGGAGTTGTTTGAAAGGTATGACTGGGTGGCGGAGCCATCGGACGCAAAAGAGCGCATCGACAAATTTATTACCGGACAAAACGAGGAATGGTCACGGTCCCAGGTGCAGGCTTGGATCAAGGAAGGCCGGGTCTTTGTAAACGGAGAGCCGATCAAAAGCAACTACAAGCTGTCTGCCGACGATGAAGTGACGCTGCGGGTGCCGCCGCCAAAAGAAATGGAAATCCAGCCGGAGAAGATGGAGCTGGAGATTGTTTATGAAGACAGCGATCTCGTAGTCGTGAATAAACAGCGCGGCCTCGTCGTTCATCCGGCGCCGGGACACTATTCGGGGACGCTGGTGAACGGCCTCTTGGCGCACTGCAAGGATTTGTCGGGGATCAACGGCGTCCTCAGACCGGGCATCGTCCACCGCATCGACAAGGACACGTCCGGACTGTTGATGGTGGCAAAGAACGACAAAGCGCATCTGTCGCTTGCCCACCAGCTGAAGGAGCATACAGTAGACCGCAAGTACGTGGCGATCGTCCACGGGGTAATCCCGCATGAAATGGGGACGATCGACGCGCCGATCGGCCGGGACCCGAAAAACCGGCAGCAGATGGCGGTCGTCTTTGAAAACAGCAAGCCCGCTGTGACGCATTTTGTCGTGCTGGAACGCTTTAAAGAGTACACGCTGGTTGAGTTGAAGCTGGAGACGGGAAGAACCCATCAAATCCGCGTACATATGAAATACATCGGCTACCCGTTGGCAGGCGATCCGAAGTACGGCCCGAAGAATACGCTTGATCTGGATGGACAAGCGCTCCACGCCAAGACACTGGGATTTGACCATCCGCGGACAGGGGAGCGCCTGCAGTTTGAAGCGCCGCTTCCGAAAGAAATGGTCGACGTGATCGATTATTTGCGGCAAGCGTAAAGCGGGCGGCTGGAAGGGACTTACTTTTTCAAAAACAGTAACGGAGGCAAAGGTATGCTGAGAAGACTGGCCCATGTCACGCTGTACGTCAGGGATTGCGAAGAAGCGCTGCAATTCTACACGGAAAAGCTTGGCTTTGAAACGCGAATGAGTGCCAAAATGGACTCGGGAGCCTGGTGGCTTACGATCGGGCTTCCGGGACAGGATGTGGAGATTGTGCTGCATGACCCGACGCATTGGCACGATCAGGAGACGGCGGAGAAAATGCTGGGACTGGTAGGCAAAAATCCGATGTGGGTGTGGGAAACGGATCAATTTGACCAGACGTATGCGGCATTCCGCGAACGGGGAGTACGCTTTGTCACCGAGCCTAGTGATCAGATGTACGGGCGCGAAGCCATTTTTGCCGATCTGTACGGCAATCTCTTTTTGCTCCTGGAGCCAGCCTCTGTGTAAATGCCACATAAAAGAAACGCGATTGGAAAACGCTAGGGATTGAGAAACCGTCTCCCCTGGCGTTTTTTTGTTAGGACGGTAACAAAAGACAGCTGAAATGCGTCGTACGAGTGAATAACAATGAGGGGGCAAATTCGATGCGGAAATGTGTTTCCATCCTATCCGGTATCGTTTGCGCAGCAGCCATGCTGTTTGCGGGCAGCGGGATCGGCACTGCGGCCGGACAGATTCAGACGCCCGAAAGGATCCTTCAGGCGAGCGTACCAGCCAGCGTGGCTTTTACCAGCAACGCGCAATTATGGCTGTTGGACGGGGGCGACCCGAAGGCGAAGCCCAAGCAGATTACAACAAGCGGCGCGGTGGAGATTACAGGATGGTCGCCAAACGGGAAATGGCTGTTCTACCTGCACAACCAAGCACCTGCTGATGCTTCGTCCGGAAATTATCTGTGGGCGGTGAAAGCAGATGGCACCGGAGCTTTTCAGGTGGATCAGCGCAAGGTGCTGGAGCAGCCGAAATGGGCGCCTGATGGACAGAACTTTGCGTACATTGTTCAATCCGCGCAAACAGGCCATGCAGACGGCACGTATTCACCCGAGTTCGTCGTGGCCAGGCTGGACGGGGACCGGGTACAGAAGCTGCGGGAGCAAAAAAGGGAGATCGCGGATTTCGCCTGGATGCCGATGGGACAGCGTCTGCTGTTGTCTGTGCCTGCTGCCAAGGAACGCCCGATTACCCTTGAGCTGACCGACCTGACGGGGAAAAAGCTGGCTGCCTATCGGCTGGGGGATCCGCCCAAAGTCGAGGAAGGCATCTATCCTTATTCGGCCGAAGGACTCACATTGTCCCCCGACGGCAAACGAGTGTCCTACTACGTCCGAGTCACATCGGGCTCTCTGTCGGCCGATGGTGTTAGCATTCAGCTGTTTGACTTGACCAAGCCGGGTCAGAAGCCTGTCGCTATCGGGGAGGGGCTGGCCTATCCAGAATGGTTCTCCTGGTCGAAAGACAGCTCGCAGCTGGCTTTTATCGATGGGAGCGGGCGTATCGCTTCGGAAAACAAGCACCTCACTCTCGCAAGCAAAGAAGGCATTGTCACGCGCGCCGGACAGCCCGGGCAAGCGGACGCCTTGCCGCGATGGTCCAGGGATGGAGCGGACATCCTGTACTTTGTCCGGGGATTTGAAAATGCAAAGTGGCTCGGCAACTACGATCCAAAGCAGTTGCTCATCCCCGGACAGCGCATCTGGATGCGGGACATGCAAGGACGTGCGCAGCCTGTCACCAAGGGACCCGAGGGTACGGCCGATACGTATCCCAATCCTTCGCCGGACGGAAAGCAGCTGATCTTTGTCCGACTGGATGGCGCAGAGCATGGTTCTGTCTACGTGCGCACTGCCGATGGGCAGGAAAAAGAGCTGATCCGCCATGTGACGGGCGAGCCGGGATACTATGCCAATTATTTGCCGGCGTGGGTCAGTGTTCACTGGATTCAATCCAAGTGAAATGATTTTATGATTATGAAAAAGTGTTGACACCTGCCCCGATTCATGACATAATTTGTTCTGACGAATCGAGAACCTTTAAATCCAGTCCCGTGAGGCTGGCAAGGGCACGGATAATCGCATAGACAGAGGGGAACGGGGATCTGCCGCTCCTCCCCTGTCATGCCCTGTGGCTTCTTGTCAACCGGCAAGAAGCTTTTTTCATCTCGTCAATTGCGTCAAAGCTGTCAGTCGGGGAGGAAATGCGCATGATCAACAAAAGCGTGATTATGGATGAAGCTGCGATCCGTCGGGCTTTAACCCGGATTGCCCACGAGATTATCGAGCGGAACAAAGGCGTGGAAGACTGCATCGTCGTCGGCATCAAGACGAGAGGAATTTACCTGGCGGAGCGATTGGTCGAGCGGATTGAACTGATCGAAAATGTCAGAGTTCCTGTCGGACAGCTGGACATTACGTTTTACCGGGATGATTTGCAGCACAAGTCTGAGGACGCAGTGCTCCACGGCTCCCAGCTGCCCGATGACATCACTGGAAAAACCGTGATTCTCGTCGACGATGTGCTCTTTACGGGTCGGACGGTGAGAGCGGCTCTGGATGCGCTGATCGACAACGGACGTCCGCGCATGATTCAGCTGGCTGTACTGGTCGACCGGGGGCACCGCGAGCTGCCGATCCGGCCGGACTTCGTAGGAAAGAACGTCCCGACTGCGCGAACCGAAATTATCGATGTGCAGCTGGCTGAGGTGGATGCCATGGACATGGTGACCATTCGCCAGTTGATCTAACAGAATAAGCCTCTTTAAAAGGCAATCCCGTGAGGTTGCAAAGAGGTACTTGCTTCCCGTCTCCCAACGGAAGGAGTATGCCTCTTTGCGCCTGCGCAAAGAGGTTTTTTATTGGACAGAATCGTTATATACGTAGTACAGGGGGTTTTAGAAAATGAGCCAAAAAAACTTTGTCGATGTGCATGAAACGCCGCCGATCTCCAGGCTTCTGCCGCTCAGCATTCAGCACCTGTTTGCCATGTTTGGCTCGACCGTACTGGTGCCGATTTTGACGGGGCTGGACGTGGCGACCGCACTGTTTACCAGCGGGATCGGGACGCTCCTGTTCCTCTGGATCACCAAAGGAAAGATACCGAATTACCTCGGTTCCTCGTTTGCCTTCATCGGTCCGATCATCACGGTAAGCAAAGCTTACGGAGTCGGCACTGCGCTGCTCGGCTGTCTGCTCTCCGGCCTCGTTTACATCATCGTGGCGGCCATCGTCAAAAAAGCGGGCGTCAAGTGGCTGGACCGGGTCCTGCCGCCGGTCGTGATCGCTTCGGTCATCGTCGTGATCGGACTGAGCTTGTCTGTCGTCGCTGTCGATATGGCGACCAAAGTGACGGTGGACGGACAGTCGCAGCTATCGTTGACCTCTATCGAGATTTCGCTCGTCACGATGATTGTGACAATTCTTGCGGCAGTGATGCTGCGCGGATTTTTCGCCCTGATTCCGATCTTGATCGGGATCATCGCAGGATATGTGTACACCTTGCTGCGCCATCCAGATTTGATCGACCTGAACAAAGTGGCCGAAGCAAAATGGTTTGTGCGCTTTGGAGAAATGTTTACGGATCACTTCAAATTCGGCGAAGTCGCCGCTGTGATCGGGAGTCCTTCCGCCTGGGTCGCCGCACTGATCATCGCGCCGGTCGCGTTCGTGACACTGGCGGAGCACTTGGGCCATCTGCTCGTGACGAGCAAGGTCATGGACCGCGACCTGATGAAAGACCCCGGGTTGCACCGCAGCCTTTTGGGTGACGGGATCGCGACCTCGCTCGCCGCTTTCATCGGCGGACCGCCAGCGACGACCTACGGCGAAAATATCGGGGTTCTCGCGATCACCCGGGTGTACAGCCGCGTTGTGATCGGACTGGCTGCCGTTTGCGCCATCCTGTTCGCCTTCGTCGGCAAAATCAGCACGCTTTTGATGACGATCCCTACACCGGTGCTCGGCGGTGTCTCCATTATCCTGTTCGGAATCATCGCTGCCCAAGGCTTGCGCATGTTCGTAGAAAACAAAGTGGACTTTGCCAACAAGCGCAACATGATCATTTCCGCCGCGATCCTCGTAACCGGGATCGGCGGCTACAAAATAAGCTTCGAAGGCGCTACCTTCTGGCAGGCATTCCTGCACAATCTGACGATTGACAACATCGCCTTCGCTACCTTCCTCGGGATCATCCTGCACGTGATCCTGCCTGGGAAAGAGTCGGCGATGGGGGAAGCTCACCGCGAAGCGCAATCCTGACACGTTCCAAGTTCCTTTAACGCAAGTCCCGTGAGGCTGGCAAGGAAGTAGGGCGCTGTTTGCCCTGCTTGTCGAACGAAGCGAAAAGCTTCTTGCCTATGCCTGCCTCACGCGGCAGCTCGGCAAGAAGCTTTTTTTGCACACATCTACAAACGGTTTGGAGAAATCGGAAATAACGGAGGGGTTCGAGATGAGTAACATGCGGCATCTGACAGGCATCAAGGATTTGTCCAAGGAAGCGATCAGCAGCCTTTTGGAGCGTGCGGATTTCTGGGCAAAGAGACCGGGAGAACAATCGGAGGTTTTACGAGGACGCTTCGTCGCCAACCTGTTCTTTGAAGCGAGTACGCGGACCAGATTCTCTTTTGAGGTAGCCCAGAAGCGGCTCGGTGCCCATGTGCTGAACTTCATACCGGAGACCTCCTCCACGGTAAAAGGGGAAACGATCCTGGATACGGTTCGAACGCTGGAAGCGATGGGCGTGGAAGCGGCTGTCATCCGGACTCGCAAGGACGGATTGTTCGAAGAGCTGGCAGATCGGGTGGAGCTCCAGCTGATCAACGCAGGAGACGGTACGAACGAACACCCGACGCAGTGCCTGCTCGATTTGCTGACCATGCAGCAGCAATTTGGCAAAATCGAAGGGTTGAGTGTCGCAATCATCGGCGATTTGCGACACAGCCGCGTGCTCGGTTCGCATCTGCGCGCCCTGCCGAAAATGGGAGCGCAGCTGCTGCTCGCGGGACCATCCAGCATGATGCCGCAACCCCAGCTTGTACCTGGCGGGGTCAAAATCGTCGAAATCGACGAAGCAGTCAAGACGGCTGATGTGGTCATGATGCTCCGCGTCCAACTGGAGCGGCACACGTCTTCGCTGTTCATCTCCAAGGAAGAGTATCACCAGGCGCACGGCCTCACCCTGGAGAGAGCCCGCATGATGAAGCCGGGAGCGGTGATTATGCACCCTGCCCCGGTGAACCGCGGAGTGGAGATTCACACGGATCTGGTCGACTGCGAGCGGTCGCTGATCCACAAACAGGTGACAAACGGCGTAGCGGCACGCATGGCCGTCATGGAAACATTACTGAAAGGGAGCGAAGCGAAATGGGAATCATCCTTGGCAACGGCAAACTGATCAATCGGACTGGAGAGCTGGTCCCGGCCGAAGTGCTGGTCACTGACGGACGGATCGCGGCGATTTCGGAGAGGATCGACAGAGACGGACACGAGTGGATCGATTGCAAAGGAGGCCTCATTTCCGCCGGCTTCATCGATGTGCACGTTCACCTTCGCGAGCCGGGTCTGGAACAGAAGGAAACGATCGCGACAGGCGCAAACGCGGCTGTGCGAGGCGGATTTACGACCATCGCCTGCATGCCGAATACCCGTCCCTCCATCGACAGCGTGGAGACAGTCCGCTACATCCTCGATAAGTCGCGCGATGCCGGTACCGCCCGCGTCCTGCCTTACGGCGCGATTACGATCCGCCAGCTGGGCAAGGAGCTGACCGATTTTGCCGGATTGAAAGAAGCGGGGATTTTTGCTCTCACAGACGACGGCGTAGGGGTGCAATCGGCCGGCATGATGAAAAAAGCGATGCAGGAAGCGACAGCCTTGGGCCTCTCCATCGTGGCCCACTGCGAGGACGACACGCTCCTGCCTCCGGGCGGCGCGCTGCACGACGGAGTTGTGGCCGCCCGCCACGGACTGCCCGGAATCCCGTCGGAGTCCGAGTCGATCCATGTGGGACGCGACATTCTGCTTGCTGAACAGACAGGCGTACACTATCACGTCTGCCACATCAGCGCCAAGGAATCCGTGCGGCTGGTTCGCGACGGAAAACGCTCCGGAGTCAACGTCACCTGCGAGGTAACGCCGCATCATCTGCTTCTGTGCGATGAAGACATTCCAGAAGATTTGAACACGAACTGGAAAATGAATCCGCCGCTGAGGTCCCGGGACGACCGGGCGGCGCTGATCGCGGGTCTGAAGGATGGCACGATCGACATCATCGCGACGGATCACGCCCCGCATACGGCAGAGGAAAAAGCAAACGGGCTGGAACGCGCGCCCTTTGGCATCGTCGGTCTGGAGACCGCCTTTCCGCTGCTGTACACAAACCTCGTTCTGACGGGAGAGCTTACGTTAAAACAATTGGTCGATTTTCTCACGGTAAAACCGGCTGACTGCTTCCAGCTGCCATACGGACGCCTGGAAATCGAAGCGCCGGCCGACCTGACTGTGATTGATCTGGATACGGAAAAAGAAGTGAATCCGGAGACGTTTGCGAGCAAAGGCAAAAACACGCCGTTTGCCGGATGGAAATGCAAGGGATGGCCTGTCGTAACCCTGGTGGAAGGCAAGATCGTATACCGCGAACAGAAATAAGGAGGAGCGAAGATGCGAGCGAGACTGATTTTGGAAGACGGAACGGAATGCGTCGGCACGGCGTTTGGAAAAGTGACGGAGACCCACGGTGAAGTGGTGTTCAACACGGGCCTTACGGGTTATCAGGAGGTCTTGTCTGATCCTTCCTACTGTGGACAAATCGTGACGATGACCTACCCGCTGATCGGAAACTACGGGATCAACCGCGATGACTTCGAAGCCGTTCGCCCGTACATTCACGGATTCGTGGTCAGAGAGCACTGCGACGAACCGAGCAATTGGCGAAACACCAGCACACTCGACGAACTGCTCAAAGCGTACGACATTCCGGGAATCGCCGGCGTGGACACGCGGATGCTGACTCGCAAAATCCGGTACCACGGGACGATGAAAGGACTCATCACTACGAGCGACGCTCCGCTTTCCGAACTGCTGGGTTCGCTGCGCAGCGCTCCGCTCATGACCGATCAGGTGGCCCGCGTGTCAACCAAAAGCGTATTCAGCTGTCCGGGAACGGGACATCGCGTGGTGCTGGTCGATTTCGGCGCAAAGCACGGCATCCTGCGCGAGCTGACCAAGCGTCAGTGCGACGTGGTCGTCGTTCCTTACAACGTGACAGCCGCGGAAATTCGCCGCTTGCAGCCGGACGGAATCCTGCTCTCCAACGGTCCCGGCGATCCGAAAGACGTCCCGCAGGCGATTCGGATGATCAGCGAAATACTCGGAGAATACCCGGTCTTCGGAATTTGTCTGGGCCACCAGCTGTTCGCGCTCGCCTCGGGAGCGGACACGATGAAGATGAAATTCGGACATCGCGGAGGCAATCATCCGGTCAAGGAACTAGCCACGGGACGCACGTATATCACCTCGCAAAACCACAGCTATGCAGTGAAGGAAGAGTCGATCGCGGGCACGGGTCTTACGGTTACGCATACGGCTCTCAATGACGGAACAGTGGAAGGGCTGAGCTTTGCCGCAAAGCGGGCTTTCTCGGTCCAGTACCATCCGGAGGCAGCGCCGGGCCCGTACGACTCGGGTTATCTGTTCGACCGCTTTATCGAGATGATGGAAAATGCCAAGGAGGAGAGTTCGCATGCCAAAACACGCTGATTTGAAAAAAATCCTGGTCATCGGTTCCGGGCCCATCGTAATCGGGCAGGCGGCAGAGTTTGACTATGCGGGTACGCAGGCTTGCCAGGCTCTGAAAGAGGAGGGTATGGAGGTTGTGCTGATCAACTCCAACCCGGCCACCATCATGACGGATACCAACATGGCAGACAAGGTGTATATCGAGCCGATCACGCTGGAGTTTGTTACCCGTGTCATCCGGCAGGAAAAGCCGGACGGCCTCTTGCCGACGCTCGGCGGACAGACCGGCCTGAACATGGCGGTAGCCCTTGCGGAAGCAGGGGTGCTGGAAGCGGAAAACGTCAAGCTCCTCGGCACCAATCTGGATTCCATCAAACAAGCGGAAGACCGCGAGCTTTTCCGCGCGCTGATGAAGGAGCTCGGCGAGCCTGTGCCGGATTCGACGATCGTCAGCACGGTCGAGGAGGCTGTCGATTTTGCTAACGAGATCGGCTATCCGATCATCGTCCGTCCGGCCTACACGCTGGGAGGCACCGGCGGAGGCATTTGCGGGGACGAGGAGAGCCTTCGCGAGATTGTCGCCAGCGGTTTGAAATACTCGCCGATTACGCAATGCCTGATCGAGAAAAGCATCGCCGGCATGAAGGAAATCGAGTACGAAGTGATGCGCGACGCCAATGACAACTGCATCGTGGTCTGCAATATGGAAAATATCGACCCGGTAGGCGTGCATACGGGAGATTCCATCGTCGTCGCTCCCAGCCAGACGTTGTCGGACCGCGAGTACCAAATGCTCCGCTCTTCTGCGCTGAACATCATTCGCGCGCTGGGCATCGAAGGCGGCTGCAATGTGCAGTATGCGCTTGACCCGTACAGCTTCCAGTATTACGTGATCGAGGTAAACCCGCGCGTCAGCCGTTCTTCGGCACTGGCCTCCAAAGCGACCGGCTATCCGATCGCCAAGATGGCGGCAAAGATCGCGATCGGCTACACCCTGGATGAGCTGCGCAATCCGGTTACCGGACAAACGTACGCTTGTTTCGAGCCGACACTCGACTATGTCGTGAGCAAAATCCCGCGCTGGCCGTTTGACAAGTTTCAGTCGGCCAACCGCAAGCTGGGAACCCAGATGAAAGCGACGGGAGAAGTGATGGCGATCGGGCGGACGTTCGAGGAATCGATCATGAAGGCGATCCGGTCGCTGGAAGTGGGAACGTATCACCTGGAGATAAAAGGCGCATCGGCGATTGACGAGGAGGAGCTGACTGCTCGCCTGATCTTTGCCGACGACGAGCGGCTGTTTCTGCTGGCTGAGGCGCTGCGCCGGGGATGGAGCCTCGAGAGGCTTCACGAGCTGACCAAAATCGACTTCTTCTTCCTGCACAAATTCCACAAGCTGGTGGCTTTTGAAACGGAGCTGGCTCAAGGGTTGAATGAAGAAAAGCTGTACCAGGCAAAGCGCCTCGGATTTACGGACAGGAAAATCGCCGAGCTTGCGGGCCAAACCGAAGACGCTGTTCGCGCTCTCAGAAAGCAGCACGGGTTTACGCCAGTCTTTAAAATGGTGGACACCTGCGCGGCTGAGTTTGAGGCGCAAACGCCTTACTACTACTCCAGCTACGAAGTAGAGGATGAGCGCATCGAGACCGGCAAAAAGCGGGTAATCGTGCTGGGCTCGGGTCCGATCCGCATCGGACAGGGGATCGAGTTTGACTACGCGACCGTGCACGCTGTATGGGCGCTGCAGGAAGCGGGCTACGAAGCGGTCATCATCAACAACAACCCGGAGACGGTCTCCACCGACTTCAACACATCGGACCGGCTCTACTTTGAACCGCTGTACATCGAAGACGTGATGAACATCATCGATGCAGAGAAGCCGGAAGGCGTGATCGTCCAGTTCGGCGGTCAGACAGCGATCAATCTGGCAGACAAGCTGGCGGCACAGGGGATCAAAATTCTGGGCACCAGCCTGGAGAACATTGACGCGGCAGAAAACCGGGAGAAGTTCGAAGCTCTCCTGCGCAATCTGAACATCGCCCAGCCGCCCGGAAAGACGGTCACCTCGGTGCAAGAGGCGGTCGTGGCAGCAAAGCAGCTCGGCTTCCCGGTACTGGTACGCCCCTCTTACGTGCTGGGGGGACGCGCGATGGAGATTGTCTACAACAATGACGAGCTGCTGGAGTACATGGAAAAGGCCGTAAAGGTAAACCCTGACCACCCGGTGCTGGTCGACCGCTACATGGTAGGCACGGAAGCGGAAGTCGACGGGATCTGTGACGGCGAAAACGTCCTGATCCCGGGAATTATGGAGCACATCGAACGCGCTGGGGTCCACTCCGGTGACTCTATCGCGGTCTATCCGCCGCAGTCTCTGACAGACGCCATCAAGCAGGAATTGATCGAGATGACGACCAAGCTGGCGCGTGCGCTGCAAATCAAGGGATTGCTCAACATCCAGTTTGTCATCTACAAAAACCGGCCGTACGTGATCGAAGTCAATCCGAGATCGTCGAGAACCGTGCCGTTTCTCTCCAAAGTAACCGGCATTCCGATGGCCAATATCGCGACAAAGGCAATCCTCGGCCACTCGATCGTGGAGCAAGGCTTTACACCAGGCTACCATCCGGAAGAAGCGATGGTTTCGGTCAAAGTGCCTGTCTTCTCCTTCGCCAAGCTGCGCCGGGTGGACATCACGCTCGGACCGGAGATGAAATCGACAGGGGAAGTCATGGGGCGTGAAAGCACACTGGCCAAAGCGCTTTACAAAGGGCTGGTGGCTGCGGGCATGAACATCCCGACTCACGGCTCCCTGCTGGTTACCGTGGCCGACAAGGATAAAGAGGAAGCGCTGGAGATCGTCAAACGCTTCCGCATGCTCGGGTTCAAACTGCTGGCAACGGCAGGGACGGCTGACTATCTGGAGCAGGCAGGCCTCCCTGTCACCCGCGTAAACAAATTGTCAGAGGGCACCCCCAACCTCTTGGACATGATTCACCGAGGGGAAGCCAATATCGTCCTGAACACTCTGACAAAAGGGAAGACGCCGCAGCGTGACGGATTCCGCATCAGGCGCGAAGCGGTGGAAAACGGAGCGGTATGTCTCACCTCGCTGGATACGGCGACGGCTCTGCTGCACGTACTGGAGACGATCACCTTCTCTACGGAGGCGATGCCTGCGCAGCGCTCGGGCGCTCAAGTCGCGGTAACCATGTAAGGGAAAAGATGAGCTTGAATGAAACGGGATAGAAAAGAGGAGAGCAGTGTGCAATCACAACCAACAGATGTTCGCGAGCGGATGATCGTAGCGCTGGATTTTTCCACTGTGGATGAAGTGAAACAATGTCTGGACCGACTGGATGGACGGGTTCGCTATGTCAAGGTGGGAATGGAGCTGGCGTACGCTGAAGGTCCGGCAATCGTTCACTTTCTGAAAGAGAAGGGCCTCAAAGTTTTCCTCGACTTGAAGGTGCACGACATTCCCAACACGGCCAAAGGAGCGATGAGAAGCCTGGCCCGTCACGGGGTGGACATGGTCAACGTCCATGCCGCTGGCGGTACGCTGATGATGGCGGCAGCGCGGGAAGGTCTGGAGCAGGGAACGCCGGCGGGTGCTTCCCGCCCGTTGTTGATCGCTGTCACAATGCTGACATCCACGGGGAAAGCGACGATGAACCAGGAGTTGGCTATTCCCGGGAACGTCGAGGATGTGGTCGCTCACTACGCCATGATGACGAAGCAAGCGGGCTTGGACGGGGTCGTCGCCTCTCCTCTGGAGGTCCCCATGATCAAACAGGCGGCAGGCAGCTCGTTTATCACCGTGACCCCGGGGATACGCCCGCTTGGCTCGGATAAAGGCGACCAGACACGCATCACGACACCGGAGAAAGCCTTTCAGCTAGGCAGCGACTACCTGGTCATCGGCCGGGCGGTCACGGGCGCTCCGGACCCGGCGGAAGCATGGGAGAGCATTGTGCAAGAGGCCGAAGCGGCACGTATCTAACGCGCATGGGGGAGGAAGAACAATGATGACAAATACAACCACTGCCAAGGAAATCGCGGGAAAACTGCTGGAGATCGGTGCCGTGCATCTGCGGCCGGATCAACCGTTCACCTGGACGTCGGGGATCAAGTCTCCGATTTATTGCGACAACCGGATCACGATGTCCCATCCGTCTGTTCGCCGCCAAATCGCGCAGGCTTTTGCCAAAGTGATCCGCGAGCAGTACCCGCAAGCGGAAGTGATCGCGGGAACGGCGACCGCAGGCATCCCGCATGCCGCATGGGTGGCGGAAATTCTTGATCTGCCGATGATCTATGTACGGGATAAGGCGAAAGGACACGGCCGTCAAAATCAAATCGAGGGAGCCCTCGCCAAAGGTCAAAAAGTAGTCGTCATCGAAGACTTGATCTCGACAGGCGGAAGCTCGCTGAAAGCTGCCCAGGCTGTATTGGAGGAAGGCGCCGAAGTGCTTGGCGTGATCGCGATTTTCAGCTACCAATTCCCCGACGCTGCAGCCCTGTTTGCGGAGGCAGGCATTGGCGTGACCACCTTGTCCAACTATACGGCATTGCTGGAAGCCGCCAGAGAGAACGGAGTCATAACAGCTGAACAGGAAGCGATCCTCGCCGATTGGCGAAAATCGCCGAGAACCTTTTTCGCTTCCTGATCCTGCGGAAGCCAAAGATGCTGAGCGCAAGTAAGCTTCGTACGTCGATACTCGCACTTGTTCAAAAAAGCTGCGGATTTTTTTCCGCGGCTTTTTTGCCGTTCTGACGAAAAGTGGGGCTGACAAGCTATAATAGTGGTATCAGGTTTCTTGGGAAAACGAGTCCGCAAGCCAAATGGGATGAAAAACTTGATTCTAACAGTCGTTACCAACTGAAGGAGGCATACGATGCAGACAGATGTAACCAGATTGATCCAATCGCACCGCTCCATCCGCAAGTACATAGACAAACCGATCCCGGAAGAAGTGCTGGAGGATGTTTTGGCGTGCGCCCAGTGGGCCCCATCCTCGCACAACGTGCAAGCCTACAGCATCATTGTCGTTCGCTCTGCGGAGAAGAAAAAACAGCTGGCCCAGCTTTGCGGAGGACAGAAATGGGTAGAGACCTGCCCTGTCTTTCTGGTGTTCTGCGCTGATTTTTATCGGTTGAAGCTGACCTGTGACATGCGTGGAACCGAGCTTTTGGCGGATGAGGTGGAAAATATGCTGGTAGCGGCGGTCGATACGGCGTTGGCGGCGGAAAACGCTCTGGTCGCCGCGCGTTCCCACGGTCTGGGCGGAGTGATGATCGGCGGGATCCGCAACCAGCCGGAGGATGTTGCCCGCCTGCTCCAGCTGCCTGAACTCACCGCGCCGATCATGGGGATGTGCCTGGGATATCCCGATCAGGATGTGGAGCAAAAGCCGAGACTGCCCCAGCGCGCGGTCATCCACGAAGAGGAGTATCGGACGGAACACTTGCCGGCAGCGCTGGAGGAGTACGAAGCGATTTCCGCCGAATATTACAGCCGCAGAACAAAGGGAGAGCTTACGGAAGGCTGGACCAGGCAGATGGCCGACTATTTGAAGAAACCGCGTCGCCAGCATCTGGGCGACTTTTTAAGGCAGCAGGGATTTCCTTTGAAATAGGACAAATGACAAGGCGCCACGGACAAGAGAGGCGATGATCTCCAGCAGCGGATTATGGACGCGAAGCGGGAGGAGTCTTATTGACCGCCTGACAGAAGAGCTTCAGCGCAGAAAGTGCCCAAAGTCTCGTAGACTCAGACGGGGCACTTTTTTTGTTTTTCAATTCTTGACAATACTTGGTATGCTAGTAAGATTAGTGGTGTTTTCACAATCGGGATTGGAGTGACAATTGTTGAACCGGGAGCTTTTACAGCCTTCTTTGAAGAATGGAGAGATACGTGTAACCAAGTCCTACGACATTGATCGTTTTTTTTATCTTGGCTTTTTCGGCGGCGTGCTGCCCGTCATGATTCTGGGTACGAGAAATGCGATCTGGCTGCGATGCAGCAAGCAAATGATCGCCATCCTGCTCGGAGTCAGTTTGCTTCTCTGCACATTGAAGCTCGGTTACGTCGCCTGGACGGGAGCCGAAAGCGTAGCGCTTATTTCGCGCATCATGGGCGTCGCGCTGGCAGCTATCTATCGATACGCGCAACGCAAGCGCTACAAGCTGCATTCCGTGATCAACGGCGAGGACAAACCGATCTTTGCGTGGGGACTGCTTGCCGTGGTGGCGGGAATCATATTCGACAGTTGGCTGGTGACGATGGGGAAGGGGATTCACGATGTCTTTGATCAGGGATGAGAACAACGTTGCCTGGCAGGAAGCCATGCATTTGTACCAGATGGGGCGCTATGAACAGGCAAAGGAGAAATTCATGCCGTTTTTGGCGAGGAGTCAGGAAGACGGTCAGCTGCTGTTCTTCGTGGCCTATTGCTCATTTAAACTGGACCAACTGGACGAAGCCGAGACGTTTGCCCGCGAGGCTTTGCGCGTCGGCTACTTCGGGGAAGAGGTATACTCGCTCCTCGGCATCATTTGCAAGGCAAAGGGAGCGTACGCCGAAGCGGAAGAATTCTTTCTGACCGGCCTGTCACACAATCCGCAGGACGGCGATTTGCTGGCCCAGTACGCGTACTTGATGCTGGTCACCGGCTACGAGGAAAAGGCGAAGCTGTTGATGGCCGAAGCCATGCGGATCGATCCGGAAAGCGAAGTCGTCCTGCACTACCACTACCATTTTTTGCGGGCGTACGATGAGGTCGAGGCACAGCAGGAAACGATCCGAAAGTACAATGAAATCGCCGGAAGCGATGTTGACAAGCTGCTGAAAATGGGCCTGGCCGCCCTGGATCGGGGACATTATCGGGAAGCCCGAGAGTGTTACCGGCAGGCCTATTTGATGGACCCCGGCAATAAACAGCTCTTGCAAGCGATCGAAGAAATCGACGAGATCATCCACCCGGTCTTTTTGCCCAATCGGCTGCTGCACAAAACAGGTGGGCCGGTCATCTGGTGGATTTGTTTCATTGGAGCTTTGTTTCTATGCAGCAGACTAGACTGGAACACGGCTGGGGAAATTCTCGCGATGGTCTACATTCCTTTCTGCATTTACACATGGGTTTCTCCGCTTATTTACCGGGGAGTGCGAAAATTGGGCGGCTATCGGTAAAGCCCCAGCCATCTGATCGGCTTGTTCGCTTGATAGCCGAGGTAATAGAAGAGCTCGCGAAGAAAAAAAGGAGCCTTTGTTTTTAGACTCTGATAGGCTGATGTGGGGGTTGGCGAGGAGTATGCTTCCATCCCCAGGTCGTGGGCCATGGCCATAGAGCGTTTCATGTGCAGCGGGTCGCTGACTATCGTGAAGCTGTGCCAGTTTGCGGACCGGGCAACCTCAAGGGCGTAGGAAAGGTTCTCTTCCGTAATGGTGGAACGGTCCTCCGCGAGGATGTCCGCAGGATGTACCCCATGCTTGATGGCGTAGTCGCGGGCCACCTCCGATTCCGCCTCGGGGCTGTCCGCGCTCTTGCCGCCTGTAAACAGGATTCCTCCTACATACCCGTTTTGGTAGAGCCAAATGGCGTGATCGATCCGTTCCCGAAAAACAGGGGAAGGCTGCGAATCCCAGACGGCTGCTCCGAGGACGAGGGCCGCATCTGTTTTCCCCCAATGGCGGACAGAGGCAAAGGACCAGATGCTGTAGGCTGCGTGCAAAACGATGATCGACAAAAGCAGCGAAAACAACAGGAAAAATCGGGTGATTCGCTTCCTTTTCATGAATAACCCCCAATGAAAATGGAAAAACGTCAAGCCGGGCAATAATACAAAGTGCCGGAAAAAAGAGACTTGTCCGTCAGCAACCGGACCGCAAGTCTCTTTTTGCGCTGCTTATGAATACAATCCGCCCGTGTAGATGGCCGCCAATGTTTTCGCGATCTCATCCAGCGGAGCCTGATGATCGCTCCGAACGATTTCCCAGAGGTACATTTCATGCGAGTAAAACCAGCCGCGTGCGACCAGTTCCGGCATCAGTCCGGTGCGCGCCAAGCCGTGCTGCTGGGAATAGGCGATGTCCTGGGCAATTCTGTTGATAAAACGCTCCCGAATTTCGGCCCATTTTTGCTGTGCGGAGACCGAGACGCCGATCGCCTCACCGAACACCCGGAGCATTTTGCGCTCAGACTCAGCCATGCGTAAAAATGCGGTCGTCTGCTGCAAGATGAGCTGCTCGGCTTCCGCGCGGGAGGCGGGGGTAAAGGGCTGCTCCGCGATGCTGTAAAATGCCGTCATCACGTCCTCCATCAGGACAATGAGGAGGTCATCCTTGCCTGTAAAGTGGACATAGGCAGTGCCGTAGCCTGTTTTTGCCCGCTTGATGATCTGGGAGATGGTCGCTTTGTGGAAGCCTTCCTCGCGAAATACTTCCTTGGCTGCTTCCAGCAGCTTGAGCCGCGTCTGCAGCGAACGTAAATGGCGGCCATCCGTTACAATCTTTGTCTCTTCCACTGCCCGGCTCCTCCTTTATCTACTAGGATACAGGGAAAAATGGGAAAAAGGAAGGGAGACAGCGTTTGCAGTCGTTCATTTCTAAATATTGACACTATGTCAACTTTTCTGTAATCTTGTGCTAACAACCGATGCGAAGGAGGTTTTCCTTTGAAGGAATCACCGTTTTTGTCTACCGAGGAATATGCCCTGGAGCTGGACAATGGAGATGACTTGGCCCGTTTTCGCGAAGAGTTTTACCTGCCGGATGGGGGCATTTATCTGGATGGGAACTCGCTTGGGATGTTGTCAGTCCGAGCCGAACGATCCTTGCTGGACGCGCTGAACGACTGGAAACGGATGGGGATCGACGGCTGGACCCAAGGGGAACGGCCGTGGTTTTATCAGGCGGAGCGGCTGGGTGCTTGCCTGGCGCCACTTGTCGGAGCTGATGCCGAGGAAGTGATTGTAAGCGGTTCCACGACGCTCAATCTCCATCAGCTGGTGTCTACCTTTTATCAGCCTGAGGGGAACCGGACGAAAATTCTCGCCGATGAGCTTACCTTTCCCTCCGATATTTATGCGCTGCAGAGCCAGCTCAGGCTCAGGGGGTTCGATCCGGATGAGCATCTGCTCCTGACAGCCAGCCGCGATGGACGCTTCCTGGAGGAAGACGATCTGATCGCTTGCATGAATGAAGAGATCGCCTTGATCGTCCTTCCCACCGTTTTGTATCGAAGCGGACAGCTCCTCGATATCCCTCGTTTGACAGAGGAAGCCCATAAGCGGGGGATTATGATCGGTTTTGACGGCTGCCATTCAGTCGGGGCGATTCCGCATTGGTTCAGCGAATGGGACGTCGACTTTGCCTTCTGGTGCAGCTACAAGTACCTCAATGGAGGGCCTGGCAGTGTTGGGGCACTGTATGTAAACCGCAGGCACTTCGGGCGATTGCCGGGCTTGGCCGGCTGGTTCGGATCGGATAAAGGAAAACAGTTTGATATGGAGCTGAGCTTTTTACCAGCGCAGACCGCCGGAGCGTACCAGATCGGGACGCCGCATATTTTGAGCATGGCGCCGCTGTTCGGAGCGCTGTCCATGTTCGAAGAGGCGGGGATTGACCGGATTCGCCAGAAGTCGTTGCGGCAGACGGGCTATTTGATGGAGCTTCTTGCCGTCGAGCTTTCTGGCCACGGCTTTGCCATCGGCAATCCACCTGGCGATGCGCGAAGAGGGGGCCATGTCTGCCTGGAGCACCCGGAAGCAGCCCGGATCTGCAAGGCTTTGAAAGAAAACGGCGTGATTCCGGACTTTCGGGCTCCAAACGTGATTCGCCTGGCACCGGTAGCCCTGTATACCTCATACCATGATGTATGGCGTGCCGTACAAATCCTGAAGCGGATCATGGAGGAGCGGACGTATGAACGATACGAAAACAAGCGCGGCGTGGTTGCCTGAGGCATATGACAGTTGCCCGAATAGCGAAAAAGGAGCTGCAGGGAAGATGGATTTGATAGATATATCGCGTCCGCTCGCTTCCGGCGCCCCTACCTGGCCTGGAGATACGCCGCTTCTCTACGAAGTGAGCTGGCCGAAAGCCGAAAGCGGCTCCGTCAATGTAGGCAAGCTGACGATGAGTCTTCACACAGGTACACACGCAGATGCCCCGTATCACTTTGACGATGACGGGAGAAAAATTCTTGACTTGCCGATCGAAATTTACATCGGCCCGGCGAGGGTTCTGGATGTATCGGGGAAAAAGAGCATCGGCGCCGACGATCTCAAGGGGCTCGATCTGGCAGGCGTGACGCGGCTTTTGCTCCGCACTGGCTCGTGGACGGATCTGGCGCGCTTTCCTTCCGAAATCTGCCATCTCCGATCGGATTTGGCTTCCCTTTTGGCGGAGCGGGGGATTCGCTTGATCGGTGTCGATGTCCCGTCGGTCGATCCGCTGGACAGCAAGGAGCTGCCGGCCCATCACGGCTTGCACAAGCGGGATATTCACATATTGGAGGGCCTGCTCCTCGATCACGTGGAGCCGGGAGATTACGAGCTGATAGCGCTTCCGCTGCCGCTCGCCCAAGCGGACGGAAGTCCCGTTCGCGCCGTGCTTCGCCGTCTAAAGCCGGGAGACGAATGAGCAGCTTGGGGCCCGATGGGTTGGCCATGCGGCTCGCGGTTACTTGAAAAAGGGAGGAAAGGCCGTTGACCAGAGAACTGTCGGATTACGAGAAATACATTCGGACAGAGGAACTGCTCGGGTTGCAAAAGCGTGAAGATCAACTGGCGTGTGCGGATGAGCTGACGTTTCAGGTGGTTCACCAGATTGCGGAGCTTCATTTCAAACTCGTCATGCAATACTTGCATACGGCCAAAGCGGCGATGGCCGCCGGGGAGCCCGACAAGGCAAGCGAACAGCTGCGCCGTGTCAATCTGCACATAAAGCATCTGCCTGAAATCTTTGCGATGGTCAAAGTCATCAGTCCGCTGGATTACCATACGATTCGGCTCGCGCTGGGCAGGGGCAGCGGACAGGATTCGCCGGGATTCAATCAAATCCTTTCGTTTGGCCCGACGCTTTGGGAACCGTTTGAAAGGCTTCTGGGCGAAAAGGGTCTGTCACCTCTGGACGTACACAAAGAGCCTGGGGCACATCACGCCTTGTACTGCCTGATGCAGGAGCTGATTCAGTTTGACGAAGGCTTTCAAAGCTTTCGTTACCACCATCTGCAGCTGGTGCGGCGAATGATCGGCCTTGCGACAAACAGCCTCAAGGGGATTCCTGCCCAGGCTCTGCAGAAGGGGGTCCGGTACGAGTTTTATCCAGAGCTGTGGAAGGCAGTCGGCGAGTTGACCGACTGGACCGGCTCCAGCTACAATCCGCGGCCGCTCGGCGAGTAATCAGCCTCTCTCGATGGAAAGGATATTTCCAGTCGAGAGAGGTTTTTTTGTCAGGCGGGAACATTCGAGCCAAAAGCCGGGGGAAAAGCAATTCTCCGCCGGGCTTCGATCAGCCAATGCATACTTGTAATTAATTTTCAGAAATGTATGTAATATCTCCCCGTATATTTAAGAAGACAACTCTTCACAAGTCCAATAAGGGGTGAAATGGCATGGAAGAATCTGGGAAAAATCGGGTGTGGGAAGCTTACCGGTATCCCATCGTTTTGTTGACAGCGATCTTCATTGGCGGCGTAGTAGGCTGGCTCACCGGGCCGAAGGCGGATGTGCTCAAACCTCTCGGAGACATTTTTATCAACCTGATGTTCACGATCGTCGTGCCGCTAGTCTTTGTCAACATCAGCAGCGCGGTCGCCAGCATCGCCAACCTGAAGCGGCTGGGCAAAATTCTGGGAGTGATGCTGGCTGTCTTTGTGGCTACGGGCATCCTTTCCTCTGTGCTGATGATCGTCGGCGTTTCGCTATTTCCGCCGGCAGAGGGTGTTCAGATCGAGCTTAAAGCGCCGGACGAGCTGAAGCCGCTGCACACCGGAGAGCAGTTTGTGAACGCTTTTACCGTGCCCAATTTCAGCGATCTGCTGTCGCGCAAAAACATGCTGGCACTCATCGTATTTTCCATGTTATTCGGGCTGGCGGTAAGTCTCACTGGCGAAAAAGGGAGGAAAGCAGCAGATAGCCTCTCCCTTTTGTCGGACGTCATGATCAAGCTGATCAAATTGCTGATGTACTATGCTCCGATCGGGCTTGGCGCCTACTTTGCCACGCTTGTCGGCGTATTCGGGCCGGAACTGCTAGGCTCGTACGCTCAGGCGATGTCGGTTTACTATCCGATTGCCATCTTGTATTTCTTCCTTTTCTTTTCTTTGTACGCGTACATGGCAGCAGGGAAGGGCGGTCCGGGCTTGTTCTGGCGGGCAGCCGTTTCGCCTGCCGTCACTTCGCTTGCGACATCGAGCAGCGTCGCGACCATTCCGGTCAATCTGGAAGCGACGGCCCGTCTCGGCGTGCCAAAGGACATTCGCGAGATCGTCATTCCGCTCGGGGCCACCGCCCACATGGACGGTTCGTGCCTAAGCGCCATTTTGAAAATTTCGTTCCTGTTTGGCTTGTTTCAAATGCCGTTTCACGGATTTGAGACATACGTGACGGCCATTGTCATCGCAGTCCTGAGCGGCGTGGTCATGTCAGGCGTTCCGGGCGGCGGCTTTATCGGTGAAATGCTGATTGTCACGATGTACGGCTTTCCGCCCGAAGCGCTGCCGATCGTCGCGATGATCGGGACGCTGGTCGACCCGCCGGCCACGATGGTCAACGCCACGGGAGATACGGTCGCCAGCATGCTCGTTTCTCGCATCCTTGAGGGCAAAGGGTGGATGAGCAAAGCATGAGTGTCGAAAATTCATGGAAAGCCGTGAGCGTTTGCTTTTCTTTCGCAAAAATGCACGGCTGCGGGAACGATTTTTTGATTATGGACAATCGGCAAGGGAAATGGGAGGGCAAAGAGCTCGGAACAATCGCCCGTCAGCTGTGCAAACGGGAAACGGCGCTGGAAGCTGACGGGTGCATGTGGATGGAACGGTCAGACGCTGCCGATTTTTCCATGCGCTATTTCAACGCGGATGGCAGCGAAGGGGAAATGTAAGGAAAAAAACAGACAGGCTTGCCAGAAGGCAGGTTGTCTGTTTCACGCTTCATCCACCTTTTACTCTAATTTTATTTCCGACCAAATCCGGTCATACTGCTTGGCCGCATCCCCGATGTCAACCATGTATTCCCCTTTCGCCAAATCCTCCTTCGGCGGATAGACGGCGGAGTCCTCCAATACTTCCTTGTCGATCAGCTCGTGAGCGGCCAGGTTGGGGTTTGCATACGGGTAATGCTTGGAGATTTCAGCGCTGATGTCCGGGCGGAGAATGAAGTTGATGAACGTCTCTGCCGTTTTCTTGTTTGGACTGCCCTTGGGAATGACGAAATTATCCTGCCAAAGCTCCATCCCTTCCTGTGGCAATACCGTTTTGATCGCGGGATTTTCCTGGCGGGCAAGCGAAGCCTCGGCACCGTAGACGATACCGGCCGCGACCTCGCCGGACACGAGGAGCGTTTTCGGGCTGTCGCTGTCAAATGCCTTCACATTGGGCATCAATTGGCTGAGCAGTTCTTTCGATTTATCCAGTACGGCCGGGTCCGTTTCGTTCAGCGATTTGCCCTGCATCTGATTGGCGATGCCGATCATCGAGCGGGCGTCATCCAGTACGACCAGCAATCCCTTCAGCTCGGGCTTCAGCAGATCCCGGTAACCGGAAACGGGGATGGAAACCTTGTCCGCATTGACAGCAATCACGACATTTCCCCACATGTACGGCACAGAAAAAGCCCCCTCGGGATCAGAGGAGCGTTTCAAAAACTCCGGGCCGATGTTTTTGATGTCGGGAATGTTGGAGTAGTCCAACTTTTCCATCAATTGCTGTTTGCGCATCAAGTCTACCATGTAATCGCTCGCAACGGCAAGATCGTAGCCGGATGAATGGACGGACAGTTTGGCAAACATTTCCTCGTTGGACGAGTAGGTGCTGATGTTCACCTTCACGCCGTACTCTTTTTCAAAGGCGTCCAGCACGCTAGTCGGGATGTATTCTGACCAGATAAAGAGATTGAGAGATTTGGACAGACCGGCTTGGCTGCCAGCTTCCGCCTTGGCAGCGTCGTTTCCCGGCGCAGAAGCGCCAGCGGTCTGCCCCTGTTGAACAGGCTGGGCTAAGCTGCTCCCACAGCCGGTTAGGCCCGTCAGCAGGGCAGCGATCAGCAGGAGGACGAGCGAAAAGAGGCTTGTCCGTTTTTTCTCCATCATGTCAGACCTCACCTTCGTTTCTGATAGGATCGATAGATCGGGAAGCATTCCGAAAGCTCATTTGACAAAGATCGGGACGGCGAAAAAATGCCAATCCCGATCTCTCTATACTCAAGTTACGCACTACGATATTTGCCTGAGAGGGGCAGTTTTTTCGATGACATCCCAGGTCATGCCGCGAGCCTTTAGCCTCTCCAAAAAGGGAAGCGGGTCGATCAGCTCCGGCGGTATGCAGCCGGTCGTGGTCAACAATCCTTCGGCGATCATGTCGACAGCGACGACTGGCGGGATGCCTGTCTGCCAGACCGTTGCCTGAAATTCCGTCTTGTAGTATACCTCATCGTGATTGGCGATCGTGTAGACGTAAACTTCTTTTCGCTTGTTGTTTTTCTTGCCTTTGACGAGTGCCCCGACAGAGGAGTAGCCGTGGATTTTTCCG
Organism: Brevibacillus borstelensis; assembly: GCF_037834415.1. GTDB lineage: Bacteria > Bacillota > Bacilli > Brevibacillales > Brevibacillaceae > Brevibacillus > Brevibacillus borstelensis_A. The sequence goes on along the minus strand of NZ_JAUMSJ010000003.1, from coordinate 148,669 downwards.
GCGAGATCGGCGGGTTTGGGCATGGTCGTCACGACCACATCGCGCGGCGCTACCTTGACGCCTTTGACCTCGATCTCTTCATCGCTGTCCAGTCCCAGATAGCTCAGCACCTTGAGGGTGTTGACAAAGTCGGGATGGAGCGCGTACTTGAAATCCACGTATTTGCACCCTTTCGCGCGGCCAATCGTCTCGCCAAGAGTGGTGGCTTCTTCGTGCTCCACGTTGTAGCAGTCCAGCCAGCCGATCGGCTCGGGGAATTCGAACTCCTCCTTGTTGGCAAACGGGGTAGGCAGGTATTGTTCCCCTTTGTCGGCCGTCCAGAAGTTCGGCTTGGCCAAGCACTCCTGAATGGCTGTCTGCGGACTGAAGAAGGAGCAGAAGCCGTCGTAGTCCACGACGGAATTGTCGCCGTCGCGAATCAGAATTTCGTCGACTTCGTCCAGCTGGTCCACGGCGTACCGCGCCGCGATATTGGAGAAGCCCGGGTCGCAGCCGAGGCCCATGATCCCAAGAATGCCTGCAGCCTTGAATTTGTCGTTCCAGGCAAGCTGCTTGCGGAGCCATTGCGGGCCGCTCGAAGCCGTGTCTATATAATGGGTTTGCGTGTTCAGGCACGCTTTCATCACTTCAAAGTTGTTTTCCGGCAAACCGATATGAAGCAGCACGTCAATATCGGTCAAAATGGATTGAACGCTCGATACATCGCGGGCGTCCACGCGTTTCACCTGGATGTCCACGTCTGTTTCCCGGCGCAGCTCGGCGGCCAGCTCTTCCGCCGGGCCGATCGAAATATCCGCCAGCACCAGTTTTTGCAGGTACGTTGACTTCACGATTTCGCACGCACTTACTTGTCCTACACCGCCAACTCCTAAAATAGCGACTCTCATAGAGTCCTCCTCCCATATGGTTACAGCGTTCTATCTTCGCATTCGAAACAGCCATTTCTGCAAATGCAGATCGATCGTAGCGGGAAATACCGCTACTTGTGTCGCAACATCGATTGGCTCACGCGGACGAAGTCTCATCCAAACACCCTCCTTCTGCGCACAGGCAGATAATAAATAGGAACCGAGCTAAGTGGGACGATCATGTACCCAGACAGGCCGCAGCCTTCGCAAAAGCAGCACCTCCCTTCCCGAAAAAAGAGTCAGAGTGGAGCATCTGTTAATTCATGTATATTCGACTGACCTGACGTCCCATGCGAATAGAAGTAGAGAATTGAACTCTGACTTTTCCGAAAATAATATGCAAGAACGATACCAAATGATCAGTCGCTTCCGTCGCAGCATCATTGTCAGCACGCTTATTCTCACGATTGAGAAAGCACAGGCCAAAACAGGGAATCAGGAGCTGCCAGTTATCGCATCGCTGCCAGCACGAGAGCCGCTTATAAAAAATGAGAAACGCTTCTTTTCAAAAATGAAAGGAAACATCGGGGTATGAAATATCAGAAATATTTGGTTGACGGCGCAAACGGAATTCCTTACAATGTTCCCAACAGGAAAATACTGTTCTTATCCAGAGAGGCGGAGGGACTGGCCCGATGAAGCCCGGCAACCGTCACGCAGTTTGTGACAAGGTGCCAATTCCTGCAAGACTGATGGCAGTCTTGACAGATAAGAAGCGGGAGCACGTCCATATCGGATGCCAACCTTCTTCTTAGCTGGAGAAGGTTTTTTATTTATACACAATTTCATACCTTCTTTCTTATCCAGAGAGGCGGAGGGACTGGCCCGATGAAGCCCGGCAACCGTCACGCAATTTGTGACAAGGTGCCAATTCCTGCAAGACGACAGTATGTCTTGGCAGATGAGAAGGAGGCCCCTGTGAATCGCGAGCCTTCTTCCTCATCGGAAGAAGGTTTTTTTGATGTTTCAAATGAGAAAAAGGGGTGGGGACATGAGTGCAAGTGTGGTAAAAGTAGGGTTGCTTGGCGTCGGAACGGTAGGGGGCGGCGTGTTGAAAACGATCCGCTCCCAGCAGCAAAAGCTCTCGGATCGGTTGGGCAGGCGTGTCGAGGTGGTCAAGGCGCTGGTCCGCAATGCGGAAAAACAGCGATCCGTGCAGCTTGAGAACGATTTGGTCACAACCCGGTTTGAAGAGGTGCTGGAGTCGGACGTGGACATCGTCCTCGAGGTAATGGGCGGAATTGATCCTACGTACGGCTATGTCCGGGCATTGATGGAAAAGGGCTGTCACATCGTCACAGCGAACAAGGAGCTGCTCGCCAAACACGGAACGGAGCTTGTTCAGCTGGCCAATCGGCACGGCGTCCAGCTGGCGTACGAGGCAAGCGTGGCAGGCGGGATTCCAATTCTCGGCGTGCTGCGCCAGTTTCTGCGGACCAATGACATCGTATCCGTCAGCGGCATTTTAAACGGAACGACGAATTACATCCTGACGCGGATGGAACAGGAGAAGCTTCCCTACGCCGAAGTGCTCGGGCAGGCACAGGAGCTTGGTTACGCGGAAGCAGACCCGGCCTCTGACGTAGAGGGCTGGGATGCCTTGTACAAATCGTACATCCTGGCCCAGCTCGTATTCGGAGAGTCCCTGCCGCTGCATGCAGCCGTAAGACAGGGAATCGACAGGCTGCATCTTGGGCAGATCGGCCTCGCCCGCGAACTGGGGCACCGGATCAAGCTGCTGGCCAAGGCGTCCAGGGCAGAGGGCGTTCTGCAGCTTTCCGTCCGTCCGACGCTTGTACCGCTGGACCATCCATTGGCCCAGGTGCAGGATGCGCACAACGCCGTGCAGGTGTCGGGCAACATCGTCGGAGACCTGTTGTTCATGGGCAAAGGGGCTGGGGAGCTGCCGACAGCGAGCGCCGTTGTGGAAGATTTGGCCTATTTGCTGACGCAGAGCTTTACTCCTCAGCCTGCCTGGAAGGAAAGCAAGCCGGTCAGCATGCAGGAAGCCGGGGAAAAACGGTGCTTCTGTTATTTGGAAAGTGAAACGCCGCGGGGAACGCCCGATCAGGTCATGCTTTTTTTGGACCGTGCAGGAGTTGCGGTGGAAAAACAGCGAATACAATATGACTGGGCGAGCGTCTTGCGCATCGGCATGATTGCCCGCGGTTTTGCAGAGGAGCATCAGGAGGCGCTGCACCGCGATTTCGGCATCAAAACGGAAGTGTTTCCCGTGTTGTGAGCAAAGACGGCCCAAAGCTTCGGGGCAACAGCCTTCATGCTCCCAGCCAACGATAGAGGTGAAAGGTGTCCGAGCCCCGTGCTGAAGGAGGTAGCTCATGGATAAAAAGTATGTGCTGGCAATCGATCAGGGGACGACCAGTTCCCGGGCCATCCTGTTCGACAGGCAAGGCAGCATCGCCGGGATGGCCCAAAAAGAATTTGCCCAGCTCTTTCCCCAGCCAGGCTGGGTAGAGCACAATGCCCTGGACATATGGTCATCGGTCGTCGGCGTGATCGGGGAGGTTTTGGCCAGCCACAATGTCTCGGCCCAGGAAGTCGCAGCGGTCGGGATCACCAATCAGCGCGAGACGACAGTGGTGTGGAACAGGCATACAGGAGTGCCGATCTATCACGCGATCGTCTGGCAGTCCAGGCAGACTGCGGATATTTGCGAAGAGCTGAAAAGCCGGGGGTACGACGAATTGTTTCGGAAAAAGACCGGCCTGTTGATCGATGCCTACTTTTCAGGCACCAAGGTAAAGTGGATTCTCGACAATGTGGAAGGAGCCCGAGCCTTGGCGGAGCAGGGGGACCTGCTGTTTGGCACGATTGACACGTGGCTGATCTGGAAGCTGTCCGGCGGCAAGGCGCACGTGACCGACTATACCAATGCGTCGCGAACGCTGATGTACAACATATTCGATTTGCAGTGGGACGATGAGCTGCTCACCCTGCTCGACATCCCGCGTTCCATGCTGCCGGAGGTGAGAAGCAGCTCGGAGGTGTACGCGGTGACAGACAAGGACCTGTTCTTTGGCGTCGAGGTTCCGATCTCGGGTGCGGCAGGCGACCAACAGGCTGCCTTGTTCGGGCAAGCCTGCTTTGAGCGGGGCATGGCCAAAAATACATACGGAACCGGCTGCTTTTTGCTGATGAACACCGGGCAACAGGCCGTTCGCTCCGAGCATGGCTTGTTGACGACGATTGCCTGGGGACTTGACGGGAAGGTGGAGTATGCGCTGGAAGGAAGCATCTTTGTCGCGGGCTCTGCCATCCAATGGCTGCGGGATGGCCTCCGCATGCTCAAAACATCGGCGGACAGCGAGCGCTACGCGACAGCCGTGTCATCCACAGACGGCGTCTACGTCGTCCCTGCCTTTGTCGGCTTGGGCACTCCTTATTGGAACAGCGAGGTACGCGGGGCGATTTTTGGGCTGACGCGGGGGACAAAAAAAGAGCATTTCATCCGGGCCACACTGGAATCATTGGCGTATCAGACCAAGGACGTGGTGGCGGCCATGGAGGCAGACGCGGGTGTTCCGCTGAGCAAGCTGCGCGTAGATGGCGGGGCGGTTGCGAATCAGTTCCTGATGCAATTTCAAAGCGACATTCTCGGTGTCACGGTCGAACGACCCCAGGTGCATGAAACGACCGCGCTGGGAGCCGCCTATTTGGCCGGCTTGGGCATCGGTTTTTGGAAAAGCAAGGAGGAGATTGGGCACAATTGGCAGGTGGAGCGTTCGTTCGGGGCGAGACTCGATGAGGCGGAGCGCAGCAAGCTCTACGCCGGGTGGCAAAAAGCAGTCCGTGCCGCGGCGGCATTTGTGTAGGCATTTTATGACAATTGGTGGAATCCCTTGGACGGTCTTTGGCGGGTCTGCGCTGCTGTGCAGAGCCCGCTATTTTTGTGGGCACATATGGACAAAAGCAATAACTTTTACTCTCTCATTGACACGATGCGACAACTTGTCGTATATTGATTTTGCGACAAGTTGTCGCATAAAAAGCGGGAGGTGTATGCGATGGAGAAATTAGGAAAATTGTCGGAAACAGAAATGGAAATCATGAAGGCGATCTGGAAAGTTTCGGCTCCAGTGACCGTTGCGCAGCTTCTGGACATGTTTGAAAGCAAAGGGTGGAAAACCTCAACGATGTCGACCATTTTGAAACGGCTGATTGAAAAAGGCTTTCTGACCAAATCAATGAGCGGCAATGTGAATTATTACGAGCCTGTTTTGAACTGGAAGGAATACCAAAAATACGAAAACAAAACATTTCTCGGTCGATTGTACAACGGGGAGGTGAAAAATTTTTTCGCAGCTCTGGTTGACGATGATGAACTTAGTCAAGATGACATTACAGAGCTGAAAGAATGGTTTATGCGTGAGGCGGACAAAAAATGATCGTTTTTTCTTTAACGGGAATCATGGCTCGAAGCTTCAAAAGTCAAAATAAAAGAATCAGAGTCAGGAGATGATGATCTTGTTTCAAGCAAAATGGAAATGCATGACGATACTCAGCCTGCTTGTTGTGCTGTTATCCGGAAACAAAACGTATGCTGCCAGGGATTTCTTTTGGTCTGATGTCGTACCCATACCATCTTGTAGCAAAAGCAGGGACGGATCGCTCAAGGAACTGATGATAAAGAAGGAAGATGGCACGACAATTACTGAAGAGCTCCCCTCTTGCGAAGAGGCGATGAAAACCCGTGTCTTAGTCCGCGTCAATGGGAAGTATCTGCATGCGGTTGCCGGAACCGGAGGAGAGCCGTATATCGACAACGGTCGGACGATGGTTCCGTTACGGGCAATAGCGGACGTTTTCGGATTTGAAGTAGGGTGGGAGGAAAGCGAAGGAAAAATTACGCTGAAAAAAGAAGGCAAAAATATCGTGATGCATATCGGAAAGTCGGAGATGCTGGTTGACGGCGAAAAGGTAATTTTTGAGGATGCCGTACCGACCAGGAAAAAGAATCTGACATTTTTACCCGTCAAACAGCTTGCCGACGTGCTTGGCATTAAAGTCGAATGGGATGGAGAAAAACGGCTCGCCACCTTTACTAGCGAATAGGACGGATACCTTGCGGACACAGCGGCGGATGGAAACGCCAATAAATTTGTAAGCATTATCATTGACAGAAAATAAAAAAAGTGGGTATACTGTAGAAAAGTTGATCGTGCAGCAGGTGAACATACGGAAATACGGTTAGGCGGAGAAAACGGAGAAAACCCTTACCCGTAAACACATTCCTTTTAGGGGAGGAGTGTGTTTTACACGTAAGGGTTTTCTTTTTATTCGTTATCGTCAAACTATTCGATCAACGGAAAAACAACAGAAAGAGGGGTCTGACAAATGGTGAAAAAGTGGCTTAATGTCGTAGCGACCGCTGCGTTGTTGTCGACGGTTGTGGTAGCAGGGTGTTCCTCCGGAGATACAGGTTCATCCGGTACAGGCACGGGAGAAGCTGGCGGGGGTGCAGGTGCCGGAAAAGAGCTCGGTCAAATCGCTCTCTACTCTCCTGAGACACCTGATATGACCAAAGAAATCGGCCAAAATTTTGAAAAGGCTTTCAAAGGTTCGGTCGTGAACATTCAGTACGCCGGCACCAACGTTCTCGTGAACAAAATGATTGCGGAGAAGGACAATCCGATGGGGGATGTCTGGTACGGCGGCGGCGGCTTCCTGCCGTTCGAGTCGGCGAAAGACAAGGATATTATCACATCCTACACGCCCGAAGCGATCAAGGATTGGCCGGAGGTTCGCGACGGGATCAAAATCCGCGACAAGGACTGGAAATGGATCGGAGCAGAGGTGTTTGTGCTCGGCTTTGTGTACAATACGGACCTGGTAAAACCGGAAGAAGCTCCGAAAACATGGGACGACCTGCTCGACCCGAAATGGAAGGGCAAGCTTCAAATGCCGAATCCGGCGGCATCGGGAACAGCTACGCTTACCGTTTTGAGCCAATTGATGACTCGCGGGGAAGAACCGGGCTGGGATTACTTTAAAAAATTGGTGGATCAGATGAGTGCGATGCCTGACTCCGGCTCGGCTCCGGGAAAAGCGGTAGCCAAAGGTGAAGCCCATATCGCGATCGCATTTGACTTCATGGCGTACGAAATGAAGGCAAAAGGGGAGAAGGTAGACTTTATCGTGCCTGAGAAGACCCCGGTCATCGTCAACCCGGTATCCCTGGTGCAGGATGGGCCAAACCCTGACGGCGGCAAGGCGCTGATCGACTACCTACTGTCCAAGGAAGGACAGCAAACCCTTGCCAACTGGTACCATATCCCGATTTCCAAAGAGGTGGAATCGAAGACGCCGCTCACGCTGGAAAAGGTCGTTCCGCACGCGCAGGAGCTTGATGTGGATTGGGTCGTGCAAAACTACGACCGCGTACGAAACGAATGGCGGCAAAAATTCCAATAAGGAGGTTCTTCCATGGGGTCGGTCAAAATTGAGAACTTGCACAAATCGTTTAACGGAATCGCCGCATTGGAAGACGTCAGTCTGGACATCCGGGAGGGAGAGTTTTTCGCCCTTCTCGGTCCGTCCGGCTGCGGAAAAACGACGACGATGCGCTGCGTCGCCGGATTTGAGAGTCCCACATCCGGCAAGATTTTTATCGGAGACCGCGATGTGAGCAACGTCCCTGCCAACCAGCGCAATTGCGGAATGGTGTTTCAAAGCTATGCGCTGTTCCCGCATTTGAACGTGTTTGAGAACGTCGCCTACAGCCTTCAGGTCCGCCGTTTTTACCAGGGCGGCCTCGGCACCAAGCTGGCAGTGCTCGGCAATATGCTGAACCGGAAATTGAGCAAAGTGGACAAAGAGACGGAAAAAAAGGTGAGAGATTCACTGGATTTCGTGGAGTTGGGTCATTTGGCCGACAGGCTGCCGGGACAGCTTTCCGGCGGTCAGCAGCAGCGGGTGGCGCTCGCACGGGCCTTGATCATGGAGCCGGCTGTCCTGTTGATGGATGAGCCGCTCTCCAACCTCGACAAAAAGCTGCGCAACAGCATGCGGGTCACGATCCGCCGGATTCAGCAAAAGGTAGGGATTACGACGATCTTTGTCACACACGATCAGGAAGAGGCCATGAGCATGGCTGACCGGGTCGCGGTCATGCAGGGAGGCAAACTGGTCCAGGTAGACACGCCTACGTCGCTGTACAGCAACCCGGGATCGACTTTTGTAGCGGACTTCGTCGGTTCATCCAATATTTTCAAAGGCAAGGTAAAAGGCAAGGAAGCAGACGGCACCGTGATTCAGCTTGAGGGTGGGCAGCTGCTCACATCCGCTTTTTCTGCGAAAAGAGAAGATGTAGAAGTAATCATACGCCCTGAAAGCATTCGCCTGACTGCCGGAGAATCGGCCGATGCAGGTGACAAATCGATAGAGGGTACCATCACCATGTCTACCTACCTTGGACCCAGCATTCGCTATGACGTACAGGTCGGAAATATGCAAATCGAAGTGGACAAGACGTTTGAAGCAGGAACGCCGCTGCTTCCTCCGGGCAGCAAAGTCAGTCTTTCCATCGATCCTCATCTCGTGGTGATCCTATGAAGAAGAAGCGAATTCTCGAATCGTTGAGCGGGTTTACAGTCCTGAAATGGTTGATCTACTTGTTTTTCTTCCTGTTTCTCCTGGTTCCTTTGTTCTCGATTTTGCTTGTCAGCTTTACGGGCGAGCCGATCAACCTGTTTGGCAGTCTGGTCAGTCAAAAAACGCTCGGAAAGACAATCGAGAAGCTGTCCCATGTGTCGCTGGACGCCTATTCTTCGCTGTTTGAGGGCAAGGGGTACTTTAATGCCCTGCTGAACAGCCTGAAGCTGAGTACCGGGGTGGCCCTTTTGGTGACGATCATCGTCATTCCGATCGCTTACGCCTTTGCGCGGACGAAGATGCCGTTCAAGGGGCTGTTTGCCACGCTGTGTACGATTCCACTGGTCGTACCGACTTTCATTTCGTCCTACGCCTTCATGCTGATGTTCGGAAAAACGGGGTGGGTCAATCACATCTATCAAGCGATCGGCGGGGAGGGCGTGCTCTTTGACATCCAGTCGATGCTTGGGATTGTGCTGGTGCAGGTCTTTTTCTTCTTTCCGTACGCCCTGTGGCCGATGGTGGCGGCCTTCAAGATCAGCGACCTGACCTTGGAAGAAGCGTCGCAAAACCTGGGTGCCAAGAGCTGGTACACGTTTATGCGGGTAACGATGCCGCTTGCGATGCCGGGGATCGTCTCCAGCATGCTGCTGATCTTTACCGTGAGCTTTTCCGACTTCGGGACGCCGATTATTCTCGCGCCGAAGGACCTCAACCTGATCGTGGTAGAAGCGTATCGGGAAATGGCCGGGTTCTTCAACTGGGCTGGCTCCGCGGTACTGACTGTCATCATGCTTCTGGTCGCTGCCTTCTTCTTCTGGCTCCAGCGTCTCGTGATCAAGGGAAAGGAATACGGCACCATCTCGGGAAAACCGACTCGCCAAAAGCTCAACGATCACAAGGGAGTGGTTTCCGTACTGACCACCTACTCCTTTTTGATTGTGCTGATTCCGGTGCTCGGCGTCGCCTCGATTTTCCTGTCGTCGCTCGCGACTACATGGGGACGTCATGCGCTGCCGGACGGCTATACGCTAAGCCACTATCTGACGATTTTCAGCACGTCGCATAAAAATATTCTAAACAGTCTGGTTCTTGCCGGCGGGGCTTTGGTATTGAGCGTGGTGATCGCCACTTTCGTGTCCTACTTTGTCGTGAGGCGCAATTCCGGAGGACTTGATTTTATCTCGTCCATTCCGCTGATTGTTCCGGGCATTTCGCTTGGGATCGCGCTCATCCAGACGTTTAACACCGCTCCGTTGAAGCTGACGGGAACAGCGATATTGCTCATTATCGCCTATACGATTCGACGCATGCCGTACATGATTCGCTCGACGATGAGCTCGATGATGGCGATTCGCAAGGATATTGAGGAAGCTGCGGTCAATATGGGGGCCTCCAACCTGCTCGCCGCCGTGACCGTGATCGGACCGCTGATGCTGCCCGGAATCGCCGCGGGCGCCATTCTCGTATTCGTCACGGTGATCAAGGAAACGAGTATTTCCTTGCTTCTGGCTCCGACGGATTGGGCGCCGATGAGTCTGGCTGTATTTCAAAACCTGCTGCGGGGTGAATACTACACCGCGTCAGCCATGGCGATCCTGATCATCGCGATCGTCATCTTCCTGCAATATTTGGCGAAAAAGTTGACCAAGGATCAACTGTACTAAGGAGGAAGGACCAGTGAAGGGATTTATCTTCGACCTCGACGGTACGGTGTACCTCGGAGACCGTTTGATCGAGGGTGCAGCCGAAGCGATCCAGGCGCTGAGAGAGCGCGGCGACAAGGTCGTGTTTCTCTCCAATAAGCCGATCGCAACCCGTCAATCCTATGCCGAAAAGCTGACCCAAATGGGGATTCCGACGACAGTAGACGATGTGCTCAACTCATCTTTGATCGCAGCCAGATACCTGCAGCAAGTATTGACGCCGACAGATAAAGTGCTGGTGATCGGCGAGCAGCCGATTCGAGACGAACTTTCTGCACACGGCATACGGATGAGTGAAGACCCGACCGAGGTGACGTATGTGGTCCTCTCATGGGATCGACAGTTTACCTACGATGGTTTAAACGATTTGTACCAGGCAGCCATTCGCGGTGCCAAGGTGATTGCCTCCAACCCGGATCGCACCTGCCCGCTGGAGGATGGACAAATTCCAGACACAGGAGCGTTTATCGGGGCGCTTGAAGGGGCGACGGGAAAGCCGATCGATCTGGTCGTCGGCAAGCCTTCGCCGATTGCAGCCGAAGCGGCCGTCCGTCATCTGGGACTGGACTACAATGCTTGCTACATGGTAGGGGATCGATTGGAAACGGACATAAAAATGGGGAACGACACCGGCATGAACTCCGTTTTGGTCTTGACTGGAATCTCGACCCGGGAAATGGCCGAGAGAAGCGAATACAATCCGCGGTACATTTTAAACAGTATTAAAGAAATTGTGAATCTTTAGACAGAGGATGCTATAATGGGAGCAACCAAGCGCCATATGGAGGTAACGGATGTATCCTATTGTAGACCTTGTCGAGCATGAAACCATTGCTGCCGTCCAGTCCGAAGCCGATTTGGATGACGCGCTCAGAGGCAATGTCAATATCATCTTTTTGTTGACAGGCTCGATTTTTAACGTTCAGGAGCTTGTCGACAGAAGCAAACAGGCGGGCAAGCAGGTGTTTCTGCACATGGAATTTATCGAGGGGATTGCTCCTGACAAGAGCGGGGTCGCCTATGTGGCGAGAAACATCGCCCCTACGGGTATTATTTCTACTAGAAGCAACCTGATTCGCGTCGCCAAGGAAATGAATCTGATGGCGATTCAACGCATATTTTTAATCGACCGCAACGCCGTGAGCAAAGGGATCAGGGTAGTCGAGCAAAGTGCGCCGGATGCGGTCGAGATCATGCCGGGAGTGATGCCCAGGGTCATCCGGGAAATGACCGAGCTCACTCCGCTGCCGATAATAGCGGGGGGCCTGATCGGCACCAGACAGGAAATCGACGAGGCGCTGGCGGCGGGAGCATTGGCGGTATCGGTTGGAACAAAAGAGTTTTGGTTTTCACCTGAATAGGAAAAAGGGAAGAGATGAGGAGATACCCCTTTGGGAAGGCGGCATGTCTGCATGGCAGGCCGGTCTTTTCATGGGGGTTTTTTCGCTTGGAAAAACATCCGGCATGGAGCCGGAGAGGAGGCAGCCAGTGGGCAACCGATTTTCAGCACGGAACAGAGAAGAACATCTGCAGCAAATGGCCACAGACACGCTTGACCTGCTCGTCATCGGAGGAGGCATTACCGGTGCCGGCATTGCGCTTGATGCGAGCAAGCGCGGACTGAGGGTAGGCTTGGTGGAAATGAACGATTTTGGCTCCGGCACGAGCAGCCGGTCGACCAAGCTGATCCACGGAGGTCTGCGCTATTTAAAGCAAGGGGAAGTGAGGCTGGTGCAGGAGGTGGGGCGCGAGCGAGCCATCTTGTATAAAAACGCCCCTCATCTGGTCGTTCCCGCACCGATGCTTCTGCCGATTTACAAGGGAGGCACCTACGGTTACCTGGCTTCTTCTGTCGGATTGTACGTGTACGATTGGCTGGCCGGAGTGGCGCGGAAGGAACGGCGCAAGATGCTGGGGAGAGCGGAAACCCTCACGCTGGAGCCGCTGCTCAAGCCGGAAGGATTAAAAGGGGCGGGCCTTTATTTTGAGTACCGGACGGATGACGCCCGCTTGACGCTTGACATCATGAAAACGGCTGTCGGATTAGGTGCTACAGCGGTTAATTATGCGAAGGCAGATCAGTTTTTGTACGAACATGGAACGCTGCAGGGAGCGCTCGTTACGGACCGGGTCACAGGCAAGCACTATCCGATCCGCGCCAAATATGTCGTCAATGCGACAGGGCCGTGGGTGGATGGCGTCCGGCAGACCGATGGCTCCCTCCAAGGCAAACGGCTTTATTTGACAAAGGGTGTGCACCTGGTCGTGCCGGCAGACAGACTTCCGGTCAAGCAGGCAGCTTACTTTGACACCCCTGATGGCCGGATGGTATTTGTCATCCCCAGAGGAAAGATTACGTACATCGGAACAACGGACACGGCCTACAAGCTTTCCATCGACCACCCGCGGACGACAGAGGAAGACCGGGATTATTTGCTCCGCGCAGTGAACAGCATGTTCCCGTCTGTCAGGCTGGAGCCGTCCGATGTCCACTCCAACTGGGCAGGGCTTCGGCCGCTGATTTACGAGGAGGGAAAGGGGCCGTCGGAATTATCCCGCAAGGACGAGATTTTCCACTCGCCCACGGGATTGATCACGATTGCTGGAGGGAAGCTGACGGGCTTCCGCAAGATGGCGGAGAAAGTGGTCGATACGATCACGCAAAAGCTGAATGAAAAAGAAGGCAAGGAGTATCCAGCCTGTTCTACCGATCGCATTGTCATCAGCGGGGGAGAACGCCATGGGCATGAAAGGTACGAGGATTGGAAGAAAGAGATGCTCCGTCAGGGAATTGCTCTGGGCGTAGACGTGGAGGTAGCCCAGGAGTGGATAGAAACCTTTGGAAGCAACACATTGAACATTTACAAGCGAATTTCCGGGCCCGCTCCCACTCGCGAGCAGTTGCTCGCGGCTCAGATCAAGTACGCAATCGAGGAAGAAATGACTGTGCAAGCTGTAGATTTCCTGCGTCTTCGTACAGGGTGGACCTATTTTCAATTAAACAAGGCCGAGGAGGAGAGAGAACGGGTCGTCCGGCTCATGGCAGAGGGGCTGGGATGGAGCGATGAGGAGACGGTCCGGCAAAATGCCGAAGCTGGGGACTATCTGCATGCCCTGAAAAACCTCCCGCGAAATGAGGGGGAACTGTCCGATCATTTTGCGGAATCAATTGACATTTCCAAAAAATGAGGTACCATTTTTTGAAACAATCATTATTGAGGACGTTCAAGAAAAGAGGGCGGATAGGATGAAACTTTCGTTTGATCACCTTGTTCACTTTCTTCACAGACCACCCCTGGAGGCTTCCGATCGGTTGAAAAAGGCGGGCTTTCATACAGTGGCGGGCGGACGGCATGAAATGTGGGGAACCTATAACAGCCTTAGTTATTTCGGTCTTTCCTACGTTGAATTTCTCGCCGTAGAATTTCCCGATATTGCCGCAAACGCCGAGAATCCGCTCGTCCGGCAATTGATCGCCGAGGCGACAATCGGCGAAGGAATGGGACAGCTTGCCTTTCGCACCGATGAGATCGAGCGGTGGGCCGAACGGTTTGAACAGCGGGGATACAGGGTGACAGGTCCGCTGCCCGGGAGCAGAAAGCGGGAAGACGGCACGCTGATCGAGTGGAAAATGCTTTTTGCCGAGGGGTCTGAAAGCAAGCGGCGCATTCCGTTTTTGATCCAATGGGAGGAGTTGGATGAGGCCAGAGTGAATGATTTGACCAGGCGAAGGATAATCGCTCCGCATGAAAACGGATCACAAGAAATATCTTGCATCGCTTTGGCTACAGGAAACCTGGACGAAGCGGCCCGAGACTGGCGGGCGTGGCTCGGTCTGGAGGCAGGCGAAGCATTTGCGGACGAACGGCTGCAAGCCAAGTGCCGACTCATCCATTGCGGCGGAGCCGATCTGCTGCTCTGTCAACCGATGGGAGCGGGGATTGCCAGGGATGCGTTGTCCACAAGAGGGGAGCGCCCCTTTCTCATCCGCTTCGAGGGTTTCGGCCCTGTTGTGCACAGCGAGGGAATTTTCGGCGGCGTGTACGAATGGACGTCGAGAGAATAAGAAAAAGAGCAGTGTCCTGACGTTAGCAGGGGCCTGCTCTTTTTTTGTTTAACATGCAGTTTGGGCCTTGTCACGGTCCTGTGCGGGCCGGATTTTTGGTAAATTGACGGTACATGTACAGCATCGCCAGCCGCCACGGAACAATCATGCCGTACGCCAACACAAAGAACAGACCGGCTGTCTGCATGACCGAAAACGAGTCGTTGACCCACAGCTTGACCCCGGTCCGAATCACCAGGAGGGCCAATAGAATCATAAAAAACGCTTTGGATCGTTTCAAATATATGTCCTGTCCGACAATTTCAAAACGGGACGTCAAAATCAGCGGAATGGATAAAACCATCCCTGCACCAAACGCAATGACGTGATAAATCAGCGGCGTGGCCGTTTCCGGAAAGTGAAACATGGCAAAGCCGGTTGACATGAACAGAGGCGGCAGGATGATCCGGCGTGCCGAAACCGGTTTTTTCTGTCCGCGAAGTCGCAGAAAGATAACCGCCGTTGCCATGAGTAACGGGATTAGCATCCCGAGAGCGGTCGTTGACAGGATGTGCATGGAAATGCTCCTCCTTACTCCATGATGGTACTAGTGTACACCATTTTTTAAAAAAGAGGAAAGCGGTCCCCTCCATTTCGGCAACAATTGCAGCCAGACCGTTGTCAGGCGACGGCAGGCTCATCCGTCTCGCGAACATCGAGCTTGTGCCTCTTGCTGTACGCCATCGTCATTGCGGCCATCAGCAGCGTAACGGAGCCGATCCCGAGCATATAGCCGGAGACCCCGAACAAATCGAGGCAAACCCCGGTCGTTCCCAATGCGACGAGAAAGAAACCGCGGTCGAGCATTCCTTTGAACGAGAAAAACCGGCCCTGCTGATGCTCCGGCAGGCGGCGCTGAAAAATCGTCGTGGTCACGGGAAAAAAGAAAGCGACGGCAAAGCCGAACACGCCAAACGAAGCCAGGACCATGAACCGGCTGTCTGCAAACGACATGCCGTACTGGGAAAGAGCAAAAAAGAACAGCAGCACGGTCGACGCCGCGATCAGGTTGCGTCCGCCAATCCAGCGCTTGGCAAGAAGTCCGCCGGCTAGAATGCTCGTGCCCTCTACCGTATAAATCCAGCCCATCAGTTCGGGGCTTTGCTGGATTTCACTGAAATTGAGCACAAGCAGGTTAAAGCCGCCAAGGAACAGCGTAATCAATCCTGTGTTGAGCAAAGCAACCAACAGCGCAGGGTCTTTCTTGGTAACGGTAAGCACCTCGCGAAACTCGACCTTTTCCTTGCGCTTGCGGGAATCGACTGCAGGGATCCGCAAAAACCTGGTCACAAAGGCCAGAGCAAGATAAGCGCCGAGCGAAAAGAGGTAAAGCTGCGATAAATCCATATTCGCGACGAGTATGCCGCCAACGGCTGTTCCGCCGATCCGCGACAGCGTCGAAAGGTTGAGGTAAGCGCTGTTTGCCTTCAACAAGTCGGCGGGACTGAGGATGGCGGGCAAGGAAGACTGCACGGTCGGAAAATAAAAAGCCGCCGAGACCTGCATCACGATCAGGGAGACGACCATCCAGAGCAGGGAGCCGTAGTAGATCGCAGGAAGCATGCAAATCGGACTGAGACAGCGCACGAGACTCGCATAGAGCATGATTTTTCCCTTGTCGTAACGGTCGATTGTGACGCCGGCTTTGGGCGACAAGAGAATGCTGACGATCAGTCCGCTCATTAGAATCAATCCCTTTACGGTGTCGGAAGGGATCATGTGCTGCATGAACTGGAGGTTGGCGATAATGGAAATCCACATACCGGCACCAGCGATCACTTCCCCTGTCATCAGGAGGAGAAAGGTACGATTGCGCCACAACATGTTAGCCACTCCTTCTGCCTATTCAAAATTTTTTTATTATAATCGGATTCACACAGTATAGCATTTGCCCAAAATTTTGTATATTCATTCACGGCAGTCGTATGCATGCCGTGAACATGGGGAACCCTACTCTTGTCAAAAGTGTCAAAAGGAAAAAAGGGTGCTTCTGGTGTGAAACGAAAGCGCGCATTGCTGTTATTGGTGGCATACGGTTTTTCGGCCACCCTGGCTGTATTTTTGGGGTTGGTGGAAAGACGCAGTCTGATGGTCACCTTTGTATCGTTTCATTTGCTCGTTTGTCTGTTGGTGCCGCTGCTTCACGGCTTGTGGGAAGAAAAGCTGTCTGTACAGTGGAAGCGCGCATGGATACCCTTTGATCGGGAAGGCATGTCCTACGGCCTGGCGATCGGAGCGATGCTCATGACGGGCGTCATGACGGGGGCGTGGCTGTTGATCGACGGGGGAGTCATCGACGCCAGTCACGTCAGACATACGTTGATGAAATGGGGGGTAACGCCGGGCTGGCTTCTCCCGTTTTCTTTATATCTGGTGATTGTCAATTCCCTGCTGGAAGAATTGCTCTGGCGAGGCTTTGTTCTGGAGCGTCTGCTGCATGCGCTGGCCCGGCCTGCCGCTGTCCTTGTCAGCGGATTTTTTTACTGCCTGTATCATCTCATCGTCGGAGTCATTTTGTTCGGTCTGTTATGGGGAGTGT
The DNA here is from genome assembly GCF_037834415.1 of Brevibacillus borstelensis. Taxonomy (GTDB): domain Bacteria; phylum Bacillota; class Bacilli; order Brevibacillales; family Brevibacillaceae; genus Brevibacillus; species Brevibacillus borstelensis_A. The sequence goes on along the minus strand of NZ_JAUMSJ010000003.1, from coordinate 131,800 downwards.
TGATTACAGCACTCGTGTTTGGTACCGGTCTTATGTGGGGCTGGATGAAAGGGCTGTTTCCTTCGATTTACACGACGTGGCTGAGCCATCTCATGGCGGACCTGGGGATCGTTCTCGTCCTGCACTTGTGGGTTTACTGACGTGACAATAGGAGGATGCCCAATGCTCAAGGATTTTGAAGAACAGAGACTGCGGAAAAGGCTGCTCTCCGCGCTTAGACAAAACGGAGAACAGCCCGTGCTTTACCGAAAAAAAGAGGCGACGAGGTGGAGCCGCCAGAGCTGCTGTTTTAAAGCACACATCGAAAGCTGATTCCTCAAATAGCAGAAGGAGGGCTTTTGCCGATTGCCAGCGAGTATGTGCAATTGGCCGCAAGCCCGGCCTTGATCGGTGAAGAGATGGGGACGCTGGCTGTGCTTGCGGTCAATGCCCATGACGCGTGGGAGCAAAAGATACGCTTTTTTCAAGGCTCGGAGCAGTATTTTTTTGCCGAGGCGATTCCTCCCGCTTACTTGTCAGCATCGGTGCTGCGGGAGCGCTGCTGACTGCGTTCGGCCAGACGACGCTGCCTTTCGGCGATTACATCGGCCCGGTCGCGCTGCGTGTGTTTGTTCAAAAGGAAAGCGTCCAGCAAGTCGCTTTCGCTGTCAAAGTGGAGGCTTCGCGCTGAGCAAAGCTTCTGGCAAGCATCCAGCAATGCCGGATCGGAAATGGGCAAGCGGATGCTGCGATAAGGCTTGCGGTCCTCCATTTCGGCGAGCAGCTGGCTGAGTGTTTGAATGACAGCATCCGGATCGAGGCCGAGCGATTGGACATCGGTCCTCTCTCTTTTGAGTATGCCGATGGCGCTGCCCATCATCTTGACCGCGCCGGCAAAGTTTCCTCTGCGCTGGTGGTAGAGCGAGACGGCGATTTGAATCAAGCCGACCCAGACCGCTTTTCTTTCTCCAGGCGGACTTTCTTTCCAATATTCCTCCAGTATTTCATGGCATTCAAAATAATCCCGTTCGGCATGGAACTGTATCAGGTACTCCAGATATGGTTGGGGGTACATACGACGACCTCACTCTTTTGTTTTCCGTTTTCACTATGTACTATTATAGAGGAGGATCCATACAGAAAACGAGGTGCAGGAAACAAAATGACCAAAGAAGAAATCCTAGCCGTCCTGGAAGAAAAGCAATTGACCGATGTGATCGAACTGATCCAAGATGCGGAAACGGGTGATCTGGAGGAGCTGGAGCTGGTTGAAAGTCTGGGGCTGCTCTGGGATGAGACGCTGAATCGGGAAGTGCTCCAGCTGCTTGAGAGCATGGGGGTTTCGATTATTTATGTGACAGATGAAGATGATGAGGAAGAAGAGAAAGAAGCTGATTGATGAAAAAGAACCAACCGTCCGCTGGGGGTTGGTTCTTCTCTATTTATCCGTTACTTTTGGGTCCAGACGCGATTTTTGTTCCGGGTGGGAGGGAATTTGTCCCCTTTCCCCAGCTCGATGATCATCGGGTCCTGGACGCTGGCTCCGGTCTCCCCGATTTCCATGTAAACGGCATTCTTCGGAGACTTGTCGCCTTCGTGAAAACGGCTGCGCTCACCCATCGTTAAACCCCTCTTTCCATGCGATATGATTGTCTCGATTAGTATTTCATGCGGAAACAAGCTTCATCCTGATTGTTCATATTGACGATACATTCAGAATTGATTTACGATTGAAATCAAATGATATAGGAGAGGTTGCCACGTGCTTCGCCTGTCTTTGCAAAAGGATTCCAATGTTTCGTATCACGAACAATTGTACCAGCAGATCGCAGCCGCCATCCGCAGCGGTGAATTGCCGCCCCACGCTCAGCTCCCCACGGTCAGGGAACTGGCCGCGCAGCTCAAGGTAAATTACAACACGATCCGCAGCGTCTATTTGCGGCTCCAGCAGGAAGGACTGGTAGACTCCAGACAAGGGAGAGGAACGATAGTAAGCAATGTCGTCAACGATCCTTTGTTGACGCGCAACCCCGCGCATTTGGCGCTGCTCGCCAAGGAGACGATACACAAAGTAAAGGCGATGGGGTATTCCATGGAGGAATTCACCCGCGTACTCTCCGTGGTCATGCATGAGATCAATCAGTTTCCCGTCCTTTTCATTCGCTTTACCGAGCTGGAGCTTGCTGAATATCTGCGATTGGTTCAATACCATATACCAAGTGCGATGGTGGAAGGACGAACACTGGATGACTTTTGGGAATGGCTGGATAAGGAGGGGAGCGTGCTGCATCAGTATAAAGCGATTGTCACGCATCCTTCGGTCAGCTCCAAAGTGAAGCAGGCCTTGCCCCGCGAATCTCCGCCGATCGTCAGCCTTGATTTTATTCCGGATCCGACCACGGTCATCCCGGCCATGGAGGCGTATCCCCGGCACACCAAGGTCGGGCTGATTTGCGCAACACTGCGAGGAGCTGAAGGAATGATCGCCGATCTGCATAATGCGGGCATTACCCATCTGGATTTGCGCACAATTGAAGCCAACTCCCCGGATGTGTTTGATCTGATCGCCCATTGTGACGTCGTTTACATTTCCAAACCGGGCTACATGACCCGCCCCCATCTCCTGACGCTGCCAAAGGTGAAGGAATTTCAGGAAATTCCTGATCACCACGGGATCAATGAGCTAAGGAAAATCGTCACTCAGTAAAAGCCAACGGAGATGAAATTTTCATGAAACAAGCAACCCTTATGCTGACCGGAGCGGTGTTCTTGTGGGGCCTTACGGTCGTCCCGGTAAAGTGGGCCATGGAAACCCTGCATCCTTTTTCCCTGATGTGCATGCGTTTGCTGACAGCCGGACTCATTCTTTTTTTCTTTGCCAAACGAAATGCCAGGACAGCCCGACATGCGGGGAAAGCATCAGAAAAATGGACGATTCCATGGAAGCGGATGACCATGCTCTCCTTTACAGGCGTGGCCGGGTACTTTCTCTGCAACTTTTCCGGCATGTCGCTTACCAGTGGCGTTCACGCCAGCATGATCGCAGCAATGCTGCCGCTCTTTACGCTTTCACTGGCTGCCTTTTACCTAAAGGAGCGGGTTGCGTTATCCCAGTGGCTCGGCCTGCTGGTCGGAATGGCGGGGGTATTGATGATCACACTCCAGTCCCAAAGCAAAGCGAGTTTCTCGGTTTTGGGAGATATGCTGGTGTTGGCTGGCGAATTTGTTTTTGCGATCTACGTCATTCAGCAAAAACGGCCGGCAGGGGAAGAGAAGATGCCGAGTGAATGGTTTACCTGCCTGACGCTCTTGATCGGAGGGATCATGGTCATCCCGTTCGCGCTGGCAGAGGTCTGTTTGTACGGACTGCCTGTTTTTTCCGGGAAGACATTCGCCTGCTTCCTCTTTCTGACGCTGGGGTGCACGGTTTGCGCCTACAGTATGTGGAACCAGGCGTTGAAGACGGTATCGGCAGCCCGGGCAGGCGTATACCTGAACGCGACACCGCTGATTAATGTAACGACCGCGATTCTGTTTCTTCATGAACCGTTGACCGCAATGACCGTACTGGGGGGATTTCTCGTTCTCGCCGGAGTAGTCTGGGCGGAGCGGAAAAAGCGGAGGAATTCGCAGGCCGAGCTCCTCGAAACAAAAAGCGTGTAGAAAAGCATGAACTTCATGCAGGACAGATGCTTATTTTCGGATCAGATAGTTGAATGTACCGTTCCGAAGCACGCCCCTCGACATATTTTGTAACTGTACCAACGAAGAGGGGGGTGAAGCGAGTGAGCTGCGGATGCAAAAAGTCTTACGGCCATTGCTACCACAAAAAGTGCTGTAAAAAGAAATACTACAAGAAAAAATGCTATTACAAACCCGTTTATAAGTACGACTGCCATAGCCACAAAGGATATGGTGGTTACGGTTACGACTCCTCTTCCTCCGGCTCCGGCTACGACAGCCGTTATTAACAAACAGCGGGCGCATCTCCTTTAACGGGGCATGCGCCTGCTGCAAAAAAGGCCTTATCGCATTTATTGGAAGGCAGCGAGCCTTTTTTCACAAACGAGCGCCGGGCAGATCCTGTTACGCAGGTCTGTCCGGTTTTTTTTTCAAACCACCGGCATGATTTTTCGAAAGAACCGTCCCTGCAACATGGGAAAAAGCTTGACGCTGCCGTCTTTTCCAGCCGAAACGGTTTATTTATTGGAAAAAAGAGGATTGGAAGCAATCGAAACGAAATGAACTAGGAAAGGGTTGGAAAGGAGCGGTCAAAGCCATGTTGACAGGGATTACGGTAGTCGATTTTTCGCGCCATCTTCCCGGACCGTTTTGCACCATGAGATTGGCTGACCTGGGAGCAGAAGTGATCAAGGTGGAGACGTATCCGTCCGGGGACCCTGGGCGGGTGATGGGACCGAGGATCGGGCAGACAGGAGCCATGTTTCTTTCTACCAGCCGAAACAAGCAAAGTATGGCAATTAATCTTCGAACGTCGATTGGCAAAGAGCTGGCGTATGAATTGGCTCGGCAGGCAGATGTCGTCGTCGAAAGCTTTCGTCCGGGAGTAATGAAACTGCTCGGGCTGGATTACGAGAGGCTCTCGCAAAATCACCCGTCCATCGTCTATTGCTCGCTTACCGGGTACGGACAGAGCGGCCCGATGCGGCAGCTCGGCGGACATGATCTGAACTTTCAGGCAGTCAGCGGATTTCTTTCAACAATCCGCGACGAGGACGGGAAGCCGGTCATCGCCGAGGTCCCGATCGCCGACTATGCGGGCGGTATGTATGCGTCTGAGCAAATTTGCGCGGCGTTGGTCAGACGGTTTCAATCAGGTGAGGGAGCGTATCTGGATCTTTCTTTGGTCGATTCATTGTCTTCCTGGATGGGGATGCATGCGCTTTTCGCTCAATACTCGGCAGGAGCGGAGATGGCCCGATTTTTTAAAGGACGCCTTGCCTATCAAATCTTCGAGACAGCAGAGGGGAAATACGTCGTTCTCGCGGCCCTGGAGGAAAAGTTCTGGCTCAATTTTTGCAGGGCTGTCGGCCGTGAGGATTGGGAAGGCCTGCATGGGGTCCGTCTCGATGAATATCCGCATGTTTACGAAGAATTGAAAGCGCTTTTTCTCTCGCGTACTCAGCAGGAGTGGGGAGAACTGGGCAGCGAGGTCGATTGCTGTCTGACCCCAGTGGCGGAAATGGAGCAGGATAGAGCGGACGAACACGGGAAAGGTTTGGAGGTTCACGCCCAAAGCGCCCTTGCCGGCAAAGAGGAGCTGAACGGGGATACGGCATCCCAGGCAGAGTACGGCGCAAATACATGGCAGGTACTCAGGCGGAAGCTGGGGTTGCCCGTTGAAAAGCTGGAGGAACTGGGAAGGGACGGAGTCATTCCGTTTGCATAAAAGAAAAAGAAATGGAGGCTATGGCAATGAAGGATCAGCAAGCGCTTCCCCTCTACACCGAACTTCATGAAGGGATCCTGACGATCATGCTGAATCGTCCGCGCGTACTGAACGCGCTGACACTGGAGATGTTTTCGCTCCTGAAAGATACGATTTCCTATGCGGCAAACGAAGAAGAGGTCAAAGCGGTCATCTTTCGGGGAGCAGGCGGGAATTTTTGCTCCGGCGCCGATTTAAGCGTGCTCGGCATGCTGAGCGAATCGGATCAAGCTCATCAAGCGCTCACCATCATCAACGACTTTCTCCTGCAATTGCATCACTTGCCCAAACCGGTGATTGCAATGGTGGAGGGTGCAGCAGTTGGCGCCGGACTCAACCTGGCGCTGCATGCAGACTTTGTTCTGGCTGCGAAGGAAGCCGTGCTGCAGGAGCCTTTCGTCCACATCGGGCTGACAACGGACTTTGGCGGCACGCATCTGTTGCCGAGGCTCGTTGGCATGGCACAGGCCAAACGGCTGGCCTTGTTGGGAGAAAAAATAAGCGGCAGCGAAGCCGAAAGGATTGGCTTGATCTACAAGGCTGTCGACGCGGCCTCGCTCGAACAGGAAGTAGATCAGCTAGCGAAAGTTTTGTTGAGGATGCCGAGGCTGGCGTGGGAGACGACCAAAATGGGGTTGACTGCCTGTCTGGAGCTCAATATGGAAGAGGCGCTTGCCTGGGAAAAGCAGCAGCAACCCAAGCTGATCGCTCATCCCGAGTTTCAGTCGGTCATTCGTCAGCGGCTGAAAAAGGAGTAAGCGAAATTCTTTGGCTCTTCTGGAGAAATTATCCATTGAGAACAGGGCGCACCTATGGTAAAGTAAATAACAACAAGATCCTGCGATGTACGTTAGACTGTATATGTTTCTAACCTTATACGTATTTTCAGGGAGACGGAACTTCACGCAGATGTCAGGCCCACCTCCCTTTTTGGGGACGCATGGGAAGGCAAAAACGTGGACGGGTCACCCACCTGTGTGAGCGCAGGTTACAGAAACATTAGGTCGGACGGCAGAGCGGGGGATTTTTTTGTCCAAGCCTGGAAAGTAATTTCCATTCAAATTGCACAATTTGTATACATAAAAAAACCTGAGGCGTCGTGGCTTCAGGTTTTTTTGTTGTCATTGGTTTTTTGACGAATTGGAGCCTCCGGAAAAGCTGTTGCCGCTGCCTCCGTTATTCCCGCTTCCGCCCATGTTGTTATTGCCGGCTCCCTGGTTTTGCTGATCGCTATTGTTGACGATGGTCAGGGACTGCTCCAGTGCCTTGCTGTCCTTGGCATCCTGGATGATTTGATACATTTGCAGGAAGTTTGCTTTTTGGCCTTCCGGAATTCCTTTGATCCGGACAGTCAGCTCCTGGGGACCGTTCTGCTGCTGATTGCCGCTGCCGTTGTTTCCCGCTTGGCTTTGACCGCTGCTGTCGCCGGTTTGCTCCTCAAGGAAGCTGAGGAACATGGAGTCGTCGTTCTGACCTGCTCCCTCCTGCTGCGATTGCTGTCCTTGTCCTTGCCCGTTTTGCTGTCCGCCTTGTTCTGGCTCAAACAGGACGCTAAATTCATTCAAGTCCGTCTGGATGATCCCGATGACGTTCATCCCGATCCTCCCTTGTTCTCAAAAGTCGCGCATCACCCGGGGTGCCTGGAATGGTGTACACCGCGGTGCTGCAAGTAGTTATGGTAGAAATATTCCACGATGGAGATGGCAAAAGCGGTTAAAAATAACCCGGAAAGACGGTAGGGCACGGCAAAAAGGGCACAGGCCATCCAGAGAAGGGCAAAGGCGAGCCCGAAATCGGCGGTGCTGGCGAATGTGTTGTTTGTACGCGGAAGGATAAACCAATCTCCGACCGCATAAGAGATGAGACTGATGACTACACTGGCGACGAGCGCAAATGAGAGTGACGTTCCCGACCATATCAGCCCCGGAACGGCGATAATCCCGTTTGAGAGGAGCTTGACTAAGATGCTCAAGAACGAACACCTCCTTTCATGCTCTTAGTATGATCCTAGGTAGTCTTGCTATTCGTATCGCGGTAATTCGACTTTAATCGGCGTACACTGCTCTCGTCCGGCGTGACGTAGATGGTGCGCTGCTGTTCGTATATGACGAATCCGGGCTTGGCGCCGCTTGGTTTTTTCACGTGCTTTACCAGGGTGTAATCGACCGGAACCTGGCTGCCGCTTTGGGCTTTGCTGTAATAGGCGGCCAGCAGCGCTGCCTCTTTGAGTGTCTGCTCGGAGAAATGGCGAGCGCGAATCACGACGTGAGAGCCGGGAATGTCTTTTGTATGAAGCCACGTATCGCTGGAGGATGCCAGCTTGTTTGTCAGGTATTCATTTTGCTTGTTGTTTTTGCCTACGAGAATTTCCACTCCCTCTGATGAGGTGTAGGCATCAAGCGCGGGGCGGTGGTCCTTTTTCTTTTTGCCCTGCCGTTTTTGCCTGTTGCGGATATAGCCTTGTTCCGCCAGTTCTTCCCGGATCTCCTCCGTATCCTGCAGTGTCGCATGCTCCAATTGGACCAGAAGGCCGTCCAGATAAACGATTTCTTCTTCAGCCTGGGCAATTTGCTCGGCTACAATGCTCAGACTGTTTTTCGCTTTATTGTATCGCTTATAGTACGCCTGCAGGTTTTCCGAAGGCGTTTTTAACGGATCGAGCGGGATTTTCACAATGCCGCCGTTCTCGTCGTACCAGTTGACCGTTTCCAGAACGGTATCGCCGCGTTTCAGCACATGCATGTTGGCCGTAATCAATTCTCCGTAGAGGCGAAATTGCTCGGCTTCCTGCGCTTCGGCCAAGGTTTGCTCCAGCTTATCGATTTTTTTCACGTTCTTGTTCCGTTCATTGGTGACAAAGCGGATCAGGTCGTGAACCTTTTGCTTGACCGTGTCCCGTTGCGCCTTGCCCTCAAAATACCCTTGCAGGCATTGACTGACGGTAGGAAAAGAAGTGATGGCGGCATCCTTCAGATGGGTCAGGGATACGACGTGAAAGTATGCTTTGTCTTTGGTTTCAGCCAAATGCGGGGCATAGTCGTGGCGGGCAATGCCTTGCAGCACCTGCGAAAAAGCTTGCCACAGGGCTTCCCGGGTCGGCAGTCCGGAACGGTGAACGATTTCTTTTGCGAGCAGCGGGCTTACACCGGTAAATGTCTCGACCAATTGCTTGTCAAGACGGCCTGCGTTCCAGTTAAACAGGGAGATGAATTCCTGCTGGGATACGTGCAGCGGATTTTTTTTGTCTTGACTAGGCGGGGCGACATACGTCTTGCCCGGAAGCACCTGTCGATACTGACTGATGGCAAGGGTTACGTGAAGCGCACTGTCCAGGATCACACCGGTCGCCTTGTCGAGCAGGATGATGTTGCTGTGTTTCCCCATGATTTCGATCACAATCCGGCGGCGTGTCGTATCGCCCAGCTCGTCGCGGCCGCGGATGTCCATGAAAACGATCCTCTCCATATCGACTTGCTCGATCGATTCGATCAAACCGCCTTCGCAATGCTTTCGGAGGAGCATGCAGAACATGGGCGCCTCCATCGGATTGGCAAACTCTTCGGTTGTCAGATGGAGCCGGGGATAGGTTGGGTTTGCGGAGAGCAGCAGTTTACCCGTTTCCCCCTGCATGCGCAATTGCATGACGATATCGCTGTAATGGGGCTGATGGATTTTCGCAATCCGCGCGCCCTCCCATCGCTTTAATTCATGGATAACGGCACGAGTCACAACACCGTCAAAAGCCATTTTCTTCACCTCTAGCTCTAAAAATGCAAAATACGCTGTGAACGGTTCATGACCTTTTATGAGAAATAAGGATGATTTCGCTTAGCGTCAGTCACAGTGTAACACATTCCCACCATGGACGGTATTGGCAGCGTGGGTTCGGCTTTGGTTGACACTGCAAAGAGTTGTCTCCTATAATGAATTAACGATTTTACGACAGTGGAAGTGATATCCATGGTCCGAAGCATGACTGGTTACGGCCGAAAGGAAACCATGTACGGAGCTTTCCGGTTGTCCGTGGAGATGCGGGCTGTCAATCACCGTTTTGCGGAGATCATCGTTAGACTGCCGAAAGCCTATGGTGTGCTGGAAGAGCCGGTTCGCAAGCTGGTGGCGGAGTACATTCGCCGCGGGCGGGTGGAAGTGACGGTATCGATCGATGAAGCGGCATCCGGCGAGGCAGAGTTTCAAATAAACTGGAACGCCGCAGAACAATACGTCAGGGCGTTGCGCGAAATGAATGATCGGTTTTCCCTTGATGCGCCTTTGGCTGCCAAGGATTTGCTGCTGCTGCCCACGGTGCTTTCCGGAAAGGAGACAGAAGCGGTAAAGCCTGAGGAATTTTGTGAGCCGCTTTTGGAAGTGACGCGAGAAGCTGCGGAAGACCTTCTGTCGATGAGACAAAAAGAGGGACAAAAGCTGGAGGAAGATATCAGCAGACGCCTTGGCGATATCGTCTCCTGGACCAGAGAAATCGCTCAAAGCGCTCCTGTCGTGGTAGAGGAGTACCGGGCCCGGCTCAATCAGCGCGTAAGTGAATGGATTCAGGGCACGCCGTTTGAGGCGGATATGCAGCGGCTGGCGCAAGAGGTGGTTTTTTTTGCGGATCGAAGCGATATCAGCGAAGAGATTACGCGCCTGGAAAGTCATTGCGCCCAATTCTCGGGGCTGTTGGCACAGTCGGATGCGATCGGGCGGAAGCTCGACTTTTTGCTGCAGGAGATGAATCGGGAAGCGAATACGATAGCCGCCAAGGCAAATAATCTTTCCATTCAGCGGTCGGCCATCGAGATCAAGACAGAATTGGAAAAGATGAAAGAGCAGATTCAAAACATCGAGTAGCGATGAAGGGGTGGACGGTGCCGTCATGGCCATTAAGCTTATTAATATCGGGTTTGGCAATATCGTCAATGCCAACCGCATTATTTCCATCGTCAGTCCGGAGTCCGCGCCGATCAAGCGGATCATCCAGGAGGCGAGAGACCGCAACATGCTGGTGGACGCTACATACGGCCGGAGAACGAGGGCCGTCATCATCACGGACAGCGACCATGTCATTTTGTCCGCGGTTCAGCCGGAAACGGTGGCGCAGCGGTTGACGAACAAAGACGATGAATCGGACGAATAAAGCAGGAGTTGAATACATTCATGAGCGATAGGGGTCTCCTTCTGGTTCTCTCCGGGCCGTCTGGCGTGGGGAAGGGCACGGTTTGCAAAGCTCTGCGGGAGCGCATGCCGGATCTCGTATACTCTGTTTCCGCCACGACGCGTTTGCCGCGTGCGGGTGAAGTAGAGGGAGTGAACTACTTTTTTACGAGCAAGGAAAAGTTCCGCCAGATGATTGAGCAGGATCAACTGCTCGAATGGGCGGAGTACGTGGGAAACTACTACGGAACGCCACGCAAGTTCGTGGAAGAGACTTTGGACAGCGGGCGCGACGTCATCCTCGAAATTGAAGTGCAGGGAGCTTTGCAGGTCAAGCAAAAGTTTCCGCAGGGGACGTTCCTGTTCCTTGCCCCGCCCGATCTGGCCGAGCTGGAAAACCGGATCGTCGGCAGGGGCACCGAGTCTGAGAAAACGATCCGTCACCGCATGGAAATGGCTCGCACCGAGATTGAACTGATGGACCAGTACGACTATGTGGTAGTCAATGACCAGATTGAATGTGCCTGCGAGCGTATTCAATCGATCATTACAGCCGAACATTTAAAGAAAGAACGCCAAATCCACAAGTTCCGCAAATGGCTCAAGGAGGTAGAATAACGTATGCTGTATCCATCCATTGACAAGCTGACTGCAAGAGCTGAAAGCAAATATACACTGGTGACGATCGCTTCCAAGCGCGCTCGTCAAATCCGTGAGAATAGCCCCGTCCAGGTGGAAAAGCCGAAATCCAAAAAGTTTGTCGGCCAAGCGCTGGAAGAGCTGATCCATGACCAGCTGATCCACGACACGATCGACTCTCGTAAATAAGCGGACTGTCACCCGCGTACTTGCTTACCCAACAACCTCGCGCAGGTTGTTTTTTTTCGGACTGGAGATACCCACCTAGAGAGGAGAGATTAGGAATGCTTCCTTTGACGGGCAAACAAATCGTATTGGGTGTTTCAGGGGGAATCGCCGCCTACAAAGCCGCAGCGCTTACAAGCAAGCTAACCCAGGCCGGGGCCCTTGTACGGGTTATTTTGACAGAAAACGCTGCAAGATTTGTACAGCCGCTCACCTTTCAAGCCTTGTCCCACGGGCCGGTTTACACGGATGTATTTGCGGAGCCCGATCCAGGCGTGATCAGCCATATCGATCTGGCCGATCAGGCGGACCTGGTGCTGATCGCGCCGGCTACAGCCAATGTCATTGGCAAAATGGCAAACGGAATCGCCGATGACATGCTCACAACCACTGTGCTGGCCACAAAAGCGCCAGTCATATTGGCTCCTGCGATGAATGTCAATATGTACGACCATCCGGCAGTGGCCAACAATATGCAAAAACTGACCGACTACGGATACCGTTTCATCGAGCCGGGCGAGGGGCTGCTGGCCTGCGGCTGGGTCGGAAAAGGTAGGCTGGCCGAGCCGGAGGAAATCGTATCGGCAATCGTCCGCTTTTTTGCCGGGCAGACCCAGAAAAAACAGGATTTGCAAGGGAAAAGGGTGCTCGTCACCGCCGGACCTACGCGGGAAAAAATCGATCCGGTACGGTATATCACAAATCACGCCTCCGGAAAGATGGGCTACGCCATCGCCGAAGCCGCACAGGCCCGTGGAGCGCAGGTCGTGTTGATCAGCGGACCGACAAATCTGACGCCGCCTGCCGGGGTCCGTCTCGTGCCTGTGGAATCCGTGCAAGAGATGCACGACGCTGTCATGGAAAAGCTATCCGAAAGCGATATCGTCATAAAATCGGCTGCAGTCTCCGACTATCGGCCAAGAACGGTGCACGAGCATAAAATGAAAAAAGGCGAGGGACCGCTTGTGTTGGAGCTGGACAAGGCGCCCGATATCCTGAAAGAGGTAGGGAAGCGTAAAGACAAGCAGTTCGTCGTCGGATTTGCCGCTGAGACGCAGGATGTGCTGCAGCACGCAAAAGGGAAACTGGAGAAGAAAAATCTCGATATGATCGTAGCCAACGACGTCTTGCTGGAAGGCGCCGGAATGGGAAGCGACACCAATATCGTCACCCTGTTGACAAGGGAGGGAGAGCAGGTGGCGCTGGACAAATTGAGCAAGCGGGAGGTCGCCGACAAGCTGCTGGATGCGATCTTGCTCAAGCTGAACCATCAGCCTCTGCCCGAAAAGCTATGATCGCCCGCGTGATTGTAGACGTTCCCGTAAACCGGACGAACCGTCCCTTTGACTACCGTGTCCCGGACTGGCTCGTGCCGCTCATGAAAACGGGCAGCAGGGTCATCGTCCCGTTCGGCCCCCGCAAGCTGCAGGGGTACGTCATCGGCTTGGAGGAGACCTGTAAGCAAGGTGCTTCAAGCAAGCTGCGGGACGTCGAACAGGTTCTCGACGACCAACCGCCGCTCTCCGACGAACTGATCAGACTGGGCGAGTGGATGTCGAGACAGTACTTATGTCCCTGGGTAACGGCTTTGCAAGCGATGATCCCTGCGGTTCTAAAGGGGAAGTCGGAAAAGTGGCTGCTCGCCTCGGAACAGTTGGAGGCAGAGATGTGCGGCCGCTCGCCGCTGTTGTGGGAGTTGTTCAGACGAAAGCAGCTTCCGCTGGCCGAGGTGGAAAAGCATTTTCCCGACGAGGCCATGCTGGTGCCCGGGTGGATTTCGAGCGGGCTCGTTTCCACCGGTTATCAAGTGACTGATCGAGCGACGCGAAAACAGCAATCGTTCGTCCGCAGTCTGCTTGCTCGCGAAGAGCTGGTTGAAGCGCTCGAGTCCCTGCCGGCGCGAGCGGAGCAAATGCGGCGGGTCCTTCAGCTGCTGCTCGAGCATGAGGGCCAGTCTTTTTCCGTCAAAATGCTGCGGGAGGAGCTGGGCATTACCCGTTCCCCGCTGAAAAGTCTGGAAAGCCGCGGCTGGATCGCGATCGAGCAGATGGAGGTATACAGAGATCCTTACGCGCACAGACGCTTCGCAGCCGCGCAAAAGCCGGTCTTTACCGCCCGGCAGGAGCATGTGCTGCAAGCGGTGCAGCTTTCGATCAAGAAAAACGAGTACGGCGCTTTCCTTTTGCATGGAGTAACGGGTAGCGGAAAAACAGAGGTGTACCTGGAAGCGATCGAGGAAACGCTGGCCAGAGGACGGGAAGCCATTTTTCTCGTGCCGGAAATCTCTTTGACTCCGCAAATGGTGGAGAAATTCAAGGCCCGATTCGGCAATGAGGTAGCTGTCCTGCACAGCGCCCTGTCACAGGGGGAACGCTATGACGAGTGGCGCAAAATCATCCGCAAGGAAGTGAGCGTCGTCGTGGGAGCCCGCTCCGCCGTCTTCGCTCCGTTTCAAAACGTGGGGCTGATCGTTATCGACGAGGAGCACGAAAGCTCGTATAAACAGGAGGAAACGCCCCGCTACCACGCTAGAGAGGTCGCCATCTGGCGGGCAAAGGAGAACAACGCCGTCCTGCTGATGGGCAGCGCGACACCCGCACTGGAAACATACGCCCTGGCCGAACGGGGCCGCTATACGCTGCTCTCGATGCCTGAACGGGTTGGAAATCGCCCGCTTCCCCGCGTTCACGTAGTCGATATGAGAGAAGAGCTTCGTTCCGAAAACCGCTCGATGTTCAGCCGTCAACTGCATGAAATGATTGGCGAGCGGCTTGCCCGTCAGGAACAGATGGTGCTGTTTTTGAACCGACGGGGGTTTTCCACGTTCGTCATGTGCCGTTCCTGCGGCTACACGCTTCGCTGTGTCCACTGCGATATCTCATTGACCTACCACCGGACCAACCACACGGCCCGCTGCCACTACTGCGGCTATACGATCAAGCAGCCGAACCACTGCCCGGAGTGCCAGAGCGAGCACATCCGCTTTTTCGGCACGGGGACGCAAAAGGTGGAGGAGGAGCTGGCCCGTTTATACCCCGGTATCCGGGTCATCCGCATGGACGTCGACACCACCTCGCGAAAAGGGGCGCACGAAGAGCTGCTTCGCAAGTTTCGCACCGGACAGGGAGATGTGCTGCTCGGTACGCAAATGATCGCCAAAGGACTCGATTTTCCGCGAGTCACCCTGGTAGGGGTCATCGCCGCGGATACATCGCTCTTTTTGCCTGATTTCCGCGCTGCGGAGAAAACGTTCCAGCTTCTTACCCAGGTAGGCGGGCGAGCGGGACGCCACGAACTGGAAGGGGACGTGGTGATACAGACCTATACCCCGGAGCATTACAGCATCATTCACGCGACCAGGCATGATTATCCCTCATTTTACCGGGAAGAGATGCTACAGCGCAGGCGAACGGGCTATCCGCCGTATTACCGGCTCGTCCTGATCACGTTTTCCCACGAAGACGTGCCGGTCGTCATCAAGGCGGCGCATCTGGTCGCCGATTACTTGCGCCCCCATTTGGCGGAGACGACGATCCTGCTGGGACCTGTCGCCTCGCCCATCGCACGCGTCAAAGATAGATTTCGGTTCCAAATCATGTTAAAATATCGGGATGAATCGCGGTTGCCGGACCTTTTGGCACAGGCGACATCCGCATTTGAAGAATGGAACAAACAGCAGAGGGTACTGATGACGATTGACGTCGATCCGTACGTGCTGCTTTAGGGAGGATAAACAACAGATGGCTATTCGCACAATTGTCAAACACCCAGATCCGATTCTGCGGGAGAAAGCAATCCCGGTCAAAAATTTCAACGCCAATTTGCACAAGCTGCTCGACGATATGGCGGATACGATGTACGATGCGGACGGAGTAGGATTGGCAGCCCCGCAGGTAGGCATTTCCAAACGAGTCATCGTGATGGACTGCGGAGAGGGTCTGATCGAAGTGGTTAACCCGGAAATCATCGAGCACAAGGGAGAGCAGTTTGACTATCCCGAGGGCTGCCTGAGCATTCCGGGACTGCGCGGGGATGTTCGCCGCCACAAATGGATCAAGCTGCGCGGGCAAGACCGCAACGGCAATGTCTTTGAAATGGAAGCCGATGACCTTTTGTCCCGCTGCGCCCAGCACGAGATCGATCATCTGAACGGCATTCTGTTTATCGATGTGGCAGACCGGGTTTATACGGTGAACCCGGATGAGGAAGGGGAATAACTCGAATTGAAAGACGTACGCATACTCTTTATGGGAACGCCCGATTTCGCCGTTCCTTGCCTGGAGGCTTTGATCGCGGAGGGCTATACGATCGTCGCGGCCGTCACCAAGCCGGATCGGCCTGTCGGACGCAAACAAGTGATGACGCCGCCGCCAGTGAAGGAGGCGGCTTTGCGGCACGGCATCCCTGTACTGCAACCTGAGAAGATCAAAGCGCCTGAAGCGCTGGAGGAAGTGCTTTCGCTTCGTCCCGATTTGATCGTCACTGCAGCGTACGGGCAAATCCTGCCGAAACAATTGCTCGACGCCCCAAGACTCGGCTGCATTAACGTTCACGCTTCCTTGCTCCCCAAATACCGCGGCGGGGCTCCGATCCATAAAGCGATCATCGCGGGAGAAAAGGAGTCGGGCGTGACGATCATGTATATGGTTGAAGCTCTCGACGCCGGCGACATGCTGTCCAAGGTCGCAGTCCCCATCGAAGAGCGGGACACGGCGGGAACGCTGTTTGAAAAGCTGTCGGCAGAAGGCGCCAAGCTGCTCGTAAAAACGCTTCCCGGACTCCTGGCGGGAGAGATCGTACCTGAGCCGCAGGACCATGAGCGTGCGACATTTGCACCGACGATCAAACGATCCGAGGAGAAGGTCGACTGGACGAAAGCGGCGGAAGACGTGTACAACCAGGTAAGAGGGCTTAACCCGTGGCCGGTCGCCTTTACTACGTACCAAGGGAAAAGCTGGAAGATATGGCGGGTGGAAAAGCATTCTTCAACCAGCCAGAGCGCAGAGCCAGGGACGATTATCGGCCTGGAACAGGACGGCTTGGTGATTGCTTGCGGCAGCGGAGCGGTCAAGATCACGGAATTGCAGCCGGAAGGGAAAAAACGGATGAGCGCTCTCGACTTCTTGCGGGGAGCGGGCGGCAGCTTGGAAATCGGCACAAAGGTAGGAGAATGACAAGTGGCAAAAAAAGGTGCGCGTGACATTGCCCTCGATGTCCTGAACCGGGTGGAGGAACATCAGTCGTACAGCAATCTCGAGCTTAAACACGTCCTGGACCGCGAGGAGTTGCGCGCTCCCGACGCCGGACTGGTGACGGAGCTGGTGTATGGCACGATCCAGCGCCGACTGACGCTGGATGCGGCGCTGGATCGTTTCATACGGGGCAAGAAGGTGCAGACGTGGGTGAAGAATTTGCTCCGTCTCAGTCTGTATCAGATCCGCTTCCTCGACCGGATTCCCGATCGGGCGGTCGTCCACGAGGCGGTGGAAATCGCCAAACGCAGAGGACATCAAGGTATCGCCTCGATGGTAAACGGCGTTTTGCGCAATGCGCTTCGCAGTCCCGATCTTTGGGACAAGCTCGGGAGCGGAGATGCGGTAGAGCGGCTGTCGGTCGAGCAATCCCATCCGGAATGGCTCGTGCGCAGGTGGACGGCGCAGTACGGTATCGAGGCGACCAGGCTGATCTGTGAAAGCAACAACCGTCCGCCACGCACTTCCATTCGGGTCAACACGCTGAAGACGACGAGAGACGAGCTGCTCGGCAAGCTGAAGCAGCAATTTCCGCAGGCAGTGCCTTCCGCCGTCAGCCCCGATGGCCTT
The DNA here is from genome assembly GCF_037834415.1 of Brevibacillus borstelensis. GTDB lineage: Bacteria > Bacillota > Bacilli > Brevibacillales > Brevibacillaceae > Brevibacillus > Brevibacillus borstelensis_A. The sequence goes on along the minus strand of NZ_JAUMSJ010000003.1, from coordinate 114,535 downwards.
GTCATGGAGGGCGGACACGCGGCGGGGATGGAGCTGTTTCGCCAGGGGTACTTTACGGTTCAGGACGAAAGCTCCATGCTTGTAGCCCCCTCGCTGGCTGTCGCTCCGGGTATGAGAGTGCTCGATGCCTGTGCGGCTCCGGGCGGGAAAACGACCCATATCGCCGCACTGATGAAGAATGAAGGAGAAATAATCGCCAGCGATGTGCATCCGCACAAGCGCGATTTGATCGCGCAAAATGCAAAGCGGCTGGGGATCACCATGATTGAGCCGATCGTTTCCGACGCACTTGCGCTTGGCGAGAAAAAACTGGGCTTGTTCGATCGGATTTTGCTGGACGCGCCGTGTACCGGCTTTGGCGTGATTCGGAGAAAGCCGGATCTCAAGTGGAACAAGACGCCCGATGATGTAAAAGCGATAGCAGAGCTTCAGTACCGGCTCCTTCAGAGCGTGGCGGAGCTCTTGGCTCCCGGGGGATTGCTCGTCTACAGCACGTGCACGATCGAGCCGGAGGAAAACGAGATGGTCGTTCGGCGGTTTGTGCAGAATCACCCGGCGTTTGAGCTGGATGGTACGCTTGCGGATGATCTGCCTAAGTCTGTTTGTGATAAAATCAATGCAGCTAAGGGCTTTGTGCAAGTATTGCCGCACCACTTTGAAAGTGACGGCTTCTTCATCGCCCGACTGAAGCGAAAAGCGTAGGAAACAAGGGGGTGGCATGCCGTTTTCCGGATAAGCCGCTCCCTTGCCGTTTGTACTCGGGTAGAATGGTTTACACTAGGAGAAGCGATGCATTTTCGGGTGTGCCGCCGATTTCTTGTTTGATGCGGCAGACAATGCAGGGTACAATGATAAGATGACGATTTGCACCAAGCCAATGACTTGAGGATGTGAAAAAGAAGAATGCCACTTACTTCCTATACGAGCGAAAAGCCGCTCATATACAGTTTGACACCGGACGAGATGAAAGAATGGCTCGTTGAAATCGGAGACAAGGCGTTTCGCGCCCAGCAGATTTTTGACTGGCTGTACGTCAAGCGCGTCCGTTCCTTTGAGGAAATGACCAACCTGTCAAAGAACCTGCGCCAAAAGCTCGCGGAAACCTTCCGGATCGAGGCGATGGAAGAGATCACCCACCAAACCTCGCAGGACGGGACCGTCAAGTTTTTGTTCAAGCTCGTTGACGGTCATGCGATCGAGACTGTGATCATGCGCCACAGCTACGGCAACAGCATTTGTGTGACGACCCAGGTAGGCTGCCGGATCGGCTGCACGTTCTGCGCATCCACTCTGGGCGGTTTGAAGCGCAATCTGGATGCCGGGGAGATCGTTGCCCAGGTGCTGATGGCCCAGCGAAAGCTGGACGAAGAAGGAGCGCGCGTCAGCCACGTCGTCGTGATGGGGATCGGCGAACCGTTCGAGAACTTCGAGAACCTGATTGCCTTTCTGCAAATCATTAACGACAACCGCGGCCTGAACATCGGGGCTCGCCACATCACTGTCTCCACCAGCGGCATCGTGCCGAAAATCTACGAGTTTGCCGATCGCGGCGGACAGGTCAATCTGGCAATCTCCCTCCACGCTCCGAATACGGAGCTGCGGACCAAGCTGATGCCGATCAACCGCGGCTTCCCGCTGGAAAAGCTGCTGGAGGCATGCCGCTACTACATCTCCAAGACAGGGCGCAGAATCAGCTTTGAGTACGGCTTGTTCGGGGGGACCAATGATCAGCCCGAGCACGCCGAGGAGCTCGCCGATCTGATCGGCGACATGCTGTGCCACGTCAATTTGATCCCGGTAAACTACGTGCCGGAGCGGGATTACGTCCGGACTCCGCGAAACGAAATCTTCCAGTTCAAAAACATTCTGGAAGACAGAGGCATCAACGTGACGATTCGGCGCGAGCAGGGCAGCGACATTGCGGCTGCCTGCGGACAATTACGAGCGCAATATGCGAAAGAAACCGTGGGGTGATTCCATGGAAATGGCAATGAAATCTCACGTCGGCTGCGTACGCCAGGTTAACGAAGATTTTTACGCGTGCATCGCCGATGTGAGCGGACGGGTTTTGGCAATCGTAGCAGACGGAATGGGCGGGCATCAGGCTGGTGATGTGGCCAGCCGCCTCGCCGTTGAGCGAATAGTAAAAGAACTGCGTCATCTGGAAACGGGGCTTGACGGGGAAGACGAACGGGAGCACCTGATGAACGCTCTTCTCGTTGCAAACGACGAAGTCTATCGATACGCGCAGGAGCATCCCGAATGCAACGGCATGGGAACGACCGTCGTAGCCGCTTTGCTTGGGCCGGCAGGCGTCGTTACCGCCCACATCGGAGACAGCCGCCTGTATCACTTTCAAAATGAAGAGCTGGTGCAGAAAACAGAGGATCACACTCTCGTTCACGAGCTGTTGAAAAGCGGCCAGATCACTCCGCAGGAAGCATCTGTTCATCCGCAGCGCAACGTGATCATGAGGGCGCTCGGAACCGAGCCGAACGTACGCATCGACCTTGGCCAATTTGAGTGGTCGGAGGGCGATGTCGTTCTGCTGTGCTCAGATGGCTTGACGAATAAGGTGCAGTACCCGGCATTAATAGACTGGCTGAAAAAACCCGTATCCTTGCAGGATCAGGTGGACGGTCTGGTTCATCAGGCCCTGGAAGCAGGCGGCGAGGACAATATCACATTGGTGGCCATACGCAATCAGGCAAAGGTTGACACCGTTCAGAAAGAGGGGTGAGAGAGATGGAAGGTCAACGACTGGGGGGACGCTACCAGCTTGAAGCCCGCGTTGGAGGAGGCGGGATGGCGATTGTGTACAAGGCCAGGGATTTGGTTTTGAATCGGCCGGTAGCTGTCAAGGTGCTCCGTTCGCAATTTGGAACGGACGAAGATTTTGTCACCCGTTTCCGCAGGGAAGCTCAGGCGGTGGCAAGCCTGTCTCATCCCAATGTCGTCGGTGTATACGATGTGGGACAGGATGGCGATACCCATTACATGGTCATGGAATACGTGGAAGGGTATACGCTGAAAGAATTGATAAACCGAAACGGTGCGATCCCGGTTGAGGATGCAGTCGAGATCGCTGCAGAAATATGCGATGCGCTGGAACACGCGCATGCCAATCAGATCATTCACCGCGACATCAAGCCGCACAATATTTTGATCGGGAAAAACGGCCGCATCAAGGTGACGGACTTCGGTATCGCGAGGGCCGTCACTTCGACGACAATCACCCATACCAATTCCGTGCTCGGCTCCGTCCATTACTTTTCGCCCGAACAAGCGCGCGGCGGCATTACGGCTGAAAAATCGGACATTTACTCGCTCGGCATCGTCCTGTACGAAATGGTAACCGGCAAGCTGCCTTTTTCCGGCGATTCCCCGATCTCTGTCGCGCTGAAGCACCTGCAGGAGCCGCTGCCGGAGCCGCGCCAGGTCAATCCGGACATCCCGCAGAGCGTGGAAAACGTCATTTTAAAGGCATTGGTCAAGGACCCGACCCTGCGCTACGCGTCTGCCCGGGAAATGCTCGAGGACTTGGAGACGTGCCTGCTGCCGGAGCGGCTGCATGAAGAAAAAATCCAGTTTCCGGTTGACGATGAGGCGACCAAAGCGTATCCCGTCATTACGCAGGAAATGCTGGAAGGCAAGGGGCGGACTGGAACGTCGTCGCGCCAGGAGGCCACCGAAGCGAAGAAGTCCCGTCCGTGGTGGATGAAAACAGCCCTGTGGACAGGGGCAGTCGGATTGTTCTTCGTCCTTGCCTTCTTGGGCTTCAATCTGGTCATGGAGCTGTTTCCCTCCGTACCGGAAGTTGATGTGCCGCTTGTCCAAGGGAGCGAGCGGACGGCGGCGGAACAACAGATACGGGCGGCCAAGCTGGTCCCTAAGGTTGTGGAGGAAGCCCATGACACGGTGGAGAAGGGGATGGTCATCAGCCAGGATCCGTCGCCGCCGATGAAGCTGAAGGAAAATGCCGTCGTCACTTTGTATGTCAGCATTGGACAAGAGGCGATTAAAATGCCGAACCTTACCGGAAAGGCGCGGACCGTCGCGGAAAATGAGCTGAAGTCAAAAGGATTCAAAATAACCGACAAGACATTCACGGAAAAAGAGTCGGATGAAGTCCCCGCGGGCGAGGTCATCAATCAGTTCCCGCCGCCTGATCAGGAAGTCGTGCCGGGCAAGACGGAAGTGCTCGTGGAAGTGAGCAAAGGAAAGGCTCAGGTAAAGATGCCAGAGGTGCGAGGATTAGCATTGGAGCAAGCGCGGATCAGGCTCTTCAAGGAAGGTCTTTTGATCGACGAAACAGCGATCAAAGCGGAGCCGTCGTACCAGCATGGCAGCCAGCCCAATATGGTTTTGAACACCCATCCGTATGATCCAGGCATGATGGTCACAAAGGGCACAGCGATTCCGGTCACCGTCAGCAACGGCCAATATCCGGCTGACGCCAAGGTCACTAGCACCCCGGTTTACGTAGAGGTGCTGGAAGGTGAAGGAGAAGTACCGGTAAAAATCACTGTCAGTGATGCCCGTGGAGACGACATTGTCGTTGAAGATGTTAAAATTACGGAAAGCCATACATTCGATGTTCCGATCGTGGTTTCTCCGAAGAAAAACGCAAGGATCAAGGTTATCCGGGCTGGAATAGAAACATCAAACGACGAAATCAGTTACGATAATGTTATGTACTAAGCAGTTGGGGGGACATGAATGCCAGAAGGACGGATCGTCAAAGCGTTAAGCGGGTTCTACTATGTGGACGATGACAGCCGGGTTTACCAATGCAGGGCGCGGGGGCTGTTCAAGAAAAAAGGAGCCAAAATCAATCCGCTGGTCGGGGACTGGGTCGTGTACGATCCGACCAGTGAGACGGAAGGATACGTCATGGAAGTGGGCGAGCGGACAAATGAACTGGTTCGTCCTCCCGTCTCCAATGTGGATCAGGCCATCCTTGTCTTTTCCATGGTCGAGCCTGCATTCACTTCCTTTTTGCTGGACAAGTTTCTCGTGCATACGGAGCATGCCGGCATTGAGTCCGTGATCGTTCTCTCCAAGGCAGACAAGGCGCCAGACAGCGAAGTGGAAGCGATCGTCCGCAAGTACGAAGCGATCGGCTACCGCATCATCCCTACGTCGACGAAGCAGGAGCGCGGGATCGATTTGGTGCGGGAGGAGCTTCGCGGTCGAATCTCTGTCTTTGCCGGCCAGTCCGGTGTGGGGAAATCCTCCCTGATCAACGCCTTGTTCCCGGGCACGAGTCTGCAGACAGGCGATGTCAGCCAGAAGCTCGGGAGAGGCCGTCACACCACCCGCCACGTGGAGTTGATTCCGCTGGAAGGCGGCGGTTATGTAGCGGATACGCCGGGATTCAGCTCGCTGGAATTCATCGGGATCGACGAGCTGGACCTGGCGGAGGCATTCCGTGATTTTGCCGCTCTCAGCGGCGAGTGCAAGTTCCGCGGCTGCCTTCATGTCAGCGAACCCTCCTGCGCTGTCCAGAGCGCCTTGAAAGCAGGCAAGCTCGATTTGGAGCGCTATGAGCACTACAAGCAATTTCGGGAAGAACTGAAAGAATACCAACGGAGGAACAAACCATGGTAAAAATCGCCCCTTCTATCCTGTCCGCCGATTTTGCCCGTCTGGGCGAGGAGATTCGCGATGTTGAGCGCGGCGGCGCGGATTGGATTCACGTAGATGTAATGGACGGACATTTTGTTCCCAATATTACGATTGGTCCCTTGATCGTCGACGCCATTCGTCCCGTAACGAAGCTGCCTTTGGATGTGCACCTGATGATTGAAGAGCCAGACCGCTACATCCCGCAATTCGCCAAAAGCGGAGCGGACTGGATCACCGTCCATCAGGAGGCTTGCCGCCATTTGCATCGAACGATCTATCTGATCAAGGAGCAGGGAGTGAAAGCCGGTGTCGTCCTGAACCCGGCTACACCGATCGCGACGATTGAACCGATGCTGGGCGATCTGGACATCGTCCTGCTCATGACTGTCAACCCTGGATTTGGCGGTCAGAAGTTCATCCACAGTGTCGTGCCGAAGATCAAAGAGCTGCGCCGAGTTCTGGATGAGCTAGGTTGGGGACACGTCGAGATCGAAATTGACGGCGGTGTAAACACAGAGACGGCACGGCTGTGCGAAGAAGCGGGAGCTACCGTTCTCGTGGCTGGCAGCGCGGTGTTCAATCAAGCGGACCGGGCAGCGGCGATTGCTGCGATTCGCGGGTAAAAAAGCGCATGGAAAAGACCGGGGCATGAAGCTCCCGGTCTTTTTCTATTGCATGGCGATAATCAAAATCATGGCTTATTGGATGTTACATACGTTCCTGCAATCAGATCGTGAATGGCGCGTTTGTCTTCGCGAACGCCAACCATGATGGCACTGACGATAGCGGCGATTCCAAAAGTAAGGCCGTATACGAGTCCCATGCCGACAATCAGGCGAAGCAGCATCGTTCCGATGCCGACAGGGCTGCCATCCATCTTTACAATGCGAATCCCGACGATTTTCTTCCCTACGGTATAGCCGTACCAAAAAACCGGCACCAGCAAGGAATACAGGGTAGAGATCAGGTTGGAGACGAGATTGTCCTCAAAGCCTCCCGTAATCAGCCAGGTAAGAAGTACCAACGGAATACCAATGATAACTCCATCAAGCAGGTTCGCGCCTAGTCTTCGCCAAAAACCGACAGGGTTGCTAGGCAGTGGTTTTACAGTTTCCATGTTGTCACACTCCTATATATTCTTCTCCCATTATATGCACTGGTGGGAAAAATTACAAGGTTGTGAACAATCTCACCAAGAGAGCGGTTTTTTGAGGAATGCTGTCGATTTCGACATGCTCGTAGGAAGCGTGGGCGCCATCGCCTTTTGGTCCCAAGCCGTCAAGTGTCGGAGTGCCGACCGAAGCGGCAAAATTTCCATCGCTCGTGCCGCCTACCCCTGTTTCTGTCAAATCGAAGCCTTCCAGACGCGCAGCTTCGCGGGCATGCAAAAAAAGTCGCTCCGTCCCGGCTGTCCGCTCCATTGGCGGCTTGGGAATACCGCCTTCGACGATCAGCTCGGCGCCATGCAATACCGGCTGCAGCTGGTCCATGGAGCGGGTAATCCGCGCCGCTTCTTCAGCCGAAGATACTCGTACATCGATGACCGCTTCTGCATAATCAGGCACGACGTTGCTCACGCTGCCCCCTTGAATGGTGCCGACAGACAGAGTGGTGCCCGCCTCGTAATTCGTCCAGGATTGAATCGCCAGCACGTGATGGGCCAATTCCTCGATCGCGTTGATTCCCTTGGCATGATCATTTCCAGCATGCGCGGCCCGGCCTTTGACCTTCAGCAGAAACTCGCCGCCGCCTTTTCGGCTGGTCTTGAGCGAGCCGTCTCCGGCTGCCGGTTCGATCACAAGCGCACAGCGGCTCCGCTTGGCCTCTTCCTTGATCAATTCTTCCGAAGATAGGCTGCCTGTCTCTTCATCCGTGTTCCAGAAGAAGACAAGCTTTCGGGAGAGCGGGAGCTTTTGCTCGATAATGGCCCGCAAGGCGTAGTAGCAAAAAACAATGCCCGCTTTCATATCATATGTTCCTGGCCCGTACACCTTTCCATCCTTGATGCGCCACGGTTCTCGGCTCAAGGTGCCGATCTCTTTTACCGTATCGAAGTGACCCAGGATAAGAATTTGCTCCTCGCCTTCCCCGTATTCCACGCGAAGCTGGTCCCCGTACTCCTTCTGCGGGTATGTATCCACCCTGCAGCCGAGGGCGCGGAATCGGTCAGCGATGAATGCACCCACCTGATCCACGGCCTCTTTGTTGTGGGTAGGCGACTCCATCTCCACATAACGGCGAAGCTCTTCCAGGATGTCCGGCAATTGCTCGCGGAAGTATGCTGTCCAGTTCGTGGTCATGTTTTCGTCCTCCTGTGACTGTCTTTTTCTCGATTCTTATTCATTATGCCAGAAAGCGGCTGACAAATGATTCTTTTTTTCTGTAAATTTGTTCATGATCTATCATCTTTTTCATGACGTTTTACATTTAATAATAGCCGACCAAGAGGCAGCGTGTGCTGATGCAGCAACTATATGTCTTTGTGGACTTGAAAGTGGTGAAAGAGGACTTGGTGGCTATGAATTTTGTGAATATTCAGCGGAATAATTTTAGTATTGATTAAATTACTCATTTCGTTGTATAAATATTAGTTGTCGGGCAAAGTAATTTTTATTTTTCGTACCAGACAGCTTTGCGCTTATGTTTTTGCTGACCAATTTGGAAGATACGAAACAACAAAAGGGGGATTCAATTCACCATGAAAAAATCCGCATTTGCTTCGCTTGCACTTTCTTCTCTTCTGGCAGTAGCCGTACTGGCCGGCTGCGGCACAGGAAACCAGCCGGGCACCGCACAGCAGCCTGCGGGCCAAGAGCCTGCCGGACAAGCGGCCGGAGGCGGAAAGAAGCTTGTCATGGCTACATCTGCTGACTACAAGCCGTATGAATACCACGACTTGTCCAGCGGGAAGGACGAGATTGTCGGCTTTGACGTTGACATCGCCAAGTACATCGGAAAAGAGCTCGGCTATGAAATCGAAGTGGTCGATATGAACTTTGACGGACTCGTGCCTGCTCTTCAGTCAAAGCGCGCCGATTTCGTCATGGCCGGCATGACGCCTACGCCTGAGCGTCTGCAGAACGCCGATTTCTCCACGATTTACTACGATGCGAAAAATACGATTGTCTCCAAAAAGGAAAGCGACCTGACCAAGCCGGAGCAGCTTGCGGGCAAAAAGATAGCTGTACAAACCGGCTCCATTCAGGAAGGCGCAGCCAAAGACTTGCAAAAGACGATGCAAGGACTGGAAATCGTTTCCCTGAACAAAACAGGTGAAATCGTGGAAGAAGTAAAAACGGGCCGCGTAGATGCGGCAATCCTGGAGGATACGGTCGCCAAGGGCTATGTGGAAGCGAATCCGGAACTGCAGTTCACTACGATCCAAAGCGATGAAGTCAACGGCTCCGCCATCGCATTCCCGAAAGGCTCTGCTCATGTGGAAGAGTTCAACAAAGCGATTAAAACGATGCAGGAAAACGGCGAGATGGACAAGCTGATCAAAAAGTGGTTCGGCCAGTAATCCGCTGACAAAAGGGCGTCTGTCCCGATCTGAAAAGCGCAGTTTCATTCGAAAAGGAGTCGAGAGGGCATGAGTTTGGATTTCGCGCAAATAGTGCCCTATATCCCCTTTATACTAAACGGGATAAAGGTCACATTACAGGTAACACTCCTGTCGGTCGTGTTCGGTTTTATCTGGGGCTCCTTGCTTGCACTCATCAAAATATCAAACATTCGACTGCTGAAGGCGTTTGCGGTCGCCTACACTTCTATCTTTCGCGGCACGCCGCTCATCCTGCAGCTGACACTCATTTACTTTGCCACTCCGCAGCTCATAGGCTATGACATCTCCAAGTTTGAAGCGGCTGTTTTGACCTTTACGCTCAACTCCGCCGCATACATTTCGGAGACGATCCGCGGAGGGATTTTGGCGGTCGACAAGGGACAGTGGGAAGCGGCGAAGGCTCTCGGCGTTCCGTATCGCCAAATGATGACGGACATCATTTTGCCGCAGGCGGTGAAAAACATCCTGCCCGCGCTGGTGAACGAAACAATCGCGCTGCTGAAGGAATCGGCGCTCGTCTCCACGATTGGCCTGGCGGATATCATGCAGAACGCCAACATCGTCAAAGGGACGATCTTCCGCTATTTTGAACCGTATCTGCTGGCAGGCTTGCTCTATTACGTCATGGTCATGCTGCTCACATGGGTAGCCCGCGTGCTGGAGAGGAGGATGAGGCGCAGTGATTAAGATTCAAAATGTAAGCAAATCATTCGGTTCTCTCGATGTGTTGCATGACATCTCCACGGAGATCGGCCGCGGAGACGTCGTGGCGATCATCGGTCCATCCGGCTCCGGCAAATCGACGCTTCTGCGCTGTCTGAACCTGCTGGAGACGCCGACGAAGGGGACGATCGTCATCGACGGGCAGGCGATCACCGATCCGAAGGCAGACGTGATGCGGATTCGCCAAAAGATCGGCATGGTGTTTCAGCATTTTCACCTGTTTCCGCACATGAGCGTTCTGGACAATCTCACCTACGCTCCGATCAAGGTGAAGGGACTTTCCAAGGGAGCGGCGGAAGCAAAAGCAAGGGAGCTTTTGGCCCGTGTCGGGTTGTCCGACAAGGCGGATGTCTTTCCCAACCGGCTCTCGGGTGGACAAAAGCAGCGGGTTGCCATCGCCAGGTCGCTTGCGATGGAACCGGAAATCATGCTGTTTGACGAGCCGACATCGGCGCTCGACCCGGAAATGGTCAAAGAGGTGCTGGAGGTCATGAAAGGGCTCGCCCATACAGGGATGACGATGGCGATCGTTACGCACGAGATGAATTTTGCCCGCGAGGTCGCTGACCGGATCTGTTTCCTGGATGGAGGAAGATTGGTGGAGGACGCGCCTCCGAGCGAATTCTTCGTCAGTCCCAAGAGCCAGCGAGCCAAGCAGTTCTTGGAAAAAATGCTGTAAACAAAAAGCGAATGCAACGCCTCGGAGCCTATAGGCTGCGGGCGTTTTCATTTTTGACAGACATTCGGCCTTGGGCTAGAATCAGGTTGAACCGAGTAGCTTTTGCGTTTTTTCTGCTATTTATATTCGGTATTTCCTTATACAAACAAAAAGGGAGTGGAGATGAAATGTCCAGGCAACGATTGCTTATCTTGCTGGAAATGGCCATGATGACAGCGCTCGCGCTTGTATTCAGCGAGATTAAGGTATATCAAATGCCGCAAGGGGGGTCTGTTTCCCTCGTGATGGTGCCGATCGCTCTGATTGCGGTCCGTCGCGGTCTTTTGCCAGGTGTGATCTGCGGCATGCTGGTCGGTATGCTGCAAACCTTCTTTGGCAGCGGTTACGTTCATCCGATCCAACTGCTGCTTGATTATCCGGTCGCATTCGGGGCACTCGGATTGGCCGGTCTGGTTCGCCTGTCGACGATCGAGAAGTATACGAGCAAGGTAACGGCTCTGTGGAGCGTCCTGTTCGTCGGCGTGATCGGACGGTTTTTGTGCCATTTCTTCTCCGGAGTATACTGGTTCGGTGAATATACGCCAGAGGGTATACCGGTGGCTGTTTACTCTTTCGTCTACAACATCACCTACCTGCTTCCGGAGATGATCATTACAGGGATTGTTTTGACTGTCGTCCTGTCGAGCGCGCCTCAGCTCCTGTTCCCGGTGCGAAACAGACTGGCGTAGCCACATTTTTTCTGAAGAAACACGCATATTGGCGGCTTCTGCCGCATAGAGTATTCAGGCAGCAAAATGTTGCCTGAATTTTTTTGTTTCGACAAGGTGAGACACATGTTTATCCCAGAGCGGAATAAGATGTAATATGCACGTATCGAAAGAACGCCCGAAGGAGGTGCGGCATGAAATGGGATTGCGCTCCTTTCGCCTGCGACAGGGGGGCGCCTTGCGACGTGTTCTCGGGGTGGCATTGGCTGTCGGAGGTATTACCATTCTATTGTACTCGGCACCTCCGTGGGTTTGGTATAGCCTGTTGGCGGCAGGACTCATCGGGGCTGGCTGGTATCTGTATCACACGAAGTAATTTCGGTAAGGAGGGGTAGTCATGCGGTTTTACACCATCAAGTTGCCGAAGTTTATAGGTGGCATGATTCGCGCTGTCATCGAGGCATTTAATAAGAAGAAATGAAGGCAGCGGTCTCCTTCAGTCGAAGCAGGGGAAGCAGCAGGGAAAAGCAAAAAAGCACCTCGCGGGTGCTTTTTTTACTGATGTTCGGTTGAAAACGCGTGACTATACGCGAGTTACCAGACCGGATTTCAGCGCTCGAGTGCTTACATAAACGCGCTTCGGTTTACCATCTACGAGAATGCGCACTTTTTGTACGTTAACACCCCATTTGCGGCGATTTGCGCGCATGGAGTGGGAGCGAGCGTTACCAGTTTTGCCAGAACGGCCAGTTACAAAGCAGCGACGTGCCATTACGATCCACCTCCCTCGATGCATATAAACGGGATACCTTGTTTTGTTTAGATAATACAAACACTTGCTTATCTTAGCATACGCCCCTGTCAATTGCAATACTTGACATGAGGAAAAGCCATTCTCCTTCTGTTTTGGCCGTGATTCGACAAAATCGCTTCATTTCTACTTATTCATGGTGTAAAATTGGGAGAAGCATGGAAATGCATGGGTTGCCGCTTCTTCGGTTCGGAAGAAGTTCTTTTTGCAAGCGGTATTTGTCTTGTAGGGGCACTTTGTACAGGCCAGCGGATATCGGAGCAGATCTATGCGGTATGGACGGCGGCAATGTCGTACATGCTTACTGGTACGGTTACTGTTACAATCGACGGCGATGCCGTTTGAAAAAAGGAGGAGTCCTTGCATGACAGTGGAGATGAGCACACCTCTTGGAAAAATCGATGTGACTGAAGATGTGATTGCGCGGATAGCTGGAGGGGCCGCTATGGAAGTGTTCGGTTTGGTCGGCATGGCTTCCCGCAAAGCACTCAAAGACGGGATTGCCGAGATGCTGGGCAGAGACAACCTGAGCAAAGGGGTAGTCGTCCATAATCAGAACGGCGAAGTCATTCTGGACATGCATATTATCGTCACGTACGGCGTGAAAATTTCCGAAGTCGCTGGCAATGTTCAAAGGCGCGTACGCTACACCTTGGAACAGATGGTAGGCATCGATGTTACGGCTGTAAATATTTTTGTACAGGGAGTCCGTACAGACAGGGATACGTAAGGAGGAACATCAGTTGGTACATACGCGTCTTGACGGCGTGCTGTTTAGCCGGATGGTTTATCTGGGGGCGAGGCTCCTGTCCAGCAACGCCAAAGTGGTGGATGGATTAAACGTCTTTCCCGTTCCGGATGGTGACACGGGGACAAACATGAATTTGACGCTCACATCGGGAGCAGAGGAGCTTGCACGAAAGGAATCTCCCAAGATCGGAGAGTCTGCGGCCGCTTTGGCCAGGGGACTGTTGATGGGAGCGAGGGGGAATTCCGGCGTGATTCTCTCCCAGTTGTTTCGCGGATTCAGCAAAGCGGTAAACGGAAAAGACGAGATCAACGCCCGCCAGTTTGCCGAAGCGTTGAAGGCCGGAGTAGATTCAGCCTACCAGGCGGTGATGAAGCCGGTCGAGGGCACGATTTTGACTGTAGCCCGTGAAGCGGCCGAAACGGCTGTTCGAACGGCACGCTCGACAGACGATGTTCGCTTGGTCATGGAAAAAACGTATGAGCAGGCAAAAGAGACACTCCTGCGAACTCCCGACATGCTGCCCGTTTTAAAAGAGGTAGGCGTAGTGGATTCGGGTGGACAGGGACTTCTGTTTGTGTACGAAGGCTTTATTCGGGCGCTTCGCGGCGAGACGGATGATCAGGTCAGGGAAGCGAAGGCGCCCGCTGCCAAGCTGAATATGGAAGAGCTGGTTCACGAGCAGCACAATGCTCAAGTCCACATGAAAACAGAGGACATCCATTTTGGCTATTGTACCGAGTTTATGGTTTGGCTGACACACAGCACGGAAGCCAACAAAAAGCCGTTTTCGGAAGCGGCGTTCCGTTCCCGGCTGGACCAGATGGGAGATTCGCTTTTAGTCGTTTCTGATGAGGACATGGTCAAAGTACATATACACGCCGAGCATCCGGGGGACGTGCTTCAATATGCCCAGCAGTTTGGCAGCTTGCATCGGATCAAGATCGAGAACATGCGGGAACAGCACGCCAACATTTTGCGCGAGGAGGAGAGAAAGACTGCTCAGGAGCCTCCTGTTTCTGCTCCGGAAGCAGCCTCGCTTCCGTATGGATTGATCGCCGTTGCGGCTGGCCCTGGTCTGGCCGATATTTTCCGCAGCATGGGTGTTCACATCGTCGTGGAAGGCGGCCAAACGATGAACCCGAGCACGGAAGACTTCCTTTCGGCCATTGACGAACTGAATGCGGAAGAGATCATTATCCTGCCGAACAACAGCAATATCGTGATGGCGGCGAAACAGGCAGCCGAACTGGCGGACAAGTCTGTTACGGTAGTTCCGTCCAAGAGCATTCCCCAAGGGATGGCCGCGTTGATCGCTTTTAATGCGGGAGCCTCCCTGGAAGAAAATCAGAGGGCAATGGCTTCCTCCATCGAACAGGTAAAGACAGGCATGGTGACCCACGCGGTACGCGATACAAAAATGGGCGATGTCGAGATCAGGCAGGGGGACTTCATCGGGATTGCCGAAAAAGAGATTATCTCATCAGGCCCTGATCCGATGGGCATCGCCAAAGAGCTGCTGTTTCAGCTTGTCGATGACGAGACAGGCATCGTGACGATTTTTATCGGGGAAGGCGCCGAAGAGAAGCAGGCGGAAGAACTCGCTCAGGCGTTGGATGAAGCTTTCCCGGACGTGGACGTGGAAATCCATGTGGGCGGACAGCCGCTTTATCCGTTTATTTTCGCTGTGGAGTAGTCAGACCGGGATGTCCTTTTGACTCGCTTCCGAGGAGAGGAGTTGTGTACATGTCCATTGTGATTGTAACGGACAGTGCGGCTGACATCGATTCTGAGCTGCGCGAATCGCTCGGAATCGTGTCAGTTCCGCTGAAGGTGATGTTTGGAGAAGAGACTTACATGGACGGGGTCTCCATTACATCTGCCATGTTTTTTGAAAAATTGAAGCATACGGATGTGATGCCGACCACATCCCAGCCGTCGCCGCTGGACTTCGCTGAAACGTACAAACGAATCCGGGAGCAGCACGGCAAAGACGTACAAATCATCGCGATCATGCTGTCCGGCTCACTGTCCGGTACATATCAGTCTGCGGTCATTGCTCAATCGATGATGGAAGAGCAGCTCGATATCACCGTCATTGACTCGCGCAAAGCTTCTTTCGTATACGGGATGCTCTGCGTAGAAGCGGCAAAAGCTGCTCGCGACGGAAAAAGCAAGCAGCAGATCCTCGACATGATCGACCGCTATCTCGATGAAGTACAGGTCTATTTTATCGTCGATACGCTGGAATTTTTGCAAAAGGGAGGCCGGATTGGAAAAGCTTCGGCAGTCATCGGCTCCTTGCTTAATATTAAACCGATTTTGACCTTGGACCCGGCGGGGTACGTCGCTGCTTTTGACAAAGTAAGAGGGACCAAAAAAGCAATCGCGCGCGTCAAGGAGGCGCTCATGGAATACGCCTCCGGCCAGCCGGTGAAGGTAGCGATGCTGCACAGTGCCGTACCTGATCAAGCGGCGGAGCATTTGGCGGCGATCAAGCAAGAGTTCCAGGTCACCGATTCTTACATGTTGGAGATTGGCCCGGTGATCGGTACCCATGTAGGTCCGGGATTACTCGGTTTTGTGATGGTAAAAGAATAGACGTCTTCCACCTAGAAAACCTCCTCGTGCGCTTCGAGGAGGTTTTCATACGCTATAGATGATGTCGATGACGGGCAATCCAGAGGTCATGAGGTATATCGGTCAAGGCAACGTCTGGACAAAAGAGCAGACCGCCGAACGGCTGCGGGCATGGATCAGGCGCCGCGAAGAGGGGCTAGGTCTCGGACTGATGGTCGTTGCCAAAAGGTCTGACGGTGAACCGATCGGACATGCGGGACTCGTTCCCCAGCTCGTGGAAGAGCGGGAAGAAACAGAAATCGGCTATTGGGTCGCGAGAAAGCATTGGGGGCACGGCTATGCGTCGGAAGCAGCCCTGGCTTTGCGGGATTTCGGCTTTTCTCAACTGGGAAAAATGCGGCTGGTCTCGCTTATTCAATTTGACAACCACAGCTCCGTCAACGTGGCGAGAAAAATAGGAATGGACTTTGAACGCGAGGTCGTGTTCAACGGGAAACATATTGCGCTCTACTCTCTTGCGCGGCAAAGCTGAAGAGGTTGAAACAGGCCGAAACTGACGGCGCAGGTTACACCAAATGATTCGCTTTATATATGTCTTTCCGACGGCTTTCCATGTAGTTAAACGGGTACTGCTCCTTTATCCGCTTGATTTCCGACAGATCAAGCGTGACGATCCCCAGTTCTTCGTCGTTTCCTCCGAGATAAAGGCTGCTGCCATCCGGGGAAATGACTTCGCTTTCCCCGAAAAACAAGATGTCTTCCTCCAACCCCACTTTGTTCACCAGTGCGGCAAATATATGGTTTTCCATCGCTCTGGCCCGCAGGAGGATGTTCTGATAGTGCTGAAACGGAACCATGTTGGAAGCAAGGATGAAAATGATTTCAGCTCCCTTCGTAGCCAAGATGCGGGGGATTTCCGGAAATTCCATGTCATAGGAGATCATAAAGCCAATCGTTCCGTATTCCGTTTGAAAAACCTGACATTCGGTGCCATGCTGCAAGTATTCCTTCTCTTTGTCATAGAGATGGACTTTCCGGGAGACGCCTTGAATTTCTCCGTTTTTGCCAATAAAAACGGCGGTGTTGTAAAATTCGTCTGCGCATGCTTCGGCGAACCCCAATAAAACACCGATGTGCAGCCTCTTGGCATGATTTTGAATCGCGCGGATGCTTTCGCCGGAGAGCGGCTCTGCCAGTTGTTCAATCGCATCGGCAATATAAAAACCGGTCAAAAACATTTCAGGAAAAAGAACGTAGTCTGCTCCTCGCTTTTTTGCTTCCTCCAACGTTGCCAAAGCTCGCTGCAAATTTGCTTTTTTGTGTTTGGGAATCACCCGCAACTGGGCGAGTGCGATTGTCAGCCTGCTCACGTTACAATCACCAGCCATTTTTCCGATATTCTTTCAATTTTTTGGCGATCGTGGATTGATCGACGCCTAATGCTTCTGCAGCTTTATAGGAGCTCTTGTAAAGTTGATAGGCTTTCAGGATCATCTCTTTTTCCAGCTGCTTTTTCGCTTGCTTTAAAGAGAGGAGGCCAGTTTGACTGTCAAGGACGGGAAGCAAGCTTGTGCTCTGGCAAGAACGAACGGAGGCGGGAAGATCATGCAGCTGTATTTCCTGATCTTCTGTCGTAATGACGAGCCGTTCGATCATGTTTTCCAGCTCCCTTACGTTGCCCGGCCATTCGTATTGGACAAACGCCTGCAGAACTTCCGGGTGAATCGTCTTGGATTTTTTATATTGCGTCGTGTATTTTCGCAAAAAGTAGTGGAGAAGCAAAGAGATGTCATCTGATCGTTCTTTGAGGGCGGGAATTTCGATGGGAACAACATGAAGGCGGTAGTAGAGATCCTCGCGAAATTTCTTGCTTGCGACGAGCCGGGACAAGTCCTGGTTGGTTGCGGCAATGATCCGCACATTTACCGGAATATTCTCCGTGCCGCCTACACGCCTGATCTGTTTTTCCTGAAGGACTTCCAGCAGCTTTACTTGCAGGGCGTAAGGCAGCTCTCCGATTTCATCGAGGAAGATCGTTCCGTTGTGGGCTGCTTCAAAAAGTCCTTTTCTGCCGTTCTTATTCCCTCCGGTAAAGCTCCCTGCCTCGTAACCGAACAGCTCGGCTTCCATTAGCGACTCGGGGATGGCTCCGCAGTTGATCGACAGAAAGGTCTCCGATTTTCGCCTGCTCGATGTATGGATCAGTCTGGCAATCGCTCCTTTCCCCACGCCAGATTTGCCCAGGAGCAGGACTGTAGAATCTACATAAGACACTTTTTGGATAATGTTCATCACTTGCTTCATGGCAGCGGACTGGGCGATAAAATATTCATTGTCCACAGAATGGCCCGGACTGGTATCCGATTGCGGGTTTCTATGATCGTGTCCCTCTGTCAAGGCGATGACAACATGCCTGATGTCCTTCCAAACGAGGAAGCGATGAGAGGAACAAAAAAGTTCGATGACCTGGTAATCATCCAATTCAGGGAGATGGGCAGCTATGCTTTGCTTCAAGTGCTGGATCGCGTCTGACGTAAATGAACGCGATAATGTCCGCAGCTGAGCTTCGCTGAAGCCTGCTGCTTCTTCCTTCTCCAGCCGCGTTACCATCCAGTCTTGATTTAAGCGGAGCGAGGGTTGGATAGGGAACACCTCCGTCGATGAAAAAAATCATTACAATGCTTTTTTTCATTAATCAATCGAGCGAAGCATTTTTTAGTGTCTCGCTATTGATTATAATGAATATTTTCATTATTTTAAAGATTAAAAACAAGTCGTTCGTTTGAAAGCGCGTAGTACAAGAGTTGGTATGGTTCTTGCACAAAAATCTGTTTTGTAAGGAGAAGAATCAACTTGTTGCAATAACACGCACTGGGGGGATTCCATGTCAAATTTTGTGCTGGGTTACGTTATCTTCTTCTTGTTTGCAGCTGTTCTGATGCTGATCGCCGCTTTCATCAACAAGCGATTTCCGATTGACGATGTCGACGAATTGTTGGCGGCAGGCAGACGGGTGCCGTTTGGCATCATTTCTGCCAGTGTTTTTACGGCATGGGTATGGACCGGAACCATTATGGGAGCTTCCGAGGCGGGTGTCTGGTACGGTGTCAGCGGCGGCTTCAACTACGGATGGGGAGCGATCATTCCGTTTATCATTTTCATTCCCGTTGCTTTGCGCCTGCGCAAGATCATGCCCAATACGACTACCTTTGTTGAATTCATCCGGGAGCGTTTTGGGGAGAAGCTAGCCAATCTGTTTTTTGTGTTCGGGATCGCGCTCGTTTTATACGTCTGTGTGATGCAATCGGTCGGAATTGCCTATGCCTTTCAGTACACGTTTGGCATGAGCTACAAGCTAGTGGCGTTTGTTTCCGCGGTGCTGTTCTCTGGATACATCGCTATCGCCGGTCTGCGCGGATCGATTTACAACTCCGTTTTTCAATTTTTTATCATTATGATCACGGTATTTTTCACGGTTCCGTTTCTTATCAAAGAAATCGGCTTTGACAATATGTACAATGGACTCCTGCAGGCAGCGACTGATGCAGCGAATCCAAACCACAATCCGGAAGCGCTTTCCTTTATGAGCAGAGCCGGACTGAGCTACGGTTTTTCCGCGGTCGTCGTGGCGATGGGACAGGTGCTGCTCAGCCAGGGGTATTACTCAACGGCAGCCTCCGCCTCGAGTTCAAAAAGCTTGCTGTGGGCGTATTTGATCGGCACCATTGTCGCCTGGCTGCCAATCCCCATTCTCTTTGGAAACGTGGTGGGCGGCGGCGTCTATTCCTTGCAGGTTACGGCAGAGCAAATGTCCGTCTCCTCGGGAGCCGCTCCGTACATTTTCAGCCACTTTTTGGGAAATTACGGTGCTATCGCCTTTGTTATCCTGATTTTTATGGCGGGACTCACCACCGGGGGCAACGGATTGGCAGGCATTCAGGCGATGTTTACGATTGACTTTTATAAAAAATTCATCAACAAACACGCGGGGGAAAAAGAGCAGACAAACTTCGGGCGGAGGGTCACGTTCCTTTCCGGGGTGATGATCGGCATAGCGGCGGCGCTTTTGGAGGGTTTGTCCTTACTAAAAATTGATATTTTCAGCGGGATTTTGTTTGCCGCCCCTACCGCTTCGCTCATTATCGGTCTCTGGTCGAATAAGCTCAACACGAAAGCTGCCTTTCTTTCCGTGCTGGGAGGGCTGATCTCGGGCTTAACAGCTTACTTCGCCATTGCCGATCAGGATTTGAATTGGTTCGTCGGAAATATGCTCTCGCTCGGAGTACCGTTTGTTGTCATCCTTCTATCGCTGCCGTTCAGTAAACACAAGTATAATTTTGCGCTGCTCAAGGAATATCAGCCAGAACATAAAGTCAATCTGTAAGGGGGACCGAATGATGTCTTTTGCGGCGTACACGTCCTACAATTGGTTCATCTTTATCTGGGGGAGCATCGGCATGCTGTTTATCGCTGCCGTATCCATTCGCGAGATTGTCGAGCAGGTGAAGATCGCAAGGCGGCAGGGAAAACCGCTTTCCAAAACAGGTGAAAGCGGGATGTAAGGGAGAAGGGGGAAGAAATGAGTGGCAAAAATATATTTGGCCCAAATGATGCCTGAATTGCTAGACAAGGGGAAAAATCTCCTGACAATGAAAAGCTGTATGGAGCGGGCAGCGCAACAGCAAGCTGATCTCATCCTGTTTCCGGAATTGTCGCTGACCGGTTATTTTACCCGGGAAAAGTCCGGAGCGATGGCAGAGGATGTGGAGGGACCAAGCATCAGCCAAATGCGTCGGTGGGCAATGGAATACAACCTGAAAGTCATTTTCGGCTTCGTCGAGAAAGCTCGGGTGAAGCCGTACAATTCAGCCTGCTTCATCAACAATGACGGGCAGATTCTCGGCACTTACCAAAAAAATCATCTGTGGGACGAGGAATACAAGTATTTTTCTGCAGGGGAGTCTGGCCGCGTCTGGGAAACGGACATCGGGAGGATCGGCATTATGATCTGCTACGACACAGAGTTCCCGGAAACGGCCAGGATGCTGGCGCTGCAGGGGGCGGACATGATACT
Organism: Brevibacillus borstelensis; assembly: GCF_037834415.1. Lineage (GTDB taxonomy): Bacteria > Bacillota > Bacilli > Brevibacillales > Brevibacillaceae > Brevibacillus > Brevibacillus borstelensis_A. The sequence continues at coordinate 94,023 of NZ_JAUMSJ010000003.1, read as the reverse complement.
GGCTCCTACGGCCAACATGAGTCCCCTGGAACATTCGCAGCGGATTTTTATCCAGTCGAGAGCCATGGAAAACCAGATATTCGTGGCGACGACCAATCGCGTCGGGACAGAAGAGACGACATATTTCTTCGGGGAAAGCGCAGCGGCCGATCCGTATGGAAACTTGCTTGTGCTTGGCGACCAGACTGTGTCCGGCTATCTGGTTGCATTTGATTTGGATAAAATCAACGAGGCGCGGAACTTGCCCCATTACTTGCGTGACCGTAAGCCGGCTTCGTACGGGCTGCTTACTTCAGGAGCGTCCAAAGTTCTCTAGGGAGTTATCGCCGCTAATGGGAGAGAGCGCCGAACAGTTTCCAGTATTTGATGATGACAGGGGGGAGCCACAAGCGGCTTCTCCCTGAACTGTCTTTTTTCCTCCCCGAGGACCATCGCCCCGTTGCGGGTGATCAGCAAAAGGAGTTCGTTTTCCCCGAAGGCTTGTTTCTCTATCAGTTTCATGGAAGACTGGGCAATAGCCGTCAGCATCTTGGGCCCCTTTGGTTCCCGATCCCGCAAAAGGAAGCCAGGGCGGGAATGGGTGATGGCCCAGTTTCATCGCGAGGAACCTGTAGCGCTTTCACAGGCGGTAAGATACAATGAGAGTGAACCTTTATGGTGGAGAACCCCTTTGTATTCAGGAGGAGAACCGGGTGAAATATAAAAGTGTATTTGACATTATCGGTCCGGTTATGGTCGGACCTTCAAGCTCCCATACAGCCGGCGCTGCCCGGATCGGACGGATAGCCCGAAAGCTTTTTGGCGGTCAGCCGCAAAAAGCGGAGATTACGTTTTACGGTTCCTTTGCCAAGACGTATAAAGGGCATGGCTCGGATGTCGCGACGGTCGCGGGCATTCTTGATTTTGATACGTTTGATCTGCGGCTGAAGGACTCCCTGCAAATCGCCAAAGACCTCAATATCGACGTCGAAATCAACATCTCCGACGAGTTGACCGGCCACCCGAACACATCGCGGATTCGCTTGAGCGATGATGAGAAGCAAGTGGAGGTAGTCGGCGTTTCCATCGGCGGCGGAAAGATCGAGGTAACGAAGCTCAACGGCTTTGCCTTCCAGCTTGGCTTTGATACGCCGACACTGATGGTTTTGCACGAAGACCGCTTCGGGATGATCGCGGGCGTAGCCAAGGTGCTCACGCAGCATAAGATCAACGTGGGACTGATGGAAGTGTCCCGGCATGACCGCGGTTCCCGCGCGCTGATGGCGATCGAGACGGATTCTGTGGTCTCGCCCGAGGTGCTGGAGGAAATTGGGAAAATCCCGTATATTTTTGATGTCTCACTGCTTTCTTTACAGTAAAGCGGGAGGAGAGGAGTGAACAGACATGTTTCGCAACGTAGCAGAATTGGTAGAACTGGCTGAGTCTCAAGGAAAAAAAATCTCGCAGGTGATGATTGAAGCGGAGATGGACGTTTCCCAGCGGACACGCGAGGCCATTTTAACGGACATGTACACGAATCTGGACGTGATGGAAAAAGCCGTCCGGCGCGGACTGACGGAGGACATCCGTTCACACAGCGGACTGACTGGCGGCGATGCAAAAAAACTGCAGGAGTACATGCGGACAAAGCCGTTTTTGTCCGGTCCCACGCTGCTCAATGCCGTCTCCATGTCGGTCGCGGTAAACGAGGTCAACGCGGCGATGGGGACGATCGTGGCGACACCGACTGCAGGTGCTTGCGGGATTGTGCCGGGTACGTTGTTTGCCGTATCCGACAAGCTGAAGCCGACGCGCGAGGAGATGGTCAACTACCTCTTTACCGCCGGAGCGATTGGCTACTGCATCGCCAATAACGCGTTTATTTCCGGCGCTGCCGGGGGCTGCCAGGCAGAAGTGGGCTCGGCGACATCGATGGCTGCCGCCGCGATCGTCGAGATGGCAGGCGGCACGCCGGAGCAGTCGGCCCAGGCCGTCGCGATCGCTTTGAAGAACATGCTCGGTCTGGTTTGCGACCCCGTGGCCGGACTGGTGGAGGTTCCCTGTGTCAAACGGAACGCGATGGGTGCCGCTATCGCGACGGTAGCCGCCGATATGGCGCTTGCCGGGATCAAGAGCGTGGTTCCGACCGATGAAGTGATCGAAGCGATGTACCGGATTGGCTGCTCGATGCCGACTACCCTCAAGGAGACAGCACAGGGAGGTTTGGCCGCGACGCAAACCGGACGCCAAATCGAAGCCAAAATCTTCGGTGTGCAGCTGGAGAAGAAGTAAATGAACGAATGGTATGAAGCGCCCGTCTCGCTCTTGCACGGGGTAGGCGAGGAAAGGGCCAAAGCTTTTGCCGGTCTGGGCATCGAGACTGTGGGTGAGCTGCTGGAGTATTTCCCGAGCCGCTACGAGGACTACCGCGTGCGCGATTTGACAGAGGTGAAGGACGGAGAGAGGGTAACGCTGGCAGGCACGGTCTACGGCGAACCCTCTGTTCGTTTTTACGGCAAGCGAAAATCGCGCATCTCGGTCAAGCTGGTCATGGATAGAGTGGTGGTGACGGCGGTCTGGTTCAACCAGACGTTTGTAAAAAGCAAGCTTTCCCCGGGAAAAGAAATCCTCGTCACCGGGAAGTGGGACAAGCACAAGCTGCAAATCACCGTCAGCGAAATGACGGAAACAGGCTCCGACCGTGCCCAGAAAAGAGGGGAGCTGGCCCCCATTTACCCGCTCGGCGGAGATGTGACCCATACGCTTTTGCGCAAGACGATCCAGCAGGGGCTGCACCAGTTCAGCGAGCAGATACCGGAGATTTTGCCTGCGGACATCGTCAGCCGCTATCGGCTCATGCCCCGTCCGGAGGCGATTCGGTCGATCCATTTTCCGCGGGATGCGGAGAATGGACGACAGGCCCGGCGGCGGATCATGTTTGAAGAGCTTTTTTTATTCCAGTTGAAAATGCAGGCACTCCGCCGGATTACCCGGGAACAGACGGAAGGGACGGCCCTGCAAATTCCGATGGAGGAAATACGCGCCTTTGTAAAGGCGTTGCCGTTTCCGCTGACGGATGCGCAGAAGCGGGTCATCAAGGAGATTCTCACCGATATGCGTTCCCCGTATGCGATGAACAGGCTGCTCCAGGGCGATGTCGGTTCGGGAAAAACGGTAGTGGCGGCGATTGCCTTGTTTGCGGCTGTCAAAGCCGGTTTTCAGGGAGCGTTGATGGTGCCGACAGAAATTTTGGCTGAGCAGCACGTCCAGTCGCTGACGGCACTTCTCTCCCCTTACGGAATCCAAGTGGCGCTGCTGTCCGGCTCGCTTACGGCCAAGCGGCGTCGCGAGGCGATCGGTGCCCTGCAAATGGGCTTGATCGACGTTGTCGTCGGGACGCATGCGTTGATTCAGGAGGATGTGTTTTTCGCAAAGCTCGGTCTGGTGATTACGGACGAGCAGCACCGCTTCGGGGTGGAGCAGCGGAGAATTTTGAGAAACAAGGGACTGTCCCCTGATGTGTTGTTTATGACTGCTACGCCTATCCCACGCACGCTGGCGATTTCCGCCTTCGGCGACATGGACGTCTCCACGATCGACCAGATGCCGGCCGGCCGCAAGCCGATTGAGACGACGTGGAGAAAGCATGAGCAGTTTCATCAGGTGCTGGAGCAAATGCGGGGCGAGCTTAGGAAGGGCAGGCAGGCGTACGTCATCTGCCCGCTGATTGAGGAGTCGGAAAAGCTTGACGTCCAAAATGCGATTGACGTACATGCGCAGCTCTCCCAGGTTTTCCCTGAATACGGGATTGGCCTCATGCACGGGCGCCTGCCGGCGAAGGAAAAGGATGCGGTGATGCAGGCCTTTCTCTCCGGGGAGTACGCGGTGCTGGTTTCGACGACGGTTGTGGAGGTGGGGGTAAACGTTCCCAACGCGACCTTCATGATTGTGTACGATGCGGAACGGTTCGGACTTGCCCAGCTGCACCAGCTCAGAGGACGTGTCGGCCGCGGCTCGGAGCAATCGTATTGCGTCCTGATCGCCGACCCCAAATCGGAGATCGGAAAAGAGCGGATGAGGGTCATGTGCGAAACGACAGACGGTTTCGAACTGTCGCGCCGCGATTTGGAGCTGCGCGGTCCGGGCGACTTTTTCGGGACGAAGCAAAGCGGTTTGCCCGAATTCAAGGTGGCCGATCTGATGAGTGATTTCAAGGCATTGGAAGTGGCTCGCCAGGAGACGGCTTCTCTGGTAGAGAAGGAAGAGTTTTGGAAAAACGAGGAATACGTCTGGCTGCGTGCCTATCTGAAACGCGAAGGCGTTTTGGACGGGATCGTCTTTGATTGATCATCGGCAGCCGTAACGCGAGGGATGGGAGAAGACTGACAGACCTGACGCCTTTTCGAGTAAATGGACTCGGAAGGGCGTTTTTTGTTGAAATGATCACCGTTCATCGAAGGATCGAAGGAACGAGGGATCGGGACTGCATAAGATGAGGTTGTGAATGCTTTCAATCAGCCACTTCCGCCGACATTCCCGTCTGTTCTGGCCGTTTAGCTGTAACGAAGAACGTTTTCCAAACGTCTTACAGGGAAATATTGTTAAGATAACAAAGGAGCGAGATCATGGTTCAGATCATACGTTCACAGGCATTCGCGCTGTTCCTCGCAGGTACACTGCTTTTGACCGGCTGCGGTCCTACTGCAAACACAAGCACACCGCCATCCGGCGGCGACGGAAAGCAACAGACGGATTCGCAAACGCCAGCGCCAGAGAGGACAACTCCGAATTCCTCCTCCACTCATCCGCCGAGCCCTTCCTCGGTCGAGTGGAATACAGCTGAAATCCCGTTTGACTATGCGTCAATGAAAGCAGACGTCTTGATCCGACTGGATGAGGAGCCAGTACTGCAATCTCCGGTCAGGACCACGGTTGGTACCGGACCGCAGACATTTACGCTGTTCTTTCGCGAGGCGATGGACCGGAGCAGTGTGGAAGAAGCCGTTACGTCACGGATAAAAGAGAGGGGGTCTTCCGAGGAGTGGTTTATCGAACCTGGCCTGGAATTCCGCTGGGTCCACGACAAGCAGCTTCACCTGCGGGCGACACCCAAGACGGACATACAGCCGAGAGATGGAATACAGGAGTATGTATTGGACGTAAAAGGCGCACGCACCGCCAGCGGCCATGTTTTGGCGGAACCGCCCGGTTTCTCGGCTGTCGTCCTCGCTCCCAACCAATTGTGGAAGGTGAGCCTGGACGGCAAGGTGCGGGAACGGATCAGCGGTTATCCCGGCCTGTATGGGAGCGACTCTTTTCTCGATCCGGATCGGCGATATCTGCTCTTGTGGCGGTACACGGAATATTGTGAATGTGACGCCCGGATTCCATTCCTGTACGGCATATACGACAGGCAGACGAACGAGGTGACTCGTTATCCGGTGGAGCTGTTGACCAGCTACCGGGGAGAAGGCACATTTGTTGCCGATCGGCGCGGCTTTTTTTATGCGGCACCACAGAAGGGGGAAAAAGTGCCTGACAGTGAAAGCATAGTTCCCGTCAAGATAGGGGAATTCGTTCATGGAGCTGACTTTAGCCACGACCGCAAAAAGCTGATCATGGCTGTTGGGCCCAAAGATCAGGAGCAAAATCTGGACCTGCTGCTGCTGGATCTGGAAAGCGGAGAAAAGCAGCGATTGACCGGCGCGTTAAAAGGCTTTGTGCCCATAGATGAAATGCACGGCGAGGTCATGCCCATTTCCTTTCAGGATGACGGGCGACAGTTCACCTTTGCGATGCGGAAAAGCCGCGGGTCCTTTGACGAATTGCGTTACCGCTTCGACTGGAAGACGGAAAAGGTCAGCGCGTGGAACCCGCCTGTTCCCAAAGGCGTTTGGGCCGGCTATACGCAAACGGATGACGGGATGTATCAGATGTACTGGAATGCGGGGCTGTTTAAAGGCCAGGAGTACCTGATGGATTCCCAGGGAGAGGGGATATGGCTCCCAAACAGTCATCGGTATCTGTTTACCAAACATAAAGAAAATAGGGAAGGGCAGTCGATTGCCGTAGACATCGTGGTCTTTGACGCTGATGAGAGAAAGACGGACACGCTTATCCAAGATCTTCCCACTGGGCTCCGGTTTATAGGAGCGAGTGCCGACGGCCAATGGCTGTATTTGCTGAGCACAGGTGAGCTTCAGCTGCGCTGAGCGTGAAAGACTTTCTGCTTTTCAGGGGATGGTTCCATAAACAGCGCGACTTTTTCGTGGCAGCCGCCTCGAGGTTTGCTGATGCGAAAATCAAGTCGGCCAGGGGAAGCGGCAGATTGCTTATATCCGCTGCTTCCAGCCGACTCGCTTTTTGTCAGGCTCGAATCTGTACATTCTGTTCCTTGCCCAGCGGTGTTCCCGCTAGCAAAACCGTATCTGACTTTGGTGGACAGCTCTTTGTTCAATCCGCTGCTGTCAGCTATTGTACTCCCGGGCGAGCATGGAGAGGATGATCAGAGATTCGTACCGATCATCCGCTTTGAGACACTCCCGCAATTTTCCTTCCATGATAAAGCCTTCCGACAGGTAGAGCTGAAGCGCCCGGCGATTTTCCTCCTTGACGTCCAGCCAAAGACGGTTGGCTCTCCATTCGTCGAAAGCGAGCCGTTTGATTTCTTGCAGCACCTGGCGTCCGTACCCTTTTCCTTTTTCAGATACGACAATCCGCATCAATTCGACACTTCTGTGCGGATTAGCCAGTCCTGCCACGATTGCGTATCCGACCATCTTTCCCGTCTTCGCATCTTCCGCGACCAAATGGCGGATATCCGGGTCTCTCAAAGACTGCTGATGCCGGGAGCTCTCCCACGGCAGGATGCAGGCGCGATTCTCATCCATCTGTTCGATTTCGTATACATGCGGAACATCTGCCAAGGCAGTGGGACGCAGACGAATCCCCATACTTTTCCCCTTTCTGCTCGTCCATGCGCCTGATCGGACTGCCGCTGAGTCTGGACTAGCGATCAGGACGCTTGATTGACTCACTCTACACTTTTTTGCAGCGCTTACTGACTTCTCTCTTGCCTGAGTGACTTCCTTCAATTTCCAGCCCATTTTTTGAAGTGCGTGGTATAAAAGCGAACATTCGTTTGCTATACTACTAACAGAACAACAAGAACATTAGTTCCCATTCAGGAGATGGTTGTGATGTCCCATGACAACAAACGGATTATCTTTCTCGCTGACATGCAGAGCTTTTATGCCAGCATCGAAAAAGCGGCCCGGCCGGAGCTGCGCGACAAGCCAATCGTCGTGGCAGGAGATCCCGAGCGGAGAAGCGGGGTAGTGCTCGCCGCTTGTCCGATTGCCAAGTCGTACGGCGTGACGACGGCAGAAGCTTTGTGGCAGGCCCAGCAAAAGTGCCGTCGCCTGGTAGTGGTGTGTCCGAGAATGGAGACGTATATTCGTGTAGCTGTACAAATCACTCGCATATTCGAGTCGTTTACTGATCTGGTGGAGCCGTATTCGATCGACGAGCAGTTTTTGGATCTGACGGGAAGTATTCGGCTGTTCGGAGATCCGTGGAAAATTGCGGAGGACATTCAGCGGCGCATCCGTTTGGAGACGGGGGTCAATTCCCGGATCGGCATCGGGGAAAACAAAGTGCTGGCGAAAATGGCTTGCGACAATTTTGCCAAGAAGCAGGAGGCGGGCATCTTCTGGCTAAAGCGTGAGGAGCTCGCCGAGACGCTCTGGATGCTTCCGATAGAAAAATTGTTTGGAGTGGGATCGCGGATGAAGCGGCATTTTCACCGCATGGGCGTATACCAGATCGGGCAGTTGGCTCAGCTCTCGCCCGCTGTGTTGACCCGGCGCTGGGGGGTCAACGGAGAGGTGCTGTGGCGGACGGCGCACGGCATGGATGACTCGCCGGTTTCCCCTCGCACGCACGACACGCAGAAAGGAATCGGTCACCACATGACGCTGCCGCGCGACTACCATACGGCTGCCGACATCAAGGTGGTGCTGCTGGAGCTGTGTGAAGAGGTATGCCGCCGGGCGCGCAGCAAAGAGCTGATGGGCTGGGTGGTATCGGTTGGATGCCGGGGTGCCGACTTTGACGTGCCTGCAGGCTTTGGACGCCAGCTAAAGCTTCCGGAGGCGACGAATGACGCGATGACGCTCTATGAGGCTGTTTGCCGCCTGTTTGACCGGCACTGGCAGGAAACCCCCGTTCGCAGCGTCGGAGTCAATCTGGCGCAGCTGGTGCCCGACAACGTGGTGCAGCTCAACCTCTTTGCCGATACCCATAAACAGCGCTCGCTTGCCCGTGCTGTAGACGATATCCGCAATCGCTACGGAGCGGATGCGATTTTGCGCGCGGCTTCCATGTCGGGAGCCGGGCAGGCGCGTGAACGGGCGCGCAAGATCGGGGGGCACTATAAATGACCGAGAGGCAGGATGCCGAGGAAGAGCAAGAACTGGTCCGCCTGTATGTGTTGTTTGGCCTGTTGTTCCGGGTTGCGATGGTGGATATGGGAAAAGGACGGACCGTTCCCTTCAAAATTTCGTATGACTGGTTTTTTGAGGAGCTGTCCCATTGGGCTGAGAGGGAGCATCATCAGCTCCGGCGCCGGCTTCGGCAAAAGGGATGCGCCGTGTTGACGGCGGCCTTGCACAATGGCGCCTATGTGGTGCAGTATCGACACCGCGGTTACGTCAGAGAAGCAGTCTATTCCGTCGAGGTGCTCCGCTCCGAGTGCCAGGAATTGGCCCGCTCCTGCATGACGACAAGATCGAAATCCTTTGCGGATGCACCGCGTGTAATGCCCCAGAGGCGACGGGAAGAACAAAGCGCAGACAGCAAAGAGGAGAGAAGGACATGAGGGAAAAGCGCGTTTCCAAACGGGACAATTTGTTCGTGGCTAGCCGTTTTGTGCTGCCCGAACACCGGGAGATGTACATCAGGATCAAAGCGGAAGAGCTTCGTTACGTTCCGCCCGAGCTCGACGAGGAGAAAATGGCCGAGATGAGCGGACGTGTCTGGGAGGCGCTGCAAACAGGCCGGAGTGCGATGCTGACTTATTTTGACGGAAAGCGTCCCTGCCGTCTGACGGGGAGAGTTGCCCACGTCGATCAGGCAGTGAAAAAGATAAAGCTGCACACAGCTGAGAAGACTGTCTGGATTCCCTTTTCCAGCCTGCTTGCGGTTGAGCTGGAAGCGACCCCCTGAAAGAGCTTGTGCATGGCCCGCAAGGCTTCGGGGTATCCTGTGGATAAAAATCAAAGGAGTTCACAATCAGGTGAGACAGAAGGCCATTACCATACTGGCGGCATGGGGGATTCTACTTGCAGGGTGTGGTGCCGCAGCGCCGGAAACGGAAAAATTCCAGCCTGTTCCACGCAACGAGCAGCAAAGCAGCCAGGAGCAAAACAGCGAACAATCGGCAATTCCCGTACCGAGGCTGACCTTGCAAACAAATACAGCCACACCCTCTAAAGCGATGCTGGATGTTCCCATTATTGCGCAAAATCCGGAATTAAAGAACGGCTGCGAGGTGACGAGCTTGGCGATGCTGCTGCGCCATTCAGGTCATCCCGTAGATAAAATGACACTGGCCCGGCAGGTAAAAAAAGACCCGGAGCCGATCGTGCAGCAAAATGGCGATATTCAAAAATGGGGGGACCCGGCTGAGGGCTTTGTCGGGGATATGACAGGCAAGAAAAAAGGATTTGCCGTTTACAATAAACCGCTGGAGGAATTACTCAGGCGTTACTTAGGGGAGCGGACAGTCAATCTGACAGGAGCAAGCTACGAGACGCTGCTGGACAGTGTGGCGGCAGGCTTTCCGGTGGTTATATGGGCGACCGGGGATTTTACGCCGCCGACAGAGTGGGAGTACTGGGACAGCGATGGCAAACAGATCGTAGTTCCTTTTGACGAGCATGCCGTACTGCTGGTTGGATACGATAAGACTCACGCCTACGTCAACGATCCGCTGACAGCAAGAAAACAGCGGCGGGTCGCCCACTCTGCGCTGAAGAACAGTTGGGAAGCTTTGGGAAAACAAGCGATCACCTATCGGTAAAAACAGGGAGGACAAGGGCAAAGAGCGAAAAACAACGAAGCGCGGTGAAAAGCTGTGTACGGTGACGAGGCGAAGCCTTAGCAACGATAAGCGGGGGAAAACCGGATTTTTTCGCAGATTTTTGTTCAAAATGCATTTTGCCAGAAGGGAATGTTTCCTTGTATCGTTAGAATGTCTTACCTGATCAAACTTGATGGGAACCAAAGGGGATTGCACATGTTAGCACAAGAAATGGGTGTCATTTTCACGAAGCACGTGGGGCACATGAGCGCCCAGCGCTGGACAGATTTTATCCAGCAGTTGGAGAGCAGAGGGCTGTATGTCGTGATCGAAACAGACACAAACGGGCGAGTGATGAGCCCTCTCGGCGGTCTGATGCCAATGCCATGCAAAAATGAGACGCTTCAGATTTTGACGTCCGACGAACTTCAGCAGCGGGGCTTGCCCGTCGGCCACCACATCGTCACAAAAAGCAAAGCAAGCGGAAACCTGATGTCATAAAACGCATGCCGACAAAAACATCAAAAAGCGAACCTTTCTTCACCGGAAAATCGGCTGGAGAAAGGTTTTTTTGCGTAGAAAAGAAAGCGTTTACGATAGATACAGTTCTTGGAGAAAAAGGAAAAAAACAAGTCGGATAGTTCAAATTACATAAAAAAGAAGGGAATTAGGTAAAAATTAGCGAATAATTAGGGATAATGGCGCTATTTGTCAAAAGGTTGATCCAAAAGTCGTGAGTCTATGTGCCTATTCAGATGATCGGAGTGGTTCTACAAACTAGTTGGCGTGTCCGCATGAAAGGGTGCAGGGTGCGATCATTTCATCAAACATGTAAGGAAGGTAAGACGATGGAGAGTATAGCAGAATTTATTGAAAATCGACGATTCTACCACGTATTCCAGCCGATTTGTCACCTTCCGGAAAAAAAGGTTATTGGATATGAAGCGCTGATTCGCAGCGTATCCCCTATCGGTCCTGAAGCATTGTTCCAAAAGGCGATGGAACAAAACAAGTTATTTGAATTGGATACCCTGTCTATTTCACAAGCATTGGCAGTTTTTTTCACGCCCAACCAGGGGCAAGAAAAAAACGAGCTTCTCTTTGTCAATATTTATCCGTCCACCATTGTGGAAGATCAGTTTCCCGCATTTATTGACGACATCATGAGCCGGTTCCGTCCGAATCTGGGCAAGATTGTTCTGGAGATCAACGAGTCGATTGTAGAGCGAAAGGTGTGGCTGAATCCGCTGTTTACGAGAAGAATCTCCACGCTGAGAAAGCTCGGCTTCAAGATCGCGCTGGATGACGTCGGAGAAGGAGTGACGACCTTTCGCAAGATGGTCGAAATCTCGCCTGATTTTATTAAAATGGACAAGTTCTTTTCAGACGGCCTGGCCGTTTCGGGAAAGAAACAAAAAATGGTGCAGCTTTTGGTTGAATACTGCCGGGATGAGGCTGAGCTTATTTTGGAAGGGATTGAGCACGAGGAGGATTTTCACTGTGCCGCCAGCTTGGGCGTCAAAACCGGTCAGGGGTACTACCTCGGGAAGCCGGAACGACTGAATCGATATACATGAAAAGTGTACATACTGGAGGAAATTTGTGATGAGTGACAGAAACGTGTATTCCCGGAAAGCGACGCTTTCTTTGCGAATCTCAGAATTTGAGGTTCCGCCGATGCAAGACCTCTTGATCGTGGGAAGAAAGGCTCCTATCGGTCCAGAAGCTGTTAGGCGAATGGCAGAAGCCCTTTCACCGGAGCAATTTACCTTGGTGAAGATCGATCATCCCCGAATCGAGGCGGTTCTTATCCGGAACTCGCTGATGCAGATGCTCGACCGGGATGTCTTGATGAACATCATTTTGGAGGAAGCGGAAAACATGATCAGCGATTCCATGGTTCTTCGCTCAGAATTGAAGATAGCTGTCTCCGTTCAGCGTGAGGTGGATTTGACATGAAGGTTTCCGAGATCATGACTGCTTCCGTTCACACCATCACATCGGGAAGAAGCGTTGCCTATGCGGCGGAGCAAATGAACGAATGGAAGATCGGGTCGCTGGTCGTTGTGGATCATGATCAGGTGCAGGGAATTCTTACATCCAGAGATGTGCGCGCATCCCATCCCAATCGGATCGTAGCGGATGCCATGACTCGCAATCCCATTACCATCAGTCCCGATGACGATATTTGGGATGCGTATCGCATGCTGACGGAAAATCGGATCGAGCGGATTCCCGTCATGGAGGAGACGAAGCTGAGAGGGCTGGTGACCCGTGAAAAAGTGATGCGAAAGCTTTCAGAGTTCATGGATTCGCATACAGGCCTGTACCGCGCCCCGTACATACAGTACATAGGAGAAGAGTTTCTCAAGCAAGAGCAGCCGTTCCACCTGATCTTTGTGGATATAAACGATTTTGGGCGAATCAACAAGGAATATGGCCATCCATTTGGCGATGACGTCATCCGGGCTCTTTCCCAGCGGCTTTCTGTGATCACAAAAGAAAAGGACGATTTTTTGTGTCGGTATGCGGGCGACGAATTTGTCTTGATTTCGTTATCCGATGAAGAACAGGTACGCGAATATCTCCGGGAAATCGCACGGCCAATGGTGCTCGAAGGAGTTTCGGTGTCCGTTGCTGTCGGTCATGTAGACGGGTATAAGGAGCCTGATTTTTTCAGCTATACCTTAAAGGAGCTGCTGCGAAAGGTGAGTCTGATCTCTTCGTACAATAAACAGTTCAAGGATGAATACTCGGCAAGCGCAAACCAGTAGAACGGTTCCTTGTTTGGAGAAAGTTACGCAGAAATCCGCCTGCCCATTGTACGGATGTGTTTTTCATAGAAACACCAGCAGAAGGCAAAGTTACCTGACTTGGCAACAAGCTACGAAGGAAACCTTCAAGCTTCTTTTATATAATAATAGCATTCACGTACTACATCTCCGGCTATTGATTCAATGGCCGGAATTTTTTTGTGCAAAAGCGCTGTTTTTATTTGCAAAATTGGAAAATTTTCCTCTGCAGAGTTTACCGTCAAGGACCACGCGAAAATAGATGTCTACATAAGTCCAAGCGAAGCGACCATGAAAGCGGGAGACGAAATCTACCTGGTAGTCTACTACAAGATCGATCAATGACAGGATCATAAAATCTTCTGGAATTACAAAGCAGAGGAAATCATGCGCGAGTACGGTTATCCGCGTCACGGACAAATAGCTGTATAATGTTTGAAAAAAACACTGCGAAAGCGGTGCTTTCCTTGTGCACGCCTACGGTCAGCCGACATGATGTGTCAAATAGCGAGGGATTTTTTCAAAAAAGAGGAAAATCGTGTATAATGGTCGGGTAATCCCAAATACAGAGATAGTGGAGGTTTCATGAATGGATCGAAAGCGGCTTGAACCCATGGGAGTGGGGGGCTTGTTGGACCGGAGCTTTTCGGTGTATCGCCAACATTTTACCACGTTTATCCTGTTGGCCCTAATCCTGTTTGCTCCGCTGCTGTTGCTGCAGGAAGTGCTGCTAAATGATGTAGGCAGCATGCCGCTGTTGGTATCGGACGATAATTCGAGCAGTTTTGAAGCGTTTTTGCAAAATCGATTTATCGATACGGATGAAGCGATGACGGACGACATCGGCAAATTGCTGGTGTATCTGTTGCTGTGGATACCGCTGAGTATCCTGATCGTCTACCCGCAGCTGCAGGGGGCGACGCTGCTTGTTACGCAAGCGGCGGTATACGGAGAGGCGACCTCTCTAAAAGCTTCTCTAAAGCAATCATTCGGAAGGTTTTGGCCAATGGCAGGCAGCACCATCGTCTACATGTTGATCGCAGTCGGCATTATGCTCGCGTTTGGCGTGGCCATTTTTCTCTTGTCGATGTTGGGGATTGGGATCGGAAGCTTGTTTGATATCGACGATCCCAATCCTGTTGTTATCGTCATCCTGGCCATCCTGGCCTATTTGCTGTTTTTAGTCCTGATGATTTTGGTTCCCGGGTATTTCCTCTTGCGGTGGGCATTTTTTCTGCCGGTTGTTCTGGTAGAACGCGACGGGATCGGGATCGGGCGGAGCTGGAGGCTGACGAAAGGGAACTTCTGGCGGCTAGTCGGGCTGTACCTGGTGCTCACGGTCATTTACACGATTTTTTCCGGAGGCATTCAGGCCCTTCTGATGGGCGTATTTGGCGTATCTGTGCTGGGCCAGCTGCTGATGGTGCTGTTCTCGTGTCTGTTGACGCCGTGGATGATGATTGTCTACTCGCTTGCCTATCTGGATTTGAAGGTGCGTCATGACGGGACGGATGTGGAAGCGCTTCTTACAGAACAGACTGAACCAGCTTGGACTGCCACGGAGGCGGGCGATCGGCCATGATTGACGCGGAGCTGCTCACCCGAGACAAGGAAAGGCTAGCGGAGATTCTGGCCAGAGACGAATATGGGGAAGTAAAAAAGCAGGGGAAGAGCTGGCTGGATACCCTTCTCGAGAAAATCCTCGATGCGATTGCCCGCATGCTGCAATCGGCTGATGTCAGCCCGGGGACAGCAAGCGTGCTGTCCAAGGTGATTGTCGCAGCGGCTGTGATCGGCGTCATCGCTTTCCTGTTTATATGGTGGAGGCGTATGGTCCGCAGAGGTTCGGGGGAAAACCAGCTGCTCGCCCGCGAAGAACAGATCCGCACGTACGCCGATTACCTGCGCGAAGCAAAAGAGAGGGGACAAAAAGAAGACTGGCGCGAAGGCATGCGTTATTCCTTCTTGGCGCTGCTCAGCTTCATGCAGGAACGCTCCTGGATTCGGATCGAGACCTGGAAAACAAATTGGGAATACCTCGATGAGCTGCAGGCCAAAAAGCCCGGGTGGGAATCGTTTTTCCGCGCGCAGGCCCGTCTTTTTGAGCAGGTTTGGTACGGACGAACGGAGCTGGCTCCCGCTCAGTTTTGGGAATCGCTCAGCGAAGTCGAGCGGAGATTGAACGGGGAGGGAAACCATGACGAACGCCGTTAAATCAAGGCTGGTTCTGGGGGCGGCGATCCTGCTGTTCTTATTGGCGGGAATCATGCTGCTCAAACCGTCGAGCCAATCTTACTCCGCGTATGTCTCTTTTTCTCCCAACCCGAATGGAATCAAGGCCGTGATTGAACTGCTCGGACAGAAACGAGAGGCAATCAAAGAGTGGAAAAAGCCCACGGGATTTCTCCCGGAAGGAACGAGCCAGGCGATGCTGCTCGTAGAGCCTTACAGCTTGCAGGAGGAGGAGCAGGAAGAGCTCCTGCAATGGGTGGAAAAAGGGAACGACTTGTTCGTTTTTCAAAGAAAGCCGGAAGGATGGGAGGATGCCGACCTGAGTGCCAGCCTGGTTGGACAATACCGATCTGAAAAACAAAAGGTAGACAGCTCGCTCTTGGCAAGTCCCGGCTTCGGACAGGCTGAAACAGAGTGGCGACTTGATCCGTCGGACGAAATGGAGCCGCTATTGTCTGACGAGAAGGGGATTCTCGCAGGACGGCGCCAGGTAGGAGAAGGCACGGTCAGCTTGTTTCTCGTCCCGGAATGGCTGACAAACGGTCGGATTATGGAACTGAACCACTTTGAATTGATCTGGCCGTATCTGCAGGGAGACTGGAGCGTTGTTTGGATCGATGAGTACCATCACGGCTATCAGCAGAGACCGGGAATACTCGCCATCTATCCGGACTGGCTGATCGTCAGCTTGGCCCAGCTCGCCATTGCTCTGTTGTTTTTTATCTGGCGGCAGGGCAAGCGGTTTGGCCCCGTTTATACATTGAGAGAGTGGACGGTTCGCCGTGGAGACGAGACGCTGCTGGCGATTTCCAGCTGGTACGAACGGCGGCGGCTGTCCAGTGACGCTTTGCAGATTCGCGAAGCGTACCTGCGCCAGCTGCTTGCGGATCGATGGGGACTGCACAAGGGCACGACCGATTACGAAATTGTCCGGACAGCCGAAAGCCACTGGACGGCGCAAGAAGCCGGCAAGCTGAGCCACGCCCTTGCCCTGCTGGAGGGTGCCAAGCAAGACCGGCATTACACGACGAAACGGCTGGTTGCTGACAGCCGGCTTTTAGATGATGTGACCAAGCGCTTGGAGAAGGAGTGAAGCAAAACGTGCAGCAATTGCTACAGGAAATGGAGAAACACGTATTCGGTCAGCGGCAAAACATTCGGCTGCTGATCACTGCCATGCTGGCTGGAGGCCACGTCCTGCTGGAGGGCGTGCCAGGCATCGGGAAAACCAAAATGGTCCGGACGCTTTCCCGGCTGATTGGCGGCGAATACAGAAGGATTCAATTTACCCCCGACCTGATGCCGAGCGACATTGTCGGCAACGTCGTTTTCAATATGCAGCAAAACTCGTTTGAAACGCTGAAAGGGCCGATTTTTTCGAATTTGCTGCTGGCTGACGAGATTAACCGCACGCCGCCAAAGACCCAGGCAGCCCTGCTGGAAGCGATGGAGGAGCGTCAGGTGACGATCCACGGAGTCACGTATCCGCTCCCCAATCCGTTTTTTGTCATGGCTACCCAAAACCCGGTTGAATACGAGGGGACGTACGTATTGCCGGAAGCGCAGCTGGACCGGTTTCTGTTTAAGCTGCAGGTTGATTACCCGTCACAGGAGCAGGAGCTGGAGATTTTGAAGCAGCATGTGCCGTTCTTCGCCGAAAAGAAGGAGAGCGAATCGGTTGTATGCGGGATTGAGGAAATCGTCCAAGAGCGGAAAAAGCTGGAAGAGGTCGTGGTGGAAGAGCAGATTCTCGCCTATATCACGACGATCATCCGCAAGACGCGGGAGACAAAAAGACTGCTGCTGGGAGCCAGTTCCCGGGCGGGCATCGCGGTTCTCATGGCCAGCAAGGCATGGGCTTTGCTCGATAACCGGATGTATGTCACTCCGGACGATGTCAAGGCAGTGGCTCGTCCAGCTCTGCGCCACCGTCTGATCGTGGCACCACAAGTGGAATTGGAGGGGGGAAACAGTGACCACATCATCGACGAAACGCTCGCGGCCATTCCGGTCCCTCGTTAACAGGCTGCTGGACAACGGCATTTTGCCTACAAAGAGAATAATTCTCCTGCTCGGATGCGGTGCCGCGGTCGCAGCGGCCGGTTCGCTGGCGGGACTTGGCTACGCGCTTTTCTGGATGTACAATGCCCTGCTGCTTTTGGCGAGCATCCTGGACTGGTACACGATGCCGCGAGCCAAACATATTGTCGCGGTTCGCAAGCTGCCCGAGCAGACCGACATCGGGCAAGAGCTGACGGTGTCGATCGCGCTTGAGAACCACAGCGGTCAACCGGTTCGCTACAGGCTGAAGGACGATCTGCCGATCTCTTTTGACCGCCCGGAAGCGGTAGAAGGCATCCTGGACCAGACCTATGACGCCATCTCCTATACGACAAGAGGAAACGAGCGGGGATTGTACACGCTTTCCTATCTGTATTTGCGCTATCAGGGGAAGCTGCGGCTGTGGGAAAAGCAGGTGAAAATCGCTTGCGAACAAACCATCAAAGTTTACCCGGACCTCTCTGCGGTCCGGGGCTACCTGCAGTCGCTCCAGGACAGCCTGATCGTCGACGGGAAGAAAATTCTCCTGCGGACGAAAAGCGGTACGGAATTTCATGCGATTCGCGAATACGTGCAGGATGATGATCCGCGTTATATCAACTGGTCGGCTTCAGCACGGAGCAGACGGCTGATGACAAACCAATACCGTCCCGAGCAAGGCAAAGTGTTGACGATTCTTTTGGATTGCGGGCGGATGATGGGAGTCGAGCTGGCGGGAAAAACGAAGCTGGACTTGACGATAGAGGCGGCGCTCACCGTGGCTGCTGTAGCGTTGAAGCAGGGTGATCAAGTTGCGCTGCTCGCCTTTTCCCACGAGATCAAAACGTATGTGCCGCCAGGCCGCGGGCTTGCCCACCTGCATACGCTGGTGGAAGCGGTTTACGATCTGAAGAGCGATTTTGTCGAATCCAATCCCTTGCAGGCTCTGGAATATCTGCATCGGCAGCAGAAGAGGCGGAGCCTGATGATCCTTTTTTCCGACATGGAGAATTACTTGTTGGAGGATCAATTGGGAGCTTATTTATGGAGACTGCGGCGGAGCCATCTGCTGCTGTTGCTCTCGCTGGCTGATCCGCTTTTGCATGAGTGGAGCAGGGAGGAGACCAAAGACAGCCGACTGGCCTACATCAAGGCGCTGGCGCAGCGCTTTTGGCTGGACCGCAAAGCGTTTCAACAAAAAATGATCGGCGCGGGCATCCAGGTGCTGGACATTCCGGCCGATCAGTTGACGCTCACTGTCGTGAACTCCTATTTGGACATCAAGTCGAGAGAAGCGTTGTGAGCGCTACGGCGATGGCGGCCTAGTCCGTACAGGTACCAGCCGGCCAAGGCCAGGAGCGTAAGCACGGCAACGCTGTACTTCGCTTCCAGAGAGAGGGATGACGGGGTAATATACCCTTCGATGATCCCGGCGATGACAAACAGCGGCATCGTGCCCAGCAGCAACTGAGCCGATTCCTTTGCTGCCTGCAAGAATTGGAATTTTCGGTGGTACACGCCCGGTACGAGGAGCCGATATCCCATGTGGAGTCCGGCTCCTCCGGCAATAAAGATCGCTGTCAATTCAATGACGCCATGAGGAAGGATATAAGCCCAAAAGGCATAGCTGCTGTCAGCTTGGCTGTAGGCGGCTGCCAACGCGCCGACCAAGAGGCCGTTGAAGAGCAGCAGGTAAACCGGAAATATCCCGAGGGTAATGCCGCTGATAAAGGCGAGGAATGCCACTTTGATGTTGTTCAGCATGATCGCAGTCGACATCAGCGGACTGTCGATGGCATCGTGGCCTTCTCCCAGTCTGCTGGGATCGATTTGGGCGGCCATTCCATCGGGCAGCACGTAATACAGATTCAGAGGATCGACCATGACTGCCGCAAAGCCGGAGATACCCCCGATTGCGAACAGCAGTCCGGCCAAAGCGATAAACCAGATCCGCTTGTGCACGAGCGAAAACAGATGGACCCAGAAAAAACGGGACAGCTGGCCGAGACTGCTTGACTGCTGCTGATACGCTGTGTTGTGGGCCCGCGCCACCAGCTGGTTCAAATAGCGGGTCACCTCATCGTTTGGATAGTAGGTCCGGATGTAAGCCAGATGGGCGGAAGCTTTTTTGTACAGAAGCGTCAGGCGGTCTATTTCCGCCGCTCCGATGGAACGGGGGCGCTTTTGAAAATGTTCCAGCAAGCGGTCGAGCTCAGCCCAGGTTGCTTTGTGCGCCTGCCAAAATGATGTCAGATTCACGGTTGGGCCTCCTTTCAAATTCATAAAGAGTGTAAGAGTACAGGAAGGGTGAAGCGCCAGCATGAATGATCAACACATACCGAACCCGGCGGGACGGGAAGTAGCCATCGTCACACCGGAGCACGTCCAGCTAAGGTTTCAGACAGCCGGTCTGGGTAGCAGGGCGGCTGCTCATCTGATCGATACAGGGCTGCTTCTCTTGGTTAATCTTACTGTATTTATTCTGTTTGGCATAGTTGTTTTTGGAAATGATGATGGTAATTTCCTGGAGTCGGAGAGTTATGCAATTGCCATTATGATGATCGCCCTGTTCCTGTTCAATTTTGGCTACTTCTTTATCTGGGAGTACTTTCGGGCCGGGCAGACTCCAGGAAAAAAGTGGATGCGCATCCGCGTGATCCAGGAGAATGGCCAATCGCTGACGTTTTTATCAGCGGTGATCCGCAATTTGTTTCGAATTATCGACAGTCTGCCGACCGGTTATTTGCTGGGCAGCCTCGTTTCGTTTTTTCATCCGCGAGACAAGCGGATTGGCGATCTGGTAGCGGGGACGATCGTCGTGGTAGAGGAAGGCGTAGCGCGTACGCGTTTTCGCGGGCGGTGGGGCAGACAGGTGGAGAAATGGAAGGCAGAAGCCCCGCCAATACAGCTTGATGAACGGCAAAAAAAGGCCATTACCCGTGAGGACTGGAACCTGCTGGCCACCTTCGTTGACAGACTTCCCGCCTTGTCCGAGGGGAAACGGATCGAGCTGGCCATGCAGATTGTCCGCCGCATCTGCACGCGGATCGAGTGGGCGGAGCAGCAGGCGGCGGAAGCTCATCCGATCGGTTTTGTCTTGCGGCTTCACGAGCAGCTGAAGCATGAATGGATGATCGGCAGGTAGAGATCAGGACGATGGTCCTGATCTTTTACGCGAAGAGGTGTCGAAAAATGTTTTATGGTATAATAAAACCTCATTCTTTGTCACATGAAAGGAGGGGGAGCTGATGAGCGACAAGTTTTTGTCCGCATCATCGTCACCATCCACCACGTTGCACGTCCCCGACCAAAGCAAACAGGGAAGACGCAAGCGCAACGGTCTGTTTAAAAGCTTGTTTTACACGATCTCACCCCGGTCGGAAGAGAAACGGTCTGTTGTCCCGATCGTCCTGGCCGTTGTGCTGTGGGGAGGGCTGGCTTACGCCGGGTACGCTTTTGCCGTACATACATTGGACAAGCAGCAGCTGTTGGTCAACCAGCGAATCGAGCAGATACAGGCCCAGAACAATCAACAGATGAAGGGGATGGAGGAGCAGATCGCACTGGTTCAGGATGAGATGAAACAGGTCCAAAGCGGTCTTTCCAACATCGAGGAAGAGCTGCAGCTGACAGGAGAGACGCTCGGCGGAAGCAATAAGACGAAGCAAGCCCTGCAGGATCGGATTGATCAGCTGAACAAGCAGCTGGTCGATTTGAAAGCATCGTTGAAAAAATTGGAGGATGCGGCTCGTGCTTGGTAAGATTCATCGTTTCTTCGCCTTCCTGCTTGCTCCGGCTGTCGGTTTTTTGCTGGCGTTCTCCCAGGCCAATCCGGTGGACAAGCTGCCTTATGAAGGGTTGGCGCTCACGGCGGAGGCTTCGCATGAGAAGGCGACCACGCTGCAGGAGCAGTTGAACGAGACGAAAGATCTGCTTCGCAATACGGAAGTTTTGATCGAGGACATCCGTAAGAAAGCCACAAAGGAAAAAGAAGAGTACGAGAAGCAGAATCAATCGATCAACAATCTTCTGGAAGCCAGCAAATCGCAAACGCAAAAGTCGGCGGACGTCTTGGACAAGCTCCTGGCCAACATGCTCGGCAACCCGATTGGGCAAACCTTTGGCAAAAATGCAACGGTCAAGGTTTACTCCCTGGAGGAAGCAGGCTATCGCGGGTACATGGCCAAAGTTCGTTTAAACAATCCAAATGCCCTCAAGATGGTGCTCGCGGGCGATTCGGTTAAAAGTCACGGAGAGACGACGAGTCGTGCAGCCCAGCGGACTGGCGCCGTGCTGGCGATCAACGCAGGCGGCTTTATGAGTAAGGACGGGTATTTGACGCCGATCGGCACCACTGTCGTTGACGGCAAGATTCGCACGTTTTCCAATAATACGGATTTGAGCTTCGTCGGCTTCAATAAAAATGGACGCCTGGTGGGAGGGAAAATTGCCTCTCAGAATGAAATTACCAAAAAAGGCATTTTGCAAGGAGCGAGCTTCCTGCCGACCCTGCTCCAAAACGGCAAGCGGATGACGATACCGAAGCAATGGGCAAATGCCCGCCAGCCGCGGACACTGATTGGTCACTTTGACAATGGCGATCTGCTGCTTATCGTCATCGACGGCCGACGCAAAGGATGGAGCAACGGCGTTACTTTGGAAGAGGCTCAACGGAAGCTGCAGGAGTTTCACGTCGTTGACGCCTATAATCTGGACGGCGGCGGCTCCAGTGCCTTTTACTACAACGGCAAGCTGTTGAACCGTCCATCCGGGGGCAAACAGCGGCCGGTATCAAGCAATTTGGTGATCTTGCCATGACAGCTTTGAAATAACAGGCGGAATCCCTTTCTCGCGAGCAGGAAAAGAACATCTTTTTCTGCAGACGAGGAAGGGATTTTTTGCGTCTCGGACGTCCTCTCCAGGCAGATAAGACTTTCTCCACGTTGACTGGTCGGAATATTCAAAATTATAATGAAGCTAGGCAATACATAGACAGGAAGGAGAGGATGAGGAAGGTGAAAGCGACTACGAAGGCAAAGGTACAGGCGATAGTTTCCTCCGCGGCTGCTTTTTTGCTGCTGGCTGCTCCCGTGCAGGCTAAGGTTCCGGGCATTCCCGAAGGAACGACGGGAGCGACGAAAGGAATCGTGGCCGTGTCCCATCCGGCCGCCGCACAGGTGGGCAAGGACATCTTGCAGCAAGGCGGTAATGCGGTCGATGCGGCCGCCGGCATCCAACTGGCGCTAAATGTCGTCGAGCCGCAGATGTCCGGCATTGGCGGCGGCGGCTTCATGATGATTTACCTGAAAAATGAACAGAAGATCACAGTCATCGACAGCCGGGAAATGGCACCGCAAGCTGTTGACCCCAAGCTGTTTCTGGGCAAAGACGGGAAGCCCGTTCCGTTTGAAGAGCGTCATACGAACGGAAAGGCGGTCGGGGTTCCGGGTACCCTGCTTGGGCTGGATATGGCTTTGAAAAAATACGGGACGATGAAGCTGGGACAAGTCATTGATCCTGCCATTCAGTTGGCCGAAAAAGGAGTATCGGTAAACTGGATTACGGCGCAGCATATCGAGGCTTCCAGAGAGAAGCTGCAAAAGCACGATACGGCAGGCAGGGTGTTTGCGCCGGGCGGCAAAGCGTTGAAGGCAGGAGAGCTTCTGATCCAGCCTGAGCTGGCGAAAACGTTTAAGCAGATTCAGGAAAAAGGAACGGACGCGTTTTACAAGGGAGAGATCGGCGAGGCGCTGGTCAAGGAAGTCCAGCGCACAGGCGGAGCCATGACGATGCAGGATTTGAAAAACTACACAGTAAAAGAGAGACAGCCGGTGAAAGGCACTTTCCGCGGGTATGAAGTGGTTTCCATGTCGCCACCGAGCTCCGGCGGTTTGACCCTGGTCCAGATTTTGAAGCTGATGGAAGGCTTCGACAACAAGAAGGACGGCCCGCTCTCTGACGCTTACTTGCATCGCTTGATCGAAGCGAATCATTTGGCCTATGCGGACCGGGCGGCCTATATGGCGGATGAAGACTTTTATCCCGTGCCGAAAAAGGGACTGATCGATGATGACTATATCAAAGAGCGGAGGAAGCTGATCAAGCCGGACAAGGCAAATAGCGAGGTGAAAGCGGGAGATCCATGGCCTTACGAAGGGAAAAAAGCGGTAAAGGCCATGTCCCAGGTCGAGGTTTCTCCGGTAAAACAGACGACGCACTTTGCCGTGATGGATAAGTGGGGCAACCTGGTTTCGTACACGACGACGATTGAGGACGTGTTCGGCAGCGGCATCATGGTCCCGGGCTACGGCTTCATGCTGAACAATGAACTGACTGACTTTGATGCCGTTCCGGGAGGGGTAAATCAGGTAGAGCCGGGGAAACGGCCGCGTTCCAGCATGACTCCGACAATCGTGCTGAAGGACGGCAAGCCGTTTATGGCAGTAGGATCGCCAGGCGGCTCGACGATCATTGCATCCGTTTCCCAGACGATTTTAAATGTGCTGGAGCACGATATGCCGATTCAGGAAGCGATCCTCTCTCCGCGTGTATTCTCCAGCAGCTATCCGACAGTCAGTTGGGAGGCGGGGATCGATCAGGATGTGATCCTCCAATTGATGGCGATGGGACACGTGTTTCAGGCCCAGCCCGAAAACATTGGGAACGTCCAGGCGATCATCTACGACCTGGAGAGCGGAAGGATGTACGGCGGAGCCGACAATACGCGGGAGGGAACCGTTCTCGGCGTAGATGCGGTTGCGTATACGTCCGCTGAGCCGCCTTCCCCGAAAGAAGCGCCAAAAGGAGCCTTCCAGGTAAAGGTAAACGGAAACCTGTACCCGTTTACGGCGGAGCAGCTGACTTGGTACAAAGGAGAGCCGTATGTCCAGGCAGACAAATTGCTTCTGGGCTTGCACGCAGAGCCAGATGCCTTCCAGAGCGAGCAAGCCGCAATCGACGGCCGTATGTACCTGCCCGTCAAAAAAGTGGCGGAGGGATTGGGCTATACGGCTGAGTGGGATGCCAAGGAGAAAGTCATTTCCTTGCAAAAGCGGTGAGGGAAGGCTGAAATCCGGCAGGATAAAGAAAGAGAATAATGAAAGACAAAGACGGGAGCTCGGGGCGGGCTCCCTTTTCTCATGAAAAAGAAAGGGGATGAGAGACGATAAGGAGAAGTAGTTTACCGACTACCTATAAAAGAAACAGGAGCGCCGAGATGAAAAAAGTACTGGTATTGGGTGGAACGCGGTTCTTTGGCAAAAAGCTGGTAAAAGGTCTCATAGAAGCCGAATATGACGTCACGATCGCTACCAGAGGGAGGCAGGCCGACCCGTTTGGAAACGAGATTGCCCGCTTGCAGGTAGACCGGAACGATCTGGATTCCTTGAAACGGGTCGCGTGCTCGGACTGGGACCTGGTCTTTGACAGTCTCTGCTACTCGGAAGCAAATGCAAGCCACATTGCACAAGTATTGGAAGGAAGGGTGGGAAGGTTCATCGTCACCTCATCCAGGGCCGTATACGACCACTCTCCGACGATTAGGAAGGAGACTGATTTCGATCCGTATACGTACCCGATCGCAGCCGGTACGAGAGAGGATGTCTCCTATGAGGAGGGCAAACGGCAAGCGGAGGCCGTCCTGTTTCAAAAAGCCCGCTTTCCGGCAATTGCCGTCAGATTTCCGATCGTTTTAGGCGTGGAGGACTACACCAGACGGCTGCATTTTTATGTGGACCATGTGAGGGACCAGAAAGACGTGTACATTGGCAATCCGGATGCGAGGCAGTCGTTTATCGACGCGGACGAAGCGGCGCGGTTTTTGCAATGGGCAGGCGAGTCCGCGCAGGCTTGCGGTCCGTACAATGCCTGCTCGGACGAGGCATGGACGCTTCCCGAGCTGATCGGCAAAGTCGAAGAGGCGGTCGGCAAATCGGCAAGGGTATTGACTGGAGGTGTGGCCGAACAGCTGTCGCCATTTGCGATTCCCGATTCGTATGTTCTGGATACGGAAAAGGCGCGAAACGAAGGCTATGCGTTTGGGGCGCTCTCTGATTGGCTTGTGCCCCTGATTCAGCGGTTGGCAGCGAAATAAAAAAAGGTGGGGGAAAATTCGCCCGTTACGTTCCATTCTTTTCATACGTCATCATACATGGTAAGGTAGTAAAGACACTGAAGACTGTATTTGTCTTGATGGAAACCAGGAGGCAAAATCGAATGAAAAAGCAACCAACAGTCACTCTCGCTGTCGCAGCCGCACTTTCTGGCGCGCTTTTGGGAGGATGTGAAGCTCCGGACATCAGTACGTGGATTTCCGGTTCAGGCGGACAATCGACTACGGCTCCAGAAGGACAAGCGGCAGGAGAGGAGACGACTGCTCCAGAGGCGCCAGCCATCGACTGGAATGCCATTCCGGACACATTTGTCCTCGCTCCGGGAAGCGAGCAGGCACTGCCTCACGGAGAAGGGGTCACATACAACACCTCTGCACCGGACGTTGCCACTGTATCGCCGGATGGCAAGCTGGCCATTTCCGAGCACGCGGCAATCGGCTCCAAGGCGGAGGTGACCGTAGAATATCAGGGAAAAAGCAAGACTACCCAGATTACGGTAAAATCATCGCTGGCTGAAACCATAATGATGGTAGACAATGTTCCGACTGTGACCAATCCTACGGATCTTGCCGTTGTCGTGAACAAGGAGCGCTCCCTGCCCGCGGATTATATCCCGCCAGGATTGACGGAACCGGATGTGCCCTTTCCGTTTTCCGGCAAGGCAGAGAAGAAGCTTCTTCGCGAGCCGGCCGCACGGGCGCTGGAAGCGCTGTTTGCCGCCGCGCAGCAAGACGGAATCCAGCTGTACGGCGTGTCTGGATATCGTTCCTACCGGACGCAAAAATCGCTTTTTGACGGCTATGTAAAGACGCAGGGAGCAGAGCACGCCTCCCGTTACAGCGCCAATCCGGGCAAGAGCGAACACCAGACCGGACTTACCATGGACGTATCGGGAGCGGATTCCAGAACGAGGCTGGAAGAGCCTTTTGCCGATACGCCGGAAGGAAAGTGGATCGCGGCTCATTGTGCGGAGTACGGCTTTATCATCCGCTATCCAAAGGGCAAGGAAGACATCACGGGTTATGCGTATGAACCGTGGCACTTGCGCTATGTAGGTACAAGCATGGCCAAAGAAATCATGGAGAAGGGCATCACGCTGGAGGAATATTTCCAGGATGCAGTTGCTGTGCAATCCCAATCGTAAGGGAAGAAAGCAAAAAAGCTTTACACAGACCAATCCGCCAGATAGCCGCTATCTGGCGGTGTTTTTTTATTGGTGTGGGCAAACGGCGAGCTCGACCCCGGGTGTAAAAAATCCGGAAAAAAGCAATCGGGACTGTAAGGTTTTCCCCTATGCCGTATCTAAAAGAGTGAAGAGAGGAGGGAAGCAGGCTGGAGCAGAAATCGTTGCACGCCCATGTGAATGTCTTGGCCCGAAAAGACACGCATGCTTTTGAAGAGCTGATGGAGGGGCAATTGGCCAAGGTGTACCGCCTTTGCTGCTGGCTTGTCAAGGACAAAACAGCAGCCGAGGATATTACCCAGGAGGTCTTTATCCAGGCTTACAAGCATCTGGACTCCTTTCGCGGGGAAAGCCAGATCGAGACCTGGCTCTACCGGATCGCGGTGAATGAATCGAAGCGCTATCTCCGCTCCTGGTCGTTCCGCAAGCTGAGATATTTTTCTCAGCTGAAAAGTTTTGAACATACCGATGTCGAGTCGGAAGTGATGAGCAAGGCGGAAGCGAATCGATTGGAACGGCATGTTTACGAGCTGCCGTTTCGCTATCGGCAGCTGATCGTTTTGTACTACTACCAGGAGCTGTCGGCCGAGACAATCGCCGAGATTCTCGGCATGAAGACCGGTGCGGTCTACACTGGCCTGCACCGGGCGCGGGAACAACTGAAAAAACGACTGATCGCAGAGGAGGGCGGGGAATGGACATTGATCAAAGGATGACGGAGCTGGGAAAAGCAAAGAGAGAAGCGGCTATGCCTGACAGAATTCAGCTTGCGAGGCTGAAGAATGCGATCCGGAAAAAGACGCCAAAGCAAGGCGTGCGAACAGGGGTTATTCCTGTTTCCCTCGTTTTGTGCGCGCTTGTTGTTATGATTGGAGTCCTAGCCGGGTTTCCGGCGGAACAAGGGGAACTGCTCTCCTTTCAAAAGGAGCCCCCTCAGACAGCCGGAACGCCAAAGAATCCCGTTGCCGCTCAGAAGCAAGCTAGCCCGTCACAAGCAATGATGCCCAATGAATCAGGGCTTGTTGTCGAGGAGAAATTCGCATTTGCAGCAGAGCTTATTGAGCTGGTCCAGGAGTACACCGAGCTTGAAGTGAAAAAAATAACAGATTCCCCGTTTTCAAAGGTTTTTAAAGACACGAGTCAGGCTGTTTTGCTGGAAACCAACCGAGGGAAGGTTGATCTAGTGTTTTTCCCGAATCCGGGTCAAGCCGAGAAGGTAGAGATTGACGAGGACTTTGCCGTGCGTGGAAATATTACGTTTACGTTTACCGGAGCCGAATTGAGAGACGGCGTGGCACCGCTTAGAGCGAAGGGGCCGACTTATCAATTTACGCATGACAATTTGCTCGTGCTTTCCAGCAATAGCGAGTTCGTCTCGGATTTTCGAAATATGTTTACCTCCTATGAAAACTACCGGGAAGTATTAAGGAACTTTGGACTCAACATCAATGAGTACAAATATCTCAAATGGCCGGAGGGCAAACAGAAGATAGCAGGTCTGCCAGAAAAGGCAGCGGAAGAACTAAGCCCAGTGTGGTGGATAAGAGACGAGGTGAAGCTGCGGGCAGGAGATCTATTCCCCGGATTGTTTATAAAAAGAGGGAGCGTTGAGGTAGTAAGTGCCTACAAGACAGTAGAAGGAATAGATCATCTTTTCCGTTTAAAATGGGATGAACAAAACGCAGTATGGACAATAAGCGAACATCAAAGCAAGTCCGGGAAGGCGTTGTATAAAGGAAAGTAGTCAGCAAGGGATAAAAAGAACAGGCGGCTAGCCAACGCAGAAAAACGACGCGGAAGCATATCCCGCGTCGTTTTTCCATGAACAGCAATCGCGAGCAAATTCTCCAATGCCCGGTCTACTGCCTTCCCGTAAAGGCGGTCAGAGACGGCTGTGAAATGGCTGGCTGTTGCTGCTGATATGTGCTTTGAAGCAGCTCGCGTTCCATTTGGTCGCAATAGGAGATGATCTGCTGCATCTGCCTGATAGACGTGTCATGGCCGTGCAGGGCTTGCTGAATGATTTGGACCGCTTGCTGTTCACGAGCGGCAAGCTGCTGCAGAGTCGCAGCGTTTTGCTGCTCCTGCTGCATCAGCTGCCGGTACGTATTGCTGGCTTGCATCGTTTGCTGAATCATTTGTTGCACGATTTGCTTGCACTGAGCGATTTGCTGTTGAGCATGTTGCATAGTGTGCATCTTTCGTACCCTCCTGATGATCGTTATGCCGTACCATCATAGGATGAGCGAAAGGATAAGGATTCATAACTATTTTGCGCAATTACTTGGGCAGCCGGATGCTTCCCAGCGGCCAGTAGACCAGCTCGGCCCGTCCAACGACATGGTCCAGGCTGACAGGCCCGATCGCACGGCTGTCCATGCTGTTGTTGCGGTTGTCACCCATGACGAAGATATGTCCCTCTGGCACCGTGATCGGTCCAAAGTCTTCGGTCAGCGTGACCCCTTCGGCGGCAGCCTTTAATTTGTTGGCTGTCAGGAACGGCTCGTCAACAGGTTGTCCATTCACGTACAATTGGTCGTTTTTCGCTTCCACCGTATCGCCGGCCAATGCGACAACCCGCTTGATCCAGTTTTCCCCGGAGGCATCTGGGTGGATGATGACAATATCGCCAATTTGAGGGTTCTTCAAGTAGAAGACAGCCTTGTTTACGATCACGCGCTCACGGTCGTGCAGCGTACTTTCCATGGAGCGTCCTTGAACCACATAAGGCGCCATGACAAATACATAGATAAAAGCGGTGAGTCCGCCAATCAAGACAAACGATTTCACCCAGTCAAGCAATTCAGTTTTCCACTTGGCAACGCGTTGAATTTGTTCCATAAGCAATCTCCCATATACAAGTTTCTCCGTCGGATATCTCTGTAGGCAGTGGGTCAAATGTTTTGGGGAAAAAACCGACAGATGTTCTTATTATACATGCTTTCAGAGCGAAGAAGAAGCCGGATTCATGGAAATCGGTGGAAAATGGGACTGGTCGCGTGTTCACAAATTCGTCACCATTAAACATCTTGCCATGTTTTTCATTCTGAGGTAATATGACATTGCAAATTAATTTTATGGTAAAAATATTAAACTGTAAACGTATTGTCCACTCCCATCAACCTATTTTCAGGCAGATGCATGATACGCAGCAAATAGCGAAATACTTGCACGATGGAACCGAACCCTTTATAGTTTTATAGTAAAAGTATTTACTTTCTGAAAATGGGTGATGATGTGAGCGAAATGTCTCGCGCTGTTCAAATCGAGGAATTGGATCAGGCCTTTATAGACATGGCCCGTTACTTTATCAGCCACTGGCTGCTGGATGAAGAAGAAGTGATCAGCCCTAAACAATTCATTTTGCTTCGTGTCCTCTATGACAAGGAGCGCAGTACCGTCTCTGATCTCGCAACCGTGTTGAAGCAATCCAACAGTGCAACGACGATTGCTTTGAACCGTCTGGTGAAAGCCGGATACGTCAACAGAATTCGCGACGAACAGGACAGGAGGGTTGTTTGGGTGACCGTGTCCGATAAAGCGATCCCCTTGATTGAACGATTGCTGTGCAAGCGCAGGAACCTGATGACGGGCTTGTTGAAGAGCTTGAGCGACGAAGAGCTTGAGCAGTTCGCAACCTTTTTGCGAAAAATGAAGCAAAGCCTCGAAGAATAAGGACTCCGTGTTTGCCTGGCAGGGTACCGGTATCGCATGGCAGCGAAGAATATTTCATGGACAGCGTAAGAAAACGACAGGAGTGTATGAACCATGAAAAAGATGACAACTCTTATGCTCGGAAGCATGGTACTGGGTGCAGCTCTGTTTACAAACGCTGCATTTGCAAAAGAAGCAGCGACTCAACCTGCAAAACCTGTGTTCGGTAACGGTCAAGGCGCTTGGGTGAACATGCCGCAGGAAGATCAAACGGTCACGATCACCAATAAAATTGACACCAACGCGCCAGCAAAAGGCTGGGTAAATACAGCGCTGGAAGATCAAACGATCGTAATCAACGACCGGGGTGCGAATACGGCACCGGTTTACGGCTGGCTCAACTTGCCTTTGGAAGATCAGTGGTTCAGCTCGAAACAAGGTCAGACACAAAATGTTCAGCCGAAAGGTTGGCTTCAAATGCCGAAGGAAGATGAAACCATCGTCATCTCCCCTGCTGTCAGCCAGGAAGGCGCACGCACCGGTTGGGTAGCGGCTCCGACAGAGGACAATACGATCGTCATTTCCGGCAAGGGTGCCGATACAGGGACTCGTTCCGGCTGGGTATGGTCCGCTCCTGAATCTGATAGCGATAAATAACAAGCAGGCGATAAGCGAATGAAGACAAAGCAGTCTCTTTCCACGGAGGCTGCTTTTTCATTTGACTTTCTGATATTCCTATAAGCAGCGATCCCGGTCGATCAGCCGAGAATCATAGGGAAACGGTCGAAAACGATTTGTGAAAATGATCGGAGACATTGACAGACCGGTCCAAGCGGCCTGTTTGGTAAAAAAAATTTTATTGACACGCAAAGTTTGTTCAAGAAAAATAGAGGGGAGTCAGAAAATGTAAAAAAGAGGTGAAAACATGAGAGACCCGCGGTTGGAGGAACTGGCGCGAAACCTGGTTACTTATTCGGTTCGCGTGCAGCCGGGAGAAAATGTACTCATACATGCGGTAGGCCATACACCTGAGCTGGTTCAGGCGCTTATTCGGGAAGTGTATCTGGCAAAAGGAAAGCCGTATGTCCAATTGGTCAATCCGGCGATTAAAAGGGAGCTCGCCAGACAGTGTACAGAGGAACAGCTGACGCTGATGGCGGAGCATGAGGCAGCCTTTATGCGGCAAATGGACTGTTATATCGGAATTCGCGCAGCAGACAACATCAACGAAATGGCAGATGTGCCGGCTGACCGGATGGGCCTGTACTCGCGTCTTTACGAATTGCCTGTCATGGATGTACGGGTCCCCGACACAAAGTGGGTAGTGCTGCGCTATCCGAATCCGTCCATGGCGCAGTTGGCCAACATGAGTACGGATGCCTTTGAACAGTTTTATTTCCATGTGTGCAACCTTGATTACAGCAAGATGAACAAGGCGATGGACAGTCTTGTTGCGTTGATGAACCGAACAGATCGGGTTCGCATCGTTGGGCCCGGGACTGATTTGCGCTTCTCCATCAAGGACATTCCGGCTGTCAAATGCGCCGGATTGCGCAATATTCCGGACGGAGAGGTATACACTGCGCCGGTAAGGGATTCCGTAGAGGGCGTGATTACACATAACGCGCCAACCCCGTATAATGGATTTACCTTTGAACAGGTCTGCCTCCATTTTGAACAGGGCAAAATTGTCAAGGCGACAGCCAACGATACGGAACGCCTGAATGCCATTTTGGATACAGATGAGGGCGCCCGCTATATCGGGGAGTTCGCGATCGGTGTAAACCCGCTGATCCGGAATCCGATGAAGGATATCTTGTTTGACGAAAAGATTGACGGCAGCTTTCACTTTACTCCGGGACAGTGCTATGAAGAGGCGTACAACGGCAACAAATCTTCTGTCCACTGGGATATGGTAACGATCCAACGCCCGGACTGGGGCGGAGGAGAAATCTGGTTTGACGATGTTCTGATCCGAAAGGACGGCCGGTTTGTCATTTTGGAACTGGAGTGCCTCAACCCGGAAAACCTCAGCTCCTGATCGGTTATTTTATGTAATCCCGCATCCGCTCTTCGGCAAGAACCGGGTCCATGTCAACCTGAAACAGCATGTACAAATTGCTGGTCGTTGAAACGGTTCTTCGTGTGGCGCTGTGCAGGGTAGGTTTCGCCTTCTTGATTAGGGTCATGATCTCTACCACAGGCGGGATTACCTGCTTAATGCGGAGCAGCCCCTGCAAGTAGCGGACTAACTTTTGAATGGTGGCGGTTTGATCGTTATCAGGCAAATGCTCAATCATATTGGTAAAGTCACGGATAATGATGTGTTTTGCTTCATGGGGGCCTTCTTTGCTGGTCGTTTTCAAAACAGGTCACCTCGTGTCAGTAGTGGGAATCCCAAAAATCGAAAAAACCTTCTTCTTAACTACCCGAAAATGATGCGAAATAAACATGCAAAAAGAACCCGAATGAAGCTTCGGGTTCTTTTTTTTATCGTGCAGGGAAGTTTGGTCGCTTTAAAATGCGAAACTCTTGTTGAATCGCATAAAAGGTTTCTTCTAGCAAAGAACCAGCCTGCTTCGAAAGGGCTGCGATTGAAGCTTTTTTAACGCTCCTTGTACAAGGCTCTTTCCTCGGCGGGAATACGGACTCGCAGCAGCAGCCACAGATTGCAGCACGTAAAGAAAACGGCAGTGAACCAGGCCGAAAAGGTAAGCGGCAGAGTCAGGAGCTCGATTGTCACGATCCAGTAGTTGGGATGCCGGAGGAAGCGGTAAGGGCCGCGCCGAATGGGATGGGCGCCGGGAAGGATGAAGATTCTCGTGTTCCAGCGTTTTCCGAGAGTAAGGATGCACCAATAGCGAAGAATTTGCGCCAATAGAAAGAGCGAAAAAGACAGGGGCCACCAGGGAGCAGGCTTGCCTTGCAGCCATATGCCCTCGGCCAGCAGCGCGGCAAAAAAGCAGATGTGCAAAAGCACAATGTATTTGTAGTGGTCTGCCCCCACTTCATAGCCGCCCATTGAACGGATGTGCCGGGCATTTCGCGAAGCGAGTCTGAGCTCCAGAATGCGCTGGAGGACCACTGCAAAATAGACGGTCAGGAAA
Source organism: Brevibacillus borstelensis (assembly GCF_037834415.1). Taxonomy (GTDB): domain Bacteria; phylum Bacillota; class Bacilli; order Brevibacillales; family Brevibacillaceae; genus Brevibacillus; species Brevibacillus borstelensis_A. The sequence goes on along the minus strand of NZ_JAUMSJ010000003.1, from coordinate 60,844 downwards.
AAAGGCACAGTCTCACCTCGCTTCCAGCAGGATTAATTCGGAACTGAAGCCGGGGCCAAGAGCCGCTATCAAGCCTTGTTCACCTTTTGCCCAGGGCTTTTCCAAACTTTTTTCCAGCACAAAGAGGACAGTAGGAGATGACATGTTTCCATAATCCCGCAGCACCTCCTCTGAAAAACGGGTCGAGGAAGCGGGGAGACGCAGGGCTTCACGGTAGGCCGCCAACACTTTCGCGCCGCCCGGGTGGAAAATAAAATAACGCAGATGCTCCACAGCTGTGCCGAGGGACGTCAAAAAGCTCGCCACGTCCTCATGCATAGACCGGAGGATCAGGCTAGGAATGTCTCTGGAAAAGACGACCTTAAGTCCCGGATCGATTACCTCCCAGCCCATGACATCCAGTGTGCCTGCCCAAGTCCTTGAACGCGCTGCGCAAAAATGAATCTGCGGCTGATCGGAAGGGCCAGTTTCCGCCGCTTCATCGCCTTCGATGAGCACAGCGGCAGCGCCGTCGCCAAACAGACAGGTGGCAACCAGATTGCTTTTGGAGACATCCTGACGAATAAAAGTCAGGCCGCATAGCTCCACACTGAGCAGGAGCACGCGTCGCTTTGGGTATGCCTTGACGTATTCGCAGGAGCGGGAAAGCCCCATGGCTCCCCCGGCGCAGCCGAGCCCCCACAGAGGGATTCGCGTGATGTCAGAACGCAGTCCGAGGTGATTCAGCAGGTGAGCGTCGATGCTCGGTGTGGATATACCCGTGCTGGACACAAACACAAGGCAATCGACATCATTCGCTGTGCAATGGCCGTTCGCAAGGCAGCGTCTTGCCGCCTCGGCACCGAGGGATACTGCGTGTTCGATGTACAGCCGATTTTTCTCGGCGAAGCTGTGGTCTTGTCCGAACCATTCCAGCGGCATGCAAAAATGGCGCTTTTGAATCTGGCTGTGGGAAAAGACGCCGATCAGCCGGTCGATGTCGGGAAAAGCATCCTGGAACAACAGACGGGCAAAGGCCTGGGAAGCCTCTTGGGACACTTCATTTGCTGGAACGGCGGTAGCAGCCGCTTTAATCCGCGGCATCGCTCTCACCTCCTCTAAAAGGTAAGTACTCCCATTTTTCCCTACCAGAAGGAATACATTCGTGATATGTTGATGATCGGGCCGCATAATCACCCAGACGCCGTTCCGGCAATCCTGTTTTATTGCGATACGCGGCACACAGCTAATTGACAAGAAAAAACAAGCCGAGGTCCGGGCAGCTGCCAGACCTTGGCTTGTAAGGAAACGGCGAGGTTGATGAACCCGCCGAGGATCGTAGAAACCTTATGTAGCTCTCTCATTTCGACGGGCAACTGCCGGTGCGGTTTTAGCTCAAGATGCGGATACATTCACCACCGTTTCAGCCGGTACGGAAGACGACTTTCTCACCGCCTTTTTCACCAAACGGTACTGAAACAGACCGGCGATGAACAAGAGCAGGCCGACAATGGAAAACCAGTAGGTACCGCCGATGTTGCGAAAAGCGACGGCTCCGGTGGAAGGCCCGAGCGTCCCGGTGATTCCCCAGTTTGCGCCGAAGATGGAAAAGTATCTGCCGCGCAGCTCCACTGGCGCCAAGACTGAAATGGCCTTTTGGATCTGCGGGCCGTACAGCATCTCGCCAATCGTAAAAATGGCTTCTGCCACCACGAGGAGCCAGAAAACAGGAGCCCACCCATAGCCGAATCCGACGCAGCCGAGCAGCAAATAGGCTGCGAAAATAATTCGCTCCGGCAGGAAACGCTCCGCAAACTTGGCAATGGCGATTTGACAGCAGACGACCAGCACCCCATTGATCGTGAGCAAGGTGGCGAACACCGTCAAAAAGTCGTCAAAGCGTGTACGCAAATGCTGCGGAAGGATGATTTCCACCTGGGAGTACAACAGAGAGACGGGGACGGCAGCCAATGTCATCCACAACAGGGTGGTATGCTCGCGCAGGCGCAGCTTGGGTGTATTTTGGACAGCTTCCGTCTGTTCTCCCCCCTGTTTTCCGGACGCTCTTTTTTCCATGGGCAGTGTCTCAGGGATTTTCCAGATGATCAGCAGGCAATAGATCATCAGCGCCGCCGAGCAAATTCCGAAGGCGATCGCCGGATTGATTTTGTAAAGGGTGACGCCGATAAGAGGTCCGGCGGCAGCCCCTATGTTTAAAGCGGTGTGGAGCAAAGCGAATACTTCGCCGCGCTTTTCTTCCGGCACGACGTCCGTCACCTGGGCGCTGGCGGCAGGCCAGAACAAAGAGGCTCCGATGCCGTTCAAAATGGTCAGCAAGGCAAAGGCAAGCAAGGATTCGGCCCAAATATAGCCTGCCATGGAAATGGCCTCAATGATCAGGGCAGCGACCATCAAGGGCTTTCGTCCATAGCGGTCGGCAAGTCCGCCGGCATACAGGCTGGCGACGATGCTGGTGAGAGGCTGGAGGCTTGTAACCATTGCTGCTACGAGGAGATTCCCATCCATCCGATCGTACAGATAGAAAGCGAGAAAAGGGCGGAGCATAAAACCGGCAAACGTTGTCAGGATGGTTCCGATCACGCGTATCCAAATCGTGGTATCATAGCGTGAGATGATGTTCTGCAGCCAAGCCATGCTACAAATTCCTCTCTTCCCGTAAAAGGTTTTTTAGTAAGATACAAGTATAAGGGAGCTCTGATATAAAAGAAAGAGGATTGTTTCGGTTGGCAATTTTCAGAATGATAATCGGGGAAAGAGGCGGCTCCGTTGTTTCGAACGAAACGATGAGTTCAGCAGCTACCCGGCAAAAAAAATGACGACAAAGGAGAAAGGTACATGACAGACCGCTTTCGAGACAGTCTCGGGCACAATCTGCATCGCGTAGGTCAGCTGATCAGGGAAGAGACAGCCAAAGTGCTTGAACCGTTTGACATAACCCCTGAGCAATGGCAGCTGCTGGTCGCAATCGCACAGACGGACGGGCTTACGCCTTCCGAATTGGGGAAGCGAACGCTGCGCGATAAAACAACGATCTCGCGAATTTTGCCGGGGCTGTTGAAAAAAGGCTGGTTGCAAACGGAGCCGCATTCCCAGGACGCCCGCAGCTATATCGTGAAATTGTCCCCTGATAAAGGAGAGGTTATGGAAAAGACATTGGAAGCAGTGCGGGATCATTTCACGCGAGAAGTGTTTACGCCGTTTTCAAAAGCAGAGCAAGGCGTATTCCTGAGTATGGTCCTCAGGCTTCGAGAGCACTTGGAGAAATAACTGATTGCACATGCAACTACATTTTGCTACCCTTATAGTTGTATATGCAACCAATCGGGGTGTGAAGGATGAAGTTGACCGTACGAAAAGCGGAAGGACCGGGCTGGCTGATGATCGCCGAAATGGTGGAAAACGGACTGTACAAAGTTGTCACGGAGCGCTGCGGCGAAGAACCTCCTTATGATACAATCATGTGGTTTTTGCACCGTTTGCCAGGAATGCTCGACCAGATTTGCGGAGTCGAAGCCATCGAAATCACGCCGAGCCGAGCCGTTTCCGCCAAGCGAGCCGCACGAGCCGCAAGCAGGGAGATAGAAGCATCGAGGAGAAAGCAGTCGCCCGGAAAGTCTTTTCAGATCATCAGTGAAGAATGGGAGAAGGCAGGGGCGTGGAAGCGTGAGGTCACAGAGCTGATTCTCTGGGTCAAGCCGGGGAAAAAAAGAACGGCGGTAACAGGAGAAACCGTCAAGGGGATGCTGGTCGTAGAGGCGACAGGCGCTCCCGGGGACAGCAAGACACATGCCGATCTCCGCTCCCTGCTCAAAAAGAGATACCGCGTCTACGACCAAGATATTGAATTGGTCGAAGGGTATACAAGTCAGCGGAAGGTATACCGAATCACACACCGAGCATCATTTGCTCCTTGAGCATGGTAGGCAATGTTTCAGACAGGTCTTCTTTCGCATGCATGCTGGCAAACGGGGAAATAATTACGTGAACAATTGGCAAGACTAACACGCGTATCCTCCAGACCGGCTTTTCATCCGCGATTTTTCCCTGGTCAGCCGTCTTTACAAAAACTTAACAATTTCTTAAAGAAAAAAATACACATTTGTCCTTGTTTTTAAATTTACCTTCACAAAGTTGTTCGATATAATCGGTGAGGCGTTAGTTATTCAAAGGAGTGACGACTGATCTTATGATAAAAAGCAAAAAGCACATCTTCTTTGACTTGTTCGAGCAGCAAATTGCCAACGTCCATAAGGGAACCCATCTGTTTTACGAAATGATCGGGAACTACCAGGATGTGGAATCGAAGGTAAAGGAAATCAAGTCGGTGGAAAGGGAAGGGGACGAGATCGTTCGCCGCATCATGAATGAATTGAACTCCACCTTTATCACTCCGCTGGAGAGGGAAGATATTCACCAACTGGCCCATACGATGGACTCCATGATTGACTACATCGACGGGGTAGCGGACCGGATGTATTTGTACCAAGTGCGCCAGCCGGATCCGCGCGTACTCGCTCAGGCCAACATTTTGGTGAAGTGCTCGGCGAAGCTGATTGAATTGATCCGCACGCTGCGCAAACTGGATCATCACGTCGTATCCAAATACGCTGCCGAGATCAAGGAATTGGAGCATGAATCCGACTCTAATTACCGCAAAATGGTTTCCGATCTGCTCAACGCTCCCAACGCTGATCCGATCGAAGCGATCAAGCTTAAAGAAATTTACGACAAACTGGAAGACTGTGCCGACTTTGCAGAAGACGTATCCAACCTGGTAGAAGGGATCGTGCTGAAGAATGCCTAGTCTTTCCCCGGATATGATCATTCTGATCCTCGTCGTGATCATGGCGCTTAGCTTTGATTTTATCAACGGCTTTCACGATACCGCTAACGCCATCGCGACCTCGGTGTCTACCCGAGCGTTAAGCCCGCGTACGGCCATTATCATCGCATCGATCTTGAATTTGATAGGGGCTCTAACATACACAGGGGTAGCGAAAACGATCGGAGGATCGATTGCCGACCCGTTCCAGTTGGAAAACGGATTGATCGTCGTTCTTGCAGCATTGACATCCGCTATCTTGTGGAACCTGATCACATGGTGGTTCGGAATCCCGAGCTCCTCCTCGCACGCGCTGATCGGAGGGATTGCCGGGGCAGTCATAGGCGCTGCCGGGATCGGTTCGATTAACATGGAAGGCTTCAAAAGCATTGTACAAGCCTTGATTTTTTCTCCACTGATCGCATTTGTCGTCGGTTTTACCGTAATCAAGATCATTTCCTCGATCGTAGCCAACATGCCGTATCATCCGACGAACAAAGGTTTTCGCATGCTGCAGGTCGTAGCCGCTTCCTGGCAATCCTTCAGCCACGGGGCCAACGATGCGCAAAAGACGATGGGAATCATCACTTTCGCGCTCATTTCCGGAGGATTCATGACCACCGAAAACGGAGACTTTTCTATTCCTCTCTGGGTCAAGCTCTCTGCGGCGGTAGCGATGGCTTTGGGAACCTCTGTCGGCGGCTGGCGGATTATCAAGACAATGGGTGGAAAAATTATGAAAATCAAGCCGATCAGCGGTTTCTCCGCAGACCTTTCCTCGGCGCTGATTATTACCATTTTTACTGCGTTCAAGCTGCCAGTCAGTACAACGCACGTCATTACTTCTTCTATTCTTGGCGTAGGTGCCTCCCAAAAGTTTTCGGCGGTGAAGTGGGGACTGGCCGGAAGAATCCTGGTGACATGGGTCATCACCCTGCCCGCTACAGGTCTGTTGGCTGCTGCCTGTTACGTCGTTTACGACGTGTTCCTGTAAGCAAAGAGGAGCCGTTGTCGATTTTTTCATAGAGAAAACCAGCGTCTTTTCCTGCTGTCCGGGAAAAGGCGCTTTTTTACTGGCATACAGGCAGACAAAAGTCATGACGGACGTGTCAGGCGCGCCCAAAAGCCTTGTTTCGGCTTGATTGTGACCATGCGTATGGACGAGAAGGGGATATAAGCAAGAGTGGAGTCGGGCATCTCCAAAAGAATGCCGTCCTCGTTGTAATCGTAAAGCCGCCCCTCTTCAAAGGAAGCCGCCCCTGCTGAAATCATCGCCGGTGCGAAGTGGACCCGGACATCCCTGTCCAGGTAATCCTCCAGCATACCTTCATTCATAGGAAAACCCTCCAACCTGTTTTAGCCTCAGTATGCCCACCTTTTTGACAATTCAGACGCAACTCCCTTGCAAAAGGAAAACCACCCATCAAGGGTGGCATCCTGTGGTTCGTTCTATGATTCTGTCGTGTTGTGGGACTGACTGGATTGTTTGTTTTTTCTCGCAAACACCATCAGCAAGACGATGCCCGCCGCGATCAGAGAGAGGCTGACCAATTGCGCAACCCGCAGTGTTCCTCCGATCAAGAGTGAGTCTGTCCGCATGCCTTCGATAAAGAAGCGGCCGATTGAATACAAGATGAGATAGCTGAACAATACTTGTCCGTCAAAGCGTTTGAAGCGGTACAGCATGGCCATCAGGATGGCGAAGACCAGCAGGTTCCACAGCGACTCGTACAAAAACGTAGGATGGTAATACTGTCCGCCGATGTACATCTGGTCGCGGATAAAAGCAGGAAAATGAGCCATGTATTCCGCCGTAGCCGGTCCGCCGTGCGCTTCCTGGTTGATAAAGTTGCCCCATCGGCCGATCGCCTGACCCAGAATGACACTGGGAATCATCGCATCGCCCAGCAGCAGAAACGGCAGGTTGTGCTTGCGGACATACCAGGCACCGGCGAGAACGCCACCGATCAAGCCGCCGTGGATGGCCAGCCCCCCCTCCCAAACGTAGAAAACGGAGAGGAGATTGTCTTTGTACTGATCCCATTCAAAAATCACGTAATAGGCGCGTGCGCAAATGATAGCAGCGGGAATGATCAGTACGACCATGTTGAGGACGTGATCTGGGTCAATGCCGGAACGCTTGGCATTGTAGCGGGCCAGGTAAGTACCCAGAAAAAACGCAAACCCCATAATGATTCCGTACCAGTGAATATTGATGGGGCCAAGTGATAATGCTATCGGATCAATCATGTTGTATTCCTCCTTGCCTCCAAACATCTCTGCACAGTATAGCACAAACCATGCATGCAGTTCCAATTGCACAGACGACAGCAGGCAGCCTGTGAACGGCAGCGCTTACGGCTTTCGTTTGAGAAATGCCAGAATCGAGTCAAGAGAAGCCCGCTTTTGGCTGCGCACGGGAGCGAACAAATCACCCCGTTTTTTTAAGCGTTCGGGAACCGTATGAACCGTGAAATCCGTTGGGTGGATGTGAGGAACTTCCTCCCAGAGCAGCGGTGTGGAGACGGTCGCCTCTTTTCGGGCGCGCGTCGAATAAGGGGCCGTTAACGTTTTCCCCCGCCAGGGCTGCAAGTAATCGATGTAGAGCTTCGTTCCCCTGTTCTTGACCAGTCGCTCCAATGTGATCAGATCAGGCCGCTTTTCGACCAGGTATGTCGCTAAAAAATGGCCGACTTGTCGGGTCTCTTCGAACGTATACCGGCGCTCAATCGGGATGTACAACTGCAGGCCGGTTGCCCCGGATGTCTTGACGACGGAGGGGAGCTGCAACTCGTCCAGCAGTTCCTTTAGAAGCAGAGCCGTTTCGGCGACGGGAGCGAATTCCGGTGTAGACGGATCGAGGTCGAACACCAGCTCAGTCGGCATCTCATCTGCGGCCAGGTGAAACGAGACGTGCCATTCAAGTGCAGCCTGATTGGCCATCCAAACAACGGTCGCCATATCATTGCAGAGGGGATACGTCGTATTTTCCCAGACGCTGGAAGCGATCCAGTCCGGTGCGTACTCGGGTATGTTCTTCTGATAAAAATGCTTGTCGTGAATGCCGTGGGGATAACGGATAACGGTTAAGAGGCGGTCTTTCGTATAAGCCAGGAACGGAGCGGCGACCTCCATTAAATAGCGGATGTAATCCCATTTGGTGACGTTTGCTTCCGGCCAAAGCGGTTTGGACGGATTCGTAATCGTCAATTCCCTGCCTTCAATGGCAACTGTGATGTCAGCAGCTTCGGTAGGCAAGACAAGTCCCCTCCCTTTGGGATTGATGCTGCCCCTACTTTTCCCGCATTGGCGGAAGATATTCAGGCGAGGCACCTGCATATTTTGGAAACGCAAGTAACATAATACGGGTAGCTTTCCAACAGTTGGTGAATCGTATGAAGCATACTCGTCAGTCAAAGAAGGAACAAAATATTGCGCAGCTGAACGAAAAAAGCCTGAGCGAGCTGGAGTCCTTTCCGGTTCGTTCCTCATTGAAAGAAAACGTTGAGATTATTGAGCAACTGTTTAAGGATTGCTCGGATTTTGTGCTGCGTGAGTTTCAGCTGAAGGACAGTGTGCAAGCTTGTGCGGTGTTCGTAGATGGTTTGATTGACACCCAGTCCGTGAATGAAGCATTGAAGGCGCTGATGCTCCTGGAGGGGGGCCGGGACAACATCAGGAGCATCGAGAATGAAATTCTGCCGGTTTCGCAAATTTCCGAGGTCACCAGCTACAAGGATTTTCTGTCGGCTGTGCTTGGAGGAGATACAGGAATTCTCGTCGACGGAAACGACATCGCTCTCACACTAGGGATTCGCGGAGCTGAAAAACGCTCGGTGAATGAACCGGAAGGGGAGGCTGTCGTCCGGGGGCCGCGGGAGGGATTCATTGAAAATATCCGGACGAATACGTCCCTCCTGCGGCGGAAGCTGAAAACGCCCCGTCTGAAAATGAAATCGATCGTCGTTGGCAAGGAGAGCAACACCAACCTTGTCGTTTCCTACCTGGAAGGAATCGTAGACCCTGCTTTAAGGGACGAGGTCATTTCGCGAATCGAGAACATTGAGATCGACGCGGTTTTGGAGTCGGGCTATATCGAAGAAATGATCCAGGATAACACGTATTCTCCCTTTCCGCAGGTCCAGTATTCGGAAAGGCCGGATACGGTCGCAGCCGCTTTGCTGGAAGGGCGGATTGCCATTTTTGTCGACGGGACGCCGATGGTTCTGATCGTTCCGACCACCTTCTGGATGATGATGCAAGCCAATGAGGACTACTATGAACGCTTTCAGATGGCCACGCTTGTCCGCTGGCTGCGCTATCTGTTTCTGGCCATTTCTCTGGTCACACCTGCAGGCTATGTGGCGATTTCGACCTTTCATCAGGAGATGCTGCCGACCACATTATTGTTGAGCATCGCGGCAGCGCGTGAATCCATCCCGTTTCCGGCCATTGTCGAGGCATTAATCATGGAGATTTCGTTCGAGGCGCTGCGCGAAGCCGGGATTCGTTTGCCGAAAACGGTAGGGCAGGCAGTCAGCATTTTGGGGGCGCTCGTTGTGGGGCAGGCAGCCGTACAGGCTGGAATCGTTTCGGCGCCGATGGTGATTGTCGTCTCGATCACGGGAATCGCTTCCTTCACCGTGCCTCACTACAATGCATCAATCGCTTTGCGGATGCTCCGCTTTCCACTGATGCTCGCTGCTTCCTTCTTGGGAATATACGGCATTCTGGTCGGCATACTGCTGATAATGGGACACATGGCAAACCTGCGCTCGTTTGGGGTTCCGTACCTCTCCCCATTGGCTCCGATGTCAGTAAACGACTTCAAGGATGTACTGATTCGGGCTCCCTGGACAATGATGGAGAAGCGCCCAAGCTTTACGGGAATAAAGGACGAAAAACGATTGGACACGGCTTCGATCAATACGTCCAGACAAAAGAGCGAATAACTTGGGACAATCAGATACAGCAAAAACCGGGGGAGTGATACTGTGAGAATAGGTTACCGCTTTAAAATTACCTGCATAATCGTCATCCTGTGCAATTCGCTTCTTCTTACTGGGTGCTGGGATCGGGTAGAAGTGAATGATCTGGCGCTGATCCTTGCTTTTGCGGTGGATAAGGAAGAGGACGGTTTGTACCGGATGTCTGTACAACTCCCCCTGGTCAGCAGTCTCGGAGGGCCTTCCGGCGGCGGAGGAGGGACCAGTGGAGACAAAAGCTATTATGTGGATTCAGCTACCGGCAAAACCCTTCGGGAAGCGAACAACGTTTTGCAGTCAAGAATGAGTCGAAGGCTCTTTTACGCCCACCATAGGGTTATTGTAATCGGTGAGGAGACAGCTAAATCAGGGCTGAGAGAAATACTTGATGTAATAGCCCGTTTTCCGGAAAACCGTTTGACAGCGTACATGGTCGTGGCGAAAGGGAAAGGTCTCGATCTTCTTCAAGCCCAGCCCCAGTTTGAGCGATTTTCCGCAGAAGCGATGAGAGAACTGATCAAAATGGTGGGTGTGGCAGTTACGGTAAAGGATATTGCGCAGATGTTGAACACGCCTGGGGTCGATGCATACCTGCCTGTATTGGCAAGCGTTCATTCCAGACCGAAAGGAAAATCAGAAGAAATCCAGTTGATCGGGTTTTCCATGTTTCGCGATGATCGGATGGTTCATTTTTTACCCTTGGAGCATGCAAGAGGGATTCGATGGTTCCAACCGACTTTCTATTCTTACTCTACGGTTTTCGATATCAAAAAAAACCGGGAGATCAGCCTTCAAGTGAATCAGGGAAAAATGGACATTTCACCTGCCGTCCGCAATGGAAAGGTTCATTTTCGCATAAACGTCCACGCGAGAGCCGCTGTGATTGAAGACCACAGCGGAACGGATTGGGGGAGCGTGAAAAATATACGCATGCTGGAGAACAAGCTGGCTGCCAATATTAGCGAAGGGATTCGGACAACCCTTCAGGAAATGGTTCAAAACCAGAGCGACATAGCGGGTTTGGGACTGGTGCTTGCAAGAAAATATCCGCAGCTATGGAAAACGTCGTTTCGCGAAAACTGGGACAAGCATTTGAAAGAGGTGACGTTTGAGATTCGTACAAACGCAAGCATTCCAATTATCGGACAAACTACGGAGAATCTGACCAAGGAGGAGATGAAATGAACCTGATTTTCACCGGACTTTTTCTCGTTTTCTTCTCTTTCATGGCGATCCGTGACATTTTGTTTCGGCATCTCTATTCTCCAAAAATGAGGGGAGTCATTTACCTGCTCTATATCGCAACGCTGTGCCTGTTTGTCGCTGCGTATTATCAGGTTGAGATCTTTAGCCCCGTTCAAAACACGATGAGTGCGATCGAGTCCAGGGTAAAAGCATGGATGTTGAGCCTTTACTAAGGAGGCAGGAAAATTGCAAGTCAAACAAGTGATCAACCATCGCCAGATCGCCTGGCTGACGAGCGGGGTGATTATGACAGGGGCGGTTGTCAGTCTTCCGCAGCAGCTGGCGGTCGTGGCTAAAAACGATGCCTGGCTGTCCCAATTGCTGCCCGTCATGTATACGGTTCTTGTCGCCTATGTGTTTGAACGGCTTATTCGGGCTTATCCGGGGAAGAACATTTTTGAAATCTTGATAGACACTAGAGGGCGTGTTGCCGGTAATCTGCTAAATGGCGTACTGCTGCTTTTTTTCATGCTCATCCTTTTGCGCGATATAAAAGGAGTCGGTCATTTTCTGCATCTGAGTTTGCTGAGCGAGACCCCGCTGGAGATTATTCTCCTCGTCTTTGTGGTGGTTCTCCAGTATTTCGGCCGGTCCAGTATGGAAGTGGCGGCTCGGGTAAATGAAATGTATTTCCCGATGTTTTTTATTCTCTCTTTCTCGATGTATTTTCTCTTGTCCAACGAATATGATCTGCGGCGGATCGAGCCGATCATGGACAGCAAGTTTGTCGCTTTGCTGGTGAGCAATTGGATGGCAGGGGGGATGTACGGGGACATCTTTATTTTTGGCGCGTTTTTGCACGCCATCTCCCAATCCCGGTTGTTTTTTTCGGCGGTCAAGCACGGGGCGACGATGGCCGGTTTCGGTATTATGCTGATTCTTATTATCCAACTGGGTGTCATGGGGTACCTGATCACAAGCCGCTTGAACTACCCGGTATACGTCCTCGTTGAGCAGATTCATTTGACTGACTTCCTCGACCGGGTCGAGGTTATGCTGTTCAGCATCTGGTTTCCCGCTTTCGCGATTAAAGTTGTCATAACCTACTTGACCTTATTGATCGGGCTCGGAACGTTGACCAGAAGGGAGGACTATACGTATTGCAACGGGCCGTTTGGCTGGTTTGTCCTGATCCTGAGTGTTACTACTTTTCTGCATATCAACGATGTAAACAACTTCATCGGCTTTTTATTGCCTGTAATCGTTCCGCTGGTACAATGGCCCGTGTTGCTTCTGCTGTTTATATCCGCCCGGCGAAAGGCAGGGAAGAGAGCAGGCTCTGACCAGGGCAGCCACCCTCTCTTAAAGAGATACCGCAGGTACACTCGTTTGTGGTGGATATCATTTGCCATATGCGCGGTTTCCCTTTTGATCGGGGCGCTTTTGGAGCCCTATTACGGAGTGTGGGGGATAGTCTGCGGCGCTGTTTATTTTTTTGGATTCCTGGCAGCGTTTATCTTCTCCTATTTGGAACTGCAGTCCCTGAACCATATCATTGAACGTGCGAAATCGCTCGCAAGAAGGGCATAGTTGACCTGAAGAAATGTAGCGTTCATCAGGATTTCGTTCAAGCTATGCCCCTTCTCCAATCATATAAAAAAGGAAAAGCAGATGGACTTTGTCAAATGGCAGATAGCCAAAAAAGGCGGATAATTTTTAAAAATCAAAATAAAAAGTATTCCGTTCAAGCTGTGGATATGGTATAAATCCCATTAGGAAGAAGTAAATAATTCCTCTTGTCCAGTTAAAAAAGAATTTACTTCTTTTTGCAAATTCATGATGAAGCAAAGGAGGAGAGCCCCCTGTCGTATGTTACGTGGGAGCAGTACGAGAGAGCAAAACGCTTGCACCCTTCGCAATGCGCCGATTCCGCGTTGAACTTGCGTATAACGCCTCGCTGGATCGGCGAAAGTCGGTTTTGGTACACAAGAGAGATGCGCACGGAAAAAGGGCGGGGCAAACATTTTATCGTCGTTGATCCGCAGAAGAACACTTGCATGCCTGCTTTCGATCACAACAGGCTTGCTGCGGCTCTGTCAGAAGCGGTTGGAAGGCCTATTGTCCCTGAAGCCCTTCCCTTTGCGGAGTTTTCGTACATGAATGGCGATCGGGCTATTCGTTTTCAAGCAGAAGGGAAAGAGTGGATCTGTGACCTGACCGAATATCGCCTCTTGGACCATGCGGCTGGCAAACAGTGTTCGGCGGCCGAGCGATTGTCTCCTGACGGGGCTTGGGCAGCATTCGTACAGGACTGCAACTTATTCGTGCGTTCGATGGAAGACGGAAAGGTTATTCAGCTTACCAGTGATGGCGTGGCCTACCATGATTACGGGTCTCAGCCTGAATGCCGCTTGACTACCTTAACCGAACGCCTCAACCGTCAACCCCCCCCTCCGACAGTCATTTGGTCCCCTGACTCCAAGAAACTCCTGGCTCATCGGTTGGATCAAAGACAGGTTCGCCAAATGCATCTGATACAGTCCGTTTCCACCTCAGCAGAGGATATCGGTCCGGTGCTGCACTCGTACAGGTTTCCATTGGTCGGCGATGAGCACATACCGCTGGCGAAACTGCTCGTATGCGATCTTGAGAAACAAACCACAGTTTGGCTCGAATCCGAACCGTTAGTGGCATCTCCGCTCTCGCCGTTGACACCGGGGATGCAGTTGGCAGGCTGGTCCACCGATAGCAGTCAGGTGTATATGATCAAGATGGCCCGAGATGCCAGATGTGTCCAGTTCGCCGTAGCCGATCCTCATACCGGGAAGGTTCGGACGCTCCTGGAAGAAAAAAGCGACGCTTTTCTAAGTCAGGATTTGTACAGTCTCGGGGCCTGCAACCCGAATGTGCGATTGTTGAGCGACGGTTCGTTTATCTGGCATTCGGAGCGTGACGGCTGGAGCAGACTTTACTACGGAGACGGTCGGACGGGTAAGCTCCTTCATCCGATTCCTTCAGACTACGGGGTCGTTCGCTGCCTTTTGAGCGTCGATGAAGAGCAAGGCTGGGTGTATTTTACGGGCGGCGGTTTTGAAGCCGGGCGAGATCCTTATTATCAACACCTGTACCGGGTCAGGCTGGACGGTACCGGGCGTGAGCTGCTGACGCCGGAGGATGCGGATCATGCCGTCAATCTTTCTCCGGATTTGAAGTATGTTGTCGACACCTATTCACGGGTCGATCTTCCGCCAGTGACGGTTCTGCGCGCGGTTGATGGCAGGTTGATTCGCGAGTTGGAACGAGCCGATGTGAGGATGCTGCTGTCGATGGGATACCAATTCCCGGAACGGTTCGCTGTCAAAGCACGCGACGGAGAAACCGACCTTCACGGCGTTTTCGTACGTCCTTTTCCCTTTGATCCTTCAAGCAAATACCCGGTTGTGGATTACATTTACGGCGGTCCGCAAACCATTAACACACCGAAGGCGTTCGCCCTTGATCCTGACGGCAAACGAGACCCGCTGGGCGGTGCCCAATCCCTGGCACAGTTGGGGTTCGTTGTGGTAATCGTGGACGGCATGGGTACTCCTTACCGGTCAAAGGCATTTCACAACATCTCCAACGGAAAATTGGAAGAAGCGGGAGGGCTGCGGGATCATGTCGCCGCAATCAGACAGTTGGCTCAACGCTTTCCGTTTATGGATTTGAACAGGGCAGGCATCTGGGGGGCATCTGGCGGTGGATATGCCTCGACGAGAGCGCTGCTCGCCTACCCGCATGTCTACAAAGTAGCAGTGTCCGCATGCGGCAATCACGACCAGCGATTGTATCTGGCAGCCTGGGCGGAACGGTATCAAGGCTTGTATGACCCTGATTTGTATCAAGAGCAGGATAATGCCGGCTTGGCAAGCAATCTCGAGGGCAAGCTGCTTTTGGTGACCGGCGATCTGGACGAGAACGTGCACCCTGCTCAAACGCTGCGAATGGCGGATTCACTGATCAAAGCGGACAAAGATTTTGACCTCCTGATTTTGCCCAATCGTCATCACAGCCTTTCTACAGACCGTTACTTCCTCCGAAGAAAATGGGACTATTTCATCAGGAATTTATTGGGGACAGAGCCCCCATGGGGGAACCAAGCATGCGGGAAACAGATGGTGACCCATGGCAAAAATAATGAAGGGAGCGGATATGCATGAAACTTTTGACGGCAGACCATTTGGTAACGGGAGATGGTGAGCGAGTCATTGAACAGGCGGCCATTTGCGTAGATGAACGTGGAGTGATCACTGATGTCGGCACGGAAACGGAGCTGACAGAGCGCTATCCAGCACTAGAACCATCCCGTTATGACGGTTGCACGATCATGCCAGGGCTGATAGACCTTCACGTGCATATCGGCTACTGGTACAACAAACCGGATTTTACGGAGTACGACGGCACGCTAAAGGCGCTGCTTGCCGCTTCCAACTTACGGGAAGCGCTTTCTCTAGGGGTTACCACGATCCGGGATGTAGCGTCGGAGGACGGGCTTTGCCGTTCATTGAAATATGCCCGCAAGCAAAAGCTTCTGGTTTCCCCCCGGATCTACGATGTGAACCAGGGAATCATTATGACGGGCGGTCATGGCTGGCAGCTTAAAGGTTCTCTTCGGGAAGCCAACGGTCCGTGGGAGGTACGCGCAGCTGTACGCGAACAGGTAAGAGCAGGCGCGGACTGGATCAAATTGATGACAAGCCATCGTACCCACACGCCCGAATTCACCCAGGAGGAGCTTGACGCAGCTGTAGACGAAGCGCACAGACTTGGACGGAAGTGCTGTGTGCATGCGTCCATGCAGCCATCCATTCAGATGGCGATTGACGCAGGTTTTGATACGATCGAGCATACGACGTTCATGACGGTGGAACAAGCCAGGCAGATGGCAGAAAAAGGACTGGTTTGGGTGCCGACGATGGCAACCTTTTTCCAGCTCGCAGAACATTCCCGCAGCATTCTGCGCAGTCAAGCAGATAGCCACGGACTTCTCGACGAAGCGCTGCAATTGTCGGAATCTTTCTTCATTGAATCGGAAAAGGCGTACCGGGAAAACTTTGCAAAGCTTATGGAAACAGGTGTGAAAATTGCCGCAGGGACTGACATCGTTTTAGACCAGCAGCCGATAACGCCGGTGGCAGAAGAGATCGCCTTGATGGTAGAGCTGGGGATGGAACCGCTGCGGGCGATTCGGGCGGCGACGCAAACGGCCGCAGAAGTGCTCGATCAAGGCCATCACTTCGGGACGCTTGCACCCGGATACCAGGCTGACATACTGGTTGTGCAGGGCAATCCGCTCGTGAATATTGCGTGTCTCAAGCAGGTTCGGGAAGTTTTTCTGGATGGGGTGTCCGTTTTCGCAGGCACAAACTGAACAGACAGCGAGGAAGACGACTGATGCTTCACTGACGAAGAAAAGGAAAGGAGATGAAGAACGTGTTTGGAAAGGTTCGTTCGAAGTACATGCTTACCTTTCTGCTTGGCTGTGCGCTGACGTCAGGAATGATCGGCTGCAGCTCGAATGCGGTTTCGCCAGCGTCGCCCAACGATTCCGCAAAAACGGACAATGGGCAAGATGCAGTTCCAAAACAAGGAGGAACCATTCGGATCGGAATCCCGGATGAACCGGATTCCCTTGATGCCCACAAGGCGGGCATGTCGGTCTCCGACGAAGTTCTAGCTTTGCTGGGAGGAGCGCTGGTATACCAGGATCCGCAATCTGCCGATGTCCAGCCTTATCTTGCGCAATCGTATTCCATCTCGCCTGACGGGAAGACCTGGACATTTAAAATCAGGCCGGGAGTTGCTTTTCATGACGGAACACCGCTGACGGCAAGCGCATTCAAGCAAACGTATGAACGGGCAGTCGCCAAAGAAACCGCCTCCAAAATAGCGGGAGGGCTCTTGACTGCCGTAAAGACGATTTCCGCGCCGGATGAAGAGACCCTCATCTTCGAATTGAACCAGCCGTCCGCGCCCTTGTTGCTGAGCCTGACCGATCCCGGCTTTATGCAGCCGCTTTCGCCAGAGGCGATCCAAAAAGCGGGGGATCGATCCAGCAGAAATCCTGTGGGTGTCGGTCCGTGGAAATTTGAGAGCTGGTCCCCCGGAGAATCGATCAAGCTCATTCGAAATGATTCGTTCCATTGGCCGGAGCCGATCGCAGAAAACCAGGGGCCGGTAAGGCCGGAGAGCCTTGAGCTGAAAATCATCAAGGACAGGCAAACGAGACTGGCCGCGTTGGAAAGCGGGTCTATCGACATTGCTAAGGGCGTCTCTGCCAAGGATGCAAAGCGATTCAGGGAAAATGACAAATTTTATGTCCTGGAGCAAACGAGTCCGGCCATAGGGCTCTTTATCGAGATGAATTTGCGGAACGACATCTTCCAAGACCGGGCAGTTCGGCAGGCGCTAAATATGGCCGTAAATAAAGAGGCAATTATCAAGGCCGTTCTGCAGGGAGAAGGTGTCGCTGCACACGGACCGGTTCCACCTACTCTGTTCGGGTTTGACACCACCATAGAGCAATATGCTTACCGATACAACCTCGAGGAAGCAAAAAAGCTGTTGGAGGGTGCGGGGTGGATTGCAAATGAGGCCGGAATCAGGGAAAAGAATGGGAAAACGTTGAGCTTCACGTTGCTGAGCACAGAAAGATGGTCCAAAGATGTTCAGCTGATACAGCAAATGCTGCGCGAAATCGGAGTTGAATTGAAAATCAACAAAATGGACTATGCAGCGCTTCTGGAAAAAGCAGCGCAAGGAGATTTCGACATGACCGCTATGAGCTATACCCATGTCGATCCAGATGTTGTCTTTTATTTTGCTCATTCAAGCCAGATCGGATCGTTTAACCATTCGCGGATCAGAGATCAAGAACTGGACATTCTCCTGGAAAAGGGACAAACAACAGTGGATAACGTAGAACGGAAAAAGATTTACGTGGACGTTCAGAAACGGATGGTTGAGCAGGGATACTGGATTCCCGTTTATATTGAAAAAGAGTTTTTTGTGATCAACAAGCGGGTCAAAAACGTCAAACTTTTGAACAACTCACTATACTATCAAGATAGCTGGGTGAACGACTAATGCAAGTGGACGCAAATTTTGATCAATTGCTGAAAGAAAAGTATGACGAACTGTCGGCTGCGCAAAAAAAGGTGGCTAAATACTTGCTTGAGAATCTGGAAAAGTCCGCATTCAGTACCACTGTCCAAATCGCTCGGGAGGCGGAAGTTAGCGAAACGACGGTAATCCGCTTCTCATACGCTCTCGGATTCAGTGGATTTTCTGAGATGCAGGAAATGATCCAACAACACTTTTTGCAAAATGCGAGTTCGGCTTTGTCAATAAATCGTGCAGACAGGGCGAATTCCGCTTCTCCCAAGGGGCCGTTCGTTCAAGCACTAATGAACGAAATCTGCATTTTACAGCATACGCTCGCCCATTTGAACGAAGCGGAGCTTTGGAAAGCGGTCGACGTTCTCATTGCGTCGGATCACGTAGTAATCATCGGCCACCGCGGTTCCTTTTCGGCGGCCAACTGGATTTCGTTTATGCTTGGAATGATACGCGAGAATGTTCAGCTTTGTCCTTCAAACGGAGAATCTTACGAAAAACTGTTTAATCTTTCGGCAAAATCGGTTGTTCTCGTTATCTCTTTTCCCCGTTACTCCAAAGAATCGTACACCCTGGCGGAGACAGCCAGGAAGCTGGGGAGTACGATCATCTCGGTTACCGACAGCGTGCTTTCTCCAGTGGGACGTCTATCAGAAATTACCCTAACGACAGATATCAATGTCGACGCCGAATCCGGCATAGCTTCCATGTCGTCGGTGATTACCTTGCTTCATCTCCTCGTTTTGGGAATGATGGTCAAGGACCAGGGACGGTTAAAGACACGCCAGCAAAGAATGGAGCAGATCTATCACGGTCAGGGAGTGTTTATTGAGTAGCCTGTTTCGAGATTTCATAAAGAGCAGAGAGAAGCAAGCCAATCGAAGTACGTGAAATGGGGGGAAATGACTGATGACAACGTATTATATGAATCGCCTCGTTTCAGGCATCATCGTGCTGCTCGGGGTCTCCATCTTCTCCTTTGCCCTCATGCGTTTCATACCGGGAGACCGCGATGCCAGTAAACCACGCATCGCATGGCAAACGAGCCTAACATGCCCGCCCCTCCATGTAAAGCCGTATCCCTCCAACAAATTATAACTGCTTATAATTTGTTATAATTAGGTATAACAAATATCTCAACCCAAAAAGCTGTTACACTTGACCAGTCTAGGTAAAGGACTGGCTGATAACAGCTTTTTTTATGCGTTCGGATTATTCTTCGGTTGTATAGGCAAAAGCAGCCCTTGAATGTGAAGACAAAGCAGCGATCTATACCGAAGAAAAGTCGAGGTCGAAAGCGGGTTCGGTCACATCAAGGGCAAAATGATTTGACATTTCCAAGAGGAGGATTTACAATATCCGCCAATGCTTTTTTAAACAAAAGGATAAAGCCAGCCTCTTGCTTAGCTGATGCCCGACCAATGATCGTCTAAGCTTGTGAGGCGGGAACATGAAAATGCTCACGGGTAATGGCTGTCCAAATGTAAAGCTGGAAAGGTGGTTCCCGGTAATATGTCACAAGAAGCCGATCATGCAAGCATAGACCAAAATCAAACATCCAGATTGCGCAATTATATCCATTCCCCGGAAATGCAGGCCCAGCTGTACAAGCGGACGTTGCTGATCGTCGTCATCTCGCAAATTTTCGGCGGTGCTGGCCTTGCCGCAGGAGTAACAGTCGGAGCACTCCTCGCCCAGGAGATGTTGGGGACGGACAGTTTTGCGGGGATTCCTGCCGCGCTGTTGACTCTTGGCTCAGCTGCAGCTGCCATGCTTGTAGGCAGGCTCTCCCAGCGCTTCGGGAGGCGTCTTGGACTCGCCACTGGATTTTTGACTGGGGGGATTGGCGCGATCGGGGTAGTTTTCGCGGCGGTTGGACACAATATTCTGCTTCTTTTCGCGTCACTTCTGCTCTACGGTGCAGGAACTGCTTCAAACCTGCAAGCCCGCTATGCAGGAACTGACTTGGCGAAGCCCAAACAGCGGGCAACAGCAGTCAGTATTGCAATGGTGTCCACTACCTTCGGTGCTGTAGCGGGTCCAAACCTGGTAGAACCGATGGGCCGACTAGCAGCCTCGATCGGCGTTCCGGCTCTTGCCGGTCCTTTTATCTTAGGTGCTGCTGCCTTTCTTCTTGCGGGTCTGGTATTTCTGGCTTTCCTTCGACCTGACCCATTCATGGTTGCCAAAGAAATCGCGGATGCGCAAAAAAAAGATCAGGTCTCGAGTGCAGACGCAGGCTCGCTTGTAGCCGCAAACAACCGGGGGATTATTGTCGGGGCGGCCGTCATGATTTTAACCCAAATCGTTATGGTCGCGATCATGACGATGACGCCGGTACACATGAAGCACCACGGGCATGGGCTCAGTGAAGTAGGATTGGTCATCGGGGTTCATATTGGGGCGATGTACCTCCCGTCTCTTGTGACCGGTTTTCTCGTGGACAAGGTCGGACGCGTGGCGATGTCATTCGCCTCGGGAGCGATTCTGCTGGCAGCCGGAATTCTGGCTGCTGTCGCACCTGCCGATTCCATGCTGCTGCTTGTAACCGCTCTCGCTTTGCTGGGGCTTGGCTGGAACTTCGGATTAATCAGCGGCACAGCGCTCATCGTGGATGCGACTCACCCGTCCACCCGGGCAAAAACACAAGGTACCATTGATGTATTGGTTGCTTTGGCCGGGGCTTCGGGGGGAGCATTATCCGGCATGGTCGTCGCGCATTCCAGTTATGCGGCCCTTTCACTTTCCGGGGGCGTTCTTTCGCTGCTGCTGATACCAGTCGGTATTTGGTACCACAGCAAACACAAGGTGGCGAAGTCCGAAAGCATGCCGCTTTAAAAAGAACCAAGAATACAAATCCCGCGATAGGCAGGAGACAATTGTCTTGCTTTGTGCATCGTAAGTGGATACGCCGATTGTTATATCCCTAAACGGGGAACAATCGGCTCTTTTTTATGCCCGACTTTTTTGCATGGAACACTCGCGTTTTCTGGCGATATCCTGTTTAGCTTTGAGAGAAGGTACAATCCGATACCGCCACGTCAACAACCGCCTGGATGCTTGGATGTCTCAGCGTAAGTCCCGGAGTCCATTCCATAAATTGAACCTTCATAACGAGTTCAGGCTTTATCCATATCGCATCCTTCATGCGTTCAGGTTGATTGACAAACGGTTTGTTCGGGATCACCAGCGATTTCACTGTTTCAGTAAGTACGCGCCACTCTTTATCGGTGAGTTTTCCGGTGCCAGCATGACCAATGTAGGTTAGTTTTCCGTCGTCGTCATACAAACCGAGGAGTACCGCATTTACAATGCCATCGCGAAGCGTCACCCCGCCAACGACGGCAAAAAGGTCTTGCGAAACCTTCTTTTTTTGCCAACGTTTATCTTTCCCCTTGACTTTGTACGAACTGCTCAGATCTTTACAAACAATTCCTTCCATCTGGTGCTGTTTCATGACTTCAAACAACCCGTGAGCGTCCGTAAAACTTTGGACAACTTGCACATCCGGTTGCGGAGCAATGATTTGATGAAGGATAGCTTGTCTTTCGGACAAAGGCTTGTCAATTACCCAGCAGCCATTGAAAAACAATACATCAAAGATCATATAGGTTGCAGGTGTGTGTTTTACGGCGAGCTCGATACTGCTCGTCTTTCGCAAACTGTCTCTTTTCATGATTTCGTGAAACGAAGGCTTGTTTGAGTCGAAGGCTATGATTTCGCCATCAAGAATTACAGAGGATGCGGAACAATAGCGTGCGATGTTTACGAATTCCGGATATTGCGGACTGCGGTCATTTAGTTTCCGATTGATTAAGCGTATTTGGCTGCCGTCAAAATAGGTTAGCATTCTAACTCCGTCCCACTTAATTTGGGCTACCCAATTGGTTCCGCTCGGTATGGAATCGGCATGAATTGGTTCGAAAGGATAAATGGGTTCTAATTCCATGGGACCTCCTTTGGGAGATGGATGACAAGTAGAGTTTTTTCAACAATAAGCTCGTAGTGGTTAGCATTACCTGAGATGTACAAAATTGATACAGGCATGCGTAAAAACAATGAATAGAGCAGCTGTGAGGAGCGGACAAAAAAGCACCGGGCATATATGGCTTCCTTGCTTTTTCGAGCAGAGAGGAGCATTCACAATGCAGTCCTTGCTTCACGAAGAAAGCTGTAAGTTTTTTTGAAGCAAGACATTCATTGACAGATAGTCAGTCAAATAATAAAATAGGAAACGACCTTAATTGATAATAAAAATCACTTTCAATTAAGGGCGTTTCCTGGTTCGTTATTTTTGGAGATTACCGGCTAGGCAGTAAACATCTATGTACAGCTTTCTTTTAGATAGGGATCGTTTTACATGCTTCCCGAAGAGTCTCGATATCGAAGCTGCCGGGCTCGACACCGAACAGATTCTCGAAAATCGGCTGAATTGCTGTTATTCGCTTGATTCTTTCCTGCTTTGTCCATTTAAAAAGAGCAGGGTCGACCCAGTGATGAATCGTGGAGAGGAAAAATTCTGCGACCAGCGACGGGTTGGCTGCTGCAAATCGTTTTTCGCGAATTCCTTGTATCACGATAGCGGTGATAAGGGGGGTGAAATTGCAAATCGTCTGGATGTACAGTTTTTGGCGTAGCGCTGCATTATCGTCATGCTGCAGGTACCTAAACACTTCCACATGGCCTGTTGGATCATCCAGTTCAAACACGATAACCCAGGCTATTTTTTGATATGCGGAAAGATCAGGGGCATGGGCCACTTGGTCAAATTGTTTTAAAATACCGTCTAACTGCCGCTCGATCAAGGCGTTGGCGAGCGCATCCTTCGAGTCAAAATAATAATAAAGCGTGCCCTGAGCGACTTTCATCGTTTTTGCGATATCGATCGTAGACGTTTTTTGGTACCCGAATTTTTGAAACAGCGATTCGGCCGTATCGAGAATCTCATTTCTGCGTTCATGGGGATTTTTCGATATTCGTGGCAAATATGACGCACCTCCCATCCTTATTAAACCATTTTGACAAGTAATCAGTCAAAAACGGTGCTATCAATTTTTGAGTGATAGTCAGTCAAATAATGCAAGGAGGAATATGAATGTCCAATCCAAACATGGACTATAAGTCGGACCTACAAGTCCACCCTAACAGATGGTATGCGCTTGCGGTTATTTTGCTCCCCACTTTATTAGTTTCATTAAACACATACATGATCCAGGTTGCTCTGCCGATTATACAAGGCAGTCTGCATGCCAGCTTCTCGGAAGCCCAGCTCATTTTATCCGCTTACTCTCTTGCTTTGGCAGTAACGCTCATTGTCGCGGGGAAACTGGGAGATCTATACGGGAGAAAGAGAATGCTGTTTTTCGGAGTGGCCCTGTTTACATCAATGGCCCTCATCGGGGGCGTTGCTATCGAGCCGGCCCTCCTGATTTGTATCAGGATCGTGCAGGGCTTGTCTGCAGCGCTCATTCAACCGCAGGTTTTGTCTATCATGCAGGTCAGCTACCTCCCGCGTGAAAAGCCGCTCGTTTTCGGGATTTACGGCGCGGTAGTTGGAATTGCATTTACTTTCGGCCTCCTCCTTGGCGGATTTCTCGTTCAGTTGAATCTGTTTGAATTTGGCTGGCGCAGCATTTTCTTTTTTCAAATACCGATTGGCATTCTTGTCTTGGTGTTTTTGCCATTGATCCCGGAATCACACGGGGAACGAAGGGAGAAGAGTGTCGATTGGAGCGGCGCCGCTTTGCTGACAACTGGCTTGTTTTTATTCATTTATCCGTTGACGGAAGGCCAAAAACAAGGCTGGCCCCTTTGGACATGGTGCTGCTTGCTGGCAGCTTTTCCTGTTCTGCTTTGCTTTCTTTTGGTCGAAGTTCGTAAACAGAAGCTGGGAGAGTTCCCGCTTGTCGATCTGTCTATTTTCAAAAATCGTCCTATCGTTGTAGGCATGATGACAGTCATCGTTGTCTATCTCAACATGTTTTCATTTTTCTTCGTCTTGAGTTATTATTCACAATTTGGCTTGCATGATTCCGTTCAATCGACGAGCATGGCGTTCCTTCCTGTTGGAATCGGGTGCCTCTTCACATCGTTGATCTCGCCCCGCTTGTTCAAGAGACGGGGACATCTTGTGCTGAAGACAGGCGCCCTGCTAATGGGAATTTGCAACCTTTTGCTAGTCATCTCGCTGAATCATGGAGAAGTCCATCTGGATCAGGCGCAAAATCAATGGTTTCTTTTGGCGTACGGCTGCGGTTTGGGAATGGCGACGACCCAGCTCATCGGCACGGTTCTCAGTCTCATTCCAGCGAAGATTGCAGGAACTGGTTCAGGCTTGCTTACCACATTTACGTATTTGGCAAACTCGCTGGCTGTTACCTTGATCGGCATTCTCTTCTCGTCCTCGTTGGGAACCTCTCTTGCCGAAGCTGATCTTCCAGATTATGTCAGGGCGTTTTCGACAGCTTTAGTGGTCTGCAGTCTGCTTGCTTTTGCCGCATTCATTTGCCTCTGCTTCTTGCCAGGCCAAAACAATACAAAGGATAGGGGGATATCAACGAAGATGAAAAATTGACCAAGGCCAACATAGTTTCCCCCCCTCTACGATCATGAATCAGACTAAAACTGTTTCTGTAGACCCACACGAGCTGCGTCTGATACGATGAAGATCGCTTGAGACGGATTGTATTGGGGTGGTTCGGATGGATGTTTACGGAAATTTAAAACAGGGAGAACGCGGGGTGTGGGTCAGTATCGCCGCGTACATCTTCTGTTCGTTCATAAAAGTAGCCGTTGCTCTGTTTGCAGACTCGGAGGCGCTTTTGGCCGACGGGTTGAACAACACCACGGATGTGATCGCCTCGATCGCTGTGTTGATCGGACTGCGAATCGCTCGAAAGCCGCCGGATAAGGACCATCCTTATGGACATTTCCGGGCGGAAACGATCTCCGCCATGGTCGCTTCTTTCATTATGTTTGCGGTAGGGATCGAAGTGCTCTCAAGGGCCGTGCCGTCGCTTTTCAATCCACAGGTGCAAGCGCCCGATATGATGGCCGCATGGGTTGCGATGGGATCGGCTGTGGTGATGCTGGCTGTTTACCGTTACAACATCCGTTTGGCAAAGTCGATTAACAGTCAGGCTTTGGCTGCCGCTGCTCAGGACAACCGCTCCGACGCATGGGTGAGCATCGGGACTTTTGTGGGGATTGCCGGGGCCCAGTTTCAGCTCCATTGGCTGGACCCGCTGGCTGCACTTGTAGTAGGCGTCATTATTCTGAAGACGGCCTGGGAGATTTTCCGGGAAGCGGCCCACCGTCTCACGGACGGATTTGACTACGGAGAATTGGAGGTCCTGCGCGACGCGATTTCGCAAATACCCGGCGTTGCCGAGATCAAAGACATCAAGGCCCGGTACCTGGGCAGCAGCGTGATCGTCGACGCCATCATTCATGTGGATCCGGACCTGAATGTCATCGAAAGCCATGTGATTACGGAAGAAATTGAGAAGTACATGAAGGAAAAACACAAGATAGGGACCGTTCACATCCATATTGAGCCGGACGAGCGGCTTGCCAAATAAAAGGCGAAGTGGCTTCAGGATGTTTCCGCTTTTTTTCGGCGCAGCTTTTTCGTCGTCGTTGTCGTGGCAAGCGGCTTCTCGGGGCTTTTTCGTTCCTGCTTCACTCCAGTCTGTTTCTTGGCTCCTGCAGAAGGAATTGGCGTCGGATGCGGCTCCAATTTTGCCGGAGCGGCCTGGTCGCCTGTCGCCGCCAGGCTTTCCCTGAGCGCCTGCATGAGATCGACGACGTTTGCCCGAGGCGCGGCGGGAGCTGCGGCTATTTCTTTTCCTTCCTTTTTCTTTTCTATGAGCGCCTGCAGGCTGCTGCGATACTCATCCTTGTATTTGGAAGGGTCAAAAGCCGTCGTCATGTTGTTGATCAGCTCGGCAGCCATCCTCAATTCAGTTTCCGCCAATGCCACGTCGGCTTCCGGCAGGGCGGGCACTTGGGTCACAGGACGAACCTCATCGGGATAAAAAATGGTTTCCATCATGATGCAGTGTTCGTAAAGGCGAATCACAGCCAGGCTTTCCTTGTTCCTCATCGTCACCCGGGCCACCGCGATTTTACCCGTTTCCTTCATCGCTGCGCGCAGCAGCGAGTAAGCCTTGTCTCCCGTTTCTTGCGGAGAAAGGAAGTAGCTTTTGTCAAAGTAAACCGGATCAATTTCCGTCAAGTCCACAAAATCTACGATCTCGATGGCTCTGCGCGTTTCCGGGGCAATTGCCTCCAGGTCCTCGTCTTGAATGATGACGTAATTTCCCTTCTCATACTCGAAACCGCGAACAATGTCCTCGGTACTAACCTCTTTTTCACAATGCGGACACATTTTTGAATACCGGATCGGAGTATGGCACTCCTTGTGAAGCTGGCGAAATCGGACATCCCTCTCTTCGGTTGCGGTGAACATTCGCACGGGGATGTTGACCAGCCCAAAACTGATGGATCCTTTCCAGACAGTATGCATAAAACTCCCCCTATTGTTCTCATTACGTGTAGTATCCACATGTTTTTGGCTTAGCGGAGAGGGAAAAGCAGGCGATTGCCTGTCGAATCGGGAGAAATGCTGTTTTTGCATAGAAAAAGCCAGCCTTTTCCTTAAGGCTGGCCTGCTTGCTTATTGCCCATGCTTGATAATGTCGGATTGGTCTGCTGCAGACTGCATGAGACGGGCTTCTTCCTTGCCTGTGCCCGTTCGGTCAGCACGCGACTGGGCGGCAGCAGCTTCTTGTTTTTGCTTCGATGGAAGTTTTTCAGTCATGTTTACTCGCCTCCCGCGTACGAAACTTGCGTTAGTGTGCCCTGGAAGCACAAAAAAATACCTCACCGCAAATGCAGTGAGGCAGCAGCCCATGTCTCCCGCTTGGGGAGTGGTGGTACGGAATGCTCCTATCAGACACGCCGTACGCAAGCAGGAACTGCTTTTCAATTATGGGAGAGGAGAAACCGGAGGAAGAGCTTATGGGGAAACGTAAGTCTTCTCCGCGGTTGTCAGCGACACCGTTGCGTCGCTATCCATATTCTTTTCCAGAAAAGACCCGATCTATTCATCATCCCCGAAAAATTTTTCCATCTGAATAATTTTACCGGCCCAGGTCGTTGTGATAGTATGAAATCATTCTCAACCACGAGGGAATAATCAGACTTGACGGTAAAGGTGAATGGCTTATGCGCGTAATTTCAGGTGAACACAGAGGACGTAGGCTTGTTGCGGTACCTGGAAAGGGAACCCGTCCCACGACTGACAAAATAAAAGAGTCCATCTTTAATATGATCGGTCCCTATTTCTCAGGCGGCACGGCCCTCGATCTGTACGCCGGAACAGGCGGTTTGGGGATCGAGGCGTTAAGCCGCGGAGTAGAGCGGTGTGTATTCGTGGAAAAGGATCTCAAGGCCTTTTCCGTTGTGAAGCAGAATGTAGCCGCCTGCCGTCTGGAGGAGCGGGCGGAGCTGTACCGAAACGATGCGGGAAGGGCGTTGAAGCAGCTCGCCAAAAGGGGCATCGCTTTCGATCTGGTGTTTCTCGATCCGCCGTATGCGCAGCAGCAAATTGCCCAGGAGATCATGCAGTTGCAGGAGGGAAAGCTGCTCGCGGACGAAGCGTGGATTGTGGCCGAGCACGACAGCGGCATCCGCTTGCCCGAAGCGATTGGCGCCTGTTGTCTTGACCGTTCATCTACATACGGAGATACGACAATTGCCATCTACCGGTTCGAGCCGGACGGGACTTCCGATCCACAGCAGGGGCAAGAGCAGACAGACGAATCTGAGCCAGATACTGAAAGGGGCACCGACCAGCTTTCGGATGAACCCACAATGACGCAAAGGGGCAGCTGACTTATGACGATTGCCGTATGTTCGGGAAGCTTTGATCCAGTAACGAACGGACACCTCGATATCATTTCCCGAGGTGCCCGGATATTTGAAAAAGTAATCGTCGCCGTGTTGAACAACTCGCAAAAGCAGTCGCTGTTTACGGTAGAAGAACGAGTCGAAATGCTACGGCTGGCAACCGCTCACCTGCCGAACGTGGAGGTGGACTCATTCAGCGGGCTGTTGATGGATTACATGCGCAAGCGGCAGGCCAGCGTCATTTTGCGCGGTCTGCGCTCAAATGCGGATTTTGACTATGAAATGCCGATCGCCGCGGCCAACAAAACGCTCGGCGAAGATGTAGAGACGATGTTTCTTTTGACCAATCCGCAGTATGCCTATCTGAGCTCCAGCATTGTCCGCGAATTGGCCAAATACAAGGCGAGCGTGAAAGGGCTGGTACCGCCCGCTGTAGAAGAGGCGTTGGCAAAGAAATTTGCCGGACAGTGACAGCGTAGCGGTGTTTGATCGCAGCTTCCTCATGAATGCGGCTTTTGACCCTTGGAGCCGCGGAGCAAAAAGCTGAGGAGCAGCAAAACGCATAACAGCGCTCCAGCCGCCAATCCGGAATGAAGCAGCGTATCCCACCAGCTGACCATAGGCACGCCAGAGGTCGTCGGCATAAACACGGGGACGTCTCTTTCTGAAAACCAGGTAGAAGCAGCGGTTAACGGTTTCCAGCAAAAAAAGGCCAGTAAAGAGGCAAGGCCTGCATGAATGACCCGAGCCAATAGATAAGGCGTAACCCTGATGTCGGTTTCGCTGAGGATGCTGGCCACTTGGGCGTGCACGCTAAGTCCGCCCCAGGAGATGATGGCGCTGGCGACTACCGCTTTCCAGACCATTGGAATTGATGAGCTGACGACACTTACGCCTTGGGCTCCGAGTGTGACCTCGAACAAGCCGGCGATAATTCCCGCGGAGAAGGCGGAAGGGACCCCCAAAGGCCCGAGAAACACAGCCAGAAGGCTGGTTAAAATTTTCGTCAGCTCAATCGTGGCAAACAATTGAATCAAAACCGAGAAGACGATGATAAAGCCGCCGATCATCAGCAATGTATGGAGGGCTGATTGTACCGCCTCCCCCATCAACCGCCCGAACGGCCGGCGGTCCCTGATGCGGGCGCGGTGCATCGCCTGCAAGGCGCGAAGCGGCAAGGGAAGCCGGTTTTTTTCCAATGGCTTGGTGGAAGGTGCAAAAGGGGAGTAAAACCGATAAATCACTCCCAACAACAAGGCGGAAGCGTAGTGGCTGAAGGCCAGAACAAAACCGAACTGCTCGCTATGGAAAAAACCGATGGAGACTGCCCCGATGACAAATAAAGGGTCGCCTGTTGTTGTGAACGAAACCAATCGTTCTCCTTCTGCCTGTGTAATGCTTCCTTGCTCTCTCAGCCTGGTGGTCAGCTTGGCAGCCACCGGATAACCGGAAGCGAATCCCATCGTAAGGACAAAACCGCCCGTCCCCGGCACGTTAAAGAGAGGGCGCATCAAGGGTTCTAATAAGACGCCAGCGAAGTGGACGACACCTACACCCATCAGAACTTCAGACAACACGATAAATGGCAGGGTTGACGGGAAAACGATCTCCCACCAAACCTTCAAGCCTCGGATCGCCGCCTCAAAGGACGTCTGCGGATGGGAGACCAGAATGATGACCAGAGCGATCGCTGAACAAGCGTATAACAATGTGAGAATGGGAGAGCGGCGTGTCATGGCTACCTCCTGTCCTGCAGCTAGATAGTACATGTCTACGTGAGGGAGGACAAAACTATTCGCCTGCGTTGTTTGTTGAAAAGTTTGACGATCGGCCACATACGCTTGAAGTGGGGGATGTGGATATGGAGAAGAAACGAAAACCGAAAATCGGGCTTGCGCTTGGATCGGGAGGAGCGCGGGGCTTTGCCCATATCGGCGTTCTCAAGGTTTTTGAAGCCCATGGCATAAACATCGACATGCTGGCGGGAAGCAGTATGGGCAGTCTCATCGCCGCTGTTTACGCCAACGGGATCGAGCCCCATATGATGGAGAAGCTCGCTCTCAATTTAAAACGGAAGCACTGGCTCGATTTGACCGTACCCAGCCTTGGCTTTGTGACGGGGGAGAAAATCAAGCAGTTGATTCGCCTGCTGACACATGGAAAAAGGATTGAGGAGCTTAAGAAAGAGCTGGCTATCGTAGCCACAGACATCGAGACGGGGGAGCGGGTCGTCTTTCAGGAAGGACCGGTCGACCAAGCTGTCCGCGCCAGCATTTCCATCCCGGGAATCTTCGTTCCGGAGCGAGTAAACGGCAGGCTGCTTGTGGACGGCGGTGTCATCGACCGCGTGCCGATCACGGTGATCCGGGATATGGGGGCGGATCTGGTGATCGCCGTCGACGTCGCGCTGTTCGATACACCGATGAAAGTAACGACGATTTTTGACGTCATCGCGCAGACGATAGACGTGATGGAACGGGAAATTTTGCGTCACCGAATCCTTTCCGCCGATCTCGTAATTCGTCCTGATGTTGGACACTATAGCAGTATCGCTTATACAGGAATAGAAGAAATTATTGCGCTCGGAGAACAAGCGGCCTTGGAATATGTAGACAAAATTCAGGAAATGATCGCGGACTGGGGGCAGGAGAATGAGCGATGAAAGAATAACGGCACGCCGGAACGCCAGCGGAAGCGGCGGTTTTGCACGCTGGCTGATGGTTGTCATCCCGATTGCTTTGGGGTTGTTATTTTTCGTACCGACATCGTACTATGTCACAAGACCCGGTTCTGCCATCGAATTGGCCCCGATGATCGATGTGGAAGGCGGGGAAAAGGATGAAACCGGCGCTTTTATGCTGACGACGGTGAGGATGGGAGAAGCCAATCTGGCCTGGTATCTGTACGCCCAGTTTTCCCCTGACGCTGAACTGATGGAAAAGCAGCTCGTTGTCAGCGAAGGGGAAAGTAACGAGGACTTTACCAGACGCGAGCTGGCTGTCATGGACAACTCGCAAAAAATAGCGGAAGCTGTCGCTTTCCGGCTGGCGGGATACGACGTGAAAGTCGAAAACCAGGGCGTATGGGTGATGGGGACGGTTGAAAACATGCCGGCCAAAAATGCACTGAAAGTAGGGGACGTCATCACCTCTGTGGACGGAAAGAAGATGCGCAAGAAAGAGGATTTGCTCAAGTATTTGTCAGGAAAACGCAAAGGGGATTCTGTCGAGATCGTGTTTACGCGGGACGGCAAGGAGCAAAAACAGACGCTGGTCCTGGATCAATTACCCCAATCGAAAAATGTCGGGATCGGCATCCGGCCTGAAGATAAACAGGAAATTACCGTACCGAGCCGCGTGACCATTGCATCCGAGGGCATTGGCGGCCCATCTGCCGGCTTGATGATGACCTTGGAGATATACGACCAGCTCAATACGGAACTGGATTTGACGCGCGGTTACCAGATTGCGGGGACGGGGACGATCTCGCTGGACGGCACCGTGGGCCGAATCGGCGGGATCAGCCACAAAATTGTCGCCGCAGACAAGGCGGGAGCAGAAATCTTTTTTGCGCCGCAGGATGATCAAGGACCGATTTCCAATTACGAGGAAGCCGTGGTAACGGCAAAACGCATCGGGACTTCGATGAAGGTAGTGCCGGTTCGCACGGTGGAGGATGCGCTCGTGTACCTCCGCTCCCAGCCTTTGAAAAAAACTTGAGCGGACTTGCTGTCAAGGAAAAATGGTTGACAAAGAAAAACCCAGATTATATAATCATCCTTGTTGTGCATGAGGTGAAAAGCCGTGAATATTAAAATTGTAGACTTGGATCATCGCAAAGGGGAGCCGCTGCCATTTCGACTTACGTTGGATGCGGACGAGCTGAAGAGTCGTCATCAGGAAATTCGCAATCTGACTCCGGTTGAAGTGTCGGGCGAGGCAACCAAGCTGGGTGACCTGTACTACGTCAATGGAAACATGAAGGCCGACGTCGATTACGTCTGCGCGAGATGCCTCAGGCCGTTTCGTCAGCATACGGAGGTTCCCTTTTCCGAAACCTTCGCTTCTGAAGAATCGCCGCTGGCAGATGAAGAAGACAGCGATATTTTGCCGCTTCAAGGCGATGAGATCGAGCTGATTCCACTGCTGCAAGAGGATTTCTTGTTGGACATACCCGCCTTTCCTCTCTGCGAGGATGATTGCAAGGGTTTGTGTCCGACTTGCGGCGCCAACCGCAACGAGCAGGCTTGCGGCTGCAAGAACGAGCGGATCGACCCTCGTTTGGCCGGACTGGCTGACTTTTTCAAGGACGGACAGTAAACTTGTTTTCAAGATGTGACGGCAGATCTGACGGTCTGTACGTCCCATTTTTGAACGGATGGCAAAAAGCGTTTCGCCTATTCCATCCACCCTATAGAGCTTCTTAGCATTTACCAGTTGAAGGAGGTGTAAGGAAGATGGCAGTACCTCAACGGAGAACTTCCAAAACCCGTAAAAGAATGCGTCGTACGCACTTCAAATTAGAGATTCCTGGCATGATCAAATGCGATAATTGTGGCGAATACAAGCTCGCGCATCGCGTTTGCCCGAGCTGCGGACACTACAAAGGCGTGAAAGTTTCGAAGTAAGAAGAGCAGGGTGAGAAATCACCTTGCTTTTTTATTTTGTTTGAAGCTCCGCCATTCGGGTTGAGCGTACAAATCGAAGATGGATAAGTGTTTTTAAGTTATTTTAAGTAAATCTTCAATAAAATCTATTTTATTCACTTATTTTTGCTTGAAAACGCTGAAGAAGTTGCATAAAATAAAGAGGAACTATGCAGAATCATTACGGAGTTGACTTATGTGTACCAGGAAGAACGATTGTTGGCGATCCTTCGTTATCTGGAACAGCATGAACGTATCGGCGTCCAGGATATTGTAGAACAATTCAAGGTTTCGCGTGATACGGCGCGCAGAGACATCCTGAAGCTGGAGGAGCAAGGGGCAATCGTTCGCACACGTGGAGGAGCTATATTGCCGACGGCAGCCAGACAAATCCGCTCCTATCAAGAAAGACTGCAGCTGGAATCAGAGGGCAAACGGGCAATAGGCATGCTCGGAGCCCGTTTTATCCAGGACAACGAATCGGTCATGATGGATGCGTCCACCACTGTGCGCTTTGCAGCCGAAAAGATGCGCTCCGCAAATAATGTCGTCATTACCAACTCGATTGATATTGCGGCGGTTCTGGCCGAAAAGGGCAATGTCTCTGTCAAATTGCTCGGGGGCGATCTGGATCTCAAGAATCGGTACGTACACGGCCCCAGAGCGGTGCAAATGCTCAAAGACTTTCACGTCAACAAGCTGCTCATCGGCGCGTGTGGAATTACAGTGCACGGCTTGTTCTCGTGGTCTGAGGAGGACGGGCTGATCCTTCGTGAGATGATGAATCGCGCAGACGCGGTTTACGTGCTGGCCGACCACTCCAAATTTGGCGTTCAGCTGCTGTATCGGGTAGCGGGATTAGAGAGCATCGATGTCGTCATCACGGACGAAGAACCGTGCGAAGAGATTCAAGATGCGCTGAGAGTAGGCAATGTGGATTGGATTCATGCAGCCACATATCCTGAATGAACGGTTGTTTGCATGGCAAAATGGGATAAACTTTGCCGAGTCGGCGTGATGGAAAACAGCGTGACGGCGGGCGAATTTATCAAAGGGGAGCTCCGGCTGGACGGGGCTCCTTTTTAGTGCTCTTTTATTGGGGAGAGAGCATTCCTTATCAAAACGGACCTTGAGAAACGGTTTTCCGCTGGCACTCGCGGGTCTATGGTCGTTTTTTTGACGTATCCTCCGATCTTTACTTGTAATTGCAGGCATCCTCCCTTATACTTTGGTTGGTACCTGGTATTAAAAACTGCTCGTAAACATCTTGTTTTCATGATAATACGAATATGACGCACTGGGGGTGTTTGTCATCGCCCGCTTGCCAAAAAAAGACCGTCAGAATCGTTTGGTGCAATTTCTGCAAGAGAATCCTTTTGCCACGGACGAGGATCTGGCTGAGTTATTTCAGGTCAGTATTCAAACAATACGGTTAGACCGTTTGGAGCTTGGAATACCGGAGCTGCGCGAGCGTATCAAGTCTGTTGCCGAGAAAAGTCTCGACCCGGTAAAATCGCTTGGAATTGATGAGGTGATCGGCGATGTGGTCGACCTTCAGTTGGACGTACAGGCGATCTCTGTACTTGAAATTAAGGAAGAGCATGTATTTGCACGGACGCAAATCGCTCGTGGCCATTACATATTTGCGCAAGCCAATTCACTGGCAGTCGCAGTCATCGATGCCGATGTGGCTTTGACGGCCACAGCGCGCATTCGTTTCGTCCGTCCGGTCAGACTGGGCGAAAAGCTGGTAGCCAAAGCGGTTGTGCGAACCCGCGATGGCGATGAATGCAAGGTCCGCGTCGAAACGAAAGTGCAGGGAGAACTCGTTTTTACGGCTACATTCCGGGTCGTCGGGATGTCGGATGTCAGTACGCGAAATACATAGGAAGCAAGGAGGGACGTGGATGCGAATCGCATTGGATGCGATGGGAGGAGACAACGCTCCGCGAAGCGCTGTACTGGGCGCATGGGAGGCAGTCAAAGATGATCCGGCGTTAACGGTGGTGCTGGTGGGAGACGAGGGGGCCATACGGCGTGAACTCCCCGGAGAGCTTCCGGCCGGCTTGGAAATACACCATGCGTCAGAAGTCATTGAGGCCGATGATGAACCGGTACGGGCGGTCCGGCGAAAAAAAGACTCGTCTCTCGTCGTAACGGTGCAGCTTGCCAAGGAGGGCAAGGTGGATGCGGCCATTTCCGCAGGGAATACAGGTGCCCTTATGACTGCCGGGCTTTTGCTGTGCGGAAGAATGGAAGGAATCGAGCGGCCTGCTCTGGCTGCCTTCATCCCCAATATCATGGGAAAAGTTACGCTTGCCCTTGACGTTGGCGCCAATATGGACGCCAAGCCGCAGCATCTGTACCAATACGCCGTAATGGGAAGCTTGTACGCGGAGAAAGTGCTTGGCTTCGAACGCCCGCGTGTCGGACTGTTAAACGTCGGGACGGAAGAAGGAAAAGGGAACGAGCTGACAAAAGCCGTTTACGGCATGCTCGCAGGAGCCGATCTTCATTTTGTCGGAAACGTTGAGTCACGCGATGTCATGCAAGGCGAATGCGACGTGCTTGTTTCCGACGGCTTTGTCGGAAACGTGCTGTTAAAAGCAATGGAGGGCACGGCTGCGACGATCTTTTCTGTTTTAAAGCAGGAATTTACTTCCAGCCTGATTAATAAAGTAGGGGCGGCTATTCTAAAACCGGGTCTGGTCCGGTTCCGCAAGCGGATGGATTACGCGGAATACGGAGGAGCACCGCTTTTGGGATTGCGGCGACCAGTTATCAAGGCGCACGGCTCGTCTGACGAGCGCGCGATCAAAAACGCCATAGCAAGCGGCGCACGCTTCGTTTCGCAGGATGTGAACGGATTCATTCAAGACGCCTTGCAGAAAAACATACCGGGAGAAAGTGAGTGAAAGCGGATGAAAGGAATGCGTTCGGTAGGGATTTTGGCAACGGGATCCTATACACCGGAGAGAGTGTTGACCAACTTTGATCTGGAGAAAATGGTGGAGACGTCGGATGAGTGGATCGTGAGCCGCACGGGCATCCGGGAACGCCGTATTTCCGGACCGGAGCAAGCTTCCTCCGACTTGGCCCTGGAAGCGGCGAAAAAAGCGCTGGCCAAGGCAAATATCAGTCCGGAACAACTGGACATGATTATCGTAGCCACGGTAACGCCTGACACGACGTTCCCTTCTACCGCCTGCATCTTGCAGGAAAAGCTGGGGGCGAAAAAAGTGGCTGCATTGGATGTGTCGGCGGCATGCACCGGATTTTTGTACGGAATCGCAACGGGCAGCCAGTTTATCGCCAACGGTCTGTACCGTTATATCCTTGTCGTAGGGGTGGAAACCCTCTCCAAAATCACCAACTACAAAGACCGCAATACGTGCGTCCTGTTCGGAGACGGCGCAGGGGCTGCAGTGCTCGGGCCGGTTAAGGACGGCCTCGGATTTCAGGCGTTTGAATTGGGTGCAGACGGATCGGGAGGAGCTCTGCTGTCACAGCCGGCCGGCGGTTCCCGGATTCCGGCATCCGTCGAATCTGTGGAAAAGAATCTCCATTACATCTCGATGGCAGGCGGGGAAGTCTTCAAGTTTGCGGTGCGCGTCATGAACTCCGCTACGGAAGCCGTACTGGAAAAGTCGGGTACCGCGAAAGAGGACATCGATCTCTTGGTACCGCATCAGGCGAACAAGCGTATTATCGACTCGGCCATTCAGCGCTTTGGGCTTTCCGAGGATAAAGTGGCGATAAACCTGGACCGTTATGGCAACATGTCCTCCGCGTCGATCCCCGTGGCACTTGACGAAGCGATTCAGGAAGGGCGTCTGAAGGAAGGCGACAACGTCATTCTCGTCGGCTTCGGCGGCGGATTGACCTGGGGCGCGACCTTGCTCAAATGGTCCACGCAGGAAGCGGAAGGAGGAGAGAAGTAATGGGCAAGACAGCCTTTGTTTTCCCGGGCCAGGGCTCTCAATTTGTGGGGATGGGCCAGGCGCTGGCGGAACAGTCGGAAGCTGCTCGCCGGATTTTTGAACAGGCCGATGAAGCACTCGGCTTCCCTCTCTCTCGCCTTTGTTTTGAAGGCCCGGAGGAAGAGCTCCGGTTGACGGCCAATACCCAGCCGGCGATTTTGGCGGCGAGCATAGCCGTACTGGAGGCGCTCCGCGAGAAGAAGTCGGATATACAGGTTGATTACTATGCGGGTCATAGTTTGGGTGAATATTCCGCGCTGGTGGCGACGGGAGCCCTTTCCTTTACGGACGCGGTGAAAACCGTGCGGGCCCGCGGCCAATTCATGGAGGAAGCCGTTCCGGCGGGACAAGGCGCTATGGCAGCCGTTCTCGGGATGGAGCGGTCAGCCTTGCATGCAGTCTGCGAGGAAGTCAGCGCTAACGGCAATCCGGTGCAGCTAGCCAACATGAACTGCCCGGGTCAAATCGTCATTTCCGGATCGGCGGAGGGCGTAAAGCTGGCTGGCGAGCAGGCGAAAGCTGCCGGTGCCAAGCGTGTTTTGCCGCTCAACGTAAGCGGACCGTTCCACTCCAGCTTGATGCAGCCGGCCGCCGACAAGCTTCAGGCCGTGCTCGCAAAAGTCAGCGTTCACGATGCGGTTGTCCCTGTAGTGGCGAACGTCTCGGCTCGCCCTGTTTCCGATGCGCGTGCCATCGTAGACAGCCTGATCCAACAGGTCGCGGCGCCTGTATTGTGGGAAGATACCATTCAATGGATGGTGGAGCAGAAAGTGACTACCTTTGTTGAGGTAGGACCTGGAAAAGTTTTGGCCGGCTTGCTCAAGAAAATCGCCCCGGCCGAGACGAAAATCGTCTCCGTACAGGATATGGAATCACTGACGGAGCTTTTGAACGGAGGTATCCTATGATGACAGGAAGAACGGCGCTCGTTACAGGCGCTTCCCGCGGAATTGGACGCTCGATCGCCTTGACGCTGGCCGAAGCGGGAGCCAATATCGTCGTGAACTACTCGGGAAGCGAAGCGGCCGCGGCGGAAACGGTCGCGAAAGTGAAAGAACTGGGTCGCGACGCTATCATGGTAAGGGCCAATGTATCCAACGCCGAAGAAGTAAACAATATGTTTAAAGAGGCATTGGATCACTTCGGAACGATCGATATCCTCGTCAACAATGCGGGCATTACCCGCGACAACCTGCTGATGCGAATGAAGGAAGAGGAATGGGACGACGTGATCGCAATCAATCTCAAGGGCGTGTTCAACTGCATCAAGGCAGCAACCCGCCCGATGATGAAGCAGCGATCCGGCCGGATCATCAACATTACGTCTGTAGTCGGAGTCATGGGCAATCCGGGCCAGGCCAACTACGTCGCGGCGAAGGCGGGGGTGATCGGTCTGACAAAAACCTCTGCTCGGGAGCTGGCCTCCCGCGGCATTACCGTAAATGCCGTCGCTCCCGGCTTTATCGATACGGATATGACTGCCGCATTGCCGGAAGAGGTCAAAACGTCCATGCTGGGGCAAATACCGCTGGGCCGATTCGGACAGGCCGAGGATATCGCCCGCGTCGTTTTGTTCCTCGCCTCGGATGCAGCCGGCTATATGACCGGACAGACGCTTCACGTAGACGGCGGCATGTACATGTAAGAAGAGCCTGCTAGTTTTTCAGAGGCTCATCCACTATAATTACGGGGAGAGGGGGTGAAGCAAAATGGCAGATACATTTGAGCGCGTGAAAAAAATCATCGTAGATCGTCTGGGTGTAGATGAGTCCAAAATCACTTTGGAGGCTTCTTTCAAAGAAGATCTGGGTGCTGACTCCCTGGATGTTGTTGAACTGGTGATGGAACTGGAAGACGAATTCGATCTGGAAATTTCCGACGAAGACGCTGAAAAGATCACTACTGTTGGTGAAGTTGTTTCCTACATAACAGCTAACAAGTAGTTCCACTCAGTGGAAGTCCCGGACTTTCGGGACTTCCCCCTTCCTTATTCCGAACCGTTCCCAGTTCATTGGCCCTGCAACACACCAACAAAGCTGCAAGGAAGCGTAGGCTGACTTTACTATAGAGGTGATACCTTATGAAACGCAGAGTGGTGATTACCGGCGTGGGCGTAGTTTCGCCGCTGGGTAATGACGCAACAACATTCTGGAATAACCTGCTGGAAGGAAAGTCGGGAATTTCACCCATTACTTCTTTTGATGCTTCTGACTATCCAACGCGCATTGCAGGGGAAATCAAAGACTTCAACCCGGAAGAGTACATGGATAAAAAGGAAATTCGACGTACAGACCGATTCGTTCAGTTTGGACTGGCTGCTGCCAAAATGGCTGTAGAAAACGCCAAGCTGGAAATTACAGCTGAAAATGCCGAACGTGTTGGTGTATACATCGGATCAGGTATCGGGGGGCTCAGCACCTGGGAAGAACAGCATCAGGTGCTGCTTGAAAAGGGACCGCGCCGCGTCAGCCCATTCTTTATCCCGATGCTCATTGCCAATATGGCCTCAGGTGCCGTTTCCATCCAATACGGCGCTAAAGGACCTACTTCCAGTGCCATTACCGCATGCGCGACAGGAACGAACGCGATTGGAGACGCGCTGCGCTTGATCCAGCACGATCACGCTGACGTCATGATCACCGGAGGCGCAGAAGCGACGATCCGCCCGATGGCCTTTGCCGGCTTCTGTTCCGCCAAAGCCATGTCTACCCGCAATGATGAGCCGACCAAGGCCAGTCGTCCGTTCGACCGCGACCGAGACGGTTTTGTCATGGGCGAAGGCGCGGGGGTACTTATTCTGGAGGAGCTTGAGCACGCCAAAAAACGCGGGGCGACTATTATCGCTGAAGTCATCGGCTACGGCATGAGCG
Source organism: Brevibacillus borstelensis (assembly GCF_037834415.1). Taxonomy (GTDB): domain Bacteria; phylum Bacillota; class Bacilli; order Brevibacillales; family Brevibacillaceae; genus Brevibacillus; species Brevibacillus borstelensis_A. The sequence goes on along the minus strand of NZ_JAUMSJ010000003.1, from coordinate 21,290 downwards.
CGGACGCCCATCACATCACTTCTCCATCTCCGGGGGGAGAGGGCGCTGCCCGTTGCATGAAAAACGCGTTGAGAGACGCAGGTATCGAACCTTCTCAAGTGGAGTACATTAATGCACACGGTACTTCCACGGACCAGGGGGATATCGCTGAAACAATGGCGATCAAGGAAGTGTTCGGCGAGTATGCCTACAAGCTTGCCGTCAGCTCGACCAAGTCGATGACGGGACATCTGCTCGGAGCGACAGGCGGCGTGGAAGCGATTGCGACGGCATTCGCATTGCGCGATCAAATTTTGCCGCCGACGATTAATCTGGAGAACCCCGATCCAGAGTGCGATCTGGATTATGTCCCGAATGTGGCTCGCAAGGCTGAAGTAAATGTAGCTCTGTCCAATACGTTCGGGTTCGGCGGTCACAATGCAACCATTATTTTAAAGCGTTACGAGGCATAAATGGTCCCTACTCACAAAAGGAGTAGGAAGTCTTCGGGGATGGTGGTGAGGGTGATGAATTTTGCCGAGCTGCAAGAAACCATAGGTATCCGGTTTCGCGACGAGAGTGTTTTGCGGCAAGCGTTCACCCATTCTTCTTACGTCAACGAGCAACGAGGCAAGCGCATCCAGGACAACGAGCGATTGGAGTTTCTCGGCGACGCTGTTCTGGAGCTTACCGTTTCCCAGTTCCTTTACAAGACGTTTCCCAAGATGAGCGAGGGTGAAATGACCAAGCTGCGTGCGGCGATCGTCTGCGAGCCTTCACTCGTGAAGTTTGCTGAGCTGCTTCGCTTCGGCGAGCTGGTACTCTTGGGAAAAGGGGAAGAATTGACGGGGGGCCGACAGCGGCCCGCTTTGTTGGCGGATGTGTTTGAAGCATTTATCGGAGCCCTTTACCTGGACCAAGGTTTGGATGCGGTTTTCACCTTTATGGAAAAATACGTCTATCCACGAGTGGACAAAGGGGAGTTTACCAACCTGACGGACTTCAAGAGCCAGCTCCAGGAATTTGTTCAGCAGGATAACCTCGGTGAAATCAATTACCGCATTCTGGAGGAAAAAGGCCCTGCTCACAACCGTGAGTTTGTGTCCGAGGTGCTTTTAAACAATCGGTCGCTGGGTGTTGGCACAGGCCGTTCCAAGAAAGAAGCGGAACAACAGGCAGCCGCAAAGGCATTGATCCTACTCGGTGCTAAGTAGAATGTAAAATGAGTCCAAAGGAGAGTGAGGAAGCGCCTGTGCTTGTCTCGCTCTTTTTTATATGTTGCCGGGCCTTGGTGCTGTATCATCGGCAGTGTACATGTTAGGCACCCTGTCTTTCGCTTGATGCAGCCAAGCTGACGTCATGGCCGGATCTGCCGGCAGACGGAGAAAGATACCGCTCGATTGCGGTTATATGGTACACTGTAGAGGGAATGTCCTTGAAAAATCTTGCGCTCCTGTCCCAGGCAGGAGCTTTCTTTTAGAACGAATCGATTTTTAGTGACAGTTTTTTTGCGACAGGAGCTTTTTGGTGGGAGGACCGTTCGTATGTATTTGAAACGCCTGGAACTGGCAGGGTTCAAATCGTTTGCAGACCGGACAGAGCTGGAGTTTGTCCCTGGTGTAACCGCTGTAGTCGGACCAAACGGCAGCGGCAAAAGCAACGTGTCGGACTCGATCCGCTGGGTGCTCGGCGAGCAGAGCGCCAAGTCGCTTCGCGGAGCCAAGATGGAAGACATCATTTTCGCCGGCAGCGACTCGCGAAAACCGGTGAATTATGCGGAAGTGACATTAACGCTGGATAATAGCGACAGGTCTCTCGATGTAGAGTATTCGGAAGTGTCCGTTACCCGTCGGGTGTACCGTTCCGGCGACAGCGAATATTACATAAATAAACGAGCATGCCGACTCAAGGACATCATGGAGATGTTCATGGATACGGGGCTAGGCAAAGAAGCCTATTCGATCATTGGACAGGGGAAGATCGAGGAGATCCTCAGCACCAAGTCCGAAGACCGCCGCGGCATCTTTGAAGAGGCGGCAGGCATCGTCAAATACAAGACCCGCAAACGGGAAGCGGAGAAAAAGCTGGATGAAACGGAACAGAACCTCGTCCGTATTCATGATATTGTCAGCGAGATCAACGAGCAGGTCGGCCCTTTGAAAGAACAGGCCGAAACTGCCCGCACCTATAAACAGCTGCATCAGACGCTGGTTGAACATGAAATCTCCCTTTATGTGCAGCAGATCGAGGCCGCTCACGCGAAGTGGGAAGAAGCGGGCCGGCGTGTCCAGGAGCTTCAGGAAGAGCTGGCCGGGCAGTCGGCGCAAGCGTCCTCCCGGGAAGCCGATCTGGAAAAAGCAAAGTTTCACGTCAGCCAGATTGATGAATCGATTGAGGAATTGCAACAGGTTCTCTTGACCGTCAGCGAAGAAACGGAAAAAGTAGAGGGCCAGCGGGAAGTACTGAAGGAAAGGCTGCGCAATCTGGCAGCCAACCGCGCGCAAACCATCGAGCAGCTCCATCGCATCACGGAAAAGCAGCATGCCGTCGAAGCAGAGTTGGAGGGAGAGCGGGCTCGTACGGAAGAGACGAGCAAACGGCTCTCGGAAGCGCAAGCCTCCCTGCGCGAGGCGGAGAACCAGTTTTTCGCCATGGTCCAATCGTTGACAGATGACGTAGAACGGCTCAAGGGCGACTACTTTGAAAAAGTAAACGATCTAGCCAATTTGCGAAATGAGATTCGCCACCAACAGCAGCTGCTTCAGACTGGCCTCGCCCGGGCGGACAGGCTTTCGAGCGAGAAAGAGCGCCTGGACCAGGAGGAAGCGGCCCGGGTCGGCAAAATAGACGAGCTTCGCCGGCAGCTGCAGGAGATCGAAGCGGATCTCGAGGAGACGCTCGCCAGCTACAAAGAATCGCTTGAGCGCATTCGGGAAGGGCAAGCCCGTCTGGAAACAGCCAGACGAGAGTTGAGGCAGGCTGAACAGCGAAAAGAAGCGATCCGCTCGCGACTGGATATGCTCAAGGAAATGCAGGCCGACTTTGCCGGCTTCCAGCAAGGCGTAAAGGAAATATTGAAGGCGCGGGAACGGGGATTTCAAGGCATTCACGGAGCCGTAGCCGAGCTGGTCGTCGTACCGGAGAAATACGAAACGGCAATGGAAGTGGCTCTGGGCGGCGCGCTGCAAAACGTCGTGGTGGAAAATGAAGCAGCAGGACGTGCCGCGATCGCTTACCTGAAGCAGCACAATGCGGGACGGGCTACCTTCCTTCCTCTGGATGTTATTCGTCCGCGCAGTCTTCAGCCAGAGGACAAGCGACTTTTAGGCAAGGAGGCGGGCGTCGTCGGCATTGCCAGCGAGCTGGTTTCCTATGATGCGACGTACCGTACGATTGTGGAGTCTTTGCTTGGAAATGTGATCGTGACAGAGTCGCTCGAGCAGGCCAATCGCGTCGCCCGGGCAATGGGGTACCGCTATCGGGTCGTGACACTGGAGGGCGATATCGTCAACGCCGGAGGTTCCATGACGGGCGGGGCGTTGAAGAAAAATTCGACGAACCTGCTGGGGAGAAACCGACAGGCAGAAGAGCTGGAAGCGCAAATGGCCCAGATCGAAGAGGCCATTGTTGGGCATACTACTCTGGTAGAAAATGTAACGAAGGAGCTGCTTCAGATCGAGCAGCACCAGGAGCAGCTGCGCAACCAGGGAGAACAGCTTCGCCTCAAGGAGCAGGAAGTGAAGGTCATCCTGCAACAGACAGAGGGAGAAGGAAAAAATCTCTCGGACCGTCTGCTCATTGTCGATCAGGATATTGCCGGTTATGAACGGGAAATGAATGAAGCCCGCAAAAAGCTGGAGGAGCTGGAAGCGGCTCTCGCGCTGATGACCGAGGAGGAAAAGGCGCTGTCGGATCAGATTGCCGCCGCGGAAGCGAAGCGCCAGGAACAGCTGGAGTCCAAGGAAGAGATGAATCAGCGGATCACCAGCCTGAAGGTGCTGGATGCCCAGGTGAGCCAGGAGCATCAATCCCGGGTCGAGCAGGTAGAGAGATTGGAAGAGCAGAAGAAGACGCTTGCGCGCGAGTGGGAAGAGCTGAACAAAACGCTCGCTTCTTACGACGAGCTGGAGGCGACGAATGAAACGAGCAGCGCCGAGCTTGAGCAGAAGATCTCCGAGCTGCGCCAGGATAAAGAGCGAGTCGCTTCGCTGATTCAGGAGCGCAGGAGCGAGCGGGCTACCCTTTACCACCGTCAGGAGCAGGTGGAGCTGGAGGTGAAAGAGATCCGCAAGCGGCTCAAAGCCTTGGAAGACAGCCTGCATCAGGAAGAGGTCAAGGTCAACCGCTTCGATGTCGAGCTGGATCATCTGTTGAATAAACTCTCCGAAGAGTACGAAATGAGCTATGATCTGGCGAAGCAAAAATATCCGCCGCGGGGCGAAATCGCAAGCGAGCAGCAAATCGTCAATCGCCTGAAGAAGGAAATTGCCGCGCTCGGTACGGTGAACCTCGGAGCGATTGAAGAGTACGAGCGTCTGTCGGAGAGGCAGCAATTCCTCAGCGCCCAGGAAGAAGATTTGAACGAAGCCAAAGCGATGCTCTACCAGGTGATTGAGGAGATGGACCAGGAGATGTCCCGCCGATTCAAGGAAACCTTTGACGCCATTCAGGAGCAGTTCCGGGATGTGTTTGTCCAGCTGTTTGGCGGAGGGCGTGCCGATCTGGTCTTGTCCAATCCGGACAGCCTCCTGGAAACAGGGATTGACATCGTCGCGCAGCCGCCCGGCAAAAAGCTGCAAAATCTCGCGCTGCTCTCCGGCGGGGAGCGGGCGCTGACAGCGATGGCCCTCCTGTTTGCCATCCTCAAGGTAAGGCCAGTGCCGTTCTGCGTGCTCGATGAGGTAGAGGCTGCTTTAGATGAGGCCAATGTCAACCGCTTTGCCGAATACATGCATCAATTCAGCGGCCAGACGCAGTTTATTTGCGTGACCCACCGAAAGGGCACGATGGAGAGCGCCGATGTGTTGTACGGTGTGACGATGCAGGAAGGCGGCGTTTCCAAGATCGTTTCCGTCAAGCTGGAGGACACGCGCAAATACATCGAGTCAGCGTAGCTGCCCGGCCATGACAGCTACGGAGAGGCATGGCGCTTTGACTTTAGACAGAAAAGGAAGATGAAGATGAGCTTTTTTAAACGCTTGCGGGATGCGATCGTACAGAAATCAGAAGCAGTCACGCAAAAGTTTACAGACGGATTGGCCAAGACCAGAGACCTGCTGGTGGAAAAGGTGGAGGACCTCGTCCGTCGCTACAAAAAGATCGACGAGAACTTCTTTGAAGAGCTGGAAGAGATTTTGATCACCGCCGATGTCGGGGTAAATACCGTCATGGAGCTGATCGATGAGCTTCGCGCGGAGGTTCGCAAGCAAAAGATCGAAGACGCCATGGACCTGCAGCCGATTTTGTCCGAAAAGCTGGTTGCCCTGCTGAAAAATGACGATGAGTTGGATGCGGGCCTGAACGTCGAGGACGGCCGCCTGAACGTCATCCTGTTTGTCGGCGTGAACGGCGTCGGAAAGACGACGACCATCGGCAAGATGGCTCACATGTTCAAGCAGCAAGGCAAAAAAGTGCTGCTGGCAGCGGGCGACACGTTTCGCGCAGCCGCCATCGAACAGCTGGAGGTATGGGGCGAGCGCGTGGGAGTCGACGTGATCAAGCACCAGCAGGGAGCCGATCCAGCTGCCGTGATCTACGATGCGCTGCAGGCGGCGAAGTCGCGCGGAGCAGACATCCTCCTGTGCGATACGGCGGGACGTTTGCAAAACAAAGTAAACCTGATGGAAGAGCTGAGCAAGGTCCACCGCGTCCTGCAGCGGGAGTTGCCGGGCGCGCCGCATGAAGTCCTCCTCGTACTCGATGCCACGACGGGACAAAATGCTCTCTCGCAAGCGAAAACGTTCGGCAAGTCCGCCGGGGTGACAGGGATTGTCCTCACGAAGCTGGACGGTACGGCAAAGGGCGGCATCGTCATCGCGATTCGCAATGAATTGAACATCCCGGTGAAATACGTGGGATTGGGCGAGCGGATGGACGACCTGCAGCCGTTTGATCCGGAGCAGTTTGTCCATGCCTTGTTCGCCGGATTGATCGCTCAGGAGACAGAGGGCGGGCAGCAGGCAGAGGCTTGATATTTCACGACCAAAACCCGTGATGGTTGTTCCGAAAATCTTGTCAATAAAAAAGCTTGACAGTACATGGGGAATTAGGTAGTATAGGTATCGTGCTGTAAAGGAAAAAGTCTTTACAGGATGATTCGAGTACCTCTCAGCAAAGGATTGGTTACATGCTCGAAAAAACCAATCAAGTTAATCTCTTGTTTGACTTTTACGCACCGCTCCTCAAGGGCAAGCAGCGCGAATATCTGGAGCTGTACTATCTGGACGATTTGTCGCTGGGCGAAATTGCCGAGATGCACGAGGTCAGCAGACAGGCCGTGTACGATCACATCAAGCGGGCGGAAAAACAGCTCTTCGAATACGAAGACAAGCTGCGTTTATCCGCCAGGCATGAACAGCGGCAGGCATTGCTTGACCGGATGGAGAGCATCGTCGGGGGACTTGCGGACAGCGGGGCGAGAGCTGACTTGATGACTTTGCTCCACCAACTGTCAGAGATGGATTAGGAGGGCTCGTATGGCGTTTGAAAGCTTAGCCAGCCGGCTGCAGAGCGCATTTGACAAGCTGCGCGGCAGAGGCAAGATCGACGAGACCGTCGTCAATGAGGCGATGCGCGAGGTCCGTCTGGCCCTGCTGGAAGCCGACGTCAATTTCAAGGTCGTAAAGGATTTCGTTGCCCGCGTAAAAGAGCGGGCAGTCGGGCAAGAGGTGCTGAAGAGCCTTACTCCCGGCCAGATGGTCATCAAGATCGTCAACGAAGAGCTGATCGAATTAATGGGCGGAAACGTCGCCCAACTGGCCGCGTCTCATCGACCGCCAACAGTCGTCATGATGGCTGGTCTGCAAGGGGCCGGTAAGACGACGACGACCGGCAAGCTGGCCAAGTACTTGCAAAAACAAAATCGCAAACCGCTGTTGGTCGCAGCCGACATTTACCGTCCGGCAGCCATCAAGCAGCTGCAGGTTTTGGGCGATCAACTGAATGTTCCCGTTTTCTCTCTGGGTGATCAGGTGAGCCCGGTCGAGATTGCCAAACAGGCGATCGACCATGCGAAAGCCAATCACCTCGACTATGTGATTATCGACACGGCGGGCCGGCTGCATATTGACGAAGCGCTGATGGAAGAGCTGAAGCAAGTGCGCGAAGTAGCCAAGCCGGACGAAATCTTGCTCGTAGTCGACGCGATGACAGGTCAAGATGCCGTCAACGTGGCAGAGAGCTTCAACAGCCAGTTGGAGCTGACGGGCGTGATCCTGACCAAGCTTGACGGCGATACGCGCGGCGGTGCAGCCTTGTCCGTGAAAGCAGTGACAGGCAAGCCGATCAAGTTTGCCGCGATGGGCGAAAAACTGGACGCACTGGAGCCGTTTCACCCCGATCGCATGGCCTCCCGGATTCTCGGGATGGGCGATGTGCTCAGCCTGATCGAAAAGGCGCAGGAAGCCGTCGATGAAGAGAAGGCCAAAGAGATGGAACGCCAGATGCGCCAAGGGGAATTTACGTTTGACATGTTCCTCGACGCCATGCAGCAGATGCGCAACCTTGGGCCTTTTGAGGACCTTCTCGGGATGATGCCGGGAATGAACAAGATGAAGGGCTCCGTGAAGGTGGATGAAAAACAGATTGCCCGTGTCGAGGCGATCGCCAAATCGATGACCAAAGAAGAGCGCTCCAATCCCGAGCTGCTCAACGCCAGCCGCCGAAAACGCATTGCGGCGGGCAGCGGGACAACGATTCAGGAAGTAAACCGGTTCATCAAGCAGTTTGACGAGATGAAGAAGATGATGAAGCAGTTTACCGGCGTCGCAGACAAGATGAAGAAGAAGGCGAAGAAAAAAGGCTTCGGACTTCCGTTCTTGGGCAAAGGCGGCAATCAGGGAGGAAACAACTTCCCGTTCAATTTCAAGCCGCCATTCAAATAACAGGGATGATCTCTTCGCCTGTTTTTTGCGCAAGCAAAGGCGGCGATGGTTCAGATAAGCATTGCCAACGTGATTCTGATCGCGTTGATCCATATAGGAGGTGAACAACATGGCAGTTAAAATCCGTCTGAAGCGTATGGGTTCCAAGAAAGCTCCATTCTACCGTGTAGTCGTTGCTGACTCCCGTTCTCCGCGTGATGGCCGTTTCATCGAGGAAATCGGTTACTACAACCCGGTTGCTCAACCGGCTGTTGTTAACATTGACACTGAGAAAGCGGTGCAATGGATTCTGAATGGTGCAGCTCCGACTGATACCGTTCGCAACCTGCTCTCCAAAGCAGGCGTTATGGCGAAAGTACACGAAACCAAATACGGCAAGTAAGCCGTTCATCTGGAGGTCTGATGATGAAAGCACTGGTCGAAACGATCGCAAAGGCTCTCGTCGATCATCCTGATGAAGTTCGTGTCAACGCGGTGGAGAAAGAGCGCACGCTCGTCTACGAACTGTCGGTGCATCCCGATGATATGGGGAAAATCATCGGCAAGCAGGGACGAATCGCGAAGGCTCTTCGCACTGTCGTGACCGCCGCATCTGTGCAAACGGACAAGCGGGTCACGGTTGAGATTGTCTAGGAAAGGCTGGGAGGTGTCCCAGTCTTTTTTCTATAGGTCCAGATGTCAACTAGTCCTTACGGGAGGAAATGGCAGACGTGCTCACTATCTTACGCACGGTCCAGGTGAAAATCGTATTGACCGAAGCGTCTCGCGCCGCGCTAACCGAGCAGTATCAAAGGCAGCTCCGTCAACAGCATGACGAATGGCAGCAGTGGGAATTTCAGGCGAAAAAGCTTTTGGCTGATGCCCGCAAACGGTCGGGAGACTTGCTGCAAGAGGTACAGACGAAAATTTCGCAGGAAGAGCGCCGCCGGCAGGAAAAGCTGGAGCAATTGAACGTGCAGCTGAAGCTGGTGGAAACCTTGCCTGCCGGTGCGGAATTGGACTATATGACGGTACAAAGCCCGGTTCAGATTGAAATCGGCGACGTTTGGGAAGAAAAAATGTCAGGAACGGTAATCCTGTTAAAAGACGGTGTTGTCGACGAGATTCGAAAGGGACCGGCAACTTACGAGTAAACAGCCGTGTTGTCTCAACAGCTGTTACTCGAAACTTGGGTTTTCGCGAACCGAAAGGAGGAACCGCATGAGTGAAAAGCGTTACTATACAGTGGGAAAGCTGGTAAACACGCAGGGACTGCGGGGAGAGGTCAGGGTCATTTCCACGACTGATTTCCCCGATGAGCGTTTTAAAAAGGGCAGCGAGCTGCAATTGTTCCACCCTTCCCTGGAAAAGCCGATCGTGCTCAAGGTCGCGACTCGTCGCTCCCATAAGGATTTTGAAATCCTCAGCTTCGAGGGATACCCGTCTATTAACGACGTGGAAAAATTCAAGGGCGGCGAACTGAAGATTCCTGACGATGCTTTGCTGGAGCTGGAGGAAGACGAATTTTACATACACCAGCTGGTAGGCTGTCAGGTGGTGACAGATACGGGAGAGGAGCTGGGGAAAATCGTCGATGTCCTGCAGCCTGGCGCCAATGATGTATGGGTCGTAAAAGGGAAGCGCGGAGAAATCCTTTTGCCGTATATTGACGATTGCATCAAGGAAGTGGATATTGCCGGCAAACGCGTTGTCTGCCACCTGATGGAAGGCTTGCTGTAGAGGAGGGCAATCGGTGCGAATAGACATTTTGACGCTGTTTCCCGAGATGTTTGAAGGAGTTTTGGGGAGCAGCATTCTCGGCAAAGCGAAGGAGAAGGGCATCGTCGACTTCCACGTGACGAATTTTCGGGAGTTTTCCGAGAGCAAGCACGGTACCGTGGACGATACGCCGTACGGCGGCGGAGGCGGCATGGTGCTCAAGCCGGAACCGCTGTTTCGGGCGGTGGAGGCGGTAACCGCCGAGGTGAAGCCGCGCGTCATCCTGATGTGTCCCCAAGGAAAGCCGCATAGTCAAAAGCTGGCGGAGGAGCTGGCCCGCGAAGAGCATCTGGTGTTTGTTTGCGGGCACTACGAGGGCTATGACGAACGCATCCGCCAATACCTCGTGACCGATGAGATATCGATCGGGGACTATGTGTTGACCGGAGGCGAACTGGCTGCCATGGTCGTCATCGACAGTGTCGTCCGTCTCCAGCCGGGAGCGTTGGGCAACGAGAGCTCGGCAGTGGAGGATTCCTTTACCACCGGATTGCTGGAGCATCCTCACTATACGCGTCCTGCGGAGTTCCGCGGATGGAAGGTGCCTGACATCCTGCTCTCGGGCCACCATGCCAATATCGTTCGCTGGCGGCTGAAGGAATCTCTGAGGAGAACAAAAGAACGCAGGCCCGACCTGCTTGCGGCCATGGAAATGACGGAGGAAATGCAAAAGCTGCTGCGCGAGCTGGAACAAGAGGAAAAAAATTCGGGCTTGTCTAAGGAATAAACCTTGTAGTTTGCAGGTCAATATGCTAATATACTTCTTGTGGCAATTTTGCCCGCTGACTAAGGCGGTCCGCTACTCGTATCCCGATTGATAGATCGGCTCTTGAATAGACGGGTAAGAACGTCTGATCGGAAGGAGGGAATTGAGGATGAACCAAGTAATTCGTGAATTGGAAAAAGAGCAACTGAAACAGGACATTCCTGCGTTCCGACCTGGTGACACTGTTCGTGTTCACGTAAAGGTTATCGAGGGTCAGCGCGAGCGTATCCAGCTGTTTGAAGGCGTTGTGATCCGCCGCCGTGGTACAGGTGTCAGCGAAACCTTCACCGTTCGTAAGATTTCTTACGGCGTAGGTGTTGAGCGTACGTTCCCGGTACACACTCCAAAGATCGACAAGATCGAGGTTGTGCGCCACGGTAAAGTTCGCCGTGCGAAACTGTACTATCTGCGCGATCGCGTTGGTAAGGCAGCCCGCATCAAGGAAATTCGTCGATAATAGCAAGCGTTCGATAAAAAAGGGGTCTGGCCTGCTAGCCGGGCCTCTTTTTCCATTGCATTAGAATGGAGAAACCCTATTTCGGGGAAGATACCGGCAGAAGCGGAGGGATCGAAACATGAGCGAAGAAGTCGCCTCCAGCCGAACCAAAAACGAGACATGGGAATGGCTCAAGGCACTAGGTATAGCGGTTATTTTGGCGTTTTTAATCCGAACGTTTCTGTTTGCCCCCTTCATCGTTGACGGCGAATCGATGGAACGCACCTTACATAACAACGAAAAATTGGTGGTCAATAAAGCGATTTACTACCTCTCCCAGCCCAAGCGCGGCGATATTATCGTTTTCCATGCCGAAGAAAAGCGCGATTACATCAAGCGGGTTGTGGCTGTAGCGGGAGATACGGTGGAAGTGAAAAATGACCAGTTATTGATAAACGGGAAAGTCGTTGACGAGCCTTACCTGGAGCAAAATCGCAAGGAAGCGGCGGGTATGAAAATCCCGCTGACAGATGATTTCGGTCCTGTCCAGATCGGAGAAGGACAAATATTTGTCCTTGGCGACAACCGCCTGAACAGCCACGATAGCCGAGCGATCGGCCCCGTGCCGCTGGACCGTGTGGTTGGCCGGGCCGAGTTCGTATTTTGGCCAGTCTCCGGTTTTCGTATGACCCGTTGATCGGACGACCTTATGTATGACAAAAGAGGCAGGTGAGACGTCATGGCCATTCAGTGGTTTCCCGGGCATATGGCAAAGGCCCGCAGACAGGTTACGGAAAAGCTGAAGCAGATTGACGTGGTGATCGAACTGCTCGACTCCCGGTTGCCGCTGTCGAGCCGCAATCCGATGATTGATGAAATCGTAAGCGAAAAGCCGCGGCTGCTTCTGCTGAACAAAGCCGACCTGGCGGATGACAAGGTAACAGAAGAGTGGGTTCGATACTTCCGCGAGCGCAACCTCCGGACTCTCCCGATCGACGCGTTGAGCGGGAAAGGCGTGAACAAGCTGCCGGAAGTTTGCAAGGAGCTGGCGGCAGACATGCTGTCCAAGCGAGCGGAGCGCGGCATGCAGGCCCGAGCGATCCGGATTATGATTCTCGGGATTCCGAACGTGGGAAAATCCTCGCTGATTAATCGGCTGGCCAAGCGGGCAGTGGCCCAAACGGGTGACAGGCCGGCTGTAACCAAGGCTCAGCAATGGGTAAAGATGGGCGACACCTTGGAGCTGCTCGATACCCCAGGCATTCTGTGGCCGAAGTTTGAAGATCAGATGGTCGGCCTTCGTCTGGCAGCCAGCGGCGCCATCAAGGATGAGCTGATCGATTTTACCGAAGTGGCCCTGTTTGCGATCAGCTACATGATGCACTATTACCCGGAACGCTTGATGGAGCGGTTCATACTAAAGGAGCTGCCTGGTGACCGCGTAAACATGCTCGAGGAGATCGGCAAAAAGCGCGGGTGCCTTATATCGGGCGGGGAAATCGACTATGACAAGGCAGCCGAACTGTTTTTGCGCGAGCTGCGGTCAGGCAAATTGGGGACTGTAACGCTGGAGCGCCCCATCGATTGGGAAATGGAAGAACCGATCGGCAAGCCGCAAGCCCTTATGTAAAAGGCATATAGATGCACACCTGTCTATCCCGTGGGTAGACGGGTTTTTTCGTAAATACATAGTGCAAGGTGATGAAATCAATGAATCTGGCAGAAATGTCGATAAAAGAAATACGGGATCTGCTAGAAAAAATGGACGAGGTCCCCAAAGATTATTTACAATTGCTGAAAGAAGATAAACGGAAAGGCGTACAAGAGCTTGCCCGTCAACTGGAGCAGGCCGAGGCCAGACAAGCCAAGCTTGCCCTTCAGTGGGAGGAGATGACCACTTTTGAACGGTCGCTTTGGGCCGAAGGATACGAGCATCTTCTGGGGATTGACGAAGTCGGACGCGGTCCTCTGGCCGGGCCTGTAGTAGCTTCGGCTGTTTGTTTGCCGCCAGACTTTTACCTGCCCGGTTTGAACGACTCGAAAAAGCTTCCTGCTGCTACGAGAGAAGCATTTTACGAGGTGATTACATCCAAAGCGGTTGCCGTCGGGATCGGTATTGTTTCCGCCGAACGCATCGATGCGATCAATATCCTGGAAGCGACGAAAGAAGCGATGAAGCTGGCCATAGCTGATGCGTCGCTTGTTCCAGACGCTTGCCTGATCGACGCTGTACAGCTAAAGGATCTGCCTTACAGGCAATTGCCGATTATCGGCGGCGACGGCAAAAGTGTCTCTATCGCCGCAGCCTCGGTCGTAGCAAAAGTGACGCGTGACCGAATGATGGCAAAATACGCAGAATTATATCCTCAATACGGCTTTGAAAAAAACGCTGGCTACGGTACGGCAGAGCATCTGGCAGCCCTGGAGCGCTACGGTACCACCCCGATTCATCGGAAGACGTTTACCGGAGTGAAGGCGCAGGCCTGAAGCTTCTGAGCCGGCCTGGCAATTAGGAGGCATGACATGTTTTCCCCTGCGCAAATGGTACAGTCCCTCATGCAGCGCACCGGCGCTGCAGCTCCCAAACCGGTTGAGTTTACGCCTGGTCAGGTATTTACCGGAGCGGTAGTGAGAACATACCCGGAAAATATGGCATTGGTCCAAATCGGGGGCATGCAGGTACAGGCAAAGCTGGAAGCCAATCTGGAGGCGGGCCAGCGCGCCTGGCTTCAAGTTCAGCCATCCAGCGGTGTCGTTACGATGAAGGTGTTGAACTCTCCGCAGGGTGGAACCGCGGCGGAGGCGTCGCTCGAAGGCCTGATGAAGTCTCTTGGATTTGCGGATACAAAAGAGAATCGGGCGATCGTGCAGGCGTTGGTAGGGTCAAATCTGCCGGTAAATCGGGATATTGTGCAAAGCTATGCCGCAGTGACACAGCGTTTGGGAGCGGATCAAGGCACACTGGACGCGTTCCTGCTGGCTCTTAAACGAAACTTGCCGGTGAATTTCGATTCGGTTGCAGGACTGAAGGCATTTTTGTCGGAAAAGCCGTTCACCCAAGTCATACAGGCCTTTCTAAAGCAAGCCGACAGCTTTTTGCAATCGGAGGAAACGGCTGAGATGAACCCTGCTCAAGCTGGAAGCCAGGCAAAGCCTCCGGGTGGGGGAGGTGGAACTGCGTCTCCGGAATCCCTCAATGCCCAGCTTCGGATGATCGTAGGACAGCTCCGCGATAAAGTTTCCACGCTGGCGGTAAAGCTGCCGGAAGGGAATCCTGCATATTCACCGTTGCCGCAGTCTTCGTCCAGCTCTGCTGCTGTAGCTGGGCAGACAAAAGGAGGAATGGCTGGGGCGCTTGCTGGACAGCAGCCGTTCACAGAAGCTGGCAATCAGACGCTGAGCCAGACTCGGACGGTCACAGGAGGCGCAGCAGCTTCCGCCGACGAGATGGTTCGGGTTTTCCAATCGGAAGGAGCGGAAGCAGGCACAGTTAAAGGGGCACCGCCTTCATCCGCTCAGACTTCGAAAAATGAGCATCCGATTCTGGAGATGTTTCGGCAGCTGGGACTGTCCCACGAGCGTGAAGCGATTGGACAAGCAATGAAGGGAACGCAGGAAGCACACAGGCAGCTGGAGTCCGTTAAGTCGCTTTTACTGGAGCTTTCCACAAGTTCGATACATGGCATGCCAACAGGACTGCGCGATGCAGCAGATACGCTGCTCCAGCAAGTTACCGGCCAACAGCTCATGCTGGCACAGCCTTCCAACCAGCCGCTCGCGCAAGTGGTCATGCAAATTCCCATCCGGACCAATGAAGGCGAAGATACGGCCTACGTTCAGATCGAATCCAGGAAGAAAAGCGGGGGAGAGCTGGACCCGGAAAACTGCCGATTGTTTTTCCACCTTGACCTAAGCGCGATGGGAACGACGATGCTGGATGTCGGGATCGTCAACCGAATTGTGAATATCCAGGTGTTTAACAACAACGACTGGGTGGAGCCGCTCGTTCAGAACATGCGGGAGGGGCTGGTTACCCAATTGCAAGGCATCGGCTATCAGCTTTCTTCCATGAAGGTTCAGGACATTCCTGACGCCAAACGGGCAGCACCACGGCTGGGCAACAACAGCGGATACATGTTAGCTGACTACAAGGGGGTAGATTATCGCGTATGAGCACCCCTCCTTTTGAAAGAGAAAAACGGAAGCAAGCCGTTGCGCTGCGCTATCAGGCTGGAGTAATGGAGGCGCCTACGGTGGTCGCGAAAGGCAAGGGCTACGTGGCGGAAAACCTGTTGAAGGCTGCCAAGGACAGCAACATCCCGATTCAGCAGGACCCCTCTCTGGTAGAAGTGCTGGGCAAGCTCGACATGAACCAGCAAATCCCTCCGGAACTGTACCAGGTAGTAGCGGAAGTCCTCGCTTTTGTCTACCGTCTCGACAAAGGAGGCAAGAAAAAGGGATGAATGATGTCCGTAGGGAACTTGGGCAGTGGGGCGAGCGCATAGCGGAAGCTTATTTGCTGCAAAAGGGGCTTCGCATAGAAGAGCGGAATTATCGGACAGCAAGAGGTGAAATCGACTTGGTCGCATGGGAAGGGGATGTCCTCGTCTTCGTCGAGGTCCGTACTCGCACCAGCATGAAATACGGGTCAGCTTTAGAATCCATTACTCGCCAGAAGAAAAAAAAGCTGAGAGAGATGGCGCTTGCATATTTGCAAGCGAAGACAAAGCCGAGCAGACCGTTTCGCTTTGATGTCGTGGGGATTCAATATCAGGACCGCGGCGGTGAAGCCCATACAGGTCAGACGCCGGTGATAACCCATATCGAACATGCGTTTTAAAACCGAAAAACGGGCGCCGAATGGGCCGCCCACTGGGGATACGTCTAAAGCAGAGGACCGTGTGACGGCGTACTATGTACTGTACTCGACGCGATGAAACTCCTCCAAGCACCATCTCTTGACCCTCCGGCATCCGGAGGGTATTTTTTTATTCACATCGGCAGCTTATGTTCCTGGTAATACTTTTCGGCTATAGAGCGGCATTTGTTTTTTCATATTCCGATAGCAAGACGAGCTTTTGCCAGGCAAATAATAAACTTCAGTGGCTTCGTTCATTATATTCCTTTATATTGGTTTAGAGGAAGCGCTCTGAAAATAGTAGGAGATGAATAGCACAAATATTTATAGCAGAGACTCCGAGACAAATCGAACGGTGAGATGCGCCCTCAAATGCTGTCTGTGAGATCGTTACAAAAATAGCTTGACGGAAGGAGTATAAACATGATGGAAATACTGTTCCTGATTCTGATGCTGGCTGGCGCGCTCAGCATTTACGATGCGATAAGAAAGCTTAACTCCAATATTGTTGCACAAATTGATCAAAACGAAAAAATCATCGAGCTGCTGACAAAATTGAATAACAAGTGATGCAAGGCTTGATTTTGAGCAGAAAGCCGGAGGAAGAACATGATCGAAACGATTCAAAAAGCACTTAAAAGGATAGAAGATGAGCAGCAGGTACGCATCTTATTTGCAGTGGAATCGGGAAGCCGGGCATGGGGATTTCCGTCGCGGGACAGCGACTACGACGTGAGGTTTGTATATATCAGACCCATTGATTGGTATCTGTCCATCGACGACAAAAGGGATGTCATTGAGGAGCCGATCAATGATGTGCTTGATATTAGCGGATGGGATATCAGGAAGGCTTTAGTGCTGTTCAGAAAATCAAATCCGCCGTTGTTGGAATGGTTGATTTCCGATATCGTCTATCACGATGCTTACGGCTTTAAGGAGGAGATGCTGAATATCAGGCATCAGGTATTCTCGCCAAAGGCGTCCCTCCACCATTATCTCAGCATGGCGAAAGGCAACTATCGGGATTACTTGCAAGGCGAACAGGTACGGATAAAGAAATACTTCTACGTTCTACGGCCTTTATTGGCGTGTATGTGGATTGAGAAGTACCATACAAATCCCCCGATTTTGTTTCAGGAATTGGTCAATGATCTGCTAGGCGAATCAGAGGTAAAACGAGTAATCGGGGAGTTGCTGAAAAGAAAGATAGCGGGAGAGGAGCTGAACCTCGAAGCGCGTATCGATGTGTTGAATCTTTTTATAGAAGAGCAGATCAGACATTTTACGGAGTCCGCCGGGTTGTACAGAAGCGTCATTGCAGATCCAACCGAACAGCTGGACAAGCTTTACCGGAAGTATTTGCGAGTAGTATGGCAGTAGCTGCGTTATAATAAACTGGTTGACTACATGATGGTGTACGTGAGGTGACAATATGGATGCAGTTGTGTTTGATCTAGAGACTACGTTTACATATGAAAAGGGACAAACTCCTGAAATTATCGAAATTGGCGCAAGAAAGATCAATCTGTCGGATCCTCAGTCGACACAGTTGAATACCTTTCAGTGCTACACACATCCTGAATTAAGAGGGAGAATCGGCCTGAGAACGAGAAAATTTATTGGGATGAAAGAAGCCGATTTAGAGCGGGTCGTTCCGTTTGCGCAAGGCATCCGCCAGTTTATCGAGTGGCTCGGCAACGATTACTATTTATGCTCGTGGGGAGGAGATGACAGACTGTTATTCATTGAGCATTGCGCGCGATATGGGATAAGCCTGAATTGGTTGAAAAATTATAACGATATTCAACCGGCGATCAGCCAGTTGCTGGGTGGACGTCCACAAATGAAGCTGAAAGATGCCGTCGTACAATCCGGCTTGGAGGTTCAGGGAAGGCTGCACTCTGCGCTTACCGATGCGATCAATACGGCAAATCTGTTAATCAAGCATCGCGCTGCCGTCCAGTTGGAAAAGAATACGCCACAGGAAAACTATTCGATGTCGTGTGCTCTTTATTGGACATGCAGAAAGTGCGCAAAGGAGAAGCACTATACAGCCTTTTCCGGCTCGAAGCGCTTTTGTCAGGAGTGTGCGACCGGAAAGCAAGAAGCAGGACGTACATCGGCACCTAGGCAATAAGCCTGAAAAACAAGCACCGGGTGGCTGCTCGTTTGATAAGAGGAAACAGCGGAATGCCGCAAGCTGTGGGCAGAAATCAACCTCATGCTGTTATACAGTCATTCAAAGCATCCAGTGTTGATCTGCGTTCAAACGAAGAGAAAGGATTGCCGCCGGTCTGACAGCAATCCTTTGTTTATGTCTTTACACGATTGCAAGCCAATCGTTTTGCGAAGAGAGCATGAATTCAACGAAGGTGCACCAGAGGGTCGCTGGTTGTCGTAATGCGACGTACAGCAAACATTCCTTGCCGCTGGCCGGCGAATCCGGGATTTGTGGATAGCGCCATTTCATAACCGGCCTTTTTTAACATAGGGAACATGTACGCCCGATGATAACCGTACGGGTAGGCAAGGATTCGTACAGGCTTGTTCAGGTGCTGCTCCAATATCTGTTTCGACTCCACAAACTCATTTCTCACTTGATCCGCTTTCAATTTCAACAGATTCGAGTGAGTGTCCGTATGCGACTCAAAATCTATCAAACCGCTGTCTTGCATTTCCTTAATCTCATCCCACGACAAAAAATTGGGTTTTCCGATGGAGGAAGTGACCAAGAATACGGTTGCTTTGATTTGATATTTTTTCAAGATCGGAAAGGCAGTGGTGTAGTTGTCCTTGTAGCCATCGTCAAACGTCAACAAAATGGGCTTGGAAACCGTATTTTGCTTGCTTTTCCACATTTCGAGCAATTCTGATGCAGTGATTGGCTGATAGCCCAGTTGCAAGATGGTTTTTACTTGTTCTTCAAAGGTAACGGGATCGACACAGTAGATGTCGTCTTTTTTGTCCGCGATGGAATGGTATTCCAAAATAGGTGTGGGAGTAGAACCCGTTTTGGCAGGAACAGGCGAAAAAGCACATGCAAATTGAAGGGCGATCAGAGAGACAACGAGGAGCCATTTCTTTTTGATCATATCCTGCTTCCTTTGTTTCTACCGATTTTCATTTTGATCTTAGTCGTATTTTTCGTCTTCCACTCTTGTTTCTCCATCGACGATCAATTCCAGCTCTGTCTCGAAATTCAAGATCAGTTCGCCTGGCAGCCGCTGCACGATCTTCTCCATTTCCGGGAGCAGCACAGCATCGTCAAGCGACTGGGGCGTCTCTTCCAGCCGGGTGAACCAGGCGCGGATCTGTTCGATCAACACGTAAAAGGAAGCCTCGAACTGATTTGCGTCCTCCTCGGCGTCATCCACCTGGCTTTTCTTCAACCGGTCCCAGTTTTCCAACATGACTCCGAGCGCCTTTTCAATCGCCGTCTCCATCTGTTCAACTCCTTTCGCGACAATTTCCAGATTTCATTGTAGCATGCTTTTGGCTGCTGGAAACTTCCTTTGCAAATATTATTTTTTTGACGGAAAAATGAAGAAGAAAGAGAGGTTCGATGTTGCATCGAAACGCTCGAATATTCATGTGACATGGATGGAATCTCTTTGTATAAGAGGTGGATGTTTCATGATCTCGCAATACGGTACTCGTCAAGTTCATCAGGTGATGTTATCCCGTGTGGTTTGTAAAAGTGACTTATCCAAGTTTCAAACGGAATATGAGATGAAATAATCTATGGTATTTAACCAGTAGATAAATGCATTGGATCTATAGTTAACAGCAAACTTTTCACCGTTGTGATATATCCAGAAGCTATGATCAACATCTTTGTCATAAAGCCAATCATAGAATTCTACTTTTAGTTTATTGATTTTTCGCCCGACTCTTGCAGAACAAGAAAAGAATTCCGTATCGTAGGGAGCAAAATTGACTTGAATTATCAATGGATTCACCTCTAATGAAGTATTTTATCATAATGTATAGGGACGCAAGTGAGTTGGGGGCTATTTACTTGAGTCTAAAGAAAAAAAGCTGCTTGTTATTTTCACAAAACGGTAAGTTCGGAAGGGGTGAATTTAGCATTTGCTCCCAGTTCAAATATCAGCAATAAGTGAAATAAATAGGTGGAGGACATGGGCAATAAACTCAAACATAACAAATCCACCCTTCGCAATCGACTTTATGAAATAGTACGTAATGGAAAAGGCTGGGTTTCTCAGTTTGTGGTTAAAACGTAACACACGAGATGTAAAACTCATTGTTTAGGAAACCTAAAGTACATGATGACAAACGCATCCTCATTGAAACCAAATTGTCGTTTGATGTATTCCTTTCCATTTTTGAGTTCTAATTAATTCCCAACAGAAAGGGCGGGCATAGCAAACAGAGTTTCTTGCATAAAGATAACATTCGGTCCTGACAAAAAACCTTGTAAGGAAGACAGTAATAGCTGGAATTCCGGTTCATGGTTTAGGAGATTCATCATCTGCACTTCATTTGCAAAATGGCAAAATATTTGTCTTTAGATTACATGCTTGTAGCATTCTACAAAACATTACCTGTGTTCCCAGGGAGGGGAAGCGTGAAAAGGCAGAAATTGAAATCGGAACCTCATTGAAATCCATGCTGCCAAAAAAGTGGACAAAGAAGTTGCTAACGGGAGCCTTTCCGCAGTGTACTGGCCGATTGCGGATACACGGCAGATAACCTGCCCTTATTGAAGCCAGGTCAAAAATTCGTCAGAGTGGGTGATAGATTGGGAAAAGAGGCAAAAGCCCACCCAGCTTCCTTCTTCTCCTTTACCATGGAAGAAAGGATTTTTTGCGTAAACCAATCCAAAGTAATTTTCTCTCTTGAGAAGTAGTGCATCGCCTTTTTTAAGATTTTATAGTCTCCTCTTCCAAATCCCGAATATGCTTCTGAAGGTCACGCATTACCTTATCTTCCGGTTGTAACTGACCACTACCGGCAAATGAGTCTATTTCATTTTGAATTCCTTGTCATACCTTTTTGGTATTGTCGGACATTCATGCCGATCGATGTAACGGATGCCGAACTATGCCTTTGGCGGGAGGAGTATGAAAATGCTTCCAGACTGGCACATAGATTCTCGAAGAATTGAAGGATGGCAATACAAAGTGGAACCGACTGTTCAATCTGGTTTTCTTCAGTGGCGAGGCACATGGCACCTTTACTGGCGCGGAGGGAATCGATCCGGAGAAAACCGGACGCCGCCTGATTGTTGACAGAATCAATCGAGAGCCAGATGCGTTTATCCGATTTACTATCGAGTCCCATGTACTACCACTTTGCGCTATCAAACTGCACCTTAACTGCCGAGCGTCGATAAAAACGATTGAAGAGGTCGGGCCTCGCTCTTAACAC
>NZ_JAUMSJ010000002.1:0-365901 GCF_037834415.1 Brevibacillus borstelensis | reverse complement strand
TTCTAAAACAGGATGCGTCCGGGCGTCCCTACATCCGCGTCCTCGCCAGCCGTTTGGTCTGCCCTGCCAGATACAGCAGGAACACCAGCAGCAGAAGGCCCTGGACAATAATCGCTCCGGAGACGGTTGCGCCGAGATAAACAATGACGTAGTAGATGCCCGTGCCAACCAGCATCAGCGCGTTCTCGACGAAGTTTTGAATGGCAATCGTCTTTCCCGTGCCGACCATCTTCTTTCCTTCCTCCTGCAGGACCGTGTTCATCGGGACGATAAACACGCCGCCCATAAAGCCAACCAGGAGCAAAAACAAGATGGCAACCGCCGTGATATGGAACAGCGGGAACAGCAGGATCAGCACAAACATCAGGAAGCCGTACAGGATCGAGCGGTAAAACCGCTGGAGCGGAATCAGCTTGGGAGCGAGAAACGCACCGGCGATAATCCCGATGGACGTCGTCGCCAAAATCAGCGAAACCGCGGAGCTTTTCGGATCAATCCCAAGCGAGACCGGAATCCAGGCGATGACCGCTACACGCAGGACCGAGGAGCTCATCCAGAAGGCGCCTGTGCCGATGATGGCAAATCCGGTCTCCGGCTTTTTCAGCAGCTGCCGGAAGTGCGCGAAGAACAGGCGGGTTTCCGTTCCGTAGCGAATCATCGCATTTCCGTTGATCCGCGGGATGTGGAAGGTCATCAACACTGACAGGCCGTACAGGACCAGACAGATGACGGACGATACGAGGGTGGGAGTCATGGCGGCAATCGCTCCGCCGCCCCCGATCCCGGTCAAAATGGCGATGATCGTATACGCTTCGATCCGGGCGTTGGCATGGAAGAGCTGGTCTTCATTTTGCGTCAGCTCCGGCAGGATGCCGTACTTGGCTGGTGAGTAGACAACCGCCCCCACTCCGACGGTAAAGTAAGCGAGCATCAGCATCAGGATGCTGCTTTGGTCAATGACCAGAAGCAGCAGGACCCCCAGTACCTTGATCAGATTGCCAATGACCAGCACAAACGACTTGGGATGCTTGTCGGCGAAAGGCCCCACGAGCGGGGCCAAAGCGATATAAGGAAGAAAGAAGGCCATCGAAACAAGCGCCAGCATCACAGGTGAAAAGCCGTTGTCTTGCAGCAAATTGGCGATGACAAACAGGATCATGTTGTCGGCGAAAGCAGACAGGAACTGGGTAAAATAGAGAGCTTGCAGCGGTCGCATTCGATTTTTCATCATGCGGGTTCTCCTTTTTCAGCCATTTGTTTCAGCGTGACGTAGTCCGTTTTTCCGCTGCCGAGCAAGGGCAGCACTTTGGTCAATCGGATAGAAGTCGGGAGCAGCAGAGGCGAAAATTGCTTCTCTACCAAATAAGCCCGCAGTCGATCCAGCTTTGCCGTTTCATCTGCCGTGTAGAGGAGAATGCGCTCTCCTTTGCGGGCGTCGCTGATCGTGACGGCGGCAAAATCGGAGTGGCCGAAGCACTGGGCAGCCAGCTCCTCTACGAGATTGAGCGAAACCATTTCGCCGCCGATCTTGGCGAAGCGCTTCAGCCGGGACTGAATGGTCAAGAATCCGTCGGCATCGGCTTCCACGAGATCGCCCGTGTGGTACCATTCTTCGGCGGGTATGAACCCTTTGCCGTGAATCAGATAGCCCTTCATGACGTTCGGGCCTTTGACGAGCAGCTCGCCGCCATGGGAGATGCCTTCTACCTGTTCCAGCTGGTATTCCATGCCGGGCAAAAGGCGTCCGACGGTGCCCGGTCTGTTGGCAAGCGGCGTATTGAGCGACAGGATCGGGGATGTCTCCGTGGCGCCATAGCCTTCAAAAATGCGTACGCCGAATTTGTCCATCCACATCTGCCGTACATCGGGCTTCAGCTTTTCCGCTCCGGCGAAGATGTAGCGGAGCGAGTAGAAGTTGTACGGATGAGCAAATTTGCCGTAGCCCGCGAGGAATGTCGATGTCCCGAACATGAGCGTGATGTTCTGGTCGTAGCACAGCTCCGAAATAACCTTGTAATGCAGCGGACTCGGATACAGGTAGACCGGGATGCCCGCGATGACAGGAAGCATTGTGCCTGCCGTCAGCCCGAAGCTGTGGAACATCGGCAGCGCGTTTAATATCTTGTCCTTGTTCGTCAGGTCGATGACGCTTTTCACCTGCATGATGTTGGCGTACAGGTTGGTATGTGTCAGTACGACGCCCTTCGGCTTGCTTTCGCTGCCGGATGTAAACAGGATCAGCTCGTTTGTCGTCGCTTCCGAACGTTTGCCGGTCAGATAGGAGAACAGGGCGGAAAGCTTGTTGCCCGCCGTGGCGGACGCCTTTACATCCTCCAGGTAAACGATGCGAACGCGGCCTTCCAGTCCGGCGATCAGGTGCTGCAGCTTTCCTTTTTCAATAAACACGCGGGAGGTCAGGACCGTTTTGATCCCGGCTGTTTCGCAGCAATCCAGAAGCGAGCGGATGCCGAGCGAGAAATTCAGGATGGCCGGGGTCACGCCGATGCGAAACAGGGCAAACAAGGTAACCAAATGCCCGACGGATGTAGGCAGAAGCACGCCGACCGTCTGCTCGCCTTTCAACAAGCTCTGTACTTTGCTGCCGAGCAGATAGCTGCCGATGAAAAGCGCCCGGTAGTTGATAGACGACGTCATGTCTTTGGCGATGACGAGCTTTTTGCCGTGAATCCTGGAGGCTTCCAGCGCTTCGTTGAACAGGTTTACGTTCTGCTTCATCCGCGCCTGGAACAGTTCGCGCTGCAGCGTCCGCAGGATCAGGTCGCTTCCGGCTGCCTTTTGCTCCCGCATCGAGACGTTTTCCTTTTTATGCATGGTGAAGGGGGTACCGACCGAGATGTCTACCTTCGGGAACCAGACGATCCGCAGCTTGCCTTTCAGATAGGAGAACACGGAACGCTCGAGTCCCTGGATGACGACCGGATAAACGGTAGCGCCGGTCCGCATCGCCAGGTAGCCTACGCCGCTGTAGATCTTCATCAGGCCGCCGGTTGTCGTGATGCGGCCTTCCGGGAAGATGACCAGCGATTCGCCGTTTTTGACGACCCGGATCATGTGGCGAATGGAGTAAGGATTCATCGGGTCTACGGTGATATGTTTTCGGAAACGCAGGAAAAGTGAAAACTTTTTTGCGATCTCTGTGTTGGCTACAAAGGTGGTGTTGGACGGGAGGCAGAAGGAAAGGAGCACCGCATCCAACAGCGAGACGTGATTGGGAATGATGATGCCCGGCTGGGAGAGATCCAGCTTGCCTGTTCCATGGACACGCGGGCGAAACCAGAGCATGAGAAGCCATTTGATAAAGGTATAAATGAGAACCATCTGAACCACACCTTTGCTTATGATAAGGACCGTTCTTGATAGTTCTCATTCTACGCGGCGGCAAAAGTAAAAAAAGTACCAACTTTCATTGGTACCTGGTCATAAGACTACAGAATAAGTCTGCGAGTGGCTGAAAACCCGCTCAAAACAGCTTTTTTTGTTTGGCCTTGGCCGCCGCTTCCTTGCTCGTTTTGACGCCCATTTTTTTCAGGATGCGGTTGATGTGGTTTTTGATCGTACGCTTGGTGATGTGCAGGGTTTGCTCGATCTGGGACTGCGTCTGGCCCTGGTGGATGAGCTGGAGAATGTCCTTTTCCGCCGGGGACAGCAGCTTTTGGTCCTCGCCGCTCTTCAGCCGCATGAACTCGCTTCTAAGTGCAGCGGCGGCGGTGGGATGGATGGCAGACTGGCGCTGATAGGCGGCGCGGATCGCGTCGGGAATCTCCTTGAAATTGGACTTGCTGATGTAATTGACGACCGCTGCGGCGGAGAAGGATTCGACGATGACCTCTTCCGCCGTAAGCGAGGTCAGCATGATGATGGCCAGCTCCCGGCCCATCTCCGTCAGGGCCAGCGCGGTTTCGATGCCGTCGAGATTGTTCTCGGTCAGGTTGATGTCCATCAGCACGACGTCGGCTTCGCCATTTTGAAACCATGCGAGCGCGTCGTCCTTGGCAGCGGCTTCGCCGACGATGGCGATGTCTGCTTCTTTGCTGATGAAATCAACCAGTCCCTTTCGCCACACAGGATCGTCCTCCACAATATAGACGCGGATTTGTTCCACGGTTCTCCCCCCTTTTTTAAAGTGGTTTTATTTATTCAGCCGACTCCACCCGCTGGTGCGGGAAGTACAAGAAGACATTCGTTCCCTCGTCCTTGACGCTGTAAATTTCCAGTGTGCCCTGGTGTTTTTGCATGACATTGTAGCAGTAGGAAAGCCCGAGCCCGAAGTTTGTCCCGGTCTTTTTGGTCGAAAAGAAAGGATCGAGCACATGCGGAAGGTTTTCCTTGGCGATCCCTACGCCGGTGTCCGCTACGGCGATGACGAGGTGTTTTTTGGATAAAAACAGGTGCAGGGTTAGCGTGCCGCCCTTCTTCATCGCCTCCAGGGCGTTCATGGTCAGGTTGATCAAGATCTCGCGGAGCTGTACAGGATCGCAGCGGAGCAGCCACTGGTCGTCCAGCTCTGTCCGGATTTCTACCTGCTGTTGTTCCGCGAGGGGGTGCAAATTTTGCAGGACGTGCTCGATTAAGGCGGCAGGCTGAATCGTCTCCTCGCGCAGGGAAATGTCCCGAAGCTGCCCTTGGATGCGATTGACCATATCGAGCAGGTGAGAAGTGGACTGCTTGATCACTTGTATAT
The DNA here is from genome assembly GCF_037834415.1 of Brevibacillus borstelensis. Taxonomy (GTDB): domain Bacteria; phylum Bacillota; class Bacilli; order Brevibacillales; family Brevibacillaceae; genus Brevibacillus; species Brevibacillus borstelensis_A. The sequence goes on along the minus strand of NZ_JAUMSJ010000002.1, from coordinate 361,199 downwards.
CTTCCTGCAGGGCAGGCTGGTTGGATTTCTCCGCGTAATCCTGCATCCGCTCCGTGTAGAGCGAGATTTTTCCCACTTCGTTTTTGATGGTGTGGTTAATGATTTGCGTCCCTGACGTCATTGCCCGGAGTGTGCTGTCCAGACGACGTTTTTCCACGCGCCATCTGACGCCGAGAAAACCGTACTTGACACTGATCACCAAAATCAGAAGAAACTGAATTCCGACGATCAGACTGTTATACCTCCATGCTTCATAGTGGTTTTGCGTTCGCATCACGTATATGGTGATAAACACGAGCAGCATCGGGAAGATGACGAGAATATTGGTGAACAGTCTGCTTTGCTTCACGAGTGGGTCCTTTTCCTTCTTGTACAAAAAGATCAGGATCAGACTGGCCGCGACAAAATACGGCATCACCCAGGCCACCATCAGCCAGTAGTCAAACTGCAGCACCGGGTAGATCGGCGTGATAAGCAGCATGACTAGCGGCGGCAGCAAAGCGGCGTACTGGAGTATCGTCTTCGTCTTTTGCCGCAGAAAATCTCCGGAGTGTACAGCGAACATGAGAAACGTGTAAGGCAAGCCCACCTGACAGATAAAGGACGAAACCCTGCTGGCCAAAAGCAGCGCGGCGGACAGGGCGGAGGAAAGCGGAAACGAGTCTTTCACGAGCGGCATGAGCGTCTCGTTGAATACGGCTGACAAGAACCCGCATCCTCCGATGAATGCGGTGGCGCTGGCCCAGCGTGTAGACGTGTTTTTCGGATCGGTGTACAAAACAAAGGCCCCGAAGGCCCATATGGCCAGTAAGATGAGAACCATCATGGCGGCTTTTCTCCTGTCGTTTGTATAGGTTTCATTATACCGTACCGGAGTGGAGGGCGCCTTACCGGTAAATTTCCCCTTTTCAGGATTTTTTTAAGTTCGGTCACAAAACGCGAGAAAAAATGCGTTATAAACACTAGGAGGGGGGAGAAGGTGGATAAGAGCGAAATCGAGCAGATCATACAAGAAATCCAGCAGGGCAATTGGGAAAGGTTTGAACTCGTGATCGATCATTTTGGGCGCCCGATGTACACCTATTGCTACCATATGCTGGGGCATCGGCAAGAAGCGGAAGATGCTGTACAGGAAATCTTGTTCAAAGCGTACGAGCGCTTGGGGGAGTATGCGTACACGCTCTCCTTTTCAGCCTGGCTGTATAAACTCGCTTACCACCACTGTATCAGCTTGCTTCGCAAAAGAAGGCTGAACCGAATCCTTCCCGTTTTCTTTGAACCGAAGGAAGAGGGCCGCGACGTGATAAATGAGCGGATTGACCAGCGCTATCTCAGTGAACCGCTCCATCTGGTGCTGGACCGGCTCAATCCGGAGGAACGCAGCATTGTTATTTTGCGGGTGCTGGAGCAAAAAGGGTATGACGAGATTGCCCGCCTGCTGGATACAAAGCCGGCAACGCTGCGAAAACGCTACGAACGGGCGATCAGAAAATGCAAACGCTACTTGCAAGGTACAGGGGGGCTGACGGATGGAACCGAACAACACGGATAAGTGGCTGGAAGACATGTTTCGGGAAACGGTTGTTCCTCCGGTCGATGTCAAGGAAAGAGTGATGGGCGCTGTACAGAGAAAAGAAAGCAATATGGAGGCGGTAAAGGTGAAAAGAAAAGCAGGATTCTTTTTGGTGATCGGTCTGCTTGTGACGACATCTTCTGTCTATGCGGCTTGGCACAGCATACAGCTGAAAAATGAAAAGGGAGAAGTCGTCTATGAGCTGTACCAGATGACGGACGACAAGGATGTGAAGGAAAGCTTGCCCTCGGAAATAAAGGAGCGCATCAAACAGGAAGAAGCAGAGACGGAGCGCGCCATGAACATTGTGAACAGCTACTTCGATACGATGAAGCCAGGCACCGCTGCGGCTATTTACGTCGTTCCGAAACTGCCGCCTGTGGAAGGGGCAGAGGTGAAATACGCCGAAGGACATGCTCCCTACTTCACCGTATTATCAAAACCACTCGTTTTTGAAAAATGGCAGGAAGTGCGCGAGAAGCTGGGCAATACCGTAAAAGTGCCAGCCGAACTGGCGGGTGGATTGACCTTCCGGGAAGCTGACGTAAGCTATGAGGCCAAGAAAGACTTTGATCCGGAAGTGCTGAAAAAAGAGGCGGAGGCAGCCCAAAAAGAATTTGTCGTCAAGGAACTGGAGATCACGGGCAAATTGGACGAAATCTTTTTCTCCTATGCAGGACAGAAAGGGAAGGTAAGCGCCCTCGTGACCCAAGCCGTGCGGATCAATGGGAAAATCACGGTTGGCAGCGAATACGAAAAAGCGGAGAAACTGACGCTCGGCAAGACGCAGGCCGCTTACGAGGAGGTAGAGCGGGAGGACGGAAAAGTCCGCCGTTCCATTTCCTGGGTAGATGACGGGACGAACATGGTTTACAGACTGAACACCAGCTCCAAGGACATTTCAAAAGCGGAATTCATCAAAATGGTTGAGAGCTATATCAATACGGAATTACTCAAATAACAAAAAACGGAAGAGGGCTCCTTTTCAGCGCGTTTGCGGAAGAAAAGGAGCCTTTGGCATGCCTTCTGTTACCGGCAGCATGAATGCTTTGCCAACGGCTTTACCCCACGGGGCCCGAAGCGCTCTCCGGTTTGCTTTTCCTCATGGCATACCGCTCTTTTGCTTGCTCGTATTGCTGTCTCTCTTTTTCTGTTTCCGGAATCAGCCTGGGGACAGCTGTCGGCTTGCCCTGTTCATCCAATGCGATAAAGGTCAGATACGCCCGCGAGGTCAGTTTTCTTTCTCCTGTCAGCAAATTCTCGGATTCTACTTCCACATACACTTCCATAGACGTCTGATGAACCCATGTCACGTACGCTTCCAGATGAATGGCCTCTCCTGTTCTGATCGGGGCCAAAAAATCGAAGCGGTCGCTCGAAACGGTGACGACCGGTTTTCGGCAGTGGCGCATGGCGGCAATGCAGGCGATTTTGTCCGCGTAAGCCATCACTTTGCCGCCAAAAATCGTATTGTGGTGATTGGTGTCCGGCGGAAAGACAAGATCTGTCATGCATGTCCGGGATTCGCTGGTCTTTTTCGCTGTCTGCTTCAATATGTTCCCCTTCCTTTCATAGATAGGTTGCCATCCATCCGTCAGGCTTCGGCCCCCTGGCTCGCGGCAGAGCATCATCATTGACCGTCAATGGTTCCGCCCGCAGCGACCAAGCTTTTCAGCGAGGCGACCGTCTCTTTTGGCAATTGCGACAAAGCGGACTGACTCTGGACAAACGAGTCCATAACGGCAAACTCACCGTGGCGGAACGCCTGGAGAAAAATCCCGAGCTCATCCAGCTTTTCATCGGCGGATGCCAGACACTTTTTTGCAGCAGGCTCCAGCCGGTTCTTTTCATCCAAGATAACCGGAACGTGGAGCAAACTGCTGGACGGCTGCAGCCAAAAGGTATTCTCTGGAAGGATGCTCATGATCGTGGTAAGCAGCTTCCACTTGTTCGGCAAATGAGTGCGCCAGATGCTTCGGCCGTCAACAAGACCGAGCCCCAGCACTTTATCCGCAGGAAATCCGTAGACGCCAATCGCCTGCAAATGTCGCTCAAAACTGTGGACAAAATCGAGGCCGATTCCTTGCACAGGCAGCCCGATGATTCTCGGAAAGAGGTCAACAGCGCCAAAATAGGTTTGGAGCATGATGTTTAGGGAAGGAGCCGCTTCGTGCAGCTTTCGGTAAACGGATTCGATCACGTCTATCTCTTCCTCCGCCAGCGAGGTCGCCAGTACAGGCTCATCGATCTGCACCCATTGGACACCTGCCTCTGCCAGCTCCCGCAATACCCGGGCGTACAGGGGAAGGATCAGGTCGATGACTTGCGGCAATCGCTCCGGCGGGTAACCCCTGGACAGTTTGCAAAAGGTGTAAGGCCCGATAATAACGGGCTTTCCGTGGATGTCCAGCTCTTGTCTCGCTTCCAGATAGGCGGCAAGCGGCTTGTTTTCGGTCAGCGCGGGTGTCGTGTGTCCAAATTCGGGAACGATATAGTCATAATTTGTATCGAACCACCTGGTCCGTTCGCAGGCTTCGGCATTGTGGCTGCCGCGTGCCATGGCAAAGTAGGTTTGAAGGGAAACGGGGCCGCCTTCATAGGCAAAGCGCTGCGGCACAAGACCAAACATAACCGCCGTGTCGAGCATGTGATCGTAGAGGGAGAAATCTCCGACGGGAATGTAATCGAGGTGTTTTGCCTTCTGCTTTTGCAGATGGTGCAGACGAATTGTTTTCATCTTTTGAAGAAAGTCGGCCTCCCCCATGTTTCCCGACCAGAATGCTTCCAGCGCCTTTTTCCACTCCTGCTGCTCGTCAATGCGCGGATAGCCCAGGTTGCTGATTTTCATCTGGCACACGTTCATTCCACCGACTCCTTTTTTTGTGGACAGATCGAGAAACGACAAATCAAAAAGGCATTTCTCCCCATCGAATCGATAGTCAGAAATGCCCAAACAAGCAGTGACGACAGACGTAACCCTGCTCCTGGTAATTCTAACACCTCCCTATCTCCCGTAGGTACTGCAGTGTTGTCGAAACAGGCAGGTCTCCTGACTCTAGGCTCATCATCAGCGGCATGCCTTCCCAGTCCGGCGGACCAGTGGCGTCCAAATGCGCTGACTCCCCTATCACAGTGGCGGGACCGTGTCGGATTCGCACCGAGCTTCCCTTTTCATCCTTGTCCGAGAATGTCGGCAAGGAACCTGTTTCCACTTATGCGGTTGTAGACGCCATGATAGATGGCCATCAGGCGTGCAGGAATATACGATCTTGCATGAAAATAGTATACTCTTATGCGAAGCATTCTACAATATATGGAATTTATGGATGAGTCGAGAAGTTCGCAGCTGTTGTCAATGTGAGGCAGAGGCATGAGACTTCGGCAATCATCACCGTTGCAATGCAGCCAGCCCTTGACGATGATGTCGGCGGCGAGATGAAAAAACAGAAAGCCCCTCTTTCCGATATAAAAAGCGCGGAAAGAGGAGCTTTTTTATTTTTTCACAGGATCTTTCGGAACAAGCTCAAAAATTTGATGCGATTCCATCGTGTCGATAAACCGGGAAAGCCAGTCGTAATAAGCCAGTGCGTTGTCTATGCGGGTGATGCTTGTCTCTGCGCGGGCTTTTACTTCTTCGGAAAGCTCTTCTTCTTGCAGCAGGGATTGGAGCTCCAGCCGGGACTTTTTCATCGCATGCACATTTTGCTCGGAAGCAGCTCTCCATTTTAAGGAGAAAAAATCGATAAAGGTCTGGTGCCAATCCAGATTGACCTCGTAGTGATCCTTCCGCGTCCCCTTTTTCCAGATTTTATCCACCATCTGCAAATCCATCAAGGTTCGGACTCCCGTACTCATGCTTGTTTTGCTCATGCCGAGCGCTTCGCCCATCTCGTCCAGAGTCATGGCTTTATCCTGAAACAGCATCGTGCCATACAACAGACCCGTAGACATCGTAATCCCATACAGTTCCATGTTCTTGGCTAGTGTCTCGATGACCCGTTCCTGGGCCTTATTCAATTTTTCTTCATGTTTGTCTTCCATTTTGAAAAGAGCAGCTCCTCTGGTCAATTTACCTGTAAACGATTGTACTAATGAAGCTGACGAAAGTAAATAAACGAATCATACCGTATATGCTAGATATACTGAGAATACGGAACAAAAAGTACGTAAAGTTTTTTCTGAACAAAGATTACGCTCGAATATGGCCGCTTAGCAAATTTGTGGAAACAAAGGGCCGACCGATACAATAAGAGGGTCAGATTCGTGCGAACAAATTATTCGGAGGTGACGTTATGCCAAAAATCAAGGTAGAGCAGTTGACGAAAGTATTCGGGCGTCAGCCGCAGCGCGCCCTTCCTCTTGTAAAGCAGGCAAAAACGAAGCAGGAGATCTTGAAGGAAACGGGCCTGACAGTCGGGGTCAACCAGGCCAGCTTTGAGGTTGAGGCGGGCGAAATCTTTGTCATCATGGGATTGTCCGGGAGCGGGAAGTCGACGCTGGTGCGGCTGTTGAACCGGTTGATTGAGCCGACAGAGGGAAAAGTTCTGATTGACCATGCGGACATCGTGCAGATGAACGAGCAGCAGCTGCAAGAGGTCAGACGGAAGAAGCTGGGTATGGTCTTTCAAAAGTTTGCCCTTTTCCCCCACCGGACCGTACTGGAGAACGTCGAGTTCGGTTTGGAGATACAGAATATTCCAAAATCTGAACGCGAGCCGAAAGCGCGGGAAGCCCTGTCGCTTGTCGGACTGGGGGGCTGGGAAGACAGTTACCCGGACCAGCTGAGCGGCGGCATGCAGCAGCGGGTGGGACTCGCCAGAGCGCTGGCAAACGATCCCGATGTGCTTTTGATGGACGAAGCGTTCAGTGCGCTTGATCCGCTCATCCGCAAAGACATGCAGGATGAGCTTCTGGAATTGCAGGCGACGATGCAGAAGACGATTATCTTTATCACGCACGATCTGGATGAGGCGTTGAAGATCGGGGACCGGATCGCGCTGATGAAGGACGGGGCGATCGTCCAGATCGGAACGCCGGAAGAAATCCTCACCAATCCGGCCAATGAATACGTGGAGAAATTCGTGGAGGACGTGGACCGCTCCAAGGTTCTCTCTGCAGAGCACGTGATGAAGCGGGCCCAGACGATCACGCTAGACAAGGGGCCGCGGGTCGCCTTGCAGCTGATGAGAGACAGCGGCGTCTCCAGCCTGTATGTGGTGGACCGCAAAAAGACGCTGCTTGGCGTAGTGACGGCCGATGCGGTGAATACAGCCAAGCTGGAGTCGCTGTCGTTGGAGTCCGTCATGCGAAAAGAGATTCCTATCGTATCGCCAAAGACATTGCTTCATGAGCTGTTTGATCTGGTGGCCTTTTCCGACATTCCGGTAGCTGTTGTCGGGGAGCAAAACCGCCTGCTCGGCGTCGTCGTGAAAGGCAGTGTGCTGGGTGGCCTGGCAGGAAAGGTAAATACGGAAGTGGACAGCAGTGCCCGGGTCGATCAGATCCCTGATAAGGCAGAAGGGGCGAATGTTGAAGAGAGTGCAGGGACTAGCGTGATGCAACCTGCAAGCTTGGCGAATGGCGGCGTGAATACACGTGTGAACATCGGCGTGAACAGAAGCGAAAACAAAGAGGCTGCCGCAGACGTGAAAACGAACGAAGATCATGCCTTTTTGGAAGAAAGGCAGGTGAAGTAGGATGGGAGAGCTCTTTCCGAAATTACCGGTTGACCGTTGGATCGAACATGTGGTGGATTTTCTCGACGATCATCTCGGCATCGTCTTTGACATGATCTCGACCGTGATCGGCGGTCTTGTCGATCTGTTTGCCCTGCTGTTTTCCGGTTTGCCGTCCTGGCTGTTGATCATCGTTCTGGTGCTGCTCGCTTATCGTGCGGGAAAATGGCCGATCGCCCTGTTCTCGTTTATCGGACTTATTCTGATCGAAAACCTGGGGTATTGGGAGCACGCCATGGATACCCTGGCATTGGTTATGACTGCCGGTCTTATCTCTATCATTGTCGGAATTCCAGTAGGGATTTGGTGCGCGAGGGCGGACAGCGTACGCAATGTCGTCACGCCGATCCTCGACTTTATGCAAACGATGCCGGCGTTTGTCTACCTGATTCCGGCGATCTTCTTCTTTGGCCTGGGCAAGGTGCCTGGAGTCATCGCATCCGTCATTTTTGCGATGCCGCCGACCATCAGGCTGACCAACCTGGGAATCAGGCAAGTGCCCGCCGAGCTGATCGAGGCTTCGGATGCATTTGGCTCCACGGCGTGGCAAAAGCTGGTCAAGGTACAGATGCCTCTGGCCAGACCAACCGTTATGGCAGGAATCAACCAAAGCATCATGCTTGCGCTTTCCATGGTCGTGATTGCGTCAATGATTGGCGCCAAAGGACTGGGGGCGGACGTGTACCGTGCCGTTACCCAGATCAAGATCGGTGCAGGCTTCGAAGCCGGTCTGGCAATCGTCATCATGGCCATTTTACTGGATAGAATCACCCAGAGCATGGGGAAAAAGAAAAACGCCTAGGGAGGGGTCTTCATGAAAAAAAGATGGAGTACAGGAATCGCTGCAGTATTGGGGCTTAGCTTGCTGATGGCAGGCTGCTCGGGAGCGCCATCCGCGGAGCTGCCAAAGGATAGCCAGGGCGGTCAGTCCGCCGAAGGGTCAACGGGAGGTTCCGGCGGAGTCGGAGCCCAGGTCGATTACAAAATCATCGGTATCGACCCGGGTGCAGGGATTATGAAAGCGACAGAAAAGGCCATCCAGGAATACGATCTGAAGGATTGGGAGCTGGTCGAGGGCTCCGGTGCCGCGATGACCGCAGCTTTGACGCAGGCTTACAAGAACAAAAAGCCGATCATTATTACAGGATGGACGCCGCATTGGATGTTCTCCAAGTATGAGCTGAAATACTTGAAGGACCCCAAAGGCGTGTATGGAGCGGATGAAGAGATCCATACGATCGTTCGCAAAGGGTTGAAAGAGGAGCATCCGAGCGCGTACGCTCTCCTCGACAACTTCCATTGGACGACCGCTGACATGGAAAAAGTGATGCTGGACATCGAAGGCGGGAAAAAGCCGGAGGAAGCGGCAGCCGACTGGGTGAAAAACAACGAAGAAACGGTAAACAAGTGGGTCGAAGGCATTCAGCCCGCAGACGGCAAGAAAATCTCTCTGGCGTATGTCGCCTGGGATTCGGAGATTGCCAGCACGAATGTCGTCAAGACTGTTCTGGAACAAAAGCTGAAGTATCAGGTCGAGCTGAGCCAGGTGGAAGCGGGTCCGATGTGGGCAGGTGTATCCAATGGCGATGTGGACGGATTGGTAGCGGCATGGCTGCCGACCACTCACGCCGATTACTTTGAAAAGCTGGGGAAAGACGTTGAAGACCTGGGTGCGAATCTGGAAGGCACCAAGATTGGACTCGTAGTTCCTGCTTACATGGACATCGATTCGATCGAGGATTTGAAGAAGTAAGGATGAATCTGGAGAGAAAAGACAGCCCTGTCCCCGAGCAATATCGGGTTCAGGGCTGTTTTTTTGAGGGAAATGGCTGACTCTCGAAAAATGAAGAGAAAAGCGTTTCTCGCATTTCCACAGGAGGGTCACTTCGGAAACGCGACCGTTACCTTGAAGTAATCTCCGTCAATCTCGATCTCAAGACGTCCCCCCTGGAGCTCCACAATGCTTTTGGCAATCGCCAGACCGAGGCCGGAGCCTTCGGTGTGCCGCGATTTGTCTCCCCGTTTGAAACGCTCGAACAGTTCTTCGGCATCGAAGTCGATCTCGTAGGCCGAGACGTTTTTCATGGTGAGGATGACTTCCTCGTTTTGCTCGGACAAGGAGACGTAGACGCGGGTATTTGGCAGGGAATACTTCAGTGCATTGACAATCAGGTTTTCCAGCACCCGCCAGGTCTTGTTGCCGTCGAGTCTGGCGAACATCTGCTGATGCTCGACCTGCACCCGGAAGGTAAGCGATGACTCCTCGATCTTGTCATTGAACTCTGCCAGGGCCTGATTCAGCAGCGAGGCCACGTTGACGTTTTCCACCTGCAGCTCTACCGCTCCGCTAGCCATCTTGGACGCCTCGAACAGATCGTCGATCAGCACCTTCAGCCGCTGGGTCTTTCTGTCCAGCACCTCGATATAGCTGGCGATTTCCTCCGGCTTCAGATTCTCTTCCTTCAAAAGGTTGACGTAGTTGACGATCGAGGTGAGCGGCGTCTTCAAGTCGTGGGAGACATTGGTGATCAGCTCAGACTTGAGCCGCTCGCTTTTCACCTGGCCTTCCACCGATGCCTTGAAGCCTTGCTTGATATTGTTCAGGTTGTCTGCCAGACGGAACAGATTTCCTTTGCCTGTCGCTATGATCTGGTGGTCCAGATTGCCCGCTGCCATCTCTTCGGCACCGCGGAAGATTTTGTTCATCAGGCTGATTCTCCTGAGGATGTACGGGAGCACGGCGGTGACGTAGAACAGGCAGTAGGTCCCCGAAAACAAAAACAAGACAAGGTCGCGGCGTTCAAGGGAATACAGGAGCGTCAATGCGCAAACAGGAAAGGCCAGCGTCAGGCCGACCATAAGGACGAATTTTACTAGCATGTTTCGATTGGCCAATACATCCGTCAACAGATCACGGTATTTAACAAACAGGCTTTTCTGCCATTGCTGCTGCCAAAGCTCGTGGTCCCGGTTTATCCGAGTCGCCTCTATCAGGCAAAAAGACAGGTAGGCTACGGCGCACGATTCCAGCCCGAGAATGACGAACTGCTTCGGACGGATGGGCAGCGAAAAGAACGAGACGGAAAAGGCCAGCTCGACCGCGCATAAAACGGCAAAAAGCAGCACGAGCGCACGCAGGTCGATAGGAATGCGGCGCAGCAGGGAAAGGAAGCCTTCCACAAATGAGAGCTCGGCCGCGTGCCTGCGCAAATACAGGAACAACCCGATCGCGGCTGCGGCAGAGATGACCAGCAGGGCGCATTCCTTTAAGAGCCTTTCGCGGATCGACGAGAAATACTGGGCGTTGGATTGGATCAGGCTGTATCCTTCCACGTTTTTCGGGATGTACACGATTCCTTCCCAGTGATTGGTTTGAAAAAAGTGATTGTTCCATCTCAAGTAGCTATCCGTTTCATTGTCAGTGCTTGGAATGCGGACGGAAAAGACAGAGTTTGCTTTCAATTCTTCCGCAGAGGGAGGGTTCGGCACATTGGCGTACACCTCGTCTCTGTTCTTGTTCAGGATGTAGTAGTGGAACGACTCGCTCCGAAAAGCCAGGCCGTCCTCAACATCCTTGTATTCCCGATCCTTTTCGGCGACAGCTTGCTTTAGCGCTTGCCGGAACGATGCTTCCTGAGACTGACGGATTTTTTGCAGTTCCTGGCCTCTCGTTTGTTCCAGCTTGGGCACATTCTCTGCCTTTCCCGAGGCTTCGGCTTCCTCGATCAGGGAAGCGTAGTGTTGGTTGATCTGCTCCATTTGCTCCGCAGAACTGTTGTCGAATTCGCTCTTTAGCTGCTCGTATTGATCACCAAGCTTCTCTGCCTCTGTTTTTTCAGCATACCCCCGAAAATTGAAGTGATACGTTTTGACCATGTCGATAAACTGGTCAAGCTCTTGCTGGAAGTCAGATGTCTTGTAGTAGCGGTCCTCCTGAAGGTACTCTATCCGCGAAGCAATGTCCGCCGACGCCAGGAAAGAAAGCGAGGTCAAACAGAGGAACAGCAGGGAAGCCAGAACCAGCCCCAGCTTATTTTTCGATTTTGTATCCAATTCCCCATACCACCTTTAGATATTTCGGTTCCTTCGGGTTGATCTCAATCTTTTCCCGGATTCTTCTCACATGGACAGCCACCGTATTTTCGGCGTTCATGTACGGTTCCTTCCAGACCAGCTCGTATATTTCTTCAATGGAGAAGACACGGCCTTTGTTTTTCATCAGCAGCTCGAGGATTTTGTACTCCGTAGGGGTCAGGCGAACTTCCTCGTCATCGACGAAAACCGTCTTGGAGGTCGTGTTGAGGACCAATCCCCTGACGTGAATTTCGTCTTCGCTCGCGACGTACGTCCCCAGATGGGTATAGCGCCGCAGCTGCGATTTGACCCGCGCTACCAGCTCCATCGGGTTAAACGGCTTCGTTACGTAGTCGTCCGCTCCGACGTTGAGCCCGAGGATTTTGTCCGTATCCTCCGACTTTGCCGACAGCATGATGATCGGAATGTTTCTGCTTTCCCGGATGGCAAAGGTCGCTTTGATCCCGTCCATCCGGGGCATCATGATATCCATGATAATGAGATGCAGGTCCTCATTGTTCAGCACTTCCAAAGCCTCAAGCCCGTTCTCTGCCTTGAATACCTTGATATTTTCATTCTTGAGATAAATTTCGATCGCGTCGCGGATTTCTGCTTCATCGTCCACGACAAGCACGTTATACTTGGACACGCCAGCTTCCCACCTTACCAGTCAGTCTCTGTCTGTTGCTTTCCTGCACGAGGAGATATCTCTATCATACCGGGTACTTTTAACAAAAGGTCTTTGAAAATCCTTACAAAATTCTTACGAAAAGATAGATGACGCGAAAAAGAAAAACAAGGACCCGCAAGACAGGGCACCTGTATAAAGTGTCCAGCTTGCGGGTCACAGCTCAGCATTCGGCTCATGCTATTTTATTGCAAGGGAATGATCGACCAGCGTTTCGATGCGCTTATGGTCATCCATAGCTCGCATAGGCGATAATGCCCTCTTCTTCGTCCAGAACCAGCTCCAGCCTGGCCGAATAAGGATCGCGATGCATGTACGTTTGCAGCCAGTAGCGAATCGCTTCGATAATGTTGATTTTAATAAATATCTGCTTGCGGTCATTTGCATACACTTCGGCGGAAAAACCGTAGTCTTCGTCCCACATCAGCTCGACGGCAACCTCTTGCGGCTGAATCTGCTTTTTGCTTGCCACGTGCATGCAAATGGCGTTGATGATGTCCTGCTCGAGAATTTTTATCGTTTCCATGTATCCCATTCCTGCTTTTTCCGTTGGTTTTTAAATAACAGGTAGACCTTCCGGATCACAGCGATCAACACGACGATCGCGAGGATGTTGATCATGAATCCGAGGATGGAGCCGAGAACGCCCAGATCGCTGAACAAGCTGCCGAACAGCAATCCTGCCAAACCGCCGACGAGCAGGCCTTTCATGAAGCCGCCCTTGCTCGGAGCAGCGGTAGATGTATTTTTCATCGGTGTCGTGGAATTGGTCGTGGTGTTGCTATTGGTTGTGGAATTTACATTGGAATCGGCCTTATTCGGTGTCGTTTGCGTCGGTGCGATGGATTTCTTGCCGGATTTGTAGCCTTTTGCGTCGGCGTGATCGGCGCCAAATCCGGTCGGAGCCAGAACAAGTACAAAAGCGATAACCAGCATGATCAGCTTTTTCATTATAGGAAACGTCATCTCCTTCTTGTTTGTCTATCTATAATATAAGTGTATGATTATTTGTCGGCTAATTCAACAAGCATATAAAGTAAAGTGCGAATTGTCACAGATTGGACGATATTATACAGTTGTTAAAAAAATGATACATATGTACTGGGCATGAATGTTCATGGGTATGTTATTATAGCTTTGCTATAGTAAATTTAACCTAATTAAAAATTCTGAAAAGGGCAAACCCGCTGAAAGGCGGGGACGCAAAGCCACGGGTCTAAGGACGCATGCACATGCAGCTATGACAGCCGGGTTGCCAGACCGATGCAAAGAAGCTGTCGGATGGCGGTCTTCTTTTTTTGTGCCAAAAGAAGGGCCGGTGGCCGCGTAGACAAGGACAAGGAGGGATCATATCCATGGGAAACAGTCTCAAGCAAAAACTGATTGTCGTGATGAGCATCCTGCTGATCATCAGTTTGACTTCCGTATCTGTTGCTAGTTACTGGAGCTCCTCGAGAATTCTGGAATCCAGTCTCGACAAGGAAGCTGAGCTGACCGCAAAGAATCTGTCTGATCAGATCGAAACGTTCTTCAACAGCAAAATCGTCATTTTGGAAACCATTGCAAAGATGATTTCGGAGGACAACGATCAGGCAAAGGACCTGAAGCTGATACAGGACGCGCAGAAGCAAAATCCGGAATTTGAAACCTTCTTCTTTTCCTACGACCTGAGCGGGAACCGCGTCACCAACTTCAAAGGCGAAGTGACGCAGGTATCCGACAGAGAGCATTTTCAGGCTGCGGGAAAAGGCGAGGGCAAGGTGATCATCTCGGAGCCGGTCGTCTCCAAGCGGACCGGCAACAACATCGTGACAATCATCGTGCCGTTGATGAAAAACAACAAGCAGTACGGGTACATGGGGTCTACCATCCCGATCAATGACATTCAGACAACCGTTTCCAAGGAAACGTTCGGACAGACAGGCTACGCGTTTCTCGTCAGCCAAAAAGGAACCTATGTCTGGAATCCAAATGAGGATTTGATTTTGAAGGAGTCTCTGGCTACAACCGACATTCCTCAGCTGCAGGAGGCTTTCCAAGCCATCCAGGGAGGCGGAGAGGGAACGGTGCAGTATCAGGCTGAGGGCAAGGACATATTCGCTTCCTACGCGTCTACTGCCCATAACTGGGGCGTTTTCATTACGGCTCCGTCTGAAGAGCTGCATGCTCCCGTCAATGAACTGATGACGAAGCTTCTGATCATCTCCGGTGTCGCTATCGTGCTGGCCATCGCTATCGTATACGCCGTCGCTGTCGGAATGGTCCGGCCTATTCAGCGCCTGAACCAGGTGGTGCAGGTCGTGGCGAAGGGCGACTTGACCAACAGCGTAACGGTGCAGGGAAAAGACGAGATCGCCGTGCTGTCCCGCGATTTCAACCAGACGGTGAATCATTTGAAGGACTTGATTCAAGGCGTTTCCCTGTCCTCGGATGAGGTGCTCTCCTTTACCAGGGAAGTGTCCGCCGGAATTGACCATGCGACCCAGGCTGTAAACCGGATCAGCGAATCCATTCAGCAAATCGCCGGCGGTGCCGAGGCGCAGGCCGGTAGCGCCCAAGAGGTTGCGCTGTCCATGAATGATATGGCAGTCGGTATCGTAAAGATCGCGGAAACATCCTCGCAGGTGTCGGAATCGGCGCAGGAGGCGGCAAAACAGGCGGAGCAGGGCACGTCGGTGGTGGAACACGCTGTTCGGCAGATGTCGAGCATCGGGGAAGGCACCGCCAAGGTGGCGACGGCTATCGAAAAACTGCACTCGCGCTCTCAGGAGATCGAAAGCATTCTCGACACCATCAGCGGGCTGACTTCGCAAATCAATCTGCTCGCCTTGAACGCGTCGATTGAAGCCGCGCGAGCAGGGGAGCATGGCCGCGGGTTTGCGGTCGTGGCGGGCGAAGTGAAAAGCCTGGCTCATCAGTCTGAAGAATCAGCGGCGAAAATCGCCCAGTTGATTCAGGAGATTCAGCAGGATACCTCGCACGCGGTCGAAGCGATGAACGCCGGCAATAAAAATGTGGAAGACGGCGTTGAGCTGATCCAGGAGGTTAGGGCGATCTTTGAACGCATCATGAGCGCTTCGCGAAACGTAGCGGATCACATCATTGAAGTGTCCGCCGCTTCCGAAGAAATGTCGGCCGGCTCGGAAGAGGTAAGCGCGTCGGTGGCGGAAATGCACGCTATCGCCAACCACGCATCCGAAGACGCGAAACGCGTAGCGGAAGCGACCCATCAACAGCTGCTTACGATTGAAGAAATTGCCCGATCCGTCAACCAGTTGGGCGATGTGGTGGATGAAATGCAGAAGAGGCTTGGAAGGTTTACGTTGTAACCGCTTCGGATTCGGGCAGAGAAAGCCTCCTGGGAAAGGGGGGATGCCTCTAGAGGATCGCAGGAAATATCTCGCATTCTGCTAGCCAGAGAAACAAAAAACGCATTGGATTTGGAGGAGAAGAAGATGAAAAACTGGAAACAACTGATGATGGCAAGTACCGTAGCGGCCGCTTTGCTGGCGACAGGCGTAGTCGGCAACGCTTCGGCGATGAGCGCTGTCGCCGCCGTCAGCCAAAATGCTGCGGCGAAGAATGCCGATCTGAAACAGGAAAACAAGAAGTTTGAGTCCCGTCTGGACGCGATCATCAAGCGGGGGTACATCCTCGTCGGAACGCCGGGGGACTACAAACCTTTCACATATTTGAATCCGAAGACTGGCGAGTTTGAAGGGTACGATATCGACGCGATGAAAGAGTTTGCGAAAAGCCTGGGCGTAGAAGCCCGCTTTGTCCAAACCTCCTGGCCGACGCTGATGGACGACCTGTTGGCTGACAAATTCGATATCGCCGTAGGTGGCGTTACCCGCAATACCGAAAGACAGAAAAAGGCGCACCTGACTGACGGCTACATCCAGTTCGGTAAGGCTCCGCTGATCCGCAAAGAGGATAAAGACAAGTACAAAACCGTCGAAGACATCAACAAGCCGACTGTCCGCATCGGTGTGAATCCAGGCGGAACCAACGAAAAATTTGTTCGCGAGCACCTGACAGACGCGAAGGTGACGGTCGTGCAAAACAACCTGGACATCCCGGGACTTGTTGCCAACGGCACGTACGATGTGATGATTACGGACACCCTGGAAGCGATGGTTTATCAGAAGGCAGACCCGCGCTTGTATGCGGCGTTGACTGACAATCCTTTCACCAAAAGCGAAAAAGCGTACATGATCCATCGCGGAGATTTTATCTTTGCCAGCTACCTGGATGTATGGATGGATGAAATGAAGCTTCAAGGCAAATTTGACGAGCTTTACAAAAAGTGGCTACAGTAGCCAAATAATGCTATCATACAAATATCGCTTCGTACCAACGCGGAGCGATATTTGCTTATTGACGAAAATGATGGTATGATATTATCTATGTTAAAAAGACATGAATACCCGGGAACGATTTTGCGGCCTCTCATGAGGTTTCAAGCGGAAACGGAGGTTTTCTTGCTTTTTATCAATTGTTTACATGAGGAGGCCACAATCGTGATCGGAAAAGTAAAATGGTTTAATGCTGAAAAAGGCTTTGGTTTCATTGAGCGTGAAGATGGTGACGACGTATTCGTTCACTTCTCCGCGATCCAAGGAAATGGTTTCAAAAGCCTGGAAGAAGGACAGAACGTTGAATTTGACATCGTGGAAGGCAATCGCGGTCCACAAGCTGCAAACGTAAATAAACTGTAAATCCTTCTGATATAGACGGGGAAAGAGGGCTTATTCCATCAACAGGAATACGGCCCTCTTTTTCGGTCATTTTAAGTAGTAGGACATTTAGATTGAGGTAAAGGAGATTGACGCGCATTGGCAACATTTTATGAGTTTGGGCTCCATCATCTGGTAGCCCGTGCCCTGAGTGACATGGGGTTTGAAGAGGCGACACCGATTCAGGCGGAGACGATCCCCACCGTCCTGCAGGGTCAGGATTTAATCGGACAAGCGCAAACTGGAACAGGGAAAACTGCTGCTTTCGGCATCCCGCTCGTAGAAAGAGTGAATAGCGAGAAGGAGCAGATCCAGGCGGTAGTCCTGACTCCCACCCGGGAACTGGCTGTTCAGGTAGCAGAAGAACTGAACAAAATCGGCCAACTTAAAAAAGTGACTGCTCTGCCGATCTACGGCGGACAGGATATCCAGCGCCAGATCAGGGCATTGAAAAAGCGCCCGGAAATTATCGTGGCAACTCCGGGCCGGTTCATGGACCATATGAACCGCAAGACGATTCGTCTGCACGGCGTGGAAATGGTCGTACTGGATGAAGCGGATGAAATGCTCAACATGGGCTTTGTCGACGACATCAAGGCGATCTTGCAAGAGATGCCGGAAGAGCGGCAAACCTTGCTTTTCTCGGCTACGATGCCGAGACCGATCCAGGAAATTGCCCGCAATTTCATGAAAAACCCCGTCACCATTTCCATCAAGGCGAAGGAACTGACCGTTCCCAATATCCAACAGCAGTATATGGAAGTGCCGGAGAAGCAAAAATTTGACGTCCTGTGCCGTCTCCTGGACATCCATTCGCCCGAGCTGGCGATTATCTTCGGGAGGACGAAGCGCCGGGTAGACGAGCTGGCGGAGGCCTTGAACAAACGCGGATACGGTGCGGAAGGCATCCACGGCGACTTGAATCAGGCAAAACGCGACAGCGTGCTGCGCAAGTTCAAGGAAGGTACCATCGAAGTGTTGGTCGCTACCGATGTGGCCGCTCGCGGATTGGATATCAGCGGGGTTACTCACGTGTACAACTTTGACATTCCGCAGGATTCGGAGAGCTATGTCCACCGTATCGGCAGAACCGGTCGTGCAGGCAAAACAGGCTTGGCGATTACTCTGGTCACTCCGAGAGAAACGGACCACCTGCGTTATATCGAGAAGGCTACCAACCGCAAGATGGAAAGAAAGCCTGTTCCTTCACTGGCTGAAGCGATCGAGGGGCAACAGCGTCTTACAGTGGACAAACTGATGGAGACGACAGGCAGCGATGAACTGAGCATGTACAAGTCGTTGGCCGAGCAGCTGTTGGATGAGGTCGATTCCGTAACGCTGGTCGCAGCCGCATTGAAGCTGCTAACCAAAGAACCGGATACCACGCCTGTCCGTTTGACAGAAGAGGCTCCTCTGCGCGTAGGCAAGAGAAAAGCGATGGATCAGTCCAGAGGCAGAGGCCCGCGTACCGGAGCCAAGCGAAGCGGAGGAGGCGGAGGAGGCTTCTCGCGAGCGGGGCATGGAAAAGGAAGACCGGCCCAACACAACAGAAACAGAAGAGATTGGGATCGTGACCGTGACCGCAACAGAGACTAGAGTAGCGCCAGAGCAACCTCTGCGCCGACTCTAGGCCAAAAAAAGAGCCGCCAAGCGCTGATGCCGGGCGGCTTTGATTATTTTATCCGGAATGCGCAGGGCTCTACACCCAGCCTCTTGCCCTCATCGCTTCTGCGATGCGTTTGAGAGAGATCATGTAAGCGGCTGTGCGGAAATCCGTTTTGTACTCCTGTGCGATCGAGTGAACGGCCCAGTACGACTGGGTCATGACGTCGCGCAGCTTCTGGTTTACCTCTGCTTCGCTCCAGTAGTAATTCATCAGGTTTTGCACCCACTCAAAGTACGAGACGGTCACGCCGCCTGCATTGGCCAGAATGTCGGGGATGACCAATACGCCGTTTTGGTGCAGCACTTTGTCCGCTTCGGGCGTAGTCGGGCCGTTGGCCGCCTCTGCGATGATGCGAGCTTTGACTTTATGGGCATTTTTAAGCGTGATCACGTTTTCCAGGGCAGCAGGGACCAAAATGTCTACGTCCAGCTCCAGCAGCGCCTCTGGCTGCTGAAGGTGGCAGCGGGAGTCGTAATCCAAAATGGTGGACGAGTCCTTCAGCTTCTCCACCTGGGCCAGATCCAGTCCGGCCGGGTCATAGAGGGCGCCCTTGGAATCGCTGACAGCCACGATCTTGCAGCCAAGCCCGGACAGCAGGTCGGCCGCGATGCGCCCGGCATTGCCAAAGCCTTGGATGGCGACGGTCGCGCCTTGCAGCGATTTGCCCATGTCTTTCATCGCTTCTTCGATGGTGTACACACAGCCGCGCGCTGTCGCCTCGCTGCGTCCTTTCGATCCGCCGATGATCAGGGGCTTGCCGGTAATCACCCCGGGGCTGTAGGAGCCCTTGATGCGGCTGTACGTGTCCATCATCCAGCCCATAATTTGCGGGTTGGTATAAACGTCCGGGGCAGGGATGTCTTTTTCCGGACCGACGATGTCCGCGATCGCCTCCATAAAGCCGCGGCTGATCCGTTCGATCTCCGCTTTGCTGAACTGATGGGGATCGCAAATCACTCCGCCTTTGCCGCCGCCATAGGGCAGGCTGACGACGCCGCATTTGAACGTCATCCACATCGAAAGCGCCTTTACTTCATCAAGGGTAACATCCGGGTGAAAGCGGATACCCCCTTTTGTCGGCCCGATCGCGTCGCTGTGCTGGGAACGAAAGCCTTCAAATACCCGGATGCTGCCGTCGTCCAGCTTGACCGGGAACGAAACGTACAATACCCGTTTCGGTTTTTTCAGTATTTCTACCACGCCGCGCTCCAATCCGAGCAGGGATGCCGCGGTTTCAATTTGCGTCTGCACAATTTCATACGGATTCAGGACTTCTCCCACCGATTGTTGAACCTCCTGGATGATCGCCATAGTTCTCTCCCTCTTTTTTCTTTATTTTTAAACAATTTTAAATAGAGCAGTAATAGTAGTCGGAAAAACTCCAAAAAATGATGAACGGAATACAAAAGTATTTTATCTGTAAGGATTAATCGAAACAATATAGAATATAGATGAGATTAATGCCGAAATGAGATGAATATAAATAGAGGGGGGAGAACTGTGGAGCTGAGGCAGATTCAGTATTTTATCGAGGTAGCCAAACGGGAGCATGTGACGGAAGCCTCCCATGCCCTCCATATCGCACAATCAGCGGTCAGCAGGCAGATCGTCAATCTGGAGGCGGAATTGGGCGTCAATCTGTTTATCCGCGACGGACGCAACGTACGGCTGACCCCGATCGGAAAGGTGTTTCTGGAGCATATGGAGCAGGCGATGAAGGTGATTGACAAAGCAAAGCGGGAGATCGAGGAATTTTTGGACCCGGAGCGCGGCACGATCCGCATCGGGTTTCCCAGCAGCCTGGCCGCCTACACATTGCCCACGGTGATATCGGCTTTTCGCGAACAGCATCCGCATGTGCAGTTTCACCTGCGTCAAGGTTCGTACCGGTATTTGATCGATGCCGTGATCAAAGGGGAGATCGATCTGGCTCTCCTCGGACCGGTTCCCAAGGATGAAAAGCAGGTGATCGGCCATACGTTGTTTCTGGAGAAAATCGTTGCGCTGCTTCCTTCCCACCACCGGTTGGCGGGGGAAGCCAGGCTGCAGCTCAGTCAGCTGCGCGAGGAAGGATTTGTCTTGTTTCCGGAGGGGTTCATTTTGCGTGAGCTGGTCGTGCAGGCGTGCGGTCAGCTCGGTTTCCGGCCGACCATCTCGTTCGAGGGAGAGGATATTGACGCGATCAAGGGGCTGGTGGCGGCAGGCTTGGGCGTCACGCTGCTGCCTGAAATCACGCTCACGGACAATCGGCCCCGCAATACTGTCATGATTCCGGTGACCGAGCCGACCGTGACCCGCACCGTGGGCGTCATTGTTCCGGTTGACCGGGAATTGCCGCCCACGGAGAAGCTGTTCTGCGATTTTCTCAAGCAGTTCTTCAGTGTTTTGGAAGGGTTTGACAGCTAGAGCGCGGTCTTCTTTCGACGGAAAAAAAACTTCGTCAACAAATACGTCCATATCATGCAGATCGCGGCCAGAGCCATTTTGTCCGGAAGCGGTGCCGCCTTGCTCAAAATAATGACGGTCATCCCGGCTGCCATCAGTCCCAGCATGGCAAGGCAAAGCCGGACAGAAGCCCGCTGCCGCTGCTTTGGCGTGATGGGCAAAAGGCGGATGGACGGAGGGTGCACGACCGTACGGATATGCTGCGTCACCTGTTTGCCGGCTGCAGCCAAACCGAGCAGGCAGATCCCGTACAACAGGAGAGGGGCCTTTGCCCATGCTAGCAAGGCCAGCGTCAAAACGGCCAGGCGCAGGTAGATCGCAAAAGTCTCACCCGTTCGGATGACGTGACGGATGAGCACGTACAGATACGCATTGCCATCTCCTCCAGTCAACCGGTCAAAGAGGCGGATGGCCCACGTCCTCGGGCGAACCTTTTTCCGCTTGTGGGGCACGTCGATGAACATGTTCAGGATGGTGTAATACAGGTCGACGCGTTTGTTTTCCTTGTCGATCAAAAGGAGCCAGGGCAGGTGGTATCGGGAGCTCATGCTCATCGCTACGGCGGTCAGGATCACCATAAAAAGCAGCGCGGCTCCGATATACAGCCAAGCGCCCGTCCAGAAGCCGTACAGAAAAAAGGCGGCGATCAACCAGCGGGCCAGCAGGAGCAAAAGCGACTCGCGCTCCAGCCGCACGTACCGCCAATACAGATCGCTGCTCCACGCTTTCAGCAGGACGAGGCATCCGGCCAGCATCACCCATGAGCCGGGGGACGAGGCGGTCCTGGTATACACCGGATAGACGATAACGGCCAAAAGCAGCATGCCGGCAGCTTGCACCAGCAGACTGTAGATGAAGGCGGAGCGCACATACTGTTTCATCGGATACGAAGAAGGAGCCAGCATCGCCAGATCGGCCTTTCGCAAAAAAGTCCGAATGGAGGCCGGAGCCGCAAAAACAGCGGTCATCAGGGAGGCCGCCAGCTGGCTCCATATCGTGCTGGTCAACGATTCGGCAAGCCTCATATACAGGAAAGCGGCAAGAAAATAAAGCACGACCAGGCCGAGTGAATTGCTCCCGGCTACAGCCTGTTTGGCGTACCGTTGGCCCGTTTGCCAGGCCGCCTGCAGCCTTGACGCGAAGAGCTGATCAAATGTCATCGCAGCTCACCCCCGCACCGCTGACAAAAACAACTGCTCAAGCGTGGCATCCGGCAGCCCGGCCTGCTGGCGCATCTGCGCAAGAGTCCCGTGCAGCGACATGCTTCCGCCGTGGACGATGACGAAGCGGTCTACATACGTTTCAGCAAGGCTGAGCACATGCGTCGACAGCAAAATGGCTGTGCCTTCCCGCTTGATTTCGGTCAGCTGGTTCAGCAGTGTTTCGGTAGCGAGCGGGTCCAGGCCGACGAACGGCTCATCCACCACGAGAACGTCCGGCTTGACGAGAAAGGCGCAGAGGATCATCACTTTTTGCCGCATGCCCTTGGAAAAGGAGCCGGGAAAATGGTGAGCCCTGCTCTCCAGTCTGAATAGCCGCAGCAGCCGTTCGGCCCGTTCCTGAAACTGCTGTTCATCCAGCCCGTACGCTTTTGCCATGAACTGAAGGTGTTCCCACAGGGTCAGCTCCTCGTACAGTTCCGGCGTTTCCGGCACGTAAGCGAGCAGCGGCCGGTCTGTGGAAAAGGCGATCGTCCCGGAAGACGGCTGCAAGAATCCGAGGACGTGCTTCAAAATGGTGCTTTTCCCTGCCCCGTTCAGGCCGATCAATCCGACGATTTCCCCCGACTGGACGGTAAAGGAAATATCGTGAATGGCGGGCTTTCCCGTCGAGTAGCCCCCAGTAACTCTCTCCAACTCAAGCATTTGGTTTCACCTCAAGGACCATACTTTTTTCCAATTTACGGATAATGCTCTCTTTATCATAACACGAATGACAGGGACAAGCGGAATTTCGAAAAAAAAGGGGGGACAAGCCATGGCAGCATTTGAACGGATTCCGGAAAAGGAAGGCAGAATCGTAAAGGTAGGCTTGGTCGGAGCCGGCAACATTGGAAAGACGCATTTGAGCGCTTACCGGAAAGTCAGGGGAGCCCGAGTGGCTGCAATCGCAGGGCGGAACCGGGAAGCGGGAGAACAGCTGGCAGAGGAATACGCCTGCCGCCATTACCCCTCTCTGGAGGCCATGCTGGAGCAGGAAGAAATCGACGTGGTGGACATCTGTCTGCCAACGCATTTGCACGAGCAGCATGCCATACAGGCAGCCCGGGCCGGCAAGCATGTTTTGTGCGAGAAGCCGATCGCTCTCACGCTCGGCGCGGCTGAGCGAATGCTGGAGGAAGTCCGGCAGGCAAATGTAGCCTTTATGGTCGCGCAGGTATTGCGCTTTTGGCCGGAATACATCGCGATCAAGCAGTGGATCGATGAGGGAAAGCTCGGTCGGCCGGAGATGGTCTACGCCAACCGCCTGTCGCAGCCCCCTGACTGGAGCGCGTGGTTCCGGGACGCGAAGAAGAGCGGCGGAGCTTTATATGACCTCCATCTGCACGATATCGACTACTTGATCCACCTGCTCGGGCCTGTCGCTTCGGTGTACGCTGTCGGCAAGCAAAGCGAAAACGGGGCCTGGGATCACGTAGCGACGAATTTGCTGTTTGCAAGCGGAAGCAAAGCCGTCGTCGAAGGCTCGCACCTGATGGGAAAGGATTTCCCGTTTACGGTAACGATGAGGGTGAATGGTCCGCTGGGAACGCTCGACTATTCCAATACGTCTGACAGAGTTTCGGGGAAAAGGGAGGGCCATCTTGCCTGGTATGGCGAGGGAGGCAGGCAACCCGTCGATGTCAAGGCGGGCGATCCTTTTGTCAATCAACTGCAGTATTTTGTGGACTGCGTCAAAAACGGGGAAAGACCGCAGATCATCACGCCCGAGGAGAGCGTCCAGGTGCTTCGGGTGATGACGGCTATTCAACGGTCGCTGGAGACAGGGGAGGTACAGCGGATAGACTGGATGTGGCGTCCTGGGGAGATGGGGAAGGAAAGGGAATGTAAGGAATAAGGGTTCGGGCCGGGGACAAACTATGTGCGTAACATCTGGACGGAAAGGGGGGAGGAAACATGAAGAAGACAGCGACCATCAAGACGATGCTGAGCGTGTTGGGGTTGTGCGGAATGATTGTCGCAGCAGGCCAACCAGCCTATGCGGCCAACGACTCCGGCCGTATTGACCAGCCGGCGAATCTGTCCCCGGCGCAGCAGCTTATCAGCGTAGACCAGGCCAAGACGATTGCGTTGCAGCAGGTAAAGGGACGAGTCGTCCATGTGGAGCTGGAAACGGAAGACGGCGTGCTCGTTTATGAGGTCATCGTGATCAACGAGCAAAACCAGCCGTATGAAGTGGAAATCGATGCGGTGACAGGGAAAGTGCGCAAAGTGGAAAGAGAAGACGTGTGACGGAAAAAGACGGCTTTTGCGGGGGGATCGCAGCAAGCCGTCTTTTTGTTTTTTTCTTACAACTGTGTCAGGATTCTGCTTACGCCTACGGCGGATTTCATCAAGTCCTCATGCTCTGCCGGGGTCAGCGGGAGCTCGATGATTTTTTCCACACCCTTGGCGCCAAGGATGACGGGTACGCCCAGGAAGAGGCCCTGTACGCCGTATTCGCCGTTTACATAAGCGGATGCAGGCATGACCCGCTTTTCGTCCAGCAGGATCGCTTCCATCATCGAGACGATGGAGGAACCTGGCGCGTAGTAGGCGCTGCCTGTTTTCAGCAGATTGACGATCTCGCCGCCGCCAAAGCGCGTGCGGTGGATCAGCTGCTCCAGGGTCTCGCTGTCCAGCCAGGTGTCGAGCGGAATGCCTCCGATATGGGAAAAGCGGGCAAGCGGCACCATTTCGTCTCCGTGTCCCCCCAGCACTAGCGCTGTGACGTCGCGATAGGAGACGCCCAGAGCTTCGGCAATGAAGGTACGGAAACGGGCCGAGTCCAAAACGCCTCCCAAGCCTAGCACTCTCTCAGGCGGGAAACCGCTGGAATGAAGCGCTACTTGGGCCATTACGTAGGAGGGATTGGTGACCAAGAGGAGGATAGCGTCAGGGGAGATTGGAACCCACGATGCGGCCGCTGATCGATTCCACGGGGGCCGCTTCTTGCAAATCCAAAGCCTTTCCCTGTGGAATGCCATCGGCGATGTCTACCAGTACGACGTTGCCCAGCTTTTTCAAGAGGGTCAGATGCGCCAGGGTTGCTCCTGCGTTTCCTGCCCCTACAATTGTAATTTTTGGACGTCTCATCTGTTCCATATCCCATCAGTTTTTGGACTGAATGTGTTCGTGGCGCTTCTTATAATCGGGATAGCGATCCTAGAGGTGCGCTTCATCGTACTTCAGGATGCAGTGCTCCACTCCTTTGTAGATGAAAGCAAAGGCCGTTCGAAGAAGGCAAACATGATACTGACCGGCACGAGCAAAGCTCCCATGCGTGCCCCCTCCCTCAATAGGAGTCATTCACGACTACACGAGTACAAACGTCAATGCGGAAAGCAAAACCGACGTAATCGCCATGGCGATTAGCGGCCGGGATGCTTTGGTCCGCAGATCGCGCAGGTTGACATTGAGACCGAGGCCGACCATGGCCATCGTCAAAACAAACGTAGTGAGGCTGGCGATTCCACTGTTAAAGCCGTCTGAAACAGGAATCTGCTTGCCCAGTATATAGCTGCCAAAGACACTCATCGCGATAAACCCAATCAGGAACCATGGAAACTCGATCTTGGTGTTTCCATCTACCTTGCCGGTCCGTTTCATCCAGTACATAAGGATAAAACAGAGCGGAACGAGCAGGAGGACTCGACCCAGTTTGGCCAAAAGCCCGATCGCCAGACCGTCCTGACCGGCTGGAGCCGCTGCAAGCGCGACGTGTGCAATCTCATGCAGGCTGACCCCTGACCAGGTGCCGTATTCGATCGGAGACAAAGGCAGAATCGGCCTCAAGATGGTATAGGCGATAGCAAATATGGTGCCGACGAGTGCGATAATTCCTACACCGATCGCCGTATCCTCATCCTTTGCCTTGATAATCGGCGAGACCGCCGCAATCGCTGCCGCACCGCATACACCGGTACCCACTCCGAGCATGAGCGACAAAGAGGTGTCCGCTTTCAGCCATTTGGCGATCAGGAGGGTCAGGAAGATGGAAAATACGATAACTCCCGCATCATAAAGCAGCAATCCCAAGCCATCGGTCATGACTACATCGATATTCAGCTTCAGACCGTACAGAATAATGGCGAGGCGCAGCAGTCGTTTCGCGGAAAATTGAATACCGGGCCGAATCGCTTCGGGGTAGCCCCAGATTTGGCGGTAAGCGACCGCGATCAGGATCGCGCAGGCTAGTTGGCCTACGCGGTTAAAGCCGGGAACCTGTGCAAGGCCGTATCCCAGCAGAGCTACGATAAAGGTAAATCCCACTCCCGCCAGCCAGAGCCAGGCTGCTGGCGCTTTTTTTGCCTTGGCGGGCTTTCCCTTCGCCAGAGCGGCGCCTTTGTCGGTGGGCATGCTGTTTTTCAATTGAGTAGACATTGCATCATCTCCGTAACTTTTTTGTACAGAAGGAAAAGGCAAAAATCCTCGCACCACACTTCACGCAAAGAGCCGGCTTCCTCCGAAGCGTTTCATAACCAACTCCAGCATACGGCAAAGGAATAAATAAGAAAAATAAATCATTATGATAATGATGATAAGTAAAGTAGTATAATTGGCAAAGACACACAAAAACGGGTGGGGGTCAGGATGGATCAGCAGTTGCTTGTTTTTGTAACAGTGGCGGAAAAAGAGAATTTTTCCCGCGCCGCAGAGCAGCTCCATATGACGCAGCCGGCAGTCAGCCAGCATATTCAAGCGCTGGAACGCGAATTCGGCACTCGCTTGCTGGAGCGAAGCAATAAGTACGTTCGCCTGAACAAAGCGGGTGAAATCGTTTATCACCATGCCAAGGAAATTCTCGGGCTCCATACCCGCATGCGCGATTTGGTCGACGATCTGATGAATACGCCAAGCGGCAATTTGATCATCGGGTCGAGCTATACGTTTGGTGAATACGTGCTTCCCCACGTGGTCGCACGCCTGCGCGACCGCTATCCCAAGATCAAGCCGACGATCACGATCCACAATACAAAGGAAATTGTCGACCTCATCGCCAGACGCCAGCTGGATGCGGGCATCGTCGAAGGAGAGTACCGGCATGAAAAACTGAGCATTGAGCCGTTTGCCGATGACGAGATGCAGATCATCGTCTCGTCCGATCACAGGCTGGCCAAAAAAGAAAAAGTGACGGTCCGGGAGCTGGAGGAAGAAACGTGGATTGTACGGGAAGAGGGCTCAGGAACCAGAGAAGCGGCAGAGAAGATGTTTGCCAGACTGGATTTATCCCCGGTAAACCTGATGGAATTTGGCAGCACCCAAATCATCAAGGAGTCGGTAGAGGCGGGAATGGGCGTCAGCCTGCTTTCCTCCTGGGCGATTCGCAAAGAGCTTACCTTGGGGACGCTGTGCATGGTGAAGCTTCCCGAAACGCCGATCACGCGGAAATTTTCCCTGGTGACGCAAGCGAATCTGTTTCGTACGAAAGCACTCGACATCTTTCTCGATTTGCTGCGGAAAAACGAGGTTTTGCCCAATTCTCTGGAGCTGAAGCGATAGTTGCTATATAAAAGCCCGCTCCGGCGTAATTGATCGGAGCGGGTTTTGTAGGGAATCCTTTTTTTCGGCGTAAACAACCCTTATTTCACTGTGATCGTGTCGACCATAAAGTTGTGCGGCTTGCAATAGATGGCATAAACCCCTGCTTTGGCAAACGTCATGGAATACGTTTTTCCCTTTCCAATCGTGCCGCTGTCAAAGGAGCCGTCCTTGGCAGTAACCGTATGGCCGACGTCGTCGTGGTTGGTAAAGGTAACGGTGGTGCCGGCCGGAATGTTCAAGGTTTCCGGCTTGAAAGCGAAGTTTTTGATGTCGACCTGAAACGATTTGGCCTGGGACTGAGACTGAGCAGGCTGTGCATTTTGGCCGGAGGCAGGTGCGGATGCTTTGTGGGAGGCATGGTCAGTCCCTTGTGGCGCAGCCTGTGCTGAACCTTCTGACGCAGCGTCATGGTTGTTTGACACTACCGACTTGGATGCGGTCCCGACCCCAGACTTGCCCGTTGTCGTAAAATGAACCACCTGCTTGACTTCCGGCTGGATCGGCTTGTGATCGGCCCCCACGAGTTGGACAGTAAGGGTGTGCTTTCCGGGTTTGACGTTATCAAAAGTGACAGGATCGCCATTTACTTGCTTCACGGCCAGCTTTGGGTTGGAGACGTCCGTATCGAGCCAGAGGTGAATATGTCCCTCACTCGCGGCTACGCTGCCTTTCATACGGAAATCCGATAGAGAAAAGCCGCTGACGGCCGTTTGCACGAGTACCCTGTCGCCGGAGATTGCCTCTCCTTCTTTGGGGCCGTTCACAGACAGGGCAGGAACAGCAGTGGTGGCAAATGTAATCTCTTCTTTCACTTCCGGCTGGATCGGCTTATGGTCGTTCCCGACGAGCTGAACGGTCAATTTGTGCGTGCCAGGCTGTACATTGTCAAAGACGGCGGGTTTTCCGTCGATCATTTTATAGGCCAGCTTGGGATCGGAGGGATCGGTATCCAGCCAAATGTGAATATGCCCTTCTCCTGCTTTCGCTTGCATGTTTTGACGGAAGTCAGATAAATGATGGCCGAACGCTGCGACAGAGACCTCGACCTGGCTGGTGTAGAGGATGTCATGGGGAGCCGGGGAGAGGATCTGGAACGATGGAGCGTCGCTTGCTTTGAGCGAAACGGTACGTGCAGTCGGATCGTAATCCACGTCTACCCCCAGATGCTCGGACAGGAATCGAATGGGCACGTAAGGCTTGCCGTTGACCAGAATAGCCGCCGTATCCGAGCTGACAGATACACCGTTCATCGTGGCAATCTTGCTGTTAAACGGGAGCCGGTACGTATTCGCCCCTTTTGTAAACGTGACGGCTTTCCCAGCCTGGTCGTACGCTACTGTCGCTCCGAGCGCCTCTCCGAGAGATTCTGCCGGGACCAGCAGGCGGTTGTTGGACACGACGGGAGCCTCAGCGAGTCGAAGCTCTTTCCCATTGAACAGAACCTTCATCGTGCCAGCAGAGCTTGCAGCGGAAACGGCAAGCTGGGAAGAAGAAAGTCCTATAAACCCGGCAACCAATATGCCTGCCAACACTGCAGACGTCATTTTTCTCATAAAAATATCCCTCCTCAAGCCCCTTTTTTGCTTGCATGGGCATGTTCTTTTCATGAAAGGAAACGATGAGGAGAGCCGAACGGTTTGACGCACAGGCTCTACGTCCCCAATACTTTTTTTCCTCGCGGCTGCTCGCCGTCCGCGTCAGGCTCCAGCGTGATGCCGATCGCATCAAAAGGAAGCTGCTGTTCACTCATTTGGTACGTCAAAATACCGGTTCCCGCAGGATCGACGTGGAACACGCCCGCACTTCTCCGCTTTCCTTCGTGAATCAGCCAGACCTGATACGTCTCCGTCCCTTTGGTGGCGGGGAGTCCCTGGAGGTGAAACACCAAATGCTGGCTATTTCCTTGTGTAAACAGCCAGGCATTTCCCTTTGCTTCGGGTCCGCTGTTCTCGGTCGGCTGCAGCGCGTACACCTGAATGACGCTGGTAGGCAGCTTTGTTTGCTGCTCAAGCGACGAAAGCCGATCGCGCAAGGCCAGATTGTTCCAAAGTGTTCCCGCCAGAGCCAGCAGCAAACCGGCCACGACCCATCGGCGAGCGGGTAAAAGGCCCGTGAAACGCGGTCCCAGGGAGTGAAACCAGGAATCCTTCGCCGCTTTCGGAGGATTCTTTGCAGGTGCGAAAATGGCGCTCATCACCTCGTTTTTCAATTCATCAGGTACTTCCACTTCCTCCAGCTCATAAGGTATCAAGTCCCACGCCTCCTGCAATTCTTTCGCTTCCTGGCGGCAGACGGCACATGTTGTCAGGTGTGTATCTACTTCGTGTTTCTCTTGTTCTGAGCATTCGCCGATGATATAGGCAACCAATACGTCGGATGACAGACAACGGTTTTGGGATTGCATGTTTACCCCTCCATCTCCGGGACCAAATGGTTTCGCAATACTTTTAACGTCTGGTGGAGACGACTTTTGATCGTTCCGATCGGTTCGTTTCGCATGCGGGCGATCTCGCTCAGTGAATACCCTTCCCAGTACAGTGAGCGAATCAGCTCGACCTGGCTTGGGGAGAGATAGCGGTACGCCTTTTCCACCTGTTCTCTGACAAGCTTGCGCGACACGATGTCAGCCGGGTTGTCAGCCGAATGACCGGCGATCTGCTCCCAACGCTTCGGTTCGACGGGCACGACCAGCTGATTCCGCTTTTCCTGGCGGAGATGATCGACCGTAATATTGCGCGTGATGGTCAGCAGCCAGTTTACGAACTGCCCTTTGCTCTCGTCGTAGCCTTTTTCTGTAGTCCACAAGCGGGTGAACACCGCCTGTACAATTCCCTTTGCCTGCTGCTCGTCTTTTGTGGACTTCAGGGCAAAGGAGTAGACCAGCTTGATGTAGCGGTCGTACAGTTCTTCTAGTGCGGGACGGTGTTTTTGCATCACCAGTCGCATCAAGTCAGCATCACTCATCTTCTGCATGAGACAGGCCCACCTCTTTTTCCCTGATCTCTACTCCATTTCTAAGGAAACGTCGAAACTCCCCCTGCGGTTTGGGCAAGGCGCCATTTTTTTAGCAAAAAAAGACCGCTGCTCTCCAAAGAGACAAGCGGTCTGTAAGTAGCAGTAAAGTTCGGTCTTCTGAAACAGCAGGGACCTCGCTGTCAGAAAAGAAAAAGCTGCGAAAATGAGAAAAACGATAAAACGTAAAACGATAAAACGGGAAAACGAAGCCAAGACGAGTGCCCAATCGTTCCGCAGATACCGGAAATCACAGGAAAAACCGAAGAAAACGCTTGCATTTTCAGGTGGGCTATAATAAAGTGAAGACACGGGAAGTAAACAGAATTTCCCCACTTCTTTCTTTTTTACGACAAGTGAACAATCAAAGGCAAAGGTGCCAAGAACACGAGGGTTACGCCCATGTGTTTCGGCACCTTTTTTGCGTTTTTTGGCAAAGGGTCGGTGCCTTTGCCGGAAAGGAGCGTGACAGTCATGGACAAACCGATCAGAGCGACGCCATTGGCCGTTCGCTTGATCCCCAACGTAGATCCGCGGCTGGCCGAGAAGCTGAATGTAGCTCCGCACATCAGAAGCTTGGGGCTTCTCACAGCGACAATCGACGACGTGGGCTACACAGCCATCGACGAGGCGACGAAAAAGGCGGCAGTCGAAGTGGTCTACGCCCGTTCGTTTTACGCGGGCTCGGCTCATGCATCCGGACCCTTGTCAGGAGAGTTTATCGGCGTGATCGGAGGCGCTACTCCCTCCGAGGTCGAAAGCGGACTCGACGCCGCGATTGCTTTCATGGAGAGCGGGGCTTGCTTTTATTCGCTCAACGAGGAAGGATCGCACGCTTACTACGCTCACGTCGTGTCGCGAACAGGGAGCTATCTGTCGCAGGTAGCGGGCATCCCCGAGGGCGAACCGCTGGCCTATCTGATCGCGCCGCCCCTCGAAGCCATGTACGGCATCGACGCCGCGCTCAAGGCGGCGGACGTGGAGCTTACGCAATTCTTCGGCCCGCCGACGGAAACCAACTTCGGGGGAGCGCTCCTGACCGGCAGCCAGTCGGCCTGCAGCGCCGCAGCTCAGGCGTTTGCCGAAGCGGTGCGAAGTGTCGCTTCCAGGCCAGTAAAACGTTAAAGCGGGAGGAAATGTAAATGCGTGCTCATGCATATGCGCTCGGCATGATCGAGACGCTGGGCTTTCCGGCGCTGGTAGCGGCCGCAGATGCCGCGGCCAAAGCGGCGGATGTCCAGGTGGTTACCTACGAAGGTGCAGATGCCGGAATTGTCACCGTCTACGTCATCGGCGATGTCTCGTCGGTTCAGGCCGCAGTCGACGCGGGTTCGGATGCAGCAAAGCGGGTTGGACGCCTGCTGCACTCCCACGTCATACCGCGTCCGGACGAGTCTGTGCCGCAGATGATTAAAAAGCTGTTTGGACAAAAGGAAACAGCAACGCAAGCTGCTTCCGGGCAATCGGCGGCAGACGTTACAGAAGCTTCGGAGCTCCACGCCATGTCGATCAACGATTTGAGGAAGCTGGCCCGCACCTATGCGGACTTCCCGCTTTCTCAGCAAGAGATCAACGCGGCGAAAAAAGAAGACCTGATTCGCCATCTGGATGCGAAGCGGAAAGATGGAGGTGAAGATGACAAATGATGCTGGATGCTGACTTGTACTCCGTTCAGGAGGTACGTACCTTCCTCGCAGCGGCAAAAGAAGCCCAGGCCAAGCTTGAGACCTACAGCCAAGAGCAGGTGGATGCGATCGTCGCCGCGATGTCCAAAGCGGGCGAGGAAGCGGCGGAGCGATTGGCCAAAATGGCCGTGGAAGAGACCGGCTTTGGAAATGTGCCGGACAAACGGATGAAAAACCTGTTTGCCGCACAGCGTGTCTACGAAGCGATCAAGGACCGGAAAACCGTAGGGATCATTCGAAAGGACGAAGAGAACAAGGTCTGGGAAGTGGCCCAGCCCGTGGGAATCGTGGCGGGAATCGTCCCTTCGACCAATCCGACCTCGACGGTGATCTTCAAATCGATGATCGCGCTCAAAGCGCGGAATGCCATCATTTTCAGTCCGCATCCGTCCGCGGCCAAGTGCACGCTGGAAGCGGCACGGCTGATGGCGGAAGCGGCTGTCCGCGCAGGCGCGCCGGAAGGGCTGATCCACTGCATTACCAAACCGACCCTGCAGGCGACGAATGAACTGATCAAGCACAAGCTGACCGACGTCATTCTGGCTACGGGCGGTACGGCGATGGTGAAAGCGGCCTACAGCTCGGGCAAGCCCGCCTTTGGCGTCGGCCCCGGAAATGTGCCGGTCTACATTCACCATACGGCAGACGTGGCTGCAGCAGCGAAACACATCGTGCAGAGCAAGACGTTTGACTACGGCACGATCTGCGCCTCCGAGCAGGCACTGGTCGTGGACGAGTCGATCAAGCGCCAGGTAGTGACGGCGCTGCAGCGGGAAGGAGCCTATTTCCTGAATGAGCAGGAGAAGGAAAAAGTGGCTGCGGTAATCATGATCAACGGCTCGCTCAACGCCAAGGTCGTGGGCCGCTCCCCGCAAGCCATCGCGGAGCTGGCGGGAATCTCCATCCCGACGGGCACCCGCGTGCTGATCGGGGAAGAAACACAGGTGGGCAAGGCGTTCCCGCTGTCGGTGGAAAAGCTCTCTCCGATCCTCGGGTTCTATACGGTCCAGGATTGGAAAGAAGGGGCGAAGCGCTGCCGGGAGCTGCTGGATTTGGGCGGACTCGGCCATACGCTGGGGATTCACGCGCAGGATGAAGCCGTCATCACGGCATTTGGCCTCGCCCAGCCGGCATCTCGGATTGCGGTCAATACCGGCACCACCTTTGGCGGCATCGGCGCGACGACCGGAATCCAGCCGTCGCTGACGCTCGGATGCGGTTCGTTTGGGAACAACATCACGTCCGACAACATCGGGCCGCAGCATTTGCTCAACGTCAAGCGCGTCGCCTTTGGCATCCGCGAGATGCCCCCGTCCCAGCCTGCAGCGGCAACATCCGCGACGGAAGCAGCGGCTCTGGAGGCGGTATCGTCTCTCAACGTCGGCCTGAGCCGGGATGAGATCAAAGACATCATCAAGTCGGTGCTGGCGGAAATGACCGCAAAGGCATAATCAAAGTGAACAAAATCAATACCCATAAAAATGTAAAGACATTATCTAAGGAGGAATAGAAAATGGCAGGAGAAATGGCAGCATTGGGCATGGTGGAAACAAAAGGGCTGGTAGGGGCAGTGGAAGCTGCGGACGCAATGGTGAAAGCAGCGAACGTGAAGCTCATCGGCAAGGTGCATGTCGGCGGCGGTCTGGTAACCGTTATGGTCCGCGGCGATGTAGGCGCAGTAAAGGCATCCACTGACGCAGGCGCGGCAGCAGCAGAAAAAGTAGGCGAACTCGTATCCGTTCACGTCATCCCGCGTCCGCACGGCGACATTGAACTGATTCTGCCGAAGCTCGAAGGGTAATGCCGTATGGCGGTCATTACAGAAACATCCTTGCGAGCAATGCATAAAAGCGGTATTCCCAACCCCTTTCTCCTGGAGAAAGGGGACAAATTAACCCCGGCAGCGGCCGATTTTTTAAAGGGAAGAGGGATTGAAGTGAAATCGTCTGAAGAACATCTGCAGCCTGCCGTCCAAAGTCAGCCGGAGCGCTATATCCCGGTCGGTGTATCCAACCGGCATGTGCATTTGTCGCCGGAAGATGTGGAGGCGCTCTTTGGTCCCGGTTATCAGCTGACCCCTCTTCGCGAGCTGTCGCAGCCCGGCCAGTTTGCCTGCCAGGAAACGGTCACGATCGTCGGACCCAAAGGCTCCATTCACGGGGTCCGCATTCTGGGACCGGCCCGGGGCGCGACCCAGGTGGAAATCTCCCGCACGGATGGTTTTCAATTAGGCGTTCACGCACCTGTACGAATGTCAGGCGACATCGAGGGGACACCCGGCCTGGTGCTGGTGACGGCCAAAGGCTCGCGGATTCTGGAAAAAGGCGTGATCGTAGCCAAGCGGCACGTGCACATGTCCGAGGCCGAGGCGCAGGAGTATCAGGTACAGGATGGCGATTCGCTGATTCTGGAGACGACTGGCGAGCGTCCGATCATCTATCCGGATGTGGTGGTTCGCGTGAATCCGCGCTTTGCGCTTGATTTTCACGTCGATCTCGACGAAGGCAACGCAGCCAACCTGAAAACGGGCGACCGGGTAAAGGTCATCGGCAAGAACGGCCAGCTCTACACCCGTCAAGGGAGGTAATACACCATGGATATCAGGGAAATGGTGGCATCCATCACCAAGGAAATCCTGCAATCGATGAACCAGGAGAAGAAGCCGCCGGCTCCGCGCGTCCTGTACGTCTTTTGCGACAGCCAGGCGCACGAAGCGTTTGCGGATCATTTTATTCAACTGAAAAATCACGGCATTTGCCACGACATTCTCTTTTTGGACGGAGAGACCTCCAGCTGGCTGGGCATGCACAAGATCGAGTGCGGCGGAGCCGGGAAGATTTTGACGGCGGATGAATACGCGCCGATCCCGCTCGAAGTCCCCAAGGAATACGCGGGGATCGTCATTCCGGAAATTGATTTGGACAACGCCGCCCGAGTGGCGACCGGTCTGAAGGGAACGATCAAGGCCGAGCTGGTTTTCTCGGCGCTGGTGACGGGCAAGTTCGTGCTAGTCGGCTCCGATGTTCCCGGAATCAAGCGGGCGGACCGCCGCACGCTGGCTACGCTAACATTGCCGCCTGCGTACGAAAAGCTGTTTCACCGCCACGTGCAGGAGATGAAGGAGCTCGGCGTGGAGTTTGCCGAGCAAAAGCGGCTGGCCGACAAAGTCATCGCCAAGCTGAACGCAGGAAAGAAAAAAGAGGAAGCGGCCCCGGGCCAGCCAGTACTGACAGCGTTGGACGAGACAGAAGCGGTTTTTTCGGGACGCTTGCTGACGGCTGACTGGATTCGCTCGCAGCCGCAGCTCCGCAACACCACTCTGTACGTCAAGCAGGGATCGATTGTTTCTCCCCTGGCCTACGACAGTCTGAGAGAACGCGGGGTAACAGTCTCCTATCTGGGAAAAGGGTGATCGCATGTTTTTGGGAAAAGTGATCGGCAGCGTATGGGCCACCCAAAAAGAAAGCGGGATGGAAAATCTGAAGCTGATGGTCGTTCAGCCCGTCGATTGGAACGGGCGGGACAACGGCCAAACCGTGATTGCCGCAGACCGGATCGGAGCAGGAATCGGCGAGCAGGTGATTGTCTCCAGAGGCACGCCTGCCCGCATCCTGTTTGGCTCCAACAGCGTACCGATCGACGCCGCCATTGTGGGCATCGTCGATTCGTTTGAGGTGCCGGGAGCGACCGAAGGGGAGGGATAGGGTATGGAACAGGAACGTTCGCGCGTCATCCAGGAATTTGTGCCGGGGAAACAGGTAACGCTGGCCCACGTGATCGCCAATCCAGACAAAATGCTGTACACCAAGCTCGGTATCAACGAAGCGGGTGCCATCGGCATTTTGACCCTCACTCCGACGGAGACCGCGATTATCGCGGCCGACATCGCCACCAAGGCAGCCAATGTGGAGCTCGGCTTTCTTGACCGCTTTACCGGCTCGCTGATCGTCGTTGGCGACGTCTC
Organism: Brevibacillus borstelensis; assembly: GCF_037834415.1. Taxonomy (GTDB): domain Bacteria; phylum Bacillota; class Bacilli; order Brevibacillales; family Brevibacillaceae; genus Brevibacillus; species Brevibacillus borstelensis_A. The sequence continues at coordinate 324,875 of NZ_JAUMSJ010000002.1, read as the reverse complement.
TGCGGTGGAAATGGCGGTAGACGCCGTCAATCGCGTACTGAGCGAAAAACTGCGCTTTACCCCTGCGCTGGTGACGAAGTCATGAAAAAGCGGGTCATGATCATCGGTGCGATCGAGGCGGGCAAGTCTTCTCTGGTCAAAGCGCTGTTCAACGACGAGCAGCCTGCCAGGAAAACGCAAGCGCTGGAGTTTCGCGACTGGCTGATCGACACGCCTGGGGAGTACAGCGAAAATCCGATGTACTACCGGACGCTGATGGCGACGTCCCTGGAGGCGGGTGCGATCCTGATGGTACAGGACGCGACGCGTGAGAGAAACTACTTTCCGCCGGGTTTTGCATCCGGCTTTCCTCAGCCGTGCATCGGCGTCATCACGAAAATCGATCATCCCGCTGCCAACGTGGCCCGGGCGGAAGCGTTTCTCCGTCAGTCCATCGGAAATGCCGTCATTTTTCCCACTTCCGCGTATACGAAGGAAGGCATTCCCGAGCTGATGGAGCATTTGAAAAGGTTGGAAACTCGCTAGTTTTCCTTTTCGTCCGAGATGTTATGTGAGAAAATTTAATAGATTTCATTTCATCGAATTATGATGCGTACTATCGGACGGTAAAGAGGGATCAGATGCAAATGTTACGAGAGCTTTGCCAATCGCAAACAACGCTGCGAGACGAGGACATTCGGGTTTTGGAGGATTTGGCTGACAAGCTGCAAATTTTTTCGGACTTGTACCAGGCGGACATGTTTATCGACTGTTTGACGGCAGACCGAAGCTCTGCACTGGTAGTGGCCGAGGCATCCCCTCGTACGGCAAAATCGCTGTACAAAGGCTCGGTCGTCGGGCAATTGGCCACCGCGATCAATGAGCCGGCTGTGATGTACTGTCTGACTACCGGCAAACCGGTGATCGGCTCGCGCGGGGTTTCCCAGGAGCAGGTCGTGATGAGGCAGAGCGTCACCCCGATCTGCAATGCACAGGGAGAGACGATCGGGACGCTCATCACCGAACAGGATATCTCCAAGCAAGTAGAGCAAGAGCGCAGCGTCGAGCTTTTGAGAGAGACGACTGAGCATCTCAGCGAAACGCTGATGCAGTTTGCCGAACCGGAGATGCCGATCTCCTCGCTTTTGCACGAGGGCATGATCCTGTTTGATTACCAGGGAAATATTTCCTACGCCAATCGGCGGGCGCATGAGCTGCTCGCTTCGATCGGGTATCCCCAGCCGGAAAAAGGGGAAAGTGTAGAACGCATCTTTTCCTGGCTGCTTTCTCCGGAAAGCTTCGTCAGGAGCGGTGGCTTTATCCAGAAAGAGCTGTCGCGAGGAAAAACCTTTCTGTTGCTGAAAGCGGTTTCGGTTGCCCGCAAGCCAGACGACAGGGGAGGGATTGTGCTCCTGCGAGACATATCCGACATCCGCGAAAAAGAAAAGCAGCTGATGATCAAATCGGCTGTGATCAAGGAAATTCACCACCGGGTGAAAAACAACTTGCAGACGATATCCAGTCTGCTGCGGCTGCAAATGCGCCGCTCGCAATCGCAAGAAATTGAAAAGGTGTACCGGGAGAGCATCAACCGGATCAACAGCATTGCCATCATTCATGAATATCTGGCCCAGGACGGGCTGGAGCTGATCGATTTCAAAGACATTTTGACCAAAATATCGAAAATAATCGTCTCATCCATGAGACGTTCAGAGCAGAGCATACAAGTAACCATTACGGGCGAATCCGTATGTTTGCCGTCCAGCAAGGCGACCTCCTTCGCCCTGATCGTGACGGAGCTGATACAGAACTGCATGATCCACGGCTTTCGGGATCGGCAGGAAGGAACCATCACTGTCTCGCTTGTTCCCAAGGACGATTTTGTCAGCCTGTCCGTAACCGATAACGGTGTCGGCATGGACGATACGGAGCAGCTGTTGAAAAAAGGGCATCTGGGGCTGAAGATCGTGGACACTCTGGTCAAGGAAGACCTGGAGGGAACGATTCATTTCAGGAACACGGGCAATGGAACAGAGGTGACGATCCTCTATCCGCTGCATAAGGGAGATGAACAGGATGACACAGCCGAAAATTATGGTGGTTGATGACGAACCGATTATCCGCATGGACTTGCGCGAGATGCTGGAGGCGGAAGGGTATCTGGTAGTGGCCGAAGCGAAAAACGGCGAAGAGGCCGTAGCTCAGGCCCACCGCCACAAGCCGGATTTGATCATTATGGATGTGAAAATGCCGGTCTTGAACGGCATCAAAGCTAGCAACATCATTCGCTCCTTTTCTGATTGTTCCATTCTTCTTCTTACCGCGTACAGCCAGAGGGAGCTGGTGCAGGATGCCCGCAAGGCTGGCGTAACCGCCTATTTGGTAAAGCCGGTGTCTGAAGACGACCTGATCCCTGCCGTCGAGATCGCCCTGAGCCAGAAAGAGAAGGTAGTCTCTCTCAAAAAAGACATCAAGGACATCCAGCAAAAGATGGAGGACCGCAAGAAGATCGAGAAGGCAAAAGGGATGATCATGACCCAACACGCCCTGGAAGAGGATGTCGCCTACAAGTGGATGCAGAAAGTCAGCATGCAACGGCGCATGCCCCTGGTGAAGCTGGCGGAGGAAATTCTCGCGGGAGAACAGGTCTACTCCGCTTCCGTGTAGAAGACACAGGGGGGAGTCGGAACATTTTCCGAACTTCAAAACCCGGAGTTATCCGCAAATGAATAGGAAAGCAAAGGCGCTTTGACAATCAGCCGGTTCCATGACGCGATCCGGCGGTTTTCAGGCGCCTTTTCGTTTAGAATGCCACTGCTTCAAGGAGGTTCATGATGGATGAACAATGGATCCAAAGCGTGGGTATAGATGTGGGGACGAGCACGACCAAGATGATCGTCAGCCGGCTGCGGCTCGGGAGGATGTCGAGTACATTCTCCCTTCCGCGTTATCAAATCGTGGAACGCCAGCTGCTATATGCGAGCAAGGTTCACACGACCCCCCTGCACGGTTTTGACGAGATCGACGCGGACGCGATCGGAGCGATTTTGCAAAAGGAATACGAGCAGGCGAAAATCAGTCTCGGCGACATCAAGTCGGGTGCCGTCATCATCACCGGAGAAACTGCCAGCAAGAAAAACGCGCAGCACATTTTGCACTTGCTCGCGGAAAGATCAGGAGACTTCGTGGTGGCGACGGCAGGGGCCGATCTGGAAGGCGTGCTGGCGGGGAAAGGTTCGGGCGCGGAAAGGCGTTCGGTAGCTATCCAGGGAACGATTGTCAACGTCGACATCGGGGGAGGCACGGCGAATGCCGCTTGTTTTCACCGCGGGAAGGCGATTGCTACGGTGACGTTTCACGTAGGCGGACGCTTGCTGCGTCTGAGCCCGCAAGGAGAGGTGCAATACGTCTCTCCAAACATCCAGGCATGGCTGAATGCCAAAGGCCTGTCAATCACTGTCGGAGAAGTGCTGACGTACGAGCGGATCAAGGACTTTTCCATACAGATGGCCAGAGGCATGCTCGACTATTTGAGCGGGCGGGAACGGCAGGTTTCCGGGCTGCTTGTGCTGGGCCAGCCTTTGAAGGAAAACGTGTCTGTCGACGAGCTTTCAATCTCCGGCGGTGTGGGCCAGCTGATGTCGGCACCCAAACCGGAGACGATTTCCGATGTCAGCCGATATGGCGATTTCGGCCCGATGCTCGCCTGGGCCCTGCGGCAGGAAAGGGAAGCGGGGGCGTACCCGATGCAGTGGATCGACCCGGAACAAACGGTGCGGGCCACGGTCATTGGGGCAGGCATGCAAAGCACGGAGATCAGCGGTTCGACTGTTCATATCAAAGCGGAGCTGCTGCCGATCCGGAACGTGCCGATCGTCAAGCTGGAATTGACCGAGAGGCATCTGAGTGACCCGCAGCAGCTTCGCCGGGAAGTCTCGGATGTGTACGATCTGGCTCTGCGCTTGTTTGAAAAGACGACGGGAAGTCCGTTCGCTCTCGCCATTTCCGGCATCACGTATTGCTCGTACTCCCTGCTTCAGACGATTGCAGAAGAGCTGTCCCAGCAGTACAGGCAGAAATTCGCGGAGAGCCGGACCATGATCGTGGTGTGCGAGACGGATATGGCCAAGGCCTTGGGCCAGGCGCTGGCGCTCAGGTGCAAGGGCCAGCCGGAAATCATCTGCATCGATCAGGTGCGGGTCGAGTACGGGGATTACATCGACTTGGGAGAGCCGATCTCGGGAAGCATCATCCCGGTCATCGTCAAAACGCTGGCATTTGATGAAGCGCCGCAAAAAGGGGTGTAACAATGAATACAAAGACAACTGTTCTGGGGCAAACCTACCAGTTTCGCAATTTAAAAGAGATTTTCGCAAAAGCAAACGAAGAAAAGTCGGGTGACCAGCTGGCGGGAATCGCCGCCCAGGACTCCCGGGAGCGGGTGGCGGCCAAGCAGGTGCTGGCTGATCTCACGCTGGCCGATATCCGCAACAATCCGCTGCTTCCGCCCGAGGAAGACGAAGTGTCCCGGGTGATTGAGGAAGGCATCAATGAAAAAATTTATAGTGAAATTAAAAACTGGAGCGTTGCCGAGCTGCGCGAATACATCCTGAGCCATCAGACAGGGGACAGCGAAATCAAACGGATCAGCCGCGGACTGACGAGCGAAATGATCGCCGCCACCGCCAAGTTGATGTCCAATCTGGACCTGATCACGGCAGCGGCCAAGATCAAAAATATCACGCACTGCAATATCGCCATCGGTCAACCAGGCGTACTGGCTGCCCGGGTCCAGCCGAACCATCCTTCCGACAACGTGCAGGGAATCAAGGCCGCTTTGTACGAGGGCCTCAGCTACGGGATCGGCGATGCGGTGATCGGCATCAACCCGGTTATCGATACATCCGACAGCGTGAAGGACATCCTGGAGATGACCAAGGAAGTCATGACCAAGTGGAGCATCCCGACTCAAAACTGCGTATTGGCTCACGTCACGACGCAGATGCGGGCGATCCGCCAGGGGGCTCCGGCCGACCTGATGTTCCAGAGCCTGGCCGGATCGGAAAAGGGCAACCGTGCTTTCGGGATCGACGTCGCTTTGCTCAATGAGGCCGATGATCTGATGCGAAAAGAAGGCACGTCGACAGGGCCGAACTTTTGGTATTTTGAGACCGGGCAGGGCTCAGAGCTTTCCTCGGAGGCGCATTTTGACATCGACCAGGTGACGATGGAGGCCCGCTGCTACGGTTTGGCCCGGAAGTACAATCCGTTTATCGTAAATACAGTCGTAGGCTTCATCGGACCGGAATACCTCTACGACAGCAAGCAGGTGATCCGCGCCGGTCTGGAAGACCACTACATGGGCAAACTGCACGGCTTGCCGATGGGCTGCGACGTCTGCTATACGAACCATATGAAAGTAGACCAGAACGACATGGACAATCTCGGCATTCTGCTCGCGGCAGCTGGCGTCAACTTCGTGATCGGCGTGGCCATGGCCGACGACGTCATGCTCAACTACCAGTCGACCAGCTTTCACGATATCGCGGCTTTCCGCGAGGTGCTCGGTCTGCGGCCGGCCCCGGAATTTGAAAAGTGGCTGGAAAAAATGGGCATCATGGAAAATGGCAAGCTGACCCCGATTGCAGGCGATCCGACGATTTTTATGTAAGGAATGGAGGTGAGGACGGATGGAACGACAGCTAGACTTTTTAGTCGACAAGGTTCTTGAGCAATTGGAAAAGAAGCTGGGCGAGATGGGAGCGGGCAGCACGAAGTCGCAATCCTCGGAGGCAAAGCAGGCAGCGCTTGCGGCGGCAGGAGAGCAAACGCCGGCTCAGGAAGCCGGCAGATGGCAAACGGCCGACCGGCCGGCGGGAACAGGAGCGGCTTCGCCAGCTTCGGCAGCATCCTCCGCAGACTTTTCCCAAACGCATTCCGGTGAAGGCGCTGCACCCAAAGCGTCAGCGGAGCCTGAACGAACCTCCCAGGTGCCAAATCCGAAGTACGAGGAAGGTATGCAGGAGCTGCTGGCCAGCACACCGGCCCGGATCGGGGTATGGAGAGCAGGCGTTAGGCCATTGACCAAAACGATGCTCCAGCTGCGCCGCGATCACGCCGCTGCGGTGGATGCGGTGTACGGAGAGGTTAACGAACAGACGCTCAACGAGTTTTCCTTGTTTACGGTGGAGACGAAATACGATAATACGGAAAACTACTTGAAGCGTCCCGACATGGGGCGGATCATCAATGAAGAAGGTGTACGGCTGCTGGAGGAGCGCTGCCAGAAGAAGCCGCAGGTGCAAATCGTCGTCTCCGACGGCCTGAGCGCCAGCGCTGTCGACGCCAACCTGCGAGATGTGCTGCCGTCCCTCTACGATTCGCTGCAAAGCTACGGTCTTAGCTGGGGGACGCCTTTCTTTGTAAAAGGCGGACGCGTGGCCAGCATGGACCACATCGGCGAGATTTTGCAGCCGGAAGTACTCGTGATGCTGATCGGGGAACGTCCCGGATTGGTCACGGCCAACTCCATGAGCGCCTACATGTGCTATCGCCCGCGCAAAGGGATGGTCGAGTCCGAGCGCACCGTGATTTCCAACATCCACCGTCAGGGCACGTCACCGGTAGAGGCCGGGGCCCATATCGGGACGATTTTGAGCAAAATGCTGGAGCAGAAGGCGAGCGGCGTGAAGCTGGTTTTGTAGCTAGTGGACAATGAAAAATGAACAAAGAAAATGAACGATCAGCTTTGAACGGCAAACTGAATAAGAGGAGACGTTTGAGATGACATTCAAAAGGAAAAAGATCGCCGTGATCGGCAGCGGTTTTACCGGAGCCACGACCGCGTTTATTTTGGCGCAAAAGGAACTCGGTGATATCGTATTGGTCGACATCCCGCAGTTGGAAAACCCGACAAAGGGGAAAGCGCTGGACATGATGGAATCCTCGCCTGTTCTGGGCTTCGATGCCGCGATTACCGGGACCTCCGACTATAAGGATATCGCCGGGTCCGATCTGGTCATCATCACTGCGGGAATCGCCCGCAAACCGGGCATGTCCCGTGACGATCTGGTCAACACCAATGCGGCCATCATGAGCTCCGTGGCGGAACAGGTAAAAGAACACGCGCCGCAATCGACTGTCATCATTTTGTCCAATCCGGTAGATGCGATGACCTATACCTTCTACAAAACGTCCGGCTTCCCGAAAAACCGCGTTATCGGCCAATCCGGCGTACTTGATACCGCGCGCTTCCGCACCTTCGTGGCGATGGAGCTGAACGTGTCGGTGGAAGACGTGACCGGGTTCGTACTGGGTGGACACGGAGACGATATGGTTCCACTGCTCCGTTATTCCTACGCAGGCGGCATTCCGCTCGACAAGCTGATCCCTGCAGACCGTTTGGAGGCGATCGTGGAAAGAACCCGCAAAGGCGGCGGCGAGATCGTCGCACTGCTCGGCAACGGCTCGGCGTACTACGCTCCAGCCGCATCTATCGTGCAAATGGCCGAGGCCATTTTGAAAGACAAGAAACGCATCCTTCCGTCCATTGCTTATCTGCAGGGTGAATACGGCTACAACGACCTGTATCTCGGCGTGCCTACCCTGCTCGGCGGCAACGGAATCGAAAAAGTCATCGAGCTGGACCTGACAGCCGATGAAAAAGCGGCACTGGACAAGTCGGTAGCTTCTGTGCGGAATGTGATGGCTGCGCTGAATTAAGCGAAAGGCTGAGGCTTGGAGATCTAAAAGAAACTGCTTGGTTAGTCGGCCTGCTCTTAAAGCGGCTGTGGGGGAGAGAAGCCTGTTTCCAGTCTCCGCTCCGGTCTACGTCCGCAAGGGAGCGGAAACTGTCCGCTCCGCAGTGATCCCGAGGGAATCGCAAAACGGCGCGCAGCTCCGGAGTGAATTCATAGGTTGCGCTTCTGTTTCCTCGGGCTCACTGCTCCGCTGGGTCGGACTTCGCTAGTCGCTCCGACTGGAAACAGGCTTCTCTGGCGAGCAGAACTGCTTCTTCCAGCTTTAAAAAGCGTGCGGGATACTTCAGGTTGTCTAAGACTCATGGAGAGTATTGGAAGTAGGCTAACAAGGGTTCTTTCGCCATAAACGAAAGCCCTCCTTGCAAGCAAGTGTTCTCGCAAAGCCGTTCGGGTGTATGCCCGAACGGCTTTTTTACAGTTTTTTGATGGAAACCAACAGCTGTAGAGATGAAAAAGGAGAAAACGGCGAAGGTCTTTGGGACACCTCCCAGGCTTCATTCCAAAAGCGGAACACGCTTTTAGCGTCCAACTCTGAGACGCTGCCTTGAGTAGACTGCTTTTGGACGCGGTTCCGCTTTTGGAATGGAGCCGGACAGTCCAGCCCCCACGCAGTGTCCCACCGAACCATGAGCGGTTTTCTCCTTTTTCATCTCCTCCCCCAAAGCCTGTCCAACCACCAACAAAGAAAAGCGGCTGTGGTGGAGAGAAGCCTGTTTCCAGTCTCCGCTCCGGTCTGCGTCCCGCAAGGAAGCGTGGACTGTCCGCTCCGCAGTGATCCCGAGGGAATCGCAAAACGGCGCGCAGCTCCGAAGAGGATTCATAGGTTGCGATTCTGTTTCCTCGGGATCCCTGCTCCGCTGGGCCGGACTCCGCTAGTCGCTCCGACTGGAAACAGGCTTCTCTGGCGAGCAGAACTGCTTTCATCGGGCTAAAAAGCGTGCGGGAGATTTCAGGTTGTCTTAAGGCTCATGGCATGCTTTGTCAGTAAGCTGAAAAGGGATTTTTTCGCCATAAACGAAAGCTCTCCTTGCAAGCGAGGTTCTCGCAAAGCCATTCGGGTATATGCCCGAACGGCTTTTTTTACGGTTTTTTGATGGAAACCAACAGCTGCAGAGATGAAAAAGGAGAAAACGGCGAAGGTTTTTGGGACACCACCCAGGCTTCATTCCAAAAGCGGAACACGCTTTTAGCGTCCAACCCTGAGAAACTTCCTTGAAACAGCTACTTTTGGACGCGGTTCCGCTTTTGGAATGGAACCGGACAGTGAATCCCCGCATGCAGTGTCCCACCGAACCTGTAGCCGTTTTCTCCTTTTTCATCTCCTGCACCAAAAGCCCGTTCAACCGAAACAAACAAAATAACGTTCTTGCGAACGGCAAACAAAAAAGCGGGAGCCATGCATGCAGCCAAAAGCATACATAGCCCCGCATTCCAGAAACGCCTTAATCCGCCAGCAATTGCGCTTCCTTTTTCCCCAGCTTGACCGTAGACTCCGAAGGAATCCACATCCCCGTATTTTCATCGCGCCCCTGCAGAACAAAGGCCGGATTGTTCTTGCCCATTTGCGCCGCAGCCTTGGCGGCAGCTTGTCCAATCGTTCCCCCCTTGACCCGGTTCACGATCAGCACCAGCTTTACGCTGTCAAGCTCCGTCATCATTTCATAGTCCCCGATACTGTCGCCAGCGATAAAGATCGGACCATGCCCGTATTTTTTGACCAGCACCGACTCGATCACTTCTGTTTTCCCATGATGAACGGTGAAAGGATAGTTTTTCTCGTACACGGGCTTGAACTTCCCGTTTTCCACCTGCAAACGCATGCCGATGACGTTTTCGGCAGGGAGGTTGTACCCGTATTTGGGCAAGGTGGCAAATACCCGCACGACCTCCTCCAGGGAAGCGGAGACGACGTACACGTCGATGCCGTTGGAGCGGAAGGTGTTCATCAGATTGGCGACCTCAGAGGTCAAGCGCAGTCCGGTGGTATGGGACACCGTGATCACTCCCGCTTTACCTGGAAGCGCTTTCGGACTTGACCAGGAAACTTTTTCGATCGCCATCCCGAGACTGGCATCGTTCGAGGCTTCGGCCAATGCATGCACGTCTAGGGCAGTCATGTTGGCAAACAAGTACAGGACCCACGGATAGCCGATACTGCTGCCGTGCGTTCCATTGATCGCTTCATAGAGAAAATAGAGCTTGGCGCGAAAATCGGCAAACTGCTCGGTCGCCTTGACTTCCTCCAGCGATTTGGTCCCTTTCAAGCCTTTGTACTGGTTGTAGAGGAAGGTATAGTCGGCTTCCAAATCGGCGGCGATGTCATCCAGCGTCACCGGCTGGCCGTCGTCGTTTTTGTACTCGTCGGAGAAGGGACCTGCAGGTACATCCGTGCGGATAATCTTGGCAAACTCCTCAGGCGTCATTTTAAAGGCAAGGTGATTGATTTGATAGACAAACAAGGCTTCTTCGGTATCGTGCATGATGCTCGTATTGTCCCAGTCAAATACGGCGTAAGGCTTTTTCGCCGGGTTATAGGAAGGGCTTTTCACACCGTGCTTGTCAATCAGATCCTGTACAGCCTGGTAGGTTGCCGGCGCCCACTTCCCCCTGTCCAGCGATTGTGCTTGTTGGACCGGTTCCTTTACGGCCCATGCAGGGGCTTGTACGCATACCAGGGAGAAACAGAGCAACAGCGCAAAGAAACCCCGTCTCATGCTTTTACTGTGTGTGAACAACATTCGTCCTCATCCTCTCAGCTCAAATGTCGGAAAATGCAATACGGCAGGTTCGCTTCTTTGGCTCTCCACCTCCTCAAAAAAATAAGCCGCTTACCCGTGGACAAACGCTTCCACAGGTAAACGACCAACATCGTCAGAAAATATAGACTTTTATAAAGAATACATAATTACTCGCCTGATTTCAATGACATTCTCCATTCTCATTTACCTTTTTTCATTGCGCTCCAAAAAAGGGTATCATGGTAGCAAGAGCCTAAAAAGGGAGCAGAAGCATGTGGCAAAAGATCCGTTTACCGTAGAACAGTTGATGCAGTTGCCCGCATTTCAAGGGGCCAAAATCATAGCGGGCATCGAGGGCCTGAAAAATGAAATCTATTACGTGGACAGCATGGAGATTCCCGATCTGACAGGCTGGCTGCGGCCTCACGAGCTGATTATTACAACCGGCTATGCCCTCCGGGAAGAACCGTTTCAGCTCAGCCGTCTGCTGGAGGAGATGCACCGGGTGGGGGGAGCGGCTGTCGCCATCAAGACCAAGCGGTTTTTGCAGGAAATTCCCGCGGAGGCATTGCGAAAGAGCGATCTGTATCGGATTCCTTTGATCGATATCCCGGCCGAGATTCCTTATATCGATTTGACCCATTCCGTCATGGAAAGTATTTTGAACCGGCAGGTCGCTGTGATGCGGAATGTGCAAGAGGTCAGCCAGCAGTTTACTCAGCTGGTGTTGAATAGGCGTACCTCCGAGCTGGTGGTGATGATCGGACAATTGCTCGATTGCGAAGCAGCCGTGCTAAATCAGCAGGGAGAAGTGGAAAGCAGCACCGCCCACTTTATCCAGGAGCAGATCGCGGAAACGCGGAGCATCCACGTGAACAACGGAGTGGTCGGCTACCTGGCGATCTCCCGGAACGTAGCAGAGGAAGACCGATTTGCGCAGCATTGTCTCGATCAGGCGGTGACCGTTTTGGGGATCGAATTCACGATCCGGCAATCCCTGCAAATTCAGCGGGAGCGCGAGCAGGAATCGTTTCTTGTCGAACTGTTGTCCGGCACTGCCGGCGAGGAAGAACTGCTCCGCCATCGGGCCAAGCAGGTGGGAATTCCGCACGGCGGCTATTTGTACGTCATGGTTCTCAAGCCAGCCGAAACAGGAAAAGCGAATCCCCAGAAAGAAGAAGCTTTGCTCGCCCTGCTGGAAGAGATCAATCAGGGGGACAAAAGCGCCAGAAAGGGCGTGCTGATCAATGACCAGATCGCCGTGATCTGCTATACCGACAAACAGGGAGTTTCCGAGCAGAGGGCTGAAGCCGTGCGCTATCTCCAGGAATTGTCCGGCTGGGGGAGCGGGAAAGATGGGAAGGGCGGCTGGCTATGCGGAATCGGCTATTCACGCGAGCTTTTGAAGGAGCTCCGCTACAGCTACCGCGAAGCAAAACGGGCCATGCGGATAGGCGGCCTCGTCCGTTTCGGACAGTCGGTCGTCCACTTCGAGGACATTTTGGTAGAGGATTTGCTCAAGGATACGGCCGACCACCCATCGCTTGCAACTCTGTCGCGCATGTTCATCGAGCCGCTTGCCACATACGACGCCGAATACGGGACAGAGCTGCTGACAACGCTTGATTCCTTTTTGCGAACAGGCGGACAAACGAAAAAGGTGGGAGAAGAGCTGTTCATCCACCGCAATTCCGTCTTGTATCGATTAGAGAGAATACAGGAAATCCTCGGAGTCGATCTGCACGATGCGGAAACCCGGTTCCGTCTCGATCTGGTGATGAGGGTTTGGAAAATGAGAGATTTGCCTGCGAATCCTGAGGGTTTGTGAAGCTGCCAAAAAATAATCGCTTTCTTTTGGGTCGTCTCCCATAGGGGGAAAAGACCCATTTTTGTTATAGTTGCAATTAACTTAATAATAAAAAATTGTTTGACAACGGAGGTGGAATTTCTTCTGTGATCGCAACGTCGGCAATGTCGCTCCCTGTGTTTTTTTTCGGACTAGGAGAGAACCGGTGGTTCGCTATTAGAAACAAAAAAGTCGTAACCGCTTTCTTCAGGGTAAGCAATTTGACCGCAACCAGTCGCATTCTATCTTTATGAAAACCTTGAGACGATAGGTGGCATGCATGCTAAAAACACTGGATAACGCTCTGGAATTACTCAAGCACTTTACCCGGGAAAAACCGCAATGGGGAGTTCGTGAACTGGCCAAAGAAATGAATATCAGCCATACCGTTGTATACAGGATGTTGGCTACGTTTGAACGATACGGCTTTGTCAAACAGGAACCAAAAACAAAGAAGTACGAACTGGGGTTTAGCTTTTTGGAGTACGCTTCCACTCTCCGGGACAATCTGGATATAACGGAACTGATTTACCCGGTAATGAAACGGGTTGCCGAAGCAACGAATGAATCCGTTTTCTTGACCTGGCTGGACGGCTTGGAGGGCATCTGTCTGGAGATCGCGGAAAGCAGGCAGCAGGTGAAGTACGCGATGTCTATCGGCAGCAGGACGCTTTTGTACGCCGGCGCCTCCAACAAAGTGATTATGGCTTACTTGCCGGCAAGCACCCAATCAGCCATCATCGAAAAGGGACTGCGGCCGAGGACAGGCCATACAATTCAAGACAAGGAAGCGCTGTTGCAGGACCTGGCACGGATCAGGGAAGACGGATGGGCTTACTCTGTAGGCGAGTATACGGATACGGTGTTTGGCATCGCGGTGCCGCTGTTTTCTGGGGACAGGCAGGTTGTGGCATCGCTGACGATTGCGGGGCCGGATTACCGCATGCCGGCGGAGAAAGTGCCGGAAGCCTTGAGGGAGCTGCAAGCTGCGCAACAAGAGGTGCAGGCTATGCTGCAGCGCATTTTCTAGCACAAAGGAGGGGATTTGCATGAACAACATGAACAACGGAAAGAGTGAAAAGGAAAAACACCCTTCCATTTTTGAACCTTTTGCGTTGATTCTGAATATTGTTACTGCTGTTATTGGGGCGGTCATCGGGATGCAGCTGGTGGCCTCGCTCGGAATTACTCCAAATACGGCCATTATCGGTGCGCTTATCGCCATGCTGATCGCACGTCTGCCGATCACCATCTTTTCCAAGTACAAGTCGATTCATCGCCAAAATCTGGTGCAAACCTCGATTTCTTCCGCGACATTTGGTGCGGCCAACAGCCTGCTGATTCCTATCGGCATTCCGTTTGTGATGGGAAAGACCGAATTGATCATGCCGATGCTCATCGGTGCGGCTCTGGCGATGTTTGTCGATGCTGCTCTTCTCTATAAATTGTTTGACTCTCGCGTCTTCCCTGCGTCTGGTACATGGCCGGCGGGCGTAGCTACTGCGGAAGCCATCATCGCCGGGGATAAAGGCGGCAAGCGCGCAGCTCTGCTCGGTGTCGGGGCGGCGGGCGGTTTGCTCGGCTCCTGGCTCGGTATCTCGATGTCGGCGTTTGGCGTTGCCTTCATCGGAAACATCTGGGCGCTTTCCATGTTCGGGATCGGGCTGTTGCTCCGCCAGTACTCGGTACCGCTGTTCGGGGCAGATGTAAACCAGATGTTTATCCCGCACGGCTTCATGATCGGTGCCGGCGTCGTCGCACTGATACAGGTAACGATGATTATTTTGAAGCGCAAGAAAACAGAAGGTGCCAATGGCGGCGAAGCAGCTGCGGAAACGTATACGCGCAGCGACAAGGAGACGACCCGTGTACTCGGAGCCGGTTTTGTAGCGTATTTGATCATTTCCCTGGTGCTCGCGATTACGGGTGGACTGATGACAGAAATGTCGACGGGCATGTTTATCGGCTTTTTGATCTTCGCCGCTTTTGCCGCTTATTTGCACGAGCTGATCGTTGGGATTGCCGCGATGCACTCCGGCTGGTTCCCTGCGTTTGCGGTGGCGTTGATCACCTTGATTATCGGGCTTCTGGTAGGATTTCCGCCGGTAGCGCTTGCCCTGCTGGTCGGATTTAGCGCAGCGACGGGTCCCGCCTTTGCCGATATGGGCTACGACCTCAAGACAGGCTATATTTTGCGCGGCAACGGTCAGGACAAGGAGTTCGAATTGCACGGCCGCAAACAGCAGTACATCACGGGCATGATTGCGTTTGGCGTTGCTTTGATCACCGTCATGTTCACCTACAAAGGCTTCTTTGCCAGTGGGCTTGTCCCGCCAGTGGATGCCGTCTACGTGAAAACGATCGAAGCGGGGGCGTCCGCGGAGGTCGCGAAACAGCTCCTCCTCTGGGCGATTCCGGGCGCGATCATGCAGTTTGTAGGCGGCCCTAGCCGTCAGCTCGGCGTCCTGTTTGCAACGGGTCTGCTCATCCTGAATCCGGGTGCCGGTTGGGCGGTTCTTGCCGGGATTCTGATCCGGATCATCGTGCTGAAGCTGAAAGGCCAGGAAGCGGAAAGCTCGATGAGCATTCTCGCGGCTGGCTTCATCGCCGGCGATGCGATCTACAGCTTCTTTAGCTCCATGTTCAAATTCAGTCAAAAATAGGAGGGTGTGCCATGACGAAAATCCTGTTGGACGAACGCATGATGGAAGCTGCCGTGTATGGTGGAGCCGTACTCGGCGGAGGTGGTGGAGGCTGGATCGAAGAGGGGCTGCAAATCGGGCGGCTTGCTCTGGAAGTAGGGCAGCCTGTGCTGGTTTCCGATGACGAAATGGCTGACGACGACTTGCTCGTCACCGTTTCGCTGGTCGGAGCTCCCGCAGCCAAGGACAAATTCCTCAAGCCGATCCACTATGTTCGGGCACTGGAGCTTTTGTCGGAGAAGGTCAAAACACCGCTGAAAGGGATTCATACAAACGAAAACGGAGCAGGCACCAGCGTAAACGGCTGGTTCCAGGCGGCAGTCACCGGTCTGCCTATCGTCGACTTGCCGTGCAACGGCCGGGCGCATCCGACGGGAACGATGGGGTCGCTGAACCTGCATGAGCTGCCGGATTACGTCTCCCATCAGGCCGCTGCCGGCGGAAAGGGCGAGCGCTACGTAGAGATGAGCATTTCTTCTTCCATTGAAAAAGCAGCCTCGATGATCAGGAAGGTGTCCGTGGAGGCGGGCGGTCTGGTGGCCGTTGCCCGGAATCCGGTGACCGTCGCTTATGCCAGAGCAAACGGCGCGCCCGGCGGTATCACCCAGGCGATCAAGGTGGGCGAGGCGCTTCTCGGCAGCAAAGGGGAGGCGGCGATTGAAGCGGTATGCGCCGCACTGGGCGGCCGTGTCGTCATCGAAGGGGAAGTGCGCGAGTTCTCGCTGGAGACGACAGGCGGCTTTGACGTTGGCCGGGTCACGGTCGGCAGCACGGAGATGACGTTCTGGAACGAGTATATGACGCTGGAGCAAGACGGCAAGCGGCTGGGGACATTCCCCGACCTGATCATGACGCTGGATGCCCGGACAGCGCGCCCGATCGTTACGGCGGCGATAGAGAAAGGGCAGCAGGTAGCGGTGATTCACGTGCCTGCCGAAAAGCTGATCCTCAGCTCCACGATGCGCAATGAGGGTCTGCTCAAGCCGATTGAAAATGTGATCGGCAAAGAAATAGTCTCCTATCTGTAAGCGAAACGCTTCATCACAACCAAGACGGAGGGATCTTTCATGTCGTTGAAACAAACCATTACCGTATTTGAAACAATGGACAGTGCCTATGTAAGTGGAGAAACAATCAAAGGCCTGTTTGCCGATTATGCCGATGTGCACGTAACCGTTGAGACCGTTTCCGGGCAAAAAGGCAGCACAGACTTCGTGAAGATCGTCATTCCCGGCAAGGAAGGGAAATCCAGGGGCGGGACGGCTCCAACCTTCGGAATCATCGGACGTCTTGGCGGGATCGGCGCCCGCCCGAGCCGTATCGGTCTCGTATCCGACGCGGACGGCGCTGTCGCGGCTGTAGCGAGTGCGCTCAAGCTGGCGGAAATGCAAAAGCAGGGGGATGTGCTGAAAGGCGACGTGGTCATTACCACTCATATTTGCCCAAACGCGCCTACCCGTCCGCATGAGCCAGTCGATTTCATGGATTCGCCCGTCGACATTCTGACCATGAACAAGCATGAGGTTACGCCTGAGATGGAAGCGATCCTCTCTATTGATACAACCAAAGGAAACAAAGTCATCAACCACAAAGGAATCGCGATCTCGGCAACGGTAAAAGAAGGCTACATCCTGCGCATCAGCGACGATCTGCTGCGGATTATGGAGATGACGACCGGGCAGCTGCCGGTTACCTTCCCGATCACGATGCAGGATATTACTCCATATGGAAACGATCTCTACCACATCAACAGCATTTTGCAGCCATGTGTAGCGACCGATGCCCCTGTAGTCGGGCTGGCCGTTACGGCCCAGTCCGCTGTCCCAGGCTGCGGAACCGGGGCCAGCCACGAGGTGGACATCGCGCTCGCGGTGAAATACGCTGTCGAGGTGGCAAAAGAATACACCAACGGTACTTGCCGTTTTTACGACACCGATGAATTTGCCCGGATCACATCGCTGTACGGCTCCATGAAAGTGCTGCAGACATTGGGCAAATAAGTAAGGCGAGGGGAGCTTTCCCCTTGCTTTTTTTCACAGCCGGAAAAAGGAGAGGATGACCGTGAAACGCATTGGCATGATTACGATCGGGCAAGCGCCGCGCCCGGATGTTGCCCCAATCGTAGAGAAGTATCTCGCAGGAAGAGCCGAACTGATCCAGGCAGGAGTATTGGACGGGATGACGAAGCAAGAAGTGGAAGAACGCCTGTCTCCCGGACCGGGCGAATACGTGTTGACTTCCCGGATGGCGAATGGAGATGCGGCGGTCATGTCGCGCGAAAAAATCCAGCCGATCCTGCAGCGGAAGATCGAGGAGATGGAGAACAGCGGCATTCAGACAATGTTACTCCTGTGTACAGGTGTATTCCCGGGCCTGTCCGCCAAAAAAGCGTTCCTGATCGAACCGGATCATGTCATTCCTCCGACGGTGGCCGCGATGGTAAAGAGAAGCCGCCTCGGCGTACTCGTACCGCTCGTGGAGCAAAAGGAAGCATTAAAGGAAAAATATCATCCGCACGGATTGTTCCCCGTCTTTGCCGCGGCATCGCCGTATAAAAATGATGCAAAAAGCTTCCGGGAGGCTTGCGCAGAATTAAAAGAGAAGGCGGACATCGTGCTCCTGGACTGCATGGGATACACAGAGGAAGCCCGCGAGCTGGTCTCCGAGCTGACCGGATTGCCGGTCATTTTGTCCAATGCGATCATGGCGAAACTGGTGTCTGAAATGATCTAGGAAGGGTTGAACGAAAGATGAAGCTGATCGAAATCAGTAAGGGAATCTTGACCAATTGCATGGCGCTCAAGGCCGGAGAATCCTTTTTGGTGGTAGCCGACGACGCCAAGCGGGAGCTGGGCGAAGCGCTGTGGGAAGCGGGCCGGCAGCTCGGCGCCGAAGCGATGTTCGTCGTCATGAATCAACGCGAAAAATCCGGCCAGGAGCCGCCGGCAGCCATCAGCGAAGCGATGAAACGCTCCGATGTGGTCGTCTGCGTAACCCGGCATTCGCTCACACATACCAAGGCCCGGAAGGAAGCGGCCGCAAACGGCACGCGACTGGCCACCATGCCTGCCATCACCGAGGACATGTTCCTGGAGGGAGCGATCACTGCCGACTACTCCCAGGTAAAAGCATTGACCGAAAAGGTGACCGACCTGTTGACCAAGGCAAACACGATCCGCATCGAAAAGGAAGGCAAAGCGTTGACTTTCTCGATCAACGGCCGAAACGGCGTTCCGAGCACAGGCGTCTACGTCAATCCGGGTGAGTCGGGCAACCTCCCGTCCGGCGAAGCCTACATCGCCCCGGTGGAAGGAACTGCCGATGGCCAGATCGTCGTGGACGGCTCCATCGCCGGAATCGGCAAAATCGACAGCCCGCTCCACCTGACCGTTAAAGAAGGCCGCATCGTCCAGGCCGAGGGAGCCGCGGCTGACCGCCTGCTGCAAATCCTCGGCGACGGTGACGGCCGCCTGCTGGGCGAATTCGGCATCGGCACCAACGACAAAGCCCGGATCACCGGCGTCGTGCTGGAAGACGAAAAAGTGTACGGCACCATCCACGTCGCCTTCGGCAGCAACAACACCTTCGGCGGAACAATCGCCGCCGGTGTCCACATCGACCTGGTCGTAAAATCGCCGGATGTATACGCCGATGATGAGTTGATCATGAAGGACGGCAAGCTGCTGGTATAAGCGTATAAGCGTCTATTGAAGCGAATTTCACTACAAAAATAGCGATAGCAGCAGTAGAGAGAAAAAAGGATCGAACAGCGCTTGCGAAGCGGTTCGATCCTTTTTTGCGAATTGGCTTTACGAGCGAAAGTTTGCCGGAAGCCACAGTCTTTCTTCTTTAAAATACTTACAGAACGATCGGTAAAAACAAAAGCTGTAGAGATGAAACAGAAGAAAAAAAGCGAAGGCCTTTGGGACACATCCCAGGCTCCCTTCCAAAAGCGGGACACGCTCTTCGCGTCCAACCTCGAAGATGCATCCTCGAACCATCTGCTTTTGGACGCGGTCCCGCTTTTGGAAGGGAGCCGGACAGTGAATCCCCCACGCAGTGTCCCACCGAGCCTGGAGCGTTTTTCTTCTGTTTCATCTCCTCCACCAAAGCCCGAACTCTAGTAATCAAAAAAGATCGGCCAGATCCTCATCTAATCGACTAACCCTTATAGCTAAAAAAGAGGACAGAAGAAATATTCCACCCCTGATCATAGCAATCGAAATTCGACAGAAAATCGCAACCAGTCGTCTGAAATCACAGCCTATCCCGAGCGTATGACTTCTTACGCAGTCCCCAATGTCACGCCCAACTCCTGCAAATACTGCCGATACGCGATACTCACCCGGTCGCACTTGAGGGACAACTCCATCTGCAAATCAAGCGGCAAATCCTCCGGCTTTTGATTTTCCACAATCGGCTTGTCCTGGGCAAAAATCATGTTTTGAAACTCAACGATTTCCTCGTCGGCAGTACCCGTTTCGTAGTTAAAGGAAAGGACGCCGTAAGCAACCGTCTTCCCTTCATCCGTCGGTGCGACAGTCAGAAGAATCGACATCAGATGCCCCGTTTCCCGGTCGCGTTTGGTAAATTTCACGGATAGCGGACGAAGGATTTCATACGTGTAGTACACGTGCTTGGCCTGCCCGCTCCCATCCGGGTCAGGCTGAAAGACGGCGATTTCATCGGAGTAGATGGATGTTTCATTCCGGTGGACGCGGTAATCGCCGATCTCCCTGCGTTCAGCCACCCCCAAATACCCTTCGTGAACGACAGCCAGATGTCCCACATCGAGGAAGTTTTCCACGACGCGCGGCGGTTTCGCGTTGACGCTCTGGGGCCCCCAGACGACATTGCGAAAACCGGGCTCGCCAAACTCCGGCAGCGGGAACATCTCAGGCTGATGGTTCCCCAGGTTGACCCAGATAAAGCCGTACCGCTCCGTACATCCGTAGGACAGTGCACGGGCCTTTACGGGGATGGCTTGATCCTCGGGAAGCTGGGGAATCTTGACACAGGCCCCCGTGGCTGTATATTCCCAGCCGTGATAAGGACAGACGAGCTTGCCGTCGCGGACACAGCCCAAGGAAAGGGCCGCGCCGCGGTGGATGCATAAATCCTTGAATGCATGTACACCTTCGTCATTGCGAAACAGGACAATTCGCTCGCCCATGATCACGACCTGCATCGGCTGATCCTGCAAATCCGTGGAACGGCAAGCGACGATCCAGTCGTTTCTCAGTACAGTATCTTGAACCATTGTAATGGACACCCTTCCTTCTCAACTTCCGTGCAGCATTCATTTATTTTGCGGACATTTTCTTCATCATTTTAGCCGTTGCAGACAAAGGGAGTCAACAAAAACACGAACAATATTTTTTTATATAGAGAAGTCATTCGATTTTTATGTACAAAATAAATCGATTGCCCTATAATCTGGCGTATAACATTCGTTTATAGCTGAAGGACATAGGGAGGCATAAAGGTGGAGCAGCAGCGCGAAGACGTTCGCCTTGTCGTGGGCGTCGATGACAAGATTAGTGTGGGAAAAGCTTTTTTGCTCGGCTTGCAGCATGTATTGGCCATGGACCTGTACATTGCCCCGATTATCATTGCAGGACTTTTAACATTGGATACTTCCAGCACGTCCTTTTTTATCCAAATGTGCTTTTTGGCTACCGGTATCGGCACGCTGATCCAGACCGGATTCGGAATTCGACTGCCGGTTGTCCAGGGCCCTTCTTACGTGCCGATTGGCGCTTTGGCGGCGATCGGCAGCAAATTGGGCATGGGAGCGATGATCGGAAGCATCATCCCGGGAGCGCTGCTCATGGCGTTTGTCGGCTATCCGCTGAAGTGGTTTGCAAAAGCCGTTCGCCGGTTCATTCCCCCGTTGGTAGGCGGGACAGTGATAGTCATCGTCGGAATCGCGCTGATGCCCACCGCCATGGGGAATATTTACCATGCGCCCGGAAGCATCGGCATAAACAGCCTGATCGCTGCTGTATCGGCGGCGGTATTGGTCGCCTGTATGCTGCTGGGACAGAAGGCAGGGAAGGCAGGCACGTTTTTCCGCCTCGTATCCGTATTGATCGCGATCTTTGTCGGGACGGTAACGGCAGCGTTCTTCGGAGGCGTTGACTTCAGTCCGGTCAAAAGCGCCGCGTGGCTTTCTTTGCCGAAGTTTTTCCCGTACGGAGCCCCTGTGTTTGACATCAGTGCGATCCTTACCATGGTGTTCGTTTATCTGATCATCATGATCGAAACGACGGGAACCTGGTTTGTCGTTTCTTCTGTCACGGGCAAGGAGCTGACGGAAGAGCGGCTAAACCGCGCTTCTCTCGGCGAGGGCCTGGGCTGCTTTGTAGGCGCGTTGTTTGGCGGAACGCCGATGACCGGGTATTCCTCCAATGCCGGACTGCTCGCCGTAACGGGAGTGGCGAGCCGCATGGCAATCATGGCGGGAGGCCTCATCCTTATCGCGCTCGGATTGGTGCCGAAGCTGTCCGCGGCTATTACCTGCATCCCCGAGCCAGTCATCAACGGCATCTTCGGCATCGTCTGCGTAGCGATTGTGACCAACGGTTTAAAGGTCATCCAGCATATCACCATCGACGAGCGCAACATGATGGTCATCGGTCTGCCGATTCTGCTGACCATCGCTGTCACAGTCCTGCCCAAGGATGCCCTCCAGGGCGCCCCTGACTTCGTCAACTACATCCTCTCCTCCAACATTACGGTAGGTGCGCTTGCGACCTTAATCCTGAACCAGCTCATCCCGGAAAAGGGCTGGGCAAAAAAAGGAGTACCGGCTGAGAGCCGATCATAAAAAAATCTTTGCAAAGACAAAGAAAGACGAACACGAGAAGGGTGCCCCAGAAAGCGGGCACCCTGATTTTTTCGTCTGTTTCATCTCCTCCCCCAAAGCCCGCCCCAAGCTCTTTATCTTTAAGAAGATACAATTTCAAACGACTCGGTAACCACAATGCTCCCTTCAACCGATTGCACCATCGGACAATTTTTCCTGGCAAGCTCAACCGCTTTCTTAACCTTGTCCGCCTGCAGCTGTCCGCCCGAGATGACAAAGTGCAGATGGATTTTCTCCACCCGGTTTGCCTGCTCCTCGTTTCGCACCACGTCTGCTGTCACCTTCATGTCGCTGCAGGGCATCCTCATCTTTTCCAACACCTTGCGCAACACGCCCCCGCTGCAGACGGCAATGGAGGAAACAAGCAGTTGAAACGGGCGAAACCCGTACTGCTCGTCACCGGATACGTGAAGATCTCCATAAGAGAGCTTGGCGACAAAGCCATTTTCCTTCGCTGTGAATTCCATAAAGCGGCAAACCTCCTCGCATAATCTGTCTTGCCCCCCCATTATAAAGAAACAGCAGCCTCGCCTGAACAAAAAAAGCGCAAATGGCAGCAATAGACGGACTACCTCTGAGGAGAGTCCGGCGCGATTCCGAAAAGTTGTGCCAGATAGTCATTGGCAAACAGGTTATGCGGGTCCCATTTTTCTCTGACTGCCAAAAAGTCGCCCAAGCGCGGGTAGGCCTTGTGCAACCCGGCAATGTCCATCCCGTGCATTTTTCCCCAGTGAGGGCGGCCTTCGTGTTTCCAAAAGATTTCTTCGATGCAGGAAAAGTAGGCTTGATAAGGCATGCCTTTGTACATGTGGACGGCGATGTAGGCGGAGTCTCGCTCATAGGCAGGACTGAGCCAGATATCGTCCTTTTTTACGTAGCGGCACTCGATGGGGAAATGGACGGCAAAGCGGTGCCGCTCGATCGCTTCCTGAATCTCTTCGACGACTTCTTTCATCCGATCGGCGGGAACGCTGTACTCCATCTCGTGAAAACGCACGAGGCGAGGGGTGGCAAAAAGGCGGTGACTGAGACCGGCTCCCGAGACGGAAGGAACCGCTTTGGCGGAAAGCCGACTGACGGATGGGCACAGGGAAGGGAACAGGCGGCAGCTTTCGGAGAGGAGCCAGAAAAAGCCGTTTTCCAATACGAGCTGCTTGAAATGATTCCAGCGAAGATGAGGACTGGGGGGCTCAGCGGTTTCATTCATGCGTTTGGCCTGGACGAGCCGGGAGTAGGGGAACAGAAAAAACTCAAAATGGCGGTTTTCCGTCCGCCAAGTGTCCAGTTGGTCCAGACAGGTTTCGACGGAAAGGCGCATGCTTTCGTATCGAAGCTTCAGCAGCGGGATGACGCGAAGGCGTACCTTGACGATCACCCCGAGCAGACCGAGGGACACCTGCAAGGCCGGAAACAGGGAGGGGTGGCTTTCTGTCGAGCAATTCAGCACCTCGCCCGCAGCGGTCACGATCGTAAGGCCGACGACCTGCGTGGACAGACTGCCAAAGCGGATGCCGGTGCCATGGGTGCCTGTGCTGACCGCTCCGGCGATGGATTGGGCATTGATGTCGCCCAGGTTTTCTTGGGAAAGCCCGTGGCTGCAAAGCTGGTCGCCAAGCGCTTTGAGCTTGGTGCCCGCCCAAACCTCGACGATTCCTTTCTCTGGATCTACGCTGGCCAGCCCTTGCAGCCGGTCAAGCGATATCAGGCATTCGTCAGTCTGGACCAGACGGGTAAAAGAGTGGCCGGAACCGACTGCGCGGATTCGCAGCCCTTGCTCGACGCATTGCTTTACAATGCCGACCACATCATCCACGCTTTCCGGGAAAACGATCCGGCTTGGTCGGCTCTTCACGGTGCCCGCCCAGTTTTTCCACTGCATTCCCGCTTTGCTCACGACTGTCATAAGCCATCCCCCCTGTAGGTCGTCACTTCTTTCAGGATACGCCCATCCGACACGCAGTAGAGCCGGGAAAAGTGCTCGCAAAGCTCGCCGGCCTTGGCATGGCGGAAGAAGATCGGATCGCCCAGCTTCAAAGTCTCATTTCCCCGGTAGCGAACCGGTGTCTGCACCTCGCCAGCCCCTTCGTTTGGCAAAAGAGAAGCACCTTTCGGCAAGTAAGGCTTGGGCAGTTTGTCCCTCCCGGCTGCACCCGAGGCGACGAAACCGCCTCCGGCGCAGGTGAAAACACCGGGTACAGGCTTGCGAACGATCTCGACAGCGTAGCCGACCGCCGGCTGGGAGCGAAAATCGATGTAGTTGTCGAAAAGGGCGGGAGCAAAGAAGCCGGAACCAGCCGTTACCTCGGTAATCGCGGCCTCTTTTCCTGTCCAATGCAGGCTTCCGGTTCCGCCGCCGTTAAAAAAGCGGAGGGATATCCCCATCTGCCGGACGATTTCCAGGAGCAAGGCGCGTCGGTCGCGAATCTCGCGTCTGGATACATGCTTGAGCATCCGCACCAGGATGTTTTTGAAAAGGCTTTTCGGGACGCGGTCGCCCACGCCGGCAATCTGGGCTTCGTAGCCCATCAAGCCCGCTACGTGCAGGTGATCGGAGGCGGCGATGCGGCGCAGGACGTAGAGAGCCTGTTCGATTGACCGCACAGATGAACGCCAGACGCCGAAGTGGAGTCCGAGGATGTCGGTGGACATGTCGGCGTCGAGACATACAGGCAGCCGTACCCTCATTTGACGAGCGAACTTTTCCAGGTGGTCGACATGCTCGACCGCATCCACCATGAATGTAATCGTATGTCCGTCCCGGACGGCGCCAGCCAGCTTCTCCAGCCAGACCGGCTCCCATACCGGGTATCCGAGCAGCAGGTCATCCAGACCGTGGTTGGTCAAATGGAGGGCCTCCGGCGCCGAATAGCACATGATCCCCTGAAAGCAGTCGTCAAGCTCCAGCAAATGCTTCAGAAGCGCGACGCTGCGAATCGATTTGCTGGCAATGCGAATCGATTTTCCCTGACTTCGCAAGCGAATCTGCTGGGCATTGATCCCAAGGAGATCCAGGTCGACAAAGGCCAAAGGCTTGGGGATTCCTGTAAATATGGATTGATAGTAGCGGTAATCGCGCATGGAACAGCCACCCTCCCGCAATACGCTGCTTTCACTCATCATAGTACAAATATTCCGTTTATTCCTGAATTATTTGTATTTTACTCGATAAGCACAAAATAGAAAATTTGGCACACTTCTTTTTGAACATTTTGTGATAAACTAACTGACGTATAATTTATCGATATATAGACAACTGGGGGTGCTCGTGCATTTATGGCTTTTTTGGAGAATCTCGTAGCAGTTTTCAATGATTTCCTGTGGTCGAAAATTCTCATCGCTGTGCTTATCATCTTAGGTATTTATTTTACTTTTCAATCAAAATTCGTACAATTTCGAATGGCAGGAGAAATGTTCCGGCTTCTGGGCGAAGGAGCGAAGGGGACAGGAAAGAAAAAAGGCAGCATTTCCTCCTTCCAGGCTTTTTGCATCAGTACCGCGTCGCGGGTCGGGACCGGAAACCTGGCCGGTGTAGCCATGGCGATCTCTGTCGGGGGGCCTGGGGCTGTTTTCTGGATGTGGCTGATCGCCCTGATCGGTTCTGCTTCCGCGTTCGTGGAAAGCACATTGGCTCAAATCTACAAGGTGAAGGACGCGAGCGGCTTTCGCGGCGGCCCGGCCTACTACATGGAGCAAGGGTTGAAAAAGCGCTGGATGGGCGTGCTGTTCGCCATCCTGATCACGCTCTGTTTCGGTTTTGTGTTTAACGCCGTGCAGGCCAATACGATCACGCAGGCGTTTCAGACAGCCTATGGCGTTAACCGCACGCTGATGGGAGTCATCCTTTCTGTAGTAACTGGCATTATCATTTTCGGCGGTGTCAAGCGGGTTGCGAAGGTAGCCGAATTCCTCGTTCCCTTCATGGCTGGGGCCTATGTGCTGGTTGCGCTCTTCGTCGTTGTGACCAACATCGGACAGCTGCCTGGCGTGCTGGCGCTGATCGTCAAGTCGGCATTTGGCATGGAGCAGGTGGTGGGAGGCGGTCTCGGGGCCGCGATCATGCAGGGAATCAAGCGCGGACTGTTTTCCAACGAAGCGGGGATGGGGAGTGCAGCCAATGCCGCGGCTACAGCAGATGTAACCCACCCGGTCAAGCAAGGGCTCATTCAGGCCCTGGGCGTTTTTGTCGACACCTTGCTCGTTTGCAGCGCTACCGCGTTTATCGTTCTGCTCTCCGGCATGTATACGACAGAAGGGCTGGACGGAATCGCCCTCACCCAGGCCGCGCTCAGCTCGCACGTAGGCGGCTGGGCAAGCTCGTTTGTCGCCCTGATCGTCTTCCTGTTTGCATTCAGCTCGGTGGTGGGCAACTACTACTACGGCGAAACCAACATCGAATTTATCAAGTCGGACAAGAAGTGGCTGACGATTTACCGCCTGCTGGTAGTGGGCATGGTAATGTTCGGATCGGTAGCCAAAATCAGCATTGTCTGGGATCTCGCCGACCTCTTCATGGCCTTGATGGCACTCCTCAACCTGTTTGCCGTCGCCGTGCTGGGAAAAGTCGCATTTGCCGCCCTGAAGGATTATGCGAAACAAAAGAAAGCAGGCAAGAACCCGGTATTCCACGCAAGCGCCATCCCAGGCCTCGCGAAGGTCGAGTGCTGGCCAGAGGAAGCGCGCGAGAAAAAAGCAGTGTCATAACATTGGTTGAAAGCGATGGGCAGGAGTGGTCCTTTAAACAGGGGACCACTCTTTTTTCATATATGAATGTGGGTATTGGCAATCTTCCTGGATTAGCTAAAAACGGCCAGTAAAAAACCAACAGCTGTAGAGATGAAACAGGAGAAAAACGCGAAAGGTCTTTGGGACGCCAACCCAGACTTCATTCCAAAAGTGGAACATGCCTTTAGCGTCCAACTCTGAGATGCCCCCCTGAATAAGCTGCTTTTGGACGCGGTTCCACTTTTGGAATGAAGTCGGCCAGTCTAACCCCCAGCAGGTGTCCCACCGAACCTGGAGCGTTTTTCTCCTGTTTCATCTCCTCCACCAAAGCCGGAACGACAGTTTTTTTCAAACCACGAATATTCGGATTTAATGTTCGTGTTTACGTTGTCAGACGACTGATCTCTTACTGTATTTCCGCCCAAAATCAAAAAAAGACGAATAAAAATCATCCAACTGATTGACATGATTCATCATCTGCGATATCATGCAAATTGTTGCGAATACAAATGTTGAAAAATGAAAATCCGACAGATTCGTATATCCTCAGAAATAAGGTTTGAGGGTCTCTACAAGGAACCGTAAATTCCTAACTACGAATGGGTGTATCGCTATACCCGTTCGCGTGTTGGGTTTTTTTATTGCGAGGAGGATATGAACATGAATAATATGAACAACAAATACGATGTCATTGTAGTAGGCGCCGGACCAGCGGGAATCTTCGCCGCTTATGAGCTGACGCTGAAAGCGCCAAAAGCAAAAGTCCTGTTGATCGATAAAGGCCATGATATTTACTCGCGCCGCTGTCCGATTCTGGAGGAGAAAATCAAGCTTTGCCCACCGCCGGCAGGGAAGAAGGATTTCGCGGGCTGTCTGCCGGCCTGTTCGATCACTGCCGGGTTTGGCGGAGCCGGTGCGTACAGCGACGGCAAATTTAACATCACCACCGAATTCGGCGGCTGGATGACCGACTACTTGGCTCCATCCCAGGTGCTGGATTTGATCAAATACGTGGATGCCATCAACCTGAAGCACGGAGCGACGACGACGATTACCGACCCGACGACCGAAACGATCAAAAGCATCGAGCAGCGCGGATACGCGGCAGGACTGAAGCTGCTGCGGGCCGAGGTGCGCCACCTGGGCACGGAGCAAAACCTGGAGATTCTCAAGTCCATCTTTGAATACTTGAAAGAGCGCATCGACATGATGTTCAAGACCGAGGTAGAAGACATCCTGACGGTGAAGGAAGCCGACGGTCACCGCATGCAAGGCGTGGTGCTGAAAAACGGCGAGGAATACTTCAGCGACAACGTGATGATCGGACCGGGCCGCGACGGTTCCGCCTGGCTCACAGGGATTTTGAAAAAGCGCCGTCTGAAGATGTACAACAACCAGGTAGATGTCGGGGTGCGCGTCGAGACCTCCGACGTCGTGATGCGGGAGATCAATGAGCATCTGTATGAAGGGAAGTTCATCTTCAACACCTCGGTCGGCACAAGAGTCCGCACTTTCTGCAGCAATCCGTCCGGCCACGTGGTCGTGGAAAACCACAGCGGCGTCATGGCGGCAAACGGCCACTCTTACAAGGACCCTGCGCTGGGCTCGCAGAATACCAACTTTGCCCTGCTCGTCTCGCACAAATTTACCGAGCCGTTTGACAAGCCGAATGAATACGCGCGCGAAATTTGCAAACGGGCCAACGATCTCTCCAATGGCGGCGTCATCGTCCAGAAGTACGGAGACATTTTGCGCGGGCGCCGTTCCACCGAGTCCCGCATCCGCGAAGGTTTTCTGGAGCCGACGCTCAAGGAAGCCGTTCCCGGAGATTTGGGCCTGGTTCTGCCGTACAATACGATGAAAAGCCTGATCGAAATGGTGGAGGCGCTGGACAAGGTAACGCCGGGAATCGCTTCCGAGCACACGCTGTTCTACGGCGTGGAGGCGAAATTCTACTCGGCCCGTCCCAAGCTGAACGAGGAGTTCGAGACGGAAATCAAAGGACTGTACTGCGGCGGCGACGGTGCGGGCATTACCCGCGGACTGGCACAGGCCGGGGCAGCGGGTGTATGGATCGCGCGCAATATCATCAAAAAGACGTTGCAGTAATGCGGTCATATAAAATGAAACAGCAGGTGCTCCAAAGTCTCAGGCAGACAGCGGGGCACCTGCTTTTTTGCAAATCGCGGAGACGGCGGGGGCATGCAGAGCAGGCGGTCAGGAATTGGTGGCCATGATGGCAAGCGGCCCTTGCTCGCTTGCAACCGACTCCAGATCGGAGACGGGGATCGGGAACATCGGAAATCCAACGTAGTACGGGACAATTTCATACAGCTGAAAATAGACAACCAGCGCTTTGTCGGCAAGGTAGTAGTCCTGATCCGGCTTGATCGAGCCGAATGGGCCCAAGGTCGGGATTTGCCGCCGCCTGATCTGCTGCCTGATGTTTTCCGAGAGAACGCGAACGTAGGCGCTGCCAGGTTTAAACAAATCGCGAAGCGGGTATATCTTCCCTGTCTGGACATCTGCCGTAAGGGATTTTACAAAGGTCATGCCATGAGCCATCGGGGCCGTGTAGGCGTAGTTGCTCAGCGTCACGCTGAAAATGCCGCGCTCATTGCTCTTGATCTCGTAGTTCCCTAGCATCTCTGTTTGCCCTGCCACTTGCACCTTCTTTTGCTCGCGTATCAGGTCCTGAACGATGTGGAACAAGGCAGCGTTTGATCTGCTGTTCGGCTTTGCGATTGGCGAGGCCGGCCAGTTCCAGTCATCAGCCTATTCGGGAGCCGCTCTATTGGTCAGCGCAGTGAATCGAAAAAGACGAGGGATGCATCTTTGGTACCAGACGAATGATGGAACTTTTTTCACACTTTTTAACATTATTCGTAGTCGCTGGGTCTTTTCTCAGTCTATAATGGCATCAAGAGTATTATGCAAGTACGACAGGCACGAGGGGGTACATATGTTTCAGTTGGTTCGCAACACCTTGACGAACAAGGAAGGCTTTATGATTTTTATTTTATGGAATCATCTCTGGATCGCCGGTTGGATCGCGTACCAGATGGACGTGAATTTCTGGAAGGTCACCTCCGCTGGATTGCTGGCAACGCTGATCGTTTCGCCGCTGTACTTCATTCGCAAGGACAGCTACTTGATCCGGTATTTGGTCGGAATTGGATTCCTCTATTATTCTATCGCATTTGACCACTATACCCCGCTTCAAGAGATCTCTTTTCTCGCGTTCATCGTGCTCGGCTTTTTGGCGGCCTATCTCGACTGGAAGCTGATCGTATCGGCTGGCGCGATGCAGATTGCCGCGACGTTAATCGGGTTTTACACCGGCTCTTACCAGCTGTTTGACGGCGATTTTTCCGAAGTCAATCTGCTGCTGCGTATCGTCGCTTTCGTCCTGATGATCGCGGGACTCACCTATCTCTGTCTGGCTGGACAAGCGTCGCTGGCAAAAGCGGACAGCGCGAGAAGGGAAGCCGAAGACAAGGAGCAGCGCCTTGAAGAATTGCTGCAGAATATCAAAATGGTAACGGAGCAAGTGGAGCGTACCTCCGTGCATGTCCATGAGCATGCCGAGACGACCAGACGCAACACGGATGAAATGATGATCGCCTTTAAGGAAGTGGCGACCGGAATGGAGTCTCAGGCCAATTCCACTGTGAAGATCGAGGAAGAAGTGCAGTCGATCGACCAGGAAATTGTCACTGTCAACGAACAAGCTAGTGTCATGAAGGTAGAAGCGGATCAAAACAGCCGCCGTCTGGCAGGCAGCATCGGCATGATGAACGAGCTTTCCCGGCAGATGGAGCAAATCGTCCAGGCGGTCAATGTGGCGTCTGCGACGATCCGCCAGCTGAACAAGCAGGCCAACAAGGTCGAGGAAATCGTCCAGACGATCAACCAAATCGCCACGCAGACGAACCTTCTCGCACTGAATGCGGCGATCGAATCGGCGCGGGCGGGAGAGCATGGGCGAGGCTTCGCTGTGGTGGCGGACGAGGTGCGCAAGCTGGCTGAGCAAAGCGCGACAGCCACGCAGGAGATCGCCGAAATATTGCAGTCGCTGCATCATGAGAGCGAAAATGCCGTGAAGCACATGAGCACAGGCGAAGTGTCGGTAGCAAAAGGACAGGAGCTGGCGGTGGAGACAGTCGCCTCCATCGAGACAGTCCGGGCAGGCATGGAAGCGTTCCTGGAGGCGGTTGAGCATGTCCGCACGAGCATGGATCGCGTGAAAATGCGCTCCGGGGAAGTGGCGGCCGAGATGTCTACGATTACGGCTGTTACCGAGGAGTCTGTCGCCAACCTGGAGGAATTGTTTGCTACGGCAGAAAACCAGCATCAAAAGGTGCGGGAGATCACCGAGGAGCTGGGCGAGCTGAACGCCTTGTCCACGAAGCTGCAGAAATCGTTTCAGCGATAATCGCAATGTTTGAAATTACAGAAAAAACAATTGCTTTTTTCATTTGATCTGCTAGAATGAATTCATTATCAATTAAATAGTTTCACCTTACCTTATCAAGAGCGGCGGAGGGACTGGCCCGATGAAGCCCGGCAACCACTGTGCACACGTGCACAGAAAGGTGCCAATTCCTACAGAACCTGTTTGGGTTCTGAGAGATGAGGAAGAGGTTGGCGATATACGGCAAACTCTTCCTCCGGGAAGAGTTTTTTCTTTGTTCAAAGGGGGGTTTTTGACGAACATTATGATTTTTAAATATAATATGATTCGTGTTTAAAGGGTTATTTACTAAGTTAAATGCTTTTTTCATCAAGTAATTATTACAAAAACGAATATTACTGTTCGGAATTGCGATAGGAGAGAGGACACCATGAAAAAATTGCTTTTGGCAGTAACGACATTTGCTTTACTGACTGCCGGGTGCTCGACAAGCAGCAGCGCTCCCGAAGACAAGGGACAAGCCCAGACAGGCGGACAGGAGACGGCGAAAAAGCGGATCGCGCTGGTGCTTCCGGAGAAAATCGGGGTAAACCCGTTCTTCCAGCAGATGGACGATGGAGCGAAAAAAGCCGCTCAGGAATTCGGAGTGGACGTCAAGACGATTGAGTCCACAGACCACGGAGCCATCGAGGAGAATATCCGTGTGGCAGTGGCAGAACAATACGATTTGATCATCACGTCTTCCTTTGAAGCGGAGGATGCGCTGAAAAAGGTAGCGACAGAAAATCCTGACCGCACCTTTGCCATCATCGATACGCAAGTCGATTTGCCCAACGTCCGCAGCGTGATGTTCCGCGAGCAAGAGGCTGCTTACCTGGTCGGAGCGGCTGCCGGCCTGGCAACCAAAAGCAGCAAGGTGGGGATCGTCGCGGCGATGGACATTCCGATCCTGAAGAAATGGACAGTCGGTTTCCAGGAAGGTCTGAAGGCAACCAATCCGAACGCGGAAGTGCAGATCAACTACGTCGGCAGCTTCAGCGACCCGGCAAAAGCGAAGGAACTGGCGCTGCTGCAGGCTTCAAAAGGGGCGGACTTTATCTATGGCGCAGCAGCTGTAGGAGATCTTGGGGTGTTTGAGGCAGCTAAGGAAAAAGGCTTCTACACCTCCGGCCAGGACGTTGACCGCACCAGCATCGATCCTGAGCACATCGTCCTGTCTCAGCCGAAGGGAACGGACTCCGCCGTGTACGAAACGGTGAAGGCCTTTGTGGACGGCAGCCTGAAGCCGGGCGTAGTCGCCTACGGACTGAAAGAGAACGGCGTCGGCGTAACCTACGTAACACACGACAGCAAAACGCCGCTGAACGCGTTCATTGGAGAAGAGGTCGTCAGCAAAGTGAAAGCGATCAAGGATGAGATCGTTGCAGGGACGAGGACCGTTACGGACCCGCTGAAACAATAACGAAAGCGCTGATTCGAAAACCGGCTACCCGAGCGTAGTCGGTTTCCTGCTCTACTGGGAGGAAAAAAGAGGGAGGGAAGAAAGTGGCGAACCGACTGGAAATGCGGGGCATGACCAAGCGTTACGGCAATTTTACCGCCAATGACAACGTCTCGTTTACGTTGAAAGAAGGGGAAGTCCATGCGATCGTCGGAGAAAACGGGGCAGGAAAAACGACGCTGATGCGAATGCTGTACGGAATGGAGCAGCCCACTGCAGGAGAAATCGCAGTAAATGGCAAGCCGGTCGTCTTTCGCGGACCGGAAGACGCGATCCGCCACGGGATTGGCATGGTTCACCAGCACTTCATGCTGTTTGCCGACTTCACCGTTGCGGAAAATATCGTGATCGGCTACGAGCCGAAGCGCAACGGGCTGTTTCAGCGAAAGGAAGCGGCAAGTGCCGTCCGCTCGCTCAGCGAACGCTACCGGATACCGATCGACGAGAACGCCAAGGTATCCAGCTGCTCCGTAGGGGAGCAGCAGCGTGTGGAAATCCTCAAGGTGCTGTATCAGGGCGCGGATATTATCGTGCTGGACGAGCCGACGGCGGTGCTCACGCCGCTGGAGGTAAAGGAACTGCTGCAGACGATCCGCCATTTGGCCGAAAGCGGCAAAAGCGTCATTTTGATCACGCACAAGCTCCAGGAGGTCATGGAGGCAGCGGATCGCATCACAGTCCTGCGCGGAGGGCGCGTGACCGGTACGGTTTCCCGAAGCGAGACCAATGCCGACGATCTCGCTCGCCTGATGGTCGGCCGCGAGCTGCAGCAGCTCAGCGACCGGGTCAGTCTGGAAGGAAAGCCGCTTTTGGGGGTGCAAGGCCTGAGCGTCCGGGAAAAGCAAACGGTTGTGGACAATGTGACGTTTACCGTTCATCATGGGGAGATCGTCGGGATCGCCGGGGTTTCCGGCAACGGGCAATCGGAGCTTTTGGAGGCATTGACCGGGCTTCGGACCGTCGCGGAAGGGAAGATCTACCTGGGAGAAAAGGACGTGACCGGCCAGTCGGTGGCGGCGATTCGCGAGGCGGGATTGGCCCACATTCCCGAAGACCGCTACCTGTGGGGAACAGCAAAACTGGAAAGCGTCGAGGAAAACGCGCTGATGGGCTATCAGCGAAAGCCGGCGTACACCCGCCGCGGCATCGTTTTGCGAAGCAAATTCCGCCGTGTCGTGGAAGAGTGGGTCGAGCGGTTCGCGATCAAGACAGGCTCGCTTCATTTGAAAGAGCAGGCAGGAAATCTTTCCGGAGGCAATCTGCAAAAGCTGATCGTCGCCAGGGAACTGGGACAGAATACACCGCTGCTGATCGCGGCCGAGCCTACCCGCGGCGTTGACATCGGAGCGATGGAATACATCCATCAGGCTCTGCTGGAAAAGCGAAACAACGGAGACGGCATTCTGCTCGTCTCGTCTGAATTGACGGAAATTTTGGCGCTGTCCGACCGGATTCTGGTGATGTACAAAGGGAGGATCGCCGGGGAGCTGATGCGTTCGGAAGCGACGGAGGAGAAAATCAGCGTGTTGATGGCAGGAGGAAGCGTATATGGCAGCAGTCAAGCAGCTATGTAAATCGTTGGTTCAGCCGCTGCTGGCAGTGATCATCGGCCTGTTGACAGGCGCGCTTGTCATCGCCGCTGTGGGCGAGTCGATTATCGGTACGTATCAAGAGATGTGGAAAGGAGCGTTTGGCAGCTTTTATTTCCTTACTTCCACTCTGGCCCGGGCCACGCCGATCATGCTGATCGGATTGGGCTTGTCGCTCGCTTTCCGAGCCGGGGTTTTTAACCTGGGGGCCGAGGGGCAGATGGTGACGGGAGCGATCAGC
The DNA here is from genome assembly GCF_037834415.1 of Brevibacillus borstelensis. GTDB lineage: Bacteria > Bacillota > Bacilli > Brevibacillales > Brevibacillaceae > Brevibacillus > Brevibacillus borstelensis_A. Next base: position 290,515 of record NZ_JAUMSJ010000002.1, on the reverse strand, counting down.
GCGACATTGGTGGCGCTGTATTTACCTGCGCCGGGATTCGTCAAAATGGTTGCCGCCCTTCTCGCCGGCGTGCTTGCCGGCGGGCTGTGGTCGCTTTTTGCCGGGTATTTGGAGGCGCGCTTCCGGATTCAATTGCTGATTTCCTCTCTGCTGCTGAACTATGTGGCCGTCTTGTTTGCTGGCTACCTCGTCAGCGAGCCGTTCCAGGACAAAACCGGATCGGCTGCCATGGCCCAGACCCCGATGCTGGAAAAAAGCGTCTGGCTGCCCAAGCTGTTCGCCGGGATGAGCGTCCATGCCGGCTTTCTGTTTGCCTTGGCCGCCGCTCTTTTGATCTTTTTCGTCATCCGCTTTACCCCGTTCGGGTACGAGGTGAAAATGCTCGGGCAAAACCCGTTCTTTTCCCGGTATGGCGGGGTGAACAGAGTACGGGTCATGCTCACAGGCATGTTTTTCAGTGGCGGACTGGCCGGATTGGCCGGAACTGTCGAGGTATTGGGCTCGCACTATCGGTATGTGGAAGGCGCCCTGACGCTCCCGAACTTCGCCTGGACCGGGCTGATGGCGACCTTGCTGGCGAATTCCCACCCGATTGGCGTCGTGTTTACTTCCTTGCTGCTCGCGGCACTGCAGACCGGTGCCATGGGCGTGGAACGGAATACGGATGTGCCGTTGGAGCTGGCCAGTGTGATTCAAGCAGTTTTAATTTTGTTTATATCAGCTAAATTCAGTTATGACTGGTGGAAAAATCGCAACAACAAGAGGAGGGAATCTCATGGAGCTGTTTGACTGGTCCCTCGTCAGTTCCACCATCCGCATGGTGACGCCGATTTTGCTTGCCGCTCTGGGCGGGGCGCTCTGCTCGCGCGTCGGTATCTTCAACGTCGGTCTGGAGGGGCTGATCCTGGTTGGCGCATTTTCCGCCATCGTCGGCAACCACTTTACCGGGAGCCTGCTGCTGGCTTTGCTGTTTGCGGCTCTCGTGACCGTACTGTTTTCGCTGTTGTTTGCGTATATGACGATCGGCCTGCGGGCCAATGAGATCGTCGTCGGTGTCGCGATCAACTTCCTCGGGCTGGGGCTGACCACGTTTGCCCTGCGCGCCATCTTTGATGTAAAAGGCGCTTTTTACGACAAGGACATGGCTGGGCTGCCGCAGTGGCAAATCCCGCTGATCAAGGATATTCCCGTGATGGGTGATATATTTTCCGGGCATTCTCCGCTGGTTTACCTCGCCTTTTTGGCTGCGGTTCTGCTGCATCTTTTCTTCACCCGGACCGTTACCGGCTTTCGCGTGCTGGCTGTCGGCATGAACACGACCGCAGCCCGAAGCCTGGGGCTGAAAGCGACTCGTCTGCAGGTGCTGGCCATCGTCATGTGCGGCGTGCTGTGCGGGATGGCGGGAGCCCAGCTGTCGCTCGGACAGGTTACGATGTTTACGGAAGGCATGACGGCAGGGCGCGGCTTTATCGCACTGGTGGCGATGATGCTGGGGCAAGCCCATCCGCTCGGCATCGTCGCCTCCAGCTTCCTGTTTGGCTTGATGGACGCCTTGAGTATTCGTCTGCAAGGCTTTTCGCTGCCGACGCAGTTTACCGCCATGCTGCCGTATGCTCTGACGATCGCGGCGATGTTTTTCCTGAAGGACAAGGGCGCTTCGTCGGCTAATTCCAGCCAGCAAAGCACGCGATAGCTGATAGCGGAGCGGAGTATGAACATTTTCATCTACGACATAAAGGGGAGAGGCTCGGATGAACAAGGCAGATCGAATTAAACGGATGAAGGTGCCGGCCGTAGACCCTGCTTTGGCAATAAGGCTGCCGCCGGGTCAGGTGCTGACGGAGAGATTTCCGATCCTGCACGAAGGGGAGGTTCCGGTCTACGATCTGCAGACATGGACGCTTCGGGTGTTTGGGGAAGTGGAGCGGGAAGTGACGCTTGGATACGAGGAAATCCGGGCCATGCGGCAAAGTGTACTGACGTGCGACATTCATTGCGTGACCCGGTGGTCCCGCTTTGACAACCGATTTGAAGGCGTCCGGTTTTGCGACTTTTTGAAAGCTGCGGGCATCGTGCCGAAGGGCGAGTACGTCATGCTGCACGGCGACCACGGATATACGGCCAACCTGGCTTTGTCCGATCTGGATCGGAATGACGTCCTGCTGGCCCATTCCTTTGACGGAGAGCCGTTGACGGACAAGCACGGATGGCCGCTGCGCATGATCGTGCCCCACCTCTACTTTTGGAAAAGCGTGAAATGGCTGCGGGGGATTGAATTTACCAAGGAAAACAGACCCGGCTTTTGGGAACAGAACGGCTTTCATCTGAACGGAGACCCGTTCCGCGAAGAGCGGTTCTCCGGCGAAGCGCTGCCGATCCCGGAAGACGAATGGGAGAAAAAGGAGTTTGATTGAGATGCTGCCTAATTTGAAAATCAATCCGGAACAGTTGCCGAAGCGAGCGATTGTTTGCGGAGACCCGAAGCGGGCCGCCCGCATCGCCGAGCTGCTGGAGGGGAGCACCCTGATCGCGGAAAATCGCGAATACCACAGCTACAAAGGGAAGTGGAACGGCACAGAAGTAGCGGTCGCCAGTCACGGCGTCGGCTCGCCGGGAGCGGCGGTCTGTTTTGAAGAGCTCGCCAAGGGCGGAGTGAAGGTGATCATCCGCGTCGGCACCGCCGGCTCTTATCAGAAAGAGATCGAGCCAGGCAGTCTGGTGATCAGCTCGGCGGCGGTGCGCCAGGACGGACTGACCAGCCAGCTCGTTCCTCCCGGCTTTCCCGCTGTAGCCAACCGCCGAGTGGTAGATGCTCTGGTCGCAGCCGCGGAAAAGCAAAATACCGGTCTTCACGTCGCGGAAGGCATCACGCTGACGCTCGATGTGTTTTACAGCGGCGTGGTGGAGTTCCCCCACAAGCTCTACCAAAAGGCAGGCGTACTGGCCGTGGAAATGGAGAACACCGCGCTGTTCGTCATCTCTTCGCTGCGCGGCATGAAGGCCGGCTCGATCCTGGCGATCGACGGATACGCCGACGCCGACCTGCTGGAGACGTACGACCCGCACACAGACTTTACCCGGAAGGCGATCGAAGCCGAGGCGCGCATCGCGCTGGATGCGATTGTGGCGGTGGAGTAGGTAGTTAGGTAATAAGAATAGCTTTGGTATCTTGTTTGCACAAATGAAACAGGCGGTTTACATAAAGATTGGTTCAATCAAGTGCAAACAATTATTTTTATATTATATAATGAGTTTGTGGTAATATTAGAGGTAACAGAAGCTGACGTTGTTCTTTCGCACCTATTGCATATACTAAATAAAAGACCGCCGGTGCTGCTACACCGACGGCAGTACAATAGTCGTCCCCTTTTCAGGGGCGGCTCAAACTTGCGGGAAGTAGATCACCGGGTTGCCAAACTCAAGGGTGATCTACTTCTTTTTGTGGAAGGACAGTATAGCTACGATTAATAAGCCGAAAGCAAGCATCAGCGAGATCGCTTCGAATACTGTCACATCTCTCACCCCCTTCCATTATGGAATAGGAGTGAGCCGACCACCCTTGAGGAGCCGATTCTATTGTACATGGAAGATTATAACACCTGTGCATCCGATGTGGATGCACTTTTTTATTGGCAGCTTAATGTATCACCCTTCTCAAATTCACTCAAAAAAGAACGTAAAAAACAAAAGCTTGAGAGATGAAACAGAAGAAAAAAGCGAAGGCCTTTGGGACACATCCCAGGCGGAATGGAAAAAGCGGGACACGCATTTAGCGTCCAACCTCTGAGATGCTTCCTGAATAATCCGCTTTTGGACGCAGTCCCGCTTTTGAAATGGAGCCGGACAGTGAAGCCCCCACGCAGTGTCCCACCGAGCCTGGAGCTTTTTTCTTCTGTTTCATCTCCTCCCCCAAAGTCGGACCTACCACTTTTCTTAACAGACTCCTTTCACAACATTAACCGTACATTCACGTTCTCTTAACGAAACCCCGTTATCATTCTAAATAACAAGTGAATAGACCGTTCGGTTGGAGCCCTGGAGAAACCCCCGACATTCATTACCAAGCACTTTCCCATAAAGTCTTTGGCAATTGTCTTGTCGCGGGGTTTTTCGTTTTGCAAAAAGGAGGGGAACCGAAATGAATCAAGCGGAATTTTACGAGCGTCTGGCCCGGCAAAAAATGATCGCGTCGGTGAAAGAGCCCAAATATCTCGAAAAGGCGGCGGAAGCCGAGGTCGGCGCGGTCGTCCTGTCTACGGGAAACATCGGCGTCATCAAGCGCTACGTCGACTTCTTCAAAAGTCACGATGTTCCGGTCTTTCTGCATCTGGAACGGATCGGAGGTATCAGCTACGACCGGGAAGGCGTCGCGTTTGTCGCCCACTACGTCAAGCCGGACGGGATCGTGACCACCCGCAACACGCTGATCAAGCTGGCGAAAAAAGAAAAGCTTTTGACGATTCAGCGGCTCTTTCTGGTAGATAGCGACGCGCTCAAGTCCGGCCTTTTATCGGTCAAGGAAACGCAGCCCGATGCCGTAGAGCTCATGCCGGCGCTGCTCCCGGAATTCATCGCGGAGTACGCGCAGGAGCTGAAGGGCACGCCGATTATAGCGGGCGGGCTGATCCGCAAACGTGAACAAATGGAGACCGCATTGCAATACGGGGCCGCAGCCGTTTCTGTGGGCAGCTATTCACTATGGAAGGAGTGTCTTGCCGATGTATCCATGCCTGTTGTTTGATCTGGACGGTACCTTGCTGGACAGCAGAGAAGCGGTCATTGACGCGGTAGCTCACACGGCGGAACGCTTCGCCCCGGGCGTTTTTACGAGGAAAGATCTGGTGGGGCGGTTCGGGGAGTCCTTTGATGATTTTCTGGCCGCCGCAGCCGGGGAGGAGTACGACCGCAAAGCGGTAATGGACAGCTACTTCTCGTATATCCGCGACCATCATGCGGAGCATGTCCGCCTATTTCCCCATGTTCGCGAGGATTTGGAACGGTTGAAAAAAGCGGGCTTCCGTCTCGCTGTCGTGACGAATAAACAACGCGAGTTTGCGGTTGCCGGGCTGGAACTGGCGGGCTTATCCGAGCTGTTCGAGGCTGTTGTCAGCGTAGACGATGTTTCGCGTGGCAAGCCGTCCGCCGAGCCGGTTGAAAAAGCGCTGTCCTTGCTGGGAATGCAGCCGGAGCAGGCGCTGATGATTGGCGACAGCCGATATGACGTCCTGGCTGCTGTAGGGGCGGGCGTCAAATCAGTGGTGCTGGAATGGTACGGTGCAGAAGAATGGAACTACGTATCGCCGGACTACCGATATGCCGATTTTCGCAGCTTTGCCGAAGAGATGCTGGCTGTGAAGGCACAGGGAGGGGAATGACAGGTGGCAAAAGTGGTGTTGAAACAGGTGACGAAGGAGTTCAATGGCCAGAAAGTGGTCAAGAGTCTCGATCTGGTGATTCCGGATGGCTCCTTTACCGTGCTGGTCGGTCCGTCAGGATGCGGCAAATCGACGACGCTGCGGATGATTGCCGGACTAGAGCAGGCGACGGGAGGAGAGATTTTGATCGGGGAACAGCCGGTCAACCATCTGCCGCCGGGAAAACGGGATGTGGCCATGGTCTTCCAAAATTACGCGCTCTATCCGACGATGAGCGTCTGCGACAACATCTCTTACGGGCTTCGGAATCGCGGCTATTCCAAGAAGGAATGCCAGGTGCTGGTTGAGGAAATCGCCGAGGTCGTGGGACTTGCTCCTTATTTGAAGCGGAAGCCTTCGCAGCTTTCCGGCGGCCAGCGTCAGCGCGTCGCACTTGCCAGAGCGATGGTCAAAAAGCCGCAGGTTTTCCTGATGGACGAACCGCTGTCCAATCTCGACGCCAAGCTGCGAAACCAGATGCGGGTAGAGCTGACCAGCCTTCACAAGCAGCTCGGCAGCACGTTTATCTACGTGACGCACGACCAGGTGGAAGCGATGACGATGGGCGACCAGATCGTCGTGATGAACGAAGGGCAGATCATGCAGGTGGCGGCGCCGATGGATCTGTATCGGGAACCGGACAATCTGTTCGTGGCCCAGTTTATCGGCTCTCCCGCGATGAATATCGTTCCGGCGGCAGGGCGCGAAGACCAGGTCTGGGGATTTCGCCCGGAAAAGGCGCTGCTCCGTCACGCAGGGGTCTCCTCTGTCGCTCACGCCGACGCAATGGATATGCGCGGACATATTCTCTCCAGAGAGATTCTCGGATCCGATACGCTGTATCACGTCGAGACGGACAAAGGACGGGTCGTGGTCAAGACGGATACCGAATCGCTTCTGGATGCGGGATCGGCCGTCCATGCAACGGTGCCGCTGTCGAGTATCTACGTGTTTGACCGAACGACCGGGAAACGGGTGGCACGCGCGGAAAACGGAGTCAGACAGCAAATCATGGCCGGTGGGGTGGTCTGATGCGAAAAGCAGCAGCCGCACACGAAATGACAGCTTCCGGTCATGCTCTGGTACAAACGGAAGCAACCAAAGCAAGGCTGAATCTGTTTGAAACGATCCGTCCCTATCTGTATGTCACACCAGCATTGGCCTTTTTCGGCGTCTTCTTCTTCTTTCCGATCGCCTATGTGATCTACCTCTCGTTTCACGACTGGTCGCTGCTGAATTTGGACGAGATCGAGTGGGTGGGTCTGGCCAACTTTACGGCGCTCTTTCAGGATACGGATTTTCGCCAGGTGCTCGGAACGACGCTCGCCTACACGATTTCCACCGTTGCGCTGGGCATTGGGCTCTCCTTTTTCCTGGCGCTCTGGCTGAACCGCAAAGCCAAGATTTTCGGGCTGGTGCAGGCGGCGGTCTTCAGTCCGCATATCATCTCACTGGTGTCGGTGGCGATGCTCTGGATGTGGCTGATGGACCCGCAGTACGGTCTGCTCAATGCGCTTCTGGAGTTTATCGGCCTGCCCGGCTACACCTGGCTGGCGGACACAAAAAGCGCCTTGCTGTCCCTAATCATCGTCAGCGTCTGGAAAGGCGTCGGCTACAATACGCTCGTGTTTATCGCCGGACTGCAAAGCATTCCCCGGGACATATACGAGGCCGCTTCCCTGGACCGCTCGCCGTGGTGGCGGACACTGACCCGCATCACGATCCCGATGCTTTCGCCCACGCTGTTCTTTTTGCTGGTGATCAATACGATCTCTTCGTTTCAGGTGTTTGACACGATCTACATCATGACGCAGGGCGGACCGGTCAACAGCACCAACATGCTCGTCTTCTACATCTACGAGCAAGGCATGGATTTTTACAACGGCGGCGTCGCGTCGGCAGCCTCCGTCATCCTGCTCGGCCTCGTTGGATTGCTGACGATTTTGCATTTCCGGATCATGGAAAAACGTGTTCACTACCGCTAAAAAGTATAAAACGAGCCAAAATTGAGAGGAAGGAGGAGACAACATGCGACAAGCCGGTTTGACGGCGTGGAAAACGGTGGAATGGCTGCTGCTTGCGGCTGTGGCCCTGATCTTCGTGTTTCCGTTTCTCTGGATGTTCCTGACGGCTTTCAAGACCATGCCGGAGGTGTACCAATTTCCGCCGACCTGGTGGCCGGAATCGTGGCAGTTTCAAAACTTCGAAATTGCCTGGAGCTCCGGGCCATTTCTGACCTACGTCTGGAACAGCTTTCTCGTGGCCGCCGGGATACTGGTGCTGCAGCTTCTGACGGGAGTGCCGGCGGCGTACGCGTTTGCCCGCTATCGCTTTCGCGGGAGAGAAGCTTTATTCGGATTGACGCTGATCGCCCTGATGATTCCGGCGCAGGTGATTTTTTTGCCGGTGTACGTGGAAATGAGCCACTGGGGATTGGTAAACACCTTGTGGGCGTTGATCCTTCCCTACGGGGCCAGCGCTTTCGGCATCTTCCTGCTGCGCCAGTCCTTCATGCAGGTGCCGGATGAGGTGATCGAAGCGGCGCGGCTCGACAACGCATCCGAGTGGAAAATCATGTGGACGATCATGGTGCCGATGGCAAAGCCGGTCCTCGTTACCTTTGGCCTGTTCAGCTTCATCTATCACTGGAACGACTATTTCTGGCCGCTGATCATGACCAACAGCAACGAGGTGCGGACGCTGCCGATCGGGATCTCCATGCTGAAGGCGGCGGAGGGCGGCAAGCTGTGGAACGTGATCATGGCGGGCAACATGATTCTCGTACTCCCGATCCTGGTGATCTTCTTCTTCGCCCAGCGGCACATCATCAGCGCGTTTGTGTATCAGTCCAAGTGAAAAGGGACAGTGACAATGAACAATGAACAATGAACCTTCCCAAGGGAAGAGCCTGCTTTGACAAGAGCCTTTGCACATTCCGGCAAAGGGGCAGGACAGCAATGCCATGAAATTTTACCTACCCAGGAAACGGGGGCAAAGCCCCGCACTTTAAAGGAGGCACTAGTGGTGAAAAAAGTTCGTGTATCTTTACTGGCATGCGTAATGAGCATAACGGCTATCCTGGCCGGCTGCGGCGGCAATCAACAGGCCGCCACCCAGCAGACAAGCGGTACCAGCGGGACGGGCGGCGCCGCAACCGGAGCGCAGCAACAGACAGCTGATGCAGGCAAGCCGGTCGAGATCGACTTCTGGTACGCGCTCGGCGGCCGCAACGGGGAAATGATCGAGAGCATGGTAAAAGAGTTCAACCAGACCCACAAGCATATCGTCGTAAAGCCGTCTTATCAGGGCAGCTATTACGAGAACCACGCCAAGGTGCTGGCCTCTGTTTCTGCCGGAAATCAGCCTGACGTCACGATGGTGGAGGTAGGCTCCATCGGCGCGTTCGCGGACGCGAAGGTGCTGCAGGAATTGTCGCCTTACACGAACGGCGCCGAAGAAAAATACATTCCCGGCCTGATGGGCAACTCCTACTGGAAAGACAAGCTGTACGCGATCCCGTTCAACCGCTCCACACCGCTGTTGTACCTCAACCGCGACATGCTGAAAGCGGCCGGACTTGATCCGAACGGTCCGAAAAGCTGGGAGGAGCTGCGCGAATTCTCCAAGGCCCTGACCAAAAAGGAAGGGGACAAGACCAAGACATACGGCTTCTCTACCCCGATCGACATCTGGTTCTACGAAGCGCTGGTCTTCCAGAGCGGCGGCAACATTTTGAGCGAAGACGGCAAAAGCCTGCTGATCAATGAAGAGGCCGGAAAGGCGCCGCTGGAATTTTGGACGAGCATGCTGAAAGAGGGCATCATGAAGGCTCCTCCGGGCGAAAAGTACAATGCGTGGGATGTAGCCAAGCAGGATTTCCTCAATCAGCAGGTAGGCATGATTTTTACCTCCACCGGAGATTTGCGCGGGCTGAAGGAAGCAGCCAAATTTGACCTGGGTACCGCGTTCCTGCCAGCCAACAAGAGCTACGGCGCCCCGACAGGCGGAGCCAATCTGGTGATGCTGGCGAAGTCCTCGGACGAGGAGAAAAAGGCCGCATGGGAGTTCATCGAATGGATGACGGATACGAAGCAAACGATTCCGTGGTCGCTGGAAACAGGGTACATGCCGGTGACAAAAGCAGCGGTCGAATCGGAAGAAATGAAAAAAGCGTACGAGAAGGAACCAAACTTCCAGGTGGCGGTGAAGCAGCTCGAGTACGCCAAGCCGCGTCCGATGGTGCCGGGCTACAAGGAATTGCAGGAAGTGATCATGACGGAAATCCAGCGCGCAGTATTGGGTCAGGCGACTGTAGACGAAGCGATTGGAAAAGCGATGGAAAAAGGGCAAAAGCTGTTGAAAAAGTAACAGGAACACAGCTTGAAGCACAGCGGACAGCATCAGCTTTCGCAGAGGAAAAGAAAATTGGTCTGGGCTCGCGCAAACCGCAGCCGGGATAAACGGAGGGAACATGATGAACGTCTGTATGGCACACCGCGGCTGGTCGGGAAAAGCGCCGGAAAACACGATGACGGCAATCCGCTTGGCACTGGCGGAACCGGCAATCAAGGCGATGGAAATAGACGTGCAGCTGTCCAGGGATGGCGTGCCTGTACTGTGCCACGACTTTACGCTGGAGCGCACGACAAACGGAAGCGGACTTGTAAAGGACCACACCTTCGAGGAATTGCGGACACTCGATGCGGGCAGCTGGTTTGACGCGCGGTTCGCGGGCGAGAAAATGCCCTCGCTGGATGAGGTATTGCAAGCGGTAAAAGGACGATGCACCCTCAATATTGAATTGAAGACAGCCCCCGGCATGTATCCAGGTTTGGCTGAAAGCGTGCTGGCTTTGCTGGAGAAGCACGGCATGAAACGGGACGTCTACATGACATCGTTTGACCATGAAGAGATTCGCCATGTCCGCCAGCTCGATGCCGAGGTGAAGACTGGCTTGATCGTCCTCGGAAACCCCGTCCTGATGCTGGAGCAGCTCCGCGAAGCCGGTGCCCATATTTTGTCGATGGCCTATCCGTACCTGACGCCGGAGCTTGCAGCCTCCGCCATTGAGCAAGGCTTCGAGGTGATCGCCTGGACGGTGGATGAACCGCAAACGATCCGCCATATCGTGAAGACGTATCCGAACGTGCAGATCTGCACCAACCACCCGGATCGGATGCTGGCTGTTTGCTAATGCCAGATAGGCAACTGGGAAAAAACGAATAGAAAGATTGCGGCACACGCATGGACCGGAAGGGAGAGGCCCCTTCCGGTTTTCCTGTTTCCGGGAAATCACCTGAATTTGCCTGGGGAATGAAACAAAATGCAAACTGAAACGAATACATATAAGGGGGGGGTTGGAAAAAATTATAAAAAGCACTTTATTTAAGGAGGGAATTCGATGAAGCTTTTCACCGCTGTTATTCTTTCTGTTTTGCTTCTCTGTGGATGCAGCCAGGCACCGTCTGAACAGGAAGTGCTTGAGATCATTACAGCGTACAACAAGGCCAAGTACGAGCTGAATCAGGAGGAATTTTCACTTGGGGATAAGGAAGAACTCCATCCGCTCATTAACGAACGGGTAAAAAAATGGTTGACAGAGAACGACTACAAAAAATTCTGGAATAACAGAGATGCGGGCATAACCGTTGAAGAGGCAAAAAGAGGCCGTATCATCCAGATTAAGGATATCAAAATTGGCAAGCTGGCACCAACGGATGACAACAAAGCTTTGAATGTCGAATATACGATGGTATATGCGGCAACTATCCGCGAGTCGAATCAGACAACGGAGTACCAGGTGAACGGACAAGCAACGGTGGTTATGGAAAACGATACGCTGAAAATAGATCGGCACTGGGATTCTCTGAACTGGAAGGAGCTGGGACTGCCGTAGGATGGGGGACTGCCCCATCCTTTTTTCCTGTTCAGCGCCGCAAATTTATTCGGAGCGTTTGCAATCATCTGGTAAAATGATGGTGCGAATGAAAAAAGAGGCGGCATCAAGGAGAGACATACGAATGATGGAGAGACGTGTCAGGATTATGGGAACGGGCAAATATTTGCCTGAGCGACAGGTGACGGCAGAGGAGCTGGACCGCAAGCTGGGGTTGCCGGCCGGATGGGTGGAAAAGAAGTCGGGCGTACGGGTCCGGCATTTTGTGACAGATGAGACCGCCACGCAAATGGGCGCGGCCGCCGCTGCCCAGGCACTGAACAATGCGGGACTTGCTTTTCGCGATATCGACTGTCTGGTATGCGCCAGCGGGACAGCCCAGCAGGAAATTCCTTGCACGGCCGCGCTGCTTCAGGAAGAAATGGGAGAGTCAGACTCCGGCATCCCTTGCTTTGATATCAACTCGACATGCCTCAGCTTTGTCACGGCTCTGGATGTAATGTCGGCGGCGATCGCTGCTGGCGTGTACAGGCGAGTCTTGATAGTCTCGACTGAAATTGCTTCAGTGGGATTGAATTGGGAACAAAAAGAGAGCAGTATCCTGTTTGGCGACGGAGCCGCTGCGGCTGTCATCGGGCTTGCGCCAGACGGTTCTTCTTCCCGGATTCTCTGCTCCCGGATGGAGACGTACAGCAAAGGCGCGCATTACTCCGAGATTCGCGGCGGAGGGACCCTGATTCATCCGAGCGAGTATGGAAAGGGAAACGAGAACGACTTTATGTTTGACATGGACGGACGAAAGCTGTTCCGGATGACATCACAGCTGCTCGAAGGCTTTATCCAGAGACTGTTGTCCAGCTCAAGCGCGTCCCTCTCCGAAATCAAGGCGGTGGTTCCGCATCAGGCAAGCGGAATGGCGATGCGCATCATGGGGCAAAAGCTGGGACTGCTGCCGGGCCAGATGATCAATATAATCGAAAATCACGGAAATGTGATCGCCGCTTCTATTCCTATGGCGCTGCACGAAGCGATCCAGGAGAAGAAGGCGGCTCGCGGGGATATGCTGCTTCTGCTCGGTACGTCGGCAGGGTTGTCCCTGGGAGGCGTATTGCTTGAATACTGAGAAGAAAACGATTCTGCTGACGGGGGGGAGAGCGCCGGCTACCCTGGAACTGGCGCGGCTGTTTGATCAGGCGGGACACCGCGTGGTAGTGGCTGAGAGCTTGCCTGCTCACCTGTGCCGGGTCTCCCGGGCAGTAGCCCGTTCCTACCGGGTGCGGCCGCCCCGACTGCAGGAGAACGAATATATCGAAGAGCTCTGCCGCATTGCGGAAAGGGAAAAAGCGGACCTGCTTATCCCGACATGCGAGGAGGTTTTTTTCGTCGCAAAGGGCAGGGAACGCCTCCGCCATCATGTGGAGGTGCTCGTCGAGAGCCTTGAAGAGCTTCGTATCTGGCACGATAAGGGAGCGTTTGTCAGACTGGCGGAGCAAGCGGGATTTTCCGTTCCGCGGACGAGCGCGGCGAGCTCGGCTCGCGAGCTGCGGGAGGCTCTCCATGCTGTCGAACCGGGAAAAAGCGTCGTGTTGAAGCCGGCCTTTTCCCGGTTTTCTGCCCGTGTTCATATCTTGCGCCGCACATTGTCAAAGAAGGATTGGTTTTTGCCGTATGAACTCCCTTCCATAAAAGAGGGAGAAACATGGCTGGTGCAGGAGTACGTGGAGGGCAGGCAGCTGTGCAGCTATGCGGTAGCCAGAGAAGGCCGCCTCAGCTTGTACGCCGACTACGCCACGACGTTTACGGCTGGACGGGGAGCGTCGATTTCATTCAGCTTTGCAAACCACCCCGGAGTGCGAAGATTTGTGGAAACGATGGTCAGGCTTCGCCGTTTTACCGGGCAGATCGCCTTTGATTTCATCGAGACACAGGCGGGAGAGCTGTACCCGATCGAATGCAACCCGCGCCTGACCAGCGGCATCCACCTGTTCAGGGGAAAAAAAGAGGCGGCGGATGCGTTTTTCGCGGGAGGCAAAGCGGGAGGCGAGCATGCTGAAAGGGAGAATGACGGAGAACAGGATAAGTGTATAGAGGCAAAGCCAGTGCTTGTGCCTTCCGGGAGTGCGGCGGCCGCGCTGTCCATGGCGATGCTCGTCTACGGGCTGCCTTCGATCCGCAGCTGGCGGGAGGGCAAGCGGTGGCTGGGGGAATTTTTTCGGTCGCGCGACGTCGTGTTTCGCTGGGGCGACCCTCTCCCGGCGCTTGAGCAGCTGCGGCTGCTGTGGACCCTGGCGGCTCTGAAGAGGAAGACCGGAATGAGCATGGTCGAATGCTCCACAAGCGATATCGAATGGAATGGTGAAGGATGAAAAACAGACACGTACTGGTGACGGGCGGCACCGGATTTTTGGGACAGAGGCTGGCCCGCAGGCTTCAGGAGCAGGGCGAGCAGGTAACGGTTTTGGGCCGGAACAAACGAATAGGCGAGCAGCTGCAAAAGGCGGGAATCCGCTTTGTCTGCGCCGACATCGCCGATCAGGGAGCCGTTCGGGATGTCTGTTACGGAAAGCAGATCGTGATCCACGCGGCGGCGTTTTCGTCTCCGTGGGGCAAGTACCGCGACATGTATGCGGTCAATGTGGAGGGCACCCGCCATGTGGTTGAAGGCTGTCTGATGCACAACGTGGAGCGGTTGGTGCACGTCTCGACCCCGAGCTTGTATTTCGCTTTTGAAGACAAGCTGGGCATCAGGGAGTCCGATCCGCTGCCGCAGCGCTTTGCCAATGCGTACGCGGAGACGAAGTACCTGGCAGAGCGGGAAGTGGACAATGCGTTTGAACGGGGGCTGGCGACAGTTACGATTCGCCCGAGAGCCTTGTTTGGGCCGGGAGACAACGCCATTTTGCCCAGGCTGATACGGGCCAATAAAAACCGGTTTGTGCCCATGATTGACGGAGGACAGGCCGTCATCGACCTGACTTATGTGGACAACGTGGTGGATGCGCTGCTTTTGTGCATGGATTCTCCCGAAAAAACGCTGGGCAGCGTGTACAACATTACGAATGGAGAGCCAGTGATGCTCATCGATGTCCTGGAATCCGTCTTTGCCAAGCTGGACATGCCGCTGCGCAAAAAGGCCGTCTCCTACAGGCAAGCGTACGGCATAGCGTCCGTGCTGGAGCTGTTGTCCCGAACGCTGCTCGCATACAGAGAGCCGATGCTGACGCGTTACACCGTTGGGGTCTTGGCAAAGAGCCAGACGCTAGACATTACGAAGGCTCGGGAAGAGCTGGGGTACGAGCCGCGGGTGAGCCTGAGGGAAGGAATCGATATCTTTGCGAATTGGTGGCGACAAGAGCATGAACGTAACACTGACCTTGCTTGATACGGGCTATTGCCGGCAGCTGGAGGCCATCTCGCTTGGCGGGGGGCGACTCAGGTCGATCCACTTCCACGCGGTGGCGGGATTCATTCATCATCCAAACGAGGGATTGCTGCTCTTTGACACCGGGTACGCCCCTCATTTTTACGCGGCTGCCGCGAGGTTTCCCTATTCTCTCTATGCCAAGGCTACGCCCGTTTTTTCAGAGCGGAGCCAGAGTCTGAAGGAACAGCTGGCGAGCAAGGGAATCGGACCGGAAATGGTCAAAGGCATCCTCATCTCGCATTTTCACGCTGATCATATCGCCGGGTTGCGGGATTTTCCGAGTGCCCGGCTGTATTGTTTCCGTTCAGCCTATGAGGATGTCAGGGGACTGCGCGGGCTCGCCGCCGTCAAGAAGGGCTTTCTGCCTGAACTGATGCCCGAGGATTTCGAAGAGCGCGCCGTTTTTATAGACGATGGCCCAAAGGTACGCTTATCACGGGAGTACCGCCCCTTTGAGGAAGCGTACGACCCGTTTGCGGACAAAAGCCTTTTGGCAGTCGATTTGAACGGCCATGCAAAGGGCCAGTTCGGCGTCTTCCTGCGCGACGCACAGGGGCGGGACATCTTGCTTTGCGCCGATGCGGCCTGGTCCAGCCGGGCGTACCGGGAGCATCGGCCGCCACATCCGGTCGCCCATCTCATAAAAGCGCACTCTGCTGCTTATTTGCAGAACCTCCGTCGGCTTCATGAACTTCATCGGAGCAGACCGGAGCTGTACATTCTGCCCACGCATTGTCCGGAGGTGCTGGAGCTGAGCAAGGGGGAATTCTCATGGAGTTGATCGGGACACTCGGGCAGTACATCCAGACGAAGCGCCTGGCCGCGCGCTTTCATACCCGGCAGGAGCTCGCCGGTTGGCAGGAAAAGCAGGTCCAAAAGCTGCTGCGCTACGTTTTGCCTCGTTCGCCGTTTTACCGCGAGCGGCTCGGTTCCGTCCAGTTGGATGAGTGGAGAACGATGGCCCCGATTGAAAAGCGGGAGATGATGGAGCATTTTGACCGGTTGAATACAGCCGGGATCAAGCGGGACGAAGCGCTTCGGGTCGCGGAGGAAGCCGAGGAGACGCGCGATTTTACCCTGAAAATCGGAGAGGTGACGGTTGGCCTGTCCTCGGGAACGAGCGGCAGCCGCGGCATTTTCCTGGTCGGGCCCAAGGAGCGGGTCAGATGGGCCGGTGCGGTGCTGGCGAAGGCATTGCCCGGGCCTTTGTGGGAGAAGCAGCGAGTCGCCTTTTTTTTGCGGGCCAACAGCAATCTGTACACATCGGTAAAACGGAAGCGGCTGCAGTTCGCCTTCTTTGATCTGCTCATTTCGCCGGAGGAGCACGTTGCCCGTCTGCAGGAATATCAGCCGACGATACTTGTGGCGCCCCCGTCCATGCTCCGCTTGCTGGCCGTTGCCAAGCAGGAAGGCTCCTTTGAAATCCGGCCGGACAAGGTGATTTCCGTCGCAGAGGTGCTCGATCCGATAGACGAAGAGGTGATTCGGCAGGCATTCGGCGGGCCGGTTCATCAAATCTACCAGTGCACGGAGGGCTTTCTGGCCGCTACCTGTGAGCACGGCACTTTGCATGTGAACGAAGACATCCTGGTGATGGAAAAGGAGTATCTGGACGAGACGAAAACCCGGTTTCATCCGATCATCACCGATTTTTCCCGGTACACGCAGCCGATGATCCGCTACCGGCTGAACGATGTTTTGACAGAGCGGAAAACCCCCTGCCCCTGCGGCTCAGTGTTTCTCGCTCTTGAACAAATCGAGGGACGGGCTGATGACGTCTTTTATTTTCCATCTGCCCAAGACGCCGCTTGTTCTGCTGGCAGCGGCGAAAAGCTGGGGCCCTTTTTCCCCGATTTTGTCCGCCGGGCAGTGATGACGGCCTCTCCGGGTATAGAGGAGTACATCGTGCGCCAGAAAAGCCCTGAGCAGGTGGAAGTGTCGCTTGTCATTTCGCCAGCGTACCGACGGGAGGATGCGGAAGAGGAGGTCCGTCGGAAGCTGCGGCGGGAGGCTGAGCGGCAGGGATATGTGCCGCCCGCCATCGCGTTTGCGCCCTATCAGCCTCCGGAAAGAGGGAGGAAGCTGAGGCGAGTGGAAAGGATGTTCCAGCCTGATGAGCGCTAATCGCGTCCGTCTTTACGAGAAAGCCGATTTGGCGGAGCTTCCGTGGGAGCGGTTGAAGGACGGGGAATATGCCCGGGCCTTCCTGGAGCCGCTGATTCTCGACTCAGTGGCGGCGTACATTTCCAATGTCCAAACGCGGATGGGGGCGCTTGTCATCGACGATCTCGTGCTGCCTGTGACCGTGAACGACGAGGAGTACGACAATTCATACGTTTGCTCTCCCTATACCCACTACATCAGCTATGCCCGCGAAGAAATCAAGCTGGTCGCCTCCCCGCTGCTGGCGTCTCTCGGCGGGCCGCTGTTGTCCGGAGCGGGGGCCATCATGCGGCTTAGCCGGGTAAACCGGATTGTATTCGTGAACAATTGGCTTCTGTCGACCAATCTGTATCACCCGTTGACGGCAGAACAGATCGGGGAAATCACCCGCTTTCTGACCAGGAGGTTTCCGCGCCACATTGTGGCGTTCCGCTCCGTGAGTCCTGCCGTCTGTCCCGAGGTGTGTGCCGGGCTGGAGCGGGCCGGATACGGGCTTGTGCCCAGCCGTTTTGTTTACTTGTTTGACCCAAAGCAGGCTGGACAAAAGGGCTGGCGCGTCCGAAACACGCTAAAGCGGGATCGGGATATGATGAAGAAAAGCGGCTGCCGGATTCTCCGTCATGAGGAGCTTGGAGACGAGCATGCGGAGAGGATCGTGGAGCTGTACCAGGCGCTCTATGTGGATAAGTACTCCCATCTGAATCCGCAGTTGACCCCGGCCTTCGTTCGGCTGGCTTTGCACAGGCGGATTCTTACCTTGATCGGCCTGGAGCGGGAGGGCCGCCTTGACGGGATTCTCGGCTATTTCCACAGAAACGGGATGATGACCACCCCCCTGTTCGGATACGATACGGCCCTCCCGAAAAAGCTGGGACTGTACCGGATGCTGTCCAGCCTGCTGGTGTCAGAAGCGGAAAGCCGGGGACTATTGCTCCATCAAAGCGCGGGAGTCGGGGCGTTCAAAGCGGATCGCGGGGCAGAGGGCACAGCAGAGTTCACAGCTGTTTATGTCCGGCATCTGCCTGGCTGGCGGCAGCTGATTTGGAAAGCGTTGGCCGCAGTCCTCGATCGGGTCGTCATCGACATGGCGAGGAAGTACAAGTGGTGACGCAAGATGGGCTTTCCGGGAAGCGGCCCGGAACAAAAACAGCACGGTACCCGAGGATATATCCCGGCACCGTGCTGTTTTCATTTTAAGAGCCAACTGAGTATCGAGCGGGCTGGATGAGCAGACCGGACATCGCGGCTTACCGATACAGGGTAAATTTCCGGACCTGGTCCTGCAAATTCTCGGCTACCCGCGCGAGCGATTCAGCCGAAGAAGTGACCTGCTCGACAGCAGCCAGCTGCTCTTCGGTTGCGGCGGAAACGTTTTGCGTACCGTCAGCCGAGTTTTCCGCCACCCTGGAAATTTGTTCGATCAAATGGACAGCTTGTTCTGTGCATGCCGTCATTTGCTGAGAGTAGGCCTGAACCTCCTGGATTTTGCTGGCGACCTCGGCAACGGATTCGCTGATCTGAACGAATGAGCTACCCGCCTCGTTTACGACCTCAATGCCCAGCGCTACTTCTTTTGTTCCCTTTTCCATCGAGATGACAGCGGTATTGGACTCCGTCTGTATCGCTGTGATCAGCTGTTCAATCTGTTGCGCCGATTTTGCCGATTCCTCGGCCAGCTTGCGTACCTCGTCAGCGACCACGGCAAAGCCCCTGCCCTGCTCGCCGGCTCTCGCGGCTTCGATAGCGGCGTTGAGCGACAAAAGATTTGTTTGCTGGGCGATATCGGTAATCACCTGGACGATCTGGCCGATTTCCTGAGAGCTGTCCCCAAGGCGTTTGACGATGCTGGCGTTCTCATTTACCGTGTTGTGGATCAGCTGCATCTGATTCATCACAGTGTCGATCGCCTTGTTGCCGTCGACGGCGATTTCCGAAGCGGTCACGGCGGAGTCGGCTGCAATTTGCGCATTTAGCGCAATTTGCTGAATGCCTTCGGAGACTTCATTGATCGCCCCCACACTTTCCGCTACGCTTTGGACCTGTTGCTCCGCCCCGAATGCTACCTCCTGAATCGAAGAGGCGATCTGTTCCGTTGCCTTGCTCGTCTGCTCGGCGTTGGCGGACAGCTCTTCCGCCGAGGAGGCGAGCTCTTCTGCTGCCGTATTTACCTGCTCGATGATGGCACGCAGATTGCCCACCATATGGTTGACCGACTCGGAGAGCTGCCCCACCTCGTCACGGCTTCTGATGGCCAATGGATCCACTGCCAGGTCGCCGTCGGAAATTCGGCTGGCCACGGCGGCTACTTCTACGATTGGGCGGCTGATTTGACGCGACACAAAGAAGGCGGCAGCGATAACGATGGCTGCTACGACAACCACGATCAGCATCATATTGAGTGTCAGTGCCGTTACCTCGGAGGTGATGGACTCGATCGGAATGTGGAAAAACAGACCGTAATGAGTCCTCGGAATGGGAGCGTACGTAACGACGTATTCCTGGCCTCCATCCCGATATGTAAAGGAGCCCGCTTCGGGTGCGTCATTTTTCAGAATGCTGCTCAAGCCTTCGGGCAGGGCAGCTTCCTCGATCGCTTTGCCGATCAGGTCTGGATTGGAGTGGACCTGGATCAGCCCCTTGTTATCCACCAAAATCGGATAACCGCCTTTACCCAGGCTCAGATTGTCCAAAAAGGTTGAGGTAAACGAGTCTACGTTCACCAGCCCGGTCAAGACGCCGAGTTTTTCTCCGCCGTTGCTGACGACGGGCGTAGCGACGACAATCGACCGTTTTCCTGTCGTTTTGGCGACCAGCATGTCAGAGTAGCTGGTTTTTCCTTCCATCCCTTGCTTGAAGAACGGGCGTTCCGACAGGTCGATGCCCACGCTTTTTTCAAACGTGTCGGCCGTTACCTTACCGTCTGGAGAAATAAAGGTGTTTCCGTCAAAAATCTTGATTTCATTGGTAAATTTCCGGATGAACTTGTTTTTTGCCTCGCTGTCCAAGGATTGAATGTCGGAAGATCGGGCCAGAACCATCACTTCCGACAGCCTTCTGTCTAACCACTGGTCCATGGCGGTTGCGGTCGACTCAGTCAAGTGAACAAAGGAATCCTTTTGCTTGTCAACCAGAATCTGCGTGCTTTCGCTGAGCACCAGATAGGAGCAGATGATCAAGGGGAAAACGGCCACAAGCAAAAACCAGATAATGATTTTATTCCGAAGCTTGCTGAACAGACGCATCGTTGCAGCATCCTTTCATAGTTCATGCTGGGAAAGTGGAAGGGGCGAGAAAAAAGCTGAGAAAGCAGACTGCTGTGATAACCACAGCAGTCTGCACAGCGGAAAATCAATAGCCCATGGCAGCCCCTTCACCCCGCGGGTCTGCACCCCCAAACTTGATGTTGCTTGCCGGATCAATCAGAATCGCTCCGGATTGACCCATCGCATCGGTATAGGCGGCTTCCAGCTTTTCAACCGGATGACCGCGTTTTACCAGCTCATCGAGGACGTCCTGGGGAATGCGGCTTTCCACTTTCAGATTATTGGAGGACGAGCCCCAGTTGCGGCCATGCAGCCATCTGGGTGCTTCAATCGCATCCTGAATCGTAAAGCCGAAGTCGATAATTCGTGTGACGAGAGCGGCCTGTGTCTGAGGCTGGCCTTCGCCGCCCTGTGTGCCGTATAAGAGGTAAGGCTTGTTGTCTTTGAGCAGCATAGCCGGGTTGATCGTGTGGAAGGTGCGCTTGCCTGGTTCCAGGTGATTGACATGATTCGGGTCCAGGGAGAAATAGCTTCCACGGTTTTGCAAAAGTACGCCGGTATCCTTGGCAACGATGCCGGAGCCCCAGTCGAAGTAGTGGCTTTGGATCATGGAAACGGCATTGCCGTATTTGTCGACTACGCCGAGCCAGGTGGTATCGCCTTTGGGATCGAGCGGTTCTACGGCTTTGGCGGCTTTCTTCAGGTCGATGCGGGCAGCAAGGTCTTTCCCGTGTTGCTTGGACAGCAGCTCGTCCACAGGAATGTCGACAAATTCAGGGTCGGTCAGCCATTTGTCACGGTCGGCAAACGCTTGCTTCGTCGCTTCGACGATGGTGTGGTAGTAATCCGGCGTGCCTTCGCCCATGCTCTTCAAGTCAAAGTTGTTTAAGATGTTCAGGATAGACAATGAGGCCATGCCTTGAGAATTGGGCGGGACATTGTAAGCCTGGTACCCGCGGTAGTCCACGGTGATCGGATCTGCCCAGGTGGACGTGTGTTTTTCAAAGTCCTTCAGGGTAAGCAAACCGCCGTTTGCCTGCATGTCTTTGACGATTTTTTGGGCAACTTCGCCTTTGTAAAAACCGTCTGCCCCTTTTTTGGCGATGACTTTCAACGTTTTCGCCAGATCCTGCTGCTTGAGGATTTCTCCGGCTTGGTACGGCTCGCCGTTCGGTTTCAGGAAGGTTTTGCGGTACCCTTCAAAGCGCTGCAGGTTTTTCAGTTCGTTGTCGGTCGGATCAGTAGCGTACTTGGTCCAGTACACCTGGTTGGGGGACACCGGATAGCCATTTTCGGCATAACTGATCGCCGGCTCCAGCAGCCTGTCCCATTTCAGCTTGCTGTTGCCAGCCATTTCCTTGTGAGCATAGTTGTACGCCTCCCACCAGCCGGAAACGACGCCAGGGACTGTAGTGGCCGACTCGTAGCCGCGGGATGGAATTTTTTTGTAGCCCTTGTTTTTATAATAATCAATCGTTACCTTTTCACCGGCTCGACCGCTGCCGTTCAGCGCGCGTACTTCTTTTGTTTTCGCGTTGTAGATCAGCCAGAAGTTGTCGCCGCCGATCGTTGTATAGTGCGGGTAAACAACGGCCAGAGTGGACGCGGCAGCAATGGCGGCATCGACTGCGTTTCCGCCTTCCTCCAGCGTTTTGAGAGCCGCGGCTGTAGCCAGATAGTGGGGTGCTGTCACCATGCCGTTTGGCGACATCGTCGTGGGACGATTCGCTGCTTCCACTGCGGCGGTGGTAAAGCCGGACAGACCGATTGTCGCTGTCAGTGCAAGTACAGAGAGTTTCTTCCAGATTGACTTTTTCACTTTCCATCCTCCTTGTTGTGTATGATCGAAGCATGAAAGGATCAACAGGCCGGTCAGGTCGAGATGGTATCACCTCCTTTGCATGAACAACACAAAAAGGCCAATGATATAGGATCATTGGCCTTTGGTCCTACATCAATATTTCGGTAGCTGGCTGGCTTATCCGTTCGCTGGAGGTAGCCCCTGTAGCTTTGCGTCGCCGGATTTCCCCGGGTTTGCCATTATCGATATCAATGGGAAGTCAAGATGGTTGAGCTATGGGCGTGAAAAACAATACATATGGAATTTGTTGCATATGGAAAAACATTCATACGATTGAATCAGATTCCATAGGTGCAAAAAATATCTATTCATTACCTATATTCGGTATTATTGAACTAGGACTTTAGTAAAAAAATATAGTTGTTATTTTCAAACAAATGTCAATTCCGACTATCGCTTCTCTCTTTTATTCCGAAGCAGCCGTGAGCTGCTGGACAAGCTGTTGAAGGTTGTGGGCAAAGAGGCTGGGATTATTCCAGGCCGCATACGGCTCGGGAATGACGACAGCTTCTCTGGATTCAGGGGTGCAACCGCTGTCGGCCAGATGGTTGGCCTGGGCCCCCAATGCTTCTAAATAACGAAGACAGCTCTCCACAGTTTGATGATCGCCGACCGGACCGTGACCGGCGATTGCTGCCGAAATGGGCAGGTCTCTCCATTCCTGCAAAATAGAGAGCCAGTGAGAAATGTTTCCGGTCTGCATGCTGGGATGATTTTGCACAAAGAGCAGGTCTCCGGCCAAAAGCACGCGGTCTGCGGGGAGATACAGGGCAGAGTCGGCGGCAAACACGCCTTCCGCAACCTCTGCCAATGTAAAATAGGAGGATTGCGTATTGATTTTGTCGATGACGCTCACAACAAATCACCCCTGGAAAAAAATATGCTGCTACCCGTAGGATAAAAGGGGAATCTATTGGAAACAACTTCAATTTATATACATCCTGTGAACTCTCATGCGGGTTCGCCTGCTTATAGAGAGGTAACGCCTCCTGAAGGGCCGCGCAAAAATCAACCGGGAAGAGCCGTCAAAGCTGCGGGGCGGAGGTACGGGCGACCAACGTATCGCTTCGCAACCTCGCGGCCATAAACGAGCCCGCAACAATACCGGAAGCCGGGCGAATTTGTTGAACTATCGCCGGGGAATCAGTATTATGGAATGTAAAGGTGAAGGGAAAGGTTGAATTTCATTGGAAAATAAATCGGCATCATCATCCAACTTTATCCGAAACATTGTCCTGGAAGACCTGCAAGAGGGCCGGGTCGAGGAAATCGTGACCCGCTTCCCTCCGGAGCCAAACGGATATCTTCACATCGGACATGCCAAAGCGATTTGCCTGAACTTTGAACTGGCAAAGGAATTCAAAGGCAGAGCCAACCTGCGTTTCGACGACACCAATCCGGTAAAGGAAGACACGGAGTACGTGGCAGCGATCAAGGAAGATGTAAAATGGCTTGGCTTTGAATGGGACGGACTGTTCTTTGCATCCGATTACTTTGAGGAAATGTACAACCGCGCCATCCTGTTGATCAAAAAAGGACTGGCCTACGTATGCGATCTGTCGCCGGAAGAAATCCGCCAGACCAGAGGAACCTTGACGGAGCCGGGTACAAACAGCCCTTACCGCGACCGGTCGGTGGAAGAAAACCTGGATTTGTTCCAGCGGATGCGCAACGGCGAGTTCAAGGACGGCGAAAAAGTGCTGCGCTCCAAAATCGACATGAGCTCCCCCAATATGAACCTGCGCGACCCGATTTTGTACCGGATCTCGCATGCTACCCACCACAACACGGGAGACAAATGGTGCATCTACCCGATGTACGATTTCGCCCACCCGCTAGAGGACGCCATCGAGGGTGTAACCCACTCGCTCTGTTCGCTTGAATTCGAGGACCATCGCCCGCTTTACGATTGGGTCGTCCGCGAATGTGAGATGGAAAACGTGCCGAGACAATACGAATTTGCCCGGTTGAATCTGACCAATACGGTGATGAGCAAACGGAAGCTGAAGCTGCTGGTCGACGAACAGGTGGTTGACGGATGGGACGATCCGCGCATGCCTACCATTTCAGGCCTCCGCCGCCGAGGCTTTACCCCTGAGTCCATCCGGACATTTGCCCGGGAAGTCGGCGTGGCCAGAAGCAACAGCACAGTGGATGAAAAAATGCTGGAGCACTTCATCCGCGAAGACCTGAAGCTGAAAGCGCCGCGAACGATGGCGGTGCTGCGCCCGCTGAAAGTGGTCATCACCAACTATCCGGAGGATCAGGTCGAGCTGCTGGATGCGGAGATCAACCCGGAAAATCCGGAAATGGGGACCAGACAAATTCCGTTTTCCCGCGAAATCTACATTGAGCAGGACGACTTCATGGAGAACCCGCCGAGCAAGTATTTCCGCCTGTTCCCGGGAAATGAAGTGCGGCTCAAGCACGCGTATTTTATCAAGTGCACAGACGTGGTCAAGGACGAGCAAGGCAACGTCGTCGAAATCCACTGCACGTACGACCCTGAAACGAAGAGCGGCAGCGGATTTACCGGCCGCAAGGTAAAGGGCACGATTCACTGGGTAGACGCCAAACATGCGCTTCCCGCGGAATTCCGGCTGTATGAACCGCTGATTTTGGACGATCAGGAGGAAGGCACCACGTTCCTCGACAATATCAATCCAAACTCGCTGGAGATCTTGAGCGGTTACGTGGAGCCCAACATGAAAGAGACAAAGCCCCAAGATAAATATCAATTTTTCCGCCATGGGTACTTTAATGTGGACCCGAAATATACGACGAAGGACAAGCTGGTGTTCAACCGGATTGTTTCCTTGAAGAGCTCGTTTGAACTGCCGAAGCAGCAAGGATAACAGAGAATGGAATGCTGGAAAGCTGTTGACGTCTCAGTGAGTCGTCAACAGCTTTTTTCATTAGGGATTAGGGAAGTGGCTGCAGTGAGAGAAGCATATTTCCAGACTGCGCTCCGGTCTGCGTCCGCAAGGGAGCTGAGACTGTCCGCTCCACAACGATTCGCGGGGGAGCGTAAAAGCAGCAGCAGCTCCGAAGTTTACTCAAGGTTACGCTCCTGTTTCCCGCGAATCGTTGTTCCGCTGGGCTGGACTTCGCTAGTCGCTCCGCCTGGAAATACGCTTCTCTGTCGTAGCGGCTTTTTTAAGCAATCTCAGGGAAGCAAAGCGTTCACTTTTTGATGCGTCTGTTATCTGTTGCAAAGACTCTCCAAACAGTGACAACCGTCTTGTTTTGCAGTAGACAAGGGCATTTCAGTCTTTTAAAGAACGATCGAATGCAGTCAAAAGCTGTAGAGATGAAACAGGAGAAAAACGCGAAGGTCTTTGGGACACATACCCAGGCTTCGTTCCAGAAGTGGAACACGCTTTTAGCGTCCAACCTCTGAGAAGTCTCCAGAATCCGCTGCTTTTGGACGCGGTTCCACTTTTGGAACGAAGCCGGACAGGACTACCCCCTGCAAGTGTCCCACCGAAGCTGGAGCGTTTTTCTCCTGTTTCATCTCCTCCACCCAAAGCCCGAACAACGCCCATTCTAAAAATACAATTGCTACCTCCGGTATCCATAAGACGTTCTGATCAAAACAGACTAAAGGGAATAAAGAGATTTGCTGTACGCAAGTCCATCTATAAACCCGTTCCGCCATTGCGAGAGTCGGTCCGGAGGGGTAAACTAGCATCATGATCATGTAAACCGTTTTCATAGATAAAGGAGGTTACTGGAGATGGGAACGTCTCTCTTTCGGCGAAAGTGGACGACTGTCGATTTTGTTCTGATCGTCGTCACGGCAGCGTTGTACGCGGTCGCCCTGATTATGCTGGCTAACGTAAAATTAATTCCGTCCGTACCGCTGCGCCCGGCAAATGCCCTGCAGCCTGTGTTCGGCATTTTGTTTGGCATCCCCGGCTGCCTGGGTCTCGCATTTGGAAATGCGGCCAGCGATCTGCTCACGGGAGGCACCCCGCCGCATGCAGTCGCCGTCGGCTTTATCGGCAACTTTTTAGGCGGCTTTATCGGTTATTTGGCTGTCAGTCACCCCGCCTTGAAAACAGGGCGCAGCATTCTGCAATATTACATATTTGTTGTATTGATCGCTTCCGCGGTAGTGGCATGCTCGATTTTGATCAATGTGGCGCTTGGATTTACGCCGATGGCCGTCGCTACCATATTCATTCCGACCGTCTTTTTGAACCAGGCAGTATCGACGGCAATACTGGGGCCGGTCCTGTTAAAGCTGCTGTATCCGTTTGTGAAGAGAGCAGGCTTGTACCGGGGACGAGCGCATGGCAATGGACTGCTTCCCGTTGAAGAAGGCGGTCTTCGTCCGTGACAGGCCAGCCGCTTCTCAGTTTGGAAAACGTACATTGGCGGTACGAGGATGGGTCCAAGCCTGCCTTATCCGACATCAATCTTTCCCTCTACCCGGGTGAAGTGGTGGGAATCGTCGGCCCCTCTGCCGCGGGCAAAACAACCCTTCTTTTAGCGTTGGCCGGGCTTATACCGCGCAATTATTCCGGGCAGTTTGCCGGGGAACGCCGGGCCTTTGGGGAGCTGGGCATCGTGTTCCAGGACCCGGAGACGCAGTTTATCGGCCTTACGGTGGAGGAAGAGATCGCTTTTAGTTTGGAGAATAGCGGCCGTCCGGATGAGGAAATCGAGCAGCGGATGGAAGAAGTTCTCAAGCTGGTGGGCCTGGACGGTTTTACGCTCCGTTCGCCCTTTGAATTGTCCGGAGGAGAAAAACAGCGGGTGGCGATCGCTTCGGCATTGGCGAACCATCCGCGTATTTTGCTTTTGGATGAGCCGACCTCCGAGCTGGACCCAAAAGGCGCCCGGGAAGTGTTTCAGCTGCTTTCCCGGCTGAAGCGGGAGCAGGAAATCACAATTGTCGTCTCCTCCCATGCGACAGAGGAGCTGGCGCAATTTTGCGATCGGATTCTGCTGCTTGCGGACGGGCGGATTGAACTCGATCTGCCCGTGCGTCCGTTTTTTGGCAAAGTGGAGGAGTTGGAGAAACGCGGCATTCTCGTCCCCGATGTCATCCAGCTGTACCTGCAAATGTGCCGGGCAGGCGTCATCGCCGAGAGGAAAGACGGGGTGCCGCTTCATGTCGATGAGCTGGCCGAGTGGTACCGCGAAGCCCGCACAGGCAGCGGCAGGAGGGAAGAGGCATGAGCGGCTTGATCCGTTTTGACAACATTTCGTTTGGCTACGAAGCTGGCAAGCAGGCCATCAAGAATGTCTCCCTAAGCGTGGAGCGAGGCGAGTTCATCGCCATCATCGGCGGAAATGGTTCCGGGAAAACGACGCTGGCCAAGCATTGCAACGGTCTGTACAAGCCGACAAGCGGTACGGTCACTGTCAAAGGAAGAGATACGCGGGAGCTTTCGGTCGCAGAGCTGTCCCGCATCGTAACGTATTGCTACCAAAATCCCGATCATCAGATTTTTCAATCAACCGTTTTCGAGGAAGTCGCCTTCGGTCCGAAAAACATGGGGCTGCCGCAGGCAGAGGTCGAGAAGCGGGTGACGGAAGCTCTTCGGGCAGTGGGACTGGAGCATATGCGCACAGCTGAACCGTACTTTTCGAGCAAAGGGACGAGGCAAAAGATCGCGGTGGCCTCGATTTTGGCGATGAAGCCGGAAGCGATCGTGCTGGACGAACCGACGACCGGGCTGGACTACCGCGGCGTGCGGGAAATCATGCAGCTATTGCAAAAGCTGCACCGGGACGGCCATACGATCATCGTCGTCACTCATGATATGAAGCTGGTCGCGGAATACGCCTTGCGCGTGCTGGTCATGCATCAGGGGACGCTGCTTCGCGACGGGACGCCGGGCGAGGTCTTTGCCTGCTCGGATGTATTGCAAAAAGCCCAAGTGGAGGCGCCGTCCGTCTATCGCTTCGGAGTGGCCGCAGGCTGGAACGAGCCTGTTCCCCTCACGCTGGAGCAGGCAAAGGCACGAGTAGCAGAGGAGAGAATTCCGTATGAAACACGCACACCCTAGTTTTGTGCTGCTGTCTTTTGTCCTGCTCGGGACACTGCCTTTTCTGTTCCAGGACCCGCGTTTTCTCATCGTCGTTCTGCTGATTAACGCCTTGCTGATCGCCAAGCTGGGGTGGAGCCGTTCGATGCTGAGGGGCTATCTGTTGATTGGGGGAGTCGGAGCCGTGTTTGCCGCGATCACGTGGCTGCCGTTTACCAGTGTCGGCCATCCGTACTGGAGCAGCAGGATCCCGTTGGTCAACTATCCGATCCAAGTGACGGATGTGGGCATTCTGTGGGCATTGGGCATGGGGCTGAGGCTGGCAAATGTGGCGCTGTTATCGATGTATTATCTGTTTTCGACCAGCCCCCGGGAAATGGCCATGGGACTGAAGGGGATCGGCGTCCCTTTTTCCGTCAGTTATTTGCTGTCGCTGATTTTTCGCTTTATTCCCCTCGTCAAGCACGACCTGGCGACGATCCGGGAAGCCCAGATGGTGCGGGGGCTGCAGCTCAGTGAAGGAAGCGTTCCGGAGAGGCTGCGAAAGTACGGTTTCGTCCTGGTGCCGCTCATTTTCAGCTCGCTCAAGCGCGTGCAGTTGATCGCCAATGCATTGGACGCCAAAGGGTTTCGGATGCGAAACAGCCAGCATCGCTTTTACCGGATGCCAAAATGGAAGCCGAGGGAGCTCGTCACACTCGCCTGCGGCCTTGTCGTGGTTGCCGTGTTGCTCTACTTCGCGCGTATGCATCCTGAACATATGGGCGTGCTGATTCCCGGAAGGATTTGATTTTCGTAAACGTATGGAAGTTAGCGCCGGGGTGAAATAACGACGGAAAAACAGGAGGAGCCATGGCCGAGCAAAAAAGAAAGCGTCTGGAGAAAAACGGACTGGTGCTGGCGTATACGGTTGCGGGGAGAACAGAGGCGCCCGCGCTTCTGCTGCTTCATGCCATTCGAAACACCAGCCGATTATTCGACAATATCCTTCCGGAGCTGGCAAAGCGCTACCGGGTGATTGCGGTCGATCTGCGCGGACATGGGGAATCGGTCAAACAAGGGCCTTATACGTTCGAGCAGATCGTGGAGGATATCCGCGCTCTGCTGGATGCGGAGGAGGTCGGACAAGCGGCGATCGCTGCCGCCTCCTTCTCAGCCGTCCCGGCGCAAATGTTTGCGGCAGCCTTCCCGGAGCGAGTCGCACACTTGATCTTGCTGGATGGCGGTTTCTACAGCTTGCGGGAGCTGCCTGGCTTTGACAGAGCGTCTACTGTGGACAGGCTGGCTGAAACCCGGTTTCCTGCGATAGCAGCGGCGGGAGAGTACTATGCCGTCCGCTACGGCAAGGACGGCATTCCCTCGTCCTTGCCTGAGAGCGAGCTGGAGCGAAAGGAAGACGGAGCTTACGGCTACCGGCTTCCGCGGGAAGCGTTTGACGGCTACTTTCAGGCATATGCCACTTTTGACAAGGAAGCCTTGTTTGCCGCGCTGAAATGCCCGGTATTGCTGCTGCTGGCAGACGAAATGACGCTGTCCGGCGAGACGCAGCAGCGCTTTTTTCAGACGGCGGCTGCCGAATACAGGCAAAAGGTTCCACATGCCATTTGCCAAAAAATCCCACATGCGCAGCATTTGTTGATGCTCACCCATCCACGGGAGACAGTGGAGGGAATCATATCGTTTGTCCGTTAGAAAAGGGACAGGCTGACTGGATTACCAGACCGGCTTGTCCCTTTTTCCTTTGCGCGCTCGGAAAGATAAACACGGCAAAATCGATCGACCGGCGCACAGAGCGACCGGCCCACAGAGCAAAACCAGCGCTCTTTAAGTCCCAATGCCGTTCAATCGCTTGAGGAGCCGAGTTTTCTTCAATCAAGTCAGGTTACGGCTGTTTGGAAGCGGAGCGGAACAGAAGGGCCATGTCTTTTGCGATGTTCGCGTGTCCTTTTCCCGCTTTTGTTTCTTGTTTGATCCGCTCCATGGCGGAGATCGCTTGCGGATTGGTGACCGTGCGAATCTCTACTCCGCCCCCGTAAATCCGTTCGATCTGATCCTTGGCTTTTGACAGCGTATGTGTATGAGCGCTTGCGCCCATCGTGCCGATTTTGTCAGTCGGACGCTGAGGTCCGCGGTAGGAGCTTCCTTCATAGGGGCTTAGCAGATGGTTCTGCGTCTCGTCCATGGAGTTGGTGGAAAGGGTTTTTCCGTCTGCGGGAGCGAGGAAGACGCAATCGTGAACGACCAAAACGTTTACTCCGTTGACTCCCGCTGCTGCCAGGCGAGACTCCAGATTGCTCGAAGGTCCTCCGTCATCCAGGCCGGAGCTGCCTATTCTGCTGTAAGTCGCTGTCCCCATGCCGCTGTTTGTTGCGCCATGCTGATTGGTGGTCAGCTTCTTGTCCCGGTCCACACTGGGAATGACGGTAGTGTGATCGTGTCCGGGAGCAGCCTGCTGATGCATGGAATGGGTTTGTGCTCCCTGATTCGCGGTTCCCTGATTTTGTCCTCCTTGACCCGGTGTCGCTTGGTTGGCGCATGCGGCCAAAAGGCAAACGGCAGCGATCCCGCTGATCATTCTACGTATCCGCATCCATAATCCCTCCAGTTATGTGTTTACCAGCTACCGATATGATTTGCCGATTATTGCCTATTTATTGATGCCGGCCATTGGAAATTTATTTGGAAAAAATGGTTATTTTGCCGAAGAATTGCACACATAAAAGATATACATTCAGGAGGTGGTAGCTTTGGCACAGACAAACGAAGAACAAGAACAAGCCGTTTCAAGAAGGAAATTCTTGAAAAACTCCGGCTTGGTTCTGGGCGGTCTGGTAGTAGGCGGTGTGGCGGGGAGCTTGCTCAGGACACAGACCCCGCCCCCACCTGCAGCAGCTCCTGCGCCTGCCGACTTCAATCAGGCTCTGATGTATTTCTCCCCGGAGCAATTTCGGGTGATTGACGCGGCTACGGAAAGAATTTTCCCCGAGGATGAGAACGGCCCGGGAGCGAGAACCCTGGGTGCAGCCTATTTTATTGACCACCAACTGGCAGGGGATTGGGGATTCAATGCCCGTGATTACATGCAAGGCCCCTTTTACCCGGGGGAAGTTACGCAAGGGTACCAAGGACGGTTGAAACGCCGGGAAATTTTTGATATCGGGATTCAGGAAATGAACAACTATAGTACGGCGAAATACGGGAAGCGTTTTTACGAATTGCCGGCAGATCAGCAGGATGCCGTTTTGAAAGCCTTTGAAGCCGACGAAGTGAAGCTGACCACCATCTCGGCCAGCGGCTTCTTCAAAATGCTGCGTGCCAGCACGATGGAAGGAATCTACGCCGACCCGCTCTACGGCGGCAACAAAAACATGGATGGCTGGAGGCTGAAAAAATACCCGGGGAACCAAATGGCTTACACCCAGGTCATCGAGCAGGACCAATTTGTCAAAATGGAACCCAAAAGCTTGCGAGACCATCAGCACGGATAGGAGGGGGATAGGACATGCCCAGAAGACTGCCCAAAGTAGATGTCGTGATTGTCGGAGTTGGTTGGGGCGGAGGGATCATCGCCTCGGAGTTGACGAAGCAAGGTATGACCGTAGTAGGTTTGGAGCGTGGGAAAGAGCGGAAAACCGAGGACTATTTCATGGTCCACGATGAACTGCGTTACGCCCTTCGCTACGAGCTGATGCAGGATTTGTCCAAGGAAACGATCACCTTCCGAAGCAATACGCGGATTAGGGCGCTGCCGATGCGGAGCTACGGTTCCTTTTTGATGGGGACGGGATTGGGCGGAGCCGGCGTTCACTGGAATGGACAGACCTTCCGTTTTTTTCCGTATGATTTCGAGATTCGCACGAAGACCATCGAGCGGTACGGCGAGAAGAAAATTCCCGAAGGCATGACGATTCAGGATTGGGGCATCACCTATGAGGAGATGGAGCCGTACTACGACCGGTTTGAAAAGACGGCGGGCATTTCCGGCGAGGAAAATCCACTCGCTGGCAAGCGGTCCAGCCCCTATCCCACGCCGCCGATGAAGCAGACGCCGGCGATGAAGCTGTTTGCCGAAGCGGCCAAAAAACTGAATCTGCACCCTTACATGATGCCATCTGCCAACCTGTCGCAGCAGTACACCAATCCGGATGGCGTATCCCGGGCTGCCTGCCAGTATTGCGGGTACTGCGAGCGGTTCGGCTGTGAGTACGGCGCCAAAGCCGATCCGGTCGTAACGGTCATTCCGATAGCGAAAAAGACGGGCAAGTTTGAGATCCGGACCCATTCTTATGTGCGACGAATTTTACATACCGGGTACAAAGCGACAGGCGTTCTGTACACCGATGTGACGACCGGAGAGGAATTCGAGCAGCCGGCCGATATTGTCGTATTGACCAGCTACGTGTTCAATAACGCCCGTCTTCTGCTTTTGTCCAAGCTGGGCCGTCCGTACGACCCGGCCACCGGCAAAGGAGTCATCGGAAAAAATTATTCGTACCAGGTCATTCGCGGGGGAGCGACAGGCTTCTTTGAAGACAAGGAATTTAATCTGTACGCAGGCGCAGGCGCTCTCGGCATGACGCTGGACGATTACAACGGCGACAACTTCGATCACTCCGATCTGAAATTCCTGCACGGCGCGAGCATCAGCTTTTCGCAGACAGGGCAGCGCCCGATCGCCAACAATCCGGTGCCTTCGGGTACACCGAACTGGGGCAGGGAGTACAAGGCAGCGTCGCTCAAGTATTTCAACCGGGCACTCGGGGTCGGCGCCCATGGGGCGTCCATGCCCTTCCGGCACCACTTCCTCGATCTCGATCCGACATACCGGGACGTGTTCGGCGATCCGCTGATGCGCATTACCTTTGATTTCGAGGAGCAGGACCGCCAGCTGGCTGCGTTTACGGCGGACAAATGCGGGCAGATTTTGAAGGAGATGGGAGCGACCCACATCGATGTCAGACGGGAGCTGGGGCCCTACGACATTACGCCGTATCAGTCCACTCACAATACGGGCGGTGTCATCATGGGGGCTTCGCCTGACACTTCGGCGGTGAACAACTACTTGCAGATGTGGGATGTGGAAAACCTGTTTGTCGTCGGGGCGTCGGCTTTTCCGCACAACAGCGGGTACAACCCGACAGATACGGTGGGGGCGCTTGCTTATCGGGCGGCAGAGGGGATTGCGAAGTACGCGAAAGGCAGCGGGGGGCTGTTGGTTTAGTTATTTGTGCTTTCTTTCGGGTGGACAGGCTTTTTGCAGTGGGAAGCGTCTTTGGATGCTTCCCTGCTTTTTTGTTTTGTAAAAGCCGTTAGGTCGGACTTGGGGGGAGGAGATGAAAACGGAGAAAAACGCTCCAGGTTCGGTGGGACACTTGCTCGGGATTGACTGTCCGGCTCCATTCCAAAAGCGCAAGCCGCGTCCAAAAGCAGCGGTTTCAGGGGGGCATCTCAGAGGTTGGACGCTAAAAGCGTGTTCCGCTTTTGGAATGGAGCCTGGGCAGGTGTCCCAAAGACCTTCGCGTTTTTCTCCGTTTTCATCTCTACAGCTGTTGTCTTTTGGCGGTTTGATGATAGCAAAGTCGGAGGAGTCAGTATGAATGCCAGCATGAGAGGACACAATGCCCCAAGCTCGTGCCAAGCCCTCAAGTGCTTAAGTATTCAAATGCGTAAATACTCAAATACTGAGCATTCTAGCACGTCAAGATGCGAATATTTCAAGTGACAAGTACAAAATCCTAAAGTCTCTAAAGTCTCTAAAATCCAAAAACCCAAAAACCCTAAAGCTTTTACACTTTTCATTTTTCACTTTTCATGCTTCATTCCACACTCCCCACTCCCCATTCCCCCTCCCTATTCTGCATTGTCACTTCTGCTAAAATCTTTGGCAAACATGAGAAAAAAACGGTGTAGAACCTTGGAGACTTTATGTAGGAAATCGTTTGCTTTCTTCTCCTTGCAGGGGAAAGGACCGTGTTCATGCGGAAAATCGGGGGATTGGGGGGCGAAGGGCTACTCACGAGCAACAATTCCTGAATTGGCACAATCCTTGCAAAAGTAAAAGGGAAACAAACATGTGAGGGGAAGAAAGATCGTGGATGCAAAAAAATGGAAGATGGATACAGCGTTGATCCATGCCGGTCACCAGCCTTGCGAAAAGACGGGGGCTGTGGCTGCGGCAGTGGTGCCGGCAGTGGCCTATGCGTTCTCGGACGCGGATGCCGCCGCGGCAGTCGTAGCCGGAGACAAGGAAGGAACGTACTATGGCCGCTACGGGAACCCGACGATTGCTTCTCTGGAGACGAAAATCGCCGCGTTGGAGAACGGTGAAGCAGCTTTGGGGGTCAGCAGCGGCATGGCGGCGATCTCGGGAGCGTTGCTCGCATTTTTGAAACAGGGTGAGCACGTCGTTTGCACCAAGGATGTGTACGGCGGCAGCCATAAATTTTTGACTTCGCTTGCCCCTCGCTACGGGATCGAGGTCGACTTTGTCGATTGCACCAGCCTTGCTGCTGTGAAACAGGCGATCAAACCGAACACGCGGGTCCTTTATCTGGAGACGCCCTCCAATCCATGCCTGACCATCCTCGATATCCGGGAGCTGTCCCGAGCAGCCCAAGAGCGCGGGCTAACGGTCATCGTCGACAATACGTTCATGACGCCGTACCTGCAAAAGCCGTTGGACCTGGGGGCCGATGTGGTCGTACACAGCGCGACTAAGTACTTGAACGGCCACGGGGACGTGATCGCCGGCTTTATCGTCGGCAAGCGCGACGCGGTTCAATTTATCCGGAAAAACATTATGGGCGATCTGGGACAAAATCTGAACGCCTGGGATGCTTTTTTGATCCAGCGCGGGCTCAAGACACTGGGCTTGCGGATTCGCCAGCACTGCGAGAGCGCAGAAGCGATAGCCCGGTTTCTGGATACGCATCCGGCGATCGAGCGGGTGTATTATCCGGGTCTCGCTTCGCATCCGCAGCACGAACTGGCCAAAAGGCAGATGAGCGGGATGGGCGGGATCGTTTCGTTTGAGGTAAAGGGCGGATATGAAGCAGCCAAAACTTTCATTAACGGACTGCGCCTGGCTATGATATCGTTTAGCTTGGGAGATCCTGAGACGCTGGTTCAGCATCCGGCGTCGATGACGCATTTCTCCATTCCGCCCCAGGAACGGGCAGCCTTTCATATAACGGAGGGGCTGATCCGGTTGTCGACGGGGCTGGAGGACGTGTCGGACATTATCGACGATCTGGAGCAGGCCCTGCGGCCGCTTGTGAATCACATGTCTGCCGGCGTATAGCGATTTACGGGGAAATGGCAGGGAGGTCGGGCATGACGGAATTTTCACGCATCCGGACATTTATTCAGGGGTACGCGGAAAATATTGCCGAGGTGCTGGGGCTGGATGTCACCATTCTCGATGAACAGGGCATCCGGGTCAGCGGCACCGGCTATTATCGGGATCTGATCGGTTTGCCAGCCCCGGAGGGTTCGTTTTTTCGGATGATTTTGCAAACCGGGCAGCCGGGGATCATTTACGACATGAAAAAGAACGAATCCCAATGCATGAACTGCAAGTTTCTGCTGCAGTGCCGGGAGCTGGCGACGATCGGGTTTCCTGTGCACAAACGGGAAAAAACGGTCGGCGTGATCGGCATTATCGGCTTTTTGCCCGAACAAAAAGAGAAGATGCTGCAGCACTCGGAAAAGCTGATGACGTTTTTGCACCATACCAGCGCTTTGATCGAGCACAAGCTGCTGGAGCTGGAGGAAGAGCGCAGACAAGGCTGCCATATCCAGGAGGAGCTGCCAAGAGACTGGGGCCAGGCGGTCTATTTTGCCCAGCTGATCGGTGCGGAAACCGGGTTGCAGAGCGTCATCGGCAAGGCGAAAAAAGTAAAAGACAGCATATCTACGGTGCTGATCCGCGGCGAAAGCGGGACGGGCAAGGAGCTGTTGGCTCGCGCGATTCACAGCGAGGGCAACCGTGCCGCTCATCCGTTTATCGCCGTAAACTGCGCGGCGATCCCGGAAACGCTCCTGGAGAGCGAACTGTTCGGCTACGAGGGCGGAGCCTTTACCGGTTCGAGACGCGAGGGCAAGCCGGGAAAATTCGAGCTGGCGCACAAGGGTACGATCTTTTTGGACGAGGTCGGGGATATTCCTCTTTCCTTGCAGCCCAAGCTGCTTCGCGTGCTGCAGGAGCGAACAGTGGACCGGGTAGGCGGCATCAAGCCTGTCGCCGTGGACGTGCGAGTCGTCGCAGCTACTCACCGCGATCTGGAGGGCATGGTCCGGGAAGGCTCCTTTCGCGAGGATTTGTACTATCGGTTGAACGTCATTCCGCTCCGCTTGCAGCCCCTGCGGGAGCGGCGGGAGGATATCCCGCTTTACATTCGGCATTTTTTGAACAAGTATGGCGCCCTTTTGCAAAAAGGAAGGGTAGAAATCGATCCGCTTTTGCTGGAGCGTCTGTACAGCTATGATTGGCCGGGAAACATCAGACAACTGGAGAACGCGATCGAATACATGGTCAATATGGCCGAAGATACGGTAATTAGGCCCGATGATCTGCCCGAATATTTGGATCAGCCGGAATTGCCGGGATCGCTCGGGCAGACGAGGGGCGAGGCGGCCTGTGTAAGCCTGGAGGATATGGTGGCCAGGTATGAGCGGGATATTTTGGAGCGGTATTTTCGCTCGCCCAGATGGGGAGGAGACAAGGCGAGGATTGCCGAGGAATTGGAAATCAGCCTGTCCACGCTATACAGGAAGCTGGAGAAGCATCGGCTGATCTGATCGCGGGGAAGAAAAACGCTAGATTGGGAAATGATATATTCCTGCTCTGTTTCACAAGCGAAACCGCGAGAAGAAAAAACTGCAATACTAAAAAGCAGCGTCCTTTGGGGAGCGCTGCTTTTTGCCATAATGCTTGATCATGGAGAAAAGATGCCTTTTTCGTGCCGGGATGATTTTTCCCGGTCTCTTTTCTGGCAATATAGAAGAAGGTATGATAGAAGAAAGCTCTACGAGAAAAGGTCAGGTGCATAACATGTCTATTTTGCGTAACGATTGGGCGGAGATGTTGGTGGATGAGTTTGAAAAGTCGTATTATATCCAGCTTCGTGAATTTCTGAAAACAGAATACCAGAACCAGACGATCT
Source organism: Brevibacillus borstelensis (assembly GCF_037834415.1). Lineage (GTDB taxonomy): Bacteria > Bacillota > Bacilli > Brevibacillales > Brevibacillaceae > Brevibacillus > Brevibacillus borstelensis_A. The sequence continues at coordinate 253,331 of NZ_JAUMSJ010000002.1, read as the reverse complement.
ATCCTGACATGTACGATATATTCAATGCGCTCCATTTTACACCATACCGGGAAGCCAAGGTCGTCATTCTCGGTCAGGACCCGTATCACGGTCCCGGTCAGGCGCATGGGCTCAGCTTTTCTGTCAAGCCGGGAGTGACGCCGCCGCCTTCCTTGCAAAATATTTACAAGGAACTTCAAAGCGATTTGGGCTGCGCAATTCCGCAGCACGGGTACTTGGTGAGTTGGGCCAAACAAGGGGTGCTCCTGCTCAACACGGTATTGACGGTACGGGGCGGAAATCCGAACTCCCATAAAGGACGAGGCTGGGAAATGTTCACCGATCGCGTGATTGCCGAACTGAACGACCGGGAAACGCCGCTGGTCTTTATCCTGTGGGGACGGCATGCGCAGGAAAAGGCGTCTTTTATCGACACGCGCAAGCACCACATCATCGCTTCGCCGCATCCGAGCCCGTTTTCGGCCAATCGCGGATTTTTTGGCAGCAGGCCGTTTTCGCGGGCTAATCAGTTTTTGCGCTCGCAAGGGATGAAGGAGATTGATTGGCAGCTTCCGTTGCAGGCGGAGCTGGAGGTCGGCGGGACGGCTGCGGCTCGTTCATAAGCTTTCATACTTTCGTTCAGGACGTATACCGGAGCGGAGACTGGAAACGGGCTTCTCCTCACCGGAGCCGCTTTCTTATTGGTGGATGGACAGGCTTTGGTGGAGGAGATGAAAAAGGAGAAAACGGCTCAGGTTCGGTGGGACACTGCGAGGAGGTTGGACTGTCCGGCTGCATTCCAAAAGCAAAACCGCGTCCAAAAGCAGCGGACTCGAGGAAGCGTATCAGAGTTGGACGCTAAAAGCGTGTTTTGCTTTTTCCATTCCGCCTGGGAGGTGTCCCAAAGACCATCGCCGTTTTCTCCTTTTTCATCTCTACAGCTGTCGGTTTGCATCAAAAAGCCGTTTGGGCATACGCCTGAACGGTTTGAGAGAGTTTTGCTTGCGGAGAGTGTCTTTGTTTATTAGCGAAGGTATTGCTGGCAGCTTACAGAGTTTAAGGTTTGCCATGAGCCTTCTGGCATCCTGAAATCTCCCGCATGCTTTCAAAGCTCGCAGAAGCAGACCCGCTCGCCAGAGAAGCCTGTTTCCAGTCGGAGCGACTAGCGAAGTCCAACCCAGCTGCGCAGTGATCCCGAGGAAACAGAATCGCAACCTATGAATTCACTTCGGAGCTGCGCGCCGTTTTGCGATTCCCTCGGGATCATTGCGGAGCGGACAGTCTCTACTTCTATGCAGGACGAAGACCGGAGCGGAGACTGGAAACAGGCTTCTCCCCACCGCAGCCGCTTTCCTGTGTTGGTGGTGGAACAGGCTTTGGTGGAGGAGATGAAAAAGGAGAAAACGGCTCCAGGTTCGGTGGGACACTGCGCGGTAGCTGGGCTGTCCGGCTGCATTCCAAAAGCAAAACCGCGTCCAAAAGCAGCGGACTCGAGGAAGCGTATCAGAGTTGGACGCTAAAGGCGTGTTTTGCTTTTTCCATTCCGCCTGGGGGGCGTCCCAAAGACCATCGCCGTTTTCTCCTTTTTCATCTCTACAGCTGTCGGTTTGCATCAAAAAAACCGCTCGGACATGCGCCCGAACGGTTTTGATAGAGTTTTGCTTGCGAAGAGGGCTTACATTTATTAGCGAAGGCATTCTTGTCTGCTTTTAAGGCTTGCCACGAGCCTCTGGCATCCTGAAACCTCCCGCATGCTTTAAAAGCTCGCAGAAGCAGACCCGCTCGCCAGAGAAGCCTGTTTCCAGTCGGAGCGACTAGCGAAGTCCAGCCCAGCTGCGCAGTGATCCCGAGGAAACAGAATCGCAACCTATGAATTCACTTCGGAGTTGCGCGCCGTTTTGCGATTCCCTCGGGATTACTGCGGAGCGGACAGTCTCTGCTTCCTTGCAGGACGAAGACCGGAGCGGAGAATGGAAACAGGCTTCTCTCCCCCGCAGCCCCTTTTAAGAAGCCCGGATCTCAAGCAGTCAGGGAGATTTCATTCCTAGTCCATGCTCTGAATCACGATCAGGCAGCCGTCCTCGATTGAAACCGTCCCCGTTTCCGCAATCAGCACATTGCTTATGCCAAGCGTGTCGCCCATGCGAAGTGTCGCTTTGTCCAGCGGATACTGAAAGCCGGAGAGGGTAATCCCGCTGACTGTCTCCGTGAGAGGCAGCAGGGAGACGTGAGAAAACCCGCTTCTCCGAAGAACAGTCCGGTTAGTGACGAGCATGATCTGGTTTTTTTCGTCCACGATTCGGCAAAGGATGCCAGCTTTCAGTCCCTTTGACAGCAGCTGCACATTGGCAAGCGTGTGGTCGAATCGGGAGCCAAGCGCCCCGACCAGGACGATCTCAGCCGGATGCTGCTCCAGTGCCCAGAGCAATCCCATTTCCGTATCGGTCAAATCCTTCATGACCGGGTCGCAGGAACGCATCTCCTCGCTGTTTTGGCGAATAACCTCCTGTTCATCGGATGTGACCGAGTCAAAGTCGCCAATGGAAAGATGGGGCCGCCGCCCGTTTTGGATCAAAAATAGCGCACCGCGGTCGACTCCGACCAAAAAGTCGTCTTCGTGTATTTCTTCCAAAGCCCAACTGCCCAGATTTCCCCCTGCAAACAGTATGATTTTGGACGATTTCTCCATGATGTTCCCTCATTTACGTGAATTCGCGGCTGTCAAAGGAAAGGAATCTGCCAGTTGACCGGCCAAGCTTGACAGCATCATTCTTTATCTTACCATGCAGGGCGGCCAAGAGACAGGTCCGGCAGGCAACGCTTCCCGCTTGCTTTCTATGCCGGAAAAGGACTACGATACTTTTACCAGCAAGAGAAATGACGAGGGGAGGCGGGAGCATGTCCGATCAATATCCGAAGGTGTACTCAGAAGAATCCTTTTGGGACAAAGTGAAGAAGTTCGCCAAAAAAGCGGGGGGCAAAGTGGTTTACGTAGCGCTGCTGCTCTATTACGCCCTGCAAAATCCAAAAACGCCGGCGTGGGCGAAAACGGTCATTTTAGGGGCGCTGGGTTACTTCATCACTCCGCTGGATGTGGTGCCGGATATCACGCCGGTCGTGGGATATGGAGATGACCTGACGACTCTGATCGGGGCCCTGCTGATGGTCGCTGTGTATATCGATGACGATGTTAAAGGAAAGGCCCGAGGCAAGCTGACGGACTGGTTTGGACCGGAAGTGCTGGTCGACCTTGCCGAGATCGACGAGAAGCTGAAGAACAAGAAGGACGAGTAGGCGGAGCGGCTGCCTGCTCGTCCTAGCTCGCGGTTGCATGTCTACTCGCAAACAAACTACATGATTGAATTTTTGAAATTTATCAATTAAAATTTTTTTATCGAAAGAAGACCGTTCCTGCTCCTTGTTTCCTGCATCCATTCAGAATCTCTTCAAAGGATGGTCGAAGTCGAGCTTTTTACTAAAAAGACGGAGGGTGATTACCCGTGTCCACGATTACAATCAAACGTTTTCCGGAGTGTACGCTATCCGAAATTACAGAAGCCTGGAACAGGGGATTCGAGGGGTACTACTTCCCTGTCGCCATGACGGTGGAGAGCCTGATGCAAAGGCTGGGAACGGAAGGCTATACGGCTTCGCTTTCAGTCGTTGCCTTTGCAAACGGAGCACCGGTGGGACTTGTGGCAAGCGGTGTCAGGACGGTTGGCGGAAAGAAGGTGGCGTGGAACGGCGGCACCGGAGTGGCGACAGAGTACCGGCGTCAGGGTGTGGCCAAAAGCTTGATGGAAGCGACACTTGCATTGTACCGGGAAGCGGAGGTGCAGCTGGCGACTTTGGAGGCGGTCAGTCAAAACGACAAGGCGATTTCGCTCTACCGGCAGCTCGGCTATGAAGTGATCGACAAGCTCTTGTTCTGGCAGCATAACGAAGCGTTTGCCATCGAGCATCCGTTTGGAGATCCGGCATCGTTCCCTTACCGGATACGCAGGGGCGTTCCGCAAGAAGCCGCGTCGCTTTCCTTTTACCCGGCAAGCACCCCCTGGCAGAATCAGTGGCAAGGCCTTCGCGATGGCGAAGCGGCGTTTGTCGAGGATGACACGGGCCAGACGGTCGCCTACGCCTTGTATAAACGGACCTGGGACGAGGAGGGAAAGCTCGCCTCCATCACCTTGCGACAATGCGCGTACCAGCCGGATCGCGAGGATGCGGAGGAGATTGTCCGGTTTGCGCTGGCACATGTCTATGCGCCGTTCGACTATACGTGCCGCAGGGGAACCTTTAATTTCCCAGCCTCCCAGGAAACGGTTCTGCGCGTGCTGGAGCAAGCCGGTTTTGCCTCGTCGGGGACCGAGCAGGTGTTCATGGTCCGCCAAATGGAGGGGAAAAGCTGAAAAGCTGCTTACTGCTGGCAGCCCGTGCAGTAGAACACCTTGCGGGATGACCACTCGTCCCGCGTAATCGCATGGCCGCAGCGCGGGCAGGGCTCGCCTCCCCGATCGTACACCCGGCAGTGGTCATTGTAGCCGCCGGTCAGACGGTCTCCGCGAAAAAGCGGCGTCTCCATGTAGCCTCCGCGCTCCACGGCGTCGCGGAGGACTGCCTGCATGGAGTGAAACAGCTTCGTCCCTTCTTCCGGGCGGAGGGAAGGAATGCGGCGGAGCGGCAGGAGCCCTGCGTGATGGCAAAGCTCGTCGGCGTAACAGTTGCCGATGCCGGCAAGCACATGCTGATCGACCAGCGCGGCTTTCAAAACGCCGCGCTTTTTCTGCATCAAGCGGGCAAAGCTCTCGGCGGTGAGCAAAGGGTCGAGCGGCTCGGGACCGAGCGCGGCCAACCGGTGTTCCGCTTCTTCCCGCGACAGCAGATGCAAATACCCCAGGCGCAGCCCGTGAAAGTAGAGAAGGTGGCTCCCCACCGAGATCGTCACTTGTGCCGTTCGTTCGAGCTTGTCCTCTTCGGTGCCCCAGTACAGAAACCCGCCCAGCATGAGATGCAGCAACAGTACGGAGCCTGATTGAAGCCGGAACAATACGTGCTTTCCCCTGCGCTCGATAGCCGTGAACGTATTGCCGATCAGCTGGTCTTCAAAGGCAGCGGCCGGCATATTGATCGTTTTTTCGCGCTGAATGCTGACACCTGTATTCGCCTGCCCGGCCAAACGCTGCTGAAGCAGTCTGCGATAGGTCTCCATTTCCGGCAGTTCCGGCATTGATTATGTCCCCCCAGTCGTCCGCTCATTCCATCCCCAGTGCGGCGCTACTCGTCGCCCAGCTCCAGGCGGTTCAGCAGCACGTCTTCCACTTTCAGCAGATGGTGGAGCATCCTTTGCTGCGCCATCAAGGCGTCGCGCTCGCGGATCGCCTTGTAGATCAGCGCGTGTTCCTCGTATAGTCTTTCCGTGCTCGATTTTTCCCCAAACAGCCACATTTTGCGGGTGTTTCGCATGCTCTTTGTCATGGCTCCGGAGATCGTTTTCATCATGTCGATCAACAGACGGTTGTGACTCGCCTGCGCAATCGCCTGATGAAAGTCGATGTCGGCCTGCTCGCTCGCTTCTTCCGAATCAGCGCCTGCCCGCATGTCGTCCAATGCCTGCTTGAGCGCATTCAGGTCGTCTTCCTCCCATTTTCGCGCAGCCAGACCGGCGCTGCCGACTTCCAGAATTTTGCGGACTTCCAGCAATTCCAGGATATCATCGGTGCCCATCAGGATGGTAGAGAGGGGGGCGGTCAGGCTGGAGGTTTCAAACTTGCGGATAAAGGTGCCTTCGCCTTGCTTTATCTCCACCAGACCCATCGCTTGCAGGGCGCTCAATGCCTCTCTGACCGCAGAGCGTCCGACTTGGAATTTCTCCGCCAGCGTCTGGACAGAATCGAGTTTGTCCCCGGGCTTTACCTGCCCTTCCAGGATCATCTGCTTAAGCTCGTCAGTGATGACTTCATATATCTTTTTGCTTGATATTTGCTGAATTGGCAATGTACTTCCATCCTTTACCTTGTGCTGAATTCATTTTACTATACAGCCTGCCCGAGTAATGAAACAAAATCGATGTTTTGCGATTGGAGAATTCTAAACATAGGATGACCTGATATCTGGAAGAAAACAAAGAACGGAAATATATATATATATTGATTTTTTCAAATAAATACACTATTTATGCATATATGATGGATTGTATCGTACAGCAGCGTTGTTGGCTATTGAAAAAGGGTTGAACGAAACCCGTACCCTGCCGATAAGGGGAAAAGGGACTTGTTGTTCAAACAGAAGTAGTGCTATCATTTTTTTGAAAGTTATCTGATGACCTGATCACTAAAAAGACGGGGGATTACATATGCTGGAGAAAGCAATCCGGGACGAACTGTCAGCGATTGTGGGAGAGAAGTATTTGCTGGACACGCCAAATGAGCTGTACGCGTATTCCTATGACGCCACGCCCATTCATCAAGCTATGCCGGATGCCGTAGTGATGCCGGGCAGCGTAGAAGAGGTGTCGGCTGTGCTGAAGCTGGCGAATGCTCACGGCATTCCGATCGTGCCCCGCGGCTCGGGGACGAACCTCGCTGGGGGAACGATTCCTGTCGAGGGCGGCATCGTCATGAACATGAACAGATTTAACCGAATTTACGAAATCGACAAACAAAACCTGACGGCAACGCTCGGACCCGGGGTAGTGACTGCCGACCTGCACCAGGCGGTCGAAGCGGAGGGGCTGTTTTATCCGCCTGACCCGGGCAGCATGCGCATTTCTACTGTCGGCGGAAACATGGCCCAGTGCGCAGGCGGGATGAGAGGGCTGAAATACGGAGTCACCAAGGATTACATACTGGGGCTCGAATACGTCCTGCCGTCGGGGGAAGTGCTTCGCTGCGGCGGAAAAAACATGAAGGACGTGGCCGGCTATGACATGACGAGGCTGATGGTCGGCTCGGAGGGAACGCTTGGCGTGATTACGGAGATCACCGTAAAGCTGCTTCCCCTTCCCGAGACGAAACGAACGCTGGTCGCCTACTATACCAACCTCGTCAACGCAGCCAGGACAGTGGAAACGGTGATCGCTTCCAAAATTATTCCGGCCACGATCGAGTTTCTCGACCAGTCCACGATGAAGGTTGTCGACGACTTTGCCAAGCTGGGCCTGCCTCTGGAGATGAAGTCGATGCTCTTGATCGAGCAGGATGGGCCGGAGGAACTGGTCGTCCGCGATATGGAACGGATCGCGGAAATCGCCAGAGAGCAGGGAGCGGCGCAGGTCCATTTGGCTAAAACGGCGGAGGAAGGAGCCAAGCTGCTGGCGGCGCGTCGTTCGGCTCTGGCTGCCCTGTCCAGGCTGCGCCCCACCACCATTCTCGAAGACGCGACAGTCCCGCGCTCCCGATTGGCTGAGATGGTCGAGGAAGTAGAGCGCATCGCTGAAAAGTACAAGGTGCGGATTTGCACCTTCGGCCACGCGGGAGACGGCAACCTGCATCCCACCTGTATGACCGACGAGCGGGACAAGGAAGAGATCCATCGGGTGGAGCAAGCGTTTGAAGAAATTTTCCACGCCGCGATCCGCCTGGGCGGCACGATAACGGGAGAGCACGGCGTAGGGATGGCCAAGATGAATTACCTCGACCTGAAGGTAGGAGAGGGCGGCATCGAGCTGATGAAGCGGATCAAAGCCGCTTTTGACCCGAACAACATCATGAATCCCGGGAAAATGTTCGCGAGCAGCGGCCGGCGCAGAGTGGTGGTGAAACGATGAGCAAGACCAGTCGGGAGCTTCTGTCGAAGTTCAACATGGACGAGATCATGAACTGCATGCACTGCGGTTTTTGCCTGCCTGCCTGCCCGACCTACCGGGAAACGGGCCTGGAATCGCACAGTCCGCGTGGGCGCATCGCCCTGATGAAGGGAGTGGCCAACAGCCAGCTGTCCGTAGATCAGGAATTCGAGAAGAACATGTACGCCTGTCTGGGCTGTCGAGCGTGCGAAACGGCTTGTCCGGCGGGGGTCCCTTACGGCAGTCTCGTTGAAATGGCGCGGGAAGTGGCCGAGGACAACAAGAAGAGCGAAGCCAAACCCCCATTCCTTCGCCAGCTCGTGTTCGACAAGGTATTCCCCTACCCGGAGCGGATGCAAGCCTTGGGTACGGCGCTGTGGGCAGCTCAAAGCGCTGGACTGCAAACGCTGGCCAACAAGACCGGCCTAATCAACATCCTCCCGCGGGAGCTGGCGGAGATGCAGCAAGCGGTCGATAAAATCGCCTCCCCGAGGGAGCGCAAGCAGCGGGAAAAAGTAATGAAGGCGGAAGGAAAGGCCGCCCTGAAGATCGGAATGTTTACGGGCTGCATCATGGACGTGATGTTTTTCGAGACGAACCAGGCGACGGCCAGGCTTTTGACCAAAGCGGGCTGCGAGGTCGTCTTCGTGGAAAACCAGGTCTGCTGCGGGGCGCTGCACGCGCACGCCGGGGAAAAGGACGGGGCGATCGAGCTTGCCAAGCACAACATAGAAGCGTTCGAGCAAGTCAGCGTGGATTTCGTCGTCAACAACGCGGGCGGTTGCGGCGCCGCGTTGAAGGAGTACCATCACTGGTTCCACGACGATCCTGAGTGGAAGGAGCGGGCCATGGCGTTTGTCGCCAAGGTGAGAGACGTAAGCGAGCTTCTGGCCGAGTTGCCGCCCCTGACCTTTACCAAGCCGCTCCATGTCCGCGTCACTTATCAGGATTCCTGCCACCTGGCTCATGGGCAAGGCGTTCGCAACCAGCCGCGCCAGCTGCTGCGGAGCATCCCCGGCCTGGAGCTGGCTGAGATGACCGGCGCGGACAGCTGCTGCGGCTCCGCGGGAATCTACAACATCACCAACTTCGACATGTCGATGCAAATTCTCGACGGCAAGATGGAGCACGTAAAGGAGACAAAGGCTCACATCATCGTCACATCGAATCCAGGCTGTCTTCTCCAGATGAAAAAAGGCATCATCCGAGCCGGGCTGGAAGGAAAGATGGAAGCGGTCCACATCACAGATTTGCTGGCCCGGGCGCTGTAACGCTGCAACGGTGAAAAAAAGATTTGCCGACTCCCCTCGGAGGGCCGATACCATTTATGGAGCCAATCGAGGCTAGAGGATCGCAGTCCCGTCTCCCTTTGGGCGGGACTTTTTCGATTGCCCCTATAGAAGATTGCCAATACACCAGCAGAATCGGGTAATATAGTATAGGGGGAAAGACCCTCCCATCTAAGCACGGACAGGAGATTACGGAATGCAAAAAGTGGATTTGATCGCAACGGCGACATTTGGCCTGGAATCAGTGGTGGCCGACGAAGTAAAGGCACTGGGCTATCAGGATGTCAGAGTGGAAAATGGAAAAGTTGAGTTTGCAGCAGATATTTCCGCGATTCCCCGGGCAAATTTGTGGTTACGAACGGCGGATCGCGTGCGTCTAAAGATAGGGGAGTTTCAGGCGACGACGTTTGATGAGCTGTTTGAGAAGACAAAAGCGCTTCCCTGGTCCGATTGGATACCGGCAGATGCTGCCTTCCCCGTGGAGGGAAAATCGGTGAAATCGACGCTGTTCAGCGTACCGGACTGCCAGGCGATCGTCAAAAAGGCAGTCGTGGAAAGTCTGAAAAAGACGTACAAGCAGGACTGGTTTGAGGAAAAGGGGCCGCTGTACAAAATCGAAGTGGCGCTCTTGAAGGACACCGCCACCCTGACGATTGACACGACGGGGCCGGGGCTCCACAAGCGCGGATACCGGAGTTTGATCGGAGCGGCTCCACTAAAGGAGACGATGGCGGCGGCGATGATTCTGCTGTCTCGCTGGAAGCCGGACCGGATATTGATGGACCCGATGTGCGGCTCGGGGACGATTCCGATCGAAGCGGCATTGATCGGACAAAATATCGCGCCGGGAATGAACCGGGAATTCGTCTCGGAAAGCTGGCCGACGATACCGAAGGCGGCATGGCGGGAAGCGCGGGCCGAGACGCATGATCTGGCCCGGTACGACCAACCGCTGGAGATTATCGGAACGGATATCGACGAGGATATTTTGCGGGTGGCCAGGCGGAATGCGGCGGAAGCAGCCGTCGATGAGCACATCCATTTTCAACAGATGGACGTCCGCAATGTCCGCTCCAAGCGAAAATACGGCTACCTGATCTGCAACCCGCCGTATGGGGAACGGCTGGGCGACTGGAAGCAGGCGGCCAGCCTGTACCGGGAAATGGCTGAGGCTCTGCGGAGCTTGGATACGTGGTCTATTTATATGCTGACATCGGACGAGCAGTTTGAGGAGCATTTCGGACGCAAGGCGAGCAAGAAGCGGAAGCTGTACAACGGAAACATCAAGGTCGATTACTATCAGTTCTTTGGACCGCGGCCGCCCCGTCCAAACAAAATCGAAACCCCGGCAGATTGATTCGTGAAGGCTTGTCCAAAAGGAACCGGGGAACTCTCTGTTTGAACGAAAGTGGAGTTGGACAAGCGCAAGTAGAAAGATAGGCACAATGGAGGAGAAAACATGGGTGTAAGACGATCTGCAGGGAGGATGATGGCTGCCCTCCTGGCAGTTTCATTGATAGCTACCTCGGCGGCAGCCGCCACGGGACCGACTGTTCCGGCAGGCGCCGCTCCTGAGCAGGACAAAAAGACTGAAACGGAGCTATTGCCAGACGGACAAGCGATTGTCTTTTCCGATCTAACCAACAGCTATGCCCGCGAAGCGGTCAATCATCTGGCGTCGCTTCAGCTGATCAGCGGGAAAAAAGACAATCAGTTTCTTCCGCAGGAGCCTATTTCCAGACAAGACGTATTTATCCTGATGGCAAAGGTGATGGGCGTACAGCCGAAGCTGCCGAAAGAAGAGAAGTACAAAGACGTGTCCATGGACAGCCCGTATGCGCCGTACATTTACGCATTGTCAGACCTCGGCGTGCTGAACGGGCGCAGCGACGGAACGCTTGGGGCAGAAGATCCCTTGACCCGGCAGGAGCTGGCCGTGATTTTGGACAGGCTCTGGAAGGCGGGCAGCGGCCCGAAGCAGGTGGGTCAGCAGGAGACCTATGCCGACCAGGACGAAATCGCCGACTACGCCAAGGAAGCGGTAGCCGCGGTAGCCGCCCAGGGCTGGATGAAGGGGGCCGATGGAGCTTTTCGTCCGCAGGGAAAGGTGACGCGAGGAGACGCCGCCGTCACCGCGGAACGAGTCTGGAATGCCCGCTACAAGCTGGCGGAAAAAGTCGATTTTGCCGTGAGCAAGACAAAGCTGACGGTGATGGCAGGCACCAGCGAACGGGTAGAGGTTACACGCCCCAGCGGAGGAGCTCTGCCGTTTACCCCTGTCTTTGCGTTTGACCACCCGGGGCTTGGGACGATCTTGCCAGACGGCACCTTCGTCGCCGGTCCCTCTGCGGGGAAAGGCACGTTGACGGTAAACGTCGGTTTTCAATCCGTTACGATTCCCGTGGAAATAACGAATGCTCCTGTTGAGCCGAAGGAGAATGAGGCAAAAGGACAGGATGCGAAAGAAACGGCGGAAGGAAAGCAAGCGGCTGACGCCAAGGCATCTGACAACGCCGCGAAAAAAGCGGGTGCGAACGAAAAGCAGGCAGAATCCCAGATCGGGCAGGCATCAGAGAAACCGGGAACGCCTGATGCGGAAAAGAAAGATCAAGCAAGCGCAACCGAAAAGGCAGCAGCTCAGCCTGCGGGCGACAATCAGCCCCAAAAGGCGGATAACGGCACAAAAAATGAAGCGGATGGATCGCAGCCGGGCAGCGGCAAGGAAGCAGGCAGCCAGAATACCGGCAGCAAAGTTGCCAGCAACGGAGATACCGGAAGTAAAGAAACTGACAACAAGGATACAGGCAGTAAAGAAACCGGCACCAAAGAAACCGGCAACAAAGATAACGGCAATAAAGATACCGGAAGTAAGGATACTGACAGCAAAGATACCGACAGCCAAAACGCCCACAGCGATGACAATCAGCCCTCTGCCAAGGAGGATGAGCTGGTCAATCTCGCCCCAGGCAGCTTTACATCGGTAAAAACGTTCGGGATGGCAGATGCCTTCTTCCAGGAGGTAGAAAAACAATATCCCGGCCCTGTCGGCGGCTTGGTCACGCCTTCGGAAACGTGGACGGGCTACAATCGCCAATTCGGCCGAAAGGTGACGGTCGTTCTGCCGGAAGCCAAGCAGCTGGAGAGAGTAACGCTGACCCTCAAGCATCAAAGAACATCAGGGATCACCATTCCGGAGTGGATGGATGTGGAAGTGTCGCCGGACGGGAAAGCGTGGTATTTTGCCGGAAAAGCAAAGCATGACGTACCGCAGGCGGAGGAAGGCGTGGTCGAGCGCACGCTGGCTGTCACGCTGCCGCAGGTGGAAACCCGGTATGTGCGGGTGTCCTTCCCGGTAAAGGTGTTTGCTTTCGCCAGACAGCTCGAGGTATGGGGCAGGGACGGCAAGGGCAGCGCAGCGCCGCCGGTGATGCTGCCATTTGCCAATCAGACCGATCCTCAGGTCGCGAAACCGTTGCCTCGCCGGGTGGAGAACATGCTTCTGGCTTATACGGGTGAACACGGCGCACGGGGAACATGGACGATAGAAGAATTCCTCCCGATGGTCGGTTACCGAACCAAGGACGGCTACATGCGGGATCAGATGTTTGACACGATCCTCTTACTGCCGTACCAGACCATGCCGGCCACCAAGGACAGGTGGAAGGAGTATTTGGATGATCTGTTCCGCTCCAACCAGCAGCTCGACGCGCTGAACAGCGCGATGCGGGAGTTCAACCGCTTGCGGGGAACGCTGTATGCATCGACGGCCGTGGAAAATGTCGTGTTGGCGCTGCCGTACCCCACTTCGGCGCAGACCGACTTTGGGGTGCTCGATCCGAAAAAAGGGTCGCTCTCGTTTAACGCCAAGCAGGTGGGCGAGGAGCAGGCGTACCAAAACCGCAAGCAGGCGGTGGAATGGTACTACGGCGAACTGAAGAAACGCTGGGATCAGGCAGGCTTCCAGTACCTGAGACTCGACGGCATCTACTGGTTCCACGAGCTGGTGGAAGACGGCGCGCCGAAGGAACGGCAGCTGATCCGCGACATGGGCAGCATGGTTCACAACGACTCGCTGCGATACTACTGGATTCCTTATTTCGGATCGCCCGGTCTCAGCGAGTGGAAGTCCCTGTATTTTGACCATGCGTTCCTGCAGCCGACCTACTACACCGACAAGCCGGTTCCGCTGGAGCGTATCCAGGGAACGGTGGAAGTGACGCAAAAGTACGGCATGGACGTCGAGATCGAAGGGGACGACCGGATGTACCGCGATCCGAAGTTTTACCAGCTGTACTACAACCAGTTGATCGCGACGCGCAAAGCCGGAATGGACAAGAACAATATTCACGCCTATTATTTTGGATCGAAAACGTTGCTTATGGCCGCGAACAGCAACGATCCTGTCATCCGCGCCATCTATGACGATACGTACAAGTGGATGCGAGGAAAGTTTGAGCAGGACGAGTATTACCTGCCGGAAGAAATTCCTGTGAACAAGTAAGAATCGGCAAAGCCGCAAAAGGTCTGCCTCCGAAGGGAAGCAGACCTTTTCGCTTATTAATGAAAAGACGATCTCAAGAAAGCAAAAAGGCAGGGGAGGCCCCCTGCTTTTTGCGAACGAAAGTAAGTAAAACGAAAGTTAAAACGAACGAAAGCTTTCAACGAAATAGTTGTAAGCGAATGTATGTTTCTCGACTTCCAAGCGTTCAATCAACTGGCTTCCAATGTCTTGAGGAATTCCAAGTTCTTTTTGGAAAAGCTCCTTTAATGCCGGGTCTCCTAAAAATTTCGACGTGTCAGCAATCCCATTTCAGTGAACTACACCTCTAGCTTCGGTACGGGACACATCTGAAATAGAATATTTTGCTCCTACTCCGTCTTACCCGCCTTTTGCCCCTCATAACCCGGGCCATTGTCTAAACCGCCATCCCCCGGTATCAACCGGAACATATACACATACAGCAAGGCGCTCAGCAGGGAAATGCCCAGGATGATCGAAAAGACGCCGAGCGGAGCCAGCCACTCGGACAGCCCGATCGTGAGCGGCGCGATAAACCGGCCGATGGAAAATTGCAGCGATGAAGCTCCCATGTACTGACCCCGCGCATCCTCGGGCGCGTATTTGCTGATAAAGCTCTGCACGACCGGCGTGCGCATCAATTCGCCCAGAGTCAGTACGGACATACAGCCGAACAACAGCCAGATGTTGCTCGTAAACGCCATCAGGAACAGGCCGAAGCCGTACAGGACGGAGGAGAGGATCAGGCTGTTCCGATCGCTCCAGTGCTCGAACCAGCGGGTAACGGGCAGGGTAAACAGCACGACCAAAAGGCCGTTCAGCCCCATCAGCCAGCCAAAAGCGGAGGTCCCCCCGATGGAGAAGGACCAATTTTCCCACCAGACCAGCGGCTGATTGGGCACGTGCTCCTTTACGTACAGCGCCATGTACAGGTCCAGCTGCATGAAGGCGATGGCTACCAAAACGCCAGCCAGAATGTAAATGGCGAACGGTTTGTCTGTAAAAATAACCGCATAGCTCTGGAGCTGCTCTTTCAAAGAAAAGCGCTTTGGCGCCGCGCCTTCTGCCTTGCCGACGAGAGAAGGCAGCGTCTCCCGGATCAAAAAGAAGATCAATATCCCGTAGACAAACTCCACGATGGTACAGACGAGCAGCAGTTCCAAGCGGTAATGGACAAAGAAGATGGACCCGAGCACCGGACCGGCCACAACCCCGATGTTCATCGCCGTATAAAAGGTGGCGAAGACTACGCGGCGCTCGTCTTCCGTCGTCAGGTCGGCTACCATGGCAGAGCTGGCGGGCCAATACATCGAACCGGCCATGCCAATGCCGATAAAGGCCACGTACGTCATCCAGGGGGATGACGAAAAAGCAAACAGGCCAAACATGACGGATGATGAAAAGATGGCGATCAGCATGGTCTTTCGCCGTCCGATCCGGTCTGCCAGATACCCGCCCGCCAGGTTGGCAACGATGCCGAGCAAGGGAGGGACCATCAGCAGCAGACCGGCTACGTCCTTGCCGAAGACATCGCTGAAATAAAGGGCCATAAAGGGAAAGTACATCCAGAAAAACGTATGGGTAATCAACTCGCCGAACAGGCGGACCTTCAGGTTTAAGTCCCACGAACGCCAGTACATGACGGGGTTCCTCCAATCTCTCAAAAAAGCTTGTTTCAATCTGCAGGTGCCCGCTATGTCATGGACAACAAACGTTCGGCTTCCATGAATCAAAAAAGCGCAAACGAAAGAAGTGTGAAAACCTCTTCCGCTTGCGCTCTTCGGTCTGGATTCGGGATGCAGGGACGGTTCCGGGGGTACGCGAAAACAGGGGGGCACGTATCCCGTACGCGGAATCGACAAAAAACAGTCTTCATTCCGCATCGAAAGTCCCATATCAGAAAAGACGGAAGCGGGTTCAGGCATCCTGCAGCTTCTTGCATTCAGATAGGGTTTGTCAGGGGTGAGGACCCCTGGACAAGGTCCCCATCTAAATCGTAGAAACTACAGAAAGCAACATGAACCAACACTCCCGTCTTTTAAAAATTTTTTGCCAGATTGACTCTTGTTGACTAGAATACTCCACCGGCGGGAAAAAATGCAAGAAATTTTTTTTTGCTCTACGGGTGAACCCCGATCGTACCCGGATGCTCCTCCACGACTTCTGCGATAATGCGGGCCCATTCCACTCCATTGGCATGCAGCGTTTGCAGCAGCCGCTCGCCCTCGGCGGCAGGCAGGCTGATCAGCAAGCCTCCGGAGGTAACGGCGTCGCAGAGAATCAGCCGGTCGATTTCGTCCATTGCTTCCGGGAAACGGACGCGGTCGGATACCCAGCGGAAATTCGATTTGCTGCCGCCGGGGACGATTCCTTGCTCGGCCAGCTCGCGGGTACCGGGCAAGACCGGCACCTGAGACTGGCGGATGCGGAGGCCGACCTTGCTACCTTCCGCCATCTCCAGCGCATGGCCCAAGAGTCCAAAGCCGGTGACATCCGTGCAGGCGTGCACGGGAAATTCCTGCATGCATTCGGCTGCCCGCTTGTTCAGCGTAGCCATGATCTGCATGACCAGCTCCGTCTTTTCCGGGGAAAGCGCCTCGCGCTTGATGGCGGTCGTTTGGATCCCCACGCCGATCGGCTTGGTCAAGATCAGCACGTCACCCGGTTTGGCCCCCGCATTTGTAAGGACACGGGAGGGGTGGATGGTGCCGGTCACCGCCAGACCGAATTTTGGCTCCTGATCGTCAATGGAATGGCCTCCCACCAGCACGGCGCCCGCCTCCGCCACCTTCTCGGCGGCACCGCGCAAAATGTCTGTCAGAATGGAGGGATCCAGCTTGTGGATAGGAAAGCCGACGATGTTCATGACCGTCAACGGTTCCCGCCCATGGCAAAAACGTCGCTGATTGCATTGGCGGCAGCGATCTGGCCGAACCAGTACGGATCGTCCACGATTGGCGTGAAAAAATCGAGCGTTTGCACGATAGCCAGATCGTCAGTCAACTGGTAGACGCCGGCATCGTCCGAAGTCTCCACGCCGACCAGCAGCCGCGGATCGCGCTCCGCAGGCTTGGGCAGATGCTTGAGCACGGATGAAAGGGCGTCGGGACTGATCTTGCAGCCGCAGCCACCCTTTTGCGTGAGAGAAGTAAGCTTGATGGTTCCAGACATGTTATGACCTCCTGACCGGTGAGGAATAATGATAAGATAGAGAAAACGAAAAAGCTGATACATTCGGGATACCAAAAGCAAGGGTGACATGACATTGCAAGATATAACCGTAGAAGAAATGCTGCATCAAGGATACGCCAACCTGATCGATGTCCGCTCCCCCGGTGAATTTGCCCGCGACACGATACCGGGAGCGGCCAATATTCCGCTGTTTAGCGATAGTGAACGAGCCCAGGTCGGAACCACCTACAAGCGAGAGGGACAAGCAGCCGCCCAGTGGCTCGGCATGCAAATCGTCTCTCCCAAAATGGAAGCGCTGATGGAAGCCATTCGGAAGAGAGGAGAAGAGACAGGCGAGCCGCCTGTGATTTTTTGCTGGCGAGGCGGGATGCGCAGCAGAGCCATGGCGACGTTTTCCACGTTCGCCGGCGTGCCGGTGCGGCGGCTGATCGGGGGCTACCGCGCGTACCGCAAGCATGTGGTTGGCGCCATCGAGCCGTATGAGCTGAAGCAGCCGGTGTTTCTTTTGCACGGCATGACAGGCGTGGGGAAAACAAGGCTGCTGCGCCATTTGGAAGCATCCGGCTTGCCTGTGCTCGACCTGGAGCGAATGGCTGGCCACCGCGGCTCGGTATTCGGGCACATCGGCAAAGGAAAGCCGGCCAATCAGAAGATGTTTGACGCCCGCTTGTTTGAAACCCTCCGGAGATGGAAAGACGCCCCGTACTTTGTCATGGAAGCGGAAAGCCGGCGGATCGGCAATGCGCTGCTCCCGCCTTTTTTGCTCCAGGCCAAAGAGCAGGCCGTCCACATTCTGTTGACAGCGCCGCTGGAGACTCGGGTACAGCGTCTCTATGACGAGTACGCGTCTCCCTTTTCCTGGAGACCGGATTTTGCGGAAAAAATAGAAGCCGCCTTTAGCAAGATCGCCCGCCGCATCCCTACAGAGCAGGCAAAGCTGCTGAAGCAGGCCCTGCAGGCCGGGGATTATCGCCAAGCGATCGCGTCGCTTCTGGTTCATTACTACGATCCCCGCTACCAAAACAAACAAGCGGATTACGTGAAAGAAATCTACGAGCGCGTGGATGCTGCCGATCTGGAAACGGCAGGAAAAAACATTCGCTTGCTAATTGAAAAAGTTCTGTCAGTTCGGTAAAATTATTTTTACCAAATTTTGTTGCGGGAGGAGATTGCATGCTGGACCCACGCATAGTCAAGCTGGCGGGAAACCTGCTGAATCACTCTGTTCGTTTGCGGGAGAAGGAATGCTTGCTGGTAGAGATTCGGGGAGAAGGACACGCACTGGCAAAGGAATTGGTCAAACAGGCTTATGCCAAGGGAGCGTATCCGTTTGTCCAGATCATTGATCCGTCTATCGAGCGGGAGCTGATGATGGGAACGGATGAGGAACGAGCGTCGTACATGCTCAAATGGAATGAGCCCAAATTCAAAGACATCCACGCCTATATCGTGATCAACAGCCCGGCGAATGACAGCGAATCCGCTGATGTGCCTGTAGAACGCCGCCGCGCCCATCATAAAGTGGTGCAGCCGCTCAATGATTACGTCGTATCCAACGTGCGCTGGACACTGCTCAACTATCCGACGCCGGCCATGGCCCAGAGCGCCAATATGTCGACGGAAGCGTTTGAGAATTTTTACTTTGACGTCTGTTCCGTCGATTACCAAAAAATGCATGAAGCCTTCCTGCCGCTCAAAGAGCGGATGGAGAGAACAGACAAGGTGAGATTGACCGGACCGGGGACGGACTTGACTTTTTCGATCAAGGGAATTCCCGCCATCATCTGCGCAGGGGAGTTCAATATTCCGGACGGGGAGATTTATACGGCCCCTGTGCGTGACTCGGTTAACGGAACGATTTCCTTCAATACAGCGACGTCGTATATGGGGACCCGTTTTGAAAACGTCAAGCTGACCTTTGAGAACGGGAAAATCACGGAGGCAACCGCCAACAACACGCAGCGCCTGTGCGAAATATTGGACAGCGACGAAGGTGCGCGTTATATCGGCGAGTTTGCCATCGGCGTAAATCCTTACATCCTCTCCCCGATGAACGATATCCTGTTTGACGAAAAGATCGCCGGAAGCTTTCACTTCACTCCCGGCCGCGCCTATGAAAATGCGGACAACGGCAACCGCAGCCAGGTGCATTGGGACATGGTCAACATCCAGCGTCCGGAGTACGGCGGGGGAGAAATCTGGTTTGACGACGTGCTGATTCGCAAAGACGGACTGTTTGTGCTGCCGGAGCTGCAGGCGCTGAACCCGGAGAATTTGAAAGGGTAACCGTCCGGAGTAGAAGTGAGCGATAGGCCATCTCAAAATCCTTATTTGTAACCCTTGAAACTTCCCGGAAAATGGTTGTCGTAGCGGAACGCCTGTTTAAAACCCCTTGCCTCGCTATGAAGGCAAGGGGTTTTTTGCGTGTCCGCAGTCTATTTTATGACCGCAGATGAATGACAAATTCGGTTTTGCTGTGGAGTTTTTTAAACAAAAATGTTTACAAAGTAACGCTATTTTAATATACTTAATATACAAATAAGTTTAAAAAGGGGTGTTTACCATGACCCGGTTGCTTTGGAAACATCGTTTGCATATGTATTTTGGCGGAAACCTGATTGGACGGGAGTACCATGCAGAAGAGGGATTTGTCACACAATGCCTGGAAATGGGGCAGGTGAAGGCGGCGAGCGATTTTGACCG
This sequence comes from Brevibacillus borstelensis, assembly GCF_037834415.1. Taxonomy (GTDB): domain Bacteria; phylum Bacillota; class Bacilli; order Brevibacillales; family Brevibacillaceae; genus Brevibacillus; species Brevibacillus borstelensis_A. The sequence goes on along the minus strand of NZ_JAUMSJ010000002.1, from coordinate 233,869 downwards.
GTGCTTAGGCGATGTAGTGTTCCGCTTTTAAACGCAGCAGCCAACTGGCGTATACTCATCATCTTTCGCTACAATAGGAGGAAACGCAAACGAAAGCAGGAGATGGGATTGAGCAAAAAAGGCTGGCTGGAATATGAGGTGGCAGAAGAGGACGCGGGGCTTACCGTCGAGCGAATCGTCAAAGAAAGGCTCCACGTCTCGGGGAGAATGCTGCAGCGGCTGACCAGGAGCAAAGGGCTGCTCCTGAACCGTAGGCCTCCTTTCCTGAAAAGGGCGGTGAAAGCGGGGGACAAGGTGTCGATCAGGGTAATGGATCAGCCTGCGCCGGATGCTTCACCGCGGCAAGCAGGCGAGCGACAGCAGGGACAGCATTTTGACGCTGTCTTACCTGTGGAGATCTTGTACGAGGATGAGCATCTGCTGGTCGCAAACAAGCCTGCGGGCATGATGGTGCACCCCGTCAAGCAAGATCAAAAAGGCACGCTGGTGCATGCTCTTGCCGAGTATTTGCGCGGAAAAGGCGAGCCGGATCGGGTCCATCCGGTACATAGATTGGACAAAGAGACCTCTGGAGCCATCCTGGTGGGCAAGACCAGCTACGGACATCAGCTGGCAGACCGGCTGCTCCGAGACGGGAGCTTGCATCGCGAGTACCTGGCTGTACTCTGCGGCTGCCTGGAAAACCCGGCTGGAACGATCAGCGCTCCGATCGGGCGGGACCCTCGGCATCCTGCCCGCCGCCTGGTAACGGATCGGGGGGAGGCGGCTGTCACTCACTACGAGCGGGCGGCTTCTTCAGCGGAAACCACGTTGGTCCGGGTATGGCTGGAGACCGGGAGGACACATCAAATCCGCGTTCACTTCAGGCATATCGGGCATCCGCTCGCGGGAGACGGCATGTACGGCGGCAGACGCGATCTCTTGAAGCGTCAGGCCCTCCACGCCAGCAGGCTTTCCTTTCCCCATCCGATTACCGGGGAGGAAATTGTTTGCGCAGCGCCGCTCCCCGAAGACATGGCTCGATTGATAGAAAGCGAATACGACTTGTCAGATAGATAGCTTGGAAGCTGTTGACGAATCTAGTCAGCAGCTTTTTTTATTGTGCAGGAAATGGGAAAATCGCCTTTTTATATAAGTACAAGTAAGGGCATTCGGGCAAAAGCTTAGTGAAATCAAGTTTCTTGATGGGGGAACGCATGCAAGTATTTACATGCATGAAAAGCTCCGCTATAATGGGTTTGCTAAATACTGCCATGTAAAAGCAAGTACTTGCATGATATGGGGGTAACGAAATGGATAACGGAGAGCACGAGAAAAATCAGACTGGGAAAGGAGACGAACAGGAAACGAGGGAGCGGATATTGAATGCGGCTCGCCAGCTCATGGCCCAGAAAGGCTACAAGGGCGCGACCACACGCAAAATTTCCGAGCTGGCCGGCGTGAATGAAGTGACCATTTTCCGCCATTTCAAAAACAAGGAGCGAATCCTCATCGAGCTTTTGGAGGAGATGACAGAGATTCGCCCCGCGCTGGAAAAGGCGATTCACGCCTGCGGCCATGACGTCAAATCAATGCTCATGCACTACGGCGAGACCTATTACAACGCGCTTGTGGAGCGAAAGGAAGTACTGATTATTTCCTTGATCGAATCGCAGAATCATCCCGAGGTGTTCAATCTGCTCAGCCGCATGCCGCAGATCGCCGATGAGATGCTGAGCGAAAAGCTGCAGGAGATGCACGAGGCGGGACTTCTTCCCGAAGGAGACTTTCGTACGGCGGCCCATATGTTTGTCTCGGCCTTCTTCCACTCGTTTTTGGCAAGGCATTGGGTGAAGGTGGACTGCGACATCGATATGCCGACAATGACGGAAAGCTCCGCGGACATTTTGCTGCGCGGCATTGGCAGCCAATGAAATTGCCCCCATTTTGCTGCGACGGGCAAAACAGTAGCACATGTTGATGAGCGGACATAAAGGGGAATGGAGTGGAGGGTCACATGAGAAAACAATGGCTGTCTTTTCTCGCAATCGCCGGACTATTGGCAACGACGGCCTGCAGCAGTCAGGAGCCTGCAGCGGAAGCTGTGTCCGAAGTCAAAAAGGTAGGGCTTGCCGTGGTAAAACAGGAGCAGGCCGTTAAGATAACCGAGCTTTCCGGCACGCTGCAGCCGCTGGAGGAAGCGCTCGTCTCGTTTGAGGTGGCGGGACGGATCACCGAGCTTTCCAAGAACGAGGGTGACGCTGTCAAAAAGGGCGACATCCTGGCCCGCCTGGACGGCAGCGACTATTCGCTTCAGGTCGCTTCCGCAAGCGCCACCGTTCAGCAAACGGGAGCCACTTTGGAAAAGGTAACGAACGGAGCGCGGGAGCAGGAGGTTAGGCAGGCGCGCCTGGTCGTGGAAAAGGCGACGATCGCGCATCAGCAGGCGCAGGATGACTTCAAGCGGATCGAAGCGCTGTACTGGGAAAAAGCCATTTCCCAGAGCGAGTACGAAACCGCGCAAAATCGCGTGAACGTTGCCCTGACGGATTTGCAAAACGCCCAGCAATCCCTGTCGCTGGTCACGCAGGGAGCGCGCGCAGAGGACAAGACACTGAGCCAGGCGAGCTACCATCAGGCCGTAATCGGCAAAGAACTGGCTGCCAAAACGCTGGCCAAGACCCAGCTGCGCGCTCCGATCGACGGCACGATCATCGCCAAGCTCGGATCGGCGGGCTCCTTGGCCGGCGTAGGGAGCCCTGTCTACCGGATCGGACAGATCGATACATTGAAGGTAGTGCTGCCGGTGCCGGACCGGGAGATTTTTGCCTGGACGGAGGGAGAGACCATTTCGCTTGAGCTGTACGGGCAAAAGCGGGAGGGCAAGGTGGTCAAAATACACCCGGCTGCCAACCAAAGCACCGGAACCATCGGCGTAGAGGTGCAGGTGAAAAATGAAAAGCACGACTGGTTCGCCGGTCAGGTCGTGAAGGCGACCAAAACGGTGCAAGGGAAAGCGGGCCTGTACGTACCGGTCGAAGCGGTGATCAGCCGCGGGCAGGGCGAGGCCCACGTCTTCGTCGAAAACGGCGGGAAAGCGGTGAAAACCCCGGTGACCATCGGCGAGATCAACAGCAACAGATTGGAGATCACGAGCGGGCTGAAGGAAGGGGATCGACTCGTCGTCAAAGGAGTAGACCAATTGTTTGACGGCGACCCGATCGAGGCGGCAGGAGGACAGCCACAGTGATTGAATACATCGTCCGCAAACGAAAAATCACGCTTTTGTTTTTTACAATGGTCGTCCTGATCGGCTCTCTCAGCTTTTTTCAACTGCCCAAGCAGGAGCAGCCCGACATCATCGTCAATCTTGCCACCGTTACCACGATCTACCCGGGGGCTTCGCCGGAGAAGGTGGAGCAGACGGTCACCAAGAAGCTGGAGGAAAAAATCAACGAGCTGCAAGGTCTGAAATACGTTTCCTCTGTCTCCGGCCTGGGGTTTTCCAGCATTATCGTGGAGACGGACGGGGATGTCGATCCCAAGCAAAAGTGGGACGAACTGCGCAAAAAGGTAAAGGATGCCGAGGCTGATTTGCCGGACGATGCCAAGCAGCCGATCATCAATGACGACTTGAACCGCACCTTCGTCCAGACGCTGGCGATCACGGCTGACACCCGCGAAGAGCTGTACAGCCTCAGGTCCACCCTGAAGTCGTGGAAAGATCAGCTCCGGACGATTCCCAATGTGGCAGACGTCACCATCAAAGGCTTGCCGGACGAGGAAATCCAGATTCAGGTGGATACGCAAAGGCTGAGCCAGTATGGGCTCACCTGGGGCCAGGTGCTGATGGCGGTCAAAAAGGAAAACGAACGGATTCCGCTCGGCGACTTGACCGCCGATAGCCGCACGTACCAGCTCAAGCTGGCGGAAAGCCAGGATGTGGAGGCTTTGAACGACGTCATCGTCTCCCGGACACAGCAGGGCTACCCGATTTATCTGAAAGACGTCGGAAGCGCCACGCTCACTACAGAGCAGATCGAATCGTACTCCTATTTCAACGGCAAGCCTTCCGTATCGATCAGCATCAACGCCGAAACAGGCAGCGATGTTCCGTCCCTGCAAAAGCGCGTGGACGAGATGGTGAACACGCTGGAGAAGTCGCTTCCCGCATGGGCACAGAAGCACTCCATTTACTCGCAAAAGGAGCGCGTGGATGAGCTGTTCGGCGATCTGTCTCGAGAGATGCTCATCGCTGTTTTGGCTGTACTTTTGGTATGTACACTGGGATTGAACCTGATCACTTCTTTTGTGGTAGCCCTGGCGATCCCGATCTCGCTCGCATCGGGGTTGTTGTTCCTGCCCTCCATGGGCATTACGCTGAATATGATTTCGATTGTCTCGCTGATCATCGTGCTGGGGATTCTCGTGGATGATGCCGTGGTCGTCAATGACAACATCGAACGGAGACTGTCCACTCTGGGAGAAAAGCCGCTCCCGGCAGCGGTCAAAGGGGCAAAAGAGGTGTCGATCTCGATCGTCACGGCAACGCTTGCGACGATCGCTTCCTTCGGTCCGCTGATGTTCATGAGCGGAAACGTCGGACAGTTTATCCGGCCCGTACCCGTGATCATTTCCTTGACGATGCTCGCTTCGATGATCATGTCGCTGACGATTATCCCCATATTCCGGCAGTGGTACGAACATCGCCGGAAAGGCGGGGTCGAAGGATACCGAAAGCCCCCGGGACTGCTCGGCAAGCAAATCTTCCAGCTGACACACTGGTACTCGGGCAAGCTGATGCCGCGAATCTTAAAACGCCCCGTGCTCGCGGGCATGGCCGGCGTCCTGATCGGCACCAGCGCATACGGGTTGATCCCGCTGACACCCATCCAGCTTTTCCCCAACGACGAGAGGCCGCAATTTCTCGTCAACGTCCGCCTGCCGGTCGGCACCAGTGTGGAGGAGACGGACCGGGTCGTACGGGGAGTGTCGGATTGGATCGGAAAGCAGCCCGGGATCGAGTCGGTCGCCGCTTACGCGGGAGGCAGCGCTCCCAAAATGTTCAGCGGCGATACCGAAGTCGGCGAAGGCATCACGCTTGGGCAATTGGTCGTCCGTTTTGACAAGTCGAAGGTGAAGATTGAGGATATGCTGGAGCCTTGGCGCGAGGAGTTTAAAAAGCTCTACCCGGAAGCGAGCATCCTGCCGAAACAGCTGGAAGCAGGCCCCCCAGTCGGCAAGCCTGTCGTGATTCGGGTATATGGGGAAGACATCCCTACGCTGCGGTCGTTAGCCGGGGAAATCAAGGACCGGATCGCCAGGCTGGAAGGCACGTATGACATTCAGGACGATTTCGGAATCGAACGGTACACCCTGGAGTTTGTAGTGAACCAGGAGCTGATGAAGGAAAAGCTGGTGAATTACAACGACTTGTCGCAGACGCTCCGTCTCGCCAGCGAAGGCATCACTGTCAGCCAGTTCGATACGGGAACGGATTTGCTTGACATCAAGCTGTTTATGCAAAAAGGAGCGGCCGACCCAACTGTCCTTTTCCAGCGCCTGACCGTAACCAATGCGACAGGCGAGCAAATCCCGCTGTCCCAGCTGGCAGAGGTCAAGCCCACTTTCAGCACGCAGAAAATCCCGCACCGGAATCTCTCGCGCGCTGTCACGATTACGAGCGACTTGCGAGACCGTACGGCGACAGAGGTCATGGCGGAGATCAAGCCGCTGCTCGAGTCCATTTCATTCCCCGAGGGGTATCGCTGGGAAATCGGCGGCGAGACATCAGAGCAGACAGATATCTTTATCGACATGGGGAAACTGTCGGTCATCGTCTTTTTCCTCATCCTGATTTTGATCGCGATGCAGTTCTATTCGCTCAGCATTCCCGTACTGGTTCTCAGTACGGTGTACCTGGCCTTTGCCGGAAGCTTGATCGGGCTGTTCGTCACGCAGACGCCGCTCGGCTTCATGACGATGATGGGGGCGATTTCGCTCTCGGGGATCGTGGTGCGAAACGGCATTGTGCTGATCGAGTTTATCGAAGAAGCGCGGCATGCCGGAGCGGAGCTGAAGCAGGCCGTGATCCAGGCCGGAGAGGCGAGGCTGCGCCCGATTCTGTTGACGTCGCTTACAGCGGTAGCGGGCCTGACGCCGCTCGCTCTGTTCGGTGACGTTCTGTTCCGGCCGCTGGCTGTCACTATCATTTTCGGATTGATCTTTTCGACGCTGCTGACGCTGATCGTCGTTCCGTCCTTCTATACCGTCTTGGCGGAACGGAAGGCCAAGCGGAAAGCCAGGCTGACGGCCAAGCGGCCTGATCTGTACGGACCGGAGGCGGAGCTGGAAGGGTAAGCGGCGGTATCGAACACGAGCATAGGCATTTGTTTGCAAGCTTGCGGCGGGCTTCTGCTCCTTTGGGGCGGGGGTCCGTTTCTGCTTCGAAACGGGCACTTCTCCCGATCATCCGCACCGTCGCAGGGGATAGCAGCGGACAAATGCAATGGAAAAGCCTGTTATTTTCATCCCGACGCATGTGATATAATCCCGATAGAAGATGTTCAAAAAGTCCGCGAAACGCAAGCTGCGAGTTTCCGCATTGCTTATTCTTCTGCTTCTCAAGAGGCAGTCTCATCTACGCTCTGTTGCTCGGGTCTGCCGTACCTTGAACTTCACGGCTTGCATTTCCCGGACTTTTTGAACGAGACCTGATACATCAGGAATTTGTGGAGCCGGAAGGGAGAGTGGTCAGATTGAAACAGCCCCAGCTTTTAGATGAAGAAAAAGTATTTAAAGACCCGGTGCATAGCTATGTGCACGTACGGGACAAGCTGATCTGGGATTTGATCAATTCGGCCGAGTTCCAGCGCTTGCGCCGCATCCGGCAATTGGGCACGAGCTTTTTTACGTTTCATGGCGGCGAGCACAGCCGCTTCAACCACTCCCTTGGCGTCTATGAGATCATGCGCCGCATACTGGAGACGTTCGAGGGAAGAATTCGCATGTCCTATGAAGAAAAGCTGCTCTGTCTGTGCGCTGCCTTGCTCCACGATGTGGGGCACGGGCCGTTTTCCCATTCCTTTGAAAAAGTATTCCGTTATCATCACGAGGATTGGACACGGGCGATCCTGCAGGGGGATACCCAGATCAACCGGATCCTGAAGCGCATGGGCGAGGATTTTCCGAAGCAGGTGGCGGAGGTCATCGCCAAAACCTACGACAACAAGCTGATCGTCAGCCTGATTTCCAGCCAGATCGACGCCGACCGCATGGACTATTTGCTGCGCGACGCGTACTACACGGGCGTGAACTACGGCAATTTCGAGATCGAGCGGATTCTCCGCGTCATGCGTCCGGGCGAAGACGGCATCGTCTTTAAGTACAGCGGCATGCACGCCGTCGAGGACTACATCATGTCCCGCTACCAGATGTACTGGCAGGTTTACTTCCATCCTGTCACGCGCAGTGCGGAAGTCGTGCTCAGAAAAATTTTCCAGCGGGCAAAGGAGCTGTTTTTGCAAGGGTTCCCCTTCCGCCAGGAGCCGACCCTTCTGCTGCCGTTTTTAACCGAGCAAGTGCAGCTTGCGGACTACTTGTCCTTGGACGAGTCGGTCATTCTCTTTTACATGCAGCTCTGGCGCAATGAAAACGACGCCGTTCTGAAAGATTTATGCGCCCGTTTTCTCGACAGGAATCTGTTTAAATACGTCGAATATAACCCAAGAGATTTCCGCTTGCTGGCAGACCTGAAACAGCTGTTCCAGTCTGCGGACATTGATCCGGACTATTATTTGGAAGTAGACACGACATCCGATCTTCCGTATGATTTTTACCGTGCTGGCGAAGACGAGGAGCGCATTCCGATCATGCTGGTGATGCCTTCGGGAGAGCTGACCGAGCTGTCGGAGAAGTCGGAGATCGTGCAGGCGATCAGCGGCAAACGCCGGTTTGACTACAAGCTGTATTTTCCTATGGATAAGGTATTGGCATTGCCGGAGGAGCTCTCCGGAAAGATACGAGATCGTCTGGGAGTGATGGAGGATGCTTAGGCGTCACGCCAAAATCATACGTTTAATCGAGACCGTGGGCGAAGTGAGCGGTCGCAAAAAGCTGCAAAAGATGGTGTACATAGCGAAACATCTGGATATGGATTTTGATGAGCGGTTTGAATTTCACATGTACGGGCCTTACTCGGAGGAGCTGACCTTGCGGGTGGACGAGCTGTGCAACATGGGGCTTTTGGACGAGCAGGTCGAAACCAAAGGCGCTATCCACATGTATCGGTACACGTTGAATGAAACCGGGCGCGATTTTTTGCGTTTTCACGAAGTCGATTTCGGTGTGGGTGAACAAGCCATCCGGCGGATGAACGAGGAGAACTCCCGTTTTCTGGAGCTCGTCTCGACCATCCTTTACTTCAACCATCTTCCCTATGAAGAAATGAAAGCGAAGATTTTTGCTTTCAAAAGCAAACAGCGCTACACGGAAGAGGAAATCCAAAAGGGGCTGGCTTTTATCGAGGAGCTGCGCGAGCTGACGAGAGCCGATCGTACCCCATTGGTATAGTTTTTTTGTGTTGGAGAAAAATGCAATCATCCCGTTTTTCATAAAAGAAGATTGTTTTCGCACAGCGGCGTTTGGCCGCTTGCTGCTGAAGCTTTCGAGAGCCGGCCGGTCAGATGGCCGGCTTTTTTTGTCCCAGGAAAGAACGGCATAATGGACTCACTGTTCTTTGACAAATGCATATCGCCATTACAGTGTTGGCAGCACACGATAAAAGCTTGTTCGGGAGGAACTCTCATGAAGACAGGATACAAGCGGCACGGGAAAAAAAGGCGCTGGCTGTGGGGGATACCCCTTGTGCTCGGGTGCATGTTCGCGGCAGCGCTCATGTCCGCCACGATGGGAGCGGAGCAGCCGAGGATCGTATACGTGTACAGCGACAGCTGCGGATACTGCACGACATTCGCCCCTAAGTTCGATGAAGCTGTAAAGAGTATAACGGATTGGAAAGTAGACAGGCTCGACATCAATAATCCGAAAGAACTGGATGAGGCGGAAAAGCTGGGCGCGGAGGTGACGCCTACGGTGTTTATCGTAAAGGATGGGCAGGTAGTGGACAAGCTGGAGGGGGATGTTTCTGGGGAGGTGCTTGATCGGTTTGTTCGGAATCGAATGGGCGTGAATGGTTATAGGTAATTTATCCCACAAATGGGAGGTTAAATGGATTGGTGAGAAGAAATTAAACATAAATAATTTGGGAAGTGCCTTATCTTCACGAGCTTTTAAAGAACGATTGCCCAACGGGTCTTTAGATGCGAGGATTGCGGGATGTTTATAAGCACTGACTATTTCAGGTATACGAATGCGGCACCCCCGTCATGTGAGGAGATGGCAATAGGAGGATGCGTCGTGAGTCGATTCTATAAATTTCTGACCAGTTCGGTTGTTATAGTCTTGGCTATCGGTGGAGGAACGGAAGCGTATATACCAGCAGTTCATGCTGCTCGAATAACGGACAAACAAACCGATTACCAGAATCACCCACATCGTGAAGCGATTGATTATGTTGTGAAAAATAAATTGATGTGGCTTTTTCCGGATGGGAATTTCCGGCCTGATCAGCCGGTAACGCAGGCGGATTTGGTTGCTGGGTTAGTGAATGTCAAAGGGTTAACTTCAGGTGACCCTGTTCAAGAATTACCTTCTAATCATTGGGCGAAAGTTTACTATGAACGTGCAAAGCGAAATGGAATTCTTGAGGGTGTTGAGACTGATCCGAATAAAGTTTTGAATCGGGAGGAGGCTAGCAAATTGATGGTCAATGCCTGGAAGAGTTTGTTTCGATTACACAGGCATGTTCCTCAGTACTACATTACATCTGCCGTAGATTCTGGTTGGATTCAGGCAAAGAATGGGGAACTCCCGAATGCTGTTTCTACAACTCGTTATGACTCACTTGGAACTCTAAGTCGTGGGGAGCAGGCACTTACACTACTTTCTTTACACAGGGAATTCTTAGGTATTCAGGAAGCAGAAATAATTGCTACACAATTTCATCAATCATTGAGTAGTTCCGCTGGAACCTTCCGAGGAACTTTACCGTCTCTCAAGGGCTATGATACCCGTCTTGCTGTGCAATTTAAGAATAGGGATGTAAAGACGATAGATTCAGGAAATTTTTCACTCAGTTCAAGTCAAATAGAATTTGCTGAACTTACGGTCAAGTTTAAGGGAGAGTCTAAATCATTAGTCCGCTATAGGTACCAAAATTTCCCTATATTTGAACGTGTAAGTACAAGGTGAAAAGATGAGAAAAAGGTTCTGTAATAGGGCGATAATAGCCCTTACTGTTTTTGTAAACGCGTTTAACATTTTTCTTTGCACTCCTTCAGTGGGGGCTACAACGTATACACCAAATACTTATGGTAGAACCGCTGGGTGGATCGACGAGCACTATAGTATCAAAGATAGTGTTGAGAGCGAGATTAACGGTTTTGGATTTAGCGACATGATGTCTCTAACTATAGCAGACGTACAGTATTCCGGAGCTACCAACGGATCCGGCAAAGTAGCCAACTATTCAAAGGCATCGACAAAAGTCGATAACGGATATCCGATTGTCGATCTGGCCGAAGCACGAGACTGGGCGAGACTCTTTAACGGCAACCCATCCTTCATGACTAGCAGCAACGGACTTTATGGTGGAAGCATAACTGAAGGGGGAGGCCGGGAGTATACTGGATACCTCCTTGCCAAAGTCGCAGAAATGTCCGGGGGGAGGGGAAACCCACACAGTTACCGTAAAGCCCAGAGTCATGAGAAGGGAGTCTACGTCGGTGTCACCAGCTTCACCACAACCCAGCGCCCCGATGGAAGCATCAAAACCGACAAGACAAAATATGAAGTCGGGCAAACGGTTACGATAACTGCCCAAGGAAAAGACTACAGTATCTACAACCGCGGACTAAAAGTCTTAAACTACTACATTTACAATCTGGATACTGGACAGACCGAAAAAGCATTTCATGAGGCGATTACAGATTACCCGATCAGTGGAGCGGGAAATGGCAGCGGGCAATCTGTAACCTTCCCGCAGAAAACATGGGTGCCTACTAAAGCTGGAAACTATGAAGCACGAATCCTTTTCACAGATTCACATGCAAGAAATACGAAAAATGCTCCCGCAGTAGACGGACAAGGTGTTGCTTATGCAGCACCTTTTGTTGTTGGTGAACCTCTACCGCCTCCGGGTAATGGCGATGGAGGAAAAGAACCAGACCCGCCACCGCCTACAGGCTGCAAAAAAACAACCATGGACATACGCATCGAAGGAGAGAATAACGATACGGAACGCCAGAGTGTTCCGAGCGGCGGGGATTCGGAACGCGTTGAAAAAGATGCTCGCGTAGTCTTCACCGCGTCGAAACCCGGAACCTTTACCTACAATGGCGTTCCGATGCCATCAGGCTACGGAAACAACAGGAAAGTTGGCGTCATGTACGCTCCTTCATCGGGCTCCTTTAAAGTGTCATACGCAAGCGACGACGGCACCTTATGTTGGGACAAGCAATTTCAAGCTTTTTCCTCAAACGACAAATACGACAGCTGCCCTATTGTCCGTGTAAATGGAGATGTGATTTCAAGAGACGGGGTCATTGAAGTTATGCCCGGAGAATCGCTGAATTTTGTCGCTACATACAAAGACAGCGGCGGTGATACGCAACCGTTTCATACCACATGGATCGTTACGCCGCCAAATGGCAATGAGAAAGAAATCCCATTGGGCGAAGGAGACGATGGCCGGATACATCCATATATATCTAACCATGTTTCGTTGCCTTACAGAGGTCCGGGCAGGAGCTACGACATTCCTCTTGAACGCGGGAAGACGTACAAGCTTTCCTTAGAACTGAAACGAACAAACTTTGAAAAGCGCCCGGAATGCGAATGGACGGTCACGATCAAAGTGAAGGACACGAGTTGTACGATCGACGAGCAAAAGAGAATCGGGTTTAAAGCCTATGGCGAACCTCCAAGTGTCTATCCGCCGGCAGGGGAGAGTGTCTACAACGGCTTGAAAAGCATGTATTTCTCCAATCTGACCGCTACGGGAGACGGGTACGATACCCATACAGATCTTTCCGCCGATGTCGCCGGCTCCTGGTTTATAAAGGATGGGGACAGCAACAAGCCGCTGTCTGGAAAGCTGCAGACAAATGAAAGGTTTCGGTTGATTTTGCCGGAAACGATTGACGCAGGGGATGAGGTCACGCTGGTCTTTATCTCAGATAGGGATTGTGTCGTGGAAATGACCTTCCCGATCTTGTCCGACAGACGATGCTATATTCTGACAGCGAAGATAACGGGCGGAAAATACGATGATAATACCGTCTGGAGCAAGCCAGTCGGACGAGGCGAAACAATAGAGATGAAGCCCGAACAATGGGTTGACCCGTGGCACGCTTTCACACTCCGAGCTGAGGATAAAATCGACTTTATTCTCTACTATTTCGATCCGAAAAATAAATCCTGGGAGAGAAAGCGCGATGGAAAATGGCTTCCCAATTCGAATCACGCAAAAATCGAACAGACAATCATTTTCCCCATGGACCCGGATACGGATCATTATTTCCCTCTTCCCGGATTTTACAAGGTCGAATTTTTCGCCCAGGACCGTACAGTAGCGGATTGCGACGGCTTTTTCTTTGTGCAGATCGGCGAAGGAACCGGTGTACCGAAGCCAGAAGGGGAGAACCTTTTCATCATCAAGAGCAGCTTTGCCATCACCCCTGGAGATCCGCAGGAACCGGGAACCGAAGCAACGATTACCTTTGATGTAAAAAATGCCGGGAAGCTGGAACATGACACGAAGCTGGCCGTCCGTTGGGAAAGCTCGGACAAAGCCACGATGCTTGACGTGAACAAGTTCAAACCCGGAGAGGTGCGCAAGATTACCGTTCCAACCAAATACCCGCAAAAATCGCAGTATTTTATCGCCAATATCAATCCGGATAGAGACAAGCCGGAAAACGAAACGGTCTGGCCGGATAACCGCGCTCAGTGGCCCGTTAGGGTTATAGGGGAACCGGGTGATCCCGACGATCCAGATGAACCAAAGGAACCGGAGATACCGCCACCGCCAGTTGGAGGCGGAGACTTTGACGGCGGTGAAATCGGACTCCATATCTTTGACAGCAATGGACGCGAGCTGCAAAATCTTGAGGTCCATGTGGATGGGGTCTGGGAGAGGGAGCCGACAAAGATTCGCGTCGTTATCGACCAAACGAAGATCAATCAAGGGTTTGATCAAGTGAAACGGGAAATCAACCAAAATATCGCCACATACAAGTCGCAGCTGCTGCAGGCGGCCAGCGGCGAGGGGATCAAGAACGCCAGCGTGAGTGTCAGTCCTGAGTACATCGCCGACGCAAAAAGCCTGGCGGTGTACAATCCGGCGATGCTCGATCTCAAAGTATCCGGTCCCGGTACGCCGCAGGAATGGAAGGTGAGCAGCTCGTCAATGGGCGGGGACTATACGTACGCGGGCACGATCGTTTCGACAGAAACGACCTGGAGACAGGTGCTGAACGCGATGAAGTACAAAGCGGAAATCAACAGCTTCGTGATCACGATGGATTACAATGTCCAGTTTATTCTCTCATACGACATTTGTTCAAAAAGCAAGGGAGCGGAAGGTGAGGAAACCTGCAGGTCCAGCACCGTAAATCAAGCCATGACAGGACGCTACACCATAACGGTAAAAGGCGGCGAGCGTCAATTTGGCGTGTTTGAACCGAACGCCAAAGGAGTGCTCCGTCACACAAGCGATTGGCAGGAATACACCGCGCGCGACCGCTATCCAGCGAATAAACCGGATGACTTTTACGCCGGCGAACGAATGCTGACCCATGTCATCCTGGAGCCTCGCCATCGCCATCCAGTCAGCGGACTGTATCCCGACATCACGGCGGCGAAATCCTGGATCTCCGAGACAGGGCTTAGGAACACGACACTTCAATCGACCCTTTCGCTGAACAAGACAACGCCGATTTTATGGCAAGGGCCCTCCTATTCCGTGCCCAAATTGGGAGTGCGGGAAATGGGCGTGGATACTCCCTTGATGGGAGACAAGCAAAAGGGATTCAAAAAGGATGCCGCTTATGCCGTTTATTTCTCCGTGCAGTTCCGCTTCGGTGTCGCGAAGGGGTTTGCGTTCCCAAGCAAGCAGAATGGTCAAGGCCATGAGCCGGCTGATTACCGTGTGCCGTTTGCCGTGACAGCAAATGCCTGGGAGCGCCAGGGAATCCGCAATCACACTACCAGATAGCGGCAAGTTAAATATATTTGCACCCCCTATCTGTCTTTTTCTACGGTGGAAGAAGAACAAGCTAGGGGGTTTTTATGTGAAGAAGCGAATCAGGATCACCAGCGTTTTGGTCGTGTTTGTCCTTTTGCTTTTCGGCATTGTTCCAGCGGGAATAGCCTATGAAAAGCAAGCCGCTGACCGAAAGGAAGAGACCGGGACAGCCAAAGGTTCTGCCCTGGCTTATCCGCCGCGGGAGAGCGACAGCGTTGAGTCAGGGCCGGGGCAAGCCGGATACGGGACGCCCCAAACAGCGGAACTGCCGGAAGAGGCTGTTGAAACGGACAAGACGGATGAACCTGAGGAAGCTGACATGCCTGTAGAGCCGGCAAATCCGGAAGAGGGAGAAGGGGACGGGGAGGAACCGCATGATCAGTCGGAATTGGAGAAGGCGGATCGAGACTTCCAACGCCGTTTTGCGGGAAAGAAAAAACCGGGTGAATCCGCATTGCGGAAAATGCCCGCTACCTTTGAGGTGGAACCAAACGATACTTTTGCCAAAGCGGACTGGATGTTTGCGGGCAAAAACGCCCATGGGCGAATCCAGAAGAGCGGAGACATAGACACGTGGAAGATCAGGCCTGCCAGTGACGGAACGCTTACGTTTTCATTGGGTCAGGTGCCAGATCAGGCCAACTATCATTTGTACGTCTTTGATGATGAGAAAAGAGAGATCGGAAGCTCCACCAAACCGGGTCAGGCCGATCAAAAGGTCGAAGAGATCGCTGTGGAGAAAAACAAATGGTATTACGTGCAAATTAAGGGGAATAATGATTCCTTTGACCGATCGAATTACTACCTGCTGCGGGCCGATTTTCACAACGGCCGGGAAGGCAAGCCGGACGAGTACGAGCCAAATAACACCATAAAAGAGGCCCATCCTGTAGATGAGGGCGAGATTATCGCCAATCTTCATGATCCCAGTGACGTTGACTATTACAAGATTACGGTAGGCCTGGCTTCAACCATTGTGGCTAAGCTTTGGGATATCCCCGAGGGTATGGATCTCGACTTGTACCTGTATGACAGCGATAACAAGCAGGTCGCATTTTCAGACAGACCGAAGAACAAGGACGAGGAAATCGTCTATAACGGCGACCCCGGCACGTACTATGTAAAGGTCTCTGCGAGCCGCACTTCCGGTTTCAAGAATCACTCCTACCGGTTGCAAGTGACCAGCAGTACGATTCCCGTCATTCTGATTCCCGGGATCGGCGGATCAAGGCTGCAAGCAGAAGAAAAGAGAGTAACCTCTGAAGCTTGGCTCGACTTGAGCAATATCGCACTTGGAATTCGCGATCCGCGCCACCGCCGATTTCTTGCCTTGAAGCCAGTGGCGAAAAACAGCGTGGAGGTAGAGTCTCTAAACCGAGGATTTGCGATTTACCCGGAGAAAGAAGACGGGGGCTTTCGCGCTATCGAATATTTGTCCTACTTGCCTCTCGATAAAGTGAAGCATGAGGCTGAGCAGTACGCAAGCATGGTCAAGCGACTGGAATCGGAAGGATACGAAAAAAACTCCACCATGTTTGCCATGCCCTATGATTGGCGCTACAGCAACAAGGACAATGCCAAGTATTTGAAAGAAAAAATCGACGAGGCTTTGAATACAACGGGGGCGAGACAGGTTCAATTGGTCGCCCACAGCATGGGAGGCCTGTTGACAAGAGAAACCCTGCTTTCGAATGTATCCTACCAGCCCAAGGTAAAACGAATCATTTACATGGGCACGCCTTTTTTGGGCTCGCCTCGTGCGTATCAAGCCATTCAATTTGGATATGACTTTGGGGTGCCATTGCTCCATGAAGGGACTGGGAAGGTGATTGCGGAATACGCTCCTGCCGTTTATGAGCTGCTGCCGTCGCCGACTTACTTTGACAAGGCGACCGTTTTAAAAAGAGACCCTGTCTATAGCTTTCAATACCAAGATATGGTGACTGACAGCCGGGTCAGGATTGCCTATACCCCATTGGTTCGCCAGGCGGAGGCACTTCACAATAAATGGGACAAAAAGACCTTGAGGGTTCAGCAGTACTCGATTATCGGAACCGGACAAAAGACTTTGCTCGGCTATGAATACCATACAGGCAGAGATATGTTAACGCCTTTTTTTGACAGTGGGAAAGGAGATGGGACCGTGCCATATGCAAGCGCCGAATATAGCCAGAGCGATATCACAAAAAAGTATTACGCAGCAGCGGCACATGCCGCTCTGCCGAAAAACCCGTTCGTGATCGAACAAGTCATCCAGTTGTTAAAAGGAGTAGATAAAATTCAGAACGGTCTGAGAAAAACGCCTCAGAAGCCGGAATATTTGTATTATATTATCTCTCGCGAGGATGGACAGTTTCCGGAGATTGCCTTTACGAAGTCGGGACAGACCATGACAATCTCTGCGGATAAAAAAGAAGACTGGGAGAACCTTCGCGTAGAGTATCACGGAAATGTCGTTGTGATTGATGTGCTTGATCTGGAACCGCTTGTTTTCGCAGATCGTGTGCAATTGAGCAACGGCGAGCACATTTCTCCCTTCTTGATAGACAAATACTCGTCAGAAGAGGATGGACATTTTCCTGATAAAAAAGAGAATGAAGAGTTTGAACAGGAAGAAGACGCGAAAAACGACGAGGATGCCTTTAAGCGTGGAACATAAAAACATGGGGCAAAGCTTAAGGAGAGAATGGAAATGAGCTTGATGATGTACCTCGTCTTGATGCCGATTATTATGGCCTGGTCAACGGGAATACCGCTGTTATTGCTCGCCATTTGCGTTTTTTTGACGATGATTTTCAAAACGAGAGCGTATATGAACATGTTGGTGACCGTACCGCTTTCGTTTTTGCTTTACGAAATGGTTCTTCCCGAAACAGGGTTGATTGTTTTTGGATGGGAATTTAGCCTTCTGATGGCTCTCAACACCGCCTGGAACGTACAGCTGTTGATTTGGCTGGTCCAAAAAATAGTGAAGTCGCTCCGCAATCACCCAGAAGCTAATAAATAAGAGAACAAAAGAGGCATAACCAGAGAAGGACAAGCAAGAAAAGGACAAGCCAGGCCGCCTTTCCGGCAGCCTGTTGTTCGGAATTCCCATCCGCGAGGTTACAGCCTCCCCGGATCTCTTTTCATGGAAAAACTGGAAAGGCTTTTTGGCAGTCGGCCAAAGCTCGCTTGGTAATTGGAGGGAATGTCCGTTTCCAGCCCGTCGCCCTCTCCCCTAAGTTCTTCCGAAGCTCCTGAAGTGCCTGAAACAGGAGGAGATTCAGCGCGTTTTTCGGCAACAATCTGATCTACTGCCTTTGCCGCAGCAGGATAAGGCTCCTGAAGCTGGCGCTGTCTATTCAATTCAATGTCGCGTTCTCTCGGGCTATCGTGGGAATGAGTATGGTTTACATCCGTCATCGCGGCATTCTCCTTCGAGCAAGATGAATAAGCTTATTGTGTCCCTCACGAGTACTATGTATGAACACCTCATTCATCCTCGGCACGTGCTGGCAGCAAAGCAGGGCAAGCGGACAAATTGCGCGCAGCGTGGTTTCAGGGTAGAATATCCTCAAGAGTCTGAGAGCAAAAGAGGTGTTACGCAATGGATGTTTTTGACAGCAAAAAGGGCGGATTCACGATCGTCAGCGGCAAGACCGATGTGCACGGCGGCTACGGCCAGGGCGTACTTGATTTGTCAGCGGTATCGTCAGTAATTATCGACGGGGATGAAGCTTACATCGACATGGGAGCGCTCCATGCCAAAAGCGTCGTTGAAAAAGGCATCAAATGGACTGCCAACAAGGAAGAGGTTCCGAACGGAAAGCCTTATTGGGTCGTATGGGTGACGGTGGACCGCAACGAAGCAGGTCCGTATTACGCTGGTGTAACGGCATGCTATATGGAAATTGATCGGGAAGCTCGCCGCGGCTACAAAATCCTGGCTGACCACGTGAACCGGATGGACTATTCCATGAAACGGCGGATTATGGTATCGGAATTGAACGAGAAGGAAAAAGCGGCATTGAAAAAGCTGCTGATCGAGAACAATGAACAAATGTGGAAAAATTCTTCCGCTGAATTGCAGGAAGGATTGGCCTGAGTTGGAAATCTTGAACGGTATGTGAACAAATGAGGAAATCAATTGTTAGTAATATTGAAGTCAGGTAAACTTAATTTCATAGCTGTATACATGTACACTAGGTTAGCAAACAGGGAGAGAGCCGTCACTCTTTCCCTGTTTGTCTTTTTGAAAGCGCCCACACAATATTTACAGGGCATTTGCGTGGGACAATTGTAACAGACTAATGACGCACGGCCAAATTGTCGAAGCAAGGGGGCGTTTCGGTTGACCGATCATACCCGGACACAAGGTGAGCACGATCACTTTGTACGACATGGCGGCGTCCATTTTCGCTCGCATGTTTCTCCTCAGCAGATCAATACCTTTATCGGTCGATTGCCGGCCGGTAAACGGGAGAGCCTGTTTGAGGTACTGGATCAACTCGAAAAAGCCGGAATGATCACCATTTACAACGACCATCTGTTTACGGATGGAAACGGCGTGGTAGGTGGCGGCGAACAGACGACCCGACCAGGCGAAGCCGACCGGCCAACGATGCAGTAAGCATCTATACAAAGCCAACGGTCCAGCAAGCTCTAAAAAAAGCAGTTGTGCAAGAAACAGTTAGTTGTACAAGAAACAGTTGTACAAGAAACATCTGTACAAAAAGGGCCAAACCCTCGCAGATATATTCTGCATGAGGCTTGGCCCTTTTCCCTGAAAAACGGTTTTGTGCGTCGTCATTGCGACGGACTCCACCAACTCCCCATTCGCTGCCAGAAGGAAGGGGAATCGGGAGGGGGGAGCGGGGTAGGCGACTCGTTTGGCGGAAGGTGGTCCGTACAAAACTCTTGCGGCTCCGTCCCTTTGGCAAAGTAATAAAGCTGCGGGTCGGGACAATGCTCTGTAGCCAATTTGCCTGACCCCGGATCAATGTAGACGGAGACGACCCCGGCCGGCATTTCGAACAGTGCCGGCGGTTGGTCCTGCAGCGCTTTTTCCATAAATTCGGCCCAGATCTTTTTGGAGAGGTAGCCTTCCTTCACATCATCTACCTTGCGATTCTGGTCGTACCCTACCCAGACTGTGCTGACCAGCTGCGGAGTAAATCCGCTCAACCACGCGTCATAATCGGTCGAGCCTGTCTTTCCCGCTACCGGCCGATTGAGAATAGTGGCGACGCGGTAACCGGTACCGCCCCGTTCAAAAACGCTTTGCATCATGTTGGCAAGCAGGGCGGAGGCTACTGGATCAGCAACCTGGGTTTTCTCCGTTTTTTCTTCCGCGATGATGTTTCCTTGACTGTCTTCGATGCGTGTAATCGCAATCGGCTTTACATATTCCCCTCTGTTGGCAAATGTCGCGTATGCCGCGTTCAGCTCGAAAGGCGACACCAGTGAGGTGCCTAAAGCGAGCGAGGGAACAGCCTGAAGGGGGCTGGTAATACCCAGGCTTTTTGCCTGCTCGACCACCTTTTGCGCTGTCAGATGGTCAATCGTTTTGACGGCGTAAATATTGTCAGACGTTTTGATGGCTTCCCTCATGCTGATAAAGTCATGGGCGTAGCGCTCCCCGAAATTGCGGGGGATATACTGCTTGACCCGGTCGTAGGTGAAAACGGTCGGTTCGCTTTTCATCATCGTCAGCGGCGTGAACCCGTTTTGCAGGGCAGCCAGATAGAGGATCGGTTTAAAGGAAGAGCCTGGCTGACGCTGCCCAAGCACACGATTGTACTGGCTTTTTTGATAATCTCTTCCGCCGACCATTGCTTTCACATGGCCGTTTTTCGGATCCATGGCCACAAGGCCTACCTGCAAGTCCGGGTTGTCCTTGGGCAAGGTGGCGGCGATGATTTCCTCCGCTTTTTTCTGCATGGCGGGATCAAGCGTGGTGTAAATTTTTAAGCCTCCGTGATTAAAGGTTTCCTCATCGATTCCGTACCTGTTTTTGACGAGACTTCCCAGGTAATCGAGGAAGTAAGGGGCTTGTTCGACGGCTTTTTCCCGGGTCCGGTCCTTCAGCCTGATCGGTTCGGCGTAAGCTTTCTCCGCCTGCTCCGCCGTGATGTAACCGGAACGCTGCATCGCCTGCAGGATCAGTTTTTGCCGGGCCTTGGCCTTTTCAAAGTCGACAAAAGGCGAGTAGTAGGAAGGACCTTTCGGAATCCCGGCCAGCATGGAGCTTTCGGCTAACGTCAGGTCCTTGGCGTTTTTGCCAAAATACGTCTGGGCCGCCGCCTGGGCGCCGTAAGCGGAATGGCCGTAGTAAATCTGGTTCATGTACATTTCCAGAATCTCGTCTTTGCTGTAATTGAGCTCGAGCTGGATGGCGAGGAGCGCCTCCTTGATTTTTCTTTCCCAGGTCTTGTCCAGCGTCAAGTACAGGTTTCGCGCCAGCTGCTGTGTGATCGTGCTTGCCCCCTGCACCTTTTCCATGTGGATGACATCCACGTAGGCAGCGCGTGCCAGACGTTTCCAGTCGATTCCGTAATGATCGTGAAAAGAGCGGTCTTCGATGGCTACCGTAGCCTGGACGAGCGAGGGGGCCATTTCCTTGAGCGGGACGACGATCCTGTTCTGCCCGCGGTGAAGCGTATCGAGGACTTCGCCGTTTTCCGCGTAAATCGTGGTGGTCTGATTGATAAACACCTCCGGCAGCGGCTGCGAACGGAGGTAGAGAATGAGCATCAAGGCGGCAAACGAGCAGCACAATAGGCTGAGTATGAGAAATTTTACGAATTTCTTTGCCAAGCGAAGGTATCGTATCAGCGGAGCTTCCCGCGTCACTTCCATGACATCTCGTCCTTTCCTCCCAAAATATTTTGCTCTTCGGGGCATACTAAACGAACGAATCGTTTTTCCTGTCTAGTATGGGAAAAAACAGACCTGGATAAACTTGGCTTTCGGCCTGCGTATCACGTTTTTGAAAAATATCTTGCATTTTGGGGGCCAGCTACTATAATTTTCTTGGCAGATACGAATTATGAAACATTCGCTTCTGTCGCAGACCATCACGGCAGGAACGGCCTCTGGCCCGGCTTTGGTCGCTTTTTTCAACCAATGCGGTTATTAGAAGGAGGGTACATAATCATGAACATGGAACTGTGGTACACCGAAAAACAAACGGAAAATCACGGTATTACGACAAAAATTTCCGAGACCTTATACAGCGAAAAAACCGATTTTCAACAGCTGGATATCATTAACACGAAGCAATTCGGACGTATGCTGGTCCTCGACGGCATGGTCATGACTACTGACGTGGATGAGTTCGTCTATCACGAGATGATCTCTCATGTTGCCCTCAATACTCACCCGAACCCGAAAAAGGTTCTGGTCGTAGGCGGAGGAGACGGCGGAGCAATCCGTGAAATCGTCAAGCATCCTTCCGTGGAAAAAGCCGTGTTGGCTGAAATCGACGGCGGCGTGATTGAATCAAGCAAAAAGTATTTCCCGCAAATCGCCAGCGAACTGAGCGGAAATCCGCGTGTCGACGTGCAAGTAATTGACGGGATCAAGCACATTCACGACCACAAGGGCGAATATGACGTCATTATGGTCGACTCGACCGAACCGGTTGGCCCTGCAGTAGGCTTGTTTGAAAAAGGCTTTTACCAAGGCATTTACGACGCGTTGAAACCGGACGGCATCATGGTGGCCCAGACAGAGTCCCCATGGTTCAACCGCGACCTGATCAAGCGTGTATTTAAAGATATCAGCTCCATTTTCCCTGTGACCCGTCTGTATACGTGCAGCATCCCGACTTATCCATCCGGTCTGTGGAGCTTTACGATCGGCTCCAAACAGCATGATCCGCTGGAAGTGGACGCAAGCAAGATCAAGGATCTGGGCACCAAATACTACAATGCGGAGATTCACCACGCTGTTTTCAAGCTGCCCAACTTCGTGGCTGAGCTGACTCGCGACTAAGGATGGAGGCGGAATTTATGCGTTTTGACGAAGCATACTCGGGCAATGTGTTTATCCGCAGCCACGCCAATTACGAGGAAAGCCAGGCAGTCATCTACGGGATGCCGATGGACTGGACGGTAAGCTTCCGTCCGGGCTCCCGTTTTGGCCCAGGCCGGATTCGCGAGGTCTCCATCGGCCTCGAAGAGTACAGCCCGTACCTGGACAGGCTGCTGGAAGACGTAAAGTACTTTGATGCGGGCGATATTCCGCTGCCTTTCGGAAATGTAGAGGGAAGCCTCGACGCGATTCGCGAGTTTGTCGGCAAAGTGCTGGCAGACGGCAAAATGCCGATTGGACTCGGCGGCGAGCACCTGGTCTCCTGGCCGGTGATTCAAGCCGTTTACGAAAAGTACAAGTCCGATCTGGTCATTTTCCATTTCGACGCCCATACCGACCTGCGCGATCACTACGAGGGCTATCCGTATTCCCACTCCACGCCGATCAAAAAGGCGTGCGACCTCATCGGCGGGAAAAACGTTTATTCCTTCGGCATCCGCAGCGGCATGAAGGAAGAATTCGAGTGGGCCAAGGAAAACATGCACCTGTACAAATACGATGTCCTGGAGCCGGTGAAACAAGCGCTGCCAACTATCGGCAACCGCCCGATTTACCTGACCATCGACATCGACGTGCTGGACCCTGCCCATGCGCCGGGCACCGGAACGACAGAAGCAGGCGGCATCACCTCCCGCGAGCTGCTCGACACCATCCACTACATGGCCAAAAACGGAGCCAACGTCATCGGCTGCGACCTGGTCGAGGTAGCACCGGTCTACGACCACAGCGAAATGACCCAAATCGTCGCATCCAAAATCGTGCGTGAATTGATTCTGGGCTTCGTAAAATAAAGTTTTGCTACGAATCACAACAAAGCCACAACATATGGATGTGGTTCATCCATGATGTCAACAAAGAGACGCCTTCGGTTTTTTGCCGGAGGCGTTTTCGATTATCAGTTTGATTATAAAACGTAAGGAACCAATGCCCTTCTTCTGTGGTTTTGCGAAAAATAGTCCTAATAAACGAAGCAGCTGTAGAGATGAAAGAGGAGAAAAACGCGAGGGTCTTTGGGACGCCAACCAAGACTTCGTTCCAAAAGTGGAACACGCCTTTAGCGTCCAACTCTGAGATGCTCCCTGAAAAAGCTGCTTTTGGACGCGGTTCCACTTTTGGAATGAAGTCGTCCAGTCAAACCCCCAGCAGGTGTCCCACCGAACCTGTAGCGTTTTTCTCCTCTTTCATCTCCTCCCCCAAAGCCGGAATAAAGAATCTTTTCAGCAAAACCAGTCCACATAATAAACATTTTTATTTACAAAATAGAATATTCTAGCTATTATGATAAAAAAGAGGATCGAAGAAAAAAAGGGGCTGTTCAGCCATGAAAGAGGTATTCAGCAACCGGGAATTCAAAAAACTGTTCTTTTCCAATCTGTTTTCCGGATTTGGCCAAGGAATGACCATGATCGGAATCGCCTGGTACCTGGTCGAATCCACCGGTTCCGCCGAGCTGCTGGGCACGACCATGTTCACATCCGCTGTACTCATGTTCTTTGTCGGCCCGTATATCGGCACGTTGATCGATCGGCTGTCCCGAAAACGGATGATGCTGGCAGAGCACGCCATCGGTTTTGCCGTCCTGGGCATCCTCGCACTTTGGGGATTTTTCGGCCCCTATGCAGAGTGGATGCTGATCACCGTCTATCTGGTGACAACCCTGATGTATCAAATTCACTATCCCGCGCAGGCGGCGCTCGTGCAGGAAAGCTTTCCGCCCAGACACTACAACGACATCAACAGCCTGCTGGAGGTGGAGGGGCAGACGGCTACCGTCCTGGCTGGCGCCTTCGCCGGGTTTTTGCTGAACCTGTTCGGCCTTCACATCGTCCTGCTGATTAACGCACTCACCTATTTGATCGCCTACCTGCTGATGTCGACGATGTCCTATACCTTCACCCTGGAGTCAGAGGCGAAGAAGAACAGCGGCGTTTCCTGGGCCGGCCAGCTGTACCAAAGCTGGGAGTACATCCGCTCAAACCGGGGCTTTCTCGTCTTCGGCCTTTCTGCCATGATGCCGTTTATTGCGGTCATGGCCAGCAACCTGCTTGCTCCTGTCTACGTGAATCAGTCCTTGAAGGCGGAAGTGAACATTTTTTCGCTGGGCGAAGTGACGTATGCGATAGGCGCTGTGGCGGCAGGCTTCCTTGTCGCCGTCATGGTCAAAAAAGCGGGTCAGCTGTCAGCCATGGTAGGGAACACCCTGCTGTTTGCGATTGCAACGGTCGCGATGGTGGTCGTTGATCAGGGGTGGGGTTTTGTGGCCGCCTCCGTATTCTTCGGCTGGTGCAATGCCTCGGTGCGGCTCGTGCGCCAGACGCTTTACATGAATGTAGTGCCCAAACAGGTGATGGGCAGAGTCATGAGCTTCTTCAACTCCGCGGGGATGGCGATGCGTCTAATCTTGATCGGGCTGTTCACCTTCATAATCGACAGTACGGGAGCTGGCGTCGGCTACCTCGTGCTCGCGGGACTTCTGCTGCTGGCGGCGGTTGGAGTAGGCGCATCCATGCCCCACCTGCTGAAGCTGCCGCAGGAGGAAGCGATGGTTGCAACAAAAGAGCGCGGAGCGTAGAATGGGACGAGGGAAAAGCTGTCCGGAAAGCGAGGATTTGTCTGCACATGCAAGAAGTGAGCGTTGAACTGACATCCAGACATAAACTGTACGACGAATGGCAAGAAGATACCCATCAATATTCTGGTCGCTGCACGCAAAAAGGAAGCGACTGGTACCTTACCTATAAAGAACAGCTGGAGGGTGCCGGAGAAGTCAGCACCGTCTGGAAATTTTCACAGGAAAGCATCTCCCTCTTGAGGCAGGGAGCGATACAGACGAAGCAGCGGTTTCAAAAGGGAGTAACGGACCGCACGACGTACCGCAGTCCGCACGGGATATTCTCGATGGAAGTAAATGTGCACAAGCTGAAGCGAAACGATGTGAATGGACGACCGTCCCTCATCCAAATCTCCTACCAGCTCTGGTTGAACGAGCAGTATGCGGGGGACCACGAAATTGCCCTGCAAATAGGCTGGTAACGGAAAAGACGCCTGATCGGCAGCCGCAGATGACGAAGACCGCCCTTTCATGAGCGGTCTTTCTTCCTGTACAATAAGGATAGCTTGCGCCAGAGGAGGAAACAGCAATGACCTTTGTCTTGGTCAACGGATTCATCGGCGGCCTGATTCTTGCAGCATTTCTGGCTTTGTGCGACGGATTGTTCGGGACATCCACGTTTGCCGTGTTGATCGATGTCGGCTATGTGCCGGGAATGGCCGGTCTTCCATCCGTCGTGGAGTTATTGATACACCTTTTGATCAGCGTGGTCGTCGTGTTTTTCATGGCGTATTTCTATCCCCGCGATCGGAGCGCTACAATTAAATTTCTGCTGTACTGGGCACTTGCGTTTACGGTGGCCTACCTGCCCTTCAGTCTGTTCAGCGGCACACCGATGTCATTTGCCGCGTTTATCATCTGGACGATTGGACATGTGCTCTATACGATTTTTGTTGCCGCCCAGATCGAACGACAGCGATAAAGTGCTGAATATTCGGCATAGTGATGATTTTTTGGCACTTGTGTGAAAGGAGGCATGTGCACGGATGCCAATGTCGGAAACGGTAGAAATGCTCCAGGCCATTTTGGGCGCCATTGATGAAGGCATTCATGTCGTCGATGCCAATGGCATCTCGATTTTTTACAACCACGTCGCCGCAAAGCTGGACGGGCTGACGCCAGACGAGGTGCTAGGCAAGCCGCTGCTTGAGGTCTTTCCGTCCCTCGACCGGCACTCCAGCACGCTGCTGACGGTGATTGCAAACGGGGAGCCGATTTTCAACAAGCCTCAGGCGTACACCAACTGGCGGGGCGTGAGAGTGGAGACGATCAACACAACGCTCCCGGTCCGGGTAGGAAAGCGTCTGGTGGGGGCGGTGGAGGTTGCCAAGGATATCGGGAAGCTCAAGGAGCTTTCGGAAAAATTGCTCGACCTCCAGGCAAAAATCAACAAGTCGAAAAAGGCAAAGCGGGTTCAAAATGGCACTGGAGACGGGCTCTCCTTTCATTTCGCCGACATTCTCACCTGCAACGAGCGGATGAAGCAGCTGATCGACCGGGCCAGGCGCGCGGCGAGAACCTCGTCCCCCGTGCTGATCTATGGCGAGACAGGGACAGGGAAGGAGCTGTTCGTGCAGTCGATTCATCAGGCGTCTGCACGGAGCGGCAAGCCGTTTATCGCCCAAAACTGTGCCGCGCTGCCAGCCACGCTGCTGGAGAGCCTCCTCTTCGGGACGACGAAAGGCAGCTTTACCGGGGCAGACGACAGACCGGGACTGTTTGAGCTGGCTGACGGAGGAACGCTGTTTCTGGATGAGCTGAACAGCATGCCGCTCGATTTGCAGGCGAAGCTGCTGCGCGCGTTGCAGGACGGGGAGATTCGCAGGATCGGCAGCAGCCATTCAACCCGGGTAGATGCGAGAGTCATTGCGGCAGTGAATGAGCCTCCGCTGGCGCTCGTTGGCAAGGGAGCGATGCGGACGGACCTGTATTACCGGATCAATGTCGTGTCATTCGAACTGCCGCCGCTCCGTGAGCGTAGAGAGGATGTCCCCCTTCTCGTCCGTCATTTTCTGGCGAAATACAATCAGAAGTTTCAGATGCGGGTGCAGGGAATAAGCGAAGAAGTATCCACCCTGTTTTCCGGATACGACTGGCCCGGGAATGTGCGCGAGCTGGAGCATGTGATCGAAGCGGCGATGAACATGGTGGAAGGTTACGTGATCGAAGCGGAGCATCTGCCGCCCCATCTTCTCGAAAGGATGTCCGGGGCCGCACTTCTCCACGGCGAAAAAAGTACCGGAAGCATGGGCCTAGTGCCTATAAACGGCCAACTTTCCCTGCCAGAGGTGCTCCGCGACGTGGAAGAGCAAATGATCGGGCAGGCGATGCGGGAGACGGAGGGGAACGTTCTGCGGGCAGCCAAGCTGCTCGGGATTCCGCGTCAAACGCTGCAGTACAAACTGTCCCAACGAAGCGGGACGAATCAGTAGAATGGTCTTTGTGCCGAATTTTCGGCAGTTGAAATCAATAAAATGGCTTGAAAATGGCTGCTGACCTGTACATGCCGTTTGGATATCAAAGAAAAGGTCTGATTAGCGTCAGCAATGCATTGGCTAGCGCATGTTTCTTGTCCAATACCAGGGCGTATTTCATATTTTCCGAATCTTTTGATTTGATTGGCACGAGTGTTGCATCTCTTTCCTGTCGAGCGAAACACGTGTGATCGACACGCGATGAGAGGGGATGACAGACATGACGGTAGCCACCAAGCGCGACTGGCGCCAGATTGAATTGTGGAAGGATGTTGCGGAGGAACAATGGAACGACTGGATGTGGCAATTGACGCACACCATTCGCACCGTGGACGAATTGAAGCAAGTGATTAATCTGACACCGGAGGAAGAAGAAGGGGTTCGCATCTCCAGCCAGACCATTCCGCTCAACATTACCCCTTACTACGCCATGCTGATGGACCCCGACGATCCAAAGGATCCGGTACGGATGCAGTCCGTTCCGCTTTCCTCCGAGATGGTCCGGACGAAATACGACATGGAAGACCCGCTTCACGAGGACACTGATTCGCCGGTGCCGGGGCTGACTCACCGCTACCCCGACCGGGTGCTGTTTCTCGTAACCAACCAGTGCTCCATGTACTGCCGCTACTGTACGCGCCGCCGGTTCTCCGGCCAGATCGGCATGGGTGTTCCCAAGAAGCAGCTCGACGCCTGTATCGACTACATCCGCAACACACCGGAAGTGCGGGACGTGCTGCTCTCCGGCGGAGACGGCCTCTTGATCAACGACCGCATCCTGGAATACATCATCAGCAATTTGCGGGCAATCCCGCATGTGGAGATCATTCGCATCGGTACGCGCGCTCCGGTCGTATTCCCGCAGCGCATCACGGAAAACCTGTGCAACATCTTGAAAAAATACCATCCGGTGTGGCTGAATACGCACTTCAACCACCCCAAGGAGATTACCCCGGAAGCCAAGCAGGCCTGTGAAATGCTGGCGAACGCGGGCGTGCCGCTGGGCAATCAGGCGGTTATCCTGGCCGGAATCAACGACTGTCCGAACACGATGAAAAAGCTCGTGCACGATCTGGTCAAAATCCGTGTTCGTCCCTACTACATCTATCAGTGCGACCTGTCTGAGGGGATCGGCCACTTCCGCGCGCCGGTCAGCAAAGGGATCGAGATCATCGAGCATCTGCGCGGCCATACGTCCGGCTATGCCGTTCCGACCTTTGTCGTGGACGCTCCGCACGGCGGCGGCAAAATTCCGGTCATGCCGAACTACATCGTTTCGCAGTCGGCTGACAAAGTCGTGCTCCGCAACTTTGAAGGTGTGATCACCTCCTATCCGGAGCCGAAGACGTATCACGCCCACGACGAGGCGAACTGCGAATATTGCGCGGCCGCCAAAGGAAAGGCAGTCGGCATTGCGGCGCTGATGAAGGACGAAGCCGACAATCTGGAGCCGACGGGTCTGGCTCGCAACAAGCGGATCAAGGCGACCAAGGTCAAGTCGCTGGCCGACGTGCGGCAGGAGCAGCGCGAGAAAAAACAGGCCGGGGCAGAGAAACAAGCGTCGGGAGACTAAAGCGAGCCGTGACGGAGAAGCAAGCGTCGGGAGACTAAAACCCGGCCGTGACGGAGAAACAACCGTCGGGAGACTAAAGCGGGCCGCAGCAGAGAAACAAGCGCCGGGAGACTGAAGCCAAGCGCGACGACGAAACAAGTATGGGAGCCGAAAGCAGGACACTGATGAAACAAAGCTGAGAGCGGAAAGGGAGTGACCGACCCGCTCTTGCCCCAAAGATCGCCTCGGAAAAGCGAAGCCGTCAAGCACGCTTGCTCCGAGGCTATTTTTCTTTGCCCCCGCCCATCATCTGGAACGTCTCGTCAGAAGAAAGGGAGGTGACGAGACAGGAGCATATGTGTTAAGATCAGTGCATACGCTATCCTGAACGAACGCTCAGTCTGGACAAGTTTCAGGAAAGACAAAAATAATGAGTGAATGGTCATTCATTTTTTCTGTCAGTTCTGATAAGATAGAAAACAACAGTCGAACACGAAAAAGGGGGAGCTGAGAACCGTGCTGGCTCTAATCAATCTCATCGCGTTTTTTCTGGTGCTCGCATACGGTTTGTACCTCGCATGCCATGTGGTGTACAGCCGGTATCTCTTTATCAAGCTGGGGAAAAAGCCGGATGTGAAGGACGACTTTGGCGCACGCATCAACCTGATGCTGGAGAACGTCGTCTTTCACAAGAAGCTGCTCAAGGACAAGAAGAGCGGCGTGATGCACGTCGTCATGTTTTACGGCTTTATTATCCTGCAGTTCGGGGCGATCGAGCTGATCGTCAAAGGGCTGGTCAAAGGCTTTGAGCTTCCGTTTGGCAGCGCTCACAAGTACTTTTCCCTAATGCAGGAAATCACGGCGTTTTTGATTCTGGCAGCGGTCGGCTACGCCTTCTACCGCCGCTATATCGAAAAATTGAAGCGCTTGAAACGCGGCTTCAAGTCGGGTCTGGTGCTTCTGTTCATCTCCACGCTGATGGCTACCGTTTTGCTGTCGCTCGCCTTTGAGCAGCTGTGGCTCGGCCATGAAGCGTCCGGCTTTGCTCCAATCTCATCCGCCATTGCGGTGATATTTGCGGGCATCCCGAAGACGGCCGCTGCCGCCCTGTTCTACGTCTTCTGGTGGATGCACCTGCTGATCCTGCTCGCCTTTGCCGTTTACGTGCCGCAGTCCAAGCACGCCCACCTGATTTTTGCCCCGATCAACGTCTGGTTTAAAAAGCTGGGGCCGGCGGGCAAGCTGTCGAGCATCGACTTCGAGGACGAAACGCAGGAAGTATTCGGCGTCGGCAAAATCGAAGACTTTACCCAGACGCAGCTGATCGATTTGTACGCCTGTGTGGAGTGCGGCCGCTGCACCAATATGTGTCCCGCCTCCGGCACGGGCAAAATGCTCTCCCCGATGGACCTGATCACCAAGATGCGCGACCACCTGACGGAAAAAGGGGCAGCCGTAACCTCCCGCACACCGTGGATGCCCAGCTTCGCGTTTGCGGGTACGGCGGCAAACCAGCTGGCGTTCCAGGCCAACGAAACAGCAGCAGCCGCGGAGGGGACAGCTGCCGCGATTTACGACAAAAATTTGATCGGCGACGTCATTACCGAGCAGGAGCTGTGGGCTTGTACCACCTGCCGCAACTGCGAGGACCAATGCCCGGTGATGAACGAGCACGTGGATAAAATCATCGACATGCGGCGCTACCTGGTCATGACCGAGGGCAGCATGCCGCAAGAGGCTCAGCGCGCCTTGAACAACATCGAGCGCCAGGGCAATCCGTGGGGAATCAACCGCAAGGACCGGATGAAGTGGATCGAAGGCCTGAACGGGCAGTATGAAGTCCCGACCGTGCAAAACACGGAAGACTTTGAATACCTGTTCTGGGTAGGCTCGATGGGCTCTTTCGACATTCGCAGCCAAAAAATTTCCCAGGCGTTCGTGAAGCTGATGCATGAGGCAGGCGTAAAGTTTGCCATCCTCGGCAATGAGGAGAAAAACTCCGGCGATACGGCTCGCCGCATCGGAAATGAGTTTTTGTTCCAGCAGCTGGCGCAGGAAAACATCGCGCTGTTTGAGGTGTACGGCGTGAAAAAGATCGTCACCTGCGATCCGCATGCGTTCAACACGTTTAAAAACGAGTATCCGGAATTTGGCCTAAACGCCGAGGTGTACCATCATTCCGAGCTGCTGGCCGAATGGGTGCGCGAAGGCCGCCTCAAGCCGACGAAGGAAGTCAAGGAGCGGATTACCTACCACGACTCCTGTTATCTGGGCCGCTACAACGAGATTTACGACAGGCCCCGCCAAATACTGGAGGCCATTCCGGGCGTGGAAATCGCCGAGATGAAGCGCAGCGGCTGCGACAGCATGTGCTGCGGCGCCGGCGGCGGCCTGATGTGGATGGAGGAGCACGAAGGAACGCGGGTAAACGTAGCCCGCACCGAGCAGGCCCTCGAGGTCAAGCCGACAGCCATCGCCAGCGCTTGTCCATACTGCCTGACGATGATGAACGACGGCGTCAAAATGAAAGAGCTGGAAGAGCAAGTAAAGACACGCGATGTCGCGGAAATTCTCGCGGATGCCATCTAGCGGATCGGCGAGGCCTGCAATCTCCTTGTCCCTTCAAACAGGGGCCAAGGAGATTTTTTTTCGAAAACCTGTATGTTCGATGTAAGAAATCATCGGCAGCCGGATCAATAAGGGAGAGGGGAGTGAGAAAGCTGGAACAGTCCGACATTCGGTTGGAAAAAACGAAAGAAGCTGTATTTGAAAGTTTGATTCGCGGCTATGTAAAAAAGGTGATGCGGCTGGTTTACTTAATTGTCAAAGACCGAAATCTGGCGGAAGACATTACCCAGGAGGTCTTTCTCAAAGCGTACAAGAACCTCTCTTCCTTTCGCGAGGAAAGCTCCATGCAGACGTGGGTGTACAAAATCGCTGTCAATGAATCAAAAAAATATTTGCGGTCCTGGTCTTTTCGCCATCTGTTCTATTGCCCGGAGGTAGATGCGGAGGTGGTCGGGGATGCGGAATCGGCCGTGCTGCAAAGCGACATGCGCATTCGCTTCGCCAAGCTGGTGATGAGCTTGCCGTACACCCATCGGCAGATGATTGTGCTCCACTACTATGAAGAGCTGACGATTGAGGAGATAGCCGAAATCCTCGATATTTCCGCGGGCGCGATCCATACCCGTTTGCACCGGGCGCGTCAAAAGCTGAGGGAACAGCTGGAAAAGGAGGGATTGGAATGGAGCTAGAAAAACGACTGCGGGAATTCAAGCAGACAGCTGAGCAAACGATCCTGCGGAAGATAGACGATACCTCCGAACTGGAGGAACGCATTTTAGGCGAGGTGCGCAGCAGCCAAAAAACCAGACGAAAGTTCGGCGAACGCTACCTGTATACAGCTGGAGCAGCAGTGTTGGCCGCCATCCTGCTATTCGCAGCCTCATCCTGGCAACCGGCCGGCCTGTCTCCAGGCGGACAGGCGACGACGGCTCCTGAGCCAGTACCGGCCGGGCCCTCTCCATCGACACTCCCGCCCGGGACGACACAAACACCAGGTCCGGAACCTTCCCCAGGCAGCGGACAGCCGGGCACTCAACAGCAGAGCGGTCCCAGCGACGAGGAAATACGGCAAAAGGTGCAGGAGATCAAAGAGGCTTTGCGCATTGGACTGACTCAGGAAGAGGTACGGAAGCGTATCAATTCTACCCACAGCGTCGTCGATGACAATGGCGATCTGGAAAGCGGCGCCGATGAATTTTGGAACATCAGTTTTTTTAAACAAGACGGATATGTACCGGAAGAACCGGAATACGTAGTGGATGAACAAGGATTGAAAGCGAGAAAGGTCGGCCTCAATTTATTCATCGGGTGGAAAGAGAAAAAGCTCTATCTGTACTCGATCCAGTACGTACAGGGAGAGAAAAACGACATCCATTTTTACATGATGCGGCCGAACGGCACAATCAGCAGCGAGAATATTAGTGAGAAGCAGGCGCCGTCAACTTTTGACCTCAGCCACGAACTGAAGGATACGTATTTTGAATTCATGGAAACAAAGAAGGATGAAGTATTGAACGGACTGGGGCCTGTCGACATCCTCAAGCTGTACTTCTTCGCCGAGGGAGAAGGGGATCTCCAAATGCAATACGCCTTTTACACCGATCATGAAGAGGACGCGAAACCATCCTTGGAGCAGCTTTTGGAGGATGTCAAAAACGATCCGGTCGGAGCGGATAACATGCAAAAACGGCTGGCCGATCTGAAGGCGCACGTGACCGGCTTTGAGACAAAGGAGCAGAGACCGGAAAGCCCGCCCGGGCAAAAGCCCGTGTACCTGGCAGAAGCGATTGTCTACATGCAGTTTTCGGACGGCCGGGAAGCGCAGCCTTTTCGGTTGGTCAAAAACCAGCGGGGGATTTGGAAGGTGAGCTGGATGCCGATCCAGTGACGAAAGCAGGCCTGGCCGGCGAATAGGTCAGGCTTGTTTTTTGCGCTCTCCACATGAATTTCCGGAACGCGTCTGATTCCGTAATTTGGGCTCGACGAAAATCGAGTTTTTCTGTTGCATATTCATTGACTATTCGGAGTGAAGGGGGCAAAATGAAGAGAGAAGAAAATGAGCGACCGCTCGTTCAGTTTGTTTTTCTGGATGTCACCATACAGGGAGGAACCGGATGATGAAAACGGTGATTGTGAGTGGAGCGCGTACCCCGTTTGGAAGGCTTGGCGGTTCACTGAAGGATGTATCCGCAGTAGACCTGGGCGCGATCGTGATCAAGGAAGCGCTGGAGCGATCCGGCGTATCCGGGGAGCAGGCCGATGAGGTGATTATGGGGATGGTCGTGCAGGCTGGAGCAGGGCAAGTCCCTTCCCGCCAGGCTGCGCGCAAGGCCGGTGTGCCGTGGAGCGTAGCCAGCCAGACGATCAACAAGGTATGCGCGTCGGGCATGCGGGCGATTGCGATGGGCGACCAGATTATCCGCGCAGGCGACGGACAGATGATCGTGGCGGGCGGCATGGAAAGCATGAGCAACGCCCCTTACGCGCTGGCTGGAGCGAGATACGGGCTGCGGATGGGGGACGCCGCTGTGCAGGATTTGATGATGCACGACGGCCTTACCTGTCCGTTCGATCAGGTGCCGATGGCGAT
This sequence comes from Brevibacillus borstelensis, assembly GCF_037834415.1. Lineage (GTDB taxonomy): Bacteria > Bacillota > Bacilli > Brevibacillales > Brevibacillaceae > Brevibacillus > Brevibacillus borstelensis_A. The sequence goes on along the minus strand of NZ_JAUMSJ010000002.1, from coordinate 199,654 downwards.
TCACGGCAGCAATGTCGCGGAAGAGTACGGTATTACGCGCGAGGAGCAGGACCGCTGGGCGTACCGCAGCCAGCAGCGGGCCGCGCAGGCGATGAGCGCCGGATTGTTCGACGAAGAGATCGTTTCGGTACCCGTTCCCCAGCGAAAGGGCGAGCCGCTCCCGGTCACCCGTGACGAGGCCCCGAGGCCCGATACGACGCTGGAAGGTCTTGCGAAGCTGCCTCCCGTTTACAAAAAGGACGGAACCATCACGGCGGGCAACGCTCCGGGAATCAACGACGGCGCGGCGGCGATGGTGCTGATGTCTGAGGAGAGGGCAGCCGAGGCGGGGATCAAGCCGCTTGCGACCATTCTCGGACACGCGCAGGTGGGAGCCGAAGCCCCTTACATCGCCACGACGCCGGGGCTGGCGATCCAGAAGCTGCTGGAAAAGACGGGAACCCGCCTGGAAGAGATTGAATTGTTTGAAGTCAACGAAGCATTTGCCGCTGTCACGTTGATCAGCGGAAAGATCGTCGGCTGGGATGAGGAAAAGGTAAACGTAAACGGTGGAGCCATCGCCTTCGGCCATCCGATCGGAGCCAGCGGCGCGAGAATTGTCCTTCATCTTGCCTACGAGCTCAGGCGGCGGGGCGGCGGACTCGGAATCGCGGCGATCTGCAGCGGGGCAGCCCAGGGAGACGCGATTTTGATAAAAGTGGAATAGGCGAACGGAGGCGTGGATATGAACGTACAAACGATCATGGTCGTGGGAGCAGGACAGATGGGCAGCGGAATCGCCCAGGTATCGGCGCAGGCCGGCTTCCAGGTGATTCTGAGTGACGTCAAACAGGAGTTTGTGGAGCGCGGCCTTTCGACGATCAATAAAAACCTGTCCCGCAATGTGGAAAAGGGACGGATGGACGAAGCGGAAAAAGCAGCGATTCTCAGCCGTATCAAGCTTTCTGCCAACCTGGCTGACGGCCGGGAAGCGGACTTTGTGGTGGAAGCCGTGACGGAAAACATGGCTGTGAAGTCGGAAATCTTCAAAAAGCTGGATGAGGTATGCCCGGCGCATACGGTTCTCGCCTCCAACACCTCTTCGCTGCCGATTACGGAAATTGCGGCTGTGACCAAGCGTCCCGAAAAAGTGATTGGCATGCACTTCATGAATCCCGTGCCGGTCATGAAGCTGGTGGAGATTATTCGCGGACTTCAGACGGCGGACGAGGTGTACCAGCTGACGGAGGATTTGTCCAAACAGATGGACAAGGTGCCTGTGAGCGTCAACGACTTTCCCGGCTTTGTTTCCAACCGCGTCTTGATGCCGATGATCAATGAAGCGATCTATTGCGTGTACGAGGGCGTGGCGACGCCTGAAGCTGTCGATGAAGTGATGAAGCTGGGGATGAACCACCCGATGGGGCCGCTCACCCTTGCCGATTTTATCGGGCTTGATACGTGTCTGTACATCATGGAGGTACTGTACGAAGGCTTCGGCGACTCGAAATACCGCCCATGCCCGCTGCTTCGCAAGTATGTGAAAGCAGGCTGGCTGGGCAAAAAATCCGGTCGGGGCTTCTACGTTTACAACTGAGCGTACTCATAAGAGGGAAAGGCAGGACTGACATGGATTTTCGATTCAACGAAGAACAGGACATGATGCGCCGCATGGTACGCGATTTTGCCCAGAAGGAAATTGCTCCATTCGTTCCCGTTATGGAAGAGACGGAAAAGTTCCCCCGCGACATCGTGAAAAAGATGGGGGAGATCGGGTTGATGGGCATCCCCATTCCGGAAGAATGGGGCGGTGCAGGGGCTGATTTTCAGTCGTATATTCTGGCGATTCATGAGATTTCCAAAGTGAGCGCAACAGTCGGGGTCATTTTGTCCGTGCATACGTCAGTGTGCACGAACCCGATCCTGTACTTCGGCACTGACGAGCAAAAGCGCAAGTACGTGCCGCAGCTCGCAACGGGCAAAATGCTCGGGGCATTTGCCCTGACCGAGCCGCATGCGGGATCGGACGCCGGCCGCATTCGAACCTCGGCAGTCCGGGACGGTGACGCCTTTGTTTTAAATGGCAACAAGGTATTTATCACCAACGGCGGAGAAGCCGATGTCTACATCGCCTTTGCCGTCACCGACCCTTCCGTGGGCACGAGGGGAATCTCCGCCTTTATCGTGGATAAAAACACTCCCGGCTTTGCGGTCGGGAAAAAGGAAAAGAAAATGGGGCTGCACGGATCGAGTACGACCGAGCTGATATTTGACAACGCCCGCGTTCCGGCGGAGAACTTGCTGGGCAAAGAAGGAGACGGTTTCACTATCGCGATGGCGAATCTCGATGTGGGCCGGATCGGCATTGCCGCCCAGGCTTTGGGGGTCGCCGAGGCTGCCCTGGAGTACGCCACGCAGTACGCCAGGGAGCGCCAGCAATTCGGACGGCCGATCATCCAGCAGCAAGCGATCGCCTTCAAGCTGGCCGATATGGCGACGACGGCCGAAGCGGCCAGACTGCTCGTGTATCGAGCCGCCGATTTGCGCAGCAAGGGACTTCTCTGCGGCATGGAGGCGTCGATGGCGAAAAAATTTGCCTCCGATGCGGCCATGAAGCTCGCTGTGGAGGCCGTCCAGATTTTCGGCGGGTACGGCTACACCCGCGAGTATCCGGTTGAAAGGCTGTTCCGCGACGCCAAGGTGTCGCAAATTTACGAGGGAACCAACGAGATTCAGCGCATCGTGATCGCCAAGCATTTGCTGTGCGACTAGTACAATGAGACGCGAGGGAGTGGAATCCATGAACTTTCAATTGACCGAAGAACAAGAGATGCTGCGCAAGATGATTCGCGATTTTGCCGAGACGCAGGTAGCTCCCACAGCGGCAGAGCGGGATGAGGAAGAGCGGTTTGACCGGGCGATTTTTGAGCAAATGGCCGAGCTTGGACTCGCCGGCATTCCGTGGCCGGAGCAGTACGGCGGCGCCGGAGCCGATTACCTCAGCTATGTGATTGCCGTAGAGGAGCTGTCACGGGTAGACGCTTCCATCGGCGTTACGCTGTCGGCACACGTTTCGCTGGCGAGCTGGCCGCTTTTCAAATTTGGCACAGAGGAGCAAAAGCAGCGGTTTTTGCGTCCGCTGGCGGAAGGCAAGAAGATGGGCGCGTACTGTCTGACTGAACCCGGGTCCGGCTCCGACTCCGCGGGAATGCGGACCACTGCCGTTCGTGACGGCGATCACTACGTGCTGAACGGCAGCAAGATTTTCATTACGAACGCCGGGGAAGCGGAAATCTACATCGTCTTCGCCGTGACCCAGCCGGAGCTGAAGCACAAAGGGATTACCGCCTTTATCGTCGAAAAAGGTATGGAAGGCTTCACGATGGGCAAAAAGGAAAAAAAACTGGGGATTCGTTCCTCGCCGACGCTCGCTGTCAACTTCGAAGATGTGCGGGTGCCGCTTGAAAACAGGCTGGGCGAAGAGGGGCAGGGCTTCAAGATCGCGATGATGACGCTGGACGGCGGACGCAACGGCATCGCTGCCCAGGCGTTGGGAATCGCCCAGGGCGCCTTTGAACACGCCCGCGACTACGCCAGGGAGCGCAACCAGTTCGGCAAGCCGATCGCGGCTTTGCAGGCGATTCAGTTCAAGCTGGCGGATATGGCGACCAAGATCGAAGCGGCCCGCCTGTTGACCTATCAGGCTGCCTGGCTGGAGGATCAAGGCCTGCCTTACGGAAAAGCGTCGGCCATGTCCAAACTGTTCGCCGGCGATATCGCCATGGAGGTCACAACCGAGGCTGTTCAAGTATTTGGCGGCTACGGCTACACCCGCGAGTACCCGGTCGAACGCTTCATGCGCGATGCGAAAATCACGCAAATCTACGAAGGAACCAACGAAATTCAGCGCGTCGTAATCAGCAACTACCTGCTGAAAGAGTAGGGCGACAGTACTCAGGTGAGATGAGGGCGTTTCATGCACGAAATCACTAGACGGATTCTCGCGGGAGATGTGCGCGGGGCAGCTCGGGCCATCACCTGCATCGAAAACGACTATCCGGAGCGCAACCAAATTTTGAAGGAGCTCTTTCCCCATACCGGCAGAGCAAGGCTGATCGGCATCACGGGTTCTCCGGGGGCCGGCAAAAGCTCGCTGGTCGACTGCCTGATCGGTTATCTGCGCTCGATGAAGATGACGATCGGCGTGGTCGCCGTCGATCCAACCAGTCCGTTTACCGGAGGGGCGCTGCTGGGCGACCGCGTGCGGATGCAAAATCACGCGTTGGACAAAGGGGTTTTCATCCGCAGCATGGGAACGCGCGGCAGCCTCGGCGGTCTTTCGGCCAATACCCGGGACGCTGTGCGGGTGCTCGACGCCTACGGCTGTGACGTAGTTCTGATCGAAACGGTCGGAGTAGGCCAATCCGAGCTGGACGTGATGAGCATTGCCGATACGACAGCGGTGGTGCTCAATCCCGGCGGAGGAGACTCTGTGCAGGCGTTCAAGGCAGGCATCATGGAGATTGCAGACTTGTTTGTCATCAACAAGGCGGATCTGCCGGGTACAGAAAAGCTGCAAATTGAAGTGGAGCAAATGCTCGACCTTGCCAAGCACGACGCTCCCTGGCGCCCGCCGATCGTAAAGACGGTTTCCACCAGCGGGCAGGGGATGGCTGACTTGTGGCAGGAGATAGACCGCCACCAGCAGTTCCTGCGCCAGTCCGGCGAGGCGGATACCCGCCGTTCGCGCCATCTCCGAGACGAGGTGCTGGATATCGTCCGGGATCGTCTCTTTCAACGGCTGCAAGCCGGAATTCGGAGCGGTCAGCACGCTGAAGCGCTGGAGCGGGTGGCTGCCCGCGCGGACGACCCGTACAGCGCCGCCGAACGAATCATCCTTCAATGGTGGGGGCAAAAATCCTGAAAAGACAAGGACCTTGCGGACAGGAAAAAGAAAGATTGGCTTTCCGCGCTCTCCAGGCGTATAATAACGTGGATATCAACATAGAGAGAGCGCGTTTGGTCTTTCTTTTTCCAAATGTTGTCTGACCAAACGCTCAGTCGGTTGGAAAGGTGGATATGTCGTGGAGAAGAAGAAAAACATACCGTCGCTAGTGAAGGACCCCAAGCTGATCGAGAAAAGGCGCGAGCAGATTATTGAGGCTGCCGTCGACCTGTTCATCAACAAGGGGTTCCACAAAACAACGACGCGTGAAATCGCCCGGGCGTCCGGTTTCAGCATCGGCACCCTGTATGAATATATCGAATCAAAGGAAGACGTGCTGTATCTGGTATGCGACGCGATCCACGGAGAGGTGGAAAGCCGTCTGCGGGAGGCCATCACCTTCAACGGAACGGGCCTGAAAAACCTGAAGCTGGCCTTGCGCAGCTTTTTCCGCGTGATGGATCAGATGAGCGACCGCGTCCTCTTGATTTATCAAGAGTCCAAGTCATTGCCGAAAGAAACGCTTCGCTACGTGCTGAGGCGGGAGGAAGAAATCTCGCAAATCTTTGAAGAGATACTGCGCAAAGGCATTGCCGACGGCTCCATCGGCATCGATGAAAAACACGTGAAACTGATGGCAGACAACATCATGGTGCTCGGAGAGATGTGGGTATTCCGCCGCTGGGCGCTAAAGCGCCACTATACGCTGGAGGAGTACACGGAGAAACAGACGGCATTGCTTCTGCGCGAGATCAGCGTTTCCGAGTAGTCTTTCGCACCTGCTCGGTGAGCGCGTCACTTGATTTTCCGGGGAGAGTGAAGCGATGGAAACAGAAGTGTATCGCCCGCAAAACAAGGTTCGTTTTGTCACCGCAGCCAGCCTGTATGACGGTCACGACGCATCGATTAATATTATGCGCCGTATTTTGCAGTCGTCCGGGGTGGAAGTAATCCACCTCGGGCATAACCGATCCGTGAATGATATTGTGACCGCCGCGATCCAGGAGGATGTGCAGGGAATTGCCATCAGCTCCTATCAAGGCGGCCACGTTGAATTTTTTAAATATATTGTCGATTCTTTAAAAGAACGCGGCGCTGGGCATATTCGGCTCTTTGGCGGCGGGGGCGGCGTCATCGTCCCTCGCGAGATACGGGAGCTGGAAGAGTACGGTGTGTGCAAGATTTTTTCTCCCGATGACGGTCGCAAACTCGGCCTGCAGGGGATGATCAACGCCATGATCCGCGAGTGCGATTTCCCTACGGTCAAGCAGCTTGCCAATGAAGTGGAAGGGCTTCAGCGGCAAAATCATCAGGCTGTCGCTCGCCTCATCTCGTTGGCGGAGTACGCCGTGCAAGACCCGAAGCTGTTCGCGCCTGTCGAGGAGCGTCTCACCGAGCCAGAACGAGTAGTGCCGGTTCTCGGGATAACCGGTACGGGCGGTGCCGGCAAAAGCTCTCTGACCGATGAGCTGGTTCGCCGTTTTCTGCGGACGTATGCAGATAAAACAGTGGCAATCCTCTCTGTCGACCCCTCCAAGCAAAAGACAGGGGGGGCCTTGCTCGGCGACCGTATCCGTATGAACGCGAACAACACACCTCGCGTCTACATGCGCAGCCTGGCGACGAGGCAATCCGGCTCCGAGCTCTCTGCTGCAGTAAAGGACGCAATCCGAGTAGTCCGCAGCGCAGGGTTCGATCTCGTCATCGTGGAAACGAGCGGAATCGGCCAAGGGGACGCACAGGTAACTGACGTGTGCGATGTCTCGATGTACGTCATGACCAGCGAGTTCGGTGCACCATCTCAGCTGGAGAAAATCGACATGCTCGACTTTGCCGATCTGATCGCGATCAACAAATTCGAGCGGAAAGGCTCTGAAGACGCATTGCGCGAGGTGCGCAAGCAATACCGCCGAAACCATCAGCTGTTTGAAGTGCCGGATGAAAAAATTCCCGTATACGGAACGATCGCCAGCCAGTTCAACGATCCGGGCACCAATGTGCTGTTTGCAGCCCTGATGCACAAAATCGTGGAGAAGACGGGCGTGGATTGGGAGGTTTCCGAGCTCGATCCGACTCCGGTCAAAACCCACAAGCCGTCGCTGATTCCGGCAGAGCGGAACAACTACCTGCAGGAAATTGCCAACACGGTTCGCGGCCACCGGAAATTCACCGAGGAGCAGTCTGCCATCGCCCGCAAGCTGTACCAGCTTCGCGGGGCCAAGGAGACGCTGCTCGCCTCCGGAGATGAGGATGCCCGGCAGGTGGCTGAAGTTCTGGACAGACAAATCGCCCACTTTGAAAGCAAGCTGCACCCCGAGTGCAAGCAGATTCTCGACAGATGGCCCAAGCTGAAAGAGATGTACAAACAGGATCAGTTCGTCACTAAAGTGCGCGACAAGGAGATCGTGACCAAGCTGTTTACGGAATCGCTGTCCGGTACCCGCATATCCAAGGTGAGCTTGCCGGACTTCCAGGATTGGGGCGAAATTTTGAAATGGTCGCTCAAGGAAAACGTGCCAGGCGAATATCCGTATACGGCAGGCGTGTTTCCGTTCAAGCGGGAAGGGGAGGACCCGAAGCGCCAGTTTGCGGGCGAGGGAACTCCGGAGCGGACCAATCGCCGCTTCCACTTCCTGTCGCAAAATGACGAGGCCAAGCGGCTCAGCACCGCATTTGACTCGGTGACGCTTTACGGGGAAGACCCCGATTACCGGCCGGACATCTACGGGAAAATCGGCACAAGCGGCGTCAGCATCTGTACGCTGGACGACATGAAAAAGCTGTACGCGGGCTTTGACTTGTGCGCGCCGACGACGTCTGTGTCGATGACGATCAACGGGCCGGCTCCGATGATTTTGGCCAAATTCATAAATACGGCGATCGACCAGCAGGTGGAGAAGTTCGTTCAGCGCGAGGGGCGGCAGCCTACGCAGGAGGAGTTCGAACAGATCAAGGCATACACCCTTTCCACTGTGCGCGGGACAGTCCAGGCCGACATTTTGAAAGAGGATCAGGGGCAAAACACGTGCATCTTTTCCACCGAGTTTGCCCTGCGGATGATGGGCGATATCCAGCAGTACTTCATCGATCATAGGGTCCGCAATTACTACTCTGTCTCCATTTCCGGCTACCATATCGCCGAAGCGGGGGCCAACCCGATCACACAGCTGGCATTTACGCTGGCGAACGGCTTTACGTATGTGGAATACTATCTCAGCCGCGGTATGCATATCGACGATTTTGCGCCGAACCTGTCGTTTTTCTTCTCAAACGGCCTCGATCCCGAGTATACGGTGATCGGCCGGGTCGCCCGCCGCATCTGGGCGACGGTGATGAAAAACCGCTACGGCGGCAACGAGCGCAGCCAAAAGCTAAAGTACCACATTCAGACATCGGGCCGCTCCCTGCACGCCCAGGAGATGGACTTCAACGACATTCGCACGACCTTGCAGGCGCTGATCGCCATTTACGACAACTGCAATTCCTTGCACACGAATGCCTACGATGAAGCGATCACGACGCCGACGGAAAATTCCGTCCGACGGGCGATGGCGATCCAGATGATCATCAACAAGGAAATGGGGCTGGCGAAAAACGAGAATCCGCTGCAGGGCTCGTTCATCATCGAAGAGCTCACCGATCTGGTCGAAGAAGCGGTGCTGCAGGAGTTTGAGCGGCTGAATTCGCGCGGGGGCGTTCTCGGTGCGATGGAAACGCAGTATCAGCGCGGCAAAATCCAGGATGAGTCGATGTACTACGAAATGAAAAAGCACAGCGGGGAGCTGCCGATTATCGGGGTCAACACCTTCCTCAATCCGAATGCCTCGGAGGATGACTACGAAATCGAGCTGGCCCGGGCGACGGAAGAGGAGAAGGAGCAGCAGATTCAAAACCTGCGTGCCTTCCAGGAGCGCAATCGCGACGTTGCTCCCGCCGCCTTGAAAAAATTGCAGGAAGTGGCGATGAACGGAGGAAATATTTTCGCCGAGCTGATGGAGACCGTGAAGGTGGCATCGCTCGGACAGATCAGCGCCGCTTTGTACGAAGTGGGCGGGCAGTACCGTCGCAACATGTAAAAGACAAAGGTTTTCACACATAGTGGAAGCGGTTGTCCCCTCGCGAGGCGGCAGCCGCTTCCTGTGCTTTCCCCTTGGTTTTGCCCGCATTTTCCAAGTATTTGCCGTGCAACGGGAGATTTGCCCAAAACCGGCGTTTGAATCCCTTGCATTTTCGTCTAAAATAAGGAATACTGTATCATAGCCAATTTATTGTTGGCTAACTGTGACATGAAATTGGTTATCAGTTAGCACCGGTTATCATGAAGGCTCGGTCGGCTTCACGAAAGCTTGACAGTGGCCCAAGTTTTCTAAATGAAAGGACGTGCCTTGGGTGAGTCAAATACTTGCACATCTGGAACGTGAAAAACTAAACGAAATGGCCTTGGTCGATATCGCATACGAAATTTTGCGTGAAACCAATCAAACCCACAACTTTCGCGATTTGATGGATCAACTGGCCGAGCTGCGCGGAATGAACGAAGAGCAAAAAATGGCTATCATCGCTCAAGTATATACCGAAGTGAATATTGACGGCCGTTTTGTCTGCCTGGGCGACAACAACTGGGGACTGAAGCGCTGGTACCCGACGGATACTGTCGAAGAGACCCAGGAAGGCGGCAAAAAGAAAAAGGTTATCCTCGACGACGACTTCGACGATTACGAGGCGGAGGAAGAGCTGGTCGAGGAATACGAAGAGGACGAGATTGCGATTTTCGAAGAAGAAGAAGAGTTCGTGGAAGAGGATGCGGACGATCTCGACGAAGAGCTTGATCCCGAGCTCGACGAAGATGAGGAGATTGAGGAAGAAGAGCTTTTTGAAGAGGACGACGAATTGGCAGACGAAGATCCTGTCGACACCTTCGACGAGGAAAATGAAGATTTATAATTCTTGACTTACGCTTGGAAGACAAGATAAAATACTCCTTGGGCTTCACATGAAGAAGGATATTATATGGGAAACTACAAAACAAAAGTGCCCCTACCCGATCTGTTCGGGATAGGACTCGCTTTTGTTTTTTCTTTTTTGGGAGCCGTCTTCATTCGTGCATTCTCAATATCAACTAATCCAGGACACAGGGGAAAGAGGGGACGTAAAACGATGACGAAGTACATTTTTGTGACAGGCGGGGTCGTATCCTCGTTGGGAAAAGGGATTACTGCGGCTTCTCTGGGCAGACTCCTGAAAAACAGAGGGTTAAAGGTTGCGATTCAAAAATGTGACCCATACATCAACGTCGATCCAGGAACAATGAGCCCGTATCAGCACGGTGAGGTATTTGTGACCGATGACGGGGCGGAGACGGACCTCGATCTGGGCCACTACGAGCGCTTTATCGACATCAACCTGAGCGCCAACTCCAACATGACTACCGGAAAAATCTACTCTACGGTAATCGCGAAGGAGCGCCGGGGCGATTACTTGGGCGGAACGGTACAGGTCATTCCGCACATCACCAACGAAATCAAGGACCGCATTTTCCGCTCGGGAGAAGAAACAGGGGCTGACGTAGTCATTACCGAGATCGGCGGAACCGTCGGCGATATCGAGAGCCTCCCGTTCCTTGAAGCGATCCGCCAGATCAAGAGCGATATTGGACGCGAAAACGTGATGTACGTTCACGTGACGCTGGTTCCGTTTATCAAGGCCGCTGGCGAAATGAAAACAAAGCCGACCCAGCACAGCGTAAAAGAACTGCGCAGCCTGGGCATTCAGCCAAATGTCATCGTGACCCGTACAGAGCAGCCGCTGTCCCAGGACATGAAAGACAAGCTGGCGCTGTTCTGCGACATCGACAAAAACGCTGTCATCGAGTGTGTGGACGCGGAAACGTTGTACGATGTGCCGCTCCAGCTGCAAGCGCAAGGACTTGACGACTACGTCTGCCGTCACCTCGGGCTCACCTGCCAGGAGGCGGATATGACCGAGTGGAAAGCACTCGTGGCCAAGATTAAAAACCTGTCCAAGACAACCCGTATTGCCATTGTCGGCAAATACGTCGAATTGCCGGACGCTTACCTGTCTGTAGCAGAGGCTCTGCACCATGCCGGCTTCGCCAACGACTCGGCGATCAAGATCAAATGGGTCAGCGCGGAAGAAGTCACTCCGGAAAACGTGCACGAATTGCTCGGCGATGTAGACGGCATTCTGGTACCGGGCGGTTTCGGAGATCGCGGTATCGAAGGGAAGATTACCGCTACCCGCTACGCTCGCGAGAACAAGGTCCCGTTCCTCGGAATTTGCCTGGGCATGCAAATCTCAGTGATCGAATTTGCCCGCCACGTGGCTGGCATGGACGGAGCCAACAGCTCCGAAATCAATCCGGACACGAAATATCCGGTTATCGACCTGCTGCCGGAGCAAAAAAATATCGAAGACAAAGGCGGTACCATGCGGCTGGGCCGAGGACCGACGAAAGTCCTCGAAGGAAGCCTGGCCGAGCGTGCGTACAACAGCACGATGGTGTACGAGCGCCATCGCCACCGCTACGAGGTAAACAACGATTACCGCGAGCAGCTGGCACAGCTCGGCATGCGCTTCTCCGGTACGACTCCGGACGGCCGTTTGGTGGAAATCGTAGAAATAGCGGATCACCCTTGGTTCCTGGCGACCCAATTCCATCCGGAGTTCACGTCCCGTCCGAACCGTCCGCAGCCGTTGTTCCGCGATTTTGTCCACGCGTCTCTGACCAACAAGCGATAGGAAGAAACAAGAAAAACGCACCGGCGGATTTTTGCTGGTGCGTTTTTGCGTGCTTCAAGCAGCCCGGCACGTTCCGAGAAAATTTTGGCTGCACCCGTTTCACCCGCCAACTACGTCTGAAACATGGGAGCGATCCAGGCGACCCAGTGTGCGGCGGGAACGAGCAGGAGCTGCGCCAGCAAAGTGCCGAAAAAGCGGGAGATCATCAGTCCCAAATAGATGTCGCGGATATGGGACATCTCGCCCTGCCCTTGCATCGCCTTGTCTGTCAAGAGTCCCACCTGAGGGTCGATGAAAATGGTCAGGATGATCGTTGCGATGCCGTTGATCGTCCCGGAGGCCGACATGACGGTCGCCTTGAACTCGGGGACAAGCAGCGATGCGTAGAGAGTGGCAAGCACCCCGATGGTGTAAATGCCAGTGACGACGCAGTTTAACAGAAGCAGCCGATACGGAATGCCCCTGATCCGAAAGCGGGCGAGGTCGGGCAGGCGCGGCAAGCGTATGTGATGCTTGACCTGACGGATACTATGGATGGAAACAGTCGTCCGCAGCATTTGGGGCAGCGAGCCTGACAGCTCCAGATGGGCAATCAGCCGTTTGGAAAGCTGTACAAGTGTCGGAAACAGCAAAATAGCCGCCAAAGTCCCCAATGAAGCGGTGCCGATGATCATGTGAAGAAAGGGAAGAACATCCGCATTCTGGGCAGAGGCATGGTCGATCAGCCCTCCGGTGAAGGGGGCCTGAATCATGTTGGAGGTTCGCGAGACGAGGACGATAATTCCGGTCAGGGAGAGCGCAACGGCCAGTCTCCCGGTCTGTACGCCAGCGTACCGCAGCGCGTAGGAGAGCGTCTCGGATGTATGGATAACGAAGGTAAACAGGCAAATGATCCAGACCATGTTCATGACAGCGGGGTCTCCTCACATATACGAATGGTTGAAAATTATTATACTCGAATACGGGCAAGCGGGAAAATTTCGAGGACAGGAGCAGGATTTTCCTGAATTTAGGCGAATCAAGGTTAGTAAAGTTTACGGCCTTATAAGCAGGGGGATGGACGAAACATGCAGGATAAACGGGATAAAAAAGTGTTGGTTGTCGATGATCAGTACGGCATACGCATCCTGCTGTACGAGGTTCTTGGCAAGGAAGGCTATAAAACATTCCAGGCGGCCAACGGAAAAATGGCGCTGGAAATCGTCGAAAAGGAGTCTCCGGACCTGGTCATTCTCGATATGAAAATCCCGGGGATGGACGGCATCGAGATTTTAAAGCACATCAAAAAAATCAATCAGGATATCAAGGTCATTATGATGACTGCCTACGGCGAGCTGGACATGATCAAAGAAGCGACACAGCTGGGGGCGTTGACACACTTCACCAAGCCGTTCGATATTGACGAGCTTCGTCTCGCTGTTCATCAGCAGTTGGCCTGTTAAGTCCGACTGGATAATAGTATCAAGACAAGCGTACCTGTTAACAAGCAGATGTCTGTGGTATAATAAGCCACGTTACAGAGTCTGCTAAGGAGGATTATCATATGCCACTAGTACCTATGACCGCTTTTACCGAAGACGTCAAGAAGCATAAGTATGCTGTCGGTCAGTTCAACCTCAATAACCTGGAATTTACGCAAGCGATTACGGAAGCTGCTATGGAAGAGAAATCCCCGGTCATTTTCGGCGTGTCTGAAGGCGCACTCAAGTACATGGGACTGGATTACACGGTCGCGATCGCCAAAGTAGCGGCAGAGCGCTCAGGCGTTCCTGTTGCGCTGCACCTCGATCACGGCAGCAACTTTGACATCGTCATGAAATGTATCCGTGCCGGCTTTTCTTCCGTGATGTTCGACGGATCTCACCATTCGTTCGAGGACAACATTCGCCTGACGAAACAGGTTGTGGAGGCTGCCCGTGCGGTTGGCGTCTCTGTTGAAGGCGAGCTCGGTACCATTGGCGGAGTAGAAGACGATTTGTCTGTTGACGAAGAAGACGCTACTCTTGCAAATCCTGAGGAAGCGATCCGCTTCTGGGAAGAAACCAAAGTAGACTATCTGGCTATTGCTGTCGGAACAGCCCACGGCATGTACAAAGGCGAGCCGAAAATCCGTTTTGACATCATCGAAAGGGTGGCAAACAGCATCGGTTCCCCGATCGTTCTCCACGGCGGTTCCGGTGTTCCGGATGAAGCGATTGTCAAATCGATTTCTCTCGGCGTCGGAAAAATCAATGTAAATACAGAAAGTCAAGTCGCATGCACGGAAACAGTACGCAAGGTGCTGGCAGCCAAGCCAAACGAGATCGATCCGCGCAAATATCTCGGTCCGGCTCGCGAAGCGATCAAGGAAGTCGTCAAAGGCAAAATGCGCCTGTTCGGCAGCAGCAATCGCGCGTAACTAAGGAGGTCCATCATGCGCTTTTTGATTGATACGGCAAACGTCGGTGAAATTCGCGAGATTCACGAGTGGGGCGTTGTGGCGGGCGTCACGACCAACCCTTCTCTCGTAGCCAAGGAAGGCCGCGACTTTATCGAAACCTTAAAAGAGATTATCGACATCGTAGACGGCCCTATCAGTGCAGAGGTCATCAGCACTGATGCCAAAGGCATGATCGAGGAAGGCGAAAAGCTGGCTTCCTTGTCCAAAAACATCGTCGTCAAGGTTCCGATGACGGCGGAAGGTTTAAAAGCAGTCAAGTATTTCGCCAAGCGGAAGATTCGCACCAATGTGACTTTGGTCTTTTCCGCCAATCAGGCGCTTCTCGCGGCACGTGCAGGGGCGACCTATGTTTCTCCGTTCCTGGGACGTCTCGACGATATCGGTCATGACGGCATGCAGCTGATTGAAGATATTGCGGAAATTTTCTCTGTTCACGGTATCGAGACAGAAATTATCGCCGCATCTGTACGCCATCCGGTCCATGTGACGGAAGCCGCTCGTCGCGGAGCCCATTTTGCGACGATTCCGCACAAGGTATTCCAGCAGCTGATCTCGCATCCGTTGACTGACAGCGGTCTGGAGAAATTTTTGACTGATTGGGCAAAAATGCAAAAGTAAGTCCCAACTGCAGTTGTATTACGTATAAATACAAGAGCACCTTTTCCGTCGGGGAAGGTGCTCATTTCCCGATTAAGCCTGAGGAGAGCAAAACATGGAAAAGCTGATCATCAACGGGGGGACCCCGCTTCAGGGCTCGGTCACCATTAGCGGGGCCAAAAACAGTGCCGTTGCATTGGTTCCTGCAGCGCTGCTGGCAGACGGGCCGGTTGTGATTGAGAACTTGCCGCATATTCAGGATGTGGAAATCTATCACGAGCTTCTGCGCGAAATGGGAGCCGATGTGTTGTTCGAAGATGATTGGATGGAAGTGGACGGCCGTCCGATGAGATCCATGCTGATGCCCAACGGACGCGTGAAAAAATTGCGCGCTTCTTACTATTTATGGGGAGCGCTGCTGGCCAAATTCGGGGAAGCCCGCGTCGGATTGCCAGGAGGCTGTGATCTGGGGCCGCGTCCTGTCGACCTGCACATAAAAGGGTTTGAGGCACTCGGAGCCAAAGTGACCAACCAGAATGGGGTCATGACGATTCAGGCACCGAACGGCAGATTGAAGGGCGCCCGCATTTACCTCGACCTGGTCAGTGTGGGAGCGACGATCAACATCATGCTGGCCGCCTCCAAGGCTGAGGGCGTCACGATTATCGAGAATGCAGCCCGGGAGCCGGAGATCGTGGACGTGGCCACCTTGCTCAACAACATGGGAGCCAACATCAAGGGGGCCGGGACTGATATCATCCGGATTCGGGGTGTCGACCGACTTCGCGGCTGCCGGCATACGATCATCCCCGACAGGATAGAGGCGGGAACGTATATGATAGCGGCTGCAGCGACCAACGGCAGCGTCACGCTGGAAAATGTGATCCCGAAGCATATCGAGTCTGTCACAGCCAAACTGCGTGAAATCGGCGTGGAAGTGCTGGAAATGGACGATTGTATCCAGGTAAACGGCAACGGGCAATATCGCGCCATTGATGTAAAAACCAGTCCGTATCCCGGTTTTCCGACGGATTTGCAGCAGCCGATCACGACGCTGCTCACCCTGGCTTCGGGCTCCAGCATTGTGACCGACAATATCTACAGCGCCCGCTTCCGTCATGTAGACGAGCTGCGCCGCATGGGGGCCAACCTGAAGATAGAGGGCCGATCGGCGATTATCGAGGGAGGCAGTCAATTGAACGGCGCCAAGGTAGTTGCTTCTGATCTGCGGGCAGGAGCGGCTTTAGTCATCGCCGGTTTGGCGACGAAAGGCTCGACAGAAGTGGAAGGTTTGGAGCATATCGACCGCGGGTATGAGAATCTTGTCTGCAAGCTGCAAAGCCTGGGAGCCAATGTTCAACGAGTTGATTTGGGAAAAAAGGAACGTCAACAGCAGTAACTCACTGCCAGGAGAGGAGTCTTCCAGAATGGAACGTAGTTTAACGCTTGAACTGGTACGTGTTACGGAGGCGGCAGCGCTTGCCTCTGCGCGTTGGATGGGCCTCGGTAAAAAGGATGAGGCTGACGATGCGGCCACGACCGCGATGCGCAAAGAATTTGAAAATGTGCCGATGGACGGAACGGTAGTCATCGGAGAGGGCGAAATGGATGAAGCCCCGATGCTGTATATCGGTGAAAAGCTGGGCCAGGGAGTCGCTCCGGCAGTCGATGTAGCCGTTGACCCGCTGGAAGGCACCAATATCGTCGCCAAAGGAACGTGGGGCGCCATTTCGGTGATCGCCGTTGCAGATAAAGGAAACCTGCTTCACGCTCCTGACATGTACATGGAAAAAATCGCCGTTGGCCCGAAAGCGGTGGGCAAGGTGGATATTAACGCGCCGATCCGGGATAACCTGAAGGCGGTAGCCCAGGCGCAAGGCAAGGACATCAGCGACTTGGTTGCAATTGTGCTGGATCGCGATCGCCACCAGAAAATCATCCATGAAATTCGCGAAGCAGGTGCCCGCATCCGGCTGATTTCCGACGGAGACGTGGCCGCCGCGATCAATACGGCTTTTGAGGACACGGGCGTGGACATCCTGTTCGGGTCCGGAGGGGCTCCCGAGGGCGTTCTGGCTGCTGTCGCACTCAAGTGCATGGGCGGCGAAATCCAGGGCAAGCTGCTGCCGCAAAACGCAGAGGAAGTAGAACGCTGCAAGCGGATGGGATTGGCCAACCCTTATCAGGTGCTGCACATGGATGATCTGGTAAAGGGAGACGATGCCATCTTTGCTGCCACAGGCGTTACCGACGGTGAACTGCTGCAGGGGGTCAGGATCCAGGGGACTCGCGCTACGACTCATTCCGTCGTTATGCGGGCCAAGACAGGAACAATTCGTTTCATCGAAGGAACCCACCGCTTGGAACGCAAGCCTCGTCTGGTATTGTAATGCAGCAAATGGACGAAGATAGATGAAGAGTAAATAAAGAGTGGTGGAATTATGTTACTTTCAGAACTAGAAGAAAAGAAGCTGACCGATCTCTACAAGCTGGCCAAGGAATATCAAATCCCGTATTATTCCCAGCTGAAGAAAAAGGAATTGATTTTTGCCATCCTTCGGGCCAGAGCGGAAAGAGACGGTCTGATGTTTATGGAAGGGGTGCTGGAAATCCTGCCGGAAGGCTACGGATTCCTGCGCCCTATCAACTATCTCCCGAGCTCGGAGGACATTTACATCTCCCAATCGCAGATTCGCAGATTCGATCTGAGGATGGGCGATCTGGTATCTGGTAAGGTACGACCTCCCAAGGAAAATGAACGTTATTTCGGACTATTGCAAGTAGAGGCTGTAAACGGAGAGGACCCCGAATTGGCAGCCGAACGACTTCATTTCCCCGCCTTGACACCGTTATATCCTCAAAACAAACTCGTATTGGAAACGTCGCCGGAACGCGTTTCCGCCCGCCTGATGGATCTCATCGCCCCTGTTGGTCTCGGCCAGCGCGGTTTGATTGTAGCGCCCCCCAAGGCCGGCAAAACCATACTTCTCAAGGAAATCGCGAACAGCATCACTGCAAATCGTCCGGACATCCACCTGTTCGTTCTCTTGATCGATGAACGCCCGGAGGAAGTAACCGACATGCAGCGCTCTGTACAGGGAGAAGTAATCGCTTCCACCTTCGATGAAGTTCCCGAAAACCATATCAAGGTAGCGGAGCTCGTGCTGGAAAGAGCCAAGCGGCTTGTCGAGCACAAGAAAGACGTTGTGATCTTGCTCGATTCGATCACCCGTCTTGCGCGTGCCTACAATCTGGTCATTCCGCCAAGCGGACGCACGCTTTCGGGAGGGATTGATCCCGCAGCATTCCACCGTCCAAAGCGGTTTTTCGGCTCGGCCCGCAACATCGAGGAAGGCGGCAGCCTGACGATTTTGGCGACAGCGCTCGTGGAGACAGGCTCGCGCATGGACGATGTCATTTACGAAGAGTTCAAAGGAACCGGCAATATGGAGCTGCATCTGGACCGAAAGCTGTCCGAACGCCGCATTTTCCCGGCGATCGATATTCGCCGTTCCGGTACGCGGCGCGAGGAGCTGCTGCTGTCCAAGGAAGAATTGGAAAAGCTGTGGGCGATTCGCAAGAGCATGAACGAGACATCGGAATATGTAGAGTCTTTCCTGAAGAAGCTGGCAGACTCCAAAACAAACGAAGAGTTTTTGCAAAGCATCGAAACGAAACAGACGCGTGGCAAGCAAAACACAGTGACGGCGGGTTCCTAAACTCGCCGTCATTTTTTGTTCGGACGAGACATACCATATAAAAGATGGCCTGTGGAGGTCGGAGGTAAAATCTGCCAGAAATATGGACGTGAGGAGGAATGTCAATGGATTTCGAGCAGATGCCAGCCGGGTGGGGGAGTCGGGACGAAGTAAAGCAAGCAGTAGTCGAACAGGTCCTGTTTCAAGCATTTAACCCTTATGATTCCCTGAACAAACCGACTTCTACGAACAGGAATGAAGTGATGACTTACACTGTCAAATACGGGGACACGATGTCAGAAATAGCGGAACGCTACGGGTTGACGCTCAAACAGCTGTTGGAGCTAAACAGGATGGTCAAGCCGAATCTGATGGGGATTGGGATGAAGCTGATGTTAAATGAAGACGAGATTCCCCATTCCGTCAGGAAAGGGGAGACATTGGACAGCATTGCCAAACGCTACAGTGTGAGCAAGCAAATGCTGCAGGAGCGAAATCCGCTGCTCCGGTTGATGGCGGACAACCTCTACATAGGTCAAACCATTTATGTTCCGATCTCTGACAAGAATTCGCTGACTGCCAAAGAGTGGAAGCGCAAGCGCAATGCCGTTACGACTGCCAGCCGCCTGGGGAACCGGTCGCAGGCCATGGATTGGCCGGTAAAGGATGCGACTGTAACAAGCGGTTTCGGTACGCGCTGGGGAAGGATGCACAAAGGATTGGACATGTGGAACGAGAGTGAAGGCCAGACGCCGATCTATGCGGCAAAAGAAGGAATCGTGGTCGAGGCGGGGGGAAATCGGGGCGGCTACGGCTTCATCGTCATTCTGGATCACGGAGAAGGCTTGCAGACTTACTACGCCCACATGCGCAAAATCATTGTGCAGCCAGGACAGCGCGTTGAGCGGGGAGAAATGCTCGGGTACATGGGGCGGACGGGAGATTCGACGGGCTACCACCTCCATTTTGAGGTCAGGGAGGATGACGTCCCCATGAATCCGCTTCGATACCTCAGCAGGTAACCGTTCACATTTACATTGTCTGAGCGTTGCGTTACAATGGGCTGAGCGAAAAAAGCGAGGCGATTGTACCATGTTTTTAGTGTACGCAGATGAAAAAGGCAATGTATTCGACCACCCGGAGATGTTCGCGGTGGCGCGCAATGGAGATATATTGACGGAAGTGTTGGAAGAGGAATTGATCCCGCTTCCGGAGGGGGCTACGCTCGTCAGCCTGCCTGATACCGTTCCGGTCGGGATGGACCCGGACACAGGCGAGATGGTGAAGCTCGACGGCTACACGGCGGTAGGAGCCCTGATCCCTCAAGGCTATACACGGCTGCTGCTGCCCGGATACGTGAAGACTGACAAAACGAGCAAGTTTCCGCTGTTTGGCTACACGGCTGTAGTATGGAAAGACGATCGTTTCTGGGTAGCCGGCCGTCAGAGCGATGATCCGCACCAGTGGAATCCGCTGCATTTTCCGATGGACGAGCTCCGTCAGCGCGTGGAAAAGACGCTGGAGATGTTTCCGCACAACCGGATTCTCCACCACCTGTCGCATTGTGCGCTGGAATACGAATGCCTGACAGCCTCCAACAACTTCTTTCACCGTTGGGAAGGCAGTCTGCCGGTCTCGTATACGTGCAATGCCGGCTGCTACGGCTGTATCTCCGAGCAGCCCGAGGACAGCGGATTTCCGTCGCCGCAGACACGGATGAACTTCAAGCCGACAGAGGACGAGCTGGTCGAGGTGATGCTGCACCATTTGCAGACGCCGGAGAGCATCATCAGCTTTGGACAGGGCTGCGAAGGCGAGCCTTCCACGATGGCTTCCATCATCGTTCCGGCGATGCACCGGGTGCGGGAGAAAACGGACATGGGCTTCATCAACATCAACACCAATGCGGGCTTGACCGATCATATCAAGGGGATTGTCGACGCCGGGCTGGACCTGATGCGTGTGAGCATCATCAGCGCGATTGACGAGCATTACAACGCGTATTACCGTCCGCGCAACTACACGCTGGAAAATGTAGCCCGTTCTGCGGAGTACGCTTCTTCAAAAGGAGTGTATACGTCCATCAATTACCTTTGCTTTCCCGGCGTATTCGACCGCGAAGAAGAAATGGAAGCGATGATCGAGTTTATTCGCCGGACAGGCATCAAGCTGATCCAGCTTCGCAACCTGAACATCGACCCCGAGAGCTATCTGGAGATGATCCCGCCTGCCAAGGGCGAAGTGTTCGGGATGAAACAAGCGATCGAGATTTATCAAGAGGAATTGCCGGATGTCGTCATCGGATCGTTTACGCATGTTCCGCCGGAAGATTTGCAGAAGCGGAAAAGACTGGGTTGGAAGTAATTCCAGTTGCTTTTCGATGCTGGCCATGCTACTATTTTCTATGTGTATTTTCTATATAACTCTGTTTCGGCAAACGATCCAGGGCGGAAAAGAGGTGTATGTGAGATGAAACAAGGCATTCATCCTAACTACAATGTAGTGAAAGTAACATGTGCATGCGGCAACGAATTCGAATCCGGTTCCGTGAAGCAAGCGCTGCGCGTGGAGATCTGCTCCAACTGCCACCCGTTCTTCACCGGCAAACAAAAATTCGTCGATGCTGGCGGCCGTGTGGACCGTTTCAAACGCAAATACAATCTTTCCTAATCGGAGATTGGAGCGACCAGGTAGAGCAATCTGCCTGGTTTTGTTTTTTCATTCCGATGATCAAAAATTTTTTCCCGTTTGGCGGAATGTCCCCGTACAATAGAAGCGGAAATGTTTAACGAATAGCAGAGGGAGACAGAAGACGTGGCGCAACTATATTTTCGTTATGGAGCGATGAATGCATCCAAATCGATCCAATTATTGACCGTTGCACATAATTACGAGCAGTCCGGGAAAAAAGTGCTCGTGTTTACGCCCGCCATCGACGACCGCTACGGCGTGGGAAAGGTCGCTTCCCGTGTCGGCATTAGCCGTGAAGCGATTTCGATTGGAGACCACACCGACATTTACGCGGTTGTGGCTGGCGAAGAACTCCATCCCGACTGTGTTCTGGTCGATGAAGGGCAGTTTTTGCACGCGGCGCATGTTCAACAGCTGGTGAAAATCGTGGATGAGCTGGATATCCCGGTAATCGTGTATGGCTTATTGAAGAATTTTAAAAACGAACTATTCCCGGGCAGCGCCGAATTATTGAGCGAAGCGGACAAGATCGAGGAAATTAAAACGGTCTGTGTCTACTGCAATAAAAAAGCGACGCACATCCTGAAATACAAAAACGGCAAACCGGTTTACACCGGGGAGACGATCGAGATCGGCGGAAACGAGACCTACAGCAGCGTCTGCCGCCGTCATTACTACCACCCGCCGAAGGAATAGACAGGCGCGATGCCGCTTCCTGTTGTCTGTGCATGGAGAGTCAATCTGCTGCGCACACTATGACAAACAGGAGGTGGCTTTTTTATGCGACGCCTGCCCTATGGAAAAAGCGCGGCAGCCGCATTGGGAGCTGCGGCTTTGTTGCTCGCTCTGGCGACGGGCTGCGGCCGGACGATGCCGCAAGAAAGCAGCTATGGGACCAATAGTTACGACCCGCAACAGCACGCGACGATCAAACGCGACCGAAGCGGAGATATCATTGACAGAGGGGCTCCGCCGATCGAGGACCGCGATCCCCTGATGGGACGCAACCAAAACCCCAATCTGATTGTCGGCCACCCGAATGTTCGCAATACACAAGTTGATATGGACAACATGGAGGCGATGGCCAGATCGGTATCCGGCGTTGAGGATGCCAGAATTACCCTTGTTGGCGGGAATGCCTATGTGACACTGGATTTGGTTCCGAATGTGACCGCCAACCAGGCGCGAACGATCGAACAAGAAGTGATTGCGGCCTTGCGGCAGAAAGTACCCCGTTACGATTTCCATGTCACTTCAAATGACGGGTATCACCGATAATCGTCTGACGGCTCGGCCTTGTCCGGGCTGTTTTTTCATGAGCAGGAAAAACGCCGCCAGTTCACGTGCCGCTTTGACTTTTTCGGGGTTTCCCCCTATAATTATTCTGTTCCTTTCTATTTTTTTACCGACTGGACTCGCTTCCTGCGTTGGGACTTGCGACACAATGACGGGATGCCACTTCATATGATTTTATTGATTCCTTAACTTTTTTGTAATGGGGTGAATGACAGTGTTCGAGCGCTTGTCTGCGGTTGAAGAGCGTTATGAAGAAGTAACCAATCTACTATGCGACCCCGATGTCATCAGTGACACCAAACGGCTGCGGGAACTGTCCAAGGAACAGTCTTCACTGGAGGAGACTGTGGCTGTTTATCGTGAATACAAATCGGTAGTGACTCAGTATGAGGACGCGAAGGCTATGCAGGAAGAAAAGCTGGATGACGAGATGCGCGAGATGGTGAAAATGGAAATCGCGGAACTCGCCAAACGCAAGGAACAGCTGGAACAGCGGCTGAAAATCCTGTTGCTGCCAAAAGATCCGAATGACGACAAAAACGTCATTATGGAGATTCGCGGAGCGGCCGGCGGCGACGAAGCGGCGCTGTTCGCATCTGATCTGTTCCGCATGTACACACGTTATGCGGAGCGTCACGGTTTCAAGGTGGAAGTTCTGGAAGCCAACGCGACTGACATCGGCGGCTACAAGGAAATCGTCTTTTCCGTCAGCGGCCGTGGGGCCTACAGCAAGCTGAAATTTGAAAGCGGCGCACATCGCGTGCAGCGTATTCCGGCAACCGAGTCTGGCGGACGGATTCATACGTCTACGTCCACAGTGCTGGTTCTGCCGGAAGCGGAAGACGTCGAAGTGGAAATCAACGAAAAGGATATCCGCATCGATACTTTCTGTTCCAGCGGCGCGGGCGGACAGAGCGTCAATACGACCAAGTCTGCTGTTCGTGTTACACATATCCCGACAGGCATCGTGGTGTCCTGTCAGGACGAAAAATCGCAGCATTCCAACAAGGATAAAGCTTTGCGCGTGCTGCGGGCCCGCCTGTACGACTACCATATGCAGCAGCAGATGGCGGAGCAGGATGCCACACGCAAAAGCCTTGTGGGAACAGGTGACCGGAGCGAGCGGATTCGCACCTACAACTTTCCGCAAAGCCGCGTGACCGATCACCGTATCGGCCTGACCCTGCATCGTCTGGAGGCGATCCTGGAAGGCGAGATCGACGAAGTGATCGAAAACCTGATGCTGCACGAACAGACGGAGCAGTTGAAAAGCCATGCACACACAGCTTGATTGGTCTAATGTTGTGACGATACGAGAAGCCCTTTCGCGGGCTTCTTCCTTTTTGCGCGAGCAGGGCGTGGCTGATCCGGCGTTTGAGGCGGAACTGTTGGTGCGGCACTGCCTTGGATGGGACCGGACGAGATTTTTGATTTCCATGGGAGAGCCGATTCCCGCAAAAGTGCGCGAGCGGCTTGCTGCCCTTTGCCAGCGGCGGAGTCGCCGCGAGCCGCTTCAATACATGTTTGGGACGCAGGAATTTTACGGCCGCCCCTTTCATGTACGGCCTGGTGTGTTGATCCCGCGTCCGGAGACGGAGATACTCGTGGAGCAGCTGCTGCAACGGGCGGATCAGGCGTGGCCGGCAAATCAGTCGCTGCACGTAGCCGATATCGGTACGGGCAGCGGCGCGATCTGTATCACCATTGCTTGCGAACGCCCGCATTGGCAGGTAAGCACGGTGGATCTTTCCCCCGATGCCACGGCTATCGCCCGCGAAAATGCGGAACAGCTTGGCGCCAAGGTTCGCTTTTTGCAAGGGGATTTGGTAGAGCCTCTTCTGGAAGCCCGCGAGCAGGTAGACATTCTCGTGTCCAACCCGCCTTATATCCCCAGCCGCGACGTAGATGAGCTTGACGATGAAGTGAAGGCGTATGAGCCGCGTCTTGCGCTTGATGGAGGAGATGACGGTCTGGACTGCTACCGCCGCCTTTGCGCTGCCCTGCCAAGCCTCCTGAAGCAGAAGGCTTTGGTCGGGTTTGAAGTGGGGATACACCAGGCCCATGATATCGCAGCGCTGATGAAGGGTTCAGGGGGCATTGATCAGGTAGAGATCGTCGCTGATTTGGCTGGAATCGACCGCGTCGTCATCGGGATGAGAACGGGGCAAAAGTAAAAGGGACGATGAACAAGGAACGGTGAACAAGGGACGATATAGGAGAAAAATCGGGAAAGCGGCTCTTGCGGCTGCTTTTTTTATGGAAAAAGAGCTTGATGGCCGCTCCGCCAATAATGCCCCTACGCTATCCCCGGCGCAAGATGAGGGGGGGCTTCGGCCGGAAGCAACGATCGGTTGCCTTGCGTCTGAATCTTTCAAATCGATACGTATATTCTCCATCTTCCCTGTCCATACTGATTTCTAAAGAGAGACGCAGAGATGTCAGTTAAAAATGAGAGGGAGAAGGGGAAAAAGATGAAACGGTTCTTTTTCGTAGCGTGTAGTTTTGTGACATTGATGATGAGCTGGGAGGGACAGCTTACATCCGCCAATGTGCTGGACAATGGACCGATCCCTCAGGAGTCTATCCGACTGCGTATTATCGCCAACAGCGATTCCATACAAGACCAATGGCTAAAGCGGGAAGTGCGCGATGCCGTCGTTGAGCAAATGAATGTATGGGTGAAAGACATTCGCTCGTACGATGAGGCCAAAGTGGCTGTCGCAAGCAAATTGCCGCAGCTTCAGGCGCTGGTGGACAACACCATCCGTGAACGAGGATTTTCGTATCAAGCGGAAGTCGACTTTGGACAAGTTCCGTTTCCTACCAAGCTGTACGGAACGTACGTGTACCCCGCTGGCGACTACGAAACGCTGCGCGTCCGCATCGGAGACGCACAGGGACAAAATTGGTGGTGTGTGCTGTTTCCGCCGCTCTGCTTTATCGACATGTCCAACGGCGATGCCGTCGCCTCCGCTCAAGTCGAAACAGCAAGCGATTCCGTCCAAATAAAAGCGGCTGCCGAAGTCGAAGATCGTCAGGATGACGACAACACATCTGTTCAAGCTTTTTCAGGAAGTGTCTCTTTACAGGAGCGGTCTCGGGAAGACGCTGGGCAAAGCGTGGAGACTGGGCCTGAACAGCCCAAAGTGGAAGTCCGTTTTTACCTCTGGGACAAGCTGGCTTCCCTCTTTTAACCATGCCCCTCTCCTGCCTGTTCCTTTTGGAGCAGGCTTTTTTAATAGGAAGCCTAGTTCCTTCCTCATGCAATACCTATCCGGCTTTGCGCGAGGACAAGTACTTATTTCAACAATTCGGCAATCTCCGGTTTGTACAAGTGAAAGACATTGCCGGTAGGAATGGTGAAAGCGGGCATCCCTATGGCATAGGGTCCAATTTCGTATTGGCCGAAATGAATGACGAGCTTGCCATTTTCAAAGGAAAACGACTGGTTCTCGGAAATGCCGGGAAATTGGTCCGCGATCCCGTTTACATCCGGGTCTGCCTTGATTTGTTGGGCAATCAGGTGGTTCAGGACATAGCGATAGTCATATCCAGCGTGGAACAGATCGGATAGCTGAAGGTCGTTTGTCTTTTCTACATTGGCGATGTTGTAGTAGGCAACGTCCGTCATGCCGTGAGCGCCTCCTGTGTAGCGGTAAGTTTGTACGGCGAACGATACGAGCTTGCCGTTCGTGTGCACTTTGTAAGTAATGTCCAGAGCATGTGGCCGCAGCTCGTATCCGTATTTTTTGGCGCTTGCGGCGTCTTCCTTGGACATGTCTTGCGTTTCTTTGAGAGAGTTCCGGGCAAGTTGTTGCAGCTCTGCATTGAGCTTCGCCTCGTACGCCTTGTCTTTCAGTCCGCTGATGACAGGAATGGAGATGTTGGCTTCGTATTCGGCCGTTTTGGCTTGAATCGTTTTCGAGGTGAAAACGACTCCTTGTGCCTGAGCTTTCTGCACAGGCGCGGCCGTTGGGGTGGCTTTGGCAGGCGCTGTTGCCGGAGCGGCGGCAGCCGATGCGGGGACGGAAGCGGCGCCAAACAGTAACGCTGCGCCAACAAGGCTGGTGACGATGGACTTGGACGGGGTCTTCATGCTCTCACAATCCTTTCGCTGAAAAACAATTGAGGTTGTTTGCTAAATTAATACTACTACAACGAAACAAGGGCAAGGTTAAAAAAAGTAACAGGATTGTTTTCCGCTGGTTTCCACAAGTTATTCACAAGTTATTCACAGGCTGTTGAAAACTTTTCTTTGCAACACTATACTTAAGGCACAAATCCTATAAGAAGATGCGTAGTGGAAAGGAATTTGCACAGATGGTTCTGGATGGGAAAACAAAGGTTTGGATTGTGGATAAAAATGTGGAAAATCTCCAGGCTTGTACACAGATTGTGGATGCGGCTCAGTTTTTACGGGATGGGGAAACCGTGGCTTTTCCTACGGAAACCGTATATGGGTTGGGTGCCGATGCATTGTCTGACAAGGCTGTGGAAAAAATATTCATGGCAAAAGGGAGACCGAGCGACAATCCACTGATTGTTCACATTGCAGATAAAGAGCAGCTGAATGACATTGCCTCGTTCATCCCGGAGAAAGGAGCTGCCCTGATCGAGGCGTTCTGGCCGGGACCACTCACGCTGATCTTGCCCAAAACGGAGAAAGTGGCTTCGCTGGTAACAGCAGGTCTGGACACGGTAGGCGTCCGTATGCCGGATCATCCTGTCGCGCTGGCGCTGATCAAACAGGCTGGCGTCCCCGTGGCTGCTCCGAGTGCCAATCGCTCAGGGCGCCCCAGCCCCACGACGGCGGAGCATGTTCTGGCCGACCTGAAAGACAGGATCGTCGGGGTGGTCGATGGCGGAGCGACTGGCGTGGGTGTAGAATCGACGGTTCTGGATGTAACGGTAGAGCCGCCGCTCATCTGCAGACCGGGCGGAATTACGCGCGAGCAGCTGGAGGATGTCATCGGAGAGGTGGCGATCGATCCTTCATTTCTGCCGGATTCGGCGGAAGCTCCGCGCTCGCCGGGGATGAAGTATACGCATTACGCTCCGGAAGGGGAGATGTGGCTCGTCGACGGGGAAAAGTCCCGGGTACGCGACCGGATGCGTGCCATGCTCGACGAGGCGAAACGGCACGGGCGCAAAACTGGCGTTATGGCAACGGAAGAGTCGCTCCCCTACTGGCAGCGGCAGCAGGTGGCGGATGTCGTCATTTCCGTCGGTTCCCGTGCAGAACTCGGCAGGGTAGCTCAACAATTGTACGGCGTCCTTCGGCGATTTGACGACGAACAGGTGCAATTTATCGTCGGCGAGACCTTTCCCCGCGCAGGTATCGGCATGGCTGTCATGAACAGGCTGGAAAAAGCCGCAGGAGGACGCATGCTGCGGGTGTAAAGGAAGCAGCAGGCTCTCATAAGCATGTCTAAACTCCCTCTTGTCCGCATATAAAGTGAAGACAGGAGGGGAGCGACGTGGACCTTGCCTTATTTCACTGGGGTCAATTCCTGACTCTGCTCATGATTGCTCTTGCTTTGAGTATGGATGCCTTTTCACTCGGCGTAGGAGTAGGCATGATCGGCATTCGGCTGAGAGAAGTTCTGAAAGTGAGCGTTACGATCGGCTTGTTCCACATCGCTATGCCTTTGGTCGGGATCGCGGTGGGAGGGTACTTGTCCGATATGATCGGGGATATAGCGATTTTCGTCGGAGGAACTATCCTGATGGGCATCGGCGTACATATGATCTGGAACGGATTTGCCAATGGCGATGAAAAAAGCATGCTGCGAACAAAAGGCTTCGGATTGCTGCTGTTTGCCTTCAGCGTCAGTCTGGACGCGTTGACGGTGGGGTTTTCGTTTGGACTGATGGAGATCAACCGGGTTCTGGCGGTCACGCTGTTTGGCGTAATGGGAGGGACAATGTCTTACTGCGGATTGCTGATCGGGCGTTCCATGGGAGGATGGCTGGGGGAATACAGCGAAGTATTAGGAGGACTTATCCTTCTTGGTTTTGGGCTGAAGTTTATTCTGTGAAGCGACAATTGCCCGTCAGTTTCTCCCCGAGCAGGCAGCCTGGAACGGCTTTGCCGCTTTGTCCGTTGCGGAGGCGGGGGCAGCGCGAGGAAGGAGTTGAAAGTATGAAACGGATTTTGTTTGTATGCACGGGAAACACATGCCGCAGTCCGATGGCGGAAGCGCTGTTCCGGACGCTTGTGAACGGAAGCGATTGGGAAGTAAGGTCTGCAGGTGTGGCCGCTTACGAGGGGCAGCCAGCCTCCCAGCAAGCTGTACAGGCATTGGCCGAGTGCGGAATCGATCACAATCATCGGGCTACGCGGATAAACGGGGATTTGATTCTGTGGGCTGACCTGATTCTGACAATGGCCCACAGTCACAAGTCGCTGATCGCGAGCTACTTCCCCGAAGCGCAGCAAAAGGTATTTACCCTGAAAGAATACGTAGGAGCGGATGACATGGGCGATATTGCCGATCCGTTCGGTGGAACGGTCGAAGAATACCGCAAATGCGCCCGGGAAATTCAGGCGCTGCTGGACAAGCTCTGGGCCCGGCTGTCTTAAGGATAAGAAGTCGCAGAGAGGGAAAACGTTTGCTATGCTTAGGACGAACATTATATTGTTTTTTAGTAAAAATGTTCACTTTTTACGCAGCCGTATCTGAGTTATAATAGGAGCAGAAAACCACAAGCGAGGGATAACTGATGAAAGTGGCAATTGGTGCCGATCACGGTGGATATAAATTAAAAGAGGAAATCAAACAGCTGCTGGCGGCGATGGACGTGGAAGTGGTCGACGTCGGCTGTACTTGCGAAGACTCGGTCGACTACCCGGATTACGCCCTTCCCGTTGCCGAAATGGTAGCCGCAGGAGAATGCGACCGAGGCATTTTGGTGTGCGGGACGGGGATCGGCATGTCGATCGCGGCAAACAAGGTTCCCGGCATCCGCTGCGCGCTTGTCCATGACACGTTTTCAGCGAGAGCGACCCGGGAGCACAACAACACAAACGTGCTGGCAATGGGCGAGCGCGTTATCGGTCCCGGCCTTGCTTTGGACATCGTGAAAATCTGGCTGGAGACCGAGTTCCAGGGTGGCCGCCACGAGCACCGCGTGTTGAAGATTACCGAGATCGAAGCCAAGCATACGGGAGTGAAGTAAGGTGGACCTGCTTCGCATTGAACAGCAAGCCAGAGAGGTCGTTTCCGAGGTGGCCGGATTGGCCGAGTTTCGTCCGGGCATGGTGCTTGTTATCGGCTGCAGCACCAGCGAGGTGGCTGGCAAGCACATTGGCAAAGCGGGCAGCCGAGAAATAGCCGAAGCCCTGTTCCGCGGCGTCTCGGCGGTGGCGCATGAACGGGGGTTTTCCCTGGCTTTTCAATGTTGCGAACATTTGAACAGAGCGCTCGTGGTCGAGCGGGAGACGATGGAGAGATTCGGGCTTGAGGAAGTTTCCGTCGTCCCTGTCCCAAGCGCCGGCGGCTCGATGGCGGCTTGCGCCTTTGAGCGGATGGCAGCCCCCGTTGTTGTCGAGCACATCAAAGCCCATGCCGGAGTCGATATCGGGGATACCCTGATCGGGATGCATCTGAGACATGTGGCTGTCCCCGTTCGGCCAACCATCCGCAAAATCGGAGAAGCTCATGTCACGGCAGCGCGCACCCGTCCGAAGCTGATCGGAGGCTCCCGCGCCGCGTACGAACGCACCGAGTCCAGCCAAAGCTGTACCTGACAAGAAGCAATATCGCCAGTTATGGCAGTTCCCCACCCACGGGAACCCCTTTTCATAACTAATACAAAGATCCAGGAGGAGAAAAAACCATGCTAGAGTTTTTGCGCAAACAGGACCCGCAAGTAGCGGAAGCGGTCGAGCTGGAACTGGGCCGACAGCGTGACAAAATCGAATTGATCGCATCCGAAAACTTTGTCAGCCGTGCCGTCATGGAAGCGATGGGAACGGTATTGACCAACAAGTACGCCGAAGGCTATCCGGGCCGTCGTTATTACGGTGGCTGCGAATATGTGGACATCGTGGAAAACATCGCGCGCGACCGCATCAAGGAACTGTTTGGTGCCGAACACGCCAATGTACAGCCCCACTCCGGCGCTCAAGCCAACATGGCCGTTTACTTCACTATTTTGCAGCCGGGCGATACGGTACTGGGGATGAACCTGTCCCACGGCGGGCACTTGACGCATGGCAGCCCGGTCAACTTCTCCGGGTCTCTGTACAACTTCGTCGAATACGGAGTGGACGAGCAATCCCACCTCATCAATTACGAAGACGTACGCGCCAAAGCGCTGGAGCACAAGCCGAAGCTGATCGTGGCAGGAGCCAGTGCGTATCCGCGCACGATCGACTTTGCCAAGTTCCGTGAAATTGCCGACGAGGTCGGCGCGTACTTCATGGTGGATATGGCCCATATCGCCGGACTGGTGGCGGCTGGCCTCCATCCAAATCCGGTGCCGCATGCCCACTTCGTTACCTCTACGACGCACAAAACGCTGCGCGGTCCTCGCGGCGGCCTGATCCTTTGCAAAGAAGAGTTTGCCAAGGCAATCGACAAGTCCGTATTCCCGGGTGTGCAAGGCGGTCCGCTGATGCACGTCATCGCGGCCAAAGCCGTGTCGTTCGGCGAAGCCATGCAGCCTGCTTTTAAAACGTACGCCCAGCAAATCGTAAACAACGCCCGCGCCTTTGCCGAGGCCCTGCAAGCGGAGGGACTCACGCTCGTCTCCGGCGGAACGGACAACCACCTCGTCCTCGTGGATGTGCGCAACCTCGGTCTGACCGGAAAAGTGGCCGAGCACCTGCTGGACGAAGTCAATATCACGACCAACAAAAATACAATCCCGTACGATCCGGAAAGCCCGTTTGTCACCAGCGGTGTCCGCATGGGTACCCCGGCAGTGACCAGCCGAGGCTTTGACGAGGAAGCGATGAAGGAAGTGGCAGCGATCATCGCGCTCACCCTGAAAAACCCGGAGGATGCGGCCAAGCACGAAGAAGCAAGACAACGCGTCTCCGCCCTCTGTCAGCGCTTCCCGATGTACGAAGGCCTGACTGTGTAAGCGGCAAGGCTGGAAAGATCAGCAACCCTGAAAGGCAGAATTGGCAATATCAATAGCAAAATACAAAATAGCAAAGCAGGCCCCGCGAGCATAAGCGGGGTCTATTTTTGTACATGGAAACAATCAATCATTTCAAAGCTGCGGTGACCTGCGAGAGCATCGACCAAGGCACATCAGCTCGTGCTAATCCGATCTTTCGCTTCTTCGACTAAGCAATCTCCACACCGATCAACCCCAACGGCTGTAGAGATGAAAGCGGAGAAAAAAGCGACGGGTCTTTGGGACACCTCCCAGGCCCTGCACCAAAAGCGGAACACGCTTTTAGCGGCCAACCTCTGAAATACCCCCAGAATCAACGACTTTTGGCCGCGTTCCGCTTTTGAAGCAGGGCCGGACAGTGCAGGCTTCCAAGCAGTGTCCCACCGAACCCTGAGCGTTTTCTCCGCTTTCATCTCCTCCACCAAAGCCACGAACAAAGGTCTTTTCTTTTTAAATCCTTTAAGAAAAAGAAAGAGTCAAAGCACTGTTGCCAGTACCTAAAGACAAAAGATTACGCAAATTGACGTCCGCCCCTCCCTCCGCTATTATGGAAAGGATATATTGACAAGTGGAAACGGAGGAACATACATGAGCCGCGTATACGTGTTAGATCATCCGCTGATCCAGCATAAGGTAACATTCATCCGCGACAAAAACACGGGAACCAAAGAGTTCCGCGAGCTGGTGGACGAGGTGGCCACGCTGATGGCTTACGAGATCACCCGATATATGCCTCTGGCGGAGACAACCATCGAAACGCCGGTGGCAACCTGTCAGGCGCGTGTCATTGCCGGCAAAAAAGTGGGACTCATCCCGATTCTTCGCGCAGGCCTGGGAATGGTGGACGGGATTTTGCAGCTGATCCCGGCAGCGAAGGTAGGCCACGTGGGCCTTTATCGCGATCCGGAAACACTGCAGCCCGTAGAGTACTACGTAAAACTGCCGACCGATATCGCGGAGCGTGAACTGATCGTCATCGACCCGATGCTGGCGACCGGCGGGTCTGCTGTTGCAGCCATTGATGCCCTGAAAAAGCGCGGAGCGAAAAGCATGAAGCTGATGTGCCTCATTGCGGCTCCGGAAGGCATCAAGCTGGTTCAGGACGAGCATCCTGACGTCGATATCTACGTAGCGGCGATTGACGAATATCTGAACGATCACGGATACATCATCCCGGGTCTTGGAGACGCCGGCGACCGACTGTTTGGGACAAAGTAGGAGAGGGAATCCGATGAAGAAGCTAAAAGTGATGACTGTCTTCGGGACGCGACCGGAAGCGATCAAAATGGCCCCGCTCGTTCATGAACTGAGCAAGCATGAAGAGCACATCGAACCGATTGTTTGCGTGACGGCGCAGCACCGCCAAATGCTGGATCAGGTGCTGGAGATCTTCCATATCCAGCCTGACATTGACCTGAACATTATGAAGGACCGGCAGACGCTTGTTGAGATCACGACCCGGGCCCTCGAGGCGCTCGACCAGGCGATCAAGGAAACAAAACCTGACATCGTCCTGGTTCACGGCGATACGACCACGACCTTTGTAGCCAGCCTGGCTGCCTTTTACAATCAGGTGGCGATCGGACATGTGGAGGCGGGGCTTCGCACGTGGGACAAGTATTCCCCGTTCCCGGAGGAGATGAACCGCCAACTGACCGGCGTCATGGCAGATCTTCATTTTTCGCCTACGGAAGGCGCTGCGGACAACCTGCGCCGGGAAAACAAGCCGGAGGAGTCCATCTATATTACGGGAAACACGGCGATTGACGCACTGAAAACGACAGTCCGGGGCGATTACACCCATCCGGTACTGGAACGGGTACAGGGGAAAAAGCTGGTGCTGATGACTGCACACCGCCGGGAGAATCTGGGCGAGCCAATGCGGCGCATTTTCCGTGCGGTCCGGCGCTTGGTTGACGAGCACGAGGATATCGCTGTGGTCTATCCGGTCCACTTGAATCCCGTCGTGCAGGATATCGCCCAGGAGATACTGGGAAGGCATACGCGCATCCACCTGTTGGGGCCGTTTGACGCCCTTGATTTCCACAACTTTGCGCGCCGCTCCTATCTGATTTTAACGGACTCCGGGGGAGTCCAGGAAGAGGCGCCGTCCCTCGGCGTTCCGGTGCTGGTGCTGCGCGACACGACGGAGCGGCCGGAGGGGATCGCTGCAGGAACGCTGAAGCTGGCGGGAACGGACGAAGATCAGGTGTACCGGATAGCAGATCACCTGCTGCGCGATGAGGCCGCCTACCGTGAAATGGCGCAGGCAGTCAACCCGTACGGAGATGGAGAGGCATCACGCCGCATTGTCGAGGCGATTCTTCACCACTTTGGCAAGAGACAGGAGCGTCCCGAGCCGTTTACACCCGGACGCTAACGTAATTCCATACCCCAACGAGAACGGACAGCAAAGAGGCGCGTGGTTTGAGCGCCTCTTTTTTCGATGCCAATGTAAAAAGTTTACACTGGTCTGTTTTTCCAATGAAGAATCTGCAAAGAAGACCGAAACTATCACACCGGTTACAGCGTCTATTATTTAGATGCATACATAAGTAGCACGTACAGAGAAGGAAATCGGAGAGGAGTTATCAACATGAGAGCGCGGAAGGTTTTGTCGCTGCTTACGGCCGCAGCTGTGGCCTGGGGAGCCTTTGTTCCGTTTGCGCCTCTGGCAAGCAATGTGGCCCAGGCGCGGGCGGAAACGAGCATGCTGCAATTGATGTGGCAAACGACCATTGGGGAAGGTGCGACCTTACATAAATACACGAAAACCTTTGATGATAAACAAATCAATGTCATGGTGACCAAGGTTGATTTGAACAACCCGTATGTGGAGGTAAAGCCGATTTACGGCACGAAAGGCAAGCTGACGGATCGGCAGACTGTCACGCAAATGGCGCGGGAGACGGGGGCAGTCTCGGCGATCAATGCGGACTTTTTCAACATGAAAAAGCGTGGCGCACCATTCGGAATCGTCATGAAAGACAAAGAACTGGTATCGTCGATGGGGCTGGTCTCTTATTGGTACAGCCTCGGGATCACCAGCGACAAGACGGCGCTGATCGAAAAGTTCGGGTTTACCGGCAAAGTAACGGCCCCGACTGGCAATGCATTCCCGCTGCAAGGGATAAACAAGGAAGAGTACAACCCCAGTGATAACCGCCAAAGCCATATGAACCAATTGAACATGTATACACCCTCGTTCAGCCAGACAAGTCTGGGCGCGATTTCCGGCTACAAGGATGTCGTCGAGGTCTTGTTCGTGGACAATGTGGCGAAAGAAATCCGGGTCAATCAACCGGGCTTCTACATTCCTTACAACGGCTATGTCCTCTGGGGACATGGCACGGCAGCCAACTTTCTGAAACAAAACTTCCCGGTCGGATCGACGGCTCAGGTCGAGTATCAGACTACTCCGAACAGTCAGGATTGGGCGCAGGCGGTTGGCGGGAACGTCCTGCTGGTCGACCAGGGCAGAGCGTTGACGTCGATTCAGGCAGACAAATCGATTCTGCCCCTGAACGCCCGTACGGCTGTCGGCGTTACACAGGACGGAAAAACGCTGCTGATGGTGACAATCGACGGCACCAATGGCGTCTATTTGGACGAGCTGGCGAGAATCATGGCCGAGCTTGGGGCATACCGAGCCGTCAACTTCGACGGCGGAGGCTCCACCACCATGTCCGTTCGGATGCTCGGTGACACGCAGGCCAACCTGGCGATCAAGACGACAGGCGGCTCCGAACGACGAGTGCCTACAGGACTGGCGGTCTACAATACAGCTCCTCCGGGAGAATTAAAGGGCTTTGTCATCAATGGCCCCACCGAGATGCTGATTGGCCAAACGGCGGAGTTTACGACCAAAGCGTACGATACTCACTATCAGCCATATGCCATTGATCCGTCGGCGATCTCCTGGCAGGCAACCCAACCGGATGCCGGTTCGTTTAATGGAAACAAGTTCACGCCGATGAAATCGGGGCAGATTGCCTTTACGGCGAGTTCGGGCAGCGTCGACCAGCAAAAAGAGGTGCACGTGATCTCGGGAAGCGAAGTACAGCAGATCGTCGTGTCGCCAAATCCGATTTCCATCGCACCGGGACAATCGCTCACACTCGATGTGAAGATCAAGACGAAAAAAGGACAATTGGTGCAAGCGACGCCGCTCAGCGTCCAGACCAGCGTAGATTCCCAGGTAGCAGCAGTAAACGATCAGCTGCAGCTGGTCGCAGGCGATGAGACAGGCAACGGCACGTTGACGGTCGTGTACGACGGCGCAGCGACAAACGTTCCGTTTACCGTAGGTCAGTTAGAACAACCGTGGATCACCTTTGACAATCAGGTCGGCATGCACCATGCAGCCATTCCTGAGTCGCTGAATGCGAGCGGTTCGTTTACGGCAGTGTCCGATCCTGTGTTCCGCACGCACAAGTCAGCCAAGCTGGTGTACAACTTCACCGGAGCTCCGCAAGGCCAGATGCGATTCGCCTATGGCCGCATCGCTGCCCAGCCGCAGCAAATCCCGGGCAAGCCGATCGGTCTGGGCCTGTGGGTAAACGGAGACAACAGCAAGCACTGGCTGCGCGCCGAAGTGATCGACGCCAACGGCAAGACTGTGTACGTCGATCTCGCGCAAGAAATTGACTGGACCGGCTGGAAGCAGGTAAAAGGCTACTTCCCGGCAAACGCGGCTTATCCGCTCCAGTTGAAGAGCATCTACATCGTGGACCGTCCGGAAGACGGCCATCAGCAAGACAAAGGAACGCTGTATTTTGACGAAATCTCGCTCATCATGCCGAACTCCGCAGGTACAGCGCCGAAGGGGACCAGCGTCGTGCCGGAGGTGCCGGGCACGCTGTCGCTGGGAGCAGAGCTCGACCTGGGCTACTCGTTTGAGCGTACAGCACCGTTCCTGGCCGCGGCTTCGATCAAGGTAAACTCGATCGTGCCGCAGTCGCTCCCGGGCTACGTACCGACTGATTACTCCTTTACAATCAAGCCGGAGGCGTACAAAGACGGTCAGGAAGATCAAATCACCATATCGCCGATGACCCTGACGCTGACGCCGAAAAACTGGATCGCAGGCAAAGGGGTAGGTCTCCTGTACGTAAACGAGATCAACAAGACGCTCGATCCGCTGCTTGGTACAAGAAATGCGCAAGGACAGTGGGTATACGAGGTCAATGATTACGGAACCTATATTCCGTACTATGTGGATGGAGCGGGCGGCAGCGCAGGCTTTGCGGACATCGCCAAACACGCCGCCAAGAAGGAAATCACCTGGATGGCCGAGAAGGGGTATGTAAAGGGGCTGACGGAAACGACGTTTGGCCCCGAGGCCTCCCTCACCAGGGCGCAGTATGTCACGCTTCTGGCCCGCACCTTTAACTGGGAGCTGCCAGCATCGCCCAAGCTGAAGTTCAAGGACAAAGTCCCGGCCTATGCGCAGGGAGCAGTCCAGGTGGCCATCGCCAAAGGCCTGGTAAAAGGCTATCCGGACAACACATTCCGTCCGGACCAGCCTGTGACCCGGGCGGAAGCTGCCGTGATCCTGGACCGTGTACTGAAGAAAAAAGCGACTCCGGCCAAAGCGATGTCGGACAAAAAGTCGTGGCCATCCTGGGCGACCCAGTCGATCAACAACACGGTAGGTTTGGGGCTGGTGGACCCGATCGGCGGCAAGTTTGAACCGAATAAACCGACGACCCGGGCAGTGACTGTCGTCGCGCTGTATCGGATTTTGAACAAATCGTAGTACTTGCAAAACCGGCTTCTCCTCAAGCGAGGAGGCCGGTTTTTTTGTATTCCGCTGCTGTTTTCTCCGTACACGATTCCGTATCCGTACCCGTATCGCCACGAAGGGGAAGAATCGGCAACAGACGCGACGATAGCCTGTCTTGAACAGCTTCTGGAACAAAAGGCGGACGAAACCGCGGCACTCATCGTCGAACCGGTCGTCCAGGGAGTGAGCGGAGTGATATTGATGCCGGATGGCTGTCTCAAAAAAATGGCGGAATTGGCGAAACAGTACGATGTGCTGCTTATCGCGGACAAGGTGGCGACTCATACCGCCGCTGGTCAGCCACAGAGGATGACCTGGCTGTCCGGGACAAACAAACGAAGAAAGGCTACCACTGGGATGAGCGAATCGGCGTTCGGGTCACCATCCTTTAGTCTTTAGTCGTTTTCATGCTGATTGAACGTGGTGTTTTAAGAGGATACTACCGACAGGCAAAGTAAAACCCGTCCTGAAACCGATGTATCAGGACGGGGCGTTTGATTGAATAAAGAATGAATCTTTCCGAGAGTCGCTATTTTATCTGATGTCAAAGTATAACGTGTATGGATCTTCAGGGGTAAATCCGGAGTCGGATTTGACAAGAATAAAGTACTGCTTCCCTTCCTCCGCATCAAAGCGAATCACTTCGTCCGCATTTCCGGCCCTTGTCGATGATTTGATTTCCTCCAGCTGTTTACCCACCAGCTCATATAAATACAAATCATAATCATAGTCACCGTATGGAACGAGTAGAGCCAATCTTTCTCTATTATCTATAGGAGCGACAAAAGAGAACCAATCTTCATCTGTGGCCGAACTAATGGTGCCTTGTATGCCATCCTCGAGTATCGGATTTGCCGAGCGTCTTGAATTATTGGGTTCCACTTCGAAAGGATATGTTGCCGCAGGAGCTGCCGAAAGTTTTTGTACTTGAGGGGATTGCTTTTTCTCCGCTGCGGAAACGGAACTGGAAAATGTAAATATGAGAGCGAGGCCAAGGACGAGGTTCAAGCATTTTTTCATAACAGGCTACCTCCACAGATTGGTATTTTTAACCATGGATAAAATGTACAATATTTGAATTTATTTGTAAACTCTCAGTGTGGAAAAATTTTGAATGTCACCTTGGCTATCGACTTGTTCTTTGATATAAAATTTCATTGGTAAATTGTTGGAATGTTTCTGTCAACAGACAGTCGGCCTCAGAGAACATTGGCACTCTATGAATTCACTAAATCAAATCAAGGGTGAAGCGGTCGTTTCATGCGGATTGTTCGAAAATGCAGGAATATTTCGATTAAAAATGGAATGGTATGGAGAGGCTTTCATCCAGTTTTGCGAGGAGTGATTTTTCGTGAGTCAAAGAGAAATCGTAATTGCAAGCGCCGTTCGGACGGCCATTGGAAATTTTCAGGGAGCGCTGGCGGGGGTAAGCGCCACGCAGTTGGGAGCGATCGTGCTGGAAGCGGCGCTCGAACGGGCAGGTGTCGCCAAAGAAGCCGTTGATGAGGTGATACTGGGCAACGTCCTCCAGGCCGGCCTCGGACAAAACCCGGCCCGTCAGGCGGCGATCCGGGCAGGGCTGCCTCAGCAGGTGCCCTCCATGACGATCAACAAGGTGTGCGGCTCCGGACTGAAAGCAGTCCATCTGGCGGTGCAGTCGATCCTCTCCGGCGATGCCGAGGTTGTGCTTGCCGGGGGCATGGAGAATATGAGCCAGGCGCCGTATTTGTTGGAAGGGGCGCGGAACGGCTACCGCATGGGCGATCAAAAAGTGGTCGACAGCATGATTCGCGACGGTCTCTGGTGTGCGTTCAATGACTATCACATGGGAATAACAGCGGAAAACCTGTGCACGCAGTATGCGCTGACGAGAGAGGAACAGGACGAATTCGCCTCCTGGAGCCAGGAAAAAGCGCAGCGCGCGCTCAGCGAAGGACGCTTCCGGGATGAGATTGTACCGGTGCCGATTCCGCAGAAGAAAGGCGATCCGATCATGTTCAGCGTCGACGAGTTCCCGCGGGCCGGCGTAACGGCGGAAGCGCTCGGAAAGCTCCGCCCCGCGTTTAAAAAGGACGGGACGGTTACAGCCGGGAATGCGTCCGGCATCAACGACGGAGCGGCTGCGCTCTTGATCATGACGGGGGAGAAGGCGCGCGAGCTCGGCGTAAAACCGCTGGCCAGGATCATTGCCAATGCCAGTGCCGGCGTGGACCCGAGCATCATGGGGATCGGGCCGGTGCCGGCGACGCGGCGCGTGCTGGAAAAAGCGGGCCTGACGCTTGCGCAAATGGATTTGATCGAAGCCAATGAGGCGTTTGCCGTACAGTCGCTGGCAGTCGGAAAAGAACTCGGGATCCCTCGAGAGAAGCTGAATGTGAACGGCGGGGCGATCGCTCTCGGCCATCCGATCGGAGCGAGCGGAGCAAGGATTCTGGTGACGCTTGTCCATGAATTGAACAAGCGTTCAGGGGTAAACTATGGGTTAGCGACTCTTTGCATTGGCGGGGGTCAAGGGGTAGCCACGGTTGTTGAAAAAATCAATCAGTAGAAGAGATAGTTTTTCCAGTTTTTTTGGCCGTGCAAAATAGGCTGTTTTTGCAAAAAACCGGGCAATTTTCAAATGTGAACGCTTTGTGTACAGAACCTGTGGCACGTTGACAAATGGAATAAATCTTCGTTAATATGAATGAGGGCATAGGGGCACTTGACAACCTGCCCTCTCCTTGTATATGAAAGGGGACGGTTATGTGCCGAAAATCGATAATCCGTGGCGAGCCGTCACGCTAGTCAGCCTGATAGGGGCGGACATGGCCGTCTGTGTCATTGGCGGCGTCTATCTGGGCAGATACGTTGACAGTCTTCTGTCTACCAAACCGTGGTTCTTGATGGCTGGGCTCCTTCTCGGATTGGGAATTGGCGTGTATAGCGTCTACCGCATAGTTCGCGGGTATTTGTAGGGAGATAGAACATGCAAACGTTTACTTCGGCTATGCGAGCAACCTTTCGCTATGCTTTTTTCTGTGTGGCCCTGGTTGCGATACTCTGGGCCGTGTTGCCTCCATATCGGCTGTTTTTGCAGAGCCTCCTGCTTGGAATGGGGTGCAGCCTACTGGGCGGCACCGTGCTCGTAAGCAAGACTTGGCGCATCGGCCAGATGGCTGTCGACCCGAGCGTCCGTCCAAAAGGAACAGGCATGCTGCAGCGCCTCCTCTTGGCTGGATTCGCCGTATTTTTGACGATCCGCTTCCCCCATCTGTTTGTTTTGTCGGGCGTGCTGATCGGCCTTTTCCTCTTTCAAGTGTTAGGCTTCTTTTTCGTTTACCGCTCCTTAAAATAGATTTGCAGCATTCTTTACTCTGTACATGACTTGTAATAGACTCGCGCGGAAGAAAGGGGTGAAATACATGCATTATTCTCTGCGATTTGAATGGTTGGGCATGGTCTTTGACGTCTCGACCATCATTGCGATTTTGGTAAGCTCCCTGGTGGTATTGCTTCTGTGTGTGGGTCTGACCCGCAACCTGACCACCGCTGCTCCAAGAGGCGGGCAAAACGTGATGGAATGGATTGTCGATTTCGTCACAGGCATCACCAAAAGCTATATCGAGCCTAAAAAGGCAGCGCATTTTGTCACGATTGCCTTGACCCTGTTCCTCTACATCTTTATCAGCAACCAGCTTGGCCTTGTGTTCAACGTGAATACGTCCCATCACAACGATCCTGCTACGGGTCAACAAATGAGCCAGACGGTGGTCGATGCGCTGACGCTGGCGAGCAACGATGAAGCCAAGGCACAGAAGCTGGAGAAGCTGAATGAAGAGTTGACCTCTACCGA
Source organism: Brevibacillus borstelensis (assembly GCF_037834415.1). Lineage (GTDB taxonomy): Bacteria > Bacillota > Bacilli > Brevibacillales > Brevibacillaceae > Brevibacillus > Brevibacillus borstelensis_A. Next base: position 158,500 of record NZ_JAUMSJ010000002.1, on the reverse strand, counting down.
TCCTCACAGCCACGGCGTAGTCATCGGCTGGTGGAAATCGCCGACTGCTACTCCGAGCGTAACCTTTGCGCTGGCGTTTGTGGTGCTGCTCTACGCGCACTACCTGGGGATGAAGAAGAGTTTCGGCGGATGGCTCAAGCATACGTTCCTGAACCCGATTCACATTCTGGAAGAGTTCATTATTAAGCCGTTGACGCTTCCTTTGCGTCTATTCGGTAACATCTTTGCCGGTGAGGTTTTGATCGCCTTCCTGTTGAGCGTGGGAATCTTCGGAAGCATTCCGTTGTTCCTGTGGCTGGGCTACTCCGTCTTTGTCGGCTCTGTCCAAGCCTTTATCTTCACCACGTTGGCGATGGTATACATTTCACAACAAGTGAATGACCAACATTAATTCACTGTAGATTTTCTATCTTTTACACACACTAAGGAGGTTTTCTTACAATGGAAGGTTTGGCTCTTGCAATCGGTATCATATTTGGTCTGGCTGCTCTTGGTGCAGCAATTGGTAACTCTCTCGTTATTTCCCGCACAATTGATGGCGTAGCTCGCCAGCCTGAGGCGCGCGGCAACCTGATGGGTCTCATGTTCCTGGGTCTCGGTCTCGTCGAGGCGGTTCCGATTATCGCAGTTGCGATCGGCTTCATCCTCTTCGGTCGTCTGTAAAAAGCATAGGTTTGATAGGCGGGGGCTTGACCTTCGCCTCTATTTTAGTCATCAGAACTTGTTCTTCGGCCTGGTGGCTTGCGGCTACGCCCGGCCTTTGAGCCGGCGCAGCCGGGTTGTCTAGGAAAGAAGCGGCTTTAATCCGTAGATATACATTCTCCTGTTTGTAAGGAAGGAGTGAAACAAATGCTCGACTTTGGTGCCGTCTCCCTTAACCTTGGAGACTTGCTTACCCAAGTAATCGTATTCTTGGTGTTGCTGCTGGTTGTTCGTAAAGTGGCCATGGGACCTATCGTAGGAATCATGGAAAAGCGCCGTCAGCATATCGAATCCCAAATTTCCTCGGCTGAAAAGAGCCGCCAAGAAGCGGAAGCGCTTCTCGCTGAACAGCGCCGCGTCCTGGACGAGGCTCGTGTAGAAGCAAAAGCGATTATCGACCGCGCTACGAAACAGGCCGCGGACGAGAGCGCGAAGCTGGTTGCCGATGCGCAAGCTGCGACTGAGCGCATGAAGGCTGACGCCAGCAAGGAACTGGCTCGCGAAGTGGAAAAAGCAAAAGCGGAACTGCGCGATCAAATGACAGGTCTGTCCGTTCTCCTGGCGTCCAAGATCATTGAAAAAGAACTGGACGAAGCAGCGCAAAAAGCGACTGTTGACAAATTCCTCGCTCAAGTGGGAGATCGCCTATGAGCAGCGCGGTAGGAAAGCGCTACGCCCGCGCCCTCTTTGAAGTGGCCAGCGAGCGTGGGAAAATCGATCAGGTGGAAGCTGACCTTGGCGCAGTACTGCAAGCGGTTGAGCAAAACGCCGATCTGAGCAAGATCCTGCTTCATCCGCACATCGCGGCGGGAGCAAAGAAAACGCTGGTGGACGACTTGTTCAAGAGTCACATCAGCGAAGAGACTCACAATTTCCTGATCGTGCTGATTGAAAGCGGACGGGAGGGGCAGCTGGCACAAATCCAGCAGGCCTTTGTGAAGCTGGCAAACGAAGCGCGCGGCATTGCCGACGCAATCGTCACCAGCGCAAAACCGTTGTCGGCTGAAGAGCAGGCCGAGCTGGCTGAGAAGTTCGGTCAAAAGCTGAACAAAAAGCTGCGCCTGCAAACAGTGGTGGATCCGTCCATCCTCGGCGGAATTGTGATCAAGATCGGCGACCGTTTGTATGACGGAAGCATTAAGACGAAGTTGGAACTTTTCGCGCATCAATCATAAATGCCGTTTAAAGCGGGAATCCTGGTCATTTGACGCAAGGCCAGGCATTCACATGCGCTTTAAACACCCTCTATTAAGATCGTTGGACGAATGGGGTGAATGTAAGTGAGTGCAATCAGACCAGAAGAGATTAGCTCCCTCATTAAAGAGCGGATCGCTAATTTTACATCTGAAATTGAAGTTGTGGACGTAGGTACGGTCATCCAGGTTGGTGACGGTATCGCACGCGTTCACGGTTTGGAAAAAGCAATGGCCGGGGAGCTCCTCGAGTTCCAAAACGGCGTTATGGGTATGGTACTCAACTTGGAAGAAGATAACGTGGGTGTCGTTATTCTTGGTCCGTTCCGCGACATTAAAGAAGGCGATACAGTAAAACGTACAGGCCGCATCATGGAGGTTCCTGTAGGTGAAGCAATGGTGGGCCGCGTCGTGAACCCGCTCGGTCAGCCGATCGACGGCCTCGGCCCGATCAACACGACAGAATTCCGCCCGATCGAAAGTCCGGCTCCGGGCGTTATGGCGCGTAAATCCGTTCATGAACCGCTGCAAACCGGTATCAAGGCGATTGACGCGATGATCCCAGTCGGCCGCGGACAGCGCGAGCTGATCATTGGCGACCGCCAAACAGGTAAAACATCTGTAGCGCTCGACACCATCATCAACCAAAAAGGCAACGGCATGATTTGTATCTACGTGGCGATCGGTCAGAAGCAATCGACCGTGGCAAACATCGTAGAAACTCTGCGCAAGCACGGCGCTCTGGACTACACCATCGTCGTTTCCGCGACTGCGTCCGACCCGGCTCCGATGCTGTTCCTGGCTCCTTATGCTGGGGTTACGCTGGGTGAGTACTTCATGTACAAGGGCGGACACGTTCTTTGCGTATACGACGATCTGTCCAAACAGGCTGCCGCATACCGCGAAATGTCCCTCCTGCTCCGCCGTCCTCCAGGCCGTGAAGCGTATCCTGGTGACGTATTCTACCTGCACTCCCGTCTGCTGGAGCGCGCAGCGAAATTGTCCGATGACCTGGGCGCAGGCTCACTGACTGCCCTTCCGTTTATCGAAACCCAAGCGGGTGACATTTCCGCATATATTCCGACCAACGTGATTTCCATCACCGACGGTCAGATCTTCCTTGAAACAGACTTGTTCAACGCCGGCCAACGTCCTGCGGTAAACACCGGTCTGTCCGTATCCCGCGTAGGTGGTTCGGCGCAAATCAAGGCGATGAAAAAGGTTGCCGGTCCGCTCAAGCTTGAGCTGGCTCAATACCGCGAGCTGGCTGCGTTTGCCCAGTTCGGTTCCGACCTTGACAAAGCGACGCAAGCCCGTCTGACCCGCGGTGAGCGTTTGATGGAAGTAATGAAGCAAGGCCAATTCGAGCCGATTCCGGTTGAGAAGCAGGTTGCGATCATCTACACCGCGACCAAAGGCTACCTCGACGATATTCCGGTAGAGGCTGTAGGCCGCTTCGAGAAGGAACTGATGTCGTATCTCGAGTCCAACAAGCCTGAGCTGTTGGAACACATCCGTACGACGAAAGAGCTTCCGGATGAAAAAGAATTCAACGCAGCGATCGAAGAGTTCAAAAAAGGCTTTTCGGTTACTCGCTAAACGTTAATCCAATAGACAACTGATTACATGCCGGACCACCAGTTCGGCATGTATCCCCAAGGTGGTGAAAACGATTGGCTAAAGGAATACGCGAGATTCGACGTCGTATTAAAAGCGTGAAAAATACCCGTCAGATCACAAAGGCGATGAAGATGGTGGCGGCCGCAAAGCTTCGCCGCAACCAGGAGAAGGCGGAAGCAGCCCGTCCCTACGCCGACAAGATTCAGGAAGTGATCGCCAGCATCGCAAGCGGCACCACCGGTTCCAAGCATCCGATGCTGCAATCCCGTCCAGTGAAAAAGACCGGCTATATTGTCATCACCTCTGACCGCGGTCTCGCTGGCGGTTACAATGGCAACATGATCCGTACCGTGATCCAGACCATTAATGAGAAGCACAAGTCCAAGGACGATTACGGCATTTTTGTAATCGGACGTAAAGGCCGTGATTTTTTCACAAAGCGCAATTACCCCGTCATTGACGAGGCGACCGGCATAGAAAACCCTGCCTTTTCTGATATCAAGAAGATCGCCAGTGCTGCCGTACAGCTGTTCGCGGACGAACAGATCGACGAGCTGTACTTGTGCTACAACAAGTTCCAGAGTGCTATCTCACAGGTGCCTACTATAAAGCGTGTGCTGCCGCTTGATGCTCCCGAGGGCAGCAATGTGCGCACAGCCAATTACGAGTACGAACCGAATGCAGAGGAAGTCCTGGCTGATCTGTTGCCGAAGTATGCAGAAACTCTCGTATATAGCGCCATGCTCGAGGCGAAGGCTTCCGAAGAAGGTTCCCGCATGACAGCGATGGGCAACGCGACAGATAACGCAACGGACATGATTGGACGTTACACGTTGATCTACAACCGTGCCCGTCAGGCAGCGATTACGCAGGAGATCTCCGAGATCGTCTCCGGTGCCAACGCACAGGCGTAAAGACGAAAGTTGACTCCCAATTCAGTTTCACAGGAGGGAAGAAGTAAGATGGCGAAAGGACGCGTGGTTCAGGTAATGGGTCCGGTCGTTGACATCGAGTTCGACCGCGGACATTTGCCTGCCATTTACAATGCGATCAAAATTCAACATAAAGCACAAAGCGCCGGTGAGCGCGACATCGATTTGACTGTCGAGGTTGCGACACACCTGGGTGACAATCTGGTTCGTGCCGTTGCGATGTCCACTACAGATGGTCTGGTGCGCGGTATGGAAGCAGTCGACACAGGCGCTGCTATCTCTGTTCCAGTTGGTGAAGTTACCCTGGGCCGCGTATTTAACGTACTCGGCGAGCCAATCGACCTGAAAGAACTGGGTCAAGTAGAGCGCCGCGATCCGATTCACCGCAAAGCTCCTGAGTTCGTGGAGCAAGCGACTGAAGTAGAAATTCTGGAAACGGGCATCAAGGTTATTGACCTTCTCGCTCCTTACATCAAGGGCGGCAAGATCGGTCTCTTCGGCGGTGCCGGTGTAGGTAAAACCGTTACGATTCAAGAGCTGATCAACAACATCGCGCAAGAGCACGGCGGTATCTCCGTATTCGCCGGCGTTGGCGAGCGTACCCGTGAAGGGAACGACTTGTACCATGAGATGAAAGACGCAGGCGTTCTGCCGAAAACCGCGATGGTATTCGGACAAATGAACGAACCGCCTGGCGCGCGTCTGCGCGTGGCGTTGACAGGTCTGACCATGGCGGAATACTTTCGTGACGAAGAAGGCCGCGACGTGCTTCTGTTCATCGACAACATCTTCCGCTTCACACAAGCAGGTTCCGAGGTATCCGCTCTGCTCGGACGCATGCCTTCCGCGGTAGGTTACCAGCCGACTCTGGCTACTGAAATGGGTCAGCTGCAAGAGCGCATTACCTCCACGAAAAAAGGTTCCGTTACTTCCATTCAAGCGATCTACGTACCGGCGGACGACTACACAGACCCTGCTCCGGCTACGACGTTTGCTCACTTGGACGCGACGACGAACCTGGAGCGTTCCATCGCCGAGCTGGGTATCTTCCCTGCGGTTGACCCGCTCGCTTCCACATCTCGCGCTCTGTCTCCTGACATTGTTGGTCAAGAGCACTACGATGTGGCTCGCGGCGTTCAAAAAATCCTGCAACGCTACAAAGAACTGCAAGACATTATCGCGATCCTGGGTATGGACGAGCTGAGCGACGAAGACAAGCAAATTGTTGCACGCGCCCGCCGCATCCAACGCTTCCTGTCTCAATCGTTCCACGTTGCCGAGCAGTTTACCGGCAACCCGGGCCAATACGTGCCGCTCAAGGAAACCGTTCGCAGCTTCAAGGAAATCCTCGAAGGCAAGCACGACCACCTGCCTGAGGGCGCATTCCTGTATGCTGGTACGATCGAAGACGTTGTAGAACGTGCAAAGACCATGGCGTAACACCCTGGAAAGGGGAGACCAGTAAGTGAGTAAGATGACAGTAGAAGTCGTAACTCCTGAACGGGTTTTGTTCAGCGGTGAAGCCAGCATGGTCATTGCCCGTGGCGTACAAGGGGATCTTGGCATTTTCCCGAATCACATGCCCATGGTGACTCCACTGAAAATCGCACCTGTTCGGATCAAGACCGAGGGCGACAAAGAGCTCGTGATGGCTGTCAGCGGCGGCTTCATGGAAGTTCGCGGCGACAAGGTGACGATTTTGGCCGAGACAGCGGAAAGACCGGAAGATATCGATCCAGGCCGCGCCAAGGCAGCGAAAGAGCGTGCCGAGAAGCGCCTGAACGAAAAGTATCCGGACCTGGATGTGCGTCGGGCCGAACGTGCACTGCAACGCGCAATCACTCGTCTTGAGGTTACCAAATAAGTAGATGACAAAAGTCCCCGCGCTTATGGCGACGGGGACTTTTCCTGTGCCCACAGGCGTTGGAATTGCCCAGCATTTTAAGGGAACGAGGGTAGTTTCCCCCAATTATTTTTTCGAGTTGGTAATCGCCTATTGATTCCGTGTATAATAAACCTAATGCCCGTCTTGGCAGCAAAAATGGCGGGATATTATGTACTGGAATTGCGAATTGGCTATTGGGATAAAGGAGAGTGTAACATATGCAAACAGTTAGAGATGTTCGCGATAGCAGCAGCCAAGGCGTTGCTATTCCTGAAGCGTATGCGGGCCATGGCTGGAGCCACGTGCTTCCGCATGAAATGAATGTGTTGTTCCAGGCGCTGTGCTATGCGGCCCACAAAGGAGACAGCAAAGCGGAGATGCGCGAGATCGTCGACGGCTTTGAAGGCTTGGAAGGCCTGTTTGCCGAACCGACAGAAGACATGTTCAATTCCAAAGAGGATTTTGAAAACTACAAGAGCTTGTTGGACAGACATAAAAATGTGATCGTTCGTTCCGGCTATGAATATCCGAAATCCCGGGAAGAAGCGATTGCTCTCTTTGAAAAATGGGGACTGCTCATCGATAAAGGCGATGTGTGGGATGTGCCGATCAATCCGTTCCCGGACGCTCTGGACACGTTCCAGCTGACTGAAGTCGAGCAGTATGCGTTGAGATATCTAAGATTCGAAGCATTGGTGCATCCGTTCTTTGCCCGTCTGGTCATGGCGCTCCACGAGCGGGATGATGAGTCCTTTACCTTTACCAAAGCGGAGCTTAAAGAAATGCTGGATACCAACGATGCGATGCTTGTCGAGGTGTTGATCAAGCTGACTCCGTATATGGAAGACGCAATCGAGAACATGCCGGAAATTCCGGACGATGAACCGATGACGTTCTCTATTGTTTGGGAGCGCATCTACGAAGATTTTCTCGGACAGCAGTTTTCTTCGAACGTTCAATAAAATATGCACAGAATGGAAAACTTAGGGAAAAGTTCTCTAAGTTTTCCCTTTTATTGGTACATATGGAATGACTTCGTTAGACACCATGTAGGCGATTTGCTATAATGGTAAAGGTATTTTTTTCTAATGTTCACAGAGCGGAGGGAACGTCAGTGGGTGAAATCTATACCAACAATTATGTCATTGTGGCGATTTTCTTGTTCCTCGGGGTGTTGTTGCCTGTGGCGACAGTCAGCATCATCGGACCCATGCTGCGCCCGAAAAAGCCGACTGCGGAAAAACAGACAACCTATGAAAGCGGTAACATTCCTGTTGGCGACAGCTGGGTCCGTTTTAACGTCAAGTACTATATTTTCGCCTTGCTCTTCGTCATTTTTGATGTGGAAACACTCTTTCTCTATCCATGGGCAGTAGCCTACAAGGAACTGGGACTGTTTGCCCTGGTAGAAATGGTGATCTTTATCAGCTTGCTGGTGGTTGGACTGATTTACGCATGGAGAAAGAAGGTGCTGGAATGGAACTAGATCTGACGAGCATTGCGCCTGAATTGCAAGAAGAGTTGAATCGCAACGTCATGTTTACGACGCTGGAAACGATTAAGGGATGGGTCCGAAGCAATTCGCTTTGGCCGCTTACGTTTGGTCTGGCCTGTTGTGCCATTGAAATGATGGGCACAGGCGGAGCACGTTACGACCTCGACCGTTTTGGCGTCATTTTCCGTGCCTCTCCCAGGCAATCCGATGTGATGATCGTGGCCGGAACCGTCACGAAAAAAATGGCCCCCCTGCTTCGCAGACTTTATGATCAAATGCCGGAACCCAAGTGGGTAATCGCGATGGGCTCCTGTGCTACAGCCGGCGGACCTTATGTCAAGTCGTACAGCGTAGTAAAAGGTGTTGATCAAATTGTTCCCGTAGATGTCTACATCCCTGGATGCCCACCTAATCCCGCCGCTCTTATTTACGGAATAAACAAACTTCAAGAAAAAATTCGTTACGAAGCTAAGACTGGAAAGCGGGTGACGAATCAATGACAGAAGAAAAACGCAAACCTACGCCGGAGGAAAAAGCCAAGGCTGCAGCAGAAGCCAAAGCCAAGGCGGAAGCTTTGCGGAAAGCAAAAGAAGAACAGCAGGCTGCCGAGCAAGCTGGAGCCGAGGCGGCTGAAACTACGCAAGCTACAGCAGAGCAAGCCGCAGTCGAACCGAAACCGGCGGAGCAGCCCGCAGCGCCGAGCAAGCCCGTGTCCGAAATGACACCGGAAGAAAAAGCGGCAGCCAAAGCTGCGGCAGCAGCCGCGGCCGCAGCTGCAGCAAAGGCAAAAGCGGCCCGCGAAGCGGCAGAGCAAGCCGGATCCGAAACCAAACCGGCGGAGCAGCCCGCAGCGCCGAGCAAGCCCGTGTCCAAAATGACACCGGAAGAAAAAGCGGCTGCCAAAGCAGCTGCAGCAGCTGCAGCCGCAGCGAAGGCAAAAGCGGCCCGCGAAGGAGCTGCTGAGAGCGATGCCGATGGCAGTGATGATGCGGATGCGAAGGCAAAAGCAGCAGCGGCAGCCAAAGCAAAGGCTGCAGCAGCAGCCGCAGCAGCGGCCAAAGCGAAAGCAGCGCGTGAAGCGGCAGGCCAGAGCGGTGAATCCAGTGGTGAAGCAGGAGGAGACGACGCCAAGGCAAAAGCGGCGGCAGCTGCCAAGGCGAAGGCCGCAGCAGCTGCTGCGGCTAAAGCAAAGGCGGCAAAAGCTGGAGACGAGGATGCCGAGACGACTCCAGAAGCGCCCAGGGAGCCATCGAAAAATCAGCCTTTTCTGGATAAATACGTGGCCCGTATTTCCGAGCAGTTCGGTCCGGATGTACTGGAGTCCTCCTATATTAATGAGTTGGGCAAAGATGTGCCGACACTCGTGGTCAAAAACGAGCGTTGGCATGAAGTGGCCCAATTTCTAAAGGATAACGAAGAATTGGGCTTCGACTACCTTTCCAATCTTCACGGCGTGGACTACGAAGACTGGATGGAAGTGTACTATCACTTTTATTCCTACAAAAATAGACAAAGCGTTGCCGTAAAGGTAAAAACCGATCGTGAGCAGCCAACCGTGGCCTCTGTTGTCGACTTATGGAAGGGCGCGGATTGGAACGAACGGGAAACATACGATCTTTTGGGGATTCATTTCCCGGGACATAACGATTTGCGTCGAATTTTGCTCTCTGATGACTGGGTGGGTCATCCGCTTCGAAAGGACTACGTGCAGTACGACGAGGAGGTGTAGAAGATGAACCAAGGCATCCTTACTACGAATTCAACCGTTTCTTCTGATACCGGTATTCGGACAGAGGAGATGCTTCTCAACATAGGCCCGCAGCACCCGAGTACGCACGGAGTATTCCGCTTGGTAGTCAAAATTGATGGGGAAACCATCAAGGAAGCGATTCCGGTAATGGGGTATTTGCACAGAGGTACGGAAAAGCTGGCTGAGAACCTTACGTATACGCAAATTATCCCTTATACAGACAGAATGGACTATGTAGCGGCCATGACCAACAACTATGTCATTTGTCATGCGGTAGAGACGATGATGGGACTGGAAATACCGGAGAGAGCGCAGTTTTTGCGCCTGATCGCGATGGAGTTGAACCGCGTGGCAAGCCACCTGGTATGGTGGGGGACCTATCTTCTCGACCTTGGTGCGATGTCCCCGTTTTTGTATGCTTTTCGGGACCGCGAGACCATTCTTGACCTGTTCAACGAGCTGTGCGGCGCTCGCATGACCTTTAACTACATGCGTGTCGGTGGCGTAAAATGGGACGCTCCTCCGGGCTGGATCGACAAGGTGCGGGAATTCGTTGCTTATATGAAGAAGGAACTAAACAATTACCACGCGCTGGTTACAGGCAACGAGATCTTTGTGAACCGCCTCAAGGGCATTGGCAAATTCGACCAAAAGACTGCCCTTGATTATTCGCTTTCCGGCGTTATGCTCCGCTCGACCGGAATCAAATGGGACCTGCGCAAAGATGAGCCGTACTGCATTTACGACCGGTTTGATTTTGACGTCCCTGTCTCTACGGAAGGGGATTGCATGAGCCGTTACCATTTGCGGCTGGCCGAAGTCGAACAGTCCTTGCGCATTCTTGAGCAGGCGCTCGACCAATTTCCGAGCGAAGGCGAAGTGATGGGCAAAGTCCCTCGCGTTATCCGCCCCCCAGCAGGCGAAACGTATGTACGGATCGAATCGCCGAGGGGCGAGATTGGCTGTTATATTGCCAGCCAGGGAAAAGATAAGCCGTGGCGCTTGAAATTCCGCCGTCCATCCTTTACCAATCTGCAAATATTGCCGAAGCTGCTTGAGGGAGAGAATATTTCCGACATGGTAGCCATCCTTGGCAGCATCGACATCGTTCTCGGGGAGGTAGATTGTTGATGCGGGACTTGTTGCAACAGACGCCTTCCCTGGGAAATGCGCTTTGGTTTTTCCTGGCGGCAGTGGCGTTACTCGCGATTTTATTGGGATTCGTCACATACGCGATTTATTTTGAACGGAAAGTAATCGGATGGATGCAGGCGAGGATCGGCCCGAACCGTGTAGGGCCCTTGGGGCTCTTGCAGACAGTGGCAGACGTTGCGAAGCTGCTGATCAAGGAGGATACGCGGCCCAAGCACGCAGACAAGGCGCTTTATGCGCTCGCTCCAATCCTGGCGTACGCGCCTGCCTTTGCCGTCCTGGCGGTCCTGCCGTTTACGGAGAGCATCCAATTTGCCGATCTCGGCATCGGGATTCTGTACTATATCGCGCTTTCGGGAATTACCGTTCTGGGCGTGATTACGGCGGGCTGGGCTTCCAACAACAAGTACTCCTTGATCGGAGGGCTTCGCTCCGCGGCACAGATGATCAGCTATGAAGTCCCGTTGGTCATGTCGGTAGTCGGGGTAGTCCTGATGACCGGCAGTATGAACCTGCGGGAGATTGTCCTGGCGCAGCAGGATATGTGGAACGTCATTCCGCAGTTTCTCGGCTTTGCCGTATTCCTTGTAGCCGCCCAGGCGGAGCTGAACCGGACGCCGTTCGACCTGCCGGAGGCTGAGTCGGAGCTGGTAGGCGGTTATCACGTAGAGTACTCCGGCTTCCGGTTTGCCATGTTCATGCTGGCCGAGTACGTTTACATGTTTGGCATGGGCGCGATGGTCACGATCCTGTTCTTCGGCGGTTGGCTGCCGATTCATCCGGCGCTCAGCTTCATTCCGGGGATCGTCTGGTTTGCCGTCAAGCTGCTGCTCTACGTCTTTCTACAGTTTTGGCTGCGTGCGACGATGCCGCGTCCCCGCGTCGACCAGCTGATGTCGTTTGCCTGGAAGGTGCTCTTGCCGGTGGCGCTGTTGAATATTCTCATCACCGCCGTAGTAATTTCCTATCAAAGCGGCATGATCTAAATCGCCAGGTAGGACTGGAATCTTGACCAAGAGGGGTGACACACATGCTAGGACTGGCCAAAGGCCTTGGGTATACATTTAAGAGAATGACCGCGAAAAAGGTGACTCATTTCTATCCGGATGTGCCCTTTCCCATGCCGCCCCGCTTTCGCGGCATTCAGCACTTCTCGCCGGAGAAATGCATCGTTTGCAACCAGTGTGCGCGCATTTGCCCGACGGAGTGCATTCAGTTAACGGGCAAGCCCCACCCTGATCCGGAGAAAAAAGGGAAAATCATCGACACCTACGATATCAATTTTGAAATTTGCATTTTGTGCGACCTGTGTACAGAGGTTTGTCCGACGGAAGCGATCGTGATGACGAACAATTTCGAGTTGGCCACGTACAGCCGGGATGAATTATACAAGAACCTGACCTGGCTCGACGACAACAATACAAACGTCAGGGAGGAGAACTAGCGATGACTGGCGAGTTTATTGCCTTTTTTGTCCTGTCCCTCCTGACGATTGGCGGCGCCGTGTTTATGATCAGCTTTACGCGAGTCGTACACATGGTCATTTCGCTGGGCATTACCTTTATCAGTATCGCCGGGCTGTACGTGCTATTGGGAGCAGAATTTGTCGGGGTTGCGCAAGTTCTCGTATACTCCGGTGCGATTTCGATTCTCATGCTGTTCGGAATCATGCTGACCAAGCACGATGCATCGGATGAGGGCACGGGCAACACGTGGAAAAACTGGCTGAGCCTCATTTTTGTAGCGGTGTTGTTCGGATTGATGTTCTGGGGAATCCAGGGCTCCGTATGGCCGGCACCGCCGGAAACAGCTGCTTCAGATGTAAGCAACGTAAAGCAGATCGGTTTGGACGTATTCAAAAAGTACGTGATACCGTTTGAACTGATTTCCGTGCTTTTGCTGGTGGCTTTGGTAGGCGCAATCATCATGGCGAAGAAGGAGGGGAACAAGGAATGAGCGTAAGCATTACCTCCTATTTGTTAGTGGCCTTGATCCTTTTCTGTGTAGGCTTGTACGGTGCATTGACCAAACGGAATGCCGTCGTCGTCCTGATTTCGATTGAATTGATGCTCAATGCGGTCAATATCAATCTGGTGGCTTTCGCCAAGTACGGGTTGTATCCGTCGATCACGGGACATATTTTCAGTCTGTTCACCATGACGGTGGCCGCCGCAGAGGTAGCCGTCGCACTGGCTATCCTGATTGCTTTGTACCGCAACAAGGAAACGGTCAATGTCGATGAGATGGATTCGATGAAACGCTAGGACACGGATTCGAAAAGGAGGACAAAGATGGATACCTTTATGCAATACGCTTGGTTGATTCCTCTGTTTCCGCTCTTTGCTTTCATCGTGATCGTCTCGTTTGGCCGTCAGTTGAAAGAAGGAGCAGCCGCTGTCGGAATTCTCTTTACTGCCGTTTCATTCGGATTGGCGGTACTGACCTTCTGGCAGAGGTTTCAGGAGGGAGCGACTGACTACAGGTTCTCGCTCGATTGGCTGAAGGTTGGGGATATTGTCATTACCATGGGGTTTGAAATCAACCAGCTGAATGCGTTGATGCTGCTGATCGTCACCCTGGTCAGCTTGCTCGTGCAGATCTACTCCAAAGGCTATATGCACGGGGATGAGCGGTTTCCGGTGTTCTACCAATACCTGGCGCTGTTCACATTCTCCATGCTCGGTCTGGTGATCGCTCCCAACCTGTTGCAAATATACATTTTTTGGGAATTGGTCGGAGTATGTTCGTTCCTGCTGGTCGGTTACTACTACTTCAAGCCGGAAGCGAAGGCTGCGGCGAAAAAAGCGTTTATCGTCACCCGGATCGGCGACCTCGGTCTCTTTATCGGGATCTGTCTCTTGTTCTGGTGGACCGGCAGCTTTGAGCTGACGCAAATCTTCGACAGCATTGCGCTCGGGAAACTGGAGCCGTGGATGATCACGCTGGCAGCTATCCTGATTTTTGTCGGGGCGATTGGAAAGTCGGGCCAATTTCCGCTGCATACCTGGCTCCCTGACGCGATGGAAGGTCCGACCCCTGTATCTGCCCTGATCCACGCGGCGACGATGGTAGCGGCCGGGGTCTATCTCGTAGCGGCTACGTATCCGCTGTTTATCGCTTCGAATGCAGCGTTGAACGTGGTTGCCTATATAGGCGGATTCACCGCCATTTTTGCTGCATCGATCGGTCTGACACAGAAAGACATCAAACGCGTGCTCGCATACTCCACTGTCAGTCAGCTCGGCTATATGATGCTGGCACTCGGGGTAGCCGGGGCAGCTGGTTACGTGGCAGGTACATTCCATTTGATGACACATGCCTTTTTCAAGGCGCTGCTCTTTTTGGGTGCAGGCAGCGTGATTCATGCCGTACATACCCAAAATGTCTTTGAAATGGGCGGCCTGTGGAAGAAAATGCCGATAACGGCCCTGACCTTCTTGATTGGTTGTCTGGCGATTGCGGGAATATTCCCGTTTGCCGGATTCTGGTCCAAAGAGGCGATTCTCGGCGCGGTTTACGAAGCGCATCGCTACGATTTGCTGCTGATCGCGATACTGGCTGCATTCTTCACGGCGTTCTACATGTTCCGTCTGTTCTTCCTGACGTTTGCCGGAGAGCCGAGGGGCAAGCATGAGGCGCATGAATCTCCGGGAGTGATGACCGGACCGCTGTTGATTCTGGCGCTGCTGGCCATCGTCGCGGGCTTCATCAATACGCCGTATGCACCGGTCTTCGGAGACTGGCTCTTGAACGGCGAAGTAGGCACGATCATTGAAGACATGTTTGGGACGGGAGAAGGCCATGCGGCAGCCTGGCTGCAAATCGTGGCGCTCGGGGTGTCAATCCTGGGAATCGTGCTGGCCTGGCTGATGTACGGAAAACGCTCCATTCCTTCCAATGCCATTCCGGAAGCAATGCCGTGGCTGTACCAGCTGTCCTACCGCAAGTATTTCGTCGACGAGATTTACCATTACGCAGTGGTTGTTCCGCTCGGCTGGCTCGGCTACTTGCTCAATGTTTTCGACAAGTACGTAGTGGATGGGCTGGTGTCATTGGTGGCGAAAATTACCCGAGGCATCGGCGCGCTGCATGGACGCGCTCAGAACGGTCAGGTGCAATCTTACGGAGCCATGGTGCTGTTTGGCTTGCTGTTGTTGATTGTCGCCATCACGTTGACGGCGCAGGGAGGTGGAGTCCTTGGCATTGGCCAATAGTATCTTGCTTACATTGATCGTCTTCTCACCGCTTTTGGCAATCTTGATTCTGGCATTCGTTCCCCGGCATCAGGGAGGCGTGATCAAAAAAATTGGCGTGCTGGGCACACTTTTGCCGCTGGTCTTGTCGCTTATGCTGTTTGCGTCGTTCAACTATGAATCTTCAGGCTTGCAATTTACCGAGACGGCAAAATGGATTTCGATTCCGGTTGGACTTCAGCAGTCGGGTGCGATCTTCTCGTTTGATCTCGATTACGAGCTGGGCGTGGACGGCATTTCAATGCCTTTGATCGTGCTCACCGCGATCATTGCGACCCTTGCCGCCGTTGCTTCGTGGAATCAAAAGAAACGGCTGAAGGAGTACTTCATTCTGTTCCATCTTCTGCTGATCGGAATGTTTGGCGTGTTTGCCGCGCAAAACCTGTTCTTGTTCTTTATCTTCTTCGAGCTGACACTGGTACCGACGTATTTCCTGATCGGCATCTGGGGCTACGGAGAGAGGGAAAAGGCAGCCAACAAATTTTTGCTGTATAACGGTATCGGCTCGGCTGTCATGCTGATCGCCTTTATCGTGCTGTTCATGTATCTGAACACGATGAACATGGACAAAATCGCCGCGATTCTCGGTTCATCCGGCCATCCGGCGGCAGCCGCCATGTCACCGGAGTTCCGGTTTCGCCTGTTTTTGGCGATCTTTATCGCCTTTGCCGTCAAGCTGCCGGTCTTTCCGTTCCATACCTGGATGCTGAAGGTTCACGTGCAGGCTCCTCCAGCGATCGTCATGATCCACTCCGGAATTTTGCTGAAAATGGGAGCGTACGGACTTGTGCGGATGGGCATCGGCTTTTTCCCTGAGCAAGCCTACCAGTTTGCGAAGTGGATGGCTGTGCTGGGGTTGATCAACATCGTCTACGGTGCCGTACTCGCCTTTGTCCAAAAGGATCTGAAGATGGTGATGGCTTACTCCAGTATCAGTCATATGGGAATCGTCCTGCTCGGATTTGCCGCGATGAATACGATCGGCTTCCAGGGCGCGATGTTCCAGGTGATTTCGCATGGCTTCATCTCCGCGCTGCTGTTCTTTTTGATCGGCATGATCTGGGAGAGAACGAAGACCTCGATGATCGACGAGCTGGGCGGGCTCGCCAAATCCATGCCGTTCGCCAGCGGGATCATGCTGGCGGGAGCGATGGCTTCTCTCGGGCTTCCGGGGATGTCCGGCTTTATCAGCGAATTTTTTGCCTTCCTCGGCTTGTTTGGACAAATGCCGATCCTGGCGGCCATCGGTACGCTTGGCATCGTACTCACAGCCGTCTACCTGCTGAGGGCGATTTTGAAAACGACATTCGGGCCGACGCCGGACCGGTTTGTCGGTGTGGCCGACGCGCAGCCCATGGAAGTCGTGCCGCTGGTCGTCCTGCTCGGATTCATCATCCTGATCGGCGTCTACCCGGCCGTTCTGGCAAATCCTTTGCAGCAAACGTTGAAAACGATCGTCCCAATCGTTACGGGAATAGGAGGGTAATCCATGGACGTAAAAGATATATTCTCGTATGACTGGAGCTACCTTCTGCCCGAATTCATCATTTTAGGCTTCGCGACCGTCCTGTCGCTGCTCGATCTGTTTGCCGGCAAGCGATTGGGCAAATCGGTCATCGGGTGGCTGACCCTGGCGGGAGTTGTGCTGGCTGGCGTTTTCGTCTTTGCAAACATCGGAAAACTGGACGAACCGTACGCGTACATGGCCGATACGATTCGCATCGACGATTACGGCAATGCGTTCAAGCTGCTCTTCCTCGGAGGAGTCGCCTTTACCGTCCTGCTTTCCCTATCTTATATGAAGCAGGACGAAATCAAGCATGGCGGCGAGTACTACTACTTGCTGCTGACCGGTCTTTTGGGCGCGATGGTCATGGCCTCTTCCGCCGATCTGATTACGATGTTCATCGGGTTGGAGCTGTTGTCCCTGTCCTCGTATGTCCTGGTAGGCTTGCGCAAGCATTCCCTGCAGTCCAACGAATCGTCGTTTAAGTACGTCATCTCGGGATCGATTTCCACGGCGGTCATGCTCTTCGGGATGTCCTATGTTTACGGCCTCACCGGAACGACGAACGTTTTTGAAATTTCCGTGCGGCTGGCAGAAGCGGCGATGGCCGGCTACGAGTTTATGGTGTATGCGGCATTTGCCTTTTTGGCGGTAGGGCTTGCCTTCAAGATTTCGGCGGCCCCCAACCACATGTGGGCACCGGATGTATACCAGGGAGCGGCGACACCGGTTACCGCTTTTCTGGCGGTCGTCTCCAAAACGGCAGGCTTCGCCCTGGTCTTCCGTCTGCTTTTGATCGGCTTCTTTAACATCCAGACCAGTACGCGTTTCTTCTTCGATCAGGGAGCGCTCTATCTGGCGATCATCGCGGGTGCTTCGATGATTATCGGGAATACGATGGCGCTGCGCCAGACCAATGTCAAACGGATGATGGCCTACTCCGGGATCGCGCAGGCGGGTTATGTGCTGGTGGCGTTCTCGCCGCCGACGATCCTGTTTTTCGGCGAAGTGACTTTCTTCCTGTTCGCGTACCTGTTGGCCAGCTTCGGCGCCTTTGCGGTCATCATGGCCGTTGCTCGCGACCAGCAAACGGAAGATCTGAAGGGCTTTGCCGGGCTTTATCACCGTTCCCCATTGATGGCGGTATCGATGAGCATCTTCCTGCTGTCGCTCGCCGGTATCCCGGTATCAGCCGGATTTTTCGGGAAGTTCTACATCTTTATGGGGGCGATCGCCCAGCAGAGCTATGTGCTCGCGGCAATCATGATCGCGACCAGCGTCGTGTCGTATTACTACTACTTCGGCATCATCCGGCAGATGTACATGCGGCCGGGATCGACGGAGGCGCCTTTGTCCGTGCCGAAAACAATTGGGGCGCTGGTCCTGATTTTGGCGCTGGCGACAGTGGTGTTCGGCGTATTCCCGGGTCTGGCGACTAATTTTGTGCAGGCATACCTGAATCCCGCGTTTAATTTCGGCGACATGCTGCCACCGAACTTTCCATGAATTGCGGCCTGGGATCAGGTACAATAGAGGGGACGGCTTTCCAGCCGCCCCCTTTTCCCATATCAGCTGCCGTAGCGAGAAGAGGCAAGTCTTGCTCGGTCCGGGCTGCGGCCAGTACCGTGCTTCTTCTCGCTACAGCTGCGTATAAAGCGTTTTTTTGAAATTCGGCCAGTTAGGTGCTCAATCGCATGGGCGCGTCAAAAGAAAGGCGAGGAGGTTACGAGCGTGTCGCAAGGTATGTACGGTTTTGTTAACATTATCGTCTCGGTCGCATTGATCGGTGTCAGCTGGTGGGCCCTACAGTCTTTCCGGTTTGACCTCTTTCTGAAAAATCCGCAAGGCCCGCAAGCAAAGCTGCTGCAAATCATCATGTCCATCTTTCTCGGCTACCAGATGGCGAGCTTTCTCATGGAATACCTGGGTTGGTCCCTGATCTTCGGGCAAATCTTTTCCTGATCGCCGGATTCAACAAGATTTGATTGGTATATCCCACCAGTTTTACGTGCAAACTGAGAAGTACAAAGAGATGGGCGTAAAAAGGGAGAGGGATAAAGATGGGGAAAAGGAACGTTGGACTGGTTCTGATGGCATTGGCTGCACTGTGCGCGGCGTGGTGGATGCCGGCCGAGGCGCGAAACGAATGGCAGCAGCATCAGGAGCAGCGGGAAGAGCGGGTAGCAGCCCGATTGTTCGACGCAATCGAAAGCTCGGGAGCCAAGGGAGTAAGTGTGGAGGTGCGTACTCGCCTTTCATTGGGGAAGCTGCCTGGCACTGAGGATGTAAAGGATTTGGCTGAAAAATGGGCGCGCCGGCTCGACATGCCGCACTCCGAAGCGAAGTGGGCTCCGTCGACCCGCCTGTTTCTCTATCAGGTCCTGGCAAATTCTCAAGGGGTTCAGGTCGATTATCAGGTAACCGGGGTTCCGCACCAAGACGGTATCGACACATATCTAGTACTGTCCATAAAAGGAAATCGTGATTCTCTACCATATGTAGATTTGATACAGGACAAGCACGAGCAGGCCCTGGTACAAGCAGGTCTCATTCCGCAATTTAGCACTTGTATTCGCGGAATGTACAATGTTAAACTGAGTGTTGATCAACAGGAGGGGAAAATTTTGTCGATATTTGACGCCCTCCATGCAAGAGAATTGGAACGTTTACAAGATGAGACGGTTGTCAGCCTATCTGGTTACACTTCTGAGTGGAATTCGTTCTTATCATTAAACGGACAAGCTCGGATGAATCTGCAGGTCGCCACTCACCGGGACAGTCGCGACGGCACGTGGATTACCGCAGGTACACCGATTATCACAGCGGAATATTAGCACGCGGAGGGGTACACATTGGATAAAATTATTGTCCGCGGTGGTAAGGCATTGGCGGGGAATGTGAAAGTATCCGGCGCCAAAAATGCCGTACTCCCTATTATTGCAGCAGCCATCCTGGCGGAAGAGGGGACAAACGTCATCCATGACGTACCCGCTTTGGAAGATGTCAGGATCATCTGCGATCTCTTGAAAACACTGGGTATTACCCTTACATACGATAACGAAGTGCTGACGATCAACGCCTCTCGTGTGACGAGTGTGGAAGCATCCTACGAATTGGTTCGCAAAATGCGAGCTTCCTTTCTGGTAATGGGACCGCTCTTGGCCAGAGAAGGCAAAGCCCGCGTAGCACTTCCGGGAGGGTGCGCCATTGGTACCCGTCCAATCGATCAGCACCTCAAAGGCTTTGAAGCGATGGGGGCCAAGATCGAAATCGGGCAAGGGTTTATCGAAGCCAGTGTCAAGGGACGCTTGCAGGGAGCGAAAATCTACCTGGATATCGCCAGCGTAGGCGCTACCGAAAACATTATGATGGCTGCCGCTTTGGCTGAGGGAACCACTGTTATTGAAAACGCAGCCGAAGAACCGGAAATTGTGGATTTGGCCAACTTCCTCAACGGGATGGGAGCCAGGATTCGCGGCGCAGGCACCGGTTCCATTCGGATCGAAGGCGTGGAGAGATTGAAAGGCTGCACGCACTGCGTAATTCCGGACCGGATCGAAGCGGGTACCTTCATGGTAGCTGCCGCGATTACGGGCGGGGACGTTTTTGTCGAAGGTGCGATCTGTGATCATTTGAAGTCCGTCACGGCCAAGCTCAGAGAAATGGGCGTGGAAGTGGACGAGCAAGAGAATGGCATTCGCGTGAGAAGCTCCGGCCGCCTCAAGGCTGTGGACGTCAAGACATTGCCGTATCCCGGTTTCCCGACGGACATGCAATCGCAGATGATGGCCCTGTTGTTGGCATCGGAAGGCACCAGCATTGTCACCGAGACCGTTTTTGAGAATCGTTTTATGCACGTGGAAGAGTTCCGCCGCATGAATGCCAATATCAAAATTGAGGGACGCAGCGCGATTGTCGAGGGCGGCGCCAAGCTGACAGGCAGCAAAGTGGCGGCGACAGATCTGCGCGCAGGAGCGGCGCTCGTATTGGCTGGCCTGGTGGCCGAGGGCGAGACGGAAGTGAGCAGCCTTCACCATATCGACCGGGGCTATGTCGGCTTTACGGAAAAGCTCCGCGGCCTGGGCGCTCTTGTCGAGCGTGTTTCACCGGTGACCGAAGTCGAAACAGAAACGGTGGAGAAAGTCAAAAGCGAGCCGATCAAAGTCCAGTTTTCTCCCCATTTTGCGTAAACACATACCGAGACTTCCTTGCAAATGCGGGGAAGTTTTTTGTTTTTTGCAAACTCTTCCATCTCTCTTATTCTCTCGTTC
Source organism: Brevibacillus borstelensis (assembly GCF_037834415.1). Taxonomy (GTDB): domain Bacteria; phylum Bacillota; class Bacilli; order Brevibacillales; family Brevibacillaceae; genus Brevibacillus; species Brevibacillus borstelensis_A. Next base: position 137,740 of record NZ_JAUMSJ010000002.1, on the reverse strand, counting down.
TACCTCCCAAAGCTTGGACATAGACTGAAATAGTCCAGCACAAGAGGGGGGAGATGACGCATGAAACGTTACTTGGTGGCGTGGTTCATCGGATTTCCGATACTGCTCGTGATGCTGCCTGCCGCGCTGGTCTACTTTTTTTCCTCTCCAGCCGGAAGCGATGGGCTTCCGCAGGTCTCTGCACCGGACAACCCCGCTGCTCATCAGTCGACTATCGAGGTGAAGGTGTATCGGAGCGCCAAACAGGCTGTGGAAACGATGCCGTTGGAAACGTACATCGAAGGCGTGGTGGCGGCAGAGATGCCGGCAGAGTTTGAGATGGAGGCGCTTAAAGCCCAGGCGATGGCGGCACGCACGTACATCATCCGCAGACTCGGTGCGAAGAAATTTGACGATGTTCCCATGGGGGGGCAGGTCACCGACACGGTGAAGCATCAGGTCTTTCTCGATGAGGCGCAGCGCAAGGAAAACTGGGGGGAGCAGTTTGCGTGGAAAAACGGGCGCATCCGTCAGGCTGTGCAAGCGACGGCAGGAGTTGTCCTGACCTACGGAGGCAAGCCGATCGACGCGACCTTTTTCTCCACCAGCAACGGTTTTACGGAAAATGCGAACGAGTATTTTGAAGAGCAGGTGCCCTATTTGAAGAGCGTGGCCAGCCCCTGGGACATTCAATCCCCCAGCTTTGAGAAAACCGTCAAGATCGCTGCTGCCGATCTGGAGCAGCGTCTGGGGATAAAGCTTGCCAAGGAGGCCTCCGGCAATGGAAGCTGGTATCGCATCGTGGAGAGGACGACAGGCAATCGCGTGGGCAAAATCAGCATTGGCGGGAAAGAGTTTACCGGCAGGGAATTCCGGGAGAAGCTCGGTCTTCCATCCTCGGCCTTTACCCTGGAGCTGCGCGGAAACGAGGTCCACATCACGACCAAAGGCTACGGCCACGGTGTCGGCATGAGCCAGTGGGGTGCCAACGGAATGGCCAAGACCGGGAAGAGCGCCGAGCAGATCGTCAAGTATTTTTACCAGGGAATCGCTCTGGAAAATTGCGATCTCGTCTTGAAAGGATAAAGGCAAAAGAGAAAAAAGACTGTTTTCAGCAAATTTACAAGTTTCCCCTCTCTCTCAGGTTTATCCGTCAGAAATCTGGCGATACTGAGGGATGAGGTGATGAATACAATGGAAGATCAAAAAAATCAAAATCAACCGATTCCATTCAAAAAGGCAAGCTCCTGGAAAAACGTTTTGGGAAAAAAATGGGCGTTTCCGGCGATCTACATCGGCACCGCAGCAATTATTCTCGCTTTTGTGATGTGGTATCAGAGCGGCGTTACGGACAATGCCCCCGGCAAACCTGCCGAGGGCGGCGTTGCGATCACGACACCGCAGGAAGGCGCCAAGGATCCGTCGTCAGCTGACGAAAACGGCGCCGTTCCGGTATCCGGAACCGTTCAACAGCTTGCTTGGCCTGTAGGAAAAGGCGTTCAGTACGAAAAGGGAATGATTTTCTTCGACGAGCAAGCGACGAAGGATGTTCAGCAAAAAGCTCTCGTCAAGTACGACAACACGTTTATGCCGCATACCGGTATCGACCTGAAATCCACAGACGGCAAGAGCTTTGATGTAACGGCCGCTCTGCCTGGCAAGGTGAGCAAGGTCGAAAACGATCCGCTCGTCGGCCGCGTGGTGGAAATCGAGCATGCCGACAAGATGGTCACGGTGTATCAAAGCCTCGACAAAGTGACAGTCAAGCCTGGCGATGAAGTAACCCAGGGTCAGGTGCTGGGTACCGCCGGACGCAGCGTGTATGAAAAGGATGCCGGTGTTCATCTGCACTTTGAAGTACGCGTAGACGGTGCGTCTGTCGATCCGGAGCAATACTTGCTCCAATCGGAAATGCAAGATCAATAGCGATTCCAGGAAACGCCAACAAGCCTGTAGAGACAATCCCGCTCTGCAGGCCTTTTTTTTGTCAAAAACAGCGTGAAACAGGCCGATGTGTACACGCCCTCCAAAAAAGATGTGGTCGTGCTGGCTTGTCAGGCTTGGAAACGTAGAATATGTGTCCGCACCCACCCATATATTGTAACAGACAATGTTGATACAGGGAGGCGAGTAGCGTGCACGATTACATCAAGGAGCGAACCATAAAGATCGGCCGGTATATTGTAGAAACGCGAAATACGGTTCGCATGATCGCCAAAGAGTTCGGTGTTTCCAAGAGCACGGTACACAAGGATCTGACAGAGCGGCTGCCTGAGATAAATCCGGAGTTGGCGAACCAGGTAAAGGAAATATTGGAGTATCACAAGGCGATCCGTCATCTGCGGGGAGGCGAGGCAACGAAGATCAAGTACAAGAGAAGAAGCAAGAAAGTTCGGGTAGAACAGGAGGAAAGCGTATAAAAATATCCATCCCGCAAACAATTATTTCCTAAGTCCATAAGAATTTCCTTGTCCTCTCACGTCTAACAGCCTATGATAAGGGATAGATATGTATCTGGTACAGGGAGGACCTTTTCATGTTTGGCAAAGATATCGGAATCGACCTGGGAACGGCCAATGTCCTGATTTTTGTAAAGGGCAAAGGCATCGTCCTGGATGAACCTTCTGTCGTGGCAATTGATAGTCATACGAAAAAAGTGCTAGCCGTAGGAAATGAGGCGCACCGCATGGTGGGTCGTACTCCAGGAAATATCGTGGCGATCCGCCCATTGCGTGACGGGGTCATTGCCGATTTTGATATCACGGAAGCGATGCTGAAGCACTTTTTGGCCAAAATTGGCGGGAAGCAGATGTTTGCCCGTCCGCGCATTCTGATTTGCTGTCCGACGAACATCACATCGGTAGAGCAAAAAGCCATTCGTGAAGCGGCAGAGCGCAGCGGCGGCGCACGCGAAGTATTTATCGAGGAAGAACCGAAAGTAGCCGCAGTAGGCGCCGGCATGGAGATATTCCAGCCATCCGGCAACATGGTAGTGGATATCGGCGGAGGTACAACCGATGTAGCGGTACTGTCCATGGGCGATATCGTCACATCTTCCTCCATCAAGGTTGCGGGCGACAAATTTGACATGGCCATCATGAGATACATAAAAACCAAGTACAAACTGCTGATCGGGGAACGTACATCTGAAGATATCAAAATGCAAATCGGTACGGTTTCCGGCGGACGCCAGGACGAAATGGATATTCGCGGCAGGGATATGGTAAGCGGGTTGCCTCAAACCATTACCATTCGCTCCCACGAAGTCCAGGAAGCCCTGGCTGAGTCGGTTAGCGCAATTGTACAAGCATCAAAATCCGTTTTGGAACGAACACCTCCGGAGCTTTCTGCCGATATCATTGATAAGGGAGTTTTCCTGACCGGAGGCGGCGCGCTTCTGCACGGATTCGACCAGCTGCTGGCGGATGAGTTGAAGGTACCGGTGCTGGTAGCGGAAGATCCGATGATGTGCGTAGCCAAAGGAACCGGCATGATGCTGGATTATCTGGACAAAGTGCCGGCGTATCGGAAGAAAAAGTTTTTCGGGAGGTAATGCCGTGTGATCAGGGGCTTGTATACAGCCGCTTCAGGCATGTTGTCTTTGCAAAGAAAACAGGATTCGCTGGCCAACAATCTGGCTAACATCAATACCCCTGGGTACAAGCAGGACGTCGGAGTAATGCGCGCTTTCCCCGAGCAGCTTCTGTCGCGCATCCGCGATCAGGAAGGACCTGATATACAGGGGATGCCGCAAATGGGTGGACAAGCAGTCCCGATCGGGCGTTTGCATTCGGGTGTGTACATGTCGGAGGCGCTCCCCGTGTTTCGCCAGGGAGACATCGCCGAGACTCATGATCCGTATGATGTCGCGCTCATGGACAATATTCAGCCGGATGAAGAAGGAAACGAGCGCCGCTTGTTCTTCAGCGTGGCGAGGCTGGCCGATCCCGCTGCTGACACAGCAGAGCCTGAGCAGCTGCGATACATGCGAAACGGCAACTGGAGCGTCAACGCAGACGGCTATCTGGTAACGCCCGATGGCTATTACGTGCTGAATAATGAAAATCAGGCGATTCGCGTCAACAATCCCGACGACCCTACCCAGAACGCGGGCCATACGCTGGAGATCACCGCCAACGGTGCCCTCTTTTATCGAAATGAGGCCGGCGAACAGGTGCCGTTGAACGGCCAAAGCCTGGGGCTAAAAGTGCTGACCAATCCGCAGCAGATGGTGAGGGAAGGAACCAACGTCTACCGCTACGCGGGCGAGGGACAGCCGGAAAACGTAAGCGATGACCCGGAAAATACCGGCTTTTACGGCGTGAAGCAAGGCTGGCTGGAGCGCTCCAATGTCGATCCTGGCCAGACGATGACCGACATGATGAGAGTGCTTCGGGCCTATGAGGCAAACCAGCGCATTATTACGACCGTCGACGGCACGATGGAAAAAGCAGCCAATGAAATCGGACGAGTTAACGGGTAAGATAGGAGGATGAGCGCATGCAATCATTGAACATCTCTACGGCAGCCTTGCGCGGCGTTCAGCAGGCATTGGACAATACGTCCAACAATCTGGCCAATATCGATACAGTCGGTTACAAGCGCCGGACGGCATCGTTTTCCGAGCTGCTGTCCGATTCCATGAACGAGCAGCCCGCGGTCGACAGCAGACAGCGCAATTCTCCGCCTGGTCTGCGCATCGGCAGCGGTTCACGGCTGGGCTTGACAAAAATGGACGTGTCCCCGGGGAGCATGAAGCAAACGGACGTTCCGACCGATCTGATGATCGAAGGAGACGGCTATTTTCTCGTCTCGCATCCGTTCCGCAACGAAAACGGGGATTTGGATGACGAGTACCGCCTGACGCGGAGCGGAGCTTTCCAGCTTTCAAAAATGGCCGGGTTGCCGGGGTATGCGATGGCTACTCCAACGGGCGAGTACCTGGTGGATGAAGCAGGTCTTCCCATCAGCTTTGAAAATCCCGGAGAGTTGACGATTACACCTGAAGGCCTTGTGCTGATGGATGGAGATGAAGTCGCCCAGCTGCGCCTGTACAAGGTGGACAACCCTGACGAGCTGCAGCAGGTAGGGGATAACCAGCTGCTGGCCCCTGTGCTGGACGACCAGAAGGCGCCTGACTTCATGCAATATGCCGAAGGCCGGATCAAGCAAGGCGCGCTGGAAGCATCCAATGTCAATCTGCAAGAAGAGATGTCCCAATTGATCAATGTGCAACGGGCCTATCAATTGAATTCCCGCGCAATTGGGATCACCGACCAGATGATGGGGATTGCCAATTCGCTCAGGTCCCGTTAATACACTTGGCATGTCGGAGGATACGCGAATGGATCAAGGAAAGGGGAAACGTTCCCCGCGTGATGGCCAGGGAGCCGAACAGAGAGAAAGGAAGCGTGTCGGCAGCGCTTGGCAGATAAGGCTGGCCAAGTGGTTGATCGTCCCATTTCTGCTGTTTTTCTCTCTGATCATCGGCCTGGTCATCGGCTACAGCATGGTCGGACACAAGCCGGCGTCGGAAGTGTTTGATATCAACACGTATAAGCATATGTACGATTTGATGTTCTCTGGCACGTAAGAAATGCAGACCCCAGCCGCAGGAGGTGTGGGGTATTTTTTTGGCCGCTTGCAAGCCGTTCCGGCTCTTTCCCGGGGACTTGTTGTGCCCTTTGTCCAAAGAGTATAATGGAACAGTGGTAAAAAGGGAGTGACGATTTGACCCGGAGGGATATCCGTGAATCTTCCAAATGCGCTGACCGTTTTTCGCATCGTTCTCATCCCTTTGTATTTGTACGTGTTCTTTCGGGAGTTCCCGTTTCATATTGAGGTTGCTCTCGGCATTCTGATCCTCGCGGGAGTGACTGACATCGCAGACGGATACATCGCGCGAAAGCACAAGCTTGTAACGACGTTTGGGACGATGATGGACCCGCTTGCAGATAAGCTGATGATGATGGCAGTGATCGCGTCATTGTTTTTGACAGAGCGGATCAGTGTTTGGGCCGCCCTGTTTTTCTTTGCTCGAGACGCCGGGATGATTGTGGCATCGGCCTTTTTTCACTTCCGCGGGAAAAAGACTGTGCCGGCCAATGCGTTTGGAAAAATAACGACGGTCTTGTTTTACATCGCGTTCCCCATGGTCATGTACAGGTTTCAGTACGGCGAAGTGATCTTATGGACGGCTATCCTGTTCTCTTTCGTTACCGCTGCCGTTTACCTGGTGAAGTTTCGTCTGATGAATCGCGTGTACTAAATACAAACTAGGGATGAAAAGAGCACTTCCGCCGCATGTGCAGGAAGTGCCCCTCTATCTTAACCCCGATCTCCCATGCGGAAGATAGGGGGGTTGTCTTTATTCTCAGTTTCGAGTATGTTCTTCATGCATGGCATGAGTGATATAAAGAATGGAAATGGAGCGTTGTTTATGGAATTTCAATTGCCTTTGGACGTAACAGACATTCAATCGATCATCCCCCACCGCTATCCTTTTTTATTAGTGGACAAGGTTACCGAGCTGGAGTCGGGAAAGCGGGCAGTCGGAATGAAAAATGTTACGGTGAACGAGCCGTTTTTCCAAGGCCATTTTCCCGGATACCCGGTCATGCCAGGCGTGCTGATCGTCGAAGCGCTGGCCCAGGTAGGAGCCGTAGCGGTTCTCAGCATGGAGGAGAACAGAGGGAAAATCGCGTTTTTTGCGGGAATCGACGAGTTTCGTTTCAAGGATCAGGTCAAGCCAGGCGATACCCTCACGCTTGAAGTCGAATTGACGCGGGTTCGCGGCTCGATCGGAAAAGGGCACGGAATGGCCAAGGTAAATGGCAAGGTCGTAGCTGAGGGCGGACTTCTTTTTGCCCTGTCGGCAGCCCAAAAGGACTGAGAAATTTGCCCATCTTGTAAGGAAGGCCTATTTGGGGTAGAATGGCTAGTGTATGTGCAACTTTATTTAGGCGCTCCGCGTCTACTACGTAATGAAGGTGAAACCGTTGACCAAACAGGTCGCAGATATATTGGGCGTGTCGTTTTCAACGCGCGGTTTTGATGAGACGGTGGCACATCTTGTCGACCGGGTCCGGGAAGGGAAGCCGACACATGTCGTCACCGCCAATCCGGAAATTGTCATGCTGGCAAAGAAAAACCGCTCCTTCCGTGCTCTCCTGGACCAAGCCTACGTCGTTCCCGACGGGATCGGCATTGTCTATGCCGCCAAGTGGACGGGGAAACCGCTCCGCGAGCGCGTTACGGGCGTAGAGCTGCTGGAAACGTTGATGGCAGCGGCAGACAGAGAAAAGTGGAAAGTATATCTTTTGGGAGCGTCACCGGAGGTAAACCGGCTGGCAGCGGAAAAGCTGTCCGAGCGGTTTCCGGGGGCGCGCGTCGTCGGGTATCGAGACGGTTATTTTCAACAAGACGAAGAGCAAAGAGTCGTGCAGGACATCGCCGAAAAACAGCCCCATCTCTTATTTGTGGCGATGGGAGCGCCCAGGCAGGACGAATGGATCGCCGCCTATCGCGATCAGCTTCAGGCTACGCTCGCGATGGGAGTCGGAGGCAGCTTGGACGTCGTTGCCGGGAAAGTAAAGAGAGCGCCTAAGCTGTGGCAGCGCTTGCATCTGGAGTGGCTGTATCGACTGTTGGCCCAGCCGTCGCGCTGGAGAAGACAGTTGGCTATTCCGCTGTTTGTCTGGACAGTCTTGAAAGAAAAAAGGGAAAGCCGCTCTTGAACGTACCCGTAGAGAGGAGAACAGTCGATGTCTACATTAATCCTCGGATTACTGACTTCGCTGATTGTATCGTTTATCGCCACACCATACGTAAAAAAACTGGCTGAATCCATCGGAGCGACAGATACCCCGGACCAGCGCAAGGTTCACAAGCGGATCATGCCGCGCCTGGGCGGTCTGGCCATTTATCTCGGTTATTTTGTTGCATTTTTCATATTTGTTCCGTTTACCACGATGAAAGAAATGCTCGGCATCTTCATCGGCGGCACCATCGTGATGGCAACCGGGATGCTGGATGACAAATACCAGCTCTCTCCCAAGTGGAAGCTGCTTGGACAGCTGCTCGCGGCGGCTGTCGTGGTCATCCCGTTTGGCCTGAAAATAGGCGTGGTCAACCTGCCTTATGAAGGCAGCATCGATTTTTCCAGCGGCTGGCTGCTCTGGCTCGGCGTACCGATCACGATCTTCTGGATTGTCGGCGTGACCAACGCCGTCAACCTGATCGATGGCTTGGACGGCTTGTCCGCCGGGGTGTCGGCGATCGCTACGGCCACGATGGCTATTGTGGCTCTGGTCATGTCCGGCAGCGGCGAGGCTCACTACGACACGATCGCCATTTACTGCTTCGTCCTGCTGGGGGCTATTCTCGGCTTTCTCTATTTCAATTTCCATCCAGCCCGCATTTTCATGGGGGATACCGGCTCGCTGTTTCTGGGGTTCAACCTGGCAGCGCTGTCCATCATGGGCTTTAAAGAAGCGCTGTTCGTCTCGTTTATCATTCCGATCGTGGTGCTCGGCGTTCCGCTTTGGGATACGTTTTTCGCCATCGTTCGGCGGATTGTCAACAAAAAGCCGATTTCCAGCCCGGACAAAGGCCATTTGCACCACTGCCTGTTGAACATGGGGCTGTCGCACCGCGCGACGGTACTGACGATTTACATGATCAGCATTTTCTTTGGAACAATGGCGATTGTTTTGACAAAAACGACAAAATGGACAACGATCATCGTAATGGTCCTTCTGCTCATCGCTACCCACATGGCGACAGAGATCGTCGGTCTCGTCGGCCGCCGCCACCGTCCGCTGATCAACACGTATCGCAAGCTGAAGGTGAAAAGCGCCGGACAGCGACGGAGTCATTAAAAATCGATAACGCTCGTAAAGCCTTTGCTGGTGGACAGCAAGGGCTTTTTTTTCTCCACTTTTTTGCAGATTATCCTTAAGGAGTGAGGGCTTATTACCGATAACAGAAAAGGAGGAGTATCGCAAGCCCTCATTGTTTTATACAGGATGGGACATTTAACCGAAAGTAAAGAGGTGAAATTCGTGCAGCAAGTATGGAAGATCAGGCAGATCCTGATTACTTTGATGGCAGTCGTACTGGTGCTGGCTGGGGTCCTGCCAGGCACTGTACATCAAGCTTATGCAATTGGAGGCGGAGGCATCACCCTGGACGGCTTTTCCACCGGTGCCAGCGGCAGTGATCCCTATGTTCACTACGAAGACAGAATCACGATCAGTGGTACCTTCGTCGGTGTGGACGGGGCGAATCTCCGCATCAGCATTCGGAATAATGGAGTAACAGAGGATTTGACCACGACCAAACCGATTGTAGAGGCGGATATTTCCAAATTTGTGTTTACGAACATCCCCCTGAAGCCAGGGATGAACGAGATGAATTTCTACGAATTGAGAAGCTCGGGAAATCGCAGCTTGTTCACGTTTTATGTGGTACACAATACCACCCCGGCTTTCAGCAATCTGATGATCAACGAAGTTCCTTTTTCGAATGATCCTGAAGTTCCGACTGTTGCCTACTACAAGCGAAATACTGCGCTGACAGGCAAGGCGGCCAATGCCGACACTGTTCGGGTAAACAATAAAACGACAGGCGAAACCTTTACTACCGAGGTAAACAGAAGCGGGTCGTTCGCCTTGGATTTAACTCTTCCGATCGGATTGAATGTATTGGAAATCCAAGGGCTGTCCAACAATAAGGAAGTCAGCCTGATCGAGAAGGAAGTACTGTTCACCAACCCGTACACCGCTCCGGGAAGCAACGACATTTTCTATAATGCAACCCTGGCCTCGACCAAGCTTCTCAATCCTGCGCAGGCTACCATTGTAGAAGCAGACTTTGGGGCAGTGCCGTTTGCGATTAAAGGCGATATGCTGATCCACCGTTCCAGCGATGTGATTCCTTTCGCGGTAAAAGCGGTCCCAGGCAATTCTTCGGACACAACAACCACTCCTGCCGCAGGGACGGTTGAGATTCTTGACAAGGCAGGAAACCGGATTTCATCCGCAACTGTGTCGCGCCCGACCAGTTCGAGCCAGATACGCGTTATCGGGCAAGACGGAGAATTTGAGCAATGGTCCTTTACGAACAGTTTTGCTGCAAATTCGTCGTATGTAAACGGAGATTCCTACACGATCAAGGTTTCCTATCCATACGTAGAAAACAAGTACGTGGATGGAGCATGGCAGTCTACACAAGATACGGTTAGCGTGAAGTATCACGTCTATCCTTTCAAGTATATGAAAAACGGGCTTCCCCAATTTTTGTCGGCTACTTTGTCTTCAGAGGGGAACCAAAAGGTGCTTGAAGGAGGAACGTACAGCGTACGCTCTACTCCCTTTACGATTGACATTGCAACCAAAAACATCACATCGGCATCACCGTACAGCGAGTTTTCAGTAGCTTACAGCAGTCCGGAGTCCATTTCGTCGTCGGATTATTCCGTTTCCCGGCTGAATGACTCCGCCGGCAATCCAACCAATACGTATCGAATCAAGATCTCCAAACCGCCAGCTCGTCAGACAAAGGTGACGATTTCGTATACGGGCGGTTCCGGAAGCGAATCGATCGCATTTAACATTACGCCGGACGCAGTGCCGCATCTGCAGCTGAGCTATGTGTCTTCCAACAAGACGATCTATGTGGAAAATCAGCTGGAAATAGCCGATTTGAGCAGCCCTCCAACGCTGAAAGGGTCTGTGAAGAACTACTCGAATCTGGTTAAAAACAAAAATATCAGTGTTGAGCTTGATGGAAAGTCCGTGCCGTTTACGGTTGACAACAGCAGCGAATTTACAATTAAATCATCCGACTTGGCGGCCGAATTGAAAAAGAACACAGAGTCCGGCATTCGGGTTCTGGAAATCAAATTGACGGAGTATCCGAATGTCAAGTACAAGTACAATATCAAGTACACAAACAAGGATATTCCGAAGATCGAAGACATCAAGATGCAAATCGAGCAGGCTGGACGCGATATCGATCTGAAGAAAAAATCTACCGATGCGACCTACAATACAAACTCGCTGTATCTGAGCAAGCTGTCGTTCAAGGTGAACAGCAATACAGCCGATGAAATTACGGTTCGAAAAGATGGAAAAGTCATTGCGGTGTTGAAGCACGACGGCTCAAAATGGAGATTCAAGCTAGACGATCCGGAGTACACAGATTCCTTGCGCGACGCTCAAGGGTCGGGCGCAAGCTCCAACAGAGATCTGAAAAAACTGTTTGAAAACACGAACTTCAACAAGTCGGATGACTCTTCCAGCGACACAATCTCCGCCAACATGGACAGCGACGATTATCAAGATTTGCTGGAAGAGCTTGACGGTCTCAGCTCTGAAGATTTGAGCAAGCGCCTGCCTTTGTTCCCGCTGGTTCTCAAAAAGGGTGGAAGCACCACTTTTGAAATCGCGGCGGCAAAAGGCGAGCTTGTTACACGCGAAAAAATCACCATCATGCAAACGACAAATGCATGGGTTGTATTGGATCCAATCAAGCCAGAGGATGCAAAATACATCACCGTAAACGCAAACAGTGTACCAATCAAAATTTTTGCCGAAAACGCAACGAAGGTGTCGTTTGGCAAGCTTGAAGCGATCGCGAGCCAAACAGATACGCCGAAATTCGAGTTCAGCGAAAAGCATGGCCGGCCGATCCCAACCAACGGCTATTACGTATTTGAAGCGACTGTCCCGTTGAAGGCCGGTCTCAATACCGTCAAGTACACGGTGGAAGTAGGCGGCAACAAATACAACGATCAAATTCAGATCTTTAACGCAGCTTCAACCGTCACAGGTGCCGAATACAGGGAGACGCTGGGCAAAAAGACTTCCTTCACCTTGTTTGACAAAGCGCTGGAACTGAAGTTTCCGTCCGGTACGGTATTGCTGAATCCTCCCGATCCGCGTGAAGGCAACGAAGTAAACGATCCAAACCGCGACATTCATACGGATGTTACGCTCTACTTTGGTATTGCCGACCGCACGACCGGGGCTATCCAGCCAGGCGAAAAAGGAAACAGCACGATGCGGAGCCAGATTGCGCCTCCGTCCAACTTCAACTATGCGAGCCCGTTGTACTATATCGACGCCGGTGATGTGGAAGCAGTCGGCGGACGCGATCCTTATTTTGACGAAACAGTCACAATAGATGGCAGAGAAGTCGATATGGAGCCGTGGTGGCAGCGTTATCAGGACAACCTCGTACCGAGCAAGCAGGGAACGCTCACGATCAAGTATGATACGTCCATTGTCAACGCAGCCAATACGACGCTCGCTATTTTCTACAACGATGGAAGCAACAAAGGATGGGTAAACGCTGGCGGTGTTGTCAACACTGGCAAGAAAACCGTAACGGTGCCGTTCAAAGGCTTTGGCTACTACATGGTAATGAAGATTCGCAACAGCTTCCCGGATGTGGTCAGACACGAGTTTGCCCGGGATGCGATCGAGACACTCTACTCCAAAGGAATCATGAACAGCTACAGCAACTCGACCTTTGGAACAGAAATGAAGATTTCTCGCGGCGAATTTGCGACCATGATCGTAAAAGCGCTGGATCTGCCGATTAACGCGAGCCCTTACTCCGACAACAACAACAGGGTGCCGTCGGAGCCGACCTTTACAGATGTGGACAGAAATGACCCGTATCGCCACTGGGATTGGAGCTACGAGTATATCGAGACAGCGGCCCGTGCCGGTATTATCCGCGGGAAAGACGCCCGACGCTTCTTCCCGGATGACACGCTGACACGCGAAGAAGCAGCGATCATCATCTCGCGTGCACTGAATCTCAAGACTGGTACTCCCGAAGCCTCCAAGCAGGCTCTTGGAAAAATGTTTACGGACGGGGACCAAACCGGACACTACGCTGTCGCTTCTGTACTGGCGGTGACCAAGGCGAAGCTCATGAACGGCGAGCCGAATGATCCGACGGTGAAGAAGCCGACCTACCGGTTCAACCCGACTGGCGATCTCACGCGTGCGGAAATGGCTGTGATTACAGTCCGTATCATGGCACACCTGAAAAAATTGCCGAAATAAAATAGCCAAACACAACAAAAAGCTGAAGAGGAGAAAATCCTCTTCAGCTTTCTTTATCCCGTCTTTCCTGGATGTACGTTTCAAGCTTTTCCCGCAAGAGAAAGAGCTGTTTTTCATGTTCAAAAACCTTGTGATCCAAAAACGCGATCGATTCCTCTGTCTGCTTCCAGCCTTGCTTCAGCTCGCGCAGATCGGACTGAATTTCATCCAGTCGAGCATTGTTCTGGCCGATCATCTGCACGAGGGAAGCGTACATCTCCTCCAGATGCTTCAGCATCGTATCGTGGCGATCCAGCCGCTTGTCGATCTGCTCAAACCGCTCGTCAATTTGCTCAAACCGCTCGTCGATCTGCTCAAACCGCTCGTCGACCTTTTGAAACCCTACTTCCATCCTCTCGCCAAGTGCGTCCAGCTTCTCGAACAGCTCGTCCAATGATCTGCCCAAAATTTTCCCCCGCCTTTTTGATTTAATGGATTCCTTCTATATAATACAGTTACATTTTAATAGAAGAAAAAGGGGGGCAACAAGTCAAATTCCGTTTAGCCAAACTGCAATCAACTCCCTCGCGAAGGGGCAAGGGAGACGGCCGATCGATATGCCCGACTTATCTTCCCCTGGTTCCCTAGACCTCTTCTGCCCCGACAGCCTCTACCGGCACTTCCACATACTCCTTTTCTCCCAGAACAATATGCGCCTGCCCATTTGTCGCGTCCGTCATGTACGCCGTGAACGCATCCTGCTCGCCCTCGGGAATCAACACATGTACCGTCACCTTGTCCGTGTAGTCCGTACCGACAACCCGCTGCTGTCCGATCCGCAGCTCATTTTCGACTTTGCCCCACCAGGTGTAATCGACACTGATGGAGATTTTCTGATGAAGGGTATGAACGACGATCCCGGCTGCTTTCAGCGCGGTCACCGTACCCGCGGTATAAGCGCGGACCAGCCCGCCGGCGCCAAGCTTGATCCCGCCGAAGTAACGGGTCACGACCACAACGGTATCCTTTACGCCGTTTTTCTTGATGCATTCCAGGATCGGCTTCCCTGCCGTGCCGCTGGGCTCCCCATCGTCGCTGGAGCGCTGAATCTGAGCGTTCTCTCCGATGACAAAAGCCGAACAGTTATGGGTCGCATCCCAATGCTTCTTTTTGATCATGGCGATAAAAGCCGAAGCTTCCTCTTCACTGGTGACACGCTGGGCATATCCGATAAAACGGGAGCGCTCGATGACAATTTCGTCTTCCCCGTATCCCGCAATGGTCTTGTACTGTTGCAACATGTTCTTTCACCTCAAGCATAAGCATAGCATGTCCCAGGCAGCTTTTCGAATAGAGGATGGAAAAACAGGCTCTATAGATGAAATTTTTCGGCGGCTTAATCGTAGTAACACGAGATGGATGGTGTGATAAACGAGGGGAGGGGTGCATATAGATGGCAAAGCGTGAATATGCGTTGAAAGATTTGGAAACTGGTGATTCTTCGTGTACGAAACATTATTCGGTGTGATATAGTGTTGGTGGGACAAACTGTAAGCTTCCTGCTAGTGACAACATTATGAATCCAGGCAAAAAGGAGTGGTAAAGAATGAACTTTCCATATTCATCGAAGAAATGGTTGACGCTTTCCATAGCGGCGGTCATGGCTACCTCTATCGGAGTAGGCGCGGTCGCTTCCGCCAACGGAACCGCAGCTCCTTCTTCGCAAGCCCAAGAGAGTCAGCAGGGCGACAAAGCGGCGACGGCAGAGAATTCGGCCAACAGCAAGACAGATGCAGCCAAGACTGATGCCTCCAGCAAGGAAGGAGAAAAAACGGCTGCCGGCGAAACAGCAGGCGCAAAATCAGCGGATGCCAAAGATACATCGGCTGCGAACACCGGCACAACAAACAACAACAGCACAACAAACAACTCGAGTACAACAAGCAACACGAACACAACAGGCACTACAGATACATCCGCATCAGCTTCTTCCACGGCAGAACAAATGACGCTGGCAAAAGCGGTCGAACAGGCGATGCAGACGAACTCCAAGATTCAGACAGCGCGTCTCGAAGCGAAAAGTGCCGATATTAGCCAAAGCCTTGCCTATGATACAGCCTCGGACATGAGAGCAGCCATCGACAGATCGCTGGACGCGTCAAAACAAAAGTACATCGCGACAAAACAGGCAGATTTGACCAAGAAATTGAACCAGTTGGCCGTCAAAGCGACCGAGAATCAGGTGAAATTGGGTGTTCAGCAGGCTTATTACAATCTGTTGCATGCCCAGGCAGATCTGGAACTGAAAACGCAAAGCCTGAACCGGGCGCAAACCCAGCTCAAAGTAGCAAAGGCGGCATTCGACGTGGGAACCAAGGCGAAGACTGACATCCTTCAGGCAGAAATGGGCGTAGCTGGCGCGCAGGCGTCTCTGGCGGCTGCGGAGAATACGTTGGAAATCAACGGCATGAAGTTCAACGAGATGATCGGTGTGGATGTCAATAAAAAATGGAAACTGGCTCCCGAAAACAAACAGGTGGCAGCTCCAAAACTAACCTTGCAGCAAGCAGAAGAACAGGCGCTAAAGCAACGACATGAAGTAGTCCAGAAAGAAGGGGAGCTGGAACTGGCCAATGTGACGGTAAGGGTTTTTGAGGATTGGTCCTTGCTGGCCACCTATAATGGACGTATCGCAAAAAACAATGTTGAAAAAGCCAAGCTGGCTATTGAAGAAGAAAATCGCAAGATCAAGATGGAAGTAGCGGAAGCCTACCTGAATCTGAATGCTGCCAGGGTGGCGATCGATTTCAGGAAAAAAGCGATGGAGGCTGCAGCGGAAAGCTACCGCCTGACCAACCTCCGCTTTGAAAACGGTCTTGCTACCACGCTGGAAGTGATCCAGGCCGAAGAAGAGCTGTCGGACAAGGAAAACCAGCACCTGGAGGCAATCCGCAACTACAATTTGGCGGTAGTAAACTTCGAAAATGCGCTGGGTGTGAACAAGTAGCCAGCAGCTGTAAGCTTGAGAGGAAAACTGGAAAAAGGTTCATTGGTGACAGCCCGTCCATCCTGCTCTATAATACGAAATGTGGCGGATGTCACCATATACATAACAAAGTGAGGGTACGACCACAAAATTTTTTTAAAACTTTTTTCGAAGGCACCGCAACTTTTCGCGAGCTGAGGCGTTTAATAGGATGTCACACGAAAAACGGGGAATTGTGTAAAAAAGATTCACGAATTCTAGCAGCTGTGATACACTAGGGATTGTTGCATTTACACAATACTGAATATACTAGAACATTCACACTGAAAAAGCGAAGCTATCCTGCGAAAGGAGGTGAAACGCGCTTGCAGGATTCGGGCTCAAAAAAGAAAGATAGATTACGAAATGATATTCCCCAAGAACAATTTGTTTGTACTAGAGGAGGAGAACCCAAGGTTATGAAAAAGGTTGTTAACAGCGTACTGGCTAGTGCACTCGCACTGACTGTTGCTCCTATGGTAGTGGGCGCAGAAGAAGCAGCTCAAACGAATACAGAAGAAACGAAAACCGAAGCGCCTAAAATGGACGCTAATCTTGAGAAAACTGTAAAAAGACTGAACGCACTGGGTGTCGTACAAGGTTATGGCGCTAACGATTTCAGAGTTGACCAACCGATCAACCGCGCTGAGTTTGCTACCCTGATCAGTCGTATCCGTGGTCTGGAGCAAGGTGCAAAATTTGCGAATTACCAATCCAACTTCACTGACGTTCGCGTTGACGACTGGTTTGCCGGCTTCGTAAACGTGGCTTCCGGACAAGAAATCATCAAAGGTTACCCGGACAAGTCTTTCAAACCGAAAAACAACGTTACTTATGCGGAAGCAGTAACCATGCTGGTTCGCACCCTGGGCTACGAGCCATCTGTTAAAGGCACATGGCCAAACAACATGATCGCGAAAGCTTCCGAGCTGAAGATCGCGAATACCATCGCTACTCCTAACAACGCAGCGACTCGCGGCGACATCTTCATAATGATCGACAACGCTCTCCGCGTAAAACTGATGGAGCAACAAGATTTCGGCGTTAACTTTAACTTCAAAAAGACCGGCGAAACTCTTCTGACTGCATACATGCAGGTGAAAGTTCGCGACATGGAGTGGGCGAAAGACGAGAAGAACGGCGCTGCAGATCTCCCAGTTGTACAAAACGTACCAGTTATTGGCCTGGGTTCTCTGAAATCGAACGAGATTCTTCTGAACGGCAAAAACGCTGGTCTGGGAACTACTACTTACAAAGTGGCAGACAGCATCAACCCGAACGAGTTCGACGGTCAACACGTACAAGTGTGGATCAAAGACGACAAACAAAACACCATCGTATGGATGGAAGGGTCCGAAGAAGAAGACGTTATCATGGACCGTCTGAACAAATTCTTCTTCAATGATACAGAAATCAAAGACGGCAAAGCTGAGAAACTCAACAAAGACAGCGACCTGGAAGATCTGGAAATCGAGCTTGATGGAAATGGTAAAACGTACCGTTTCAACAAGAACACCAAGGTAACCTACAACTTCAAGCCTTACAGCGATTCTACCAAAGGTCTCAAGGACATCATCGCAGCAAACAAAGGTTTCAGTTTCTCCGCAAAAGTGGTACTGGATGAAAACGACACTATCAGCTACATCCACGTAATTGACGACCAGTCTATCGACAAGTCCAATGAAGGCGTGAAGTACGGTTCCAAAGTAATCGAGAAAATCGATGCTGACAAGAAGAAAATCACCAACCTGGGTGGCGGTTCCTTCTCCAAACTCGACAAACTCGATGAAGGAAAAGACTTCCTCGTATTCCGTGACAACAAGCCTGCCAAACTGGCTGACTTGAAACCAATGGACGTATACAGCGTCTACTACGCAGACGGCAAGAAGGAAAAAATGCTTGTTTTTGCTACCAGCACTGTAGTTACAGGTAAAGTTGACAATCTCGTTATGAAGAGCGAGACAGACAACCGTCTCGAAATCGGTGGCAAAACGTACCGTTTCCGCACCGGCGCAACCTACTCCGACAACGGGAACAAAGACGTTTACCAACTGAACGAGGAAAACTACGACAAGATTCGTGAGCTCAATGGCGAAGAGGTAAAACTGTATCTGGATGCATCCGGACGTATCCGTCACATCGAAACAACGGATGGTCTTGACAGCCGTCGTTTCAAGGCGATCCTGGTTACAGCTGCAGAAGACAGAGGCAGCAAGTTCACCTTCAGCATTATGTCTCAAAAAGGTAAGACCTATAATGTAGAACTTACCAATAAAGAGCTCTACGATACAGATGGCAAGACTTTTTATAAAAAAGGAACTGACAAATCGGATGTCAAAAAACTTCTGACACCAGGCAAAGACAAAAACACGATCAAACTGCTTGAAGTTTCTCTGGATTCCAAGGGCGAGCCGGAAAAGGTAAAAATCCTGAAGACCGACCTGACATATAAAGCAGGCTCTGACTGGCTCAACGTCGCCGATAAAGAAGATGAAGTGGTTGACAAGTATCGAGTTACCAGCGATACCGCTATCTTCGACATGACTGGCGATCTCGCTAAAGACAATTCTGAATTGAAGAAACCAGGCGTTGCCAAATTCAAAGACATCGCTGAGAAGAAAGACCTGAAAGTATACTACACAATCGATAACGATAAAGAAGTAGACGCAATCTTCATTGTCGAAGGTAAAGGTCTGGCCAGCAAAATGTTCTATGGTCAAGTCGAAGAATTGTCCAGAAGCAGCGAAGATAAAATCAAGCTGGTCACTAAAGAAGAAGGCGGTTCCGGTTCGAAGCTGAAAGATATCAAACTTGACGATGACGCTCGCGATCTGATTGACGCCGGCATCAAAAAAGGCGATATCATCGGCTACCGCTTGAATGGCGATGGTGAAATCGTTGTAGATGATGTTATCGTAGTCGTGAAAGCAGCCAATGACCTCGATATTGACAGCAAAGGCAAAGTTACAGGTGCAAGACTCTTCGACAACGATAAATACGAAGTTCCAAAGAAATCACAACTGGAAAACGCCGAAATTGACCTAATCGATGTGGCAGTTGTCACGAAGGCAAACAGCAGCAAAATTTACTTCACGAACGCCGATGGCAAAGAAGACTACTACAATGTTAAGTCCAAGACAGCTTACTTCAACGCTGTAGACGTCAAAGAGGGCGACAGTGTTGAGGAAGGCGATCTGATCGTCGTCATCGACTCTCAAGAAGACAAAGGTTCCGCTATCGACTACGTATTCGTAGTGGGTAACGAGGATGATCTGAAACGTTCTGAAGGTAAAGAAGACGCTAAGACGGTCATCAACGAATTCTTGAAACAAGGCGGTAAAGCTAAGGAAGACCCTGAAGAACCAGGCGACAAAGACATCTTGGATGAAGAGTCCTTGAAAGCGGAAGTTAGCACCATCTTTGACGGAACCATCGGTAAGTATGTGATCTCCGGTAAAGGTGTAAAAGGTACAAAAATCTCTGTAACTGTTGGTGAGTTCGAGAAATCCACAACAGTCAAAGATGACGGTACTTTCAGTGTAACTGTTCTCTCCGAGCCAGAAGCAACTGAGTACACGATCAAAGCTACTCTCGAAGGACAAAAATCCGAGGAACACACAATTAAATTCGAGAAGTAAGAATATCTACAGTTCCAACGAACTGACTGATCCTCTTCAAGCGTAACAAATGTTTGGCGTGAATGACCTGGGGCAGAGGGAAGTCCCTCTGCCCTGTCATTCCATGACTTCCATGCGCAGGACAGACTCAGATATGGGGAAACACACTCATCCAGACACACACCATGAGTGTTTCTCAAATACAAAAAATACCTATCAATATCTGGAGGGGTAGTACGTGAATAAAAAGCTGGTACTTTCTGTTCTTTCTACAGCTGTGTTGACTAGCATGGCCGCGTCCGCTATGGCGAAGCCTAGCCAAGGCTTTTACATCGGCGGAGATGTTGACAAGTTTTATTCTCCAGCAGCTTTGCTGAAGGATTTCAAAGTTGGCTTTAAAGAAATTCTGAGCAACGCAGAGGACGTTGTTTACGTAAATGCAGATGCTAAAGCTGCCAAGTTCTTGGAATATGCTGAAGCTGCTGATCCGAATGCTGTTTTGAAACAAGCAACCCAAAAAACATTTGGAGACAATGTGTATAAGGTAGTAGGTTCTGATGCAACTTACGATCCTTCTACAGATCCTGACTTGCCACCTGGAACAGAGCCAGGAGATTTGGTTGTTGAAAATGTAAGTGCTATTGACCTTTATACTTATACTGTGAAATTCAACAAGGCAGTAGATGAAGTAACTGCTGAGAATTTCTCAATTCCTGGCCTGACAGTTGAAACAGCTACACTGTCTGAAGATAAAAAGACAGTAAAGCTCTCATTGGCTGGAGTCGAAGTATCTAAGGATTACAAATTGACCGTTACAAATGTAAAAATTGATGCAAAAGTTCAACCTGACGTTACATTTGATTTCAAATCCCCAACACAAAATGATCTCTTCAAACCAGAGGTTGAAGCAAAAGATACCGTACTGAAAGCTGATAATGCTTCACAGACTTTGGTAACATTCACGCTTAAGAATGCTGCTGGCGAAATTCTGGAGGATGCTAAAGATGTTGAAGTACAATTCTCCTCTACTTTCGGCAGTTTTGCAGAGAAAAAAGTAACGGTACAAAAAGGTAAAGCAACAGTTCTATTCGGATCAGAAACATTGTCATCTGACAAGGTAGCTGATATCACTGCACTGGTAATCGAAGCAAAAGATAAAAACCTTATTGGTCTCAAGGCAACTACTAGTATCTATTTGAGCCCAAATCCTGACGCAATTGATCCAACTACTGGTGCATTAATGGGTGAAGCTTCTGGTTACCAAGCTGACCGTGTATTGGCTTACTTTAATAAAAAAGTAGCAGTAGAAGACTTTGTTGATAAAGATGGCAATATCGATCCAACTAAAGCAGCCGCTAAAGTTTTCACTGAATCTAATAATGATGGCACTGGTGGTAAAGAGGTTAAAGTAATCGGTTTGTTACCTGTAAGTGGTAACGAAAAAGCTCTTCAGTTGGTTCTTGATAAGGCCGATGGTTACGTCTTCCCATTAGTTGATAACGCAAACGTCAGAGTAGAATTTACCGATAAACGTGGATCAGTTCCTGTAGAAAGCAAAAGATCTTTTAAACTAACTGACGCACGTGTACCTTCAATGTTGGGTGTGGAACGTGAAGGATTGAATAAACTTAAGGTTACTTTCTCTGAACCAGTTATTAACAGTGGAAATGCGGACGATGCGTTCAAAAATTCAGCTCTAAATTTGAATAACTGGTCAATTGACGGTAAATCTCTTACTAGCAAAGTATGGGGAGACAAAACTTCCCCTAGGATTGAAGTTGGAAAGTTCATTCCGAAAAAAGGTACTGACGAGCGCCATGTAGTTACCATTACATTGGGTGCAGACGCTGAAGGTAAACAAATTTATTTCAAACCAGGAACACATTCTCTCCAAGGTGCAAACATTGGTGACTGGGCAGCAGTTAGTGATCCATTCGATAATGTAATGAATACACAAACTCTGGATTTTGACATTCCAGTGGATAACGGAGCACCTGGAGCTGTTGTTGAGGTTCAGTCCCCTGAGCAATACCTGGTGACTTTTGATAAAAACCTTAATCAAGACGCTGATGATTTGGCAAAACTGCTGCAGCTCCAAGTATACGACAGAAATACATCACAATGGGTTCCAGTAGATCGTCCAGCAGTTAAAATAACTAACATTAGCGAAGATGACTCTAACTATAAATTCCTGGTTCAAACAACTCTGGATTGGACAGTAGTTCATAATACCAAAACAACAAACAAAAACTACTATAACTACGACTATCGTTTGTACCTTGAGGCTGGAAAAGTAATTTCCGCTTCAAACGGAGTAGCCAATGCTGAGATTAAATTGCCACTCGGCGGAGCTATGACATTCCCTGATGTAACAAGCCCGACCATCAATAGCATCGACAAAACACCTGGCACTGAAGAAGGTACATCCTATGATGTAACTATGTCTGAGCCGGTAAAAATTGGTAGTGGTAACGATGAAGGCGACACACCTTCCCAAAACCAAGGTGCTGAGACTGGTGACGAACAAGGTCTAATCCCAGTTCCAACTGCTGAGTTTATCAAAAAAGATAAGAGTGTTACTATTCCAGCGAATATTGGTTCAGAGTTCGTTGATAAAGAGAATAAAGTTATCCGTGTAACTCCAACCAAAGAACTTGATGCGGGTGAGTGGACACTGGTAGTACGTTCAATCTCTGATGATGTTGGTAATACAGCAGCATCTGCTACAAAAGAATTTACTGTAGTGAAAGAAGTTGAAGATACTGCCTTCAAGGTTGTTTGGTCATATGCGGAACATGGTTCTAATATTGGTCAAGACGACTACGACTTCGTCTTTATCAAATTTAGTAAAGCAGGGGCTACTACTGGTGACCATAAGAACATCTTGAAAACAGCTAACTACAAATTGAACGGAAAACCATTGCCAACTGGTACTCAAATCTTTGGTGATATTGCGGGATATGATGATAATGATGACATTGTAGATTCCATCACTATCCGCCTGCCTAAAAATTCAATTACACGACCAGATACTACAGTTATCAATATCTCTGAATACCTTGAAAGTACAACAGGTGATCTGGTTGGCGACGCCGGCATTAAAAAGCTTCCATACTACTCTGTAGAGGGAGTATTAGATGCGGTTAATGTAGATCGTTTGATTGTTGCTCTCCCATCTGTTGATAAGCTGACGCTTGCGGACAAAGAAAAAGTAGCAGCTGCTCGTGAAGCTTATGACAAGCTGACTGCAGATCAAAAAGCATTGGTGAAATATGAAGCAACCTTGAAAGCAGCAGAGGATAAGATTGCCGAACTGGAAAAAGTTACGACTCCAGTTGACACAACAGCAATTGACGACGCTGTAAAAGCAGCAAATGATGCGAAAAAAGATGTTAAGATCAGCGCAGATGGCTCTGATGTATTGACAACCGAGAAGTGGGTAACACAAGCGGTCAATGATAACTTGGATAAAGCTATCCAAGCAGCAAACGATGCTAAAGCTACTGCAAAAACAGAACAAGATGTAACGGATGCAGTTACAGCTCTGGAAGATGCCGTAAAAGCATACAATGCTGAAAAGAAAGACGGAACTAAAGTTGATGCACCAGACACAACAGCAATTGACGATGCTGTAAAAGCAGCAAATGATGCGAAAAAGGATGTTAAGATCAGCGCAGATGGCTCTGATGTATTGACAACCGAGAAGTGGGTAACACAAAAGGCTAATGATGACTTGGATAAAGCAATTCAAGCAGCAAACGATGCTAAAGCTACTGCAAAAACAGAACAAGATGTAACGGATGCAGTTACAGCTCTGGAAGATGCCGTAAAAGCATACAATGCTGAAAAGAAAGATGGTACCCAAACCCCTTAATAAATTCACGAAACGTTACTTCATAAACTCACCTGAGTGAAAGAAGTGGAGAAAGCCCCCAGACAAAGCATACCCTGCTACGTCCAGGGGGCTTTTCTCTAACTGTCTTGTCAAATAGATTGGTGCAAACCCAATCCGCGATAACAGCCAAGCAATCGCGTGCCTAATCCTCCTGCACGCCAACGGCCCTAATCAACCAATGGCGTGAAGTCAGGTGAAGTCGTACTTGCGCAAAAGCAAGGCGGGGCTCCTTAAAAGCTGGCTATGGTCAGGCGACGAATCCATGTTGACCCAATACGAGGTAGCTGTTGTCAGGTAAAAAGGGCTAGGGGTTTGGCAACAGTCGGTGTGCGCGGGATCGCACAAGCGAAACAGGAACAATTTGGGCTGTTAAACCTGCTTTTCTCCTATTGTATAGTGGAGACCTACGGTCAGCAAAAGAAGGGATAGACAAGGCGGAACGTTTGAAGTCTTATCAGAAGAGGCGGGTTAGCGCCGGTGAGGCTGATAGGATGGCGGCGGGTTCGTAGTAGTGATGATGGCTTGCCGTTTGTACCCGTAGTGGCAACACAAGCGGGGAGGGGAAAACGGGCCGGAGCGAAGGGACCCAGTCAGCGGATAAGAGGATATGAGAACTTGCAATGGGCGTTGTAGTTTCTCACGTTTTACCCATGAGGACTGTAAATACAGACGTATTTACAGTCCTTTTTGGTGATTCCGCTTCTTTCTCCGCTGATGGTACGCCGTGTGCGCTGAAAGGCGCCCGCACGGTGTAGGCTCGACTCGAAAATTCCTTGGGGAGAACATCCCACGGGGATATAAGGCGAGAATAGCGATTCCACGTTTGCAAGCGGAAAGGGGACAGCCGACGATCCCTATGTTATCAAAAGTGCCGCTCATTTGAACCATGTAAGAGATTACCTTGACTCCGCGTTCGTTCTAGAGGCAGACATTGACCTGAATGCGGCTCCTTACAACACAGACAGTGGTTGGACGCCGATCGGCACCGAAACACAGCCGTTTACCGGAACGTTTATCGGCAACGGTCATACCATCCGCGGTCTGCATATAAACGGCGGGGAGAACATCGGCCTCTTCGGGAGCATTGACCGCGTAGCAAGAATCAGCGATCTCACACTGGAAGGTGCCGACATTAAAACGACGAAGAGCGGAGTCGCCATCCTGGTCGGAAACATGCTGGGAGGGACCATAACAAATTGCCGCGTTTCCGGAAACATCACTGCCGAAAGCTATAACGTCGGGACGTTGGTTGGCTATATGCAAGGCGGCACGATTGCGGACAGTTCCGGCTCCGGAAGGCTGGAGAACCGAACATTCTCTTATACAGGCGGACTTGTCGGGAGAATGGATTCAGGCGCTGCACTCATTCGTTCATCCGCAGACACGACGACGGCCGGCAGCGCTTCCACGGGAGGACTTGTAGGAGCAAATGCAGGCAGCATTGAGCAATCCTTTGCCAGAGGCTCTGTAGAGAATAACGCTGGCAACCTGGGCGGGTTGGTTGGAGAAAACAATGGGTCCATTTCGCAGTCCTACGCCCGGACGCAAATAACAGGAGGATCGACGAATGTCGGAGGTCTTGCCGGATTGAATGGAAGCAAGGGAGCCATAGAACAGTCTTTCGCCAAAGCTTCGATAAACACGGAAGCTATGACTGTAGGCGGATTGGTGGGCGAAAATCAGGGGATGATTTCGGATGCGTACGCAAACACCGATATAACCGCCGGGAAGTTCAGGACGAACATTCTCGTTGGAGGCCTCGCAGGAATCAATCGCCACGAGATTGCCAGAACGTACGCTGCCGGGACGATCGACAGCGATGCCGACGAAGCGGGAGGATTGGTCGGCAAGCTGGAGAGCAGCGGTACGGTGAACAAATCTTATTATGATCAAGAAACGACCGGACAAAATGATACGGGCAAGGGGACGCCGCTTGCATCAAAACAGATGAAGGATCAGCACTCGTTTGCAGGCTGGGATTTCACGGATGTTTGGAAGATGACGGATTATCCTTCCTTGCAATGGGAGGAGTAAACAGGGACGGATGTATCCCGAAAAGCACGGCATGGGTCGAACGCGGCAAGCGTCGACCCTTCCTTTTTTCTCCGTCTGCTGACAGAAAAAAGACACAGCCCGAGGCTATGTCCTTCCCAGTAATGTCTCTATTTCACGCTCGTATCCATACCGCCGGAAGAACTCGATCAGGGCTACCGCAAAAATATCCCTTTGGCTGATGTTCTTTTCCTTGCTGTATTCGCGAACCAGTGAATCAAGCGTATTGGTCATGTGTACGGACTTTGTCACGAAGATGCCCGGAACTGCATAACGGGGAACTTTTCCGCTTTCCGCCCCCGGTACGATCAGATCGACCAGCTTGTCCTTGTTTCTCTCCAGCATCTCCAGAAGCGGCAAAAAGCGTTCCAGTTGTGCAGCGTCGAGACGGGACATCCTGGAAGCGGTTGGCGGGGAGACAGTCTCTCCCTCTTTATACCTGTCCTGCTGCTCGTCAGGAGCCACAGAACGGCCTGGCGCTTCGTCCTGCAGCTGCCCGTATACTCTCTGGTAGTTTCCCAGCTCGGAGGACCATCTGTACCCCTTTGCCCTCATGTAATTGGCCAGATCACGGTGGTCTGCAAAGCCCAGGCGTTTGGCGATCGTCTTGGCGTCCGCCCCTTCCTTTTGAAACAGAGAGAGGACAGTCGCTACCTTGGAAGAGCTCAAAAGCGCCAGGTCGATATCCTGTTTGTCCAGTCGGCTATTGGCAGGTACGTAATTTTGCTTATCCCGATCCCATTTAAAATTCTTGCGACGCATGTAGATATCCAGCGTTTTATAGTTTTTATACCCCAAGTCTTTTGCCAGCTCGTCCCTAGTCTTGCCCTCTACAAGACCACGCAGTATTTCATTTACGCGCTCGTCGTAGATCGGTTTTTGGTCTGTAGATACATCCATTGCTTTATGCACCCCTATTTATCTCCTTGCATTCTTCTATCTTTATCGGGCAAAGTTATCTTCGCTTTTACAGGGTATTGATCGCGTCGCTGAGCTGTTCCAGATCGGTATGGGTATAGATGCTTGTCACTTTCAGAGAAGAGTGGCCCAACAGCTTTTGGATTTGAACCAGATTGACATCGTTTTTTACCAGCTGACTGGCGAAACTGTGACGCAAAATATGTGCGGTGACCTTCTTTTTCCAGCCAAGTTTTTTAACTGCTTCCGAGATCCCTCTGTTCACGTATACAGGGGAGAGCATTCCCGTCTTCTTGGTGCAAAAGAATAAAGACGATCCTGTATCCGGCCGCTTATATTGAACATAGTCTTGCAGAAAAGGCAGAAGCCTGTTTGAAATGGGTACGAGTCGGTCCTTGTTTCCTTTGCCGGCGACAACATGGATGACCTTTTTTTCCAGGTTGACATCATCGACGGTGAGATTCAGACATTCTGAAATACGTAGTCCCGTCATGTATAATACCCGGACAACCAGGCGGATCAGATCATGATCAATCGCATGGACAAGGAGCTCCACTTCTTCTTCGGACAAATACGTTCTCTCTTTTTGCTGCACTTTAATCTTCTCAACAGAAAGAGCGACATTCCTCGCTACTATTTCTTTCTTGTAGGCGTATGAGAAGAAGGAGCGCAACGTATGCAAATTGCGGACTCTGCTTGAAGGAGCGTATTTCCGTTCCTCTTTCAGATAGGTCAGGTAGTCTTCGATATCGTTTGACGTTATCTCATCGATATAAGGCTCGCAGTTATACTTGTTTTCCAGAAAACGCGTAAAAAATATTAGGTCCTTGCGATAACCAGTCAATGTTTCTTCACTTCGATCGATCGAGGACAGATAGTGCAAAAAACTTTGAACCGCATTCAAGAGCAACATAGGATCTTTCCACCTTTAGCAAAAAACAAAGAAAGTGCGAAATAGCAGGGTCGAATTATGATCAAAAGCTCCTTCCCAATAGGTTAGCAATGAGAATTCTTTTTATTTATACTAACCAATTATTCTGCTCTTATAACAGAAAGCTAATATGCAGCAAATAATGAATACAATTTCATTATAGCTAAAAAATGCCAACGAACAAACAAAAAACACCCCTTGAGAATGAAATCGTACCGCTGTTTTCCATCTTGTTCAATGAAAATAAAAAAACCCCTAGGCATGTCAAAGCTGCATTGTCATAGGGGATACGTTCTCAAGGTTGTATATTCAATTAAAAAGGACGACGAAAACATGAATCTAAAAATCAATGCGAAAGTTCTTGAAAAACCAATCGTCATCAAATTTCCTTCTGGAAAAATAGGCAGCTCTTTGTTCCAAAGCGCCATTATCGATTACGGATTGAATAATTTGGTCTGCCTTCGCTGGAACACGGATATACTTCTTGCATTTTTCGATTCGTTCCTCGGAAAAATGGCTGTAAGCCATCCTCATCATGTTGTAATCGGCATGAGTAACCGTAACATTGTAAGGAAAAGACTTTCTAAATACGTGCAATATTTTCACCTGTGGCTGAATAAAGCACTTATACCCGAATAACCACATTTTTATCGAGATCTCGACATCTTCATGTCCCCAGACGATGAAGCCCTTATCGAACCCTCCAATATCGATAAAAACATCTTTCTTAATGGCCAAGCATCCACCTGGGAGACATGGTGTCGGAACCGGTTCCGAGCCCTTTGCAAGAATGCTCCTGCCATTAAAATTTGCCTTGAACTTCTCCAGATTGATGGTGTATCCATACCCAACCGTATTTGGCTTGTCATGTGGAGCAATGCCTGGGACGACGCCATCTGCGATTCCTTTTTCCATTGGGTCCAGCAGCTTCTCAATCCAATCGTCTTCAAAGAACAAGTGAGCATCGCAAAAAATGTAGTATTGGCCGCTTGCCTTCTCGGCGCCTACGTTTCTTGCATTTGCTGCACCCAGACCGTCGGTTTTTACCAGTTTGATTGCAATTGGATAGTCATGGGATGACAGAAAATCACAACAGGCATCTTCAGAAGCGTCATCTACGATTATTACTTCATAACTGATATCCGTTTTTACTTTCACTAAAGAATCCAACGTGTTTTTTACATTAATGCCTTCATTTTTTACTGGAAAAATAATGGATACTAGTGGATTGCTACTGGACATATATGAACCTCCCAGTTATACGCAGCAGTATCTATTGGCATGCAAGCAGAAAATAGACACATAAAGAGACTCTTAAAAAAATTGCCCCATGTTATGTACATGGGGCAATTTTCCTTACTACTATTACTCTGCTGCGATGGTGTCTGTTACGGTGAAAGTAATATCTGCACTATTCACGGCACCTTCAACATCGGCTACTTTTCCTGCAGCAAGCGTGATTACGTTGCCGGTAGTAAGAGAAATAGTTGCACCATCATTGACTGTCAGCTTGAACGCGGCGGAATCGGTATTATCGCCCGCGACGGATGCGACAGTCACTTTTCCTTCGAATGCAGTGCCTGCGAGTGCCTCGATAATAGCTTGTACGGCCTCGCCTGCACTATTTTCGATCTCTTCACTAAAGTTAATCGTTACAACATCGCCAGCAACAAGCGCGTCATCACCAACTGGAGTAGATTGAGTTGTCACTGTGCCACCAGTTGGCGGAGTGTTTGGCTCAGCGGAAGGCTCCTCGCTCGGATCAACGGAAGGCTCCTCGCTTGGATCAACGGAAGGCTCCTCGCTTGGATCAACGGAAGGCTCTTCGCTCGGATCAACGGAAGGCTCCTCGCTCGGATCAACGGAAGGCTCTTCGCTCGGATCAACGGAAGGCTCTTCGCTCGGATCAACGGAAGGCTCCTCGCTCGGATCAACAGAAGGCTCTTCGCTTGGTTCTACGGAAGGCTCAACAGAAGGCTCTTCTACTTTCGCAGCGTCAAATACAAATGTTTGACCACCGTAGATCGCTTTGATTTGAACGATTACTTTTTCATCGGAAGCAACATAAGTTACTGCTTCGATTTTGTCTGCGGTCAAGATTTCATTGTTTTCTTCATCTTTTCCAGCAGTCAGTGCGGCTACTGCGTCATCTGCGGTGATTTCTTCGCCAGAGAATTCTACTTTTGTTTTACCTTCTTGAAGAGTCAGAGAGGTAATTTGTGGAGTTGTATTGATAACTTCAACATTGATGGATGCCAGCGTAGTTTTCAGATCTCCCTCAACTTTTACAAGGGAAACGGTTGCTACGCCGGTTTTTGTTCCACCGGCAACAGTGAAGCTAGCAGCTGTCAAAGCATCAGCCGGTACTGCTACGATGTCTTTGTCAGAAGTCTCAAGCTTCAGTCCTGTCACAGCATTCGTCAAATCTTGTCCAGCAAGTTTCACTTCGTCAGCAAATGCATTGATGGAAACATTCAGGCTAGCTGCTGGAGGAGTAGACAGGTTGCCTTTCAAATCGATTTGAGCTTTATCTGCTACAGTCAGTTCATACTTGTCAACGGTAGCGGAAGCCAAATCAACAGCTTTCACTGTGAAAGAACCGATTTCCGTATCGCCGCTCAACACTTTAACAGTGTAATCGCCTTCGGCTTTGTTAAAGTCGCTGATCGTTGCTTTGCCAGCAGTAGCAGTCACTGTAGCAGAAGTCTCGTTGTTGTCTTTATCAAGTACTTTAACAGTCAAAGTAGCGTTCGTTCTCAGTTTTTGAGCAAACTGATCGTTCACAGTGAAGTCAACATTTGTTGCTTCGCCAGCTTTTACTTTAAGAGTTTGCCCAGCTTCAGCGATAGAAGTAGCTTCTTGTGCCGCTTTTACTACAACTGGAACAGAAACGGTTTTTTCCAGGCCTGTAAATTTAACGGTGAAAGTTACATTGCCCGGTTTCAGTGCTTTGATAACGCCGTTATTGTAGTAGGCAACAGTAACATCGCTGGAAGTTA
The DNA here is from genome assembly GCF_037834415.1 of Brevibacillus borstelensis. Classification (GTDB taxonomy): domain Bacteria; phylum Bacillota; class Bacilli; order Brevibacillales; family Brevibacillaceae; genus Brevibacillus; species Brevibacillus borstelensis_A. The sequence goes on along the minus strand of NZ_JAUMSJ010000002.1, from coordinate 107,266 downwards.
CTTTCTCTACTGTTGGGAGCGTTACGTTTTCGGATTGTCCAAGCGCATTCACAGCTTTAGTAGCAGCGAGGGATACAGCTGCGTCAGAAACTGTGATATAATCAAGGTTCCAAGCGTCGGCGCCAGATTTGAGGCCGACTTCTGTAACCTCAACTGCTGCGGTAGTATCGACAACTTTTACGTCAGTCCACTCGGATGTGAAGACAGCGTCATCTTTTGTTACTTTTACAGCATACTTGAAATCTGCTTTGTTTGTAGCATTAACAAGGCCAGTAGCTTTTTCATCAGCGGTAGCAGTGAAGTTGAAGAGGAATTCAACATTGTAGCCAGCAGCTTTCAGCTCATCAACAGTAACGGTTTTGTCGCCATTTACCTTGATTTCAAGTTGCTGGTCAGCAGCTTTGCTGATTGTACCGGTAATAGCACAAACCTTTACTAGAATTTGGAATCGTCGGGAAATTTTAAATTCCTAAGTTTTCCAAGCGATTTCCAGTTTCCTGTTGACTTGCCATTTGTAGAAAAAAGGAATATGGCTGCCCTTGTTCCCTAAGCAATGGAAATCACCACAATATGGAAGTGTTGGATTGCTAAGCAAGGATTTCATTAGCTATACATTTGATGGGTCAATACCTGTCACGTAAACTGGAAGACCGCTGACATTCAGGCGGTCTTTCAATGCGTTTTGTGATTTTTTCACCGCAGCCGGAGAAAATGATTCGTTGCCTCCATAGCAAAATTCAGATTGTATCCTTTTCTGTCTGTGATAAACTGAATTTGTTACCATATCTTGAGAGGGCGACATTCGTTCGGCTGGAGTTAAAAGATTTGGTACATCCATAACATCAGGAAAAAACGCGATCGAGCAGTCAAAAACTTTGCGCTATGCAGTTTCATTCCAACTATTGATTGATTCCGTATAAGTGAGGGTGAAAACATGAACAATCGAAGCTGCCAAATCGAGGGCTGCACGAATAACTACTACGCAAAGGGCTTTTGCATGAAGCATTACCAGAAAAACAGGCTGCAGCAAAAAGCAGGGACGGGTACACAGGCGGTTCCGGAAAGGAAGACGGTCAAGGAGCGGATTTGTCAGGAGCCTGGTTGCGAGAAAAAGCAGGTGGCAAAAGGGCTGTGCGCTTCTCACTATCAAAAAAGCAGGCTGAATGCGGTGAAAACGGCTGCGAAATATGAGATAAACGTCCAGGAGAGCGGAAAGCCGTTGGTCGGAAAAACTTCAGGCGTGGTTCGAGAGCTGGACTCCCTGGGCAGGATTGTGTTGCCGATTGAGCTGCGGAGGGTATTGCATATTGACGTTTTGGACTCTCTGGAGATTTTTGTCGACAAGGACACGATCATACTGCGGAAGTATGCCCCCGGTTGTGTGTTTTGCGGGAATTTGGTGAGCGATACGATTTATTTCAAAGGCAAGCTCGTATGCAAGAGTTGCATCGGGGAGAGTTATACAGGGAGTTCGCCGATAGACTTTGATTATTGATTGAGATATTGTCAGGCCCTTCATTTCTTCGATTTGCTTTGGAAGGAGTAAAGGGTCTTTTTTGTATGCTTCCTTTCTTCGGGCAAAGGGAAGTCGAAGAATCAGATATAAACTGAATAATTAATAATTTCTGAATAGGTATAAAATGCGGAATAACTGAATTCATTAACCATATATTTACATCTACAAAGTCTCGTGGTAATATAAAGATATATTACAAATATTTGGGAGATGGTGATTATGAAGAAGTTTGCTCTGCTTTCATTTTTGTCGGCTGCCTTGCTTTTGCCCTCTGATGCTTTGGCTAACCACTCACCAGCGAATACTTCTGCTGCTTCGACTGCCCAAACAGTACAGCAGCAAATGGAAACATATGTGCATCAATTTCGGTTGTCAAAGGGGGATTACAGCGAGTCCGGTTATATTTACATAAACTCCCCGGCCCAAGTCACATTAACCGTAAATCAAGAGAATGATGGATCGGCCGAAACTTCGGTAGAATATGGGCTTGTAAAATTGGAGCCGGACGGCGGGAGAACGTATTTTGCAAGTAAAGTATTTAAGGGTGAAGGAACCTTTACTTTTAAATCAGATAAAATTTGCCCTGTAGGGACTTACCGAGTTGTAGTTAGTACGTTTAGTCAAACTCGTGCTAAAGGTACGGTCACGGTGAATATCCCTCAGTAAAGATGGATCGACTTTGAAGCTTATTGGACGACAAAAGCAAAGCGGAGTTGAGCGCACCAGCTCACTCCGCTTTGTTTTCGGTGGGGAAAGTACGCTACAAAACAATCTCTGTCCCCAATCCCTTATCCCTCGCCAGCTCGTACACAGACTTGGCCACAGCCGTATCCAGGCAGGCGATGCCGACCGATTTGTACAGGGTGATCTCTTCCTCCGTCTCTCGCCCTTTTTTGCGGCCGCAGAGAATGTCGCCAAGCTCGGCGTGAAGCTTATCAAAGCTCCATTCGCCCCGGCTTGCCGGAATGAGCAAATCGCCCGCTTCATGCTGCGCTCCCTCTGTCGTATCGACGACGATCTTGCTGCAGCGTTGCAAGGCGGCGAGATCGACCTCCCGCATATGCGGCAAAAAGGAGCCGATGGCATTGATATGGGCGCCGGGTTTCAGGTTTGCCCCGTCGAACAACGGCGATTCCGACTTGGTGCTGCAGATGACGATGTCTGCTGTCTTCACGGCCTGATCGGCGTCTTCGACGATGCGAAGCTCCCCGGACCACTCCGGATACAGAGCGCGGATCGTTTTTGCCATCTCTTCCGCTCGTGCCCGCGTACGGTTGTACAGCGCGATTTCCTCCAATGAGCGGACTTCCATGACAGCTTGAATCTGGCCGACAGCTTGCGCGCCGCATCCGAGGACAACGCAGCTTTTTGCCTGCCGGTGGGCCAAGTACTTGGTCGCCACTCCGCTGCTTGCTCCAGTCCGCAGCACCGTCAAAAAGCTCGCATCCATCATCGCGACATGCTGGCCGGTTTTTGCTTCGGTCAACAGGATTACGCTTTGCAGCGCCTTGATCCCGACTGCATGGTTTTCCGGAAAGATGCTGATCACCTTCACGCCCACGTAGTCGTCCGTTTTCAAATAAGAGGGCATGTACAAGCTGGTCGCACCGTATTTGGGATGGTCGATGGCTGTACGGACCGGCGTATGAACGAGACCGGCCGCATTGTCGCGGAATACTTGTTCGACGTCCCGCAAGCAGTCTTTCATCGAGTAGATCTGTCGAATTTCCTTTTGGGTCAAAACGAGCATGGAGATCATCCTTTCCGGGTAAATAGGGGAGGACCCCCATTGAGCTGCAAAGCGGCGCTCTGCAGTGTCGGTACGGTCCTCGCGAAACGTCAGATTCTGAACATATGCGCTACGGTTTTTCCAGGTCCAGGTCCTTTGTCTCTCTGGTCGCAGCGATCGCGATGAGGGAAATGACACCGGTCAAAACAATGTAGAGGGCTACCGGTACCCACGAGTTGTTGAAGGCGGAAAGCAAAGCGGTAGCGATCAGCGGGGCTGTTCCACCTGCCAGGGCGGCCCCCAGCTGATAACCGACGGTCACGCCTGTGTACCGAACGTTGGTGCTGAAAATTTCCGAGAACATCGTCCCCAGAACGGCCGTGACCGGTGCCCAAAGGATGCCCAGGCCGATAATGGTCGCGAGCGTCAGCATCACGCCGGACTTTAGCGACAGCAGGTAGAAATAAGGGAAGGCATAGAGGATGATCAGAATGGTTCCGCCGATGTACAGCGGCTTCCGTCCGAGCTTGTCCGATAGCTTTCCCATGTAAGGGATCATGATCGTCGTCACCAGAGTGGCAATCGTGACGGCATTCAGCGCCGTTACGCGATCATATCCCAGGTAGCCCGTCGCGTAGGCGATGACAAACGTGGAGAAGATGTAGAACGGCCCTGTTTCCACGACCTTGGCCCCTACGGCGATCAAGACAGACCTCCAATGATAGCGGAATGTGTCGATGATCGGGACCTTGGCAATGTTGCCGCTTTCTCTGGCCGCCTGGAAAGCGGGTGTCTCATCCAGTCCGTTGCGAATCCACAAGCCGAGAAAAACGAGGCCGGCGCTCAGGATGAACGGCACGCGCCATCCCCAGGACATGAATTGTTCATCCGGCAGAGAGCTCATGAGAGTGACGGCCAGGGTTCCGAGAAGCATGCCGATCGGAACGCCCATTTGCGGGATACTGCCAAAGAAACCGCGTCTCCCTTTTCCCGAATACTCCACGGCGAGCAAGAGTGCGCCGCCCCACTCCCCGCCGATGCCCAGACCCTGGATCAGCCGCATCGTGACGAGCAGGATGGGGGCCCACACGCCGATCGCGTTGTAATCGGGGAGAAGCCCGATCAGGACAGTGGCCCCGCCCATCAAGGACAACGTGAGCACCAATGTTTTCTTTCGCCCGATTTTGTCCCCGATATGGCTAAAGATGATTCCGCCCAACGGACGAATGAAGAAAGGAAGACCGAATGACAGGTAAGAAAGCAGCAGCCCTACGGTTGGGTCTGTGGATGGAAAGAACAGCTTGTTGAAAACGAGCGAGGCCATCGTACCGTAAAGAAAAAAATCAAACCATTCGATGGAGCTTCCGACCAGGCTTGCGACAAGCGCCTTGTTTTGCAAGCGTTTGGGAATTTCCGTTTGCACTTGTGCCATCTTGACAGCTACCTCCCTTTCCTTGCTGCAGTCTACGAAAATAAGTCGGAATGAATCGCCATCCTGCTGTAGTGACGGCTTTCCAATCGATAAATTGAAGTAGCACTTCAATCGAGCGTTAAAAAGAATTATAAGACCTGTCGGCAATCATTGCAATAATCAAACTATTTGTTTAAGATTGAATCTTCATTCTCCAGGTACAGTTCATGGCAATATCTCTGGGGACGCGATCTCACGACTGTTTTCCCTTGGCTTGTATGGTAGGATAGGGATAACTCACTAACCTTGCGAGGGAAGTCTATGGAACCGAACATCGGAAAACGCATGAAAGCCCGTCGTCTGGAAAAACAGCTTACACTCAAACAGGTCGCGGAAAAGACGGAATTGTCCATCAGCTTTCTGTCCCAGGTCGAGCGCTCCAAGTCATCCGTGACTTTGGAATCACTCACGAAAATCTCGGAAGCTTTGGATGTGAGCCCCAGCTATTTTTTCCCTCAGGAGAAGAGTCCGAACTCGTATATACTGCGCAAGGGAAGCGGGGACGAGCTCCACTCCGGGCAATCCCGCTTCATGTACAAGGACCTGTCAGCGGATATTCCCGCGCCTTTGTTTGAGCCGATCCTGGTCACTCTGCTCCCGGATGACGAAAAGGGCACTCCTTTTGCCCATAAAGGACAAGAATTTCTCTACGTGCTGGAGGGTGTCCTGACGATCCTCATGGGGAGCGAAGAACACGATCTGTATCCGGGCGACAGCGTCCATATGGAATCGTCCACGCCGCACAACTGGTATAATCGAACGGATAATCCGGTCAAATTTCTGATGGTCAGCTCGCCTGCCCGATTTTTGCGAGAGGGCGGCTACTAGGAGCTGACAGAATACCTGGGATTGGCCCAGGTGCCTCTCTGCGCAAAATATTTCGCTATCTGTAATAACTTCCGATGCTCTCGCGATATAAAAAGATAAATACGATTTCTATCATAACTTCTCGGAGGGACATCTTATGAAAAAACTGGTTTCGGCAAGTTTGATCCTGGCTCTCTTGGCCGTATCTCCCGTCGGCGCGGTTCACGCGGAAAAGCCGGTAAAAGAGTCGGATAAGGGCAAGGACGAAGAGAAAGCGGAAAAAGAAAGCGAAAAGGCCGAGAAGGAAAGAGAAAAAGCCAACGAAAAGGCAGAAACGGTGAGGAAGGCCGAAGAGAAAGCAGCCGAAGCTGCCAACAAAGCCAAAGAAAAAGTCGCTGAAGAAGAAAAAAGAGCAGCGGAAAAAGCAGCCGAGGCGATCGATCCGGCGACAGGGCTTCCGAACGGTGAAAACTCTCTGGCCGGCAAAAAGGAAGCGGTTCAGCAAGCGGTAAAAACGAAAAAAGAACTGATCGAGCTGCGGGCCCAGCTGAAAAAAAGCCAGGAAGTGACCGAAGAGCTGAGAGCAAAATATGAAGAACTGACCAAGCAGCTGGAAGCGCAGTCTGAGCTGAAGCAGGCGCTTAAGGTCCAAAAGGAATTGCTCGACCGCTTCTACAAGCCTGGAGATCAGAAGACATATAAAAGATTGGGCAATTTGTATCAAAAATCCGGGGAAGAGGGTCTCAAGACGTTTGTAAACGGGAAAGAGATTGTCATGGACACCGCTCCGTTCCTCGAAAAAGGACGTGCGCTAGTGCCTGTACGCGCAATTAGCGCTTCGCTGAAGGCAGAAGTGAACTGGAGCCCGGAGACCCGTACGGTTGAAGTGGTTCGCGGCGAAAACAAGATCGTGCTTCATCTCGACTCGGGAGAAGCAGAAGTGAACGGCGAAAAAATCAAGCTGGATGCCAAGCCCTTCGTGAAAAACGGCCGCGTCTTCCTGCCGCTTCGTTTCATCGGCGAGAAGCTGAACGCAAAAGTGGACTATCAAGAGACGGGGGACATCATCATCGAAGATCAGCAATCGGCTGACCAGGCAGGCTCAGGAACGGAAGCAACGGTTGAAGACAAGCCCGCATCCGCTACGTAATCTTCCGGCAGGACAAGCTCCTAACTAAATCTGCCTCAGCAGAAGGAGTTTAACAGTTGTGGTGACATTTCTACTGAGTGCGGTCTGGCAGTGGTTCAAGTAGCGGCAGCGGCAACATCTGGCGATCACACTACAACTATAAAAACGGAAACTAACTATATGCAACTTTTTCCAAAGGGGGCTTGTCTTAGAGACAGCCCTCTTTTTCATTCCCGGATTGCTCCAAGCGCTGTCAACGGTCGTGTAAGACCGTGTATGAAGGGAAGGTATGGGAAAAATCGCAGTTGACTTTTTTTCGTCGTTTTTTGCCGCGACTCTTTGATCTTTGCTGCGTCTAAGAGTATAATGGGAAAATTATCTACGATTCAGTTGATACCAAGTTTTCGATGTTGCATTGGGGTTTCACTGTGCTATAGTTGAAAACGAATAGAATCTCTATATAGATGTAGAGAAAAGTTGGGAGCGAGGATATGCTGTCCTTTTTGAAAAATCTGATGGGTAAAACGCCGACACCGGAAGAAATAAAGCAGCAACTGCGCGAGGAATCGGTCCTCGCCGCTGAGGATCCTGGAGTTGCTGCGAACAGACCGTCTGAAGCGGGCGTAATGACAAAGCTGTCTTTGCACGAATCATGGGAGCGGCAGCTGAATACTACGGAAAAGTACGCGTTGTCCTTTACGGCTCAAGAGCTTCCGCCGATGCAGCCAGGCAATCTATCGCTGGCAGGACTGTCTCTATTGCCCCATGAGCAAGGGATTGAGGTAACGGCTTTTTTGCGCAACGGAACGGACCGCCCCGTACGTTTGGAGGAAATGACGCTTGTCATTCTGTTCGGGGAGGAGAAGCTGTTTACACGCCAGAAGTTTGACTTGTCTGAAGTAGGAGAGATCCCCCCCTATTCGGCCCGCCCATGGTCGTTTGTTTTCTTGAGCGAGCATTTCCTGCAAGTGGATGTTTTGCTGAAAAACTGGAAAATCGCGTTTGAATTGGCCCAGAAAAAGATGGTGCTTCCGCAGCAGCTGGAGCTGGAAGAATCCTGGATTCGTGCGCTTACCGACGAACAGAAGGAAAGCCTGATCGAACTGGCGAAAGGTCTGCCGGCGTTGAAGGAAGGGGAGGTCAATGTTCAGAGTGTGCAGGTTCGTCGTTCCGAAGACGGCGCCTTTCATGCGATGCTGCTGATCCGCAATGGCTCCACGCAGTCCATATCCTTCCAATCGCTTCCATTGGCTCTCTACGATGCCAGCGGACAAAAGGTTGCTATCGGACAGTTTGAACTGGGCGGACTTACCGTCAACACAAATACGAGCAAACCTTGGATGTTCATCTTCCCAAAAGAGAGCATACTGATAGAAGAGCCGGATCTGTCCCGCTGGAAGGTGAGTATTCCCGAGGAAGCACAAGCATAGTCACTCCCCATTTGACCCCATTTGGTCAAAACCCTTATCATAATAAAGTCATCGTTCGTGCTTCGGACAGGTGAGGAGGATGTACATGTTTTCCTTTTTTAAAAATTTTAAGGACAAAAAGTCGGGTCAAGAGCTTTCCCAGGAGGACTTGAAAAAAGAGCTTCGGGAAGATTCGACGATTGATCTTGACGATCTGGATGATCAGGAAGTAGTGAAAGAGCAGCCGGAACAAATGGCTCAGCTGGAAACTGCAGTGAAAGTAAGAACAGATATCTCCTTGCATCCAGCGTGGGAAGAGCAACTGGATAGCGAGAGAAAGTATGCACTCCGTTTCATGCAGGCTGAACTGCCAGATATGGCATTTGGCTCTGTCGGCGTTACCGGGTTCAGCTTGATTCCGCAGCCGACTGGCGGAGTAACCGTTGCTTTCTTCATCCGCAACGCTGCGCCTTTTCCGGTGAACTTTAAAAAAATTCAATTGGCCATATACTTTGATGGCAACCCGTTTGCGCGCCAGCGGATCGATTTGAGCGAAGTGGGAAGCATTCCGCCGTTCACGAGCCGTCCCTGGGAAGTTTATTTCCCGCCGGAATCCTATCTGCATGACAATTTCACATTCAAGAACTGGAAAATCATGATGAAGGCTAACAAAAACCCGTATGTATGGCCCCAGGAGCTTGAATTGGATCCGGAAATGGAAGCGAGAATGACTGACCGTCAGAAAAAACTGCTGGAGCAGCTCACTTTTGACATCTCGCCTATGGAGCTGGATACAGTAGAAATTATCGGGTTTGACATCACGAAGGCAAAGGATGGACGACTGGTCGCCGGAATCCTGATCCGCAACGGATACGATAAAGATTTTTGCCCTGACATCTTGCGAATCAAAATTTCCGATGCAGAGGACGAAGTAGTAGCTTCTGGCTCAATTGACGCCAGCAGAATCCGGGTGCGTCCTGGAACGAGCCGTCCATGGGTGCTTGTTTTCCCGGCGGATATGGTGAAAAAGCCAGATGCAAAGCTTCAGCCGTGGAAGCTGGAGGTTACGTAAAACACCTGCAATGGCAATCATGGAAGCTGTGGTATGAGGAGGATACTGCATGAGTTGGTTATTGGAAAACTGGTTTGGCTCCAAGGAGAGCCTGGAGGCGGTTCGCGAAGAAATTCAGGAGAGCCTGCACAAGGAGATTTATCTCGGCGTGTCTGGTCTTGATGACCCTGAGCAATCTTCCAACCGTGTGCCATCGAAGGAGCTGTTCCTCAGCCTCAACGGTCCTTGGGATACCCTCGATGAAGAAGAAGCGGAGCTGCTCCGTTTTGTGCACGATGAGCTCCCTCCCATTATTCGCAATGAGGTCGGGATTTTTCCCTTTTATACGCAGGTGACGCGGGATGGTTATCTCGTGCTCACTTATATTCGCAACGCGACGGAGCAAAGCATTTTGCTGGACCGCCTGCGGCTGGACCTGAAAACACCCGAGGGAAAGGTTGTAGCTAGCAAGAGCTTTGACATGATGACTTTTGGACCGATTGGCGATGAGTCCAGCCGTCCGTGCGAGTTTTTGTTCCGCTGGGATGAATTTACCGATCTGCCGGAGGAGGAGATCCCGCTTGCGTTGGGTTATCAAAAACCGGAGAAACAATCGGGTGAATCTGTAGTAGCAGGAGGAGAATTGGAAATGGATGAAATGGAATACTACCGTCAGCAGCTTGCTGCCAATCCAGTAGAAGAAGGCAAGGTAGACCTGAAGGCATTGGGATTGAAAAAAGGGGAAAATGGCAGTCTGAAAGTGGTTGTATTGTTCCGCAACGGCTTGGACAAACGACTGGACTTTTCCGAGGTTCCGATTGTTGTACATGACGCAAACGGCGAAGATATCGCCCGTGTCAGCTATACGCTGGAAAACATGAAGGTAGATCCAAAGGCGTTCCGTGTAATTGCCTTCCAGATCCCGGCTTCGTCCATCAAGAAACAGGATTTTTCTGTGGAAGAGTGCACGGTCTTTATTCCGAAAGCTTACGAGAAGCAGAAGGAATCCCAAGTTTACGATGCAACCAAGCCGAAAGGATTCCTGCAGTAAGTGACCACCCCTTTTCGCATCGCGAAAAGGGGTTTTTCTATCGGTTTGTGTTTCCAGGGATTCCCTGAATAGGGTTGCGTTTCTCACTATCGTTCCGCTATGCTAAATGAATAGAATAAGCTACAAGGGAGTGGGGCTTTTTCTTTTCAAAACAGGAAGACAAGCTCGAACACCTGCATTCCTTTTTCGGCCAGGAAAAGGGAGGAAGGACTGTAGTTACATGAGGAAATTCATTTTAACGGTTGTCGCTGTCTCGGTAGGGGTATTGGCTGCCTTTGGGGGGAGCCAGAAAGCAAAGGCTGCGATCTCCAATGACGAATATATCAATAATCAGACTCATTTGAGGCAAATCAAAGCTGACCAGGCCTGGAAGAAAGTTACCGGAAGCAACATAACGATTGCTGTTCTCGACACGGGAGTGGACCATAACCATCCCGATTTGAAAGGAAACATCCTTCCGGGAGTCAACCTTGTTGAACCGGGGGAATCCGCTCAGGACGACAGCCTGAACGGACATGGCACAGCTGTTGCCGGTATTTTGGCGGCCAGAGGGAATAACGGTATTGGGGTCTCGGGTGTTTTATGGCAAGCGCAGATTTTGCCGATCAAGGTTTTGAACAAGTACGGGGAAACAGATGTAGAATTGCTCGCCAAAGGGATTAACACCGCAATCGATCGGGGAGCCAAAATTATTCTCATGTCGGTGAGCAGTCTCTCCTATTCGAAGTCGCTGACGGCCGCTATCCAGCGGGCGGAGGCGAGCGGAGTCGTGGTTGTGGCTGCCAGCGGAAACGAAGCCAACCGCGTCGCGTATCCGGCTGCATATCCGACGGTGATCGCTGTTGGCGCTGTAAAAGGAAACAAGAAGCCGCTGTACGATTCCAATACAGGGCCGGAGTTGAATCTCGTGGCTCCGGGCTACAATATCTACACGACCAAGCCCAAGGGCAAGTACGGAACATTCAGCGGCACTTCTGCAGCAGCTCCCATGGTAGCCGGTGCTGCGGCAATGGTACTCGCGGTTCATCCGAATATGAGCCCGCTGGATGTGCGTCAGCTGTTGTACCAGACGGCAGAGGATCTCGGTGAGAGCGGCTGGGATCGGCAAACGGGGTACGGGTTGGTTGACGTAAATCGAGCCATCAGTGAAAAGCCATCAATGGATTTTCATGAGCCGAACAACATTCGAAGCTATGCAAAGGCTTTTCCGATCGAATCGCAGCTCAGGGCGAAGTTGTCGGAATCCGACAGAACCGATTGGTATTTTATGGATATTCCTTATGATGGAAAAGTCACCCTGGTCGCATCGGTTACGTCAACGAATACAACCGCTCTCGCTGCTACTTTTTTCCCTGAAAATCGCGAAGCGTCCACGTCTTACATAGGGAACGGAGACACACTGACGGTTCCGGTGAAAGCTGGTAGAATGTACATCAGGATGGAACGAAGCTTCGGGGTGAAAGCCTTTACCTACGTGTTGACCAGCCGCTTTACGATCAACCCGGATAAGTATGAGCGCAACAACACGATAGATACGGCCCGCCCGCTCGTCGGAAATCAAATATCCGTGATCGGAAACTTTCACGAAGAGGGAGACGAGGACTGGTTTTCTTACTATGTCCGCGAATACGGCCGGCTAAACGTCACGGTCTCCCCCGACAACAAGCGGATCGATCTGAACATGAAGATCGGCAAAGAGGGACAACCCTTTGAAGAATATGACAGAGGCGATCGGAATGATCCGACTGAGCATGCCGAGAAAGAAGTATCGCCTGGCAAGTACTACATCCGTCTGACCGAATACTGGCAAAACCAGGTGAATGGCGAGTACAAGCTGGACCTCTCCTATACGCCGATTCGGAAGGATGCCAATGAGCCCAACGATACATATCGTCAGGCGTCCCCGTTGACAAATGGAAACCTGATGATCGGAACCTTGCCCACCCATACGGATCAGGACTGGTTCCAATTTACGGTCGATTCCGAATCCTACGTCAGCATTCGCGCTCCGTTCATCCCCGTATCGACGGGGATACGGCTGGAGCTGTACGGTTCGGACACGTTGAACTACTCGCTTTTTGCCACGAACGACGTAGCGCAGCTGTCCGATCTTGGAAAAGAGGTGCTCGGCATGAAGCTGAAGCCGGGCAAGTATTATATCCGTCTGACCACCACGGTGCCGTTTAAATACGACTTCTATCGGCTGACTCTGACGAAGCAGCCCTTGATGGCCGGTTATCGCGATATCGCTTCCCACTGGGCACGCAATGAGATTGCCAGGCTGAGCGGCAAAGGGGTCGTCAACGGCTTCGATGATGCGACGTTTAAACCTGATCAGTCGGTTACGCGGGGACAATTTGCGACGATGCTGATCCAATCGATGCGGGCCAAAGGAATGCATATCGTTACGTATAGGGGGAAAAACCCGTTCCGGGATCTTTCCCAAAAACACTGGGCTTACGGCAACCTGCTGACTGCCCACCAGCTCGGAATCATTCAAGGCTATCCAAACAACAGCATCCTGCCCGATCAATCCATCACACGTGCCGAGATGGCGCTGATGGTAGCCAGGGCAAACAACCTATTGCTCTATACGCATAGTCGTTCGTCTTTTACCGACGTGCCGGTCAGCCACTGGGCCTCTCCCGCTATTGAGGCATTGACAGCGAAAAAGTGGATAAGCGGATACGGACGGACGTTCAAGCCGCAGGGAAGAGCTACGCGGGCAGAGGTGGTCGTCCTGCTGGCCAAGGCATACAGTTTGTAACCCTATGGAAAAGGAGAGAACATAAATGAAAAAAGCAACCAAGGGAATCCTCGCCATAGCGATCGTCGGAATGGGGGTCTTCGCTTCACAGGCGATGGCGGACGGCGTTTCCGGCGTGCCGGGTTCAGCGGACGATCCGGTGGTCACCAAAAGCTATGTGGACCAGCAAATTCAAAAGGCTCTGGGCGGAGGCGGAGGTGGCGGCACCGTCTCGCCCGGGTTGACTGTGGTCGAGCTGTCCCCGGGACGGACGCTGTACGGTTTTGAGGGTACAGAGTTTATCGTGCGTACGGGGAAGGTACAGGCTGTGGCAGGCGATAAAGGCGATGGCCTGACCGATATTACCGAGGGCAAGGACCTGCGAGGCGGAGCCCAGGTGGCTGCCAATCACCTCCTCTTGATCGCCCGTTCGGACAATCGCGGCTTGCGCTTGCATGCAGGCTATAACGGTGTCGCGCACATTATGGTTCGCGGCAAATACGAATTGCGCTAAGCGCTTATTGACACCGGCAATAAAAACGATTATTCTATTATCCGTAATGGATACTCTTATCCAGAGCAGGCGGAGGGACTGGCCCCATGAAGCCCGGCAACCGACTCGAGCGGTGCTAACCAGCAGAACGGATACCTGTTCTGGCCGATAAGAGGGTAGGGAACGCAAACACCAAGCACCTTTTCCTCTAAGACAGGAAAAGGTTTTTTTTTGCTTGTGCCTTCGTTTAATAAGAACCTGTTTCGGCTACCACACTATTTGTATGAGGTCAAAGGAGGTAGTACACATGTCTTTGCAAAAAGGTCGTCGTCTGTTTACTTCTGAATCAGTCACCGAAGGTCATCCGGATAAGATTTGTGACCAAATTTCCGATTCTATTCTGGACGCCATTTTGTCCAAGGATCCAAATGCTCGCGTAGCATGCGAAACTTCCGTTACCACTGGTCTGGTGCTTGTGGCAGGCGAAATTACGACGAACACGTATGTGGATATTCAAAAGCTGGTTCGCGATACCATCCGTGAAATCGGATACGATCGCGCCAAGTTCGGTTTCGATGCCGACACTTGCGGCGTGCTGACAGCTATCGGCGAGCAATCTGCCGATATTGCCCTCGGGGTAGACCAGGCGCTGGAAGCTCGTGAAGGAAAAATGACGGATGCGGAGATTGAAGCGATCGGTGCCGGAGACCAAGGCCTGATGTTTGGATTCGCCTGCAACGAGACGCCTGAACTGATGCCGCTGCCGATCAGCATGGCTCACCAATTGGCGCGTCGTTTGACGGAAGTGCGCAAAAACGGAACGCTGAGCTACCTGCGCCCAGACGGCAAGACGCAGGTGACGGTGGAATACGATGGAGACAAGCCGGTTCGGATCGATACGATTGTCATCTCTACTCAGCACGCTCCGGAAACCACCCTGGAACAAATCAAGAATGACCTGATGGAGCATGTAATCAAGCCGGTTGTGCCGGCGGAGCTTCTTGACGCGGAGACAAAATACTTCATCAACCCGACCGGTCGTTTCGTCATTGGCGGCCCGCAGGGGGATGCCGGTTTGACAGGTCGTAAAATTATCGTCGACACCTATGGTGGATACGCGCGTCACGGCGGCGGCGCTTTCTCCGGGAAAGACCCGACAAAAGTGGACCGCTCCGGGGCATATGCAGCCCGCTATGTAGCGAAAAACATCGTCGCAGCCGGTCTGGCAGAAAAATGCGAAGTACAAGTGGCATATGCAATTGGTGTTGCTCAGCCAGTCTCAATTAGCGTAGATACATTCGGAACCGGTACGATTGCTGAGGACCAATTGGTAGCACTGATCCGCAAGCATTTTGATCTTCGTCCTGCAGGTATCATCAAACAGCTTGACCTGCGTCGTCCTATCTACAAGCAGACAGCGGCATACGGCCATTTCGGCCGCAATGATCTGAACGTGCCGTGGGAGCGCACAGATAAGGCAGAAGCGCTCAAGCAGGATGCAGCAGGGCTGTCCAAGTAAAGACCAAGCGCCGAGAGCCTAGTGATACACTAGGCTCTTTTTCTGTGACAATCAGGTAAATTTTTTAGCTGCCACTAGGACTTAAGGCTAGTGAAGCGTTACTGGAATACAGTTCATAAAGGAATCTGTTCGCATATGTCGAAATACCTATGTAGGCAAAAAGGAGGAAGTTTTTCGTGCCGAAGAGGTGGCCCTTCTTTCTCGTATTTTTCATTGCGTTTGGACTGGTTGTGGCTGCCGGACTGTCCTCTTTTTTTAAACAAGAGGCTCCCCATGTGCAACCTTTCCCCCATGTCACTACGTCTATAAGCACAGGCGAGGAACAATCCGCTACTCTACAGACAGCAACTACCCAAGAAAAAACAGCACCCTCGAAGCTGTGGTATCGAAATCGGGTAGTCGTATTGACGTATCACCATGTGACAGACACCTCTGCACAACGCTATGTCATCGGTACGGATCAGTTTAAACAGCATATGTCGTTTTTGTTTGAGAACGATTTCCATCCGATTTCGCTTACAGAGTTTGTCCGCTTTGTCGAGACAGGAGTTTTGCCCACTGAGAATGCGGTTTTGCTTACATTTGATGATGGGTATGAAAGCTATTACACACATGCTTTTCCCGTCATGAAAGAGTATCGGTTTCCCTCTGTCAACTTTTCCATACTTGGTCGATTGAGGGATACCGAAGAGCGGAAAAGGAAAAACATGACCACGCCGCTGTCCCGTCCGCAAGTGAAGAAAATGCTTCAAACCGGACTGGTGGACATCGCTTCTCATACATACAGTCTTCACGACGAGAAAGCCCGCAATGAATGGGGAGAACTCGGACCGGAGACGGCACCTGTGTACGTGGAGGAGCTGAAACGACTCGAAGAAGAACAGGAATACCGCAATCGCCTGTATGTCGACTTTACCATGTCGCGGGTCGGCTTGAGCGAACTGGTGGGTAAGCAGGTTCAAGCCATTTCCTTGCCGTTTGGTTACAGCAATGACATCGTTTTGGACATAGCCAAGCAAGCGGGCTACCTATTTGTTTTCAACTCAAATCCGGGTGTGGTAACGGAAAAGGTAAATCCGTTTTCCATTCCGAGATACGATGTTGGGATCAGGGAAGTGGATGTTCCCAAGCTCGAGGCGTTGTTTCAGACGGTCAAAAATGAGGTAGAAGGAGATCAATAATGAATCAGGCGATCAGTATTACCATGTTGGATGGTGTGATCAATCGCACGATCGAAACGGTGGAAAAAAGCAAATCGCAAATATTTGAGATCGCCGAAAATGCCAGGCTGGAAGGTAATTCCTTAAAACATGATTTGTATGAGCTAAGGCAGGAAATAGCGAAAGTGATCAGCAAGGTGGATGAGCTGGAACTTTCCTATAGAAGGGCGCGAACGCGTCTGGTCCTGGTTAGCCGTAATTTTCAGACATACACAGAAGAAGACATTCGCGTCGCTTACGAAGAAGCCAACCGGATCCAGGTAGAGCTGTCCATTTACCGGGAACGGGAAGACAATTTGAAAAAACGGAGAAATGATCTGGAGCGGCAGCTCCGCACGCTGGAGGAAACCATTCAGCGGGCGGAAAAGCTGGTGACGCAGATAGGCGTTGTGCTGGGGTACTTGACCGGCGACTTGAGCAAGGTGGGAGAGGCTCTGGAAGAGGCCAAGCAGCATCAGATGATGGGGCTCAAAGTCATTCAGGCGCAGGAGGAAGAGCGGAAGCGGGTAGCGCGTGAAATCCATGACGGCCCCGCCCAATCCATGGCGAACGTCGTGCTTCGTTCTGAAATTGTCGACAAGATGCTGAAAAATGAACGCATTTTGGAAGCGCAAATGGAGCTGCATGAATTGAAGGAAATGGTTCGCCTCAGCCTGGCTGACGTCAGACGGATTATCTTTGACCTCAGGCCCATGGCACTGGATGATTTGGGGCTGGTCCCGACGCTTCAGAAGTACATTCAAACGTACGAGGACCGTACGAAAATTTCCGTTGATCTGGTTGTCTTTGGCATAGAGCAGCCGTTGAAAAGCTCTGTGAAAGCCGCGATGTTTCGACTTGTACAGGAGTGCTTGAACAACGTTGAAAAGCATTCCGGTGCCAATATGGTCCAGGTAAAAATTGAATTTCAGGAAAATACGTTGCGCCTTGTGGTCAAGGATGACGGAGTCGGCTTTGATCAGGCGGCACAGAAAGCCAAGGGAGGCTCCTACGGGCTGCTCGGCATGAGGGAACGCGCTCAGCTGCTTGAGGGAACGATGGAATTGCAGTCTTCCCCTGGAGAGGGAACAAGGGTCATGTTTCAAATACCAGTCAAATTTTGAGCAAGAGTGTACAGGGAGGATGAAATATGGAGAAGGTACAGCAAGAAATTCGCATCGTCATTGTGGATGATCATCAACTGTTCCGTGAGGGTGTCAAACGTATTTTGGAAATGGAAAAGGACTTTCAGGTCGTAGGAGAAGGGGCTGACGGAGAAGAAGCGTTCCGCCTTGCCGAGGACCATAAGCCTGACGTCGTTCTGATGGACATTAACATGCCGAACGTGAGCGGTGTTTCGGCCGCTGAGCACGTTATTTCCGTCAGTCCCGGTACCCGGGTCATCATGCTGTCGATACACGACGACGAGGGATATGTCTACCGTACACTTCGCTCAGGGGCTTCAGGCTATCTACTGAAGGAAATGGGCACGAATGATCTCGTCGAAGCGGTTCGCGTAGTAGCGGCGGGTGGAGCATACATACATCCAAAGGTAACCGGCAAGCTGATCGAGGAGTTTCGCCGGCTGAGCGAGCAGGAGGGCACGAATGATCGCGGCATGGCCGTGGATGATTCGGAACCGGTCGATCCGAAAGTGATCGAGTCGCTTACCCGTCGTGAGCGCGAGGTTCTGCAGCTGATGGCGGAAGGCAAGAGCAACCGGTCCATCGGAGAGTTCCTGTTTATCAGTGAAAAAACAGTCAAAAACCACGTCAGCAGCATTCTGCAAAAGCTCAGCGTGCAGGATCGTACGCAAGCCGTTGTCATTTCCATCAAAAACGGCTGGGTAAAACTGTAAATCCCCTAAACCAGCTTGCAATTTGCCGTTCAGCAGCACCGTGTCCAAGCTGTCCCGCATACCTTGATCGTAAGAGGAGGTATGACCGTGATGGAAGAGTTGGTCGTGTGGTTGCTGGCGGCATATGGGTGCTCCTCTTTGCTGGTGGGATTGGCTAATTTCTGGATCAGGCGGACGACAAAAGACGTTCCCCGAACTTACAAGCACTATCGCTTGCTGCTGCTAAATTCGGGGGATGTAGTGGAGCAGGCAGTCAGGAAGCTTCAATTCCACTCGTATCTGCGAGGTACCCCTATTTGCATTTCGTATCAAGATGATGGATCGGTTGACGATACCATCCGGATCATGACAGTTTTTGAACGGACAGACTACTTGTGCCGAGAGGATCGCGAGGGTACCTTCGGCGAGCCTGTCATGACCATAGACCTTCGCCAGCAGGGCGAACGGGAGCGCGCGCTATAGCGCGCTTTTTTGCGTTTTCCGGCGAGATTTTCTTGCACTCCCCTGCAGTCTTTTCGCACACTGTCCATAACAAGCAATCGGCGGGGGGAGAGTCCATGCGGGAATACTTGCTCTATATAAAAGTGTCGGGAGAGGCTGCGCAAGCCCATATCACGCCATGCTTCCAGGTAGACCAGGCATTTTGGCGGGAAAGGGAGGGGGCAAAGCTGTATGTGATCGGCAAAAGCAAGTCGCTGGCGCTCGCCTTTTCCTTGCGCGGAGAATTGAACCATGCGCTCGGGGAACGCGCGTTTACGGAAAAAAGCGTGGACAGCTTTCGAGCTGCCGCATCAGCCTATGTCAGGGAGGCTAATGTATTATACGGCAAGAAGGCAGCTGGCATGACTCCGATCCGCGAGGACTGGTTTACGCTTGAGAGTGCAGACTCAGGCGGGGCGCCGACAGAACGGGGCGAATCGCAGCTCCGGATGGAAGGGACCGACACGGCCGCCTTGTCGTCTTCAGAGGGATCTATACTCGAAAACATCGGTGAATGGGAGCGAGAATCGGAAAAGCTGCTTGCGGTGATGGGCGGACGCGCTCTTTTGTGGGATGAGGTCGGGGTTCTGCTAAGCAAAAAGGGGTGGGCGCCACGTTCGTTGGACCACTGCTTTCAGTGGATCGTCCTGTCGGGAAAAGCGGAGCGGCGGCCGGGCATCGAGTGGAGGCTGAGAAAAGGCTGGCTGCGGAATCACATGTTGTTTTCGTGCGGGAGATGCGGCTCGGAGCGGATGATCGTGCTGACGAGCTGCCATTCCTGCGGACAAGGGTGTGCTTATTGTACGGAGTGTTTGGATATGGGCAGAAGCAAATGCTGCACGCCGTATTTGTGCGTTCCCAGGCAAAGAGCGAGTCAGGCTTGCACAGCTGCAAAGAGCGGCAGAATGTTCGATCGGGCGGTTCATCCCGGCTTTGCCGGAGGCCGTATGGATAGCGCGAAAAGAAAATGCGAAACGGCTTTTCTCGATTGGCAAGGCACTTATTCGCCCATGCAGGAGATGGCGGCGGAAAAGGCGCGTCAGTTCGTGGCGTCGGGCAGGCCCGGACTTTCTGAATTTCTGCTCTGGGCTGTATGCGGAGCAGGAAAGACGGAGCTGCTGTTTCCGTCAGTGGCTGAGACATTGCGTTCCGGTGGACAGGTGTTGATTGCCACTCCGCGAAAAGATGTTGTTCTCGAACTGGCTCCCCGGATTGCCAAGGTCTTTCCCAATGCCCGGGTAATTGCCGTTCACGGCTCCAGCGCAGAGAAATGGGAGGACAGCGACATTACGATTGCGACGACCCATCAAGTCATGCGGCTTTATCGACGATTTCCGCTGGTTGTCCTTGACGAGGTGGACGCGTTCCCGTACCACAACAATCCGGTTCTGTACCGTGTCGTATCGCGAGCGGTCCAGCCCGGCGGCAAAACCTTGTACTTGAGCGCGACACCTCCGCGCTACCTGCGGAGGCGCCTGGTTCCGAAGCGGGCTCATTTGCATTCCCGGACGCATGTCCTTTTGCCGGGCAGATACCATGGTTCGCCGCTGCCCGTCCCTCGCGTATGCACGATCAGCGGCTTGCATAAACGTCTGTCAGCCGGCCGTTCCATCCAGCCCTTGCTGGAGACGCTGGCCTCATCATTGGATGGCGGACGCCAGGTCTTTGTGTTTGTCCCGCGAGTGGACCAGGTTTCCGTGGTTCTCAGCTATCTGCAGAGGCGATTGTCCCGGTACAGCCAAACGATGGCGGGAGTCCATGCAGCAGATCCGGATCGGGAGGAGAAAGTCCGTCTGTTTCGGGCCAAACAATTGCTGGTCATGGTCACGACTACGATTCTGGAACGAGGCGTAACCATTCCGCGAAGCGATGTCATTGTCATCGGGACGGAGGCCCCTGTCTTTGACGAGGCTTCACTCGTACAGATCGCCGGTCGGGTCGGCAGGTCCAGCGACGCACCGAGCGGCACAGTGCTGTTTATCGAAGCGTACCGGACATCGGCTTCCCGGGCGGCGATCCGGCAAATCAATCGGATGAACCAGCTGGCTGCGAGTCTGCGGCAGGCAGGAGGCCAGTCATGAGCGGAGCCGGGTGTGTTGGCTGCGGAGGAATCGTTTCCGGCCGAAATCGCGAAGAGCAAGTCAAGCGATGGAGTCGCGTTCTTTCGCGGCCGCCCACGTATCCCAGGATTTATCGGCTGGTGGACGGGCTGCCGCTATGCAGCAGCTGTTTGGCGGACTGGCGGGTCATTGGCGAGGTTATCTGTTGTCAGTGCGGCCGCGATCTGGTTTACCATTCGCAAAAAGGGGAAAAGAACGATCAGTCCCCAATAGAAAATGGCTTTAATCGTCAGCAGGAGAGGAGGATGTGCAAGGATTGTCTGGCTGCCGAGGAAAAGGGGCAGTCTCTTCTGCGAAACAGAGGGCTGCTGCACTATGACGAGTGTGGAAAGGCGTGGCTCAGCCGGTTTAAATACCGGGGAGATGAGCGTATGGCAGCCTTTTTTAGCGCCTTGTTGGCAATTGGATACTATCGCAGCTACCTTTCCGCCCGGTTCTCCTGTGTCACCGAAGTGCCTTTGCATGAAAGCAGGTTGACGGAAAGGGGGTTCAATCAAATGGAGCTGGTTGCAAGAGGGCTTTCGATGCGGACCGGCATCCCCTACATTCCCCTCCTCATACGGTCCAAGCAGACGGCCAAACTCAGCCAGCAGCGCGGCAAAAGAGAGCGGGAGGAAAGTCTGCGGGGGGCCTTCGCCTGTATGAATCAAGGCAGGCAAATACATGGGATCGACAGCCGTAAACAGCTTCGCGAAGTCCTGATTGTTGACGATATTTATACGACTGGATCCACACTGCGCGCGTGCGCCCTGGCGATACAGGAAGAGCTGGGGCGTGAGTGCCGGGTGTCTGCTCTTACTTGCTTTCGATAACTCCATCATTTGTTGACCTTTTTCGAACAATCCGTGTTTCTTCTTGTACATTCGCTATTTTTCGATATGATGGTAGTACATCCAATTTTTATCACGAAGGAGACTCGGATCGGTTAAAGGAGATGTCTTTATGTCATTGGGCAAACTTTCCAACTGTTCGCGCTGCGATGCCCTGTTCGTACAAACTGTCCGTGATATTTGTCCCAAATGCTATCAGGAAGTGGAAAAGGAATACGAAGAGTGCTATAAGTACCTCAGAAAACGTGAAAACCGGGGCGCCAACATACATCAGGTAAGCGAAGCAACAGGTGTCAGCGTAAAACAGATTACCAAATTTATTAAAGAAGGGCGTATCTCTATGGAGGGGAGCCCCAATCTTGGTTATCCGTGCGAAAGCTGCGGGTTCATCATCCGAAGCGGAAACCTTTGCGATTCCTGCGTTCGCAGTTTGCAGCACGACATTACCCAGCAAAGCGAAGTGGATCGCAGGCTGGAAGAGGAAAGACGGGAAAAGCTCGCTCAGGCGGTCTATCGAAGAAAGGCGAACCCTGGCGAATAGTTTTCAAAGAAAAAACCTAATCGACCAAAGGGAAATTGCCGATGATACTACTAAGAGATAGTATCGTCGGTTTTCTTTTTATCCTGCTTCACACGCGAAACGGCAGGAACGCGGAGACGAGTAGATCGCGAAGTTTTTCGGTTTGAGAGGATGGGTAACAGATGCGAATAAACGAACCTAATCGAACAGGCATGATCAACGCATACAGCAACACGGGAAAGGCTCCGGCGGCCAAGAATGGACGCATCCCGATGGGCAAGGACGAGGTGAACATTTCCACCGAAGCGCTGGAGATGCTGAAGCAGGTGGAAGACCCTCAGTCTCCTGAACGGAGAGAAAAAGTAAACAGCTTGAAGAAACAGGTGGAGGAGGGAACGTACAAGGTCCCGAGCGACAAGATCGCCGACAAGTTCCTCGCATTCTGGCGCAAGCTGTAGGGGCTGTAAGACCACTTGAGTGGAGGGAGCAGCATGACAAATTGGAGCAACCTCTACGAGCTGCTCGACAACTTGATCCAGCTGCATAAAGCGTTGCAGACGCTGGCGGTGCAAAAAAAAGAAGTCATCATCAAAGGCGACGTGGATCAGTTACTGGCTATCACCACGCAGGAGAAAAAGCTGATCAAGGCCGTAAATGCGACTGAAGACACGCGTCAAGCTCTGGTTGCCCAAATGTTTGCCGAACAAGGCATTCAGCGGGACAACGGAACCCTGGCTGAACTGATCAAGCTGACGACCAGCCCGGAAGAGAAGACCCGCTTGATGAAAGCCCGGGATGAATTGACACGGATTGTTTCCGAACTGCGAAAAGCGAACGAGTTGAATCAGCAGTTGCTGGAGCAGTCTCTTTCTTTTGTAAATATGACCCTGGATTTGCTTACAGACTCGCCGGAGGACGACTTTATCTACGGCAGGACAGCCAGGTCGGATGGGTATCGAAACCACGCACGGACGTTTTTTAACAAAAAGGCATGATGAAAATAAAGTAAAGAGGTGCCGATATGCGCTCTACCTTTCACGGAATAGAAGTAAGCAAGCGCGGATTGTTCGCTCAGCAATCTGCCTTGAACACGACTGGACACAACATATCAAACGCGAATACGGAAGGCTATACGCGTCAGAGAGCCAATATGCAGGCGACTACGGGGCTTCCGTACCCTGGTATGTTCGCAAACATCGAACCTGGGATATTGGGAACAGGGGTTAATGTCGTAAGTTTGCAACGATTGCGGGAAGAGTTCCTCGATGTGCAATTCAGAAATGAGAACAAGCGTGAAGGTTACTGGGAAGGTCGCCTGGAAACGTTGGAGAAGCTGGAAGGCATTATGAATGAGCCATCCGATACCGGACTTCAAAAGGTAATGGACCAAATGTGGCAGGCATGGCAGGATCTTGCCAAGGACCCGACAAACACGTCGGCACGAGCTGTCGTCAGGGAGCGCTCCAAGGCAGTTGCCGACACGTTTAACAGCTTGTACAAACATCTCGAAGAAGTGCAAAGGGATCTCAATAACGTCATAGGCGTCAAGGCTATGGAGATCAACTCTCTCGGAGAGCAGATCGCCAGTCTGAACCGTCAAATCGGAGATATCGTACCGCATGGCTATACGCCCAATGATCTCTATGACCAGCGAGACGTTCTGCTCGATAAGCTGTCCAAGCTGGTCGAAGTGAAAGTGACACCGGGTACGAACGGTATGGTGAACGTGACCGTTGAGGGCAGAGACTTTGTTAATGGGGCCCAGTCGCTGCCAGTCGCGACCCAACAGAATGCAACCGGGATGCTGGATATGACTCTTGACGGCGGCGTATTTGTGCCGACGACAGGGTATATGGCTGGTGTGTATGAATCCCGGAATCAAATCGTTCCCAATCTCATGAAGCGTTTGGATGTATTGGCCATCAACCTGACGAAAGAAATTAATGACGTCCACCGAAAAGGTGTCAGTCTGAACGATATCAAGAACGGAGGATCGCAAGACTTGCCGTTTTTTGTAGATGCTTCCACACCGGCGGGAGGGAAAGACTATCCAAAAGGAGCAGGGACGATAGCCATTAATCCGGCGATCCTGGCAAGCTTGGACGCGATTGCTGCCGCACAGCCGGAAACCGGAGGAAATGCGGCTGGAAACAACAAAAATGCGCTCGAAATTGCCGCTATCAAGTTCAAGGTGCTCCAACCGGGCCCTGGACCAAACGATTTGAAGGAAAGTTCCTCCTTGGACGATTATTACCGCTATACGATTGGGCAATTGGGAATCGACGCCCAAGAGGCAGTACGGAATCAACAGAATGCCGAAATGATTGTAGGTACGATCGACAACCAGCGCCAATCGGTATCTGGAGTATCAATCGACGATGAAATGGCCGAATTGGTGAAGTATCAGCACGCCTACAGCGCATCCGCGCGCGTTATGACAAGCATGGACGAAATTTTGGATAAAGTGATCAACGGAATGGGCCGAGTGGGCTTGTGATTCTGTACAGCTTAATTGAAATGAGGGAATAAACATGGCCTTGCGCGTCACGCAAAACATGCTGAACAACAACATGCTGCGCAATTTGCACAAATCGATGCTAAATATGGACAAGATGCAGCAGCAATTGGCATCGGGTCGGAAAATCAACCTTCCTTCCGACGATCCTGTAGTGGCGACCAGAGGAATGTTTTATCGTTCGTCACTGATGGAAAATGAGCAGTATCAGCGAAATGTCAATGAAGCGAGATCCTGGATGGATTTGACGGACAAGACACTGGATGAAGTGGGAAACGTCATGAAGCGTGTCAGCGAGCTGCTCGTGTATTCCGGCAACGGAGCGACTTCGCCGGATGATCTAAGAACGATGGGGGCAGAGATAGCGGAACTGAAAAAACACCTGGGTACGCTTGCAAACCAAACGATCAACGGCAAATATATCTTTGCAGGTACCGAAACGGACAAAGCTCCATACGACGAAACGGCAAACGGCGGAAAAGGCGACTTTACCAATAAAAACAGCTCGGAAGTGAATCTTGAGCTAAGTCAAAATGTATTTGCGGCCGCCAATATCAACGCGCAAAAAATCTTCAACTATCCGAATAACGGGGCAAACATGTTTAAAGTACTGGACAATATTATTGACGAGTTGAACGCTGGAAGATCAGTAACGCAGTTTCAGGATGAAATCGCTGATCAATACGACAATCTTCTTGCGGAACGGGCAACATTGGGAGCGCGTGTAAATCGAATCGAATTGATTGAAGAGCGCTTGAACACACAGGAAGTAAACGTAAAGGAATTAATGTCCAATAATGAGGATGCGAACATTGCCGAGGTCATCACCAATCTGAAAACGCAAGAAGGCGTTCATCGCTCTGCACTGGGGGCTGGTGCTCGGATCATTCAGCCGACATTGCTGGACTTCCTGCGTTAATCCGAGTGAAAGGAGGTTGAAGGGATGCAGCTTCCGCACATTCGGATGCAGAGCAGCTTTGTTCAGCTTGGATTGAACATCCGCAAGCCTGTCCAAGAGATCGAACAGCCTCGTGCCGAGATGAATTTGCGCCAGGAACCCGCAGAGCTTACCATCCAACAAGGACGAATGGAGCTGTCTCTCGACTCGAGCCAGGCTCGCAGCAACATCGGTATCATGACAAGCATGCAATTTAGCGACAGCAATGCTTCCTACGGAAAATCGAAGCTGATGGAAGCGATCGGCCAAATCAGCTATGAAGGCGATACCATGATGAAAATCGAGTCTCCGGCGAACGCGATTGCCGAGCTTGCTGTAGATAGGGGAATCTTGCTTAGAGACGGTTACACTCCTCCAGCAGCTTCCTTTGACGAGGGCGTGCAAGTGCAGTTTGAGAAGAAACCCGTTGTCATTGATGTGAAGAGAAACGGGATGCGAATGGACCCGGTTTTGAAACCGCCTGTCCATAAGTACACGCCCGGAAAAGTAGAGCCTTACATCCTGAGATGGCCAAGCTTGCAGATGGAAGCGGTAGGTATTTTCGTTGATCGAAGCGTATAAGCGAGGGACAGTTATGAATGCAAATCAACAGGTGGAATTGGGCAAACTGTTTTTTGAGGATGGAATTCCAGGGTTTGGGGATCTTCAGTTCTTCCTGCTGAAGCAGGAGGAAGAAAGCCCGTTTTTTTTGATCCAGTCTGCCGAAGAAGAAGAAATAGGGTTCTGGGTAATCAATCCCTTCGTCTTCTTCCCGGAGTATGAGTTTTCCCTGACAGAAGCAGCGAAAACAGCTCTGCACATCGATGAGGGTACCCCTGTCGGAGTGTTTGCCATTATTACCATGAGAGAAAAGCAGGTAACGGTCAATCTGAAAGCGCCAATCGTTGTCAATTTGGGAAAACGCATGGCTAGACAGGTGATCTTGCAAGATGACCGTTATTCCATTCGCCAGCCGTTGCTCGAACCCAGAGCGGCCGTGACAGAGTAGGTGGTGAGCCAATGCTCGTACTATCCCGCAAAAAAAATGAGTCGATCATGATCGGTGATACCATTGAACTAAAAGTGATCGCCGTAGAGGGCGAAACGGTCCGTATCGGGATTGAGGCCCCTCGAAATGTTGAGGTGTACCGTAAAGAAATATATGAGGCGATACAAGAAGAAAACAAATTGGCCACACAGCACCAAGCAGACTGGGCCAAAATGAAGGAAATGCTCAAGCGGACACAAGAGCCGGGTGATGATCAGTAAAACGATCATCACTTTTTTTCGTTTTTTGAAGAAAAAATTTGAAGAAAAAGTAGAAAAACGCTAAAGGTACTACAACCCTATTCCGATAATAGAATGTAGGGAAAAGGTCGCAAGCGCGCGATTGCGATGGATCCCAATTATTTGCAGCAGTCACAGGGACGTGACTGCCGAAAATCAAGGAGGAAACAGAAATGATTATCAACCACAATATTTCTGCAATGAACACTCATCGTCAACTGGGCGTAAACACTGGCTCTTTGGCGAAAAACGTTGAGAAGCTGTCTTCCGGCTACCGCATCAACCGTGCTGCTGACGACGCTGCTGGTCTCTCCATCTCCGAGCGTATGCGCGCACAAATCCGCGGTATGGAGCAAGCTTCCCGCAACTCTCAAGACGGTATCTCCCTGATCCAAACCGCTGAGGGCGCTCTGCAAACTGTAAACAACATGCTGGTTCGCATTAAAGAAATCGCTACTCAATCTGCGAACGGTACTTATGGCGACGATGCTGACCGCGCTCGTCTGCAAGAAGAGCTGGCTGAATTGAATAAAGAAATTACCAATATCCAAGACAATACCAAATTCAACGGAATTGATCTGTTGAACTCTACTGGAAGTGGAAAAATCAGCTTCCAAATCGGTGAAGGTTCTAAACAAACACTGGATCTCGACCTGAGCAAGTTTACTCTTAAAGGATCCGGTGGTGTTTCTGCAACTGTAGCTAAGTGGAGCATCGCTACTCAATCCGGCGCTCGTTCCGTACTTGCTGGAATTGAGGAAGTTATTAACAAAGTGAGTGCTGCCCGTTCCTACTTGGGTGCGAACCAAAACCGTTTGGAAAACACTATTAACAACCTGAACATCACATCTGAAAACTTGACTGCTGCTGAGTCCCGTATCCGCGACGTAGATATGGCGAAAGAGCAAATGCAGTTCACGAAGAACAACATTCTTACTCAAGCTTCTCAAGCAATGTTGGCTCAAGCTAACCAGCTGCCACAGGGCGTACTGCAATTGCTGCGCTAATAAACATCTTTACGTAAGAGAGAAACTCCCTCTACTGCCAAATGGCAATGGAGGGAGTTTCTCTGTTAACGGTCTTTTTTTCGTCTACTTCATAAAAAATAGATGCTTTTTATCCGATAATTATAAAGAAGACGGCATCGAACAGAATGGAGGAGCCAACTTGGAAGCTTGGATAGCCGAGAAATTGTTTGTATACGAGAATGACGAGTCAGGCATAGAGCAACTATTTGTTGATATTGACGTTTTTTTGGAAAAAAGCGATTCATTTCTAGACGCCGTCATTGTGGATGGGACAGAGGTTTTGGAAAACCATGAAGAATATATCTTATCCCATATTAACGATATTAAAAGAATTGATATTCTCCTTAAGTCGAATAAACAATTTATCCGGGAGCTGCACGCTTCTATTGACGAATATGTAACAAGAGCTTTACCAGAACTGGATAAGCTGGCGACTGAATTTTATCAGGGCACGACTGCTGATACATGGGGAAAAGTAGGGCAATTGATGGAAGCATTAGCCTGGATTCATCAAACGCTTCAATTTATTGTTTGGAAAGCTCCGTCATTCAAAACTGTTTACTCCGATTTCAGCTTGGAGGAAGAGTTGAGTATGTTTGAGCAAGCTTTGAAAGAAAAGGATTACGTTCTTGCGGGAGATATCATACAGTACGACATCATAACAAAAATACACAAATTGCAAGTTGCAAGTAAGAATGCGTTGGATGAAGAGGTAAATAAAAATGCGCTTAGTTGACAATATATCCTTTCTAAAAAAATACTTCCCATCGGTGTGGGAGGAGGTAAAAACGGTTGAAAACTCACCGGAACTAGAATCCTATTTAATAGAAGAAGCGAAAAACCATGAATTGACGATTTATATAAAATCCGAAGGCGATCTTCGTCATTATATTCATTCCAAATATAATCCCAAAAACGAAGCGGTCAAATTCCTCGAACAGTATGAGGTGAAAGATAATCAGCATGTTTTTTTTTACGGAATAGGATTGGGATACCATCTTAATGAGTTTCTAAGGAAATACCCGCAGGTTTCGTACAGTATTTATGAACCGTCCCCGTATATCTTTTATCAATATATGTCTAATAAGAGTTTGAAGGAGGAGCTGACAAGACTCCCGGAAAACATCTATGTAGAAGGAATACACTCAAGGCCGGCAAAATTTGCCAACGATTTTGTGAATCAGCAGCTAGGCGATGTGGAATTTATCTTTCACCCTGCATATGAGAAGGCTTTCACTGAAAAATACAAATTATTTATTGAAAGTTTTCTAAATGTCATTGCAGAGAAAAGGCATACTTATCACATTAATTTATTGTTTGAGAAAAGATGGGTACTTAATAGCTTAAAGAACCTTCCTTTTACCTTATCCACAAATAATATCTTCGAGAAAAAAACTTATTTCCAAGATAAACCTGTATTACTGGTGTCTGCAGGTCCCTCTTTGTCAGAGGAAATAGAGAACTTGCGCTACATCAAGCAAAATGGTCTTGCCTACATTTTTTCAGTCGGCTCTGCAATTAATTCGTTGATAGAACACGGTATTCACCCGGATGCGACTTGCAGTTTTGACCCTAAAGCAGAGAATGTGGTCGTTTTCCAGAAGATCATTGACCAAAATGTTGATAGTATCCCTCTTATTTTTGGCAGTACGGTTGGGTATGAATCGTTAGAACAATATCCAGGTCCTAAGATCCATATGTTAATTGATCAAGATACAACTGCACGATACTTATTAAAATCGGATCATGAAGAAAACTTATATTTCCTGAAAGATACACCGTCAATTGCTATCATTGTCTTGCAATTGCTCCATAAACTTAATTGCAGACAGGTCATTTTAGTTGGACAGAATTTTGCTTATAAAAATAATCGTATGTACGCTGAAGGCATTGAATATGAGTACCGTCCCTCAAACCTGACTGAGGAAGAAGAGAATGACGCAATCTTGGTGGAAGATGTTTTAGGCAAACAGGTATACACAAGTCCTGGGCTTAACAGGATGAGACTCTTAATGGAGATGTTCATCAAAGAAATAAAAGATATAGAGATCATAAACACTACAAAAGGTGGGGCCAATATAAACGGTACCCATTTTATTCCACTTGACGAAGTGATAAAAACAAAACTGACTGAACAAGTGGTTGATCGAGATTGGTTTATACATGAACAAACAAAAGCAGGTTATGACTTGGCTCACACGGAGAAACGGTTAAGACAATTAATTAGGGATGCCGAGGAGCTGCAAAAGTTACTGTCAAACTTAGAAAGTCTTTTGAAGAAAATGGCTAGAGAGGCCGATTTCGGGAATAGTTCAGGTTTGTTTTCCGTTTTTTCAAGATTTGATCGCGTCTTTAACGGTTTGGAGAAAAATAAATGTTATGATTTAATCATCAAGCACATGAATCGGGTTCGCATATCCATGATTGCAAAATTGCTTTCTGACTTACGCTTTGAACAGAATGAATTTGAGAAAGCTCGGAGGGTTAAGAAACAGTTTCCGCATTTTATACTGGAATGTAGTATTGATTTAATTGAAGTAAGAAAAGTTTTAGACCAACTTTTGGAAAGCGTTACATGCATTCGAGATGCTTCTGAAAACTTATTTCAACTAGAGCGGGTGAAAAAATGAGAGAAATTACGATAGGAAATAGGAAGGTTGGTCCAAATCATCCCCCTTTGGTTATAGCCGAAATTGGGATTAACCATGAAGGGAGCTTTGAAAAAGCTATTCAAATGGTTGATGATGCGTTTAAAGCAGGATGTGAGTGCGTAAAATTTCAGACGCATGTGGTCCATGACGAAATGGTTCCCAATAGTGTTATCCCTGGGAATGCTGAAGAGTCCATATGGGATATCATGAGTCGGTGCGCACTTACAAAAGAAGAGGAATATCGTTTAAAGGAATACACCGAGTCAAAAGGGATGATTTTTTTAAGTACACCATTTTCCAGGGCTGCTGCTGTTCAATTGGAAGAGATGGGGGTTGTAGCCTATAAAATAGGTTCAGGTGAGTGTAATAATTACCCTTTGGTGGAGCATATTGCTCGTTATCGAAAACCAATTATTTTAAGTACGGGCATGAATGATATCAAAAGCATCAAAAAATCAGTTGACATTCTGCGAAAGTATAATACACCGTATGCATTGTTGCATTGTACAAGTATATACCCTACTCCCTATGATAAAGTGCGATTAGGAGCTTTGGAAGAGTTAAGGGATACGTTTCCGGACGCAGTTTTAGGGTTATCGGACCACTCCTTATCCAATTACCCTTCTTTTGGAGCGGTAGCTTTGGGCGCAAGCATTCTTGAACGACACTTTACCTCGGATAAAAACTGGCCAGGGCCGGATATATCAATTTCCATGGATCCGAAGGAACTAAAGGAATTGATTGAAGGCAGTTTTGCTATCTTTCAAGCAATCGGAGGAAGAAAAGAAATATTGGAGGCGGAGCAGCCGACTATTAACTTCGCGTATGCCTGTGTAGTGGCATTACGTGATATCGAGGCTGGCGAAGCGTTCACGATGGAGAATATATGGGTGAAAAGACCGGGAACTGGTGAAATCAAAGCAGAGCATTTTCATAGCCTTTTAGGAAAAAAAGCAACAGCTTATATCAAAAAAGACGAGCAAGTTCGGTGGGCGTATATAAGTGAATAAAAAAATATTGTTTCTGACAGGTACACGCGCGGACTTTGGCAAGTTAAAATCACTCATTCGTGCCGTCGATGATTCTCCATTATTTGAATGCTCTATTTTCGCAACGGGAATGCATACCCTCTCACGGTATGGAAATACGGTTGAAGAAGTATATAAAGAAGGATATAAAAATATCCATACTTTTATGAATCAAATCCATGGAGAGCCCATGGATTTGGTTTTAGCCAATACTATTGGTGGATTGTCGCGCTTTATTCATGAAGATAAACCTGATCTGATTGTTGTTCACGGAGATCGAATAGAGGCTCTTGCAGGAGCCATTGTTGGTTCATTAAATAATATTTTGGTTGCCCACATTGAAGGTGGGGAGCTGTCAGGAACAATTGATGAATCTATTCGTCATTCTGTCTCGAAATTATCCCACCTTCATTTTGTAGCAAACAAGCAAGCGGCTGCTAGATTAGAACAACTTGGGGAAAAAACTGAAAACATATATGTCATTGGTTCACCTGATATTGATATTATGCTTTCAGACAAATTGCCGTCTCTTTCAGATGCGCAAAAACGTTACAATATTCATTTTGAAAGCTTCGGTATTGTTTTGTACCATCCCGTGACAACGGAAATCGAACACATGCGAGAATATGCGAGCCAGCTGGTGAGGGCATTAATTGACAGCGGTCATAACTATGTAGTCATTTATCCAAACAACGACATGGGTAGCAATGACATTTTAGCGGAATACAAGAAGCTGGAAAAAATTCCCCGGTTTAGAATTTTTCCATCTGTGCGGTTTGAATACTTCCTAACATTATTAAAGAATGCGCAGTTTATTATTGGTAATTCTAGCGCGGGTATTCATGAGGCTCCGGTATTTGGTTTGTCCACAATCAATATTGGTACCAGACAGCAAAACCGCTTCTTTCACAGCTCCATTTACCATGTTTCAAATGACTATAGCGAGATCATTCAAGCTACAAAGAATGTCTTGAATACGGTAAGGAGAGAGCCGTGTTTTAGTTTTGGTCTTGGTAATAGCACGGCGCTGTTCATGAAAGTCCTGGAGGAGGGGGCAATATGGCAGACTTCGAAGCAAAAGCATTTTCAGGAATTGCTGCCGAGATAGCGAAATCGAAGATCATGGCAATAATTCCAGCACGCGGCGGTTCAAAAGGAGTGCATCGAAAAAATGTTCGCCAAATTGCTGGAAAACCTCTCATAACTTACACGATCGATGCTGCTTTAGCATGTCCTTTGATCGATCGATGTATCGTAAGTACTGAGGACGAAGAGATCAAGCGGATTAGCCTAGACGCAGGAGCTGAAGTAATCAATCGCCCCCTGGAACTGGCAACCGACACGGCATTGTCAGAAGATGTTGTCCGTCATGTATTGAAGAATTGCATGATGAAAGGAGAACTACCAAAATATTTTGTACTCCTTCAACCAACCTCTCCGATGCGCAACGAAAAACATATTACGGATTGCATCGATTTTAGCCTGAAGGTTCATTCTCGATGCACGATCAGCGTTACAGAGGCAGAACATCATCCTTACAAGACTTTTTATGAGGAGAATGGAATCCTTGCTCCATTAAAAAACAGGCAGAGTTTAAGCAAGCCTAGACAGCAGCTGCCACGTGTCGTCCGACAAAATGGCGCCATCTATTTTATGGAGACGGTCGTTTTCTTGGAACAGAATTCATTTTTTGTTGATCCGGTACTGCCTTACTATATGGATGTAAATAGTAGTATAGATATAGACTCGGAGCGAGATTTTCTTTTTTGTGAAACGCTTATGAGTGGATCATCTATGACTAATGGATGATGGAAGAACCAATAGAGCGTTTATCTTAGATGATCTCTGTAGAGAATGTATATGGTGATTCCCAAAAAACAAAAAAGTCTGGTGACAATATGAACATCTTAATTCTTGGTGACTCTCTTGCACTTCCAAGACCGCATAGAATCAAAGAATTTGACCCTATAAATGAAAAAGAGCTTGCTGTACATTTTAAAGAGACTTATGGTTTTTTGCTTGAACAGCAACTCAGAACAGAGTATCCATCTGCTGATATCTCGGTAACAAACCGTGCACAGCGCTTCTCCACCATCAAAAATATTGCTCAACAGTTTTGGGATCATCTTTTCTATTTCGAACCAGATGTAATCGTTTTGCAGGTAGGAATCGTTGACTGTTGGTTCCGACAAGATTTAGATGGCAAGCAACTTGTTAACGCCGGAGAGTTTGATTTGTATTATCGAGAAATACTCAAATTATTAGAAAAACGCCCGGAAACAAAACTGATTGTAATTGGGATTTGTCCAACGTCGATGAAAATGGAGCAGAAATTTCCGGGATTGTTAGAGCAAATTTCTCTATATAACCAAATATTAAAAAACGGAGAAAACTTCCATCAGGTTTTTTTTGTGGATATGGAAACACATGTACTTCCTCATGCCCCTAATCATTTCCTGTTACCTGATGATCATCATTTAAACAAACAAGGTAACCAGTTAGTTAGTACATTGCTGCTCCCAAGAATAAAAGCGTTCTATGAAAATGTGAACGGTTGTCTACACTATGAAGCTGATATGACGGCAAGTTATCGTCATTTTCTCAAATCGTATGAGCTGTTTCCTTTTTATGGTGATAATTTGTACAATTTGATTTATCTTTCCTTTCAGATGGAAGATTGGGCCACCACGGCTGAGTTGATAAAATTTGTTCGCTTAAATCATATTCAACACCCTAATTTATTTAACCTAATTGAAATGATAAAGGAGCATATGAATAGATGACCACAGTAGGAATCATTGGATTGGGGCCGATGGGTCAAAGGTACATAGAGGCCGTCCAGCTTCTGGGTGATGTGAAAGTGGCGGTAATGGACCTAAAAGAAGAAGCTATTGAAGCATTGAAAGCTCGTTCTTTAGACTTTGAGATTTCATCATATACAAATCATCTTGACTTGCTAAAATCAGAGGTCTTAGATATCTTAATCATCGCAACAAATGGACCGAGCCATTATTCACTTTTTTTAGATGCAGTTGAATATGGTGTGAAAAGAATTATTTGTGAAAAGCCGATTGCAACCTCACTGTTTCAAGCTAGGGAAATGATCAGGATTGCCAAGGAGTCCGGAATACTGTTTGCTGTCAACCACGCAAAAAGATGGGCGGCTTGTTCTTATGAATTGAGGAAAAAGATTAGAGAAAACGTGATAGGCCCCGTGGAAAGTGTTATGTTTTCGATGGGCGGGGGTCAAATGGCATGTAATGGGACACATTACATTGATCTGGTTAGCTATTTATTGGATCAGAAGGTCGTACAGATATATGGCTTTTTAAACGACGAAGGTATTCCCAATCCTCGAGGGGAACAATTTAAAGATCCTGGCGGATACGCCATTCTACATTTTGAATCCGGTACACGAATGTTCTTTGAAATGACTGAGGATTTGGGTATTCCGCCCTTACTTGTGATAAATGGAAAATACGGACGGATTACTATGAATGATTTGAAAAAGACATATGTTTTAGAAGCTAGAACCATAGAAGATCGAGCCCTGCCGGTTACGAGATATGGGACAGAATTAAAAGTTATAGAGTCAGGGATTTTAGACAGAAATATTATTCAAAGTAGTTATGAGCTTATATTGAATATGCTGCAAGATAAACTTTTTGAAAATCCACAACACGCTGTAGCGGCTCTAGAGGTTATTATCGGAATACATGAGTCGCATCGTGCCGGGAATAAACCGATAACTTTGCCGCTGACAGATGAAGAAACCGTTTCTAGGCAGTACACGTTTACATAATAAAGGAGACGGATATGATAAGCCTTGGAATAATCGGAACGGGTGCTATCGCTCCCCATTACATGCAGGCAATCGACTGGTTAAATCAAAATCGCAAATATAGTATTCAGGTATGTGCAGCTGTGAACCGTACTCAGGAAAGCAACAGAAGGGCAAGTTATGAATTAGGGATACCTCGGACGTACACCGACGCAGGTGAAATGGTTGCAAGGGAAAAGCTGGATGGCATTATCATTTCTGTTCCCTCTGCCTCTATTTACTCTGCTACGATGAGCATGATCCCCTTTAAAATTCCTTTGCTTATTGAAAAGCCACCTGGCGTTACTATTAAACAAGCAAACGATCTGGCGGAGTCGGCGAGAAAATACAATACAAGCATTATGGTTGGCTTTAACCGACGTTTTTATAGCGTGGTACGACAAGCTCAAAACGTCATTGCAGAGGCCGGAGGGCTGCTAGGCATGAGAATGGACGTGTTCGAACGTTATCGCATGCTTCGAGAAAATCAATATCCTTCTGAAAAGTTGGAGTTGCTCTTCGAAGGTAATAGTATTCACTGCATAGATCTAATCCGCTATTATTGCGGAGATCCATTGAGGGTAAGTGCCTTTCTTAACAAAGAATCAGTAGAACCTTTTGATCATCGCTATTCTGCTTTAATAGTTTCCGATTCAAATATACCTGTAACCTTTCAAGCTTATTGGCATGCGCTCGGTAATTGGAACTATGAACTGTATATTCCAGATGGACGGATAACGTTTTCCAATTTGGAAGAGGCATGTGTTCAGTTTAGAAAACGAGAGTCTTTTCGCCTGGTTCCCGACGAAGCAGATCTAGCAGCTAAACCGGGATTTGTAGAGCAATTAACGTATTTCGTAAATGACGTAATAAGCAATCATCGATACTCAGCATATGAAGGCAAGATGTCTATTCACGATGCCGTGAATACAATCGCTCTGGTGGAGTCACTTCAGAATAATGGTCAAAATAATGAAAGAGGCGATAAAACTTTTTCTTAAAAAACCCGATAACAATGATAAGGAAGATATCCTAAGGAGGATTGTAAATGGACGTCGGTTCAATCCAAGGCTATGGTAAGGTAAAGTCGTATTCTGATACAACCTTGACCAACTCCAATACTCAGCCTGCAGACAAAACGCCACCGTTCCCAGATAAACAGCATAGTTTTGGCGAGATCGAATCGGAGATTTCAGGTATAAACAAGTGGTTGCAGACAACTAGCTCACACATTAAGTTTACACTTCACGAAGGCTTGAATGAATACTATGTTCAAGTCATTAACGACCAAACAAATGAGGTAATCAGAGAAATTCCATCTAAGAAAGTAATGGATATGGCAGCAAAAATACATGAGATGATCGGACTGCTTGTAGACGAGAAAAGGTAGGAGGATTGCGGATGGCTCCCATGCGAATTACCGGAATGGCTTCCGGGCTAGATACAGAGAAAATGATTAAAGATTTGATGAAAGCCCAACGAGAACCAGTCAATCGGCTGATCAGAAAAAAGCAAACTGACGAGTGGAAGCGCGATACCTATCGTGAAATGAACAAGCTTCTCGATGAACTGAGAAAATCTGTGGATTCCGTTCGATACTCTTCCAACTTTAGGAAGAAGCTCGCTTTTTCGGAAAATGACGGAGTCGTGTCTACCAAGGTCTCGGGTATTCCCCAATTCGCTACGTACTCAGTCAAGGTCGAAAAAATGGCGAAAGCGGAAAGCCCGGCAGGCGTTTCTATCGGACTCGAGAATGTGACTGACAAGAGTCACGCGCTTGGGGCAAAAGGTACTCTAACAATTAACGGCGTAGACATTACAATTGATGTCAATGATTCCGTTTCAACCATTAATGAAAAGCTGGCAGAAAAGAGTGCAAGTGATAAAAATGCTTTGATTGAAGCAAGTTTAGTGAATGGATCGCTGGTTTTTACTTCCAAGGCCGGAGCGGAACTAACCGGAATTGATCTGAGCGACTCCACTAGAAACAATAAATTTTTCTCTGTAAACTTTATTGCCGATGCTGGTGAGACCAGCGGCAAACTGAAGATTAGCGGCAGTGTGGATTCCTCCTTGCGCACCGAGGGGGAAAAAGGCGTCGTATACATTAATGGAATAAAACTTGAAATGACCACCAATGTGGTGTCGTTTGACGGGATCGACTTTACCATTAAGGGAGATAATGGCGGTTCTCCGGTCAACATTAATACAAAAACCGACGAGGATGCCATTTTCAACCAGATTAAAGGGTTTGTGGACAAATACAATGAAGTGATAGAAAAGATCAATGCAAAAATTTCTGAACCCAGATACAGAAGCTACAAACCGCTGCTGGACGAAGAGAAGGAAGCATTGCCGGAAAAAACGGCAGAAAAGCTGGAGGCAATGGCCAAGAGCGGTATTTTGTTGCGTGACCCGATTTTGAAATCAGGCCTGGATCAAATGCGTTATGCCATTAGCGCGCCTTTGAAGGGGAACGGTGTCAATGAGAAATTTGATACCTTGTCTGAAATCGGCATTGGCGGTCCACCGAGCGGCAAATATGCTTATCAAGAGAACGGAAAGCTTCATATAAATGAAACAAAGTTGCGTGAAGCGATTAGTAATCATGGGGAAGATGTACTGAAGCTGTTTACGAACCATAGTAAAAGTGAAGACCCTGGGACTAAATTCAACGAAAGCGGTATCGCCGAGCGTCTCTATTCCCAACTTACCAAAGTAATGGATAAAGTGACAAAAGAAGCCGGCAGCTCAACGGTAACGTTTGACGACAGTGTTATCAGTCGCAGCATCAGAAATACGGATAAGGAAATTGATCGATGGGAAGACCGTCTCAAAATGATCGAAGACCGTTACTGGAAACAGTTTTCGGCAATGGAAAAGGCGATGTCCAAGTTTCAGTCGCAAGGCAACTGGTTTGCGCAAATGCTTGGTCAAAAATAACAGGGAGAGATGCAGATGTTACATAATGCTGCTCAGACCTACCAGTCCAATCAGGTAACGACGGCTACTCCTGGAGAATTGACACTGATGCTGTACAATGGCGCGATCAAATTTATCAAGCAAGCAAAAAGTGCCATGGAAGAGAAGAATGTAATAAAAGCTCACGAATTTTGCCTGAAAGTACAAAATATCTTGTACGAACTGCTTTCAACATTAAACCAGGACTATCCTATTTCCAAAGAACTTGCAAAGATGTACGAGTACATGCTTCAGCGGACGATTGAGGCTAATATGCGCAAGGACGCTTCCATATTAACAGAAGTGGAAGACTACTTTGTCCAATTCCGGGACACCTGGAAAGAAGCCATGCTGTTGGCAAAAAAGCAGGGTTAAGGAGCATTAGCATGGCGATGGATATGGATGCAATTGTAAAACAGATGCTCCAACTGACAACTCAGTTGGAGCAAACCGTGTCAAATAGTGACAGTGAGCCAGATGAGTGGCTGTTGCTGCTAGATGAACGGCAAAAACTGATGAAACAATTAGATGAAGGAATTCTGACAGGTGAAGTACTGTCTGATGGCCAAAAAATGTTGTTAGTCCAGATTGATGGCATAAACCAGCGAATACAACCTGTTATGTTAGAACGGAAACAAGGTGTAGAAAAAAAGCTTAAAGAGATTCAGCACAGCAAGACGGCTGTGGACGCCTATCATGAGGCTGGTCCAAGCGCATATGGAGCTTTTTTTGACTCTAAGAAGTAAAATGATCTACCTCTCCTGACGGGATTCGAAAACATTCCTGCGGAGAGATAGATTTTTTTATTTAAGTAGGATCTACAAGGAGTGGGAAAAATGAATAAAATGACTCCTTCAGAAACGATATTATTATAATAGGGATTAGCCATTTATCCGATAATATTTTTATAAGAGGCATCATTCTAGCATTTATCCGCGTTATCCACTAAAGAATGATTTTTAGTTATTCTAAACAAAGGGTACCTAAAATGGACAAAAAGCAGGGAGGACATCGAGTGGAGAAAATTCGCGGTTTCACAACAACCCGCTGAGCAAGAAGATGATATTAGAGCTAGTGTTGGAAACGCATAACAAAAGGCACATTACTGCCTTTGACGAACTTAACGATCCTACATTCCCTGGAGAAACCCTGGCATTAATGGAGGTTATGCCGCATCCGTCGCACTAAGTTTGCTACTGGGCCTTCGTATATTATTCTCGAAAGAGTATTGGAAGTGCAATTGTCATCCGTTTACGTGAACGACATGCTTGGTATGAGATAATGAAATGAGTTTTCTGAACTTTACTCAAATAATCCCTATCTTTCTGTAAAAGTCTCCGGAAAACTGAAAGGAGAATCTCTTGAAAGACATTGCTATTATGTACCATTATGTCCAGACACCAAATCTTCGGGGAATTGTCCCGCTTGATCCCAAAGATTTTGAACTGCAAATCGAATGGGTGACCAAGCAATATGAGGTAGTTTCTCCGGATGATCTAACGAAGCCCCATGGTCAAAAGCCCTACTGTGTACTCACATTTGATGATGGTACGAAAGACCAATACGAAGTGGCTTTCGAAATCCTTCAGAAAAAGGGCCTCCCAGCATATTTTACTGTCATGTCGGGCCCGCTTGAGGAGCGATCTGTTCCTATTTTCCATCTGATTCATACTGTTTTATCGTACTATTCCGATGAAGAAATTTGGGAAGAGTTATCTACTAGATTTGACGTAGAGACTGTACCCGGCCAGAGCAACTATTACTCCTATGAGACATACCTGCCCAGACGTTATAATAAATATGCTCTAAACTTCCATTTACCCGAGCAACAAAGCAGAGAATTCTTAGAGGAGAAAGCCGTTTCCGTCTTTCACTCCTTTGAGAATTTTATCAATAGCTACTATATCAACGAGAGTGAATTTATCAAGATGCGCCAGGCCGGTATGACATTGGGCGTTCATGCAACGCATCATCGACCTTTTATAGGGGACGCTCAAGCTTTTTACGACAGTGAAATTGAACCATGCAGGCAATTTATGCGCGAAAAGCTTGGCGTTGACGCCAAATGGTATACCCCGGCATTTGGTGGCGGTAATCAAGCGGAACGAATGATGAAAGAGCTTGGGGGAATTTTGGAGCATCATGGGTTTGTAGGAGCTTTTACGACAAAACCTGGATTAAATAACGGCCTTGATTCCTTTTGGCTTCACCGTTACGATTGTATTTCTCTACCACCGAGGAGTGAAGTTCCGTGGAAGTAAGATTGTTTCGCCGGGACGAGACAGATTTGCTGCAGTTATCTATTGATACGCTTTGGGCGAAAAATCATGTCCTCAGCAGGGATAAGCAGCTCCTAAATTACATGTTCTATGATAATCCGGTGAGTCAGGAGATATTTGGTGAGGAAAACTATGGGTTTCTCGGGACATGGTTAGATGGAAGGCCAATAGGCTTGATGGGACTGATGGCCTTTGATCTAAATGTGAAAGGAATGAAGAAATTCGGGTTCGCTCCAACCAACTGGATCGTGCCACCAGAGTATCGGCATACAGGAGCAGGATTACTGCTTATGCGTGAGATGTTCAAGTGGAATCCTTCGGTAGTATTAAATTTAGGAATTACTTCAAATGTAGCAAGAATGTATACCGGGATGGGTGGATATCATGTATTGCCTGATGTTCCGCGTTGGATAGGGCTTCTCCAAAAAAGGAAAACAGCAGAGATGTTGCTTAATGGTGATGTGAAGTTCTTGCGTTTTTACCAGGAGATTACAGCTGTATACAACCAAACAACCTACCACGTAGAAAGGCGATTTGATCCCGAGAGATGGAACGCATGTTACTGGGCTACGTTTGCCAAACGAAGCATTGGTTTTGCCCGGGGTGCTTCCTTCATTAACTGGCGATATTTCCAGCATCCTTCGTTTACGTATCAATTGTTTACTTGCATGGACGATAAAGGAAACTACCAGGGTCTCATGGTGTTACGTATCGAAAGTATCCTTGGAGGCCAGGCGAAAATTGGTCGGCTCGTCGAGTTTATGGCAAATGATCAGGATAGCGCCATTTGTTTGGCGAATAAGGTAGTTGAAATAGGAAACGAAAACGAGCTATTGTTTATCGACTTCTACTGCTTTTCATCGATCAGCTCCTGGGGATTGGAGTCGGTCGGTTTTAAACGGGTACTGAAAAGCGAGTCAGATAAGCTTGTGGTTCCTACGCGTTTTCAACCGATTGATTTAGAAACTACACATATGATGGCAGCACTGTATGTAAGCAAGGATGTACAAAAAAAGATCAGCTTGATCGATGACCAAGCCTGGTATATCACCAAGGGTGATGCCGATCAAGATCGACCAAATTAGCTGGAGGGACATCTAATGACCAACAAAGAATTATTAAAAAAAGCATTTGTAGAAGCATTGAACTTATCGCCCGAAACCGATGTCGAAGCATTGCAGTATAACAGCATCCCGGAGTGGGACTCTCTTGCGCATATGGCACTTATCTCTCAATTAGATGAGGCCTTTGACATCATGTTGGATACTGAGGATGTCATCGATTTGAGTTCTTACCAAAAGGCTGAGGAGATTCTCGTCAAATATGGGGTAACTTTCCAATGAAAGGTCTGTTGCATGATAAAGTGATCCTGGTTACTGGGGCAACAAAAGGAATTGGCCGACAGATCGCTGTAACGTTTGCTAAAAACGGCTCACATCTTGTCATAAACGGGCGTAATGAAGAAACATTAACGATTTTGCAACAAGAATTGATGGAGACGTATTCCGTTCAAGTAATTGTTGCTCCTTATGATGTTCGGGACAAGGATAAAATAAAAGAAACATTTACAAAGATTAAAACTGATTTTGGTCGTTTGGATGCCCTTGTCAATAACGCTGGAATTCTTCAGGATCGGCTTCTGGGTATGATCGATGCAAAGATGATCGAGGAGACGTTCGATACAAATCTTACAGCGATGATCTATCATATGCAATTTGCTTCCCGCTTCATGACCCGCCAAAAGAACGGCAGCATTGTAAACATAAGCTCGATAATCGGAATGAACGGCAACGAGGGACAAGTCGTATACGGCGCAAGCAAAGCGGGAGTCATCGGGGCAACGAAATCAGCAGCAAAAGAGTTAGCTCCCTACAATATCAGGGTCAATGCGATCGCCCCCGGTTTTATTGATACTGAAATGGCCAGAAGCATCCCCGAAAACAAATTTGCCGAACGCATGGAAAGCATAAAAATGAAACGGATAGGGACCCCGGAGGACGTAGCGAACACCGCTTTGTATCTCTGTTCGGACTTGTCCAGCTACGTGACTGGACAAGTGATCGGTGTCGACGGAGGGATGACGATCTGATGTTTTGGGATATTCCTGCTGACGATGACGCTATTTTGCTCATTGACTCGGAAAAAGATCAAATACTGACGTTCCAAGCAGTCCAAGAGAAGGTGGAAGAAGCTGTCCATCTTCTTTCGTCTTATTCTGAAAGAAAAAGTCTCGGTTTTCTTTATTGCGATAATTCGCCGGAATCGATCATTGCTTATTTGGCCGCTCTTCAGAAACGTGACGCAGTCTTACTGCTCAACGCCGGTCTGAACGATGAATTGAAAGAGCAGCTTGTCCAGACATTCCAGCCAAACTGGGTCTTCACGGA
Organism: Brevibacillus borstelensis; assembly: GCF_037834415.1. GTDB lineage: Bacteria > Bacillota > Bacilli > Brevibacillales > Brevibacillaceae > Brevibacillus > Brevibacillus borstelensis_A. Next base: position 64,445 of record NZ_JAUMSJ010000002.1, on the reverse strand, counting down.
AGAAGGCTTTTGCAAAAGAAACGTCGCGGAATCGTTGGATATACATCCGGATTTGGCAGTACTGCTAAGCACATCCGGAACGACAGGCGGAAGCAAGCTGGTGCGCCTGTCCTATGGAAACTTGCAGGCCAATGCGGAATCCATCGCAAAGTACTTGCAAATTGACCGGAGTGAACGGCCGATTACTTCATTGCCGATGGCTTATTCGTATGGGTTGTCGGTCATCAACAGCCATTTGACAAAGCGGGCGTCCATCGTGTTGACCAATCAAGGGGTCATTTCAAAAAGTTTTTGGGACAGCTTTCACAAGTTCTCGGTGACATCGTTTGCAGGAGTACCACACACCTACAAGATGCTGCACCGGCTTCGCTTCGACCGGATGACGCTGCCCTCGCTCCGCTACTTTACGCAAGCAGGAGGACGTTTGCCAATTGATCTGGCGGAGTATTTCCACGATGTTGCCGAAAAAAACGGTCATAAGTTTGTGGTCATGTACGGACAAACGGAGGCGACAGCGCGGATCAGTTATATTCCCTATGAAAGCTTGGCGAATAAAAAAGGGACGATTGGCGTGCCGATCCCCGGAGGTCATCTCGCCTTGGACAAGGAAACTTCCGAACTGGTCTATCAGGGACCAAATGTGATGCTCGGGTATGCCCATAGCCGCGAAGATCTGAAAAAGGGCGATGAACTCCACGGCATTTTGCGTACGGGAGATCTGGCCGAGGTAGATGATGACGGCTTCTACACCATCATCGGGCGCAAAAAGCGCTTTATTAAATTGTTCGGGCTGCGGGTCAACCTGGACGATGTTGAGAAAATGCTGGAGAAATCGTTTTCGCTTCCCGTGGCTTGTACTGGTGATGATGACCGGTTGGTTATTTTGATTGAGGGAGAAGACGACCAGGATCTCTTGCGTAAAGCGATTGTGAAGGTACAAGAAATGTACAAGATCCACCATTCCGGACTGAAGGTTCACTTTTTCCGGCAATTTCCCGTCCTGCCTAACGGCAAAATTGATTATGCCAGGTTAAAAGAAGAGGTAGACGCATGATAGAACAATTGCTTACCCAGGACAATCCATATCGTTTGGAAAAGGAAAGAAAAACCTCGATTCTTTTACACGAACTGAATCAGCTCACTTGTTTTCATTCCGAAAATTGTCACCCATATCAGCAGATTCTGCACAAAACTGGCACCGATCCTTCGGCAAGTAAGCTAGAAGACGTACCGTTTTTGCCCGTTCAGCTTTTTAAAATGCTGCCGCTGTATTCGATCCCGCAGGAAGAACATTACAAAGTTCTCACATCCAGCGGGACGACAGGCCAACAAGTATCGCAAATCTTTATCGATCAGGCGACAGCGCAATTGCAGTCGCGCGCGCTCAATGTGATCGTAAGAGATTTTCTGGGCACGCAACGGCTTCCCATGATTATCGTCGATACTGACATTATGAAAAATCGCATGAAGTTTAGCGCTCGAACAGCGGGAACGATCGGATTTTCTCAGTTTGGGAGAAATCATTTCTACCTGCTCGACAGTGAAATGAATATCGATTGGGAGAAGCTTCGCTTGTTTTTGGAAAAGCATGAAGGCCAACCGAAGCTGCTCTTTGGCTTCACCTTTATTATTTGGGAATACTTGCTGCAAGCTTCACGGCGATCAGGAAAGACAATAGATTTGTCTGGAAGCGTACTGATACACGGTGGCGGCTGGAAAAAACTGCAGGAGCAGGCAGTTGACAATGAAACATTTAAACGATTGCTCTATGAGTATTTTGGCATCGGCCGCGTATACAACTATTATGGAATGGTCGAGCAGGTAGGCTCGATTTTCATGGAATGTGATGCAGGGCATTTGCACACACCTGATTTCGCGGATGTGCTGATTCGAAACCCGGAAACATTGAAGCCCGCTGTAATCGGAGAGACAGGCTTGATACAGGTATTGAGCATTTTGCCAAAAAGCTATCCGGGGCACAGTCTGTTAACAGAAGATGTAGGCGTTTTGCTTGGCGAGGATGACTGTCCGTGCGGCCGGCACGGAAAATACTTCCACGTCCACGGTCGTATCCCCAGGGCAGAACCGCGCGGATGCAGCGATTCATTTTCGAAAGGTTAAGAGGTGAGTGACAGTGCAGATTGTAGCTCCGAGCGTTTACACATCGGATCAATGGCGGGAGCGGGTACTACAACTAAAACAAGCAAAACCTTTGTCCACTTTTTCGGAGATCACTATCCAGTTTCTCGATACATTGTCCAAGCAGATACTTTCCGATCGCAGTATGCGTGAATATCCGGAGTTGATGGCGTGTGCGCACTGGTTCAGAAAAGCCCATCTGTTGGAGTTAAAGAAAGAATACGAAGCATTTGCAGCCCAGCGTATTTTGAAGCCTAGAGGGACGGTTCTGCATTTTGCTCCGGCAAATGTTGATTCCATATTCCTTTACTCGTGGATTCTCTCGATGCTGGTGGGAAACAAAAATATTTTGAGGTTGTCGCGCAGACATAATGAACAAATGGAAATAGTGCTTCAAAGATTGAATCATCTGCTGGCTAAAGAGGAATACCAACCGATTGCCGAGCGGACGTTGCTGTTGAAATACGATCACGAAGAGGAATACACCCAGTTTCTCTCTGAGCATTGTCACACCAGAGTAATCTGGGGTGGGGACCAAACGGTCAAAGCCATTCGCGCGATCCCATTGGCGACCAATGCCACGGAACTCATTTTTCCTGATCGTTATTCAAAAACGATTTTCCATGCCGGGAAGGTTTTGCGGTGCAATGATGATGAGCTTTCCCATCTAGCCAAACAATTTTACAATGATGCGTTTTGGTTTGGACAAATGGCCTGCTCTTCCCCCCGTGAATTATATTGGATTGGAAATTCTAAAGAGTGTTCCGTAGCCATGGATCGTTTCTGGATGAAGCTGGACAGCGTTGTCAAACAACAAGGATATGAAAATCCGGTTGCGATTGGAATGACTCGGCTGGCAACCGCATTTTATTTCGCTACCCACTCGCATGCTTCGAATGTGCAGCTTGCCTCCATCCATGAACCGCTTCGTGTACAAGTAGTTGGAACTACGGAAGAAATGCGGGAAATTCACTGTGGCGGCGGACTGTTTTTAGAGCGGAACCTGAATGAGCTGACTGAAGTGCCCGATTTATTGCATGACAAGGATCAGACAGTGACCTACTTTGGATTTGACAGAGAACAATTGATTGAACTGATTGACATGATACCCAACGCGGCGGTCAGTCGGGTTGTCCCCGTTGGTCAGGCGTTGCAGTTTGGAACGGTATGGGATGGATTTTCGTTCTTTCTGCATTTCACCAGAGAAATTACATTAGCATAGTCAGGAGAAGATGGAGCAAAGAAACGGATCATCAGTGGAAACATCCTCTTCAAGATCGATGTAACCCCCAAAATCCATCAGTTCGTCTTCTTCAGCAAAGCCAGCCTGGTCAAAAAGGCTGGCTTTATGCATCCACTAATTTGAAAAGTCCTGCCTTGGCTGGTCTGGCTCAAATCAGATATCCGTCATGGCCGATGGCAATTATACCGCCGGAAAGGTAAACTCCCCGTCGCATTCTGTCGATAACTAAAGAGAGAAAGCTGCGCGCGATCCCGAGGGAGAGATGAACAATGAGAGTGAACCAACCCGCCTCTGCCAACCCAATTCAGCCCACTATGGGTGTTCAAATACAGGAAAACAAAGGAGAAGCCCAAGGGAGATCGCTTGCCAACCGGTCTGCCACAGCTGGCGGCCAGCCCGACGTATCCAGCGTCTTGCCCGGCCTTGGAACCGAACCTACGCCGGAAATGAAGCAGTCCGCAAAGATTCTCCTCGATGGCGGCATTGCCCTGAACAAGCAAGCGGTTCAGGATTTAAAGGAGTTCATGGGGAAAGCCCCGGGAAGCCTGGAGCAAAAGCTGGAAACAGTCCATGCCTTGGCCGATAAAAAGCTGGATGTGTCGCTCGGGCAGCTGAAGGCTGTCCACGAAGCGCTGCACGGAAAGCCCTTGACCGGAGCTCTGAATGAACTGGCCCAAAACAGTGCAACGAGTTCGGATACAGCGACGGAATTTCAAGAAAGCTCATTTAGCGAAAAGAGATCGGACTTCGAAAAGACTGTGCAAAAAATTCGCGAGCAAATTGCCAATAGCCCGAAGGTAAATGCCGAGCTGGCGGAGAAGCTGGGGAAAGTTCTGCATGAAGCGGTACAGCTGCAGCAGTCGGGAAAAGAGGGGGAAGCCCGTCTTCTGCTCATGAAAGCATTTGCTCAGCTAAACGATGCGGACGGCTCCTTGACGCCAGGTCTGCTGTTAGCGGGACAAAGCCCCGCGCTTGGCGGAATGCCTGAAGCAGCGGTTTTCACAGCAAACCCGGCGGAGCTTCTCGCAAAGCTCAAGGAAATGGTAAAACAAGAAAGCTCTCTGGAGCAGGTGCTTTTGAAGTTTCGCGAGCAGTTCCGCACTCTTCCCCAGGTAAACCGCGAGGCGGCGGAAGCGGTTGAAAACGTGCTTGTCCAGGCTGTCTCCCTGGAGAAAATAGGCTGGGACCGGCTGGGGAGGGAACAAATGCTCAAAACGCTGGATCAGGCGGGAGACGCTTTGTTCGGGAATGCTCCGTTGCCGCTGGAAGCGGATGGTCCTGCCTCCGGGGCGGGATTGGTGTACGATGATCAGGCCGAGCTGCAAATGGCCTCATTCCTGACCACAAAGGATTTGGTCGTGACGGAAATTACGCAAAAGCTGAGTCAGGCGGCAGCGAACTTCCAAAGCGTGAAAAGGGAGATCGTCCGAAACATCGACCATATGCTACAAGTTGCGGAAACAAATAAAGGGAACATTTCGGCCGGAGTCAAACCGCTTTTGGAAGCAACCATCGATCAGCTTGACAAAGCGATTTTGAAAAGCGAAATGATGATGCTGACGGATATGGAGACAGAAAAGCAGCTGATAAAAGCCAGCGGCGAATTGGCCGAAGCCAGAAGGTTCCTGGCTAAAGGGGAAAACGCTCAGGCGGCAGTGGTATTAAAAGGGGTCCAGGCAAAGCTGGACGCGCTAAACTGGAGGCCGTCCGATGTCAGGATCCAGCATTTTGCGACTGGTCAAAGCATTTTTGCGGACAAAGTGCCGCATGCGTCCCGCCTGTTTCCCCAGATCGCGGAGGCAGCCCAGCATTTTCAAAATCATCCGCCCTCTGCCCGCAACACGTTTGAATTTGTCCGTTCGCTCGGATTGAATTATGAAAGTGAGCTGGCACAGTCGCTAACAGATCGTCATCCGGGAGAACGGGGCCAGGGCCAGGAGAATCTTCACCAGAACCTGAAGGCAGCGCTCCTGCAGCTCGCCAAAACAGGCGAAAAAGGCACGGCCTCCACCAATGGCGGTCAAGCGGTGGAGCAAGCGCTGCAAAACATTACGGGCCAGCAGCTGCTGAGCAAGCCGGATGCGGGCAACCAGCCCCAAAGCATGTTTATGCAGCTGCCGCTTCTGCTTCAAAATGGGCTCGAGAATGTAAAGCTGTACGTCAATTCAAAAAATGAGGGCCAAAAAGTAGATTGGGAAAACTGCAGTCTGTATTTTTTGATCGAGACAAAAAAGCTGGGCCCAACAGGTATTCACATTACAGCTGTGGAGCGGAACTTGTCCATCACGATTAAAAACGATCAGCCGCAAATTCGGGAGCGTCTGGATTCGCTTGTAGCCGCATGCAAGGAAAATTTGGCTGAGATCGGTTACAATATCGTAGGGGTGTCATTTGCCAAGTTTACCGAGCAGAAAAAAGAAGAGCAATTGCCGCCAGTGCCAGATGCCGCTGCAAACGCCACGCAGCCAAGCGAGTCCAACCCAGCAGCGAAAGGGTTTGATTTAAAAATATGATTCGCAAGTCTTTCAATCAAAAGCAGAGACAAGCTATAAATGGCCCGATGGCTGCGGTTATACGCTATGATCAAGAAAAGGATTTCGTTCCTACCGTCATCGCGCAAGGAAGAGGTCACCTGGCTGAAAAGATCATCTCGATGGCAAAAGACAACGATATCCCTCTCCAGGAGGATTCTTTGCTCGTAAAGAATTTGATCGATATGGACCTCGGGGAAAATATTCCCCCGCAATTGTATTCGGTGGTGGCAGAGATTCTTTTGCTCATCGAGGAAATGGAAAGGTATAATCAACGATAATGGGCGAGACAGACCAGATGCTGACAGAAAGGTACGGATATAAAAATGGAAGTAAACAAGATCGGGCAAATATCCGTTGAACAACGAAAATCCAAGCAGGATGTACCAGCGGATCGCGTGGCGTTTTCGGAGCTGATGAACAAGGGCCGGCAACAATTGAATACCGAACGGCTTCAGAAAATGATTTCAGAAATCGAAGAACAGGGAAAAATTCTTGCGGATACACGCACTGTAGGCGATCTCCGGAAGTTTAAATCACTGGTAAAAAGCTTTCTCGACGACGCAGTGAAAAACGGACTGAGCCTCGAGGAGCAGCATGGCTATAATCGGCGAGGACGGTCCCGTATTTTCAAGATTGTCAAGGAAGTGGACAAGAAGCTGCTTGAGCTGACGGATTCCGTCTTGAAAAATCAGGAGCCGGGTTTGCGTATTTTGGAACGCGTTGGAGAGATCAAAGGTTTACTAATAAACACGTATGCGTAGTAGCTCCGATATGTAAAGATGAGGGATCTGGCTGGTCCCTCAGCAGGGGGTGCTCGTGATCTGTTCAGCAGCGCCCATTTCAAACAGGCAGCGAAAAAATGTCGCGAGTCGCGGCTCCAAGAACGAAGGCGACAAGCCGCTTTAAACCAACCTTGCTTGCAAGAAAGGAAAGGTTGGTTTTTCTATATTTCCAGATCAGCTGAAGTCAAACCATTGCGACATTCTGGCTCCTCTCATTTATCATCAAGCCAACCTATTCAATTTAGAATAATGCTATTACAAATTGAATAAGAACAGAACTTAGTATGGAAGAAGCCTATTCCATCTTTGCCTATACCTGTATTCATCATTGAATAGCGGTAAAAATCAGCTTGCGAGAAACAAGGCTGCTTCAGATGGCATAAAAATTGCAAGATAATTTAAAAAAATCAAAAATACGGAGGGGTCCATCTGATGAAAAAAAGCTTTTTTTCCTTGTTCTCCGCACTTCTCCTGATCGGCGCACTGGTCGGGTGCAGCAGCAGTCCGTCGGCGCCGGCCGGAACAGCGCAACAGCCGGAAGCGTCCGGGCCAAAGCAAGAGGCGGGGAGCGGAACCGAATCCGAACAAATCCTGCAGATGAATGGCCGTGAGCCGAAAACGCTGGATGCGGGGCTTTCCAACGACGTAGCTTCAGGCGCCTACATCCGGGCGATCTACGACGCCTTGGTCCGCCTGGACAAGGATGGCAAGCCGGTCAATTCCGTCGCATCCGATATCAAGATTTCGGATGACAAAAAGACGTATACCTTTACGCTGCGAGAGTCGAAATGGTCCAATGGCGATCCGCTGACGGCCAAGGATTTTGCTTACGCCTGGTTCCGTACGCTGGACCCGAAGACGGCCAGCAGCTCCGCATACAAATACTACCCCATCGTCAATGCAAAGGCCTTTAACCTGGGGAAAGCAAAGAAAGAGGATGTGGGCATCAAGGTCATCGATGACAAAACGATCGAAGTGCGGCTGGAGAATCCGACTCCGTACTTTTTGACGCTGGCCACCTTCTATTATCCTGTAAACGAGAAAGTTGTCGAAGGAAACGAGAAGTGGGCCAATGAAGCTGCCACACTCGTCACCAACGGTCCTTTCAAAATCGAGACCTGGGAGCACAAGAGCAAAATTGTTCTGGTGAAAAACGAGCATTACTGGGACAAGGATGCCGTCAAACTGAGCAAGGTTGAGTTCTCGATGGTAGAGGACGCCAATACCGAGCTGGAGATGTTTAACCAGGGCGAACTGGATTGGGCTGGCGGACCGATCAGCAGCCTGCCGGTAGACGCGATTCCGGCGATGAAAGAAGAAGGCAAGCTGCAATCCATGCAAAAGGCGCAGTCCTACTACCTGCTGTTCCAGACGGAGCAGGCGCCGTTTACCAACGAAAAGATCCGCAAAGCGTTTGCGTACGCCATCAATCGCCAGGAGATCGTAGACAATATTTTGCAGGGTGGACAGACAGCTCTGACGGGGCTGGTGCCACAGTCTGCTTCGTTGAAGCCGGACGGCTATTTCAAGGACAACGATGCGGACACGGCCAAGCAGCTTTTGGCGGAAGGAATGAAGGAGCTGGGGATCGAAAAGCTGCCGGAAATTACGTACCTGTATTTTAATTCCGACGCCCAGAAGAAAATTGCCGAGGCTTTGCAGGCTCAGTGGAGAAAAACGCTTGGCATCGAAGTGAAGCTGATCAACAAGGACATGAACGTGATGTTTGACGAGCAGGCCCAGGGCAAATACATGATCTCGGTAACAGCGTGGACGGCTGATTACAACGACTCTGTCAATTTCCTCGAGCTGTTGATGGAAAAGCACAGCGACAACAACTGTACATTGTGGCACAGCGAGGCCTACAACGACCTGATCAACCGCTCCCACAAGGAAGCGGATGAAGCGAAGCGAAACCAGCTCTTGCAGGAAGCCGAGTCCATCCTCATGAACGAGATGCCGGTCACCGGGCTGTACAGCAATGTGAACGTCTGGGTACAAAATGACAAGCTGAAAGGCGTAACCGTAGACCCGCTCGGTTACATCGACATGAAGTGGGGTTACAAGGAATAGAGGTATAGGCAGCTGCGCCAGAGAAATATTTCCAATAAGCAAAAGTCGCATTCAAGAGAAGTTCGGGAAGGGGGTTTTCGAAATGAATCACCGGGAATGGAAAGAGGTGTTTGAACCGTTCGCACAGGCTCGCATGGAGCAAGCGCAGGTGCCCGGAGGCGCGATCGGAATATGCAAGGACGGCGAGCTGGTCTATTTTGGCTCGTTCGGCTTTCGCGATGTGGAAAGGCGGCATCCGATCACGCCGGATACGATTTTTGGCATCGCTTCCGTGACCAAGTCATTTACCTGTATGGCCATCATGAAATTGCAGGAGGCTGGCAAGCTGTCCGTTCACGATCCTGTCGTGAGCTATCTGCCGGAGTTTCGAATGCCGCAGGACCAATTCACGCGGGATGTGACGATTCATCACTTTATGACCCATACGCCGGGTATGCCGCCGCTGCCCTTTTTGACATCCGCCATGAAGCGTTCGATGGAACAAGACCCTGCGGTTCTCGAGACAGAGCCGGAGAGTGTAAACGAGTCGATCCCTGTCGTCGATACGTACGAGGAACTGATGGAGCAAATCGGCTCGTTTCCGGAGGAGGTTCTGGGGCGGCCAGGAGAGGCGTTCAGCTACAACAACGATGTGTACGGGCTGTTGGGGGCTATCGTGGAGCGCGTCAGCGGCATGTCCTATGAACAGTATGTCGCGGAACACATCTTGGCCCCGGCAGGGATGACTCATAGCGTGTTTACTCCGGAAGAGCTGGCGGCACATGCGGACGTAGCGGAGCTGTTCACGCGCAAGACGCGGAACGGAGCGGACGAGGTCTTCCACGCCCCTGTTCTGCACGATGCCCCGGCGATGAGGGCCGCAGGCTTCCTGAAGTCGAGCGTGGCTGATCTGCTGGGGTATCTGGACATTTTCCGCACGGGAGGAAACGCAAAAGGGGCCCGCATCCTTTCTCCGGAAAGCGTCGCCAGCATGACGGCTGCTCATGTGAAATGCGACGCTTGCTGGCACTACGGGTACGGCCTGCAGATCGTGCCCGACTTCGCAGGCGGGAAGCTGATCGATCACGGAGGATCGCTGAAAGGGGTCAGCTCGCAAATTTTTGCGCTGCCGGAAAAGGGCATCACAGGGGTTGTCCTGACCAATGTCGACGGCGTGGAAGTGCGCGAGATTGCCGTAGGGGCGCTGAACCTGCTCATGGGCAGGCCGCTTGAGACCCCGTTGTTTGCCTTTGCGGACCAGCCGCTGACGGAGGAAAGGCTCGTCGATTACGCGGGAGAGTATACCTGCCAGGAATGGATGGAAATGAGTGTGGAAGCAAAAGACGGGGTGTGCTCGATGACAATGGACGGCACGACCTATACGCTTCGGGCGGCCGGTAATGATTTGTTCGTCTTTCACCGCAGAGGCGTGAATATCCCGGTGCTGTTCCTCCGAAATGAAGAGGGCACGGTTCACCGGGCCGTGTACGCCAAACGTCAGTTGCGGAAGAAAGCGCAATGACCCTTTGCCTCCACGCCAATTGCACACGTAAAAAAAACACGGACGCGGGTCAAACCCCTGCGTCCGTTTCGTATTCTTATACGCTAATGTCGATGGTTTTTCCCGCTGTCGGATGAGGCGCTGCCTGGGCTGCTTGCTGCACGCTTTGCTGCGCGTTTGCAAAGTCCTCGATCATGGCAGTTGCCCCTGCCGCCATCGTGTTCTGCGCCATTTTCATGACGCTGAGGCTGACGGTGTGCTTCAGCTGGGCTAGCTGCGCGCCCATAATGGAATTGATGTCCACGGATGTTTCCCTCCTTTTATTACTGCTCCTTCACTTTTTTATCGGCTTGGAACGGCTTTGGTATTATAATCAAACTGAACATTTCCGATAAAGGAAGTGAAGAAAGCAAGCGGGAAGGTGACAGGTTTTGTCGACGAAACGACGCTCGCTCCTGTTGGTAGGGGCAGTAGTGCTTATTTTTACACATGCGGTTTACTTGAAAGGAAACCTGTCCGATCTGTTGAACCTGACAGCCATCGAGCTGGTCGGCTTGTCTGTGCTCATCTCGTACGCGATCAAGCGCAAGCATCTGGAGGTGCGCAAAACGATCCGTCTGCTGATCCACGGACGGGAGGGCAACGTGGAAGAAACGATCAAGCGGTTTTATTACTACGCGCTTGTTCAAAAAGAGCAAGGCTATCTGGAGCTGGAAAAAGAGCTGCAAAATGAAAAGGATTCCTTCGTCCGCCGCGGCAGCCTGCTCGCCATCGAAGGTGTACCGGAGGAGGAGCTTCGCCTGATCCTGGAAAACGAGCTGAAAGGCGAGCAGCATCGCTACCAGCAGGCGGCAGGCTTTTTCCGCCTGGTCAGCCTTTTGGCGCCCGGCATGGGTTTGGTGGGAACGCTGCTCGGGATGACGGGTGTTTTGGAGACGCTGAATGATTTGACCCGGACGGGCTACAGCCTTAGCTCGGCGGTCGTAGCGACGCTGTACGGGGCTCTCTTGGCCAACATGTTTGCCCTGCCGTGCTACTACCGGCTGATGGACCTGGTTGATCAGGAAATGTTCGAGAAGCGGCTTTACCTGGAGGGCTGCATTGGCCTTCAGCGGATGGAGACGCCGCGCGTGCTGTTTGAAAAACTGAACTCGTTTTTGCCCGGAGACAAAAAGCTCGTCCTCATTAAAACCCCTGGAAGCATGAAAGGGACGATTGAAAGGCAGGATCTCCATGCATGACGATCGCTTGTACGACGAAAAAGAGCTGGAAAAAAGCTGGCTGATCAGCTACAGCGACTTGTTTACCCTGCTGTTCGTGATTATCCTCATCGTCGCTGCGGCCCATTCGGCCAAGCTGAAGACAGACATGCAGGAAATCAAGCAGGAGGAGGCAAAGCAGCAGGCAAATCTGAAAGAAGTACACGAAAGCATCGACTTGCTGAACATACAGAAGCTGGAGCTGCAGCGCCAGGTCCACGAGCTGGAAGCGAGACGCGGGGCGCTGGAGGCCGCCGTGAACGGAGAGACAGGGGAGACGGTGCCCAAACCGGCCGTTCCGGTGGATCTGGAGGACAAGAGCGACCGGGATATGGATACCGTGCGCACAGCGCTCTCCTCAGCCTTGGAGGAGCAGAACATCGACTATGAGGAGACGGAGGAAGGTTTGAGGGTCCGCCTGCCGGAAAACATTCTCTTTTCCAGCGGCTCCGCGGAACTCAGGGAGGATGGCAAGCAGGTGGTCGATCATGTCGCACAGGTCCTGGAGCGTTTTTCCTATCAGGTCCGTATTGAAGGCTATACGGACGACGTACCGATCACCCGCAGCTCCTTCCGGTCCAACTGGGAGCTGTCCTCCGCCCGCGCGATTGCAGTCATGCGGGAGATGGTGGACGGGCACGGCCTGGCCGCAGAGCGATTCACCGTTGCCGGTTGGGGAGAGTACAAGCCGTTGGTTGATAACACATCTCCTGAAAATCGAAGTCGAAATCGCCGTGTAGAAATTGTCATTTTGGCTGACAAGAGCCAATAAATAAAATTTTCTGTCAATAAAACAGCTTTTCCGGAAGGATTCCTTTGTATTAGAGAGAAGTATCTCTGATAGGAATCCTTCTTTCCTTTTTGTGCGAACCCTTGTTCTATTTCCATGTTAGACAACATATTGGTAAGGAGAAAGAGCAGTAGGGCGAGTTATGCCCAGCTTGTGCACAACGGCCTGTGGATAATGTGGACAACTCTGTGGATGACACAAAATAAGCGGCATGCTGATGTGGACAAAAGCTGGGGAAAAGAGGGGCAAGGTAGACACAGATAAGGGGGACATGAACAGATGAAGCTGAGGAAAACATGGTTGACGTCGCTTGTCTTGACTGTCGGGGTGGGCCTTTTGGTATCTGCCTGTGGAACGGGAGGGAACCAGGCTTCTTCCGGCAGCGGCACGTCCGGAGGAGGCACGTCGGAAAAGGTGTACGTGGTCGGCACTGATGCGGCATACCCTCCGTTTCAAATGCTGGAGGCCGACAACAAGATCACCGGCCACGATATCGATGTGTTAAACGCGATTGCCGAAGCGGGCGGCTTCAAGGTCGAATGGAAGAATACCGGCTGGGACCCATTGTTTGACGGGCTGGACAGAGGAACTGTGGACATCGGCATCTCTTCCATCACGATCACTGAAGATCGCAAGAAAAAGTACGACTTTTCTGAACCGTATTTCGAGGCCAACCAGCTGATCCTAGTGCCAGAGGACTCTCCGGTCAACAAGCTCGCCGACTTGAAAGGCAAGAAGATCGGCGTTCAGGGGGCAACCACAGGAGGCGAAGTGGTGAAGAAAGCGTTCGGCGACACGTACCAAGGACTGAAGGAATACGATGACATGCCTTCCGCTGTGGATGATTTCTTTAACGGACGCGTGGATGCCGTCGTCGGCGACAATGGCGTCATTCAATATTACGTGAAAAAAATCAAGGACAAGAAATTCAAACTGATTAAAGACGATTCGTTTGAAAAGGAGCATTACGGCATCATGGTCAAAAAGGGCAATACCGAGATCATGAACAAGATTAACGACGGCTTGAAGAAGATCAAGGAAAACGGAAAGCTGCAAGAAATCTACAATCAGTACTTTAATAAAGAGTAGAGGGAAGCGCGGACGGGTACGTCAACAGGCGTACCCCTGCTGTTTTTTTCGTCCAAAGCCAAACAACATGGAGGGAGGATACAACTCTGGACTGGGGTGTCGTTTATGATTATCGGGAACTGTTTATTCGCGGAATTCTCAATACCATCCTGCTGACAGCAATTGCGACCGTCGTGGGGACGCTTCTCGGACTGTTTATCAGTTTGGGGAAGCAATCGAACAAGGCGTGGCTGCGAATTCCCAGCTCCATCTATGTGGAGCTGTTTCGGGGAACCCCGATGCTGGTGCAAATTTTATTGATTCACTTTGCCGTTATCCCTTCCATTTGGGAGGTGTTCTTTCCGGGTCAGAGCAGCCCGGAAGCCATTTATTCCGGTATGATTGCATTGTCCTTGAATGCGGCGGCCTATATTGCCGAGATTTTTCGGGCGGGGATTCAATCGATTGACCCCGGGCAGATGGAAGCGGCCCGTTCGCTCGGGATGACCAAAGGAATGGCCATGCGGCTGATCGTCATTCCGCAAGCGTTCACCCGGATGCTTCCTGCGCTTGGAAACGAATTCATCTCGCTGTTGAAAGACTCTTCCCTGACTGCGGTTATCGCCACGCCGGAGTTGAACTATGCGGCGATGAGCGTAGCCAAAAGCACCTTGGAACGCTACCCCCCGTATTTGACGGAAGCCGCTGTCTATTTGGTGCTTACGCTGTTCTTGTCGAGAATTGTCGTCAGGGGACTGGAAAAGAAATATTCAACCAAATGAGCCATTTGACTCTCGTTTGGGCGGATGATATATTCATTCACATGGGATTGGGAATCCCAAGTTTTTACAAAAGAAAGGAATGTGCATCAGCATGCAAGGCAAAGTAAAATGGTTTAACGCAGAAAAAGGATTTGGCTTTATTGAGCGCGAGGACGGCGGAGATGTATTCGTACACTACTCGGCTATCCAAAAAGAAGGCTTCCGGACATTAGAAGAGGGACAAACTGTAGAATTCGATATCGTGGAAGGGGATCGCGGTCCCCAAGCAGCGAATGTTGTCATCCCCTAGTTTTCGTTTCTAATTGTAAAGGCTAGCCACCAACAAAAGCGAATCCCCCTGTACCGGAAAGGTATGGGGGATTTTTTCGTTTTCAGGCTGCTGTCAGCCGATGATGCTCTTGATCCGGAGAGAACGGTGCAGACGCAAATCGAGATACTCTCCTCCGCGGCGTACGAGAGGCAGCATCGGTTCATCTGTATGGATCATGATGACTTCTACGCGGTCGCCAGTATTGAGGTAAGCTTCCGCCCCGACATACAGCATGACGACATAATGAATGAAGCGAGTGACAATTTCCGCGTTCAGCTTCCCCGAGTAGGCCAATTCGGACAGAACGGTTGCGGCTTCGAACGGGGAGGTTCCCTTGCGATAAACCCGGTCCGTACAAATGGCGTCAAATACGTCCGCGACACTGACGATCTGGCACTCCATCGGGATGTGCTCCTGTGTGCGGCCTTCCGGATAGCCGCTTCCATCCAGCCGTTCGTGATGCAGAAGCGCGCAAAGGACAAGCAGCTCGTCTGCACCCTCCATATGGCGAAGCAGCTGTTCCCCAAGCCTGGTGTGCAGCTTCATCACCTCGTATTCGTCTTCGGTCAGCCGCTCCGGTTTTAGCAGGATTTCTTTCGGAATCAACATTTTGCCTACGTCATGCAGCAGGCCTGCTTGCCCTAAAAACACAATTTTGTCCTGCGTGTGCCCCATCAGCTTGCCGATTAATGCCGCGAGAATACCCACATGCAGGGAGTGCCGGTACGTGTATTGGGCGGTTCCTTCCTTTATGTAGATAAAGCGCTGAACCCCGCAGCGCTGCAGAATATCGTCCAGCAAAGGATAAAACACTTCATTGAACTGATGAAGAGGAGGAATAGAGCCGGTCGCGATCCGAATGAACAACTCCTCCGTTTGTTTGACAGCTTCCATGTATTCACGAGCTGCTTCCACTTCGTTCCAATGGAGCAGGGGAGAGGGAGGATCAGGCAAGTCGCCATCCGTGGCTACATATACCCGTTCGACCTGGTGGGCACAAAGTAAGCGAATGTCGCTTTGGTGCAATACCGCGCCAGCCGGCAAGAGCAAGAGCCCGTTCTCGTTGTAAACGTCTTGTGCCAGCGTCTTTCCCGTGATGGAATGCGAAGGTTTTACCTCTTCCATGAGGATTCCCCCATTCAGTTGTGTTGCGCGGTAATTATTACCTAATTATCGTAATATATCATAGTCGATTTTGGAAGGTTTACTGGGAAAATTGTCGTAACTTGTAGAAATGTAAACATTTTGTAAAGGTTTTTTTGAGTCGGCTGGGAGGATTTTTTACATTGCTAAGGAATAGGTATAGGAAAGACGGAAGGAGGTTGGAACCATGAAATTTCACATTCGTGGAGAAAACATTCAGGTTACCGAAGCACTTCGAGATTATGTAGAAAAGAAAGTGGGCCGTCTTGCAAAGTATTTCGAGAACTCCAGCCCTGCTGATGTACAGGTTACGATGAGAGTTCTCAAGGGAGAAGGAACCATTGAGGTGACCATACCTCTCAGCGGAGTGATCCTCCGCGCGGAAGAAACGCATGAAGATATGTACGCCTCCATCGATTTGGTGGTGGAGAAGCTGGAAAGACAGATTCGCAAGCATAAAACCAAATTGATACGCAAGCTCCGTGTCGAATCGGCCAACAAGGCAGCGGGGAATAACCGCCAGGCGGTCGCCGTTTTGACCGAAGACTTGGAAGATGGGGAAGATGTCGATATCGATATCGTTCGGACCAAACGCTTTAACCTAAAGCCAATGGACGCCCAGGAAGCAGTCATGCAAATGGATATGCTGGGCCACAGCTTTTTCGTTTTCCAGAACAGCGACACGAACGATGTCAACGTCGTTTACCGCCGAAATGATGGCCGTTACGGATTGATTGAACCGAAATAAAGACCGTCAAACAGGGAGTTGCTTATTCTGGCAACTCCCTTTACTTGTGTACTCCTATTCTCATTTGATAAAATATCATTTTAGGGAAGAAGCCTATGTAAAAAGTGTCGTTTTTCATGAAAGGGAAGGTTGATTTGCCCTTGGAGCCTTACAAGGTTTTCTGCAAGAGGGTGCATGAAATAGAAAGCAGGTTTGCCACCAGGAAGTCCCCGCTCAGGGACTCTGATGTGGCTGCGCAAGGAAGATTATTCGAGGTAGTTTTGCCACTAGGAAGCCCCCTGCGGGGACTCTGATGTGGCTGCGCAGGAAGTCTATTCAAGGTAGTTTTGCCACTAGGAAGGGGTGTCCTTATGCTGGGACTCGTAAAAAAGATTTTTGGCGACAGCAATGAGCGCGAAGTCAAAAAGATGTTTAAGCGCGTAGAAAAAATCAATGCGCTGGAACCAGCTGTACAAGCGTTGTCCGATGAGCAGTTGCGGGCGAGGACGGAGGAATTCAAAAATAGGCTCGCGCAGGGAGAGACGCTCGACGATATTATGAACGAAGCGTTTGCCGTCGTCCGTGAAGCGTCCAAGCGCGTTTTGGGCATGCGCCACTTTGACGTGCAGCTGATCGGCGGTATGGTCCTTCAGGAAGGACGTATTGCAGAGATGAAGACAGGGGAGGGGAAAACCCTCGTCGCGACGTTGGCAACCTACCTGAATGCTCTGCAGGGCAAGGGCGTTCACGTCGTAACCGTCAACGAATACTTGGCTGAGCGCGACTCTAGCATCATGGGTCAGCTCTACAATTTCCTCGGACTTACTGTCGGTCTGAACAAAAACGGTCTGACTGCGGAAGAAAAGCGAGAAGCTTATTACTGCGATATTACGTACGGTACCAACAACGAGTTTGGCTTTGACTATTTGCGCGACAACATGGTGCTGTACAAAGAACAGATGGTTCAGCGCCCGCTTTACTTTGCGATTATTGACGAGGTGGACAGCATTCTGATCGACGAAGCGCGTACGCCGTTGATCATTTCCGGTGCTGCCAACCGCACTACAGAACTTTACTACATCTGTTCGCATTTTGTGAAGCGTCTGGAGGCGGAAACAGACTATACGGTGGACGAAAAATTAAAAATCGTTTCATTGACCGATGAAGGCGTGGCCAAGGTCGAGCAGGCGTTCAACATTGAAAACCTGTATGATACCGCGCACATGACTCTCAACCATCACATCACCGCCGCTCTGAAAGCGCAAGTCCTGTTCAAGCGCGACGTCGACTACGTGGTCCAGGAAGGCGAGGTTGTGATCGTCGACGAATTTACCGGTCGTCTGATGGTGGGTCGCCGCTACAGCGAAGGGCTTCACCAGGCGATTGAAGCCAAGGAAGGACTCCGCGTACAAAGCGAGAGCATGACGCTGGCGACGATTACCTTGCAAAACTACTTCCGCATGTATCAAAAGCTTTCCGGTATGACCGGTACCGCCAAAACAGAGGAAGAAGAGTTTAAAAAGATTTACGGCTTGGATGTAGTCGTGATCCCGACCAACAAACCTGTTATCCGTCAAGATTTGCCGGACCTGGTCTTCAAAACCGAAGCGGCCAAGTACCGCGCGGTCGTGGCCGATATCGTCGAGCGTCATAAAAAAGGCCAGCCGATTCTGGTCGGTACGATTTCCATCGAAAACTCCGAGATGCTCTCGCAGCTGCTCAAGCAAAAGGGCGTGCCGCATAACGTGTTGAACGCGAAGCAGCACGCGCGTGAAGCGGAGATTATCGCTCGTGCGGGTCAGTACGGCGCTGTCACCATCGCGACGAATATGGCCGGCCGCGGTACGGACATTCAGCTGGGCGAAGGCGTAGCCGACTTGGGCGGTCTGCACATTATCGGTACCGAGCGCCATGAGAGCCGCCGGATCGACAACCAGCTGCGCGGACGTGCAGGACGTCAGGGGGACCCGGGGTCTTCCCAGTTCTTCCTCTCCATGCAAGATGAGTTGATGAGACGCTTCGGAGCGGACAACATCATGAACATGATGGACCGCCTCGGCATGGAAGAGGATATGCCGATCGAAAGCAGGCTCGTTACCCGTGCTGTCGAATCCGCGCAAAAACGGGTTGAGGGCTCCAACTTTGACGCCCGTAAAGTGGTTCTCCAGTACGACGATGTCATGAACCAGCAGCGTGCTGTCATTTACAAGCAACGCCGTGACATCTTGGAGCAGGAGGACTTGAGCGAAGTAGTCCTGCCGATGATCTACAGCGTCATCGACCGCGCTGTGGAAAGCTTCTGTCCGAAGGAAGAGGTACCGGAAGAATGGAACCTCGAAGGCCTGGCCGAAGCAGCCAACACCAGCTTCTTGCACGATGAAATCATGACGGCGGACCAACTGAAGGGCAAAGAGGCAGAGGAAATCGCCGAGCTTTTGAAAGAGGAGGCGCTGCGTCAGTTCAAGCAGCGTGAATTGGAAATCGGCGAGATGATGCGCGAGTTTGAAAAGGTTGTCGTTCTCCGCGCTGTCGACAGCAAGTGGATGGATCACATCGACGCGATGGAGCAGCTTCGTCAAGGTATCCACCTCCGCGCCTACGGGCAGAACGACCCGCTGCGCGAGTACCAGTTCGAAGGCTACGAGATGTTCCAGTCGATGATCGCTACCGTCGAAGAGGAAGTGGCGATGTACATCATGAAAGCAGAGGTCAGCCAAAACCTGGAGCGTCAGGAAGTAATTCGTGGTCAGGCGGCCGATCAGTCTCAGCTGCAAACGTCCGGCCCATCCGAGCGTCCTGACAGCGATACCTCCGGAGATGCCGATCCGAAAAACCGCGCTCAACGCCGCGCCGAGGAGCAGGAGCGCCGCCGTCAGATGAAACGGAATCAATAAAAAACGATAGATTCAGCGTCACTTTTGCTAGAAAACAGCGAAACCCACTCGCTCCGAAGCCGGAGAGAGTGGGTTTTTTTCGTTTTTCTTCCTGACCGTCAGACAGGCTTCGCCCCTTTCCCACTTTCTTCGTTGGAAAAATGATCGCTGTTTGTCTGAGACTGCAAGATCGGATCGAACGATTCTGATAGAAAAAATAGGGAAAATCCTTACAATCGATAGTACACCCACTATTCGATGGAGGCTGATAGCGATGAATAGAGCAGTCAGAATGGTACTGAGCACGACATTGGTATTGGGCTTGGCAGCTTCCGTCCTCTCTGTGGTACAGACCCCGGCAGCCGGGAAAAGCGAGGAAAGGGCCTATCTCATCGCTTATAAAAACGACCTCCCGAGCGGCTTCGAAGAGAGAATCGAAGAATCGGGAGGATCGGTGGAAACCGCTATCGATGAAATCGGGATTGTATCGGCCATTGGACTTCGACCATCCGGACCTTCGGGACAATGCGGATGAAGAGGGCAACAAAACACTTGTGCCGGGAACAAGCGACGCTTGGGATCAAAACGGCCACGGAACGCATGTGGCCGGTGCTATCGCCGCCAATGGCAAGATGCTGGACCTGACTGTGACAAGTACTTCGGCGCTGGGGAAGCAAGCATTTACAATGCGCTGACGGATGAAACGAGACGGAAACGTTTGATGAAGAGATGAGTGGAGGGATGAGACATGAGAACGACAGGAAACGTTATGGGAATTCAAGCGCGATTGATCCTGGAGAGAATCGACGAGACCTGGAAAGTGTTGAAACGCAGCATGCAGGACGAAAAAGAGAGCTACCTGCTCGCAGACGGCGGTGCAACAACCGAAGAGAATCTGGCTGGGGAGGGCGGAGAAGCAGATTCCCTGCAGCGGGTGATTGTCGCCTCGAAAGGCGCAGTCTTTGACGACCACAGACTGACAACCGAGCTGCCGGAGCCCAACTGGGAGAGGAGGCTGCCTCTGCAGGCTGCATTCATTACGGACGCGGGGACAGGAAGCGGCCACGTCGCAACCGGCTCTCGCAGCGTACCCCAATCGAGAACGAGGCAAAAGAAGAAACGTGCGGGAGGATCAATCCTCCTCTTGCTGAACAGTATGGTCCGACCGGAAAAAGCGTCCACAAAACCAAACGAGCCGCAAGAGACAAGATCGGCGCCGGCACCGCCAACACTGTGGGAGGGCCCGGACTCCCGTTATTTGGGCACCAGATCGTGATCACTGGTCATGTTGCGATTCCGCCGAATTACGGTACAATGATACATAGCATAAAGAAGAGTAGGTGATTCGCACATGGCATTAATTGATATTGCCGACATCAAGCAAGAGATGGCGAGCATGGCTAAACGTTTAGCGGATATCAGGGGGTCTCTTTGACCTCCCAGTCAAGCAGGAGAGAATCGGGGAGCTGGAGGAGCGCATGCTGGCCCCGGACTTCTGGGACGACAACGACGCCGCCCAAAAGACAATCAGCGAGCTGAACGCCTTGAAGGGCCTGGTCGAGACCATGGGCAAGCTGGATGCGCAATACGAGGATTTGCAGGTCATGCTGGAGCTGATCATCGAAGAAGGCGACGATTCGATGATCCAGGATGTGTACGACAGCACCCAGGCGCTGAAAAAGGAGTTTGAAAGCTTTGAGCTGGAGCTGTTGCTCAGCGACCAGTACGATAAAAACAACGCGATTCTCGAGCTTCACCCCGGTGCGGGCGGAACGGAATCCCAGGACTGGGCATCCATGCTGCTTCGCATGTACACTCGCTGGGGGGAAGCGAAGGGCTTCAAGGTGGAAACGCTGGACTACCTCCCGGGGGATGAAGCGGGAGTCAAAAGCGTTACGCTCTTGATCAAGGGGCATAATGCATACGGCTACCTCAAATCGGAAAAGGGAGTCCATCGGCTGGTACGAATCTCCCCGTTCGACTCATCGGGGCGCCGTCACACCTCTTTTGTTTCCTGCAACGTGCTGCCTGAGATCGAGGATGACACAGAGGTGAACATCCGTACCGAAGATCTGAAGATTGACACCTACCGCTCCAGCGGCGCAGGCGGTCAGCACATCAACACGACAGACTCCGCCGTCCGGATCACGCACCTTCCGACCGGAATTGTCGTCACCTGCCAGACGGAGCGTTCCCAGATCAAAAACCGCGAGCGGGCGATGAAAATGCTGGCAGCCCGTCTGTTTGAGAAAAAGCGGGAAGAGCAGGAGAAGACCCTGCAGGCGATTCAGGGAGAGCAAAAGGATATCGCCTGGGGCAGCCAGATCCGCTCCTACGTGTTTCACCCGTACAGCCTTGTCAAGGATCATCGCACCAATGTAGAGGTGGGAAACGTGCAGGCTGTCATGGACGGAGAGATCGATGCGTTTATCGATGCGTATCTCCGTTCGCAAATCAACCGTCCGGAATAGGCACGCCTTTTTCGGACAGCACAGAAGCGGGGAGGCTTCCATGAAGGGAAAGCCATTGATTCTCGGTCATAGAGGAGCATCTCATGATGCGCCGGAAAATACCTGTGCAGCCTTTTCCCTGGCGATGGAGCAACAGGCTGACGGAGTGGAGCTGGACGTCCAGCTGACTGCAGACGGGCGTCTCTGTGTCATCCACGATCACACGCTGGATAGGACCACAAGCGGCCTTGGCCCTGTGGGGGCAAAGACCATGGCCGAGCTTTCCGTATTGTCGGCCGGGGGCTGGTTTGATCCTGGCCATTCGGAAGAGAAGGTTCCGGAGCTGGCAGAAGTGTTGTCGCTTTTGCCGGCAGGGGCCACTGTGAATGTGGAGATAAAAAACGGCCCCGCCTGGTACGGAGGAATCGGTACTGCTGTGGCCGAACAATTACGCATGTGGAAAAACAAGCTCTCGTTGATTGTCTCTTCCTTTGACCATCTGGTCCTGGAAGAGGTGCATCGGCGAGAGCCTGCCTTGTGTCTGGGGCTGCTGTACGAAGCCCGGCTGTACGATCCGGTTACATACGTGCAGTCGCTGCCGTACCCGGTATACTCGCTGCATCTCTGGCATGGTCTGGTTACCGCGGAAATCGTCCGGCAGGCGCACCTTGCAGGGCTGCGCGTGTTTGCCTACACAGTAGACGAACCGGAGGATGCATCCAGGCTGACGGAATATGGCATCGATGCGATTATCACCAACAAGCCTGGCGAGGTACGGAGCATGAGCGGCCTTTGTGAGTCGCCTCAGAGGTAGCGCGCTTCTCCACAGAGACAAAAGGAAGAAGGAGAGAAAAGAATGCTCTACGTCGCTATGCTGACAATTATCGATCAGGATTTGAATGCCAAAATACGTCCCGCCCATCTGGACTACATCAATGAATTGTACAAGCAAGGAAAAGTCGTGATGGCTGGCCCATTTACCGATAAAAAAGGGGGACTCGTCATCTACAAGGCCGATACGCAGGAGGAAGCGCTGCGCTTGGCGCAGGAAGATCCGGTGGTAAAGCAGCGAGCCCGCACACTGGAATTGCGTGAGTGGAGTCCGCTGGAATTTCCTCTGGGATGAGTTGACGAAAGGAAGAATGAATAAAGCGCAGCAGAGGCATACTTAGCGAAGAAATATTCTTCAATAAGGAGGGAACAGCCATGAAGCGTTTCCCATTCACTGTGCTTTCTGTTGCGTTCGTTCTTTTCATGAGCGCTTGTGGAGGAGGAGGCAATCAGGCCCAGCCGCCTGCGAATCAGCCAGCCGGCGAGACGACTCCCGGCGCGCCTGCTGGAGGGTACGATGCGGCGACGGCAGAAACGCTGTTTAAAAACAATTGCGCCAGCTGCCACGGACAGGATCTGTCCGGCTCCGTCGGCCCGAATTTGACTCATGTGGGCGGCAAATACACCAAGGAACAGATTCTGGAAATCCTGAAAAACGGAAAAGGCGGCATGCCCGGCGGTCTCGTCAAGGATCAAGACGCCGAGACGGTTGCAGCCTGGCTGGCAGACAAGAAATAACTGTTGCACACGCGAAGCGAAACAGCGCTTGCCAGAAAATGCATGTTCAAAGCGTCCGATAAATTGTCGGGCGCTTTTTCTATTGCAAGGGTTGTTTTTTGAATGAATTTTTATTATTATTCATGTATAAAAATACAGATAGGGAGAGGAACTATGATCCGGGTCGGAATTGTTGGAGCGACAGGTTACAGCGGTGTCGAGCTGATACGTCTTTTGGCCGGCCATCCTCACGTGCGGGTGGCGAATTTATACTCAAGCACGTCAGAAGGAGAGTCGCTGGCGAGCGTGTTTCCTCACGTGCACGCTCGCGAGCTCCCCGTCCTCGCTAAAATAGATGCCGGGCAAATGGGGGCGGACAACGACGTTGTATTTCTCGCAACGCCTGCGGGAGTGAGTGCAGAGCTCTCGCCGGAGCTGGTCCAAAACGGCGCGAAGGTGATTGACTTGTCCGGTGATTTCCGTCTGAAGGACGCGGCTGCCTACCAGCATTGGTACAAGCGCCAGCCGGCGGCGGACCAATGGCTGCAGAAGGCGGTGTACGGGTTATCCGAATGGAAAAAGGAAGAGATCGCGGAAGCGGAGCTGATCGCCAATCCAGGCTGCTACCCGACTGCCGCTTTGCTGGGAATGATTCCGCTGGCAAAATCGGGCTGGATCCATCCGAAAAGCTGGATCGTCGACGCCAAATCAGGCGTATCCGGCGCAGGGCGCGGTGTTTCTCTCGGAGTTCACTACAGTGAAATCAATGAAAGCATCCAGGCATACAAGGTTTCATCCCATCAGCATACGCCGGAGATTGAGCAGGAATTGACAGGGCAGGCCGAGTTGGAGCAGCTCGTCCAGTTTACGCCCCATCTCGTTCCGATGACGCGCGGAATCCTGGTGACGGCCTACGGACAGCTGGAGAAGGCAGCAACTCTTTCCGAGCTGCAGGAGCTATACGAGTCCGCCTACGCGGATAAGCCGTTCGTCCGCGTACGCCAGCCGGGAAGCCATCCGCGCACCAAAGAGGTGTATGGCTCGAACTATTGCGACATCGCGCTGCATGTCGACGAGAGAACCGGCCGGGTCATTGTGCTTTCCGTCATCGACAACGTAGTCAAAGGGGCTGCAGGTCAGGCTATTCAAAACATGAACATCATGCTTGGGCTGCCGGAGACAGCCGGCTTGTCTGTCGTACCGCTTTTTCCGTAGAGGAGGGAAAACATGCAGGGCATTGTCGTCATCAAATGCGGGGGAAGCACCATGGAGCAGCTTCCCGACAGCTTTTTTCAAACCATTGCACAGCTTCAGAAAATGGGGAAGCAGCTCGTCGTCGTCCACGGAGGAGGGCCTGCGATCAACAGCATGCTTGAGCGGCTGGCGATCTCCTCTGTCTTTGTGGACGGACTGCGTGTGACCTGCGAAGATACCTTGCAGGTAGTGGAAATGGTGCTGTGCGGCCAGATCAACAAATGGCTGGTCAGACGCCTGACAGAGCACGGAGCGAAAGCGTGGGGCGTGAGCGGGATGGACGGCAGCATGCTCACGGCGAAACGGACGGATAAGCCGCTGGGCTGGGTAGGCGAAGTGACGGCAGTAGATGCCGCGATTCCGCTGACTATTCTCGGACAGGGCTATGTGCCGGTGATTGCTCCGCTTGCGGCAGGGATCGGCGAAGCGGAACGGTACAATGTCAACGCAGACGTGTCAGCCGGGGCAGTCGCCGCCGCATTGGGAGCCGAAAGTCTGGTCATGGTGACAGACGTTCCGGGCATTCTGAAGCCGGAGGCGGACGGTGCCAAAACGCTGGTGGCCAAAACGGATCAAGCAGAAATCGAACGTATGATAAACGAGGGGATTATCACAGGCGGAATGATCCCCAAGGTACAGGCCGCTCTCGATGCGCTTTCGGCTGGAGTGGCCCAGGTCGTGATTTGCCGCGGGACAGCGGAGGATTTGCGCAAGGTGTGCCAGGGCGAGAACGCCGGTACGGCTATCGTTGCCGGGGCCGTCGAGAAAATCAAGCAGTAATCCGAGGAGGAGAAACCATGAGTACGACGACAGCTCCACTCCATGTAATGAATAACTATGCAAGATGGCCGATTTATATCGTAAAGGGAGAGGGAAACCGGGTCTGGGACGAGACGGGCAAGGAATACCTGGACTTCATCTCGGGCATCGCCGTCACGTCCTTGGGCCATGTACCGCCCAAAGTAGCCAAAAAGCTGCATGAACAGGTAGACACGCTCTGGCATTGCTCCAACCTGTTCCACGTTCCGGGGCAGGAGAAGCTGGCGGCAAAATTAAGCGAGCTCTCCGGTCTTTCCCGCGCGTTGTTTTGCAACAGCGGCGCCGAGGCGAATGAAGGCTTGATCAAGCTCGCACGCCGCTACGCGCAGAAGGTGAAAGGGACAGACCGCTACGAAATCATTACGTTCGGCCAGTCGTTTCACGGAAGGACGCTGGCCACGTTGACCGCAACGGGACAGGAGAAGGTAAAGGACGGCTTCTTGCCGCTTCCCGTCGGATTCGTGACCGTTCCCTACAATGATCTGGCAGCAGTGCAGGACGCAGTGAGCGAAAAGACGTGCGCCATCATGCTTGAGCTGGTGCAGGGCGAGGGCGGCGTACATCCGGCAGACGAGTCGTTTGTCAAAGGCATCCGTCAGCTTTGCGATGAGCACGGCCTGCTGCTGTTGATCGATGAGGTGCAGACAGGCATCGGCCGGACCGGCACTTGGTTTGCTTTTCAGCAATACGGTATTGTGCCCGACGCCGTTTCGCTGGCCAAGGGACTGGGCAGCGGCTTCCCGATCGGCGCCGTTCTGGCTACGGAGGAAGCGGCCCTGGCTTTTGCTCCCGGCACCCACGGGACGACTTTCGGCGGCAACCCGCTCGCCATGGCGGCAGGCATCGCCACGCTGGAAACGATAGAGGAAGACGCGATGCTTGCGCGGGTGAACGAGCTGCATAAGGTGCTGGCAAGCAGCTTGCAGCAGCTCAAGACAGCCTATCCGGACAAAGTGGTCGAGATCAGGGGCAAGGGACTGCTTCTGGGAATGGAGCTTTCGATCCCGGCTGCTCCTGTGCTCGATTACGCCCGGGAAAAAGGACTGCTGCTTTTGCTCGCGGGTCCGCAAGTCATCCGGCTCCTGCCGTCGTTTATCACGACGGAAAAAGAAATAGCCCAGGCAGCGGCTGTGCTGAAGGAAGCGCTGGCCCAAGCGTAGCCTGCAATGAACAGAAGCGGGGGCAAGCGTTCCCGGCATTCGGCCAAACGGCATGCCAAACAGCTCTGCCCACGCTCGTGAAAAGAAGCGGCTTGCAAGGCCGCGGAGCCAGAAAGACAGGAAAATACATGCAACGAGTAGGAAACGCCAAAAAACTCGTTGCATTTTTATAATTGCAAATGTATATTAATACAGTAAGTTGCATAAATTTTCGTAAGTGAGTGCCCTTTGGAGAGGAGTGGCTTTCATAGATGGACAGAGAGAAACAAGGTTTGGGAGCAGGTTATTTAACGCTGGAGACCGGCGAGGTATTTGCCGGAACACTGTATGGGGCCCCATTGAAAGGAATCGGCGAGGTGGTTTTTCATACAGGAATGACAGGGTATCAGGAAGTGATGAGCGACCCGTCCTTTGCCGGTCAGATCGTCACGTTTACGTATCCGCTGATCGGCAACTACGGCATAAACGACAACGATTACGAAGCCGCCAAGCCGGCCTTGGCCGGAATGGTCGTCAGCGAGCTGTGCATGCAGCCGAGCCACTATCAATCCAGCCGGACACTGGCCGAAGCGGCGGAGGATTTCGGCTTTCCGATCCTGGCCGGGATCGATACGCGGACGATCACCAAGCGGGTGCGCCGGGACGGCCCGCTGTGGGGAGCCATTTCCGATCGGCCTCTGACGGCGGAAGAAGCCGTCGCGCTCAAGACAAAGCACGTCAAAAAATCGCTGGTGGCAGAAGTATCCGGCTCAGAGATCAGACGCTACCCCGGCTCCCAGGAGCATGTAGTGCTGATCGATCTGGGGATGAAGCAATCGATCCTGGACGCGCTGCTGGAGCTGGACTGCCGGGTGACGGTGGTGCCGTTTGACACGCCGTACGCGCAGATTCAAGCGTTGCAGCCGGACGGACTGCTCTTCTCCAATGGGCCCGGCGATCCGGAAGACCTGCTTGCCTATTGCGGTGAATGGAGAAAAGCGGCCGAGCAGTATCCGACGCTCGGCATTTGCCTCGGCCATCAGGTCCTGGCGCTGGCGTTCGGAGGGAAGACGGAGAAACTGAAATACGGCCATCGCGGAGGAAATCATCCGGTCAAGGAACTGACGACCGGAAACGTATACATGACCTCGCAAAACCACGGCTATGTGGTAAAGGAAGAGTCGCTGGACAAACGGCTGCTGACGGTTAGCTATCGAAATGTAAACGACGGCTCGGTAGAGGGCATCCGCCATCAATCGCTGCCGGTCATGAGCGTCCAGTTTCACCCGGAAGCCCATCCGGGGCCAAGCGACACTTCGCATGTTTTTCAACAATTCTTGCAGTCGATGCGTGTAGTGGGAGCGAAGAGATATGCCTAAATTGCCGCACATTCAAAAAGTGTTGGTCATCGGGTCGGGACCGATCGTGATCGGTCAGGCGGCGGAATTCGATTATGCCGGGGCACAGGCTTGCCTTTCCCTGAAGGAAGCGGGGGTCAAGGTCGTGCTGGTCAACAACAACCCGGCCACGATCATGACAGACGAGCAAGTCGCTGACAAAGTCTATTTGGAGCCGCTCACGGTAGAGTCCGTGAGCGCGATCATCGCCAAGGAGCGCCCGGACGGTCTTTTGCCTACGCTGGGCGGCCAGACGGGGTTGAATCTTGCTGTTTCCCTGGCGGAGGCGGGCGTACTGGAGAAGTACGGCGTAGAGCTGCTCGGAACGCCATTGGCAGCGATCCAGAACGGAGAGGACCGCGAGCTGTTCAAGAAGCTGATGCAGAAAATCGGCGAGCCTGTGCCGGAGAGCGCCACTGTCGAATCCGTCGAGTCTGCCGTCGCGTTTGCCGATTCCATCGGCTACCCGGTCATCGTCCGTCCTGCCTATACGCTGGGCGGAGCGGGAGGCGGCATCGCGGACAGCGAGCAATCCCTCCGTACAGTAGCGGCAAACGGAATCGCCGCAAGCCCGATCGGTCAGGTGCTGATCGAGCGCAGCGTCAAAGGCTGGAAAGAGATTGAATACGAAGTGATGCGGGATGCGAGCGATACGTGCATCATCGTGTGCAACATGGAAAACCTGGACCCGGTGGGCATCCACACGGGAGACAGCATCGTTGTCGCGCCTTCCCAGACGCTGACCGACAGGCAGTACCAGATGCTCCGAAGCGTTTCCACCAAGGTCATCCGCTCGCTGGGCGTGGTCGGCGGCTGCAATATCCAGTTTGCCCTCGACCCTCATTCGGACAGCTACTACCTGATCGAGGTCAATCCGAGGGTGAGCCGCTCCAGTGCGCTCGCATCCAAAGCGACGGGCTATCCGATCGCCCGGATCGCCGCCAAACTGGCGCTTGGCTACAACCTCGACGAAGTGCTGAACCCGATTACCGGTTATACGTACGCCAGCTTCGAACCGATGCTGGACTACATCGTGGTGAAAATTCCGCGCTGGCCGTTTGACAAATTTCCGCTGGCCGACCGGCAGCTGGGGACGCAAATGAAAGCGACCGGCGAAGTGATGTCGATCGCCCGCAATCTGGAAGCGGGACTGCTCAAGGCAGTGCGCTCTCTTGAGCAGGGCTGCACCCATCTCGCCCGCCCCGACCTCGCCGGATGTGACCGGGAGACATTGACCAGGCTCGTCCAGGAGGCGACGGATGTGCGGCTGTTTGCGCTTGCGGAAGCGATTCGCCAAGGCTTTACGGAAAGTGAACTGCATGGATTGACGGGAATTGATCCGTTTTTCCTGAGAAGCCTCGCCCGGATCGTCGCATTGGAGAAAGAGCTGGCCGCATGCGGAACGCCGAGCCAGGAGCTGCTTGCGGAAGCGAAGCGGCGCGGATTTGCGGACGAGACGATCGCAGAGCTGACTGGATGCGCGGCAGCGGACATAAAGCAGCTTCGCAAAAAGTACGGCATCAAGCCGACGTATAAAATTGTCGATACCTGCGCAGCCGAATTTGACGCGCAGACGCCGTACTACTACTCCGATTGGCAAGGTGTCGACGAAGTCGAGGAGCTGACCGGCAAAAAAGTGCTGGTACTCGGCTCAGGGCCGATCCGGATCGGGCAGGGAATCGAATTTGACTACTGCTCGGTGCACGCCGCAAAAGCGCTGCAGGCGAGAGGGATCGCGGCCGTCGTCGTCAACAACAACCCCGAGACGGTCAGCACCGATTACGAGACAGCGAATCACCTCTACTTCGAGCCGCTTCACGCGGAAGATGTGCTGCATGTGGCGGAACGGGAGCGGGTGGACGGGGTGATGGTGCAGTTCGGCGGTCAAACGGCGATCAATCTGGCGGCCAAGCTGGAAGCGGCGGGCCTGACCGTGATGGGCACGAAGCTGGCAGCGATTGAGCGGGCGGAGGATCGCGAGCTCTTTTACGCCATGCTGAGAAAGCTGAACATCCCGCATATCCCCGGACAAGGTGTATCCACGCTCGAGGAAGCGGCGGCTGCAGCGTCTTCAGTGGGATATCCGGTCCTGATGCGTCCTTCCTACGTCATCGGCGGACAGGGCATGGTTGTAGTCCATGACCCCGACGAGCTTTCCGCCACGATTGACGTTTGGCTGAAGCAGCCAAACAGCCGGGACTTTTTCCCGCTCCTCGTCGACAAATACGTGCCAGGCATGGAAGCGGAAGTAGACGCGGTATGCGACGGCCATTCGGTCTTGATTCCGGGCATATACCAGCACGTGGAAAAGGCGGGGATTCACTCCGGCGACAGCGTTGCCCTTTTCCCGGCGCCGTACTTGACTGACGAATGCAGGGAAACGATAACTCGCTACACCGAGGCGATCGCCCGGGAGATGGGCGCGGTCGGCCTGATCAACATTCAATTTGTCATCAGCGGCGACACGGTATACGTGCTGGAGGTGAACCCTCGCGCTTCCCGCACCGTGCCGATTACGAGCAAGGTGACAGGCATCCCGATGGTCGAACTGGCTGTCCGTGCCCAGCTTGGAGAGCAGTTGGCGGAGATGGGGTACGGAACCGGACTTTTGCCGGACATTTCGTTCGCCGTGGTGAAAGCTCCCGTCTTCTCTACCGTGAAGCTGACGGGTGTGGACCCGGCGCTCGGGCCGGAAATGAAGTCGACCGGAGAGGTGCTGGGGCTCGGCCACAGCTTCGCGGAAGCCGCGGGAAAGGCGTTTGCCTATAAAGACGACATTTTCGCAAGCTGGCAAGAGGGGCAGATCTGCCTCGTATCTCTTGCGGATGGCGACAAGACGGAAGCCGTGCTGCCTGCGCTGAAACGTTTGCGGGAGCAGGGAGGCGTTTTGGCAGGGACGCCTGGGACTGCGGCCTGGCTCAAGGAAAACGGATTGAGCGTCCCGCACGTGATCAAAGATGAGCAGTCGCTTGTAGAGCTTGTTCAGGCAAAGGGCGTGGCATTCTCCCTGATCACCGCGACCAAAGGGAACAGCCGCGGCCGCAGCGGATTCGCCCTGCGCAGCCGGGCAGTCCAGCAAGGAATTCCTTTGTTTACATCAAGCGAGACATTCGCTTTGTACGTGCAAGCCATTTCGGAGAAAAGAGGTGACGGGCATGCAGCCTGTGAAGATATTGGATCGCTTTCCAAACGTACAGTGGGCCAAATTTAAAGGAAGAGACCTGTTGAGGATCGACGAGTTCAGCGGGGAAGAGCTGATGCAGCTTTTGGAGCTGGCGTCCCACATCAAACAGCAGCAGAAAAACGGTCAGCCGTATCAGCCGCTGCAGGGAAAAACGCTGGGCATGATTTTTGACAAGTCATCCACCCGGACCCGCGTTTCCTTTGAGGTAGGCATGTACCAGCTTGGCGGCATGGCGATGTTTCTGAGCGGCAAAGAGCTGCAGCTCGGACGGGGCGAGCCGATCAGCGATACGGCGAAAGTGATGTCCCGTTATGTCGACGCGATCATGATTCGGACGTTCTCCCACGCGGGTGTGGAGGAATTGGCAGAACACGCCACGATTCCGATCATCAACGGACTTACGGATGAATTCCACCCGTGCCAGGCATTGGCCGACATGCTGACGATCCGGGAGCGCAAGGGCAAGCTGAAGGGCATCAAGCTGGCTTACGTGGGAGACGGAAACAACGTGGCCAACTCGCTCGTGCTGGCGGCTGTGCTGCTGGGCATGGACGTGCGCATCGCCACGCCGCCCGGATACGAAATGGACGCGGCGATCGTTGACAAGGCAAAGGGATATACGGAGGCAAACGGCGGGAGGCTGCTGGTGACCCACGATCCCGTGGAGGCAGTGAAAGACGTTGACGCTGTCTACACCGACGTCTGGACCAGCATGGGCTTTGAAGCGGAAAACGAGCAGCGGCTGCAAGCGTTCGCCGCTTATCAGGTGAATGAAGAGCTGGTCAGCCACGCGCGCCCTGACTACCTCTTCCTGCACTGCCTGCCCGCTCACAGAGGGGAAGAAGTATCCGCCGGCGTGATCGACGGTGCCAACTCTGCCGTCTTTGATCAGGCGGAAAACAGGCTGCATGCTCAGAAAGCAGTATTGGCTGCCGTTGTGTGAATATAGTTCTAGGTATAAATCCCTACTTGCAATTGAAGCTTATAGACTACGAATCTATTATTGCCGAATTTTGTCACTTATGTGTAAAATATAGGCATGAAAGCGCGAAGAAGTACAGACTGTATCTGGTCGCTTGGTCTGTATGGAGCAAGTAGCGAATCCACCCTTTTCCTTCGGGAAGAGGAAAGCTGTACAGGCTGTATCTGGTCGCTTGGCCTGTCATAAGAGCGAAGTAGCGAAGCTAGCTTTCTCCACTATTCATTTAAGGAGGGGAATGGCATGAAAAAATGGCTCGGAGCACTTCTATTGGTAGCAGGTATCGTTGCTGCGACTTCTGCTAACTGGTACGTTGGCTAAAGGCAGGAATACTAGAGAAACACCGCTTTTTTAAGTGGTGTTTTTCATTGCTTTTTCGGAGGTAACGACATATGCTGCTTGACGTGATAGCCTTCTCGTTTTTCATCGCTTTTCTAAGAGGCGGGCGGGTAAAGAGCATTCCGACGTTTAACGGACTAGCCTTCCTGGCCATCTGTATTGTGCTTCAGATTTGTTCAGGCTTTTTCCCGTCAATCGGCGGAGTTTTTGTATCCGTTGCCTATCTCTCGCTGCTGCTCTTCTTCTACTTTAACAGGGAGCATGAGGACATCAGGATATTCATGATCGGGTGGTTTTTGAACGCGCTGGTCATTTGGCTGAATGCGGGGCGAATGCCTGTCGATATCGAGCAGGCCAAACAGCTTCCCTACCCGATCGAACCTTTGCTGAATGGTACGGATTTCAAGCATACGCTTTTGACAGATCAAACGGTATTCCCTTTCCTTGCGGATATTATGCATATGCCGTTCCCGATCCCGAGGCTTATAAGCATTGGCGACCTGTTTATCATGTTGGGGACGTTTCTCCTTGTTCAGCGCATTACAAACAAGCCTATCTCTTTAATTCGATTGCGCGAAGGTAAAAATTATGCAGAGAAATATTGACCTTGCCCGTTTTTTCAAACATCTGTTTATTCAGTTTTTTCTCCCTCTTGCGGCGATCGGCGTTTTTGTTTCGGTCCTGCCGGATTGGGAGCCACGCAATCACTGGAGCGTCTTGTTTATTTTTACGTTTTTAACGATCATAGGGGCTTTTGCCCCTATCAGCACCTTTAATGCGAGACTGACTGTCAACAACGCTTTGTTCTTTTCGGGAATTCTGTTGTATGGCACGTGGGTCGCAGTCTGGGCTGCGTTCGTAGAATTATTGATCGTGACCGTGCTAAGCCGTTCTTCCTTGAAAAAGGCCATGTTTAACTGCGGCCAAATTTTGCTGACCCTTTGGCTGGTAGGGTTTTTACATACCGCTGCCGACTCGGCCGGGATGCCGTGGATGGTTTCGGACTTGTTGCTGATTGTTGTTTATTGGTTCGTCAACACGTCGCTCGTTGCTGCGGGAATCTCTTACTTCTTTCAAGTAAAATGGCTGGATACCTTTACCGGCATGGTAAAGGGCGGATCAAACACGTACGTCATGCTCATGATTATTGGCGGTATTGGAGCCCGTCTGGTAGCCGTATACGGATGGCCTTCCCTCATTCCGCTGCTGGCCGCGTTTATCGCCTTGAATATCGTGTTCCGCCAATACTTTCATAACATGAACAAGCTCCATCAAAAAATGGACGAAATCAAAACCTTCAACCACAGCTTTCTCACGACGATGGCGGCTTCTATCGATGCCCGTGACCATTATACGAGCGGCCATTCTCAGCGTGTGGCGCACTGGGGAAGGGAAATTGCGCGGGCAATCGGAATGCCCCCGGATAAAGTGGATGAGGTCTATTTTGGCGGCATTTTGCATGACATCGGAAAAATCGGTATCGAGGATCACATTCTCAATAAAAAAGGAAAATTGACACCGGAAGAGTACGACAAGATCAAACAGCATACGGTGATTGGATATGAAATTATCTTGCAGGCAGGGATGTTTCATGAGCTGCTGCCCGCAATCCGTTCTCACCACGAACGGATTGACGGGAAGGGCTACCCGGACGGCTTGAAGGGGGACGAAATCCCGCTGATGGCACGGATCCTGGCTATCTCCGACGCTTTTGACGCCATGGTTGCCGATCGTCCCTACCGCAAAGGTCTTCCGGTAGAGGATGCGCTGCAGGAGATCAGGAGAGGGGCAGGAACGCAGTTTGATGCGGAGCTGGCTCACCAGTTTATTCGCGTGGTCAGTCAGTTGTCCCGGGAAGAGCTTGAAAAAATCATCCAGCAAGATAACCAAACGCAGTTACAGGAGGTGCTCCATTAGGAACAGCTCGCTGTAACTGTTTTTGCTTTCCGGCGATTTCTGTTCAAGAGAACGGTTAGCCGGCCACTTCATTCCAGACACGCTTGATTGTCCATTTGTCTTCCTGATAAGAGAGGCGGTACACATCCGGATTGGTCAGAGCTTCCCACTCGGCAAAGCCGTAGCTGTCATCGAGCTGTTTCAGAAGGAGGGACAACAGACCGCCGTGCGTAACTAGAACGGTGTGGGAGCAGGGGGCCAAAAGAGCTTCCTGCACCAGGGAAAATCCGCGATCCATGGCCGTCCTGCTGCTTTCGCCGCCGGCGTAGCAAAGCGCGAGATCGGAAAATGTGTCGCGCAATCGCTCGTACCAGTCAGGCATTGATTGGCTGGAAAGAACTCTTTCTTCGAGTCGGCTGTCGGTTTCCACGGTGAGTCCGAAATGCCGGGCGAGCGGCTCGGCGGTGTCGCGTGCACGCAAATAGGGGCTTGCGATGACCCGCTGCACCGGTATGTCTCTAAAAAAAGAGGCGAGCGCTTCTGCTTGCTGGCGGCCCAAGGGAGTGAGTGCCGCATCGGGAGCCTGGCCTTCCGCTTGACAGTGCCTGACGAGGTAGAAATGTTTCATTGAAAACCCTCCTTTTACTAGAAAACAGGAAAATGGCTAAAAGCTCATCGCAAAAAAGCATGGACAAAACGTCTGTCCTTTTTGAATAATGGTAATTCCAATATATAATTAACTTTTCCAACTCAGACAGGAGCGTGAAAGCAATGATTCCTACCTACCAGGATGCCGACATCATTTTGAAGCTGTATCAGCAATATGAATCCGAACGAATACAAAAGGCGAAAAAGTGGTTCGCAAATACGATAGCAAACAGCGAATGGAGCTACGGTGCGTTTATCGACCGGTATCCCCGTGGGAGCGAAGAATTCTCCCAATTTGTGACGCTGTACGGCTTTTTCGAAATGATCGGCGTTCTCCATAAAAATGGTCTCGTCCACCCTGACTTGCTGTTTGACATGTGGTATATCAACGGGTTTTATGTGCCGATGTATCCGATCATTGCGGGATGGAGAGCGGAGGGGGACATTCATATTGCGGAAAATTTTGAACGCCTGGCCGCAGCTGAGCTCGCCTGGATCAAAAAGCATAAGGGCGAGGAATACGTCCCGCAGGTTCCGTACAAAACGAATGCATAATATATTCATTTTAATGTATGAAAATTAAATGGAACAGCCCGGAATGCGAGGGGGAACTTCGTCCAGCGCGTATTTGACCTCGGAAAAGTTGCGGATTGCCAGTTCTTCGCTCGTCCGGTTTCCGGTTTTCTTGTCGATGACGAGCCTCCAGATTTCATTGCGGCGGTAGTTTTTGTCCTCCCGGCGGATAAACTGGTGGTTCCGCTCTTCGAGATGGTAAGAGAGGGGCCACTCGCGATCCGTGTAAATCGCTCCCTTGAGATGCGTATCGGTCAGCCAGACCCGCAATTGGAAGGTTTGCTCTGTCGGGTTGTACAGCCGCAGATCGACATAGTTGTAAAAAACGCTGGCACCGCTGCCAAAGGGCAGGACGCGCTGCTCGTCGGGAAACGGGTCAAATTGGTGGTGGTGCCGTTCCGCTATCGCGAGCGGCGAATGAAGCGCCATCCAGAAGAGCAGGTTGGCAAGCTGGCACAAGCCTCCTCCCACGCCGGTTCTGACTTCTCCCTGAGACAGCAGAAGCCCTTCCACATATCCCTTTTTCTTTGTCGTCTTTCCAACCCGGTTCCAAAACGAAAAGGTCTCGCCGGGTTTGATCAACAGCCCGTCAATGGATGGAATCGCAATCCGCAAATTGACGATTTTGTTTTCCTGCAGCTGCGGGTCGGAGCTTCCCAGCTTTCTCCGGAGCAATGACTGGTGCTTTTTGCAGGTAAAGGAAAGGGAGGACGTCTTCTGCTCCCGGGCAAAGCAAACGTTGGAGGCGCGGTCAGACAGCATCCGGCCAAGCCGCTTTTGGCTGACCCGGAGGTGATAAAACAAGGGATGGAGGCGAGACAATCTCAGGGGAGTCACATCCTTTTCTCACATGTGATGGTCCTTTTGGATAAGGCATGAGACCATTCCGGTTCGATCGACGCCGTTATGGAGCATCATCGGCTCTGGCAGCGCAAGCGGGAAGCGTTCAAAGAACGGAGCATAACTAGAGCGCAGCATGACTATTTCGAGTCGTCTGATATGATCATACCTGAATAAAGCGCATTTTTAAAATCGCAAACAAAACGGGCTGTACCCGGACTTGGTTCCCAGGTACAACCCGTTTTTCAACATTCTTGCCCGAAAGCGACCTTATCATGCGAACTTACTTCTTCAAGCCAGTATAGATGTGGATGGCGTCTCTGAGAAATTCGGCCGTTCCCGGCTGCTTTTCATCGTAGTACGCTCTAAACCGCTCGTCATCCACGTACATTTGCGACAGATTCGCATGAGCTTCCGGGCTGTATTTGCTCCAGGAATACAACAGCCACTGTTTATGCAAATCCGCCGCTTTCTGGGCCAATGCGCTTCCCGGATCGCCGGTTTTGTGGGCCTCGGCCAAAGTGGAGGCCACTTCGCTCTCCAGGCGCTTTACCTCCGCAAACTCCTCCTGCGACATGTTCTTCAGCTTTTGATTGGACTTGTCTACGGTTTCATTCCCGTACTTTCTGCGGATTTCTTCTCCATACGCTTGCTCGTTGTCGTCAATCAGCTTTTGTTTAAATCCTTCGAACTTCTCCCGATCGGTCATGGTCGTTCTCCCTTCCATAGAGGCTATCGTCTTTTCGACATTTTTGATCAACAGATCAAGCTGCTTTCTTCTGTCGAGGAGCTGCTCACGATGTTCTTTTAGCGCCTGGGCCTGGCTGAAGGACGGGGAGGTCACGATTTCCTTGATCACGTCCAGGGTAATCCCCAATTCTCTGTAAAACAGGATTTGCTGCAACCGGTCGACCTCCGCCTGACCATAAATCCGGTATCCTGATGAGTTGATTCTCGCCGGCTTAAGAATCCCGATCTCGTCATAATACCGAAGCGTTCTCGTACTGACCCCCGCCAATTGGCCTAGTTTCTGCACCGTATATTCCATGTGCTCACCTCCTGACAACATCACTGTACACCTTTACGTATGCGTCAAAGTCAATCGCTTTTTTAAAAAATGTTTTTTTGCATGCAAGCAATATAGAAAGGAATATCTATAGCATTATCCTTTATTCTTATATATCCCATTTATAGATGAAAACCAAGGGAATGGCGTATGCGACAAACAAGTTTTCCAGGATTTGCAGCCGAGATCCTTCCAAAAAGGGAAGAACAGAAAAAGTGTTGTATTTTTATGAGTTCAAATGTATAATTACTCATAAATAATTCTTCTACACGGGGAGAGAAAGAACGATGGCAAAAGAAAAAATCGTTTTGGCCTATTCTGGCGGTTTAGATACATCCGTAGCAATCAAATGGCTGCAAGACACATACAATTACGACGTCATTGCGGTAGCGCTGGACGTAGGCGAGGGGAAGGACCTTGATTTTGTCCAGAAGAAAGCGCTGCAGGTCGGCGCATTGAAGTCGATTGTCGTCGACGCGAAGGAGGCATTCGCCCAGGAATACGTGCTTCCGGCACTGCAGGCAAACGCGATGTACGAAGGCAAATACCCGCTCGTCTCCGCTTTGTCCCGCTACCTGATTTCCCGCGTTCTGGTAGAGATCGCGGAAAAAGAAGGCGCTGTCGCTGTCGCGCACGGCTGCACGGGCAAAGGAAACGACCAGGTCCGCTTCGACGTTTCCTTTACGGCTCTGAACCCGAATCTCAAAATCGTGGCCCCTGTCCGCGAATGGGGCTGGACGCGCGACGAAGAGATTGAATATGCGAAAAAGAACAACATCCCGATCCCGATCGATCTGGACAATCCCTACAGCATCGACCAAAACCTGTGGGGCAGAAGCTGCGAGTGCGGCGTTCTGGAAGACCCTTGGGCAGCGCCGCCGGAGGGCGCGTACGATCTGACCAAATCCATCGCCGATACGCCAGATCAGCCGGAGGAAATCGAGATCACCTTTGTCAAAGGGGTGCCGACCGCGCTGAACGGCGAAGAGCTTCTGCTGTCCGAGCTGATTCTGAAGCTGAACAAAATCGCCGGAAACCACGGCGTCGGCCGCATCGACCACGTGGAAAACCGCCTGGTCGGGATCAAGTCCCGGGAAGTGTATGAGACTCCTGCCGCGACCACATTGATCCTGGCGCACCGCGAGCTGGAGTTCCTGACCCAGCCGCGGGAGGTGGCCCAGTTCAAGCCGATCGTCGAGCAAAAAGTAGCGCAGGTCATTTACGAGGGACTCTGGTATTCGCCGATCCGCAACGCCCTGCAAGCCTTCATCGAAGAGACGCAAAAATACGTCACCGGCGTGGTGCGCGTGAAGCTGCACAAGGGGCATGCCATCGTCGTGGGCCGCAAATCGGATTCCACGCTCTACAGCCACGAGCTGG
Source organism: Brevibacillus borstelensis (assembly GCF_037834415.1). Lineage (GTDB taxonomy): Bacteria > Bacillota > Bacilli > Brevibacillales > Brevibacillaceae > Brevibacillus > Brevibacillus borstelensis_A. Next base: position 25,730 of record NZ_JAUMSJ010000002.1, on the reverse strand, counting down.
CTACGTACGCGGCGGGCGACCAATTCGACCACAAAGCGGCGATTGGCTTCATCAAGCTGTGGGGCCTGCCGACCAAGGTGTACGCGGAGGTGAATGAGGGCGTACTGCATGAAAATGTGAAGACGCCAATCAAGATTTTGGACGAAAAGGATGCGATTGTGCAATGAAACTGTGGGGAGGACGCTTCACGAAGCCGACGAATCAGCTTGTAGAAGAATATACAGCTTCCATCTCTTTCGACCAGCAGATGTGGCGGCAAGATATCGTCGGCAGCCTGGCTCACGTGGCGATGCTGGGCAAGTGCGGCATCCTGCCGATGGATGAGGTCAGGCAGATCATCGCCGGCCTGAAGAAGGTAAAGGAAAAGATCGAGCGGGGGCACGTGCAATTTGTCGTGGCGCATGAAGATGTGCACATGAACATAGAGAAAATGCTGATCGAGGAAATCGGCCCGGTGGGCGGCAAGCTGCACACGGGAAGGAGCCGCAACGATCAGGTAGCTCTCGACATGCATTTGTATTTGCGGGAAAAGCTGATGGAGATCATCCAGCTCTCCATGTACCTGCAAGAGGCGCTGCTGGAGCAGGCAAACAGCCATCTGGATACAGTGATGCCGGGCTACACTCATCTGCAGCGGGCCCAGCCGGTCCTCTTCGGCTACCATATGATGGCGTACGTATCCATGCTGCAGCGAGATATCGAGCGGATGCGCGACTGCTGGAAACGGGTGAACGTGCTGCCGCTCGGGGCCGGTGCGCTGGCTGGCACCACGTTCCCGATCGACCGCGCTTTCGTCGCTGAGCTTCTCCAGTTTGACGGCATCTATCTAAACAGCATGGACGCGGTGAGTGATCGCGACTTCATCGTGGAGTTTTTGGCAAGCGCGTCCCTTTTAATGGCGCATCTCTCCCGTCTGTGCGAGGAGCTGGTGATCTGGAGCAGCCAGGAGTTCTCCTTTGTGGAGCTGGACGACGCGTTCTGCACCGGCTCCAGCATCATGCCGCAGAAGAAGAATCCGGATGTGGCGGAGCTGGTTCGCGGAAAGACGGGGCGGGTGTACGGCAACCTGTTTGGCCTTTTGACCGTCCTGAAGGGGCTGCCGCTCGCTTACAACAAAGACATGCAGGAAGACAAAGAAGGCATGTTCGACACGGTTGCGACGCTGCACGGGGCACTGGCCCTGCTCACGCCGATGATCCAGACGATGCAGGTCAAGACGGACCGGATGCGCCAGGCCGTGACACAGGATTTTTCCAATGCGACTGACCTCGCCGACTATCTGGTGCGCAAGGAAATGCCGTTCCGCCAGGCGCATGAAGTGGTGGGACGCGCCGTGCTCTACTGCATCGAGCAGCAGAAATACTTGCTGGACTTGACGCTTGAAGAGTTTCGGATGTTCTCCGCCGACATTGACAGCGACGTGTATGAGGCACTGGCAGTGGAGACGGTCGTCAACGCCCGCGATGTGCTCGGCGGAACGGCACGCGGCCAGGTGGAAGCGCAAATCGCCGCATACCGCGAGCTTCTCAAGGAGACGCATGCCTGGGTCGACAAAAACAGCCAAAAGGTCATGATCGAATCACTGATCGATGTCGGGTCGCCGGCGTAAGCCGGGACGTCAAAACCCCCAAGTCCGCGATTACAGCGGCGCTTGGGGGTTTTTTGCTTTGTTTATCGCTTCCGTCAAGGCTTCCAGCAGTTTTTCCGGATCGTCCGAGCTGATGACGACCTGTTTATGCTGTTCCAAGGAAATTTTAATTCCGCGGTTTCCGCTGACGATGTAAGCCCAGCCGCCAAACGTGTACCTGACTCCCCAGCCGCCGTAATCCAGGGCGGGGTTAAATTGGCAGATTTCGCACGAAACGATCTTGTTGTAAGGGATACGCCGCTTTACGAGCGGGGACATGCGGATGGTCAGAGCGTGTTCCCCCACTACAACGACGAGCTTCATCAAAAACAGCGAGGTGATCAGGGCCGGTATGAACAGGCCAAAGAGAATGAAAATCGTCCAAATCTCCAGATCGCTCGAGGGTTGGGACAAGCCGTTCTCCGTAAACTTGAGGTAGTAGAACAACCAGCTGAAGCCAACAAACATGAAAACGTCGAAGCCGATGACAAATCCCCAGAGCAGCTTGCTCCGAAACCTCTGCCCCTCCTTGTGGGTAACACGTTCGTTCATGTGCATCCGAAATCTCTCCCCTGAATCTTTTTGCTGTTTTCTATAAAATAGCAGGTAAGGATGTGTTATACAAATCGGAAAAACGTAAATTTTTTTTTGAACCAAATCCGTTCGAGCGGTGAATATAGAGCAAAAGAACCTGAAAGGAGGACAAAATGTGAGGGAAGTGAAGGAAACGGAGTTGTCCGTCAAGTGCCGGCAGGGCGATAGCGCCAGCTTCGAGGAGCTGGTTCAGCCTCACTTGGCGATGGCTTACCGTACAGCCTGCCTGATCATCCACGATCGGCAGCTGGCTCAGGACGCTGTACAGGAGGCCTTGTTTGAGGTGTATCAGTCTCTGGATCGCTTTGATCCCGACAGGGGCGTGTCGTTTCGGACCTGGTTCGCCAAGATTGTCACCCATCGCGCGCTCAATGCCGTTCGCAGACACAGGCCTTCCGGTGTATACCAGGAATGGGCGGATGAATCGGCTAACCCTTTGAAGAGCGTGATCGAACGAGAAGAACAGCAGCAGATCTGGAGGGCCATCTGCACGATGAAGGTAAAACACCGTACGGTAGTGATTTTGTACTACTATGGAGATTTCAGCGTCGCGGAGATTGCCGAGATGATTGGCGTATTTGAGGGAACTGTGAAATCCCGGCTGCATCATGCCCGGAAGCTGATTGGCGCAGAACTGCGAAGGCAAGATGACAAACCCCAGTTGTCCGAGATAGGAGTGAGTGCAAATGAATAAGCTCGATCAGGAGATTTCTTCTGTATTGAATCGCATGGCTGAACGGGAGGAGATTCCGGATTTTGTGATGCCGACTGCGGCGGTCAAGCGCAAGCCGCGTCAGGGTAAACGTCGTTGGTATCGCTGGGCCTCCATGTCATTCGCCACAGCGGGAGCGGTAATGTTTGCAGTGGGGGTCGGCACGTATGTGTCTCCGGACTTTTCCGCCCAGGTAAAGTCATTGATCGGACAGGGAGTTTCGAACAAGACGAATCTGGAGGGAACTGCACAGGCGGCGCAAGAAAAGGTACGAGCATTGTTTGGAGAGGGAAGTCTGGACAAGGGTATCGAGAGGGCAACAATTGAGGGGCATGCCCGATCCGTCAATGCCTCCGTTACTGACCAAGGCATTACGATTGAAGTCAAGGCGATTATGGCCGACCCTACCCGAGTGTTTGTATCCTACCAAATCAAAAAGACGGACGGAACTTTTATCGATCCACAGGAGATTCGGAAGAACCTTGACAAAGTCATCGAACTGACAGACGAGAAAAATCAGCCGCTGAACAGCGGGTTTGGTGGGGGAGGGGACAGGGAGAGATATCTCGGTTACCTCAGTTTTTCCTTGGAAGACTTGGAAAAGCGGCCGGTTCCTGATCAGATGAAGCTGCTCATCGATGTGCGGAAAATCGGAACAGTAAAAGGCAACTGGAAGCTGGAGGTGCCGTTTTCCATGAAGGAAGCGATCGCAGCCACCCGCATTATTCCTGTGGATGGCCGGTACACAACGCCACAAGGGCTGCAAATTGCGCTTCACACGGTAACGGACGCTCCCTCGTCTACAGTGCTGGGAATGGAAACCAAATGGGATGAAGGAGCGAAAAAGAGGCTTTCACAATATGCCCGGGAGATGACGGGAAAAACGCAAGACCCTGATTACGCTCCTTACGTCCCGTATCAGCAGTATCGCCTGGAGTATCGGATACTGGACAAAAACGGAAAAGATGTGACGGCCTATAAACGGGAAGACGACGGTCTCGAGCAGGGAATGCTGACGGAGGGGCGGTGTTCTGGCGACCGATATGGACACTTTACGTGGAATACTGCCTATGTGCCATTTGGAGAAAGCGGTCCGTTTACGTTTGTGTTGGACGCCGTACATGTGACAGAACCGGCAGACCTGACGTTTTCATTTCAGCCGGAGAAGCTGGCGGCGGAGCCGAAGAGCGTCGAGTACAAGGGAAGCCTGTTTACCGTGAAAAGCTTGAAAGCGGAAGACCCTCAGATCCGCGAAAACAGTACGGTTCTTACGTTGGAAGCAGCCGTTCGGGACATTTCGTCCATCGAGTTCGTTTGGTGGGTGATCACGGATGAGAGCGGGAAGTCCTATCCGATTAACGGCTCTACTTACGACAGCATCGGGAAAGATGCCCAAGGCAGAGAAATCATGAGGTTTGGTCTGGATGTGGGAGAGATGGAGCAAATCCCGAAACAGCTGACGATATCCCTGTCGGCCGTGACCAAAAGGTATGCGGATGTGGATTGGAGCGTGGAATTGCCGGTCAAGTAAACGAGCCAGACACCGGAGAAATAAGCTCTGCCTGGATAGGGATCATTCCCTCAGCTGCCATAAAAAGCAAAGAAGGATAGAAGCTCGCAGTGGCTCCTATCCTCTTTTTTGTTCCTGAATGCTTACAGACACATTCGCAAAATCTCGGCCACATCCGCGCTCTCCAGCTTCTTAAAGCGGCCAATCGGCCCAAACGGCGTGGCCTTCTCGGCCATTACCTGAAGCTTTTCGTCGCCGATCTGATAGTCTGCCAGCCGGGCAGGTGCGCCGATGCGGGCAAAGAAAGCCTCTGTCGCCTCAATCCCGGCAAGGGCGATGTCCTCATCCGACTTGCCTGCCAGATCGACTCCCCATACCTCTGTCGCGAAGCGCTTGAAGCGCTCCACGTTCTCACGGTAGACGTAACGCATCCATTTCGGGAAAATGATCGCCAGACCGCCGCCGTGCGGAATGTCGTAGACGGCACTGACTGCATGTTCGATCGAGTGCGTCGCCCAGTCCGTTTCCACCCCGACCGGCAGCGTGCCGTTCAAAGCCATCGTTCCGCAGTACATAATGTTGGCCCGGGCGTCGTAATCCTCCAGATTGGCCAGCACGCGCTCGGCGTTCTCGATGACGGTCTTCAGAATGGATTCTGCGAAGCGGGTTTGCAGCGGAATTTCCGGCGTGTGGCTGAAATACTGCTCAAACACGTGGGACATGATGTCGCACATGCCGTAAACCGTCTGGTCCCGGGGCACCGAGAAGGTGTTTTCCGGATCGAGGATCGAGAAGGTCGGGAATGTGGTGGTGCCGCCAAACTTCTCTTGCGTCTCCCAGTTCGTCACCACGCTGCCGCGGTTCATTTCGGAGCCGGTTGCGGCGAGCGTCAGAACGGTGCCGAGCGGAAGCGCTTTTTGGGGTACAGCCTTGCGGGTGTAGAAATCCCAAACGTCCCCTTCGTACGGCACGCCGACAGCGATCGCCTTGGACGCGTCGATCACGCTGCCTCCGCCAACGGCCAAAACCCAATCGACCCCTTGCTTGCGGCAAATGTCGATGCCCTTTTTTACGGTAGACAGGCGAGGGTTCGGTTCCACTCCGGCAAGCTCATGCATCTGGCAGCCCGCCTCCCCAAGTAGAGAGATGATCTTGTCGTACAAGCCGGAGCGCTTGATGCTGCCGCCGCCATAGACAAGCAGAACAGACGAGCCCAGCTTGGCGGCCTTGTCTTTCAGATGGGACAATTGTCCTTTTCCGAATATCAGTTCAGTCGGATTATGGTAAACAAAATGATTCACGGTCAGAGCCCCTTTCGCAAGTCGTCACCCCTTTATTGTAGCCAAGCGAAAACAAACAAACCAGTTGACGATGTGCCGCGAAGTGCAGGGGAGAAATAGAAAAAAATGAGAAAGTGATAGCGATTCGACAAGAAATGAGAGATTTAGTGGATACCATCCTCGAAACACGGTGGTATAATAGAACGGATGGCTATATCCGCTGTCGCAATTTACCATCTCGCGGCGGCGGAAGACGGATGGATGCAAGCTTTGTCGGATAAGGACGGTTGTTCATTACTTTTTGAATGTGTACATAAATACGAGGATCTAGAGAGCAAAGATAGACGGATCTGACAATGTAGGATGTGATTTGCTTGATCGAGATGTTTGACGTCTGGAAAACCTATCCCAACGGCACCAATGCCTTGAAAGGGATCAATATTCGCATCGAAAAGGGCGAATTCGTGTATGTAGTAGGTCCGAGCGGTGCGGGAAAATCGACCTTCATCAAGCTGATGTACCGCGAGGAAAAACCGACCAAGGGGCAGATTTTCCTCGGAGGCTTTAATGTCAGCCGGATCAAGGAGCGCCAGATTCCGATGGTGCGCCGCAGCATCGGCGTCGTGTTTCAGGATTTCAAGCTGCTCCCGACCTTGAGCGTTTTCGAAAACGTGGCCTTCGCCATGGAGGTCATCGAGGCATCGCCGAAACAGATCAAGCCGCGCGTCATGGACGTGCTGGGGCTTGTCAAGCTGAAGCACAAGGCAAAAATGCTGCCGAGCGAGCTGTCCGGCGGCGAGCAGCAGCGTGTCGCGCTGGCGCGGGCGCTGGTCAACAGCCCGGGCATCATTATCGCGGACGAGCCGACGGGCAACCTCGACCCGGAAACTTCGTGGGAGATCATGAAGCTGTTTGAAGAGATCAACCAGCGGGGGACGACGGTCGTCATGGCTACGCACAACCGGGAAATTGTCAACACGATGAGAAAGCGGGTCGTTGCCATCGAGGCGGGACAGATTGCCCGCGACGAGCAGAGAGGGGAATACGGTTATGAAGATTAGAACGCTGGGACGCCACGCCCGTGAAGGGGTCAAAAACCTCGTCAGGAACGGCTGGATGACCTTCGCTTCCATCAGCGCCGTTACCATTACTCTGCTGATTTTGGGCGTGTTTCTGATTTTGGCGATGAACGTCAACTTCTTCGCCCAAAATGTGGAAAAGCAAGTCGAGATTCGCGTATTTATCGACACCCTTGCGACAAAAGACAACATCGCGTCGCTTGAGCAAAAGATTAAGTCGATTCCCAAAGTGGAATCCGTTCAGTTTATTCCGAAAGACGAGGGACTGAAGCAGCTGAGGGAGGGCATGGGCGAAAAGGCGTATTTGTTTGAAGGTATGGAAAAGGAGAATCCCCTGCCGGACGCGTTTGTCGTCAAAACAAGGCTCCCGCAGGAAACGGCCGCAGTCGCCAGCGAGGTCAAGAAGCTGGAGTTTGTCAGCAGCATCAACTACGGCGAAGGAACGGTAGAAAAGCTGTTTGTCGCCACCGGCGCGGTCCGCAACGTGGGGATCGGCTTCATCATCGGTCTCGGCTTCACGGCGATGTTCCTCATTGCCAATACGATCAAGCTGACGATCGTAGCGCGCCGCCGGGAGATCGAGATCATGAAACTCGTCGGCGCCACCAACTGGTTTATCCGCTGGCCGTTCTTTGTCGAAGGCCTGCTGATGGGCATCTTGGGCGCCTTGATCCCGATCGTTCTTTTGATTATCAGCTATCACTATTTGGTCGAAGCGATCAATGGAAGCCTGATCGGATCGCAAATGTTCCAACTGCTGCCGCTGTTCCCGCTTGTCTACCAGGTGGCGTTGGCGCTGCTTTCTATCGGGGCCTTTATCGGCATTTGGGGCAGTCTGGTGTCAGTCCGCCGCTTTTTGCGGGTGTAATCACTTACTAGGGAGGAGAACTATGAGGAAGAAGATACTGCTATCCGTATTGGTGACAGGCCTCCTGGCTGTCTCCGCCGCGCCTTCAACCGTCAGCTGGGCAGCAAGCAAGTCATCCCTAGACAAAATCAATCAGGAATTGAAAGCCATTCAGCAAAAGAAAAATGCGCAGCGAAAAAAGGTAGAGGCGACCAAACAACAGATCGCTACGGTCCAAAAGCAGACGAAAGACCTGGAAACAGAGCTGATGGCGATTGACCTTCGCCGAAACGAAACCCAGAACAAGCTGGATAAGCTCGAAGCCGAGATGGAAGTGACCAAGGTAAAGGCGGCGGAAGCGCAGGACCACCTCGACGAGGCTATCGACCGGGTCGTCAAGCGGGACGCCCTCTTGAAGACGCGTGTCAAGGTCATGTATGAGCGCGGAACCGTCTCCTACTTGGATGTTTTGCTCGGCGCCTCCGACTTTGGCGATTTTCTGACCCGCATGCAGGGTTTGAAGCTGATTTTGGAGCAGGATACGAAAATTCTCGAAGACAACAAGCGGGACAAGGACACGATCGAAAAGAAGAAAAAAGAGATCGACCACCAGCTCACCGTGTATGCGGGGATGTACGAAGAGGCGGAAAATCTGAAAGCCGAATTGGACAAGCAGTACAAGCGCAGCGTTGTCGTGAAGGCCGAGCTGCAGAAGCAAGAAGCGCAGCTGAATGAGAGCCTGGAAGAATACGGCCAGCAATTATTGGCCCTTGTAAAACAGGAAGATGCCAAGTACGCTGAAAGAGTGCGGGCGCTCAGCGCCGGCAGCAACGGCTACAAGGGCGGGCAGCTTGCTCTGCCGATCGATGACGGGCTGTTCCGCTGGTCTTCCGGCTTCGGCGTGCGAAAAGACCCGTTTACCGGCCGCTCCGCTGGGCATAATGGAGTAGACATGGCTGCACATAAGGGAACGCCGATCAAGGCAGCGGCTCCGGGCATTGTCGTCTTCGCCGGCTACTACGGAGGCTTCGGCAACGCGGTGATGATCAAGCACAGTCCCGAGATTAGAACGCTTTACGGCCATATCCGCGAGGGAGGCATCAAGGTGTCGGTGGGACAACAAGTGGATAAAGGCCAAATCATTGCCGAGGTCGGTTCTACCGGCCGTTCTACAGGCAACCACTTGCATTTCACCGTGTACAAAAACGATGTGGCTGTCGATCCGATGCCGTACCTTCGCTAACGCGTTCCGGAGACGTTCAGGCAAATATTGCCTGACAGATTTGCATACACTAGCTGCATACCTTTTCCACCGGGGAGCACAAAGGATGGTGTCGTGACGATGAAATGGAATGGACGTTCCGTGTTTGCCCTCGTGCTTGTCGCCATGGTCGCGAGTAGCATTTTGACCATGGGTTTGATGAAAACGTCCGCCGGTTCGAGTAACGCTACGGCCGTTACTGCGGCGGCAGGCTCTCTGTTCGCGGGGAGCCAGCAGGAGTACCCGAAAGAATTCAAGAAGCTGCTCGATGCGTTTTCCGCCATCAAGCAGGAGTACATTCAGGATGTGACGACTGATCAACTGGTTGAAGGGGCCATCGGCGGCATGGTCGGTTCCCTGAAGGATCCGTACAGCGACTACATGGACCCGTCATCGGCGGAGGAATTCAATTCGACGCTGCATTCGACATTCCAGGGGATCGGTACGGAAGTGACGATGCAGAACGGACGTGTGACCGTGGTATCGCCCTTTAAGGGCTCCCCGGCCGAACGTGCGGGCCTGCGTCCAAACGACCAGATTCTCAGCGTAAACGGAGAGTCGCTTGAGGGACTTGATCTCCATCAGGCTGTTACCAAAATTCGCGGTCCCAAAGGCTCCAAAGCGGTGCTGAAGATCGCCCGTCCGGGAGTCGCCGAGCCGCTTACGGTCGTCTGCGTCCGCGACGATATTCCGATCGAGACGGTGACGAGCCAAATCATAGAGAAGAACGGAGTCAAGGTGGGAGTCATCAGCCTGACGCAATTCTCCTCCGACACATCCAAGCATTTTACTGACCAGTTGAATGATCTGGAGAAAAAGGGCATCGGCGGTTTGATCATCGACGTTCGCGGCAATCCGGGCGGTTACTTGCTGGCCGTAAAAGAAATCGGCGAGTCGCTGATACCAAACAAAGACAAGATCGTCGAGATCGAATACGGCTCTGCGAACAAACAGCGCGAAGAGTATTTTTCCAAGACAGACGCGGCCAAACCGTACCCGATCGCGGTCCTGATCAACGGGGGCAGCGCGAGCGCGTCGGAGATTCTCGCCGGAGCGATGAGCGAAAGCGGCGGCTACAAGCTTGTCGGAGAGAAATCGTTCGGTAAAGGAACCGTGCAAAGCACCATGGAGATGGCAGACAAAAGCCAACTGAAGCTGACCATCGCCAAGTGGCTGACGCCAAAAGGCAACTGGATTCACGAGAAAGGTATCGAGCCTGACGTGAAGGTAGCGCAGCCTGAGTACTTCAACGCGACGCAGTTGCCGACAGACAAGGCGCTTTCCCGTGACATGGCGGGCAGCGATGTCAAGAACCTGCAGCTGATCCTGACCGGACTGAAGCTTCCGGCAGGCCGTGACGACGGCTACTTTGACGAGAAGACGGAGCAGGCCGTGAAGAAATTCCAGGCTGCCCACAAGCTGCCGGTGACGGGAGCGGTCGATCAGGCGACGCGGACAGCGCTGGAGGACAGTCTGCGCGAAGAAATTCGCAAACCGGAAAATGACCTTCAACTGCAAAAAGCGCTCGAAGTAGTGGCTCAGCAGACAAAGGTAAAATAATCCAGCGGGATGTGGCAGGGAATCTCCTGTCTTCCGTAGAAATGGTAACCACGGCTATGAACGGTCGTGGTTTCTTTTTTGATTGCAAATGACAGGAAAAGCGCTGCGTTGACGGTGCCGCAGCTTGGCAAAGTCACGCTTTTCAAAGCTGTTTATGCGAGGTGAGGCAAATGGCGTTTCAAGGAGATACCCTTTCGGTGCTGGCCGGGTTTGGCGGCTTTCTTCTCAACCCCGTTTTTTACTTGTTTCTGCTGTTTATTTATTTGCACTACCGACGCCAGATGCTGCTGGAGAGACAGCTGTTTGCCGTTCGTATTCAATTCCCCCTTCAGCAGACGATCCGCTCTCTCGGCATGGGCATCACCGGAGGACTGCTGATTTCTCTTTTGGCTGCTGCATTGGGGGTTGTCATACAAATACAGGATCTTTGGCTGCTGTGGGGCTTTGCGGCGGTCTTGGCTTTAATCCGGCTGCGCTTTCTCTGTTTTGCCTATGCAGCGGGACTGTTGACGCTGTTTCACGCGATTGCAAGGGTCTTTCCCGACGTCTCTGCTGTACCGGGAATCGGGACGGTCTGGAGCATGCTCGTTCAGGCCAAGCCCGTGCCGCTTTTGGCCCTTGTAGCCATCATGCACTTGATCGAGGCATTTCTGGTCCGCTGGAACAGGGGACGGGATGCGTCGCCGCTGTTCGTGGAGGGGCAGCGAGGAAGGATCGTCGGAGCCTATCTGCTGCACTCGTTTTGGGTGACGCCGCTTGCATTGTTTGTGCCTGTGGAGGCGGGAAGCTTCAGCGGAGCGCTGTATCCAAGCTGGCCGTTTTTTGCCCCTGGCGCAGCTTCCTTCGCTTTGCTGCTGCTCCCTTCGGTTACCGGTTTTTCCGTATTGACACAGACAGAGACGCCAGCACAGCGAGCGGGACAAATATCCAGACAACTGGCGCTGTATGCGGTCGTGCTGCTCGGATTGACTGCCCTGGCGGCCTTGTGGATGCCGCTCATCCTCCTGGCTGCGCTGTTCTCGCTCATCGGCCACGAAGGTCTGTTCTGGCTGAGCCAGTGGCAGGAGCGGCAAAAAGCTCCGTATTTTATCCAGTCCACGCAGGGAGTCAAGGTAATGGCCGTTCTGCCGGGCACTCCAGCGGAAGAGATCGGGATCAGGCCGGGAGAGATTATCGTCAAGGTAAACGGCGTGTCAGTGCGGAACAAGGAAGACTTGTACCCCGCCCTGCAAGTCAATCCCGCTTTCTGCAAAATGGAGGTGCTCACTCTGGACGGCGAGGTCAAATTTGTCCAGTGCGCCGTCTATGCGGGCAATCATCATCAGCTGGGGATTATCGTGGTGCCGGACGCAAATACGAGAGTGTTCGTGGATATGCAGCAGGCAAGCGTCGTGCAGCTGGTGAAGCAGAAGCTGGAAAAGCTGAATCTCGGGGCGTAACGGCAAACTTTTACATGAATGTTTTAAATCGATAAAAAGCGCGGGCAAAGGTTCCGCGCTTTTTTATTTCCCCCGTGGGACATAAAGGACAAAGCTTTTTTCACATTTTTCTATACAGTTACGATGTAACAAGACAACCCCTCCGCGCGTCTTGTTAATAGTGGAAAAAGGAGGATACAATCTGCATGAACACATATAGAAAACATGCGCTGCGTTTTTGTGCCGGAACAGTCATAACAGCCAGTCTTCTTTCATTCCCGCTCGCCTCGTCCGGCCTTGCTGCGGCAGCCAACGCCGCGACAGCGGTCACGCCCGTACCGGTAGCGATCTCCAAGGGGATTCAAAATGTGACCCGGCTGATTCCCGAGCTGAGAAACAGCTCGGTTGTATACGATGGTCCCGTTGACGGTCCAGGGGTCAGCGGGGATAGTATTTCTTTTATCATGGCGGTGAATAAAGGGGAAGTGAAGTCTGATCGTGCGATATTCGATAGTCAATCGGGGAATCTGCTGGTGCTGGAGCTGAACCCTGCGGGTACCTCAAACCATCAGACAGGGCAGCTGACCGAGGAAGTCGTCAAGTCGAGGGCTGCCGGCTTTCTTTTTGGCCTTCATCCTTTCGGAAAATCATATGAAGCGCGAGACGTCACCCGCAAGGACGGTACGTTTACGGTGCGTTTTGTCCGCAAGCATAATCAAGTCGCACTAAGCGATCCCTACGACTGTTTTGTCACTGTCGATGCAACAGGCCGGATTATCGGCTTCCGAACGTTTAACGGCGCTCTTTACGAACCGATCGACCACAAGGAAATGCCGTCTCCGCAGCGCGTTTTGTCGATGGCGACAGCCCAACAGCGCTTTGCCGAAAGCAAGCCGCTGGAGCTGATGTACATGGTTCCCGGGCAAGCCTCACCGTTGTCCGGAGCAGAAGCGGGCAAACCCCAGGCGCATCTGGTCTATGCCATCAAGGGCGGGATAGTAGCAGGCCCTCATACCGGCAGTGCCATTGATGCCTTTACGGGAAAACGCATGGAGGCCGCCCCCGCGAAGGCGAAAACGGTCTCCGTTGTCGGCAAAGGAAGCTATGCCGCTCTGAAAAACGAGGCGGAGGTAAAGGTATTTGCCAAGGAAATCACTGGAAAAGACGTGGAGAAATGGCCGCTGTCGGAGTTTGCAAAGGACATGGAGAATGGTGAGCAGCACCGCGTTTATGTCTGGGGAATTTTCAAAAAAGATGTGACTGATCAGGAGAAGCCGTACCAACTGGGAAATTTTCCGGACGAGGCGAAGGGAGACAAGAGATATCATCTGCTCGTCGAAGTCGATGCCAAGACAGGCAAACTGATGGGCATGAGCCAAACCGATGGGACGTCTCCACGGAAAAAAACAGACAAGAGCAGGGATCTCCAATCGGCTGTCTCCTGGTTGGAAAAGCTGCTGCCATCAGGTACTCAGCAGTTCCGCGTGTTTGATGAGGGCAACGAAGAGCGGAGCATTTGGGTGGCCGATCCGGTCGTGGCGGGTCTGCCGGTGATCAAGAGCGGACAATCCGCAGAAGAGGGCGCATATGTCGTGGAAGTCAATCCTTTGGACGGTTCGATCCGCGAACTGAGGGCGGAGCGCTATGATCAGGCGAAATTGCCGGAGCGTGCCAAAGCCATTGCCGAGCAAGCAGCTCTAAACGCCCTGCTGCAGGCGTATCCGCTGGAGCTTACGTACGTAAAGCTGCAAAACAGACCAGAGGACAAACCGGAGTGGAAGCTTGTGTACGACCTGTCCTTCCGACAATCGCGTGCCCATTGCTTCTGCGGACCGGAGCCCCGGGTGGATACGACCGTTTACGTGGATGCTCTGACTGGAAAAGTGATGGTCGATGAATAGACGCTGGCTCCACAAACAGAAAAAGCCGTTCGGAAGAAGAATCCGAACGGCTTTTGACTTGCTTCCCGAAAAGGGTTTTATGCATATGCTTGCGCTTCGTACCCGATGATCTGGTTCAGCTTTACCTTCTTGTCATCGCCTAGAACAAACTCGACCAGGCCGTTTTTCATGCTGACGGCTTTGATCACTCCTGTGTGTTCGTTGGTCGTGGTCGTACCGTCTGTTTGGGTGGCCGAGTCTGTGTAGGTGATTTTATAGCCGATCATCTGGGCGTACTGGAGGGTATTATCCATACTCACATTGTCCGGCTTGACCGCCATGCCTGTGATGTTTTCCAGCTGGATCGCATTTCCGTTGTCCAACTGGAATTGAACGACATTGTTTTTCAGCGTAAATCCGACGATGACTCCGTTCTTGACCTCATCGACGGTCGTGACGTCATCTGTAGTGTCAGGGTTTCCGTCCTTGTCCACTTGTTTGGATTCGGTATAGGAAACCTCCTTGCCGATCATCCCGGCGTACTTGATGCTGCTGTCCAGACTGTTTCCGGACAAGCCCTTCGATTCCAGGCCCTCGATCCATTCGCGCGGAACCGGCGTTTTCTCGCCCTGGATGCGGAAATAGATTTTTCCCTGATCCATGTATACGGCTTCGATGACTCCCGATTTTTTCTTATGGGTCACCTCGCCGGTCATTTCGTCTTTTGTCTGCATGTCATAGCTGGCTGTTCTGCCGACGAGCGTTTCGTATTCGCGCAGGGTCAGCATGCTGCTGTTAGATTGCTCCATCAGGCTGGCCATTTTAGTCAGCTTCTCGACCATGGTCATCATGCTCGTCTGCTGCAGGAATTGCGAGTTGTCCATCGGAGAGAGCGGGTCCTGGTGTTTCAGCTGCTCCAGCATCAGCTTCATAAAGGCATTTTGGTCCAGCTCGGTGGAAAACTCCTTTTTGCCTTTATAGCTCAAATGGGGTTGTATATAAGTGCTGTTATTGACGGTGTTTGTATCTGACATGACTGTCCTCCCTGTCCTGACGGGTCCTTCGATACGGTCGAATTCTTCTTTAGAAGTATCGGCAAAAGCGGCCTGAAAGTGAAGACAAACATTTGTTCGAATTTCCGGCTTATTTTTTGAATGATTGTGTTATAATGGAAATGAGATGTGACAAGGAGATGAACGAGGGAATGGACCGTTTTGAATTGGTATCGGAGTTTCAGCCGTCCGGAGACCAGCCGACAGCCATTGCCGAGCTGGTGGAGGGTGTACTTGCCGGAAAGCGGCACCAGACACTGCTGGGCGCGACCGGTACGGGAAAGACCTTTACGGTAGCCCAGGTGATAGCCCAGGTCAACAAGCCGACGCTGGTGATGGCCCACAACAAGACGCTGGCTGCCCAGCTGTGTGCCGAGTTCAAGGAGTTTTTCCCGAACAACGCGGTGGAATACTTCGTCAGCTACTACGATTACTATCAACCGGAAGCGTACATTCCCCAATCGGATACGTATATCGAAAAGGATTCCAGCATCAACGACGAGATCGACAAGCTGCGCCACTCCGCAACCAGCGCGTTGTTTGAGCGGCGCGACGTGATTATCGTCGCTTCGGTGTCGTGCATTTACGGTTTGGGTTCTCCCGAAGAGTACCGGGAGCTGCTGCTGTCGCTCCGGGTCGGGATGGAAAAAAGCCGTGACGAGATCCTGCACCGTCTGGTGGACATCCAATACGATCGAAACGACATCAACTTCACGCGCGGGACATTCCGTGTACGAGGCGATGTCGTGGAAATATTCCCTGCTTCGCACAGCGAGCAGGCGATTCGGGTCGAATTTTTCGGCGATGAGATCGAACGAATCACCGCCATCGATGTCCTGACCGGGGAAATCCTCGGGCAGCGCGATCACGTGGCGATTTTCCCTGCTTCCCACTACGTGACGCGGGAAGAAAAAATGAAACGCGCCGTCCAAAACATTGAGCTGGAGCTGGAGGCAAGGCTCGCGGAGTTTCGCGAAGCAGGCAAGCTGCTGGAGGCCCAGCGTCTGGAGCAGCGCACCCGCTACGACATCGAGATGATGATGGAGATGGGCTTCTGCTCCGGGATCGAAAACTACTCGCGCCATCTGACCGGCCTGCCGGAAGGACACGCGCCGTATACGCTGATCGATTATTTTCCCGACGACTTTCTCGTCGTCATGGATGAGTCGCATATGACCCTGCCGCAAGTCCGCGCCATGTACAACGGAGACCGGGCGCGCAAGGATGTCCTCGTTGATCACGGCTTCCGTCTGCCGTCGGCGCGCGACAACAGGCCGCTCAAATTCGAAGAGTTCGAAGCCAAGCTGAAGCAGGCGATCTACATTTCCGCCACACCGGGTCCCTATGAGCTGGAGCATTGTCCCGAAGTCGTCCAGCAGGTTATCCGTCCGACCGGTCTGGTGGACCCGACTGTGACCGTCCGCCCGATCAAGGGGCAAATCGACGATCTGATCGGCGAGATTCAGGCGACGATCGCCAAGGACGAACGGGTTCTGGTGACGACCTTGACGAAAAAGATGTCCGAAGACCTGACCGATTACCTGAAGGATATTGGCATCAAGGTTCGCTATCTGCACTCTGACATCAAGACGATTGAGCGGATGCAGATTTTGCGTTCCTTGCGCCTGGGTGAATTTGACGTGCTGATCGGGATCAACCTGCTGCGGGAGGGTCTCGATTTGCCGGAGGTTTCGCTCGTCGCCATTCTCGACGCGGACAAAGAGGGCTTCCTGCGCAACGAGCGCTCCCTGATCCAGACGATCGGACGCGCCGCGCGCAACGCCGAGGGACGCGTCATCATGTACGCCGACAAAATAACGGATTCGATGCAGGCGGCGATCAGCGAGACCGAGCGGCGCCGCAGAATCCAGACGGAATACAACGAAAAGCACGGAATTACGCCGCAAACGGTCAAAAAGGCTGTCCGCGAAGTCATCGAAGCGACCAAGGTGGCGGAAGAAAAGGCAGACTACCTGCCGCATGCGGACTTCAAAAAAATGCCGAAGAAGGATCGCATCCAGGTGATCGAGCGGATGGAAGAAGAAATGAAGGAAGCGGCGCGCAACCTCATGTTCGAGCGAGCAGCCGAGTTGCGTGATTTGATTCTTGAGCTGAAGGCAGAGCTCTAAGGAGAGGGAATTGCATGCCATTGGAACATATTGTGGTAAAAGGCGCCCGTGCCCACAATCTGAAAAACGTCGATGTCGTCATTCCTCGCGACAAGTTTGTCGTGCTGACGGGATTGTCGGGCTCAGGGAAGTCATCGCTTGCATTTGATACGATTTACGCCGAAGGACAGCGGCGGTATGTAGAGTCGCTGTCCGCTTATGCCCGTCAATTTCTCGGGCAGATGGACAAGCCGGACGTGGATTCCATCGAAGGCTTGTCTCCCGCGATCTCGATCGATCAAAAGACGACGAGCCGCAACCCGCGCTCTACGGTAGGGACCGTAACCGAAATTTACGATTACCTGCGCCTGTTGTACGCACGCGTAGGCAGAGCGATCTGTCCGGAACACGGCATCGAGATCCAGTCCCAGACGATCGAGCAGATGGTCGACCGCGTGATGGTGTACCCCGAGCGTACGCGCCTGCAAATCCTGGCTCCAATGGTTCAGGGACGCAAAGGGGAGCACGTCAAGCTCCTGGAGGACATCCGTAAGCAGGGCTTTGTCCGCGTGCGGGTAGACGGCGAGATTCGCGATTTGTCCGAGGAGATCAAGCTGGAGAAAAACAAAAAGCACAGCATCGAGGTCGTCGTGGACCGGATTGTCGTCAAGCCGGACGTGCAGGCGCGTCTGGCCGATTCGCTGGAGACGGCGCTTCGTCTGGCCGATGGAAAGGTGATCGTCGACGTCATGGAGCAGGAAGAGCTGTTGTTCAGCGAGAAACACTCCTGCCCGGTCTGCGGCTTTTCCATCGGTGAGCTGGAGCCGCGCATGTTTTCTTTCAACAGCCCGTTCGGCGCCTGCCCGGAGTGCGATGGACTGGGCGTCAAGCTGGAAGTGGACCCGGACATGGTCGTACCCGACGTCACCAAGTCGCTTGCCGACGGTGCCATCGGGGCCTGGGAGCCGAAATCCTCGACGTATTACCAACAGCTTCTGGAGTCCGCTTGCCGTCATTTCGGCATTCGGATGGACATCCCGTACGAAGAGCTGCCGGAGGAGCACAAACAAATCCTGATGTACGGCAGCCAGGGAGAAAAAATCCAGTTCCGCTACGAAAACGAGTTTGGCCAGGTGCGGGAGGCGACGGTTCCTTTCGAGGGTGTGGTGCCCAACCTGCAGCGCCGCCATCTGGAGACCAGTTCTGACTATATTCGCGAACAAATCGAAGGCTTCATGAGCCAAAAGCATTGCCCTGTTTGCAAGGGACATCGCCTTCGTCAGGAAAGCCTGGCCGTACGGGTGGGCGGGCGCAGCATTTCCGAGCTGACCGATCTGTCTATCACCGATGCGTATCAGTTTATCGATACACTGGATCTGACCGAAAAAGAAATGAAGATCGCAAACTTGATCGTGAAGGAAATCAAGGCTCGCCTCAACTTCCTGATCGACGTCGGACTGGACTACCTGACGTTGAGCCGTGCGGCAGGTACGCTTTCCGGCGGGGAGGCGCAGCGCATCCGGCTTGCCACCCAGATCGGTTCCAGCCTGATGGGCGTTCTCTACATCCTGGACGAGCCGAGCATCGGTCTCCATCAGCGCGACAACGCCCGCCTGATCAAGACGCTGGAGCACATGACCAAGCTGGGCAATACGCTGATTGTCGTTGAGCATGACGAGGATACGATGATGGCTTGCGACTACATCATCGACATCGGTCCGGGAGCCGGCATTCACGGAGGACGAGTCATTGCGGCAGGTACGCCGCAGGAAGTGATGGAGAACCCCGATTCCTTGACGGGCGCTTACCTGAGCGGACGCAAGTTCATTCCGGTGCCGATGGAGCGCCGCAAGCCAAGCGACAAGTGGCTTGCTATCGAGGGAGCAAAAGAAAACAACCTGAAAAACGTCACTGCGAAAATCCCGCTCGGCTTGTTTGTCGCCGTCACGGGCGTGTCCGGTTCGGGAAAAAGCACATTGATTAACGAGATTTTGCACAAGGCGCTGGCCCGCGAGCTCAACCGCGCCAAGGCAAAGCCGGGCGAGCATAGGCGGATAACGGGTCTGGAGCACCTCGACAAGGTGATCGATATCGACCAGTCGCCGATCGGACGTACGCCGCGCTCCAACCCTGCCACGTATACCGGCGTGTTCGACGATATCCGCGATCTGTTTGCGTCGACCAACGAAGCGAAAGTCCGCGGGTACAAAAAGGGCCGCTTCAGCTTCAATGTGAAGGGCGGCCGCTGTGAAGCGTGCAGCGGTGACGGAATTATCAAGATTGAAATGCACTTTCTGCCCGATGTATACGTCCCTTGCGAGGTTTGCCACGGCAAGCGCTACAATCGGGAAACGCTGGAAGTGAAATACAAGGGCAAAAGCATTGCCGACGTGCTGGAAATGACGATTGAGGATTCGCTGGAGTATTTCCGCAACCTGCCGAGGATCGAGCGCAAGCTGCAAACCTTGCTCGACGTGGGACTGGGCTACATGAAGCTGGGACAGCCGGCCACCACGCTCTCAGGCGGGGAAGCGCAGCGCGTCAAGCTCGCTTCCGAGCTGTACCGCCGAAGCTCCGGCCGTACTCTCTATATCCTCGACGAACCGACGACTGGCCTGCATACCGACGACATTGACCGCCTGCTGAAAGTATTGCAGAGGTTGGTGGAAAACGGGGACACGGTACTGGTGATCGAGCACAACCTGGATGTCATCAAGACGGTAGACCACATTATTGATTTGGGCCCGGAAGGCGGTACCCGCGGCGGACAAATCGTAGGCACCGGGACGCCGGAAGAGCTGGCAGAGGTGCAGGGGTCTTATACCGGCCAGTTCCTGAAGCCTGTCCTGGAACGCGACCGCGCTCGCACGGCAGCCAGATTGGAAGAGCTCGTCTCCAAGTAAGTGCAACTGACATGAGCACGATGGCTCGTGAGTATAATGGAGTATGACTCGGCAAGGATGTCAGTCAAATGTGCGCATTTTTACGAGAGGGCCCATGCAGGCGCTCATCTAAATAAGAACGAGCTTCAAGAGATGCACGACACAGCCCGGAGTAATCACTCCGGGTTTTCTTTCCGAAGCAGCAAAATCGGATTTCTTTTAAAAAAGCAGTGCTTTACTTCCGTCCGTAAAGGGAGAGTGTAAAGAGATGGAGTTCGCAAAAGAAGCGCTGGCATGCTTGCCAAAGCTATTGGTAAAAAAGGCGGAACGGTTTTTCGGCGGACAGGACCCGGCGCATGATTGGCAGCACAATCTTCGCGTCATTGGACTATGTGAGCGGATCGGGCGCGAGGAATCGGCAGATATGGAAATCCTCCGGCTGGCTGCTTTGCTTCACGATATTGGCCGTGCGGAAGAAAGACGGACGGGGGAGTGTCATGCGGAAATTAGCGCACGCCTCGTGCCGGAGCTGCTGACAGAGTACGCTTATTCTGCCGAAAAAGTAGCGCTGGTCCAACAGGTGATCCTGGCTCACCGCTTTCGAAAGGAGCGGCCGCCGACTTCGCTTGAGGACCAGATCCTTTTCGATGCCGACAAACTGGACTCGATTGGTGCGATCGGGATTGCTCGCGCGTTTGCCTATTCGGGAGTGATCGGTCAACCGCTTGTCTCGGATGAGCCGTCCCAGCATACGCCCGCCAAGGAGTACGAAAGGAAGCTCAGCCGGATAAAAGAACGTCTGATAACCGGGACAGCACGTCGTATCGCGGCAGAGCGCCACGCCTTTATGCAACAGTTTTTTGAACAGTGGAACAAAGAACTGCAAGGGGAGCTTTAGTGATTCAGGCAGCGTTGCCTGTTTCTAAAGCCACAGGAAAGAGGGGAAACGGATGATTCGATGGATACTCAAGCTCTTGTTGAACGGTGCGGCCTTGTTGTTGATTAGCCAGTGGTTTGAGACGATTACCCTCTCCAGTTTCGGGGTAGCGGTCTGGGCGGCATTCATCCTGGGGGTGGTCAACACGGTTATCAGGCCGATCCTGGTGTTCTTTTCCTTGCCGCTGCACTTCTTGACACTGGGATTGTTTTGGTTCGTGATCAACACGCTCACCTTTGCGCTGACCGCCTATATGATCAATGGCTTTGAGGTGGGGAACTGGCCGGGATCATTCTGGACGGTTCTGATGGCAGCGGCGCTAATGAGCTTGTTTGGGTGGATCATTGAGAGCGTCCTCAGCAAAAACAAGTAAGCAACGTTTCATAAAAGGACATGGTGGGGTGCAGCCAGCCTGACTGGAAGGACCGGAAGACTGGATGAAAGATGGCAGGAAAAAAGAGAGTGGCTGTCTTCGCAGGTAGAGCTTTCCTCGCGAAACAGCCGCTTTTCACGTAAAAAAGGGAGCCCCCGCGTTCGGGGACACCCTTGTGTGTGTAAAGGCGGAAAGACTACTGCTGTTTTTCGCGCTGAGAAGGAGGAACCGGTTCGTAGAAGAAGCCTCCTTTTAATACTCCGGCAACATGCAAGGCTGACAAGGATGCAAAGAAATTAGATGCCAGTTTACGCAATTTCTTCATAACGTACCACCCTTTCGAATCATTTGTTCAAGGCCGGCCACCATACGGTATGAAACCGGATGGAGGTGCAGCGACTGAAGAAAAACAGCGAGTGTGTAAATCATAGCTGGTTTTTGGTAATATATTACTAGAAAAAATATAAAAACGCAACCTATCGCAACCATAAATAAAACTATTTTTTTGTTGAGTTGTCTTACTCCTTCATCGGTAGGCAGATACGTATGCGCGGCGGGAGCATGCCGCCAATTAATCAAAAAGGCTGCGCTCATGGAAATGATGATCAAGAAATAGGCCAATGGTATGGGAAGCAAGGGAAGACGGGCCATCGCGAATCCTGCTCCTGACAAGGTCACTGTCCCGACGATGAGACAGGACATAGGGGTGCTCATGTGAACCCCCCCGGTGATAAGGCGATGCAAGTAGTAGATGGCGGTGAGGAAAAAAACCTCCCATACGATGTCGAGTAGGAGAGAAACGAGGAACAGGCAGCACACGTTTAAAAGATTTAAGAGAAAGATTTCGATGCCGTGAGAGAGCTGTTCCTCTGTGTGAGTGGTATCATCAGATATGAGTTTTTTGGCAATCCGCTTCGATGTCTTTTCCATCCATCCCATCGAAACACCCCTTTATTACAAGCTAAAGGAAATACGAAAGCTGGTAACGCCTTGTTCTGAGCGAACCTGAATCTTGCCTCCGTATCTTTCGGTCACGGATTTGACAATAGCCAGTCCAACCCCTCCTTCTCCATTTGTTTTCGTCGTATATCCCAGTTGAAATATGGCTTCGAGTTTTTCTGGTGGAATCGTAGGTCCACTATTTTCGATATTAAGGTATTGCTCCCCTTCGGAATAACCCCATTCCAGCTTTATATAACGGTTTTCCTCCAGTTCGTAGGAGGAAGCTCGAATGGCATTGTCGAAAAGGTTGCCGATAATCTTGATCAGGTCATACGTTCGAATAAAAGAAAATTGATGAGTTCCGAAGATTTTGATGTCGCAGGATATTCGCTCGGCGATGCAAATAGCCATTTTCGATTGAAACAGCGCAGAGATGGCCGGATTTTGAATGCCCTCCAAAACTTGGACACTGTTTTCCACCGCTTGTTCGATTGACACCGTTTCCTGCAGAAGCTGCTGCACGTATTCTCTGCCCATATCATGCATGCCTTCCTTCAGGAAACCATTGATAGCCGTGTAGTGGTTGAGAGAATCGTGTTTGATGGACCGGATCGCGGTCAAAAGGTCGTTGATGCTTTGCAGATAAGGGGTTTCCGTTTCAGTCTCGACGCGGTTAATCGTCAGGTTGACGTAAATTCGGAAAAGGTAGACGATCACGATAAACAAGAACAGAATGACGAGTTGAAAGAATAGCTGATATTGTGTCGTGTAAAATTGAAGTAAAGGAGAATTGTTACCCCTGATAAAAAACGATGTGTTCATAAACAAGATCAACAAAAACTCAACGCTTCCAATCAAAATCAGCATGAACAGGTAACGGTTATGACGGTTTCGCGGAATCATCCTCCGTAAATCGATCTTGAGCATTCGCAGAAAGAAAGCCAAAAGCGCCAGGATCAATAAATAAAGCAAGCCCGCAAAATGCTTCAGAAACGATGTGGTGATAATGTCAACTCCGTAAATTTGTTGGCTGTTGAACAGCATCAGAAGTGCAAATTCTGCGAGGATCATGCCTCCGATCGAGGCAATCGCCATGGAAACAGCCACAAACACCCTTACTTTAAAGAGAAGCAGGATAAACAGGCAGGTCACGAGAAGCATCGTGACAATTTTCGGTTGGTAGGGGACATTTGACAGGCTGAGAGACTCCCCTGCAATTGCGAATAGGATACAAAAAAAGATAGCTTTCTTTAATTGGGCAACCGGAGATTGATTGAATAGAGCAAAACCGATTGTCAGAAGCAAGAAGGCTTCGGGTACATCTATAAGGAAGAAACGGAGCAGGAAATCCAATTACCTTGCCTCCTCTCAATCTGTAACGCACATACGAAAAACGGGGGCAATTATGTAACTTCTAGTATACCAGACTGTATGTAACAAAGCTGAAACACTACTTCTATCTTATGAAATAAGTCGATTAATGTAAATGATGTTGAAAGAGTTTGAATATTCTGATGTTGAGCGACGCTGGCTCTTTCGATACAATGGGGATACAAAAAGGGACGAGCGCAGGCAGACTTGGAGGGGGAAGACTAGTGAGGAAAACAAAAGTAAGTCACCTGATGGATCATTTCAACATGAAGCTGCTGAGCGGCGAAGAAGGGCTGGGGAGAGAGATAACGGTAACGGACTTGAGTCGTCCGGGTCTTCAGCTGGCCGGCTATTACTCGTATTACGCCGAAGAACGCATCCAACTGTTCGGATTGACCGAAATAAATTTTTTCGAGACGCTCACCAGGGAAGAAAGGCTGGAACGCATGCGTTTTCTCATGCAAGACCAAACCCCTTGTTTTTGTGTGGCCCGCAGCCTGCAGGTGCCGGAAGAAATACTGGAGATTTCCAATGAACGCGGTCTTCCCGTCCTCCAATCATCGCTCGCGACTACCACTTTGGTAGGCAAAGTGACTAATTTCCTGGAGAATCGGCTGGCTCCGACGACTACCATTCACGGTGTGTTGACCGACATTTACGGGGTAGGCGTGCTGATCATGGGTTCTAGCGGAATTGGAAAAAGCGAGGCGGCATTGGAGCTGGTCAAGCGGGGGCACCGTCTCGTGGCGGATGACGCGGTAGAAATTCGCCAAACCCAGGGAGGGCAGCTGGTCGGAAGCGCTCCGGAGCTGATTCAGCATTTGCTTGAAATTCGCGGTGTCGGCATTATCAATGTGATGACCATGTTTGGCGCGGGTGCCGTCCGGAACGTCAAAAACATCGCCATGGTAGTCCAACTGGAGCTGTGGGAACCGCATAAGCAATACGAACGACTTGGGCTGGATGAAGAAACAATCAAGATTATGGATACGGAAATCCCGATCATTACCGTGCCTGTCCGTCCCGGCCGCAACCTGGCGGTCATCATCGAAGTGGCCGCGATGAACTTCAGGCTGAAGCGGATGGGATACAATGCCGCCGTTCATTTTTCCAAAAAGCAGTCCGATATGATTTTGGAGGACACCGATTCCGACTTGTAGACGAGCTGTTCAAGAGCGGTCAGCTTTACCAGCATCTTGTGAAAGGCACACGCGAAAGGGACGAGCAGATGAGCAGAAAGACCAAACGATTTCCCGTTCACGGGGCGAATCCGTTGTGGCAGTTGTATAAAACCGTTAGCTTCTGGAAAGTGGTCAAAAATTTTGTCGTCATACAGATTGCCCGATACACGCCGTTTCTCTCCTGGAAAAACTGGCTCTACCGGACTTTTTTGCGGATGGACATCGGAGAAAAGACAGCGGTAGCGTTGATGGTCATGATGGACATCATGTTTCCGGAGCTGATCAAGATCGGCCGCAATTGCGTGATCGGCTACAATACGACCATTCTTGCGCACGAGTACCTGGTGGATGAATACCGATTGGGAGAAGTCCGCATTGAAGACCGCGTGCTGATCGGGGCCAACAGCACCATTTTGCCGGGAATCACCATCGGCGAAGGGGCGATCGTGGCTGCCGGAACGGTTGTCCACAAGGATGTTCCTCCCGGAGCGTTCGTGGGCGGCAATCCGATGCAGATCATTCGCGAAGAGGTCGATCAGCGGACCACTGAGCAGACAACATAGCAAAGAAGCAAGTCATCGAACCGCCGGGCAATCGGCGGTTTCGTTTGTAATCTAGGCTTTCGACGGAGCCGCTTTTTTGTTGGTGGATGGACGGGCTTTTGGTGGAGGAGATGAAAAAGGAGAAAACGGCTACAGGTTCGGTGGGACACTGCGAGGGGTTGGACTGTCCGGCTGCATTCCAAAAGCAAAACCGCGTCCAAAAGCGGCTGGCTCGAAGAAGCGTTTCAGAGTTGGACGCTAAAAGCGTGTTTTGCTTTTTCCATTCCGCCTGGGAGGTGTCCCAAAGACCTTCGCCGTTTTCTCCTTTTTCATCTCTACAGCTGTTGGTTACATCTAAAAAACAGTTTGGGCATACGCTTGAATGGTTGAAAAAGAGCCTTACTTGCGAAGAGGGCTGACATTCAAAAAGAATCTCCTGTCGGATTGATGAGATCAGGTTTCCCATAAGCCTTAGACAACCTGAGTTATCCCGCGTGCTTTTTAAAGCTGGCAGAAGCAGTTCTGCTCGACAGAGAAGCCTGTTTCCATTCGGAGCGACTAGCGAAGTCCAGCC
>NZ_JAUMSJ010000001.1:0-403341 GCF_037834415.1 Brevibacillus borstelensis | reverse complement strand
TACGAAGTATTTCAGCGTCACACGGCATCACTTCGATACTGAAGTGCCTCAGCGTGACAACTGGCATTACTTCGGTAAAAACGCTTCGCTGTTCAGTTTTCAAGGAACATTTCTGAAAGTCGGTCGCTCAGAAGCGACTTTTTTATCTTATCACATCGCCCACAGAATGTGCAAGAGTTTTTTTCTTCCAAGTTTTCCGGAATTACTCTCGCTCTTGGCGACAAGGATCAATATAACATATTCCACAGCAAATAATCAAGAGTTTTTTCGAAAAACTTTAATGTCACTTAACTATAGCCTGTTTAATTTGAAGAGTTTTTAATTATAACGAATTTGTCCGCTTGCTTCTAACATCCTTGAGAAATGCAGCGCATATGTGTCCCCCGTTTACTTCACACTAAGCATACTTAATGGAAAGGTCGTGATTCTTCATGTCTCCAAAACCAACTTATCAGGAATATGACAACAAACCGTACAGCGAGCTATCTACCGTCGAATCACAGCGTAATGAGATTTTACAGGAGGAGTTTCCCGAAGGCCCCTACGGTGCGGCCACGAATGAAGCGCGCTTGGGGAAAGCCACTGGTTGGGAGCCTGGACAGCATTCGACCAGTACCCGCTTTACCTATGAAACCCGGCAGATGCATAAAGATTTGCCTCGCCAGCTACCCGGTGCCCATCCTGTCCACGACAATCCCGATGCAACCGAGGAAGAAAGATAGCTCTCGTCCAAAAAGCTCACCTGTCCGCATCTGGGAAGGTGAGCCCTTTTGTTGTAGAAATGTACATGATTTATGCTTCAGAAACAACATGTGTGGCGAGAGTACCGATCCCTTCAATCGTAACGGAGATTTCATCGCCAGGGTGCAGCTCCCCAACACCAACAGGAGTTCCCGTCAAAATCACGTCACCCGGCAAAAGAGTCATGACAGCCGACACCGCCTCAATCAAACGGGGGACAGGAAAAATCATCTGCCGCGTGGAAGCATCCTGCCGTACCTCTCCATTTACCCGGGTGACGATCCGTACATCCTGATGGTCCAGTTTGGCGGCAATTGCAGGTCCCAACGGACAAAATGTGTCAAAGCTTTTCGATCTTGTCCACTGTCCGTCCTTATGCTGCAAATCTCTTGCAGTCACATCGATAGCGCATGTAAACCCGAGAATAAAGTCCTCAGCTTCCTCTGCTTTTACACGATGAGCACGCTTTTTGATGACGACAGCCAGTTCTCCCTCATAATGAAGCTGTTTCGTCAACCGCGGATAAATGATAGGTTCTCCCGGTCCAACCACCGTCGTGGACGGTTTGAGAAACATCAATGGCTCTGCGGGGATTTCCATCCCCATCTCTTCGGCGTGGTCGAAGTAGTTTACTCCAATGCAGACGACCTTGCTCGGTGTGCAGGGAGCCAGCAGGGTTACTTCATTCAGAGGCAGCTCCAAACCAGTCATGATAGGCTTGGCTGACTGGACTTTGTAAATATCGCCTTCGATGACCCTTACCTTTTGCTCCTCTTCCACCATCCAACCGTGCTTAACCTTGCCGTTGCGTTCATACCGGACAATCATCGTTCTCCCCCCGTTTTCCTCTCTGCTCGTTTCATGGAACGCACACTGATTAAATGAAGTTAAAACAAATCGTTCACCACTTCGCGAGGCTTGGAGGTAATCTCTTCAACCACTGTGCGATTGACCGCGTCTTCCACCATTG
Source organism: Brevibacillus borstelensis (assembly GCF_037834415.1). GTDB lineage: Bacteria > Bacillota > Bacilli > Brevibacillales > Brevibacillaceae > Brevibacillus > Brevibacillus borstelensis_A. The sequence continues at coordinate 401,630 of NZ_JAUMSJ010000001.1, read as the reverse complement.
CATCCACGTCCAGTTTCTCTTCGAAGCGCTCTGCCAAATACGCCTTTGGCCTTGTGACAGGCTTTTTCGGCGTAAAGATCGTGCAGCAATCCTCGAAGGGCAAAATAGACAGCTCATACGTATCGATCCGCCTGGAAATGTCCATAATCTCCGATTTATCCATTGCAACCAGAGGTCGCAGGATCGGAATCGAGACGACATCGTTGATGGTGTTCATGCTCTCAAGCGTTTGCGAAGCCACCTGCCCCAGGCTTTCTCCTGTCGCCAGAGCCAAAGCGTTGTTGTCATTCGCAATCCGCTCGGAAATTCTCATCATAAAGCGGCGCATAATGGTGATCAAGTAGTCCTCCGGGCAGTTTTGGCGGATCGCCGTCTGAATATCGGTAAAGGGAACGACGTGCAGCCGGATGGTTCCGCCCCATTTGGTGAGCTTATGGGCCAAGTCCCGCACCTTTTCCAGCGAGCGTTCACTGGTAAACGGCGGACTGTGGAAATGAATCGCCTCCAGCGTAACACCGCGCTTCATCATCATCCAGCCTGCCACAGGGCTATCGATCCCTCCGGACAACAGCAGCAGAACTTTCCCTCCTGAGCCGACCGGCAAGCCTCCTGGCCCTGGAACGGTTTGACAGCTGATGTACGTTCCTTCCGCGCGTATCTCAATATTGACGACAGCTTCCGGTTGATGGACGTCCACTTTTATGGCAGGGAGATTGCGCAGGATGTGAGTCCCCACCATCCGGCTGACCTCCATCGAGGTTTTCGGAAACCGCTTGTCGGCCCGCCGCGTTTCTACGCGAAACGTCTTGGGCTCCGGCTGAATTTGACGAATCATTTCCAGAGCTTTTTCTTTGATCAGCTCTTCATCCTGTTCCACCTGCACAGTCGGACTGAAGGACGAGATACCAAAAATCCGCTTGAGCCGCTCCATGACGGCCTGGGCGTCTTCTCCGTGAAGCTCCACGTACATTCGCCCGTAATTGCGGCGAACCTTGATCTTGTAAAAGGAGCGCAATACACTTTTTACGCTCCGCACCAGCGCTTCTTCAAACAAATCGCGATTCTTGCCTTTTAGGGCCAGCTCGCCGTATCGAATCAAAATGACATCGTAATTCATTGTCGGCTCCTTTGCATCGTTACACTTTTTCTTTCATATATGAGCGCATGCTGCTGACATCCCCCACTGCAGCAATGAACTGTTTGATTTCTTCGGCAGTGTTCTCTCTTCCAAGGCTGATCCGAATGGCGGACAGCGCCTGCTCCCGGTCCATTCCTGTCGCTGTCAGCACCCTGCTCGGCTCGTCCGCCTTTGATGAGCAAGCCGACTTGGTCGAGACGAGAAAACCGCGTTCCTCCAAGGCGTGCAAGACAACCTCCGCTTTCATTCCGGGAAACGAAACATTGACAATGTGGGGAGCGCTTCCCTCTTCGGGGGTGTTGATCACGCAGCCGGATATAACGGAAAGACCGGCACGCAACTGACGAGTCAGCTCAGTCAACCGATCAGCATCCCGTTTTCCTTCCTCAGTCAGTATCCTGATCGCTTTAGCCATGCCGGCAATCGCCGGGAGGTTTTCGGTTCCCGACCGGAAACCTCCTTCTTGGCCTCCCCCCATCAACAGCGGCTGGATAATCAGTCCTTCACGCTTGAACAGAATGCCTGTACCGCGGGGGCCGTGAAATTTGTGAGCCGATATGCTGGCCAGGTCAATTCCCCACTCTTTCACCCGGAGCGGAAGCTTTCCGAAGCTTTGCACCGCGTCGACGTGAAACAACGTTTTGGGGAATTGTTTGAGCCATTCTCCAATCTCCGCGATCGGCTGGATTGTCCCAAGCTCATTGTTGACATGCATGACAGACACGAGAATCGTATCTTCCCGCACCGCTTTCTTTACATCCTCGACAGACACCCGCCCTGCATGGTCAACTGGCACGAAGGTGACGGAAAAACCGAACCCCTCCAGCTGTTTGCAGACATCGTACACGGCAGGATGCTCGACGCTTGTCGTCACAATATGCTTGCCTCTGGTCTGATATTGGAACGCCACTCCTTTGATGGCGGCGTTGTTGCTTTCCGTTCCTCCGGAGGTGAACAGGATTTCCGACGGTTTGCAACCGAGGTACTGAGCGGCTACCATCCGAGCCTGCTTCAGCACATTTTCTGCCTCCAACCCTTTTTGATGGAGCGACGAGGGGTTGCCGTAGTAGCTTTCCATCGCTCGTTTGACCACCTCAATGACTTGAGGATACGGTCGGGTCGTGGCGCTGTTATCCAAATAAATCACCAGTCCACACCTTCCTGTTTGGCGATTGCCCAAAGTCTACCTTTCATCATAACACGACTTGTTTCTTTCCACATAGAGTGAAAGGCGCTACTTTATTTACTTTCCCCCGTTTGGACAACTGTCACTACCGGTTTGCTGACAGTTCGCGGGAGACGTGAAGAAAACGCTCATGAGTTTCTACGGAAAGCCTGAACGATCTGCTGCATGGTCGCAAATTCCCGAAAAGTCAAGAAACCGTCACAGATACAAGCGCTTACATTCCCAAAGTGCTCTTTACATGCAAGTGCCCATTCGTTAAAATAGTCAGTAAATTTAGATAAAAGATGGCGAGAAGGAGAGAATTCATCATGACTGCACAAGCAATGCAAGAGAAGATCCGCAAAATGGAGGCCGAATTGAAAAGGCTACAAGCGGAGCTGACAAAAATGAATCATGCGAAAATTGAAAAAGCGGAAACCGCTTATCTTAACGAGGTGTACAACGGGTGACAATCCGTATAAATGATTTCTGCTAGCGTGGAAGGACGCACAGTCTGGTGCCGACTTCCACGCATTTTTTGTGTTTCGGCACTGGGTCCGTTTCCCAACCGAGGAAGCATTTATCCAATGAAAGAATCTGTTTCCTCCATTTACAATATTGTTACACTATTTGCGCAACAAGAGATCAACATCAAGGGGGAACGATCATCATGTTCAAAACATCCTGGAAACGCATGACCATCAGCTCGCTTGTGGCGCTCTCGCTTCTTCCCGTTGCCAGTGCTTCAGCTGTTACGATCACGGTCAAACCGGGGGATACATTGGGTAAGATCGCAGCCAGATACGGCGTCACGGTTGAACAGGTCAAGCTGGTCAATCACCTACAGTCTGACAAGCTTCTTGTCGGTCAATCCCTCTCGATACCGCCAGCTTCCCTGGTATACACCGTTCAAGCCGATGACGTCCTGTGGAAGATAGCCGCGCGCTTTCAAACTACGATTCCTGCCATCATTGAAGCAAACAAGCTGAACACCACCGAGCTTCTCATCGGGCAAAAGCTGTTGATCCCAACAGCCTCTTCGAACACCCCTGCTCCGCAAGACAGCAGCTCCCTTTACACGGTCGTAAAAGGAGACATGCTGTGGAAGATTGCCGATCGTTTTCAGGTGTCCATTCAGGCTATCGTCGATGCCAACGGGCTGAAAACGACAGAGCTGTTGATCGGCCAAAAATTGGTCATCCCGCGGAAAGATGCGGATGCGCCCTCCTCCCCGGCCGATACCGGGAACATGGCAGAAAAACCGACCACAGGAAAGGGAGCAGAGCCTTCCGCTTCGGACAAGCCTTGGGTCACCACTGCGAACTATACGGTTGTGAAAGGGGATACTCCCTGGACGATTTCGATTGCGCATGGGATCCCCCGGGACGAGTTTTTGCGGGTGAACAGCCTTTCGGAGAGCGACTACCTGCAGCTGGGACAAATCGTAAAAATCCCGGTTCACCACATCCCGGTCACGTCTACCCCGGGTGCATCCTACGGCGAATATCTGGACTGGTTTGAAGCAGCGCAATACCTGTTTCCGATCAATGCTGTCGCCACTGTAACCGATTTTCACACTGGCAAAAGCTTTCAAGTGAAGCGTACCATCGGCGCATTCCACTCGGATACCGAACCGCTGACGGCGAAAGACGCGGCCATCATCAAGGAAGTATGGGGCGGCACCTATTCCTGGAATGTGCGTCCGGTGCTCGTCGAAGTGAACGGCAGAAAACTGGCTGCTTCCATGACTTCCATGCCGCACAGCATCGAATACATAACAGACAATGATTTCGAAGGTCATTTCGACATCCATTTTCCAAACAGCCTTCGCCATAAGGACAACCTGATCGACCCGGACCATCAGGCAGCGATAAAAATAGCGGCAGGTCTCGGCAAGTAAGCCTGTGAATCCGAACAGCAGGAATGCAAGCTTTACACGGTAGATGGTTTGAATCGCGCTGACCGCTTACACCAGCAAAAAATCCGCCCTCGGCTTTACGCTGGAGGCGGATTTTTTTATCGGCATGGCACGCTGTCGATCAGGCTCTCATTTGACCGTCCAACATCGGGAGCGGCTCTGTGTAAACACCTTGGTACACCTCTGTCGCGGGGCCGGTCATGTATACGCGGTTGTCGCTCTCTCGCCACTCGATCAGCAAATCTCCTCCTGCCAAGTGCACGGTAACTGTCCGGTCTGTCTTTCCGCTGAGACTAGCTGCAACTGCCGCCGCACATGCTCCGGTCCCGCAGGCCAGCGTCACGCCGGAACCGCGTTCCCACACGCGAAACAACAGCTCCTGCCGGTTGAGCACCTGGATAAACTCAACATTCGTCCGCTCCAGAAACCATTCGTGCCGCTCGATGTGCGGGCCAAATACGGTAACATCCTCTTCCTTTACCTCTTCCACAAACAGGATGGCATGCGGATTGCCCATCGAAACGGCGGTCATCGCAAATGTCCGTCCCTGTACGGCAAGCGGATACTCCACGACCTGTTCATCCGGCTTTCCCGTCATCGGAATCGCAGATCGCTCAAAGCGCGGCTCTCCCATATCAATTGTCACCTGTTCTACCTTGCCGTTTTTTCCGATCTGTACCCGGGGAGCCACGATCCCTCCCAATGTCTCCACAGTAAAGGACTCTTTCCTGGTCAGACCGTGGTCGACGACGTATTTGCTGACACAGCGCAAGCCGTTGCCGCAGTTTTTGGCTTCACTGCCATCGTTGTTGAAGACTCTCATGCGGAAGTCAGCCGCCTCGGAGGGCATGATCAAAATCAGTCCGTCTCCGCCGATGCCAAAGTTTCGGTCGCTTACCCTCCGCGCCAATTCCGGCAAATCCACGCCAGAAAGCGGCTCCTCAAAGCAGTTGACATAGACGTAGTCATTTCCGAGTCCGTGCATTTTGGTAAATTTCATCGTTCGTTCCTCTCTCGTTTCGACGTTCTGATTATTCTTTCATGTTATCACAGAAACATCCTTTCTGGGACATGGTATACTACCCCTAATCACACAAGTGGAGGTTGGCTCTGATGGATTTTTCCGTGCTGAGATACGCTTTGGGCACGAAAAACGAAGCAAAGGCAAAAGCGGTGCTTATGGCTACTGGATGTGAACCGCTTTGCATGTCTGTTTCTTCCGGCATCTCCGGGCAGCCCCTTTCCGAGGAAGAGACGGTCAGAGGTGCGATCAATCGGGCGAAAGCGGCCCGAATCCAGGCAGGCGAAGGCTATGTAGGCTTGGGATTGGAAGGAGGCCTCGCCTTTGACGGCGTTCATACCCATCAGTGGTATCTGATCTCGATATGCGCCGCCTGGAACGGCGAACAGCTTTTTATCGGCAAGGGGCTTGCCTTTCCCATCCCGAATGCAGCCGTGGAACGGATCAAACGCGAAGGGATTGAGCTATCCACCGTGATTGACGAGTGGAGCGGCACTTCAGGAAGCAATCATCGCGGGGGCGCTTACGGCTTGCTAACGGAAGGCTTTATCCAAAGGGCCGAGGTATTCCGCGACGCTGTTGTTGCTGCCCTTACTCCGTTTGTATCCCCTTTTTATAAAGAATGACAGAGCGCGCAACTGCGTCTACCGCTTGCTTGTTAAAGCAAAGAAAAGCCCCTCCCGTGGGAGAGGCAATCAAGCGGGACTACCGGGCAACGTAATAGGGATACACGATCAAGGCGCCAAGAATCGCTACAGCCCCAATAATCATTGCCCACGTCCCAAGTGTACGGGCATTTCGGCGAAACGCCAGGTAGCCCAAGACGATACCAACAGGCGCAATCAGATACGGGAGCAAAAAGAGCGACAGGATGGAAAGTCCAAGACCCGTCATTCCCAAACCGCTCGCGCCGTTTTCAGGGTCAGCCTTGGTTTCGGCAGATCGGCGGGTTCCACGGATCGGCTCCGCGATTTCGGCGGCGGTTTCAACGTCGCTTGCCTTGGCAGAACGCTCAACGGTATAATGCGGGCGTTCAGTCTGCTCCTTCGATTGGATCAGCTCGTCATCGAGGTTGGCATGTTGCTGTTCGCCGTTGTACCGTTCGGTGTGCGTCAGCGGGTCGTAGTCGATGTTGCGTTTGGCGTTGCTGCTGTCCAGGTTAAACACAGCACCCATCCAGCTGTCCACAGCAAACTCCGTGTCCCGTTGATCTACCATTTTGGCGGGCCCGTTGTCTGCTTCCTTCTGCTCAGCATTCATACGCTCTTTTTCGTCGTACGCCATGTCAAGCTCAGCCCCTTTTACAAGGATTGTGGTGAAGGAAGTAGCTTTATTCTCTGCCTTGGGTGTACAATTTAAACTGGAGGCGAGAGGATGAAACCAGAGAGAACCCTAACAATTGGCATCGATATTGATGGCACTGTCACGGAACCGAGCAGTATCGTGCCCTTGATGAACGAGAGCTTTGGCAAACATTTGCGTTACGAAGACTGTTTTGTCTACAATTTGGCCAAGGTGTACGACATTAGCGATGAAGCTTTTGCCGACTGGCTGGACAAGCATGGTGAACGGCTGTACGATGAAGCCCCTGTGCACGGAACGGCCGATTCTATCTTGCGCAGCTGGTTTGGCCGCCATCGCCTGATCTACATCAGTGCCCGGGAGGCTCGCCACCGCGACGTCACGCTCAATTGGTTCTCCCGGTACCAAATCCCTTTTCACGAATTGGACTTGATCGGTTCTCACGACAAACTTGCCGCTGCCCAAAAATGGAGGGTCGACTTGTTCCTCGAGGATCGTTTGGAGAATGCCCTGCAGCTTTCCGAAGCGCTGGAGATTCCTGTACTGCTGTTCGATACCCCGTACAACCAGGGAACACTGCCCGAGCTCGTCCACCGGGTTCATTCCTGGGAGCAGGTAGACGCCTTGGTGGAGTCTCTGCCGATCAAACGCCTCCTCGGCTCAACACGACCATAGCGAAAGAAAAAGAAGACGTCTTGAACTGCACTCTTTACACGGCGGGCAAGAACAGGAAAAGACGTATCGCCAGCGCGGGATACGTCTTTTTTCCTTGCTCCATGAGTTACTTTTTTTCCGTTTTCTTCGGTTTGAAGGTGTGACAACAGGTTTGGGAAGAGGTATCTGCCTTGTCCTTGTGTTCGCTGTCATGACCGTACTCGCCGGCAAACTCTTCCTTGAAGTCCGCATTGGCGTGAGCGTCGATTTCCACCATGATCATGTCGGCATTACAGTTGTTGCCTTCGCTCCAATACTCACAGTTGGCTACACTGCACTTTACTACTGGCATGTATATTCACCCCCTAGGGGCTATCCTTCACCACATCCCGGGCACTTATACTTTCCATATCCAGACGCCCTTTGCACGAAAATAACCTTAAAAGGGGGGAGTATTCATGGATAAACGGCAGGTTGTCGTCATTACCGGCGCCACTGGAGGACTGGGCGCCGCATTGGCTCGTCTGCATCTCGCACAAGGAGATCTGGTCGTTGCCACCGGACGATCGGGAGCGGGACTGCAAGCGCTTCGTGAAAAGCTGGGAAACCCGGACAGCCTTGCCAGTCATCAGCTCGATGTCACCGCCGCCGACATGTGCGCGCAATTGGCCGACCTGGTGAAAAGAAACTACGGCAAGTGCGATATCCTTTACAACAATGCGGGCACGGCCCTGTTTGTTCTCTTTGCGGAAATGAACGTAAGCGAAATCAAACAGACGGTTGACGCCAATCTTTCCGGCCTCCTCTACGTGACTCACGCCTTTTTGCCGATGATGCTGGCAGCCAAGTCTGGCCATATCGTCAATATCGGTTCGCTGGCGGGACAAGCAGCGTCCGCCAAAGCCGCTGTTTACGCCGGCAGCAAGGCGGCCGTCATCCGCTTTAGTGAAGGTCTGCGCCACGAGCTGGCCGATGCCGGCATATACGTCACGTGCGTGATGCCCGGGCCGATCGACACGCCTTTTTTGAATCGGGCTGACAAGTCGGGCGCTTATCGGGGCAAGGTTGAACGTTACCTGATCACCCCGGAGCAAGCGGCGAAGCGCATTCTGCGCGCCGTCCAAAACAAGCGGGACGAGGTTGCCATGCCCCGTCGCCTACATCTGCTCTCCCTCTTTTACCGCCTTCTGCCGAGCCGGTTGAAGCGCTTGGCTGCTCCCCTCCTGAACCGCAAGTAGCCCCGGGGTATCCAGGCGGCGCAGAAGCGGAAGGGCAATAAGCCCTATCACAATACAGGCCGCAGACGCAGCGCCAAGCAGCCCTTGCAGCCCCATGCTCGGAATCAGCACACCGGAAAGGCCGGCGCCCGCCGGCATCCCCGTTCCGGTAATCGTCCTCACACTCGTCAGAACACGGCCAAGCATCTCGGAAGGAATGTTCTTTTGCAAGTAGCTGCGATACAGAATGTTGTATGGAGTGAAGCTAAGCCCGGCCAGACCCATGGCAATGACCGCAACATCCGTTCGCGCAAAGAACGCCAGCGGCAGCGTCGTGATCCCCCACAAGACAATGATCGAAGACAGCGTTACGCCAGTGGTTATCCTCCAGGTGATCGCTGAAAACAGGACGGAACCGAGCAGCGCTCCTCCCGCAAGCGCCGACCATAGCAGACCGAGTGAAAGCGATCCCCCCTCCAGAAGCTGATCGGCGTAAAGCGGAAGTGCCACCTCGACAGGGCCGTACGCCATGTTGAAGAAAAAAGTAAACAGAATGAGCCAAACGAGCTGCGCCCGTTTAAAAAGAAAGCGGTACCCTGTCAAAATATCGGACGCAAGCGAGCGAAAAAATTCCCCCGGCTTGCCCGCAGCGCTTTGCCTGGAAACATCATCCAGCGATTCGAATGGAATCCGGTAAAAGCAAAACGCGCATAAGAACATGGCGCATGCATCCACCAGGAGGACCATGCTCTCTCCGATCAAAGAGATCAACAACCCCGCCAGCGCCGGGCCGAACAATCCGGTCATCTGCCACTGGCTTTCCATCAGGCCGTTTGCTTTCACCAAAAGATTTTTGTCCGGAACCAGCCGGGGCAACAGCGCCTGCGCTCCCGAGCTGCTAAGCGGCGAAAGCAGTCCGGCCATGATGATCAAGGCGTAGACAGTCCAGAGCGGCAGCGAATCCGACTGCAGCACCAGGACGAGCGCTATGTAAATCAAGCCGCGCAATAAATTGTCCCAAATAATGAGCTTCCGCCGGTTGAAGCGATCCAGCAGCACCCCGACGACCAGACCTGCCGCAACCGATGAGAGCATGAACGCGAGAACGACGCCCCCCATTGCAACAGGCGAGCCCGTCTTTTTCATCACAAACCAGGAAAGGGCCATCCAGCCAAACGAATTTCCCAGCGAGGACAAAAACAGTCCTGTCCAGTACCAGCGAAAAGCAGAATGATTCCAAAGCTCCTTCACATGCATCTCCCTCTTTTTTCACCACTTTTCAATCATTTTAATTTAAAATATATACTTTTTCAATTACTATGTTTATTAAAATATATAAATGAATTTATTTCAAAGAAAAAACACCTTTTTGCACCGTATGAAAGGCAAAAGAGGTGTCAGTTGTTCGGCGGTTGGAAGGACTATTGCTTAACCGGCTTCTTTGCTCTGTTCTCCAAGGCTCCGAGCCGCCAGCAGCCATATGAGGCCGGCGATCACTCCAAATACCGCGAGACCTGTGGAAACAAGCGAGCTTCCTGCTTTTTCCGCGCCGTAGCCGACGATCAGGCAGCCTGCTGCAAAGCTTCCCATCGTCGCCATCTCGCGGATGGAAAAGACGCGGGCCAGATATTCCGAATCGGCCAGGCGCTGCAGTCGGGTAACCGCCATGATCGAAGAGCTGAAGGAAGCGAACGCGCAAAACAAGGTCGCGACTCCGAGCAAGATGATCGGCCCCGCGTGAAACATCCCGTATACCGAGAGACTCATGGCCACCAAAGCCCAGCCAAGAGCCGTATTCACGCCCTTCTCCCCTGCGCGGTCCGCCCACCTGCTCACGACGACACCGGCCAAAACTCCTCCAAGTCCCAGCGGAATATCGAGCAGGCCGAAGACGTACAAGCCTTCTTTCCGCTCCTGCAGGATATGAAACATCAGCATGATGTAGTAGGCACCAAGTATGCGTTCCGCCATTTGATACATCAGCACCGATTTGATTTTCGGAACCGCGCGGACATAGTCAAACCCTTCGCGCAGACGCGTGAAAAAGCCAGTACTGGTCTTCATCTCCATGCCGCTGAGAGACGGCAGCTTTAAAAGGATCAGGAGCGAGACGAAATAACAGGCGGCATCGAGGAGAAAATTAAATCTGTAGGAAAAATAATAGACCAAAAATGCAGCCACTCCCTGACAGACAATAATCAGAAAAGACGTTGTGCCTTGCATGAGCGAGTTGGCTTGCAGCCTGTCCTCCTGCTTGACCGACTGGACGATCGCCACCTGCATGGCCGGTTGAAAAAAGGCGCTGCAAACGTTGACCAGGATTAAAAGCAAAAAAACGACCCACAGGTAGGTAGGTGTCGTTATCCAGAAAAAGAGGCTGACAAGGACCCCTCGTAAAAAATTCGCAATGATCATCACTTTACGTTTGTCCCTGTTTTCAAGCAGCGCCCCTGAAAACAGACTCGTGATGACATAGGGCAGCATCCGAAAGACCGTTCCGGCCGCAAACGACAGGCCGGAGCCACTGAGATCCTGCAAGAGACCCACAACCGCGATAAAGGTAAATTCATTTCCGACGATATGAATGATGTGCGCCGTGTAAAGACGGCGAAAGACCGGATGTTTAAGTATGGATGACATGCTCCGCTCTTGTCCTTTCACCGTTTTTTCCGTATTGTAACACTATTTGTGAAAAAAAGCAGAATTCACTTGCCCTGACATCCTTTCAATTGTTACAATACGTTCAAGAAAATTTGAACGTTACGAAAATACAACACGATACTTTGTATGGAAAGGCGGATTCCATTGAAACGTTACATGGTTATTGAAAACTTGGAGCAACTGAAAGCCATCGGCGACGCGCTGCGGATGGAGATCATCAACCTGCTGGTCAGAGAAGAACAGACAGGAAAGCAGCTGGCCACTCAACTTTCACTCTCCCCCTCGAAGGTGCATTACCATCTGAAGGAGCTGGAGCATCACGGCTTCATCGAGGTCGTACGAACAGAAGAGAAAAACGGGATCGTGCAAAAATTTTACCGGTCCAAAGCGTACGACTTTAAAGTAAGCGACAAACTCTTGCCGTCCCTCAAAGACGACACCATGCTGATGCAGGAGACGATGCTGAACCATCTGCGCAGCAGCATAACCCGTCTGTACAATGCACCTGAAGAGAGCTTCCTGCTCTTTGCCGAAGAATCGAAGCGTCCGCCTCTGTTTGGCTGCAATGGCGAGGTAAAGGCATCCCGCGACGACATCAAGGCTTGGCTGGACAAGTATCGCGAGCTTTTGAAGGAGCTCGGGGATATCGAGGAAAGACATCTGCAGCGGATTGCTGCGGGAGAAATCGAAGATACGAATGAGGTATTTTATTTCGTTCACGTCGGTTTTATGACGAATGAACGCGTTTACGTATCAGACGACGAGTCGCTGCCGGACGGGTATGAAATTGTCAACGATACGACCGTTGAAAAAATTTGCAGGAGGGTTGAACGGAAGTGACGATGACGGCAAAATCATCACCGAATCCGGTTCTTTGGCGCAACAGCCAGTTTGTCCGCCTCTGGATCGGCAATCTGATCTCGGCTCTGGCTGACGGCGCTTTTTTTATCTCCTTGTCCTGGTTTATCGTCGATAAGACCGGGTCAGAGGCGGTACTCGGGACAACGCTGATGTGCATGTCCATTCCGCGCCTGCTCTTTATGCTCGTTGGGGGCGTCGCCGCCGACAAGTACAGCCGAAAGTGGATCATGTTTGCTTCCATCCTGGCACGGGGGATTGTGCTGGGCGTCTTTGGCATGCTGCTAATAATGCAAGAGACCGGTCACTGGCTTCCTTATTCCGCGTATGTGACAGCCTTCCTGTTCGGTACGGTCGACGCTTTCTTCTGGCCGGCGAGAAGCAGCGTCCTGCCCTTTGTCGTCTCCCGCGAACAGCTTGCCCCCGCCAACAGCCTTATGGAAATTGCGCAACAAATCAGCCTCGTCGGCGGACCGCTTGCGGCAGCGCTCCTGATGCGGTCGACAAGCTATCCTGCGACCTTTCTTACCATGGCTGCCGCTTTTTTTGTCGGCACCCTGATCATTTTTACCCTTCGCCTGCAACAGGGAGAGACCATAAGCCGCGACTCACAAACAAAGGCGGAGCCTTCCTTTTTCCGGCAAATTTTTGAAGGGATTCTCTTTGCCAAAACCATTCCGGTCCTGATGATCATTTTTGGAACCTCTCTGGTCGTGAATATGATGTTTTCAGGCCCTGTCAACATGGGGCTGCCTCTCCTCGTCAAGCAATTGGGATGGGACAGCAATGCTTACAGCTCTCTTAGCACTTCGCTCGGAGTAGGCACCATCATCGGCGGCATTATTACCGGCGTATGCAATGGCTTTCGCGGACGCTTCCTGCTGCTCCCGTTTCTTCTCGGCTTTATGGGCGCCGGCATCGTCGCAGTCTCCTTCATGCACGAACTCCCGTTCGGTTTGTCGATGATGCTGATCGTAGGACTGACAATGGCGATGACGAACATCCCTTTGCTCACCTACATTCAGACCATCGTCCCGGAACACATGCTGGGCAGAGTCATATCGCTATTGACGACCATGTCAATCGGACTTGGTCCGGTCAGCTATGCGATTTGCTCGTTTCTTTTGCAAAAACAGATTCTGGAAGCCGATACGCTCCTTCTCGTCGGCGGGTTCGCCGTTGGCCTGCTCGGAATGAGCCTGATTCTGTTTCGCCACTTCCGACAGGCGGAGCAGCACCCGCTGTGGGCTCAGCAAGGCATCAAAAACAAGCAGGAGCAAGAGCCGCAAACCTCGCTATCCGTCTGACCCGGCCCTGCTGCAGGCTCGCCCCGCCAGCTATCCGATAGAAAGAAAAAAGCCCGATCCGCATTGGATTGGGCTTTCTTACATTACGACGTCTTCCACTTCGCCAATTCGGATGGGAATTTGTCGTTCAGCACCTTGATGTATGTGCCTTTCATCCCGAGCGAGCGGGATTCCAGCACTCCTGCGCTGGCAAGCTTTCGGAGCGCGTTGACGATGACGGAACGGGTCAGCCCGGCCTGATCTGCCAGCTGGCTAGCTACCAGCAAGCCTTCTTTGGCATCGAGCTGCTCCATGATTTTTTCAATGGCGATCTGCTCGCTGTAGGAAAGGGAAGAAAGCGCAATCTTGGCAAAGGTTTTGTCGCGCACTTCATTTTCAATCTGTTCCGTGCGCTGACGGACTATTTTCATGCCAATGACAGTCGCGCCGATTTCGGCCAGGATCAAATCCTCCGTTTCGAAGGTGCCGTAAGCACGAAGCAATACGAGCGTACCCAGACGGCTTCCGCCCGCGTTGATCGGAACGATGGTCGTCATCATTTGCGGGAAGAGCGGCAGCAATTCCTCCGGTACCATGCTGTACGGGCTTTGCGCCCCCTCGTTCGCCAAGGACTGGTTGACTTCCAAAAGCTTTTGATTGTAGCCGTATGGCAGCATTGCGCTTGTCCTGCCCTCTTGCCCCTGTCCGATGCCAAAATCCTCGCGCACGCCATTTCCTAAAATCGTCCCGTCGGCCGTGACGATGTAGACGTTCGCGCCGATCACATCGGCCAGCAGCCGAGCCAGGTCATGGTACCCTACTCCGCTTCCTCCCATCGTTTTTTGAAGCATGACGTTAATCCTTCTTGTTTTTTCCAGTAAATTCATTCCATTTTTTCCTCCTTACGGTTATGTATAGTCGCAGTATTGTCAGAAAAATCCCGGCTTATACATGCAAATCAAAAAATAGACAATAAAAGAACAGGCCCCTTATGGTTTATGCCATAAAGGACCTGTCCGTTCCTCAAATTCGTTTCTTCATATCTTTACCCTGTGGGTGAGCCACCCATTCGCCGAGAGCCGTTTCCCGCAGGGCCCTAGGCATATTCCGCCACCCCCGTCAGCGCAATACCGAATCGCGATTGTGAAGAGGATAAGCGGCACATAATTGGCTGATGGACTCTCGTACGGACGGAGCTTTTTTCCCTTTCAGAACAGCTGCAATGGCTCGTCCGACGGTCTTCATCTCTGCTTCTTTCATGCCTCTTGTGGTGACGGCGGCAGTTCCGATTCGAATCCCGCTGGTGACAAACGGACTTTCCGGATCAAACGGAATTGTGTTTTTGTTGACGGTGATGCCTGCCTCCTCCAACAGTTTTTCCGCTTCCTTTCCTGTCAGTCCAAAGACCCGTACATCGAGAAGCAGCAGGTGGTTGTCCGTACCGCCTGAAACCAGCCTCGCTCCTTCTTCCAGCAAGGTCTCGGCGAGAGCCTTCGCGTTTTTCACCACCTGCCCCGCGTAGTCGCGGAACTCGGGCTGCAGCGCTTCTTGAAAAGAGACTGCCTTTGCCGCGATGATGTGCATCAGCGGCCCGCCCTGGATGCCTGGGAAAATCGCTTTGTTTACGCCCTTTGCCATCTCCTCGTCATTGGTCAGAATAATCCCGCCGCGCGGTCCCCTCAGCGTTTTATGGGTGGTGCTGGTCACGACGTCGGCATGCGGAACGGGCGAAGGATGCACACCTCCCGCCACCAATCCGGCGATATGTGCCATGTCCACCATCAGCTTTGCTCCCACCTGCTCGGCGATCTCCCGAAAGCGGGCGAAATCGAGCGTCCGGGAATAGGCACTGCCGCCCGCGATGATCAGTTTCGGCTTTTCCCGGCGGGCAATCGCTTCCACTTCGTCGAAATCGATCAGATGATCTTCCTCGCGCACGCCGTACGGGACGACGTGAAACCACTTTCCCGAGAGGCTGACCGGGCTTCCGTGCGTGAGATGGCCCCCATGCGACAGATTCATCCCCATAAAGGTGTCGCCTGGCTGCAATAGCGAAAAGAACACGGCCATGTTCGCCTGGGCGCCGGAGTGCGGCTGGACGTTGGCGTATGCGGCTCCGAACAGCCTCGATACCCGGTCGATCGCCAATCGCTCGACTACATCCACATGCTCGCAGCCGCCGTAATACCGCTTCCCGGGATAGCCTTCCGCATACTTGTTGGTCAGCACGGATCCCATGGCGTCCAAAACGTCCTGACTCACAAAGTTTTCCGACGCGATCAGCTCCAACGTCCCTAGCTGACGCTGGCGTTCCGCTTCGATCGCTTCGAAAATTTCTCTGTCGTGATCCCGCAAGCTCATTTTATAGTCCTCCCTTGACTCCCACCTTTCCCAAAGCAAAAAAGGACAGGGAAAGATAGATAGCGCGTAATCTACCTCTCCTCTGTCCTTTTACCTGAGAGTTTAACTCCTGCACGGGAGTCTTCCCCTTGGGTGGCTGTCCGCTCTCTCCAGAGGTGCGTCCCATTGTGGTACCTTGTACCTGAGAGATTCTTTCCCAAGGATTTTTGGGGTTTGCTCCTTCGGTGCCGGCCCAAATGTCCGGTCTCTCCCACAATCGTCATCCGCTCTTTGCAATTACTTCGAATCATACGTTATCAGATCCCCATTGTCAATAATATTTCGAATAGATTATCAATTCACCCGTATTCTTTACCCAAAAATGGGTAGGCGCCCTAACACCTAAACACTCGCCCGTCAATACGATAACAGGGAACCCACTCAAACAAAGGAGGATGCTTGCATGAGCGGTTTATTCAAGAGCGGCGGGTTTAATGGTATTGGTCTCATTCTGGTGCTGTTCATTCTGCTTTCGATTGTCGGTTGCTCAGAAGATTGCTAGCACAGGCTTAGGTATACAGCGCCGATTGACGGATGACCCTTTGTTCAAATGGCTCCCGGGTACCCCATAACGTTATAAAAACGCGGGAAGCACTGCTCCCGCGTTTTCTTGTCAAACGTTCCTAATTTAATGAAGAGCCTCTTTGATGATGAAAAGAGGCCGCCAGGACCAATCATGGTTCCATAGCGGAAATTATGTTCTATCATTTTTCTTTTTTGCGCGGTTTGCTTTTGGCTAGCGCGAATTACGGCGAATGTTTTCCTCAATTTCCTCGGCAATCGCCGAAACCGGTCGGTTCAAATCAGCCTCGGTCAACCGGAAACGGGCATAGCGTTCGTCCAAATTGAATGCTTCCTGAAAGGCTCCGAGAAAACCGCGGGCCCGTTTATCGAGTTCCAGAAGAACCTCCAGCTCTCCCTCCTTCAGATAAAAAACGGTCTCCAGCTCCTCCAAACGGCTCCGGTAGGGGCCGGTCGGTCGGAATTCAAATTCCTGCACAAACGGGTACGTACGTCCGAGATAACGATTGTACTCGCAATCGACTTTATACAATTGAAAGCCCAGGGACTGGATGGCGTCCAGCACTTTCTCCATCAGCGGATGCGGCCTTACCTCGATAAAATCTGAATCCCCCGGATCGATGGCATTTTTAATGTCCAGTCCAGTGCGCAGATAAACGGGCTGCCGGCCCATCGTAAGCGGGGTTTCGTACGGAAGCTGGAAAGAAAACGGGATCGCCTTCTCTTCCTTCGGGTTCAGCGAAAACCGATCGGAAATACGGTATTTGCCAAGTGTGCATTCTTCCTTAACCTTGCGATCATTCGTTTCGCGTTCGTAATGCGTTACGACGTACATATAAATTTCGTCAACATCCTGGGCGACATCTCCGCCTTTGATGTGGACCTCTCCCCTTACCCATTCCCCCGGAATCAACGAATCGTTCTCCAGGCGGGCATCAACTTGGGCAGCTCCTATTCCTACGCTTGCCAACAGCTTCTTAAACATCGACATGGATTCATTCTCCCCTTAACCAACGCGATCGGTTGCCCCGCTTTTTCAAGCAAGAGCGAAGCTTCTGTCCTTTTTATACGGAGAGTCGCAAGAAAGGTTTCGCTGCTGAAATAGATTTCCCGTTTGTCATATATCCTCGCGCTTTACTTCAGCTGTAACAAACAGGTGAAGAATACGGCTAATGGCTACCGTTTTGACACGCACTTCGACCATTGTTCCTTCAATAATGTATTCTCTACGGCGCAGCATTTCATGCAGCATCTCCTGAACTTCCGCCACCTGCTCTACCTTTTTTCCTTTCAACGAGGCCAAATCCTTTTCCAGCTGCCTTGCCACTTGCAGCACAATCGTCTCATGCAGCTTTTTATCCAGGACGGTGACCCGAATCTCGTCGATGACTACCTCTTGTTTTTTCCGCGCCACCTTTGCCGACTGCTTCAAGCTCTGATTTTCCTCCATCAGCTTGTCGTTCAGCAGCTGCAGACTGCGCTTGACAAGCATCATTTGCTCCATTTCCCTGCCGTAGATAAACAGCATTCCTGATCCGCCGAGAATCGCTCCGATTAGCAGAAGGGAGACATACCGCTTCCACAGCTTTACCTTCATGAACGCACCTGAACCAGCCATTGGATCGAAATCGTTCCCATATGGGCGCCGAGGAACGCGACGACGATCATCACCAATTGTTTGAACACGGGAGAAAAGTTGCCCATGAGAATTTTTTCGATTTGCAAAAAGGAATCAAACGTTCCGCCCAAGGCTCCTACAAGCCCCCATATTTTTAATTGATCCGCCAAATCATGAATGGACCAGAGCGGCGGCTTTTCATTTAAAAAGGCGCCTAGCCCGCCGCACAGGGATCCGCCGACAACGATGCCATACGCTACAAAAAAGGTAAAAATGACCTGCCCCATCCCCATCCCTCCGGCTCTCATTAGCGTTAGTCTATCCCTACGCAGAAACGTGGACAAATATGAGGGCCCGGGAGCCTTTGCATACAAAAACGGCATGTCGCGGATGACACGCCGTTTTTGTATGCAGCCCTCAGCCCTTCCTCCCTAGTTTCTTCATTCGCCGAAGCCTCTTTTGAATTTGGGTGGAGTTCATCATCATCAGGTCCACAAACAAATTGACCATATTGGGATTTTGCAAGACCTGCTGAAACACTTCCGGATTTTCCCGGAACCACTGTTCATTTGCCTTGATCCAGGATCGAAAACCATCATTCTTTTTGTAGTGGCGGTTTAACCGGCGAATTGGACGGTATGCGTTCACCTTTAATCGATCCCTTCATCGAAGAAAATGGAGAGGAGAAAAATGATCACCAAAATCCAAATCACTACTTCAAACCCTTCGTGATTTGCAAAAAAGCCTCTCACGTTTGTCCCTCCTTGTCGGTTGACGCAACCTTGAACCAAGTATGCCCACAGCTTTTTTATATTAATAGGTGTATGCCGAGAGTCGCCCGGTGGATTGGACGAATGCCTGCTATCCTTTTCAATTCCGCTTCCGCCTATAATTCGGGTGCATAGACTGGCTACGGCAACATGCATACTAGAAGAAGATTGCCGAAACGAAAGAGGAGGCGGCCCTATGACCGTTGCGGCAGGAAAGCTTTGGCGGAACAAGATATTTGCACTGCTGCTTGTCCTGGTTTTTTTCATGCATCTGGCCTCCTATCTGATCGTGCCGATATTTCCCATCTTCCTAAAAAAAGCGCGAGCCCTGTCTCTCGGGCAGGTAGGCATCATCCTCGGTGTCGGGAGTATCGCTTATCAGGCGGGTAGCCTTTTGGGAGGTCCTCTGTCCGACCGGCTTGGGCGGCGCTCGATCATGCTGGCGGGAGCACTGCTCCAGTCTGTCGCGATGCTCGGCTATCACTACAGCAGCACTTACACCGCTCTGCTGTGTTTCTCAGCTGTAAACGGACTTGGAGTCGGACTTCTGGCCCCGACGATTAAAGCAATGATCGCAGACATGGTCAACAACAGCCAACGGACGGCGGCCTTTTCCTGGAGGGGCATCTTTGCCCACCTCGGCATTATCATCGCGGGACTGACGATCACCTGGATGACCTCCAAGGATATGTATCCGTTTGTACTGGCCGCCATCGTTTTTCTGCTGCTGGCTGCCGGCATCCTGTTCACCCTGCCGAACGATCGCTGCATCGGGCCTGATTGCAGGCGGACACCTTTATCGGAATACCGACATATTATCCGCCATCGGAGCTTCTTGCTCTTTTGCGGTCTCTCTCTTTTGATTTGGGCCTTTTATGCCCAGTTCACGCTGGTGCTGCCATTGCGCGGCGAGTACGTTCTGCATTCCGCTCATTTGATCGGGCTTATCTGGACGATCAATTCCGTAAGCGTGGTGCTGCTACAGGGTCTCATTTCCCGGTTTGTCTTGCTGAAAATCAACCCATACCTGTCGCTCATCGCGGGAATCCTGATGATCGGCGCAGGCTTGTTTGGCATCGGATTTGCCGATCGCTTTGTCACTCTTAGCGCCGCTGCCGTCCTGTTCATTATTGGCGAAATGCTCCTGTTGCCTGTACAGGACAGTCTCGTCGGTCACTTTGCCAAAGAGGAATGGCTCGGTTCCTATTTTGGGATTGCCAACTTCGTATCCGGCATCGGCGGCGCGATTGGCGCCAGTATCGGCGGTATGCTCATTGAACGCCTGGGCGGCATCAAGAGCCCCTATCCCTGGATGGCATACGCTTTCACCACAATCATACTCGCTGTCGTCATGGGATTGTTCGCCCTGTACGCCATACCGCGTCACAAGCAGGGAAAGGCGGATGCTGGCCCGCTCATTTCCCGGCTACTGTCTAAAAAGGAGCGTGTCAAATAATGATGGATGAACTGACCCAGGAAGATCGTTCGCAAATTCCGGAGGAAAAGGTGCAAATGCTTCACCGCATCCCCTTGTCGTCTCTGCTCATTCAAGCGGAGGACAGCATCCGGGATCGACAGTATGCACGTTGGCAGGCCTCTACCGCCAACAGTGGATTTTTTAGGAGGGCATGATGGACGAATCGAAAAAACGCTTGTCGAACAACCAAGAGGTCAGAAGGGAGGAGACCCGACTGCCCCAGTCGGTGCAAGATGATCGTCCGGGGTACGGCAACAAAAAGCTGGAGGGGCCGAACCGCCCCTCCACATAACGAGGAAGGGATGGACAGCGCCATCCCTTCCTTGATTTTTCTGACATAATTCAGCGAATTTATTGAAGGTTAGAGCGATTTCGCCTATTATGAGGAGGAAGAATACCAAATTGCGGAAAGGACGTAGCGCCTTGCCTTCGAAAACGACGCAGACGACTATAACGCGCCTTTATCCACTGTTCCTTATGTTGCTTCCCATTCTTTTTTCCGTAATCGTGTTCTTCGGTTACTCTCAGACCAAGCTGCTCTACTACCAGAACGGCGTACAGGCGATGGACCGTCAGTTGAATTCCGTCTTCCATATCCTGAGCTTGTACGATAAAAGGGTCAAGGACAACTCGGTTTCCGACAAGGAGGCGCAAGAGAGCGCCAAGAATTTGCTGGCCGGAACCAAGCTTCCGGACGGAACCCGCAACGCCGGCGATGTTGCACTTACTTTGATTCCAGGTGATTTTTTTAGCGTCTTTAATTCGCAAGGCAAGCTGATTGTGCATCCGTATCTGGAAGGGCAAAACATGTTTCAACTGTCCGATGCCGATGGTCGCACACTCGTCCGTGAAGTGCTTCACAAGGGAAAAACTGTCATTACGTACCCATCCTTTGACCCAACTATCGGAACTCGCGACACGAAAATCGCCGTGGTGCGGTATTTTCCCGAGTGGGACTGGCATGTAAGCCTGACCACAGCCGAGTCGGACTTCTACCATCAGCTTTCCCGGTTGAAATCCTTGCTGATTATATTGGTCCTTGGCAGCTATCTGATTACCGCATTTCTTTTTTACAACACGAAGCGCAAGGACAAGGCGCTGCTCAGTTCAACCTTGCGCGGCCAGCAACTGGCCGAAACCAATCAAGGGATTTTGAAAACATTGGCCGTTGCTCTGGAAGAGCGGGACTCGTATACGTCCGGGCATTCCCAGCGTGTCGCTTTTTATATGCGGATGATTGGCCAAAACATGAACCTTGATGAAAAGACATTGGATACCATGTACACAGGCGGGCTTCTTCACGATATCGGCAAGATCGGCATTGAAGACAGCATTCTGCTGAAGCCGAGCCGCTTGACGGACGAGGAGTACGAGATCATCAGATCCCATCCGATACGCGGGGAGGCGCTGTTGAAAAGGCTGTACGCCGATTCAAGTCGGCAAAACTCCGCCGAAATTGACGCAATCTTGTGCATTACACGCCATCACCATGAGCGATTTGATGGAAAAGGGTATCCTGACCAGCTCGCTGGAGAGGACATTCCTCTGCTCGCACGAGTAGCCGCTGTCGCCGATTCCTTTGACGCCATGACATCCTCGCGAGCATATCGGAAAGGACTTTCCTATTCCAAAGCTTGCGATGAAATTATTCGGCATTCCGGCACTCAATTTTGTCCGCAAGTAGTCGCTGCCTTTATGCAGTGCATGACAGAGGAAGCGTTCTTCCACGCCCATCATATCTCGCGAGCCACCGAAATGATTGACCGGATTCATGACAACAGCGGAATGTCCTTTATCCAGCGCATAAGCAGTTGATATGATTGCGCTGATCCTGTTTTCCATCTAAGCGCGAAGAAAGCACGAAGAAGAAAAGCCATTTGGCCGACGTTAACGGCTAAATGGCTTTCGTTTTTCTCGCCAAGCTTGCATGGCTCGATACGCTTTCAGGAAATTCGCTGTGTTCTTTCCCTGTTTTTCAATCCAACCGAACTATTTTATAAGGTAATTGAAACTCTTCCAACTGCGAGAGAAAAGCCTCGGCTTCCTCATGAGGCGCAACGAGCTGCAGATAGCGGGAAAAGTAAAACACAATCCGGTCCGCCTCTCCCTCCTGCAGGCGGTAATGCGGAAAAGCGGAAACATCGTTCAGCGTATAAAAAAAATGGTAACGCTCCGGGGTCATCGGGGCCCGAAACTGCCTGCTGACAATCACATCGCCGCTTCGGTTTTCACGCATGTTTTCCCGCGAGGCGCCGAGGGAGAGCAGCCATTCCGCTGAGCGCTTGGCACCCCAGCTGTCAGCCAGCATCTGGTCATTGTATTCGATTTCCAGGTGGGTCAGACGTTGATGGACGCTTTCCAGCATGGCCATCAACACTTTCCGCACAGCCAGATTGCTCGGCGAAAACTTGTTGTCGTAGATGTTGTACTCGTACGAGGTTTCATCGCCCTGCTGTTTTACATAGAAAGTAATGGCCTGCATCGTCCTTTTCCTCCTCTCTTATCGCGGCAGAATGCTTTCATAAGTCGCTTTGTCCAGCCTCCTGACGGCAGCAAAGAGCAGCTTCCTCGCCGCCTCGTAGTCATCGCGGTCGATGATTGCCGCATGGCTGTGAATGTAGCGGGACGGAATGCCAATCACCGCAGACGGTACGCCTGTTCCGTGATACTGAACGACGCCCGCATCCGTCCCCCCTTTGGCGATGTAAATCTGATAAGGGATGTTTTCTTCTTCGCAGACAGAGATAAGGAAATCGCGCAGGTTAGGCGACATGATGTACATCGGATCGTACAGCCGCATCAAAACGCCTCCGCCGAGCTTTCCCCCGTCTTCTCTCACACCGGGGATATCGCCCGCCGGACTGGCGTCCACTGCCAGGAACAGGTCCGGGTCAATCATGCCAGCCGCGGTTTTGGCGCCGCGTGTACCCGCTACTTCCTCCTGAACGGTCGCTCCGACATAGACCACATTCGGATGATCGGGATGCTCGTGGAGCTCTTTTGCCAGCTCGACAGCGAGGCTGCAGCCGTAGCGATTGTCCCAGGCCTTTGCCATGATCCGTCTCGGATTGGCCATGACGGTGAGCGGACATACCGGAACGATTTGCTGTCCCGGACGAACCCCCGCTTTCTCCGCCTCTTCCCGGGAATCCGCTCCGATGTCAATGTACATGTTGCGGACATCCATCGGGCGGTTGCGCTGGTCGTCGCTTAGCACATGCGGCGGGATTGAGCTGATGACGCCTTCGACCGCTCCCTGCGGCGTAATCACCTGTACCCGCTGGGCGAGCAGAACCTGTCCCCACCAGCCGCCAACTGTCTGGAACGAGAGAAATCCTTTCTCCGAAATACGGGTGACCATAAAGCCTACTTCATCCATGTGGCCGGCAACCATAATTTTCGGCCCATTCTCGTTCCCGCGCATGACTCCAAACATGCTTCCCAAACGGTCGTAAACGATTTCTTCCGTGTATGCTCCTATGTATTCCCGCATGATCGCGCGTACGGGCCCTTCAAAGCCGGATACTCCCGGCGCTTCCGTCAGCCGTTTCCATAGATTCCACTGAAACTGGTTTTCCATTCCAGTACCCCCTCCTCTTGTACATCCCTTTTATTATTGATCAGGGACTTACGGGATGCAACCTGCCGTTCACATCGCTCATGCGGGCAGGAATCTTTCTTTTCGGTCGCGAATGGGTAACTGTCGATTGTTACGGATACGTTATGGAAAGGAAGAGGCAAAGATGGAGATCACCTTTCGCAAATTAAGCGAGAAAGCGGATTTGGAAAAGCTGGAGGAATTGGAGGCAGCAGTGTGGAGCGAGTCTTCCGTCGTTCCTTCGCATATGACCTTGACTTTGGCCAAGTTCGGCGGCTTGTTTCTCGGAGCCTTCGATGGCGACCGCATGATCGGCTTTCTCTACAGCTTTCCCGGCTACACGGATCAGGAGCTGCACCTCTGCTCTCATATGCTCGGCTTTCTGCCCGAATACCGCAAGCAAGGCCTGGGTGTCCGGATGAAATGGATGCAGCGCAGAGAAGCCCTTGTCGAAGGCTATCGAAGGATTACGTGGACGTACGACCCGCTGGAGACGGTCAATGCCTACCTGAATCTGGCGAAGCTAGGCGGAGTGGTTCACCGCTATATTCCCAACTGCTACGGCGAGTTGGCAGACGAAATGAACCGCGGGCTGCCGACCGACCGTTTTTTGCTCGATTGGCATATCGCAAGCGGACGGGTCGAGCAGCGCCACGCCGGCAAGAGCGTACAGCCTGACGCCGGAGGGCTCCCCGCCGTCCTTTCTTGTCAGGAAATAAACGGCGTCGTACGGCCTGCCAGCTTGCGGCTCGATCAGTCCGAAGAGCGCTTGTCACTCCCTGTTCCCGCTCATTTTCAGGCCGTAAAACAGGCGGACATGGGAGTGGCCCGTGCCTGGCGGGAAGCCACTCGCGAGCTGTTCCCGCATTATTTTTCCAAAGGGTACGTCGTAACAGGCATTTGCCGGCAGCAGTCGCTGGCCTCCTACATTTTGGAAAAGCGTTCCCTTGACGACGTGCTGCGAGGGTAGAGGCTTGCCGTCGCAAAATAGGCTCGCCTCTTTTCCTGTGCTACAATAGACTTTGCTATTATTCTTGAGAAAAAGGACGAGAACCGATGAAGGCAAGTCACTACGATGTCATCGTCATTGGCGGCGGTCCCGCGGGACTGATGACTTCCATTGCCGCTTCTTCCCAGGGCGCACGCGTCTGTCTGGTGGAGAAGGGCAGCAAGCTTGGACGAAAACTGATCATTTCCGGAGGCGGCCGGTGCAATGTGACCAATGCCAAGGAATTGGACGAGCTGATTAAACAGATGCCCGGAAATGGACGCTTTTTGTTCAGCGCGCTCTCCCAATTTAACAATCAGGACATCATCCGGTTTTTTGAAGAGCTGGGCGTCGCCTTGAAAGAGGAGGATCGCGGGCGCATGTTCCCCATCACCGATAAAGCCGTGACGGTAGCAAGCGCCTTGATCGAGCGGATCAAAAGCCAGGGTGTCGAGCTTCGCTTGAACAGTCCCGTGGAAAAAGTGCTGTACGAAAACGGCCGTACGGACGGCGTGCTGCTGAAAAGCGGAGAGTATCTGAAAGCCCCTTGTGTGGTTATCTCCGTGGGCGGATGCTCCGTTCCACAGACGGGCTCTACCGGAGACGGGTACGAATGGGCCCGGGCAGCCGGTCACACCATTACCGACCTGTATCCGACCGAAGTGCCGCTGAACGCTTCCGATTCCTTTATCCGGGACAAATCGCTGCAAGGCTTGTCGCTTCGCGAAGTGGAAATAACCTTGTACAATCCAAAGAAAAAGAAGGTCAGCACACAGGAAGGCGACATGATTTTTACCCATTTTGGCATTTCCGGCCCAGCGGTCCTGCGGCTTGGACATTACGTGTCGGTTACCCAGAAAAAACACGGCCGGGTCCCGCTCCCGCTGACGATCGACTTGATGCCCGGCAAGCATCTCGACGAAGTAGCCGAGGAAAGCTGGCGCCTGTTGGAGGAACAGCCGAAAAAGGCCGTAAAGAACGTCTGCAAGGGCTACCTGCCAGACAGACTGATCCCGGTTTTATTGTCCATGGCGGGCATTCCCGAAGAAACGACGCTCAGCCATATGCGCAAGCAGCAGTGGAGAGAATTCGCCCAACTGATCAAAGCGTTTCCCATGACGATCACTGGCACGCTTTCCCTCCAGGAAGCATTTATTACCGGAGGAGGGGTCAGCATCAAGGAAATCGACCCCAAGACCATGCAGTCCAAGCTGATGCCTGGCCTCTTCTTCGCCGGAGAAGTGATGGATGTTCATGCTCATACCGGCGGATACAATATTACCATTGCATTCTCTTCAGGATATGTGGCCGGTACTCACAGTGCTCAGGCTGCCTTGGCGGAACGCGGCTGAATCATTTTCTACAGATTTTTTTTCTTGAAGAGGTTTAGGCTTTCACAATACGGGGAAACTAGCTGGTGGGTACTCTTTTTCAATGAAGAGTGAATGGATTTCTACTCCCCCTAGCAGTAGGATTCCAATTCTCACACCTCTACTCCCTTTATCTTCCTAGATGGGCGTCGATCCAACAGTCGACGTTCTTTTTTTTGTCTCCAAACCGCTTTTCCTGTTGCCGATATACGGAAGGTGAGGAATGGGCGCTTGGATAAAAAAGCTTCGCCCACTAGAGGCGAAGCCAGGTTTCCTGCGGTTTATGAAGTTGTCACGCGATACATCAAAGCAAGTCCCGCCAAGATAAACGCAAACCCCAACAGAAAGAAGGTGTTGGCCCGTTGCTTGACCTTTTGTTCATTCCCGTTGAAGTGGGCGAGCAAACGGGTTTGCCACCGTTTCGTTCGAGGCTGGATCATCAGCAATATCCCGCCGGCAAGGAGGAAGATGGGGAGGAGCAACTGCTTCACCCCTTCTTCTTGCGCCGCAGGAGCCAGCCCGTTTCTATCTCTTCCGGTTCGCCTTCGACGACCAAACGGGCTTCTTCAGCAAGTTGGAACGCCTCGGCAAACTGCAGCTGACGAAATGCCTGTTCGGCCTTCGCTAGAAGTTCGTTTACCTGCCGATTCTGCCTTCTGTACCGGTTGGTATATTGGATGGCCCCCTCGGCCTTTTGGCAGTCGGATATCGTCCGTTCAGCCAAACGCTCTGTTTCCAGCAACAAGTCATGGGCATCGTTGATCAATATCGATACTTCCTCAATATCGTAGCGGTACGATTCCATCACCGCCTGTATGCGGGCCAAAATCTGCACCACATCTTCGAACAAATATTTAAGGTGCTCCGGCACCCCCGGCAAATAGCTTCGCTTGATTTGCTGGCGAATCCGCACCAGCGTATTGGAGATTCGCTCCAGTTCATCCAGCGCATCGTCTTCGCTCGCGATCACCAAACGCTCTGCCTCTGGCTCTTCTTCTGCCTCTTCCTCCCACGCCGGTGACATTTTCGGAATCACCAGCTCGTATTCCTCTTCGTCCTCGTCGATGTCCGGCTCTTGACGCTTGGGAGGCGCACCGCTGTCTTTTTTCCTGTCCACAGCATCGTTCAACAGCACTGCTCGCTCCGCGCCGCTGAGTTCGTTGCCCGATCCTGCGAAAAGCGCCTCGTCTGCCCGCACCTCTTGCACCGGAGGCAAATCGCGTTGTGTTTTCTCCATGACGGCTTCCAAGAAAGCGGCACCCGACGCCGCTGCCGCATGTGGCTCAAACTCTTCCAGGGTGGCTGAAGGAATTTCTTCAACGCCGCTTTCCTGCTTTGTCCTTTTTGAGTGCATCAGCTTGTCGTCTTCTTCTTGATCAGAAGCGACTGCTGGCTTCTCCAGTCCAACACCGCTCCTGTCAGGGTCAATCGGCCCTGCATCAGCCGGGTACGCCGCTGCTGCCGCCTGGGCAAAGCCTGTCCCTTCCCGGGCAGCCATAATGGCTTCTTCGATGCTCTGATAGGTGGCGTCAAGCAATACCTCGAATGCCTTCACATGCGTCTCGACCATCTCCAGATTTCCTTCCTCGAGAGCAGCCTTCGCAGCCATCATCAGCTGTTTTGCCTGCAGAAGGGAGTTGTCCAGTACACTCCGGTTCAGGTTGTAGCCGCCGCCTGCCGCCTTCGAAATCCCTTCCTCCAGCCGTCGAAACTCTTCGGGGAGCTCTTTTTGGACGCGATGGCTCCATCTGGGCATGTTCTCGATCGCATCCGTAATTTTGCCGAGGATTTTTTGCGCTTTCAGCGTAAGGTCGTATGCGGCGACATCATCGCCATCAGCCCGCACTTCCTTTATGCGTGCCCGAATGGCATAGGCCTCGTCCAAACCGGACTTCAGCTCATGGAAAGAAAGCCCGTACTCCAGACGCAAATCGGACAAACGGCGCTCCACCTGTTCCAGCTGCTTTCCGATTTCCGGTATAGCGAGCTTGCTTTCCTTCTTCGTCGCCACCACTTTGACGGTATCCTGTTTTAATTCATTCAACTCTTGTTCGATCGATGTCAGCGTTTCTCTCGCCTCGTCCAACAGGCCCAGAGCCAGCTTGAAGCGGAAGCGGTCACAGGCTTCCTCAGCGTCCAGTATCATCATGTCCACGTCAGGTATCCGATTCCGAAGCAGATTTTCTTTGCGGTCTGCGAGATACATGTACTTCTCTTCTGTTTTTCCGGAAGCGCGGCGAAGCGGCTTGTCCATCTCCATTACGCTGATTTTCTCAACCAGCTCGTCCTTCCAATCCTCCACGTCGTCCACTTGGGCAAATATAGAGCGGCGTCTGATCATCGCGTAGATCAATCCGACGGAAAGGGCAGCGAATACGGCCCCGACGGCGTACAACCACCAAGGCAGCTTGGCCCAGGATGAGGTTTCCGCTTTTTTCTCCTCCGCGTCGACGTCCGCCGCGGTGTTATCTGCGGGCTGAGCCTGGCTTTGCTGTCTGTTCAGCTCCGCCACAACCTCGCCGAGAAAGGTCTGGATGCCAGACAAGTATTCCTTTTGATTGCGAAAGGGCTCGTAATAAGCCGCAACCTTGTCGTGCAGCATCGTCATGCTGGCACCCTTCGACTGAAGAGCAGGCCCTGCAAATACACCGAGCTGCTCTGCGTTCATGTCCAATACAACCATCATCGCATCTTCAGACAAATTGTAGTTGTCGTACAGCTTTTGAGCGTATTCGTCGGGACTTTGCGCCTCTGGCTGCGTGCTTGCCACGACGACGACCTTGTATGTACCCGGCAATTGCTTGATTGCCTCAGTAAATTTCTTCTGATCATTTGCTTTCGTATACGAACCCGCGTCCTGTATGACTGCATCCGTTTTATCCGGGAAAGGCGTGGCCAATGCCGGTTGGCTATATAGCATCATTCCTGCAAGGCAGAGCAGGATCCATTTTTTGTTCACGGTTAGGACAACCCCTTAACGTCAAATTCCCTGTAGGTAAAGCTATTCTTGCTTTTGTTCATCGCTCAGGCAAACAGAGCCATGCACGCAAAGAACGCATGATTTCAGCATGGAGCCACTCGGCAAATTCCGCTGAAGCGGGCTCCAGATAGTAAACCTCCCGCACAGATTGGGGATGGAGAAAAGGATATATCAATTGGCTTGCTGTCATCAAGAGGACATGGTCTACAGACACGGGCAAAAAAACGCCGGCGGCAATCCCTTCTTCGATCGGCCTCGCGATCCCGTGCTTCCAGCGGCTTATATACAGTGTCATCACTTCGCGGGCCAGCATCGACTCGACGCTCAGCTCTCGCTGAATCAGCCTTGTCGTCGCCGCGTGCTCGCTTTGGAAAGAAAGGTACAGCCGGATGACTCCTTCCAGTCTTTCCATGGGAGAGCGGTCCATCCCGCCTTCCTCAAGCTGTTCCAACTGTTGAAACAAGGTTTCAAAGTAGTACGAAATCAGCCTTTCGAGAACACCCTGCTTCCCGTTGAAATGATAAGAAATCAGGGCGGCGTTCACTTCGGCTGCTTCGGCAATTTGTCTGACACTGGTACCGTGGTACCCCTTTTGATCGAAAAGGATTGCTGCCGCAGACAAAATGCGCAATTTGGTCTGGTCCATCCTGCCTGCCCCTTTCCTCATTCCGCCATTCCGATGAACTGGCTGAGGAAGTCTCTTACTTCATTTTACAGACCTTTCGGCATAAAAAGATAGTCTCGTAAGTAGTTCGACAAAGTTTTCCAGGATTCCTCCCAGAGAAATTCGCCCTGTGATAAAAGTATGTCAAAGGCTAACCGGAGCTTGCAAACATTTGTCTGACCGTTCCCATTTCTCACTCTCTTCCCGTCCCGCCCTGGTTGCGTGATATCGCCAGTGATGGAGAGACCGGAAGCTTTGCCATAAAGAATTACGGGGATACCCTGATCCGCGTTACATATAATGTGAGCGGCCCGGAAACAAACCGTGCAGTGATATCGCTTCTTTGCGAGGACCAGGCCACCCGCGATTTTTTTGAACATGAAAACGTCCACTCCTTGCCCATGCAAAAGAGTGAACGTTTGTCGAAAGCCGTCCGGTCCAGTCAGCTATCCTGTCGCTCCCGCCGCCGGGTCAGGAACCGGAATGACCTGCCCGTAGTTTTGAAGAAAGGTCTCGACCTGCGTATACTCGCGGACTCGCTGGTCATTCATATCGTATTCAGAGCGAATGGACATGGTCATGTTGGTCGGAAGCATCGTATTTTTGTTGTAGTAAACGGTATACTCGGCTTCCAGCTCCATCTGGTCAATGATCTCGTCCACAGGCGGTTCGGTCGACTGGATCGTCGCCCCTGTTCTCGGCCGGTTCCACGTTCCGTCAGAGAGCTTCAACGCATATTTCAAACGGGGCGGGTGAACCGCTTCCGTCTGCATCACACTGGCGCCGGCCGCAAATGACTCGGTCCGGGCGCTCGCCTGGCTTTTCATCTGCTCCGCCAGCCAGTTTTTCAGTTTCGTCGAATCCATCAAAATCCGCACGGCCTCGATGTCATCGTCAGGGGCGCGATCTTTCAAGGGCAGTACGCTCTTCTTCATTTCGTTGATCTGCTCCATCGCGAAGACGGGGTCCCAGTTGCTCATCTCCTGGCGAAAGACAGTGTCATGTCCGCTTGTATTTTTCCAATCGGGGCTGCCCTCTGACTTGACGTACAGCTGTTCATTTTTACTGAGCAGCGACAAGCTTTTCGCCTGTTTTTGCTCCGGAACGGCAAAATCGACCCTCATCAGCATGTCCCCGCCTGCTTTGCGTCCGGAAAAACTGACCGCATTGCCGCTGGCGGTATCTCCCGTCACAAGCTTTGTCCTCCCGTGAAAAGTAAACGCCTGCTGCTCGGCAAAGCGGTCGCGAACCTGCTCAAAAGCGGAATCCGCATTTTGCTTGACCCCCATCTGATTGCAGCCGGTCAAGCATCCACACAACAGGGCAAGCATCACGATGCTCCATCCTTTGCGCATCTTCGTCCCTCCTCTTCGTCGCCATTAGGGTTTCCGAGGAAGAAAAGGCTTATTCTGCTGCGGGAGCCTGCAAAAAAGCCGCTTACAAGGAGTAGTAGAGAATCCCCTCTTTTTTCCTGCATTGCACCTGATGCAAAATCATCAACAAATCGATATGTCCCAGCGTCTCAGACAGGGTCAAGGGCAGTTCCTTTTCATACAAGCCGGGGAATAGCAGCGCAGTCAGCTCATAAGCGGTCTTTTCCCCATCAGCCAGAATGCTTCGGAGCATATCGGTCCGCTCCCAATTTTTCTGAAGCCGCTGCAGGATCAGCTCGCGATGGCCCACTACCGGCCCGCCATGTCCGGACAATGCCAAATCGATTTCCATATCCGCGCACATTTGCAGAGCAGTCCGGTACTGGACGAGTGTCAGGGGGCGCGCTGTCGACTGGTCGCGTGGCGGTTCGATAAACGCGTTGGACGAGATCCGCTTGATGATGTGATCGCCTGCGATCATGACGCGGTCATCTGCCCTGTAGAGCGAAAGATGGCTTTGCGAGTGCCCGGGGGTGTACAAAACCTGCCATTCGGGAAGGCCGGGAACTGTCTGTTTGTGCTTGAGCGGCACATCAATATGGCTTCTTTCAGAAAAGGTGGTCATCAGTTTTTGATAGTTCTCAATAATGACCAGCTTGTCGTCCGGTACGCCGCTCTCTCTGTACAGCTCATAAAAAAAGCGGTCGTGAAAGGATAAAAAGTCCTGGTCCATCTCTACATAAGGAATCGCCAGCGGATGGGCGAGGGTAGCCGCTCCCGATACCCGTCGAATCCGCTCCAGCTGCCCGCAATGATCCACATGATGATGAGTCAGGATGATTTGCTCGATCTCCTCCGGCCGTATCCCGATTGCTTCCAGGCCCGTCACGAAGGCCTCCCACGCTTCATCCGTCAGCGGACCGGCGTCAACCAGAGTCAGCCGTTCTCCCTTTATCACGTATAGATTCACCGGACCAACTGAAAACGGCGTAGGAATTTCCAATGCATAAATGCCTTTTGCCGCTTCCGCCGGTTGATTGAATGGACGTCCTGTCGTCATGCTTGCCCTCCTGATTGCTGTCGTCTCTGCAAAAGAAAAGAGCCCGCACGGCTCCTACGCTAATATAACCTGGTTTCTCCCTTTGTTTTTCGCCTCGTACAAAGCGATATCCGCCTGATAAAACAGGGACTCTACGCTGATATCGCCGTTCCGTTCCCTGCTCCACTTGGCCAGACCGCAGGAGATGGTGACCCGCGGAGAGGTCTCTTTTTCCACAAATGAGCGTATCCGTTCCGCAATCGCATGGGCAGTGGACTTCTCTACACGGGGAAGATAGACAGCCAGCTCTTCGCCTCCCCAGCGCGCCGGGATATCGCTTTCCCTGATATGGCTCTTGATCAGATTGGCGACCTGGATCAGAACCTCGTCCCCTACCTGATGACCATATGTATCATTGACGACTTTAAAATAGTCAATATCCATCAAAATCAAGGAACCGAAACCGTCCTTTTCAAGCGATGCCTGAACGCATTCATTCAGATAGCGGCGCGTATACAGGCCTGTCAAATTGTCCGTGATGACCATCCGTTCCACTTCGTTATGCAGCATGGCATTGGTCATGGCTAAACTGGCGTGCTGTCCAAAAATTTCCAAAAGTTTATAATCGTCAAAACTAAAGAAATGATGGCGGGAATCAGCAACGATCAGGACGCCTCCCAGTTCGCCCTCGACGACGAGCGGAACGCCCATAAGAGAGGTGATCGGCATTTTTGACACACACGGCAGCAAGGAGAAGGACAACGGCTCGGAACCAGGCTGTACGAGCAAGAGCGACTGCTTGTTGGACAATATCTCCGAAATCGGCTTTTCCCCGGCGCGAATAATCCGCCCCTGACACTCGGGATGGGAGGAAGAAATCACTTCAAATGTATCCCTGCCCTGCTCTTTCCGCAAAATCGCGCAAAACTCGGTGGAAAAGGTCTCCAGCAGCATCTTGGTCACAAAGTCGAGGATTTCCTGCAAATTCAGACTTCGATTCAACTGTCTGGCCATCTCGTTGATCAAGCGCAATTCTCTGATCAGGTTGCGGGACTGCTGATACAGCTGTGCGTTTTCAAAAGCCTTTCCCGCCGTCTCGGCCAAAATCGAGATATATTCCATCTCATGCGGACCGAAAAAAACGGTCCGGTCCGTAACCAGCTGCAGCACTCCGTAAATGCCCTGCTTCCCGAGCAACGGGGCGGCAAGAACGGCCACTGTAGCGCCCTCCCGCTCCTCATAATCCATGACCAGGCTTCCTTCCAAATAAGCGCGGGTACTCGTGGACGAATCTTCGTCATGGAACGAGAGCGGCTTCACCGGTGTCGTCGCGTTTGTTTCAACGGTGAGGAAGAGGTCAACTGCCGCATGCGGATACAAATATCGGATGCTGCTGATGATCTCGTGCAGCACGTCATTGACATCGATGGACGCCTGGATTTTGGTCATTAATTGGTAGAGCAGGTCTTTTTTACTGGCATCCCTGCGCAGGTCGTCGGCAACCATCGTTCTCAGCAGGGCGTAGCTCGCCTTCTCGCCTACCTCTTGCAGAAAAGCCACGTCTCGCTCGTCATACACGTCTCGTTCTTCAGGCGATACATGTAAAAAAAGCGCATACAGCGGTCTCCCCTCGCAAGTTATCGGCAGGATGACAGTGCGATAGCCATCCTCGACGGAAGGCTTCACCGGCACTTCTGCAAAGCGGGAAGCCAATTGCGATATATGGGGGCCTTTTCCATCCGACGCCTGAGTCGTGAGGTGCTCCGGCAGGATCAGCGTGCCGACCTTCGTCAGCTTTATTGCGGATACATGCCCTTTCTGGATAATTTCCGCAATTTGATGAATCAAGCACTCCAGAAGGTCCCTCGTAGTTTCGTGGCGGTTCAGCTTCATGATGATGTCGCTCGTCGCATGCTGAATATAGGCGTCATACCCCATCCGGATCAACGCTTCCAGTCCCCTCATGTACGAAGCCAGCTCAAACTCGATCTCCTGCTGGGGGGCGACCATGCCAATTACCGCTCTGATACGTCCGTCATGCTCCTTTAACGGAAACGCTCCCCAGACCAGATCACCGTCTCCGGGTTTCTGAACGGAAATCTCTCCTGTAAGCAACGCTTGAGAGACGGGAGAGTGGGTATCGTTACTTAGCTTATTGCCCACCTGGAGGTTTAGTCTGTCGGGATTCCAGGATTGGCCGACCTGCATTTCCATGATCGACACCAGGATGCCGGCTGAATCTGTCAAGAATAGAATGCCCGGGCGCTTTTCCGGCCAGGATAGCAGCATGAAGTGGGCCATGTAGGAAAAGACCGTTTCCAACTTTCCCAACATTTTACTTGACACTCGATACTCCCTCTCTCCGCTTTTTGTCAATCTTTTAAATGATCCGTATTATTTACTGTTACCACTTTCCATTGCCGTTCCTCGCAATGAAACACGTTTATCCCCGTATTGTCGATCCGGGTAATCCCCGTTCCCTGCTGGCCGCAGGTCACGTGATGAAGGAAGCTGTTGATCAGTCCTCCGTGAGAAACAACGACAATCGCTTGTCCCGCATGGCGGTCAGCCAGCTCAGCCAGTGCTTTGGCCGCACGCTGCTGCATTTTCTCGAACGTTTCGATTCCGCACGCTGTCTCGTCGGCATTTGCAAAACGGACCTTGATTTCTTCATATGTCAGCCCTTCCCACTCTCCGTAGCAGCGCTCGCGCAAGGCAGACAGAGTGGAAACGGCGCATCCGACATTCTCCGCAATGCACTGGGCCGTATCCCGTGCGCGGGTCAAATCGCTGGCGTAAACGGCATGAATCGTTTCACCGCGAAAACGGACACCTACCTTCTGAGCCTGGCGCCTGCCCAACTCATTCAAGGCAATATCGCTGTGCCCCTGAATTCGGCGAGCCAGATTCCAGTCTGTTTCTCCGTGGCGAACGAGGTAGATGACTGTATGCAATAGGGTTCCTCCTCAGCCGTTGTGCTCGTGTTTACAACTCTTTATTTATTATATAAGATGAATGTTTGCAATTCCATAACGATTCGCGCTACACCGGGACAAAATTCCCATTTTTCTCCTCCTTTTGTTTTTCTTCCATTCTATTGAAACGCTGCTTTTCCTTTCTGCGTCAGATGTTGTAGTGACAAGAAGAAGCAAGAAACACCTTGGGGGGATAAACGATGAAGACACTCTTGGTTCGTTCTGGATCGATTCTTTTGACCGCCAGCCTGCTGGCTCCCGGCTCGCTCGCTTACGGGGAAACAAAGGCGGCTTTGCCTGTCGATGCGAAAGCGTCCAGCGCAGCCTCTCCGGCCATGCCCGCTTCCAAGGGATCAACTGGCCAAACGGTTACAGCACAAGCAGACAAAGCAAAAATCTCCAAGGAAGCCGCCATGAAAATTGCCAGCAAATTTGTCTCGACAGCCGGCTTCGAACTGAACAGGGTCTCCTTCCGCTCCGCCGATCCCTGGCGCACATTTCCGGAATGGACGTTTTCCTGGGTAAAAAAATCAAAGAATGACGACGACATCGAGCTTTCCTACAATGTGAGCATCAACACTGACACGGGGGAACTGACGTCCTTCTCATCGTACGACAGGAACGCGTCCAAGCCTGAGTACGCCAACCGGATTTCGTATGACGACGCCAGAAAAAAAGCAGAAGCGTTCTTCTCCGCCAACGTTCCTGCGAAGTGGAAGGAAACCAGGCTGTACCACGATGATCAGCCGGTCCAAAAGACGCCGTTGAATTCCGACTCTTCGTACACGTTTCGCTTTGTCCGCCTTGTCGACGATATACCGTTTCCTGACAACTCTGTGGACATTGCCGTTGACTCTTCCGGCAAGGTAACCAATTACTCTGTTTCCTGGAACGATGCCGTCACGTTTGAAAGCCCAGGCAAAATGATGTCATCCGAAGAGGCGGCCGAGCTTTTCCGCAAAGCGGTGAAGCCGACGCTGTCCTACACTGTCCCTTGGGAAGCGCAGGGGGAAAACAAGGACAAGCCGATCTTGATTTACGCCAATCCCTTCAACTTCTATCTGGACGAGGACGGCACTCCCTTGACGTCGATGCTGAAGCCCGTGAAGCCGGAAACGGAGCCCGTTCCGGTCAGCGGCAAGCCGCTGTCTCCCCGCCATTCCGGACAGCAGCTCAGTCAGGATGCGGCCGTATCTCTGGTCGATCAAGTATTCGGGCTTAAAGGATTTACGCTGCGCTCGGCCAATTACAACGAAGGCGACTATCGCGGCAACAAGTCCGTCTGGTTCTTCGATTTTGAAAATAAGGAAAAGCAGCTTTTCGCTTCTGCAGCTGTCGATGCCGCTACCGGTGATGTGTTCAGCTTTTACAGCAATTTGGCTGACACCATGAAGACGGCTGACACCAAAAAAGAAATCGATCCAAAAGCCATCGAAAAGAAAGCAATGGACGACTTGAAAAAATTCGCGCCTACTTGGGCCAACCGGCTTTATCTCGACCCGCCGCAAGAAGTATCAGGCGAGCAGCAGCCGGATACGTCCTATACGGTGCGCTTCCACCGATTGGCAAACGGCGTTTCGGCGGCTTCGGGATCGGCCCATCTCACCTACGACAAAAAAAGCGGCGAGCTTATGTCCTTCAACCTCGACTTTGGACGGGAAAGCTACCCATCCCGTCTCGGCGATCACATTTCAGCCGACAAGGCGGCTGAAGCCTGGCTGAAAGAAGCCAAGCCGGAAGCTGTTTACATGCTGGAGGAGCTCCCGGTCAAACCGCTCGAGCAAAAGAGCAGCGTCGAAATCGCCCCTCTGCCGGAGCGGAAGGCCAAGCTGGTGTACCGCATGACGACCACCCCGCTTGAGCAACCGTACTTCCTGGATGCCGCATCCGGGGAATGGCGCAGTATGGAAACAGGGAAAACCATTGAATTGCATCGCACTCCGCCTTCCGATCTTGAGGGTCACAAGGCTGAAAAGGAACTTCTTTTGATGTACGAATACGATGCGCTTTCCCTGATCGATGGAAAAATCATGCCGGAAAAAGAGATTACCCGCGGTGAAATGATCGAAATGCTGATGATCAGCCTGAATCAGGGACGGACGTTTGGGGTATCCGCGGAACGCAAGGCAAGCTTCGCCGATGTCGCCAATACGTCCAAGTACTTCGCTGCCGTAGAAGCCGCTGTTGACCGCGGACTTTTGGACCGAGACTCTTCCTCGCTCAAACCGGATGAGAAAATCACCCGGGAAGAGCTTGCCGACATGCTGGTGCGCGCGCTTGGCTATCGCAAGCTGGCGGATTACTCGAACATGTTCCAATCCGACCTAACCGATATATCCAAGTCCAAGCATCGCGGCGCTATCGTGATCGTCACTACGCTGGGAATCATGAAAAGCGGCGGCGAATTCCGTCCGGATAAGAGCGTTTCCCGCGCCGATGCGGCCATAGCGTTCACGGGCTTCCTGGAGGCCCGCAGCAAGCTGGAGGAGACTCCCCGATTCTGATAGCGATAAAAGGTATAGAAAGAATAGAGAAATTAGAGAGACAGCCGCGTGCTGTAAAGAAGGCAGCTCCCCATTTTTTCTTGACATTCTCCTAGCGAAACAGATAATATTGATTGTATGTGTACAGGGTGGCATTGATTGTAGGTAAAAACGGGAGGTAGACCCTCTTAGTTTCGTCCCTTGCAGGCTGCGGCTGAACTCCTGTCAAGGAGCACGATGCGGAAATGCTGCCGTCCGAAGTTCGTGTAGCTAAAGACGAAACTAGCCTCGCGGAAGTAAACACCTGCGAATCCAATTTAAAGGAGAATGAAAACATGGCACGTTACACAGGTCCACGTCACAAACTGGCTCGTCGTCTGGGCATTTCCCTGGACGGAACAGGCAAAGACATTAAACGCAATTTTCCTCCGGGTCAACACGGTCACAACAACCGTCGTAAACTGAGCGAATACGGTATCCAGCTGCAAGAAAAGCAAAAGCTGCGCCACATGTTCGGCGTAAGCGAGAAGCAATTCCGCCGCACATTCGATCAAGCCGGTAAAATGGCTGGCGTTTTGGGCGAAAACTTCATGAAGCTGCTGGAATCCCGTCTGGATAACGTGGTATACCGCATGGGCCTGGCTCCAACTCGCCCTGCTGCTCGTCAGCTCGTAAACCACGGTCACTTCCTGGTAAACGGTAAAAAAGTAAACATTCCTTCCTACCGCGTACAACCAGGCGACGTGATCTCTGTTCGCGAAAAATCCAGCAACCTGCAAATCATCAAGGATGCTGTGGAAGCACGCAACTTCCTGCCGAACTACATCACGTTCGACGACAACAAACTGGAAGGTACGTTCAACCGCCTGCCAGACCGCGAAGAAATGCCTGCTGAAATCAACGAAGTACTGATCGTTGAGTTCTACAGCCGTTAATCTTTCGGATAAAAAAAAGAGTAGCGCCAACCTTTGGCCTACTCTTTTTTGTTTGCTTCCGTTGATGATTTTGTCGTTTTGCCCGATGGAAGCGGGATTCATGTTCCCCTTAAACGAGAACAAGCCCCCATACGGAGGCTGTCCCTTTACTAAGCAGGAGACGGGGCAGAATCGATCACAAAGAAGTCCGTCAGGTGTCAGGTTGTCACTTGTGAATTGTCACTCGTGATCGGTTTGCCATTTAGCAAGTAAATTCTATCGTAAAGTTGCTCAATACGCCTGAAGCCGCGGTTGCCCACACTCGCCTGCTCCTGCTGGACAAGCCAGCTTTCGAAAGAAAAACGCCTTTGAATGCTTTTCTTCCCAAAGCCGGACTGACCGGCTATTCTTCTAGATAGCTGGCGGCATCAAACGGAATGGAAATGGAGTGGTTGGCCGCTTCGATCTTGCCTGATAACAAATTCGCCCGGCGCTCCAGTTTTTTCCCCCATTCTCTGTACACATCGGGATCATAGGTAGTCATTGTAATCAGATCGCTTCCTCCATCGTACGAACGGGAACGGGAGTGGTAATGAGATGGTGAACGCTCGATCTTTTTTCGGATCCCGAAGCGTTTATATTCGCCCGTTTCTTCTCTTAATTGCTTGGCCAGCTCAATTGCCTCGACCAATGAAATCATTTCCCCGTCCCACTCTACCACCTTCTTTAGATTCGCCTCGGCAATCAGGCTATCCAACCGGCGGTAATCAGCTCTCGCTTTATTCAATTCCCCCGTAATCAATTCGATCGTGCGCTTCGGAAACTCCGGCGTTTCCCCTTTGGCGATCGTTACGGAGGAAAACTCAAACCGTTCGTCCTTCAGATAGTCGATTTGCCGCTCAATCGCTCTCCGCAAAGGAATCGCTTGTGCCAGTGTAATCATATCTTCCACTCCATTTCTTCTAAAGCATTCTACCTATCTGACTCTATGGACGCGGAAAAGTTTCGCAGGATTTTCCAAATTTCTCAGCGGCATCCTGTACGGGATGGGAATCACTCATAAGCTGTCATTTCCAGGAAACAAAAGACTCCCGCGCCGTGTCTAGCACAAGCACAAGGCGCAGGAGCCCAAAAAATCTTTATCCCAGCTTCACTTTGGCAAACTTCCGCTTGCCGACCTGGACGACCATATCGTCCGCAAGCTTCACAGCCGCGTTGATGTCTGCCACTTTTTCCTCGTTTACCTTGACAGCCCCTTGCTGAACCATCCGTCGAGCTTCGCCTTTGGAGTCGGCCAATCCGAGATCAAAGACAAGGTTGACGATATTCGCTTCGCCATTTTCATATGCGGCCGCGTCCAGCTTTGCTTCCGGAATGTCCGTCGGCAGCGCGCGCTGTTGGAACACGGTTTTAAAGTAGTTCTCCGCTGCTTCCGCCGCTTCCGCTCCGTGGTACATCCGCACGAAGGTTTTGGCCAGATTCATTTTCGCATCGCGTGGGTGAACGCTGCCGTCTGCCACTCCCGCCCGGAGCGCCTCCAACTCTTCATTGGTAATGTCCGTAGCCAGCTCGTAGTAGCGAAGCATAAGCTCATCCGGCACAGACATCGCTTTCCCGTAAATTTCGTTGGCAGGTTCATTGACGCCGATGTAGTTCCCCAAGCTTTTGGACATTTTTTGCACGCCGTCCAGGCCCTCCAGGAGCGGCATCGTCAGAATCACTTGCTGCTCCTGACCGTATTCCTTTTGCAGGTTGCGGCCCATCAAGAGGTTAAACTTCTGGTCCGTACCGCCCAGCTCGACGTCGCTTTCCAGCGCCACGGAATCGTAACCCTGCATCAGCGGGTAGAAAAACTCATGCAGTGAAATCGGCTGTTCACTTTTGTACCGTTTTTCAAAATCATCCCGCTCCAGCATGCGGGCAACCGTCGTCTTGGCTGCCAGTTCCACAACCTCGGAGAATGTCAGCGGAGCCAGCCAGCTGGAATTGTAGTTGACCTCGACACGGCTGGCATCCAGCACCTTCCCGAATTGCTCCACATAGCTTCTCGCGTTTTCCTTTACCTGTTCCTCAGTGAGCGGCTTGCGGGTCTCGGATTTTCCTGTTGGGTCGCCAATCCGGCCGGTAAAGTCGCCAATCACCAACTGGATCGTATGGCCCAGCTCCTGAAACTGGCGCATTTTTTGCAGGACAACCGTATGGCCCACGTGGATGTCAGGCGCAGACGGATCAAGCCCAAGCTTCACTTTCAGCGGCTGGCCTGTAACGACGAAACGCTCCAGCTTGCGGCGCAGGTCCTCCTCCGGGATGATCTCCATCGCGCCGCGGCGAATGATCGCCAACTGACGCTCTACCTCTTGCTTTTGCGCTTCGGTTAGCGTAAATTTTTCGTTGGTTTGATTGGTTTGCTCACTGCTCATCACTCTTACAGCTCCTATCAGAATAAGTTTGTGAAAAATAAAAAAATCCCGCCCCAAAATAGGGACGAGATTGAACCCGCGGTACCACCCTAGTTGAAAAAATGAAGAAAAATCATTTTTTCCGCTCGAATACAGGATAACGGCCTGCACCGTCCGGTAAAACCCGGCAAGCTCCCGACGTGTAATTCGCGATGCGCAAGGGACTGGTTTTCACCTGCCACCAGCTCTCTGCGGAAACCCGGCCCGACATTCTCCGCCACTCTCGGCTGGATCATGGCCATTTTCCATTTGTCCGCTTGTCACTCGCTACTGTCGTCGTTCGACGCTATTTTACATGTTTGGACGCAAAAATATAAAGCTATTGTGACACAATGCTTACCCGGTGTCAACTCGGACCTGCTATCCTCGCGGTTCCTCCTATGGTATAATCAGGGTGCTAGGGGGTCGTAGATCATGTCGAACAACCACACTTCTTCCTCTGAATCGACAAAGAAAAAACGCCGACGAGGCCGCAGACGATTGGTGACGCTCATCGTCTCGGGCCTGTTTCTCTTAGGACTCATGGGTGGCGTTTTGGCAGGAGGAATTCTGGCAGGCTACGTTGCCGCCCTTGTAAAGGACGAGCCTGTTCGCAGCAAAGTAGAGTTGGCCGAGAAAATTTTCACCAACTATTTGACCGGCTTTGCCTACTACAATGACGGTACGCTGATCGGTCCGCTCCGTGCAGCCGAGGGCGACCGGCGTTTGGTGAAAAAGTCGGAAGTATCGCCTCATCTGATCAATGCGGTCATTGCGACAGAAGACAAAAATTTCTTTCACCACAAAGGAGTGGTCTTGCAGTCGACGCTCCGGGGAGCCTATCAGGACTTTACCAACCAGCCCGTCGTAACCGGCGGAAGCACGCTCACTCAACAGCTGGTCAAAAACACGATCCTCTCGCAGGAAGTGAGCCATTCCCGGAAGGTCCGCGAAATCTTCACCGCGATCCGGATCGAGCGCATGTTTTCCAAGGACCAGATTCTGGAAGCCTACCTGAATGAAATCTATCTCGGCAAAAACGTGAACGGCTCCGTTGTTTACGGCGTTCAGGCAGCTGCCAAGGGGATTTTCAACAAGGATGTGAAGGACCTCGATTTGGCTGAGGCCTCTTACCTCGCGGGCATGATTCAAAACCCGGGGATGTATACACCGTTTACGAGCGAAGGATACCAGCGCGGCAAGGATCGCCAGAAAATGGTGCTCGAGCGCATGCAGGAGAACGGATACATAACACAGGCACAGTTTGACGAGGCTCTCAAGACTGATCTCACTCCTCGCCTGGCCGGGCCCACAAAGCAGGCCTATCGGGAAGTGCCGTTCCTGATGATGGACATCGAGGAACGCGCAGCGAGAGCACTGGTGGATGCCGATCTGAAAGAAAAAGGGCGCGACAAGGAAACGGTCGGCCGCAACGAGTACCGCCAGTTGGTTGAAGAAAAAAGACGCGACATCCTGACACGGGGCTACAAAGTATATACCACGATCCACAAGGATATATACAAATTCATGCA
The DNA here is from genome assembly GCF_037834415.1 of Brevibacillus borstelensis. Taxonomy (GTDB): domain Bacteria; phylum Bacillota; class Bacilli; order Brevibacillales; family Brevibacillaceae; genus Brevibacillus; species Brevibacillus borstelensis_A. The sequence continues at coordinate 359,269 of NZ_JAUMSJ010000001.1, read as the reverse complement.
GGAAATCGCAGCTGACCCGAAAAACTTCGGCCAAAACCGAACCTACACCATCCGCCGTTCCAACGGGAAGACAGAAAAGATTGAAAACGCGCTGGAAGAAGTGGGAGCAATGCTCATCCACAACAAAACCGGCGCCATTATGGGAATGATCGGCGGTCGCGACTTCAAGGTAGAGCAGACCAATCACACGACTGCTCCGCGGCAACCGGGGTCGGCGATGAAGCCGCTGGCAGCTTATGCCCCCGCCTTTGAGCTGGGCATTCTGCAGCCAGGGTCTCCGATCGACGACTCGCCGCTCGTCCTCGCAGACGGCCGCAACGGTTCGCACATGCCCATGAACTGGAACAACAAATACCAGGGCGTGGTCAGCGCCAGAGAAGCATTGCGCCAGTCGTGGAATATCCCCGCGATCAAGACTTACCTCAAAGTGGGAATCCCGACCGCTCTGGAGTACGTAAAGAAAATGGGCGTGACTACGCTGGTTGAGAACGACAATTACGCGGCCACAGGAGTTATCGGCGGTCTGAGCTACGGCCTGACTGTCGAAGAAATCACGAATGCGTACGCGACCTTTGCCAATCACGGTTCGTTCGTCGACGCTTACCTGATCGACAGGATCGAAGACAGCCAAGGAAAAATCGTCTACCGCCACGAAAGCCAGCCTGTGCAGGTGTACAGCGAGCAGACGGCTTACCTCATCACCGATACGCTTCGCACCGTAGTCAACGCAGGTACGGGGAACCACATTCGCAAATACGTGCCGCGCAGTGTAGACGTAGCCGGAAAGACGGGGACGACCAACAACTCCAATGACCTCTGGTTTGTCGGTTACACTCCCGAGGTCTCCATGGGCGTCTGGGTCGGCTACGATGAGCCGTATCCGATGCCTGACAAGGACAAATACGTGCCGATGGTCGTTTGGGGTAAAATCATCAAGGAAATCGGCGCTAAGTACCCCGAGCTGTCGCCGCCGGATGCGGCCTTCCAGAAACCGTCCGGGATCGTCAGCGCCACTGTAGACAGCAAGTCCGGGCTTTTGCCGAGCGAGCTGTCAAAAGAAACCGGGCATTTGATCACCGATCTGTTTAACCGCCGGTTTCTCCCGACAAAAGTGGACGATGCCCATCAGCGGGCGCGTATCGTGGAATACAATAATGTGCGATACCTGGCCAAGGAAGGGACGCCAGACGATTTTGTGACGGAGGGAATTTTCTTCCGCTCTCCCGACCCTGCGCCAGACGGCAAGCAAGTGCTGGAGGTCACCGACAAGAACAGGAAGACCTCGGCGAAGCCGCCTGATTGGGATCAGCGATTGCCGGAGAAAGAAGACCCCCGGACGGAAGTGGCAGGTTCACCGGCCCCTCCAAACAACGTAAAAGCTTCGAGGTCTGGCAGCCAAACGGTTCTCAGCTGGCAATCCGGCTCGGAGCCAGATCTTTTGGGCTATCGGATCTACCGAGCAGATCCGCAAATGGGCTTCGTGCAAATCGCTACCGTCAAAGATCCCGCGGTCCTTACTTACACGGACGCCGCAGGCAATGGCTACTCCGGGTACTACGTTACAGCAGTCGATATCAGCGGCCATGAATCATCGCCTTCTGTCATTGCTTCCGCCGATTCTTCTGCTGGCACCTGGGAGGTTCCTGTACCGCCGGATACCGGCATCGGACTGCCTCCTGACTCGATGCCACCGGATGTGCTGACGCCGCCAAACGGAGAGACGAACGGGGACAACGGAAGCGGGCAGCCTTCCGACGGTCTGCCTTCAGCTCCCCAATCCTTGACGATGTCCACTACGTCCGATGGCTGGAAGCTGCAATGGAAGGCAAACCGCAGCAGCGAACAGGTCATTGCCTACAACGTATACTTTAGTCCCGATCCTGCGAGCGGCTACTTCCTGATCGGCACGGTAACGGGCACCACCTACGTAAACAAATCCGGAGATGTGGCTGGCTCATACTATGTCACAGCTTTAAACAGTTACGGAGAATCGTCACAATCCAACAGTGTAACAGCGAACTGAACTGAATACAGCTAGAGATGAGAAACACAACAGAGATGGTAGCAGGCTTGCCATCTCTGTTTTCCTACTACGGGAGGTGACAGGATGGAATACACCAAGAGATACTACTCCAGGCACATAGCAGTAAACGGCAAAAACCTGCTGGTGGAAGGTCCCGTCCCTGCAGATCGCTTGGCAGCCATGCGGTTTGATGAGGGCTTGAAGGCGTTTCGGATCCCGGAGGAACAGCAGAAGGCGCTGGTGGAGATCGCAGCGCTTCCTGAAGGGCGCATCGTTCTCGTCCGGGAAGACGATCTTGTGCTCGGATACGCCACCTTTCTCTATCCGGACCCGATGGAGCGCTGGTCGGAGGCAAGGCTCCCGGATCTGCTTGAACTCGGGGCGATTGAAGTGAGCCAGAGCGTGCGGGCGGGAGGCGTTGCCAAAGCCTTGCTGGAGGTGGCTTTCTCGGATGACGCGCTGGAGGACTACATTGTCATCACGACTGAATACTACTGGCACTGGGATTTGAAAGGAACAGGCCTGGACGTCTGGCAGTACCGAAAAGTCATGGAAAAAGTAATGGGCAGTGTCGGAATGGTCTGGATGGCTACAGACGACCCCGAGATATGCTCGCATCCGGCAAACTGTCTCATGGCCCGCATCGGAAAGCGCGTGCCGCCGGAAAGCGTGGCTGCCTTTGACGCCATGCGGTTTCACAATCGTTTCTTATACTAGCTAGCAGCCTCAATCCTTCCGGGAATCTGTCCGGCTTTGATCTCACTTACGAATGGAGAGATAATCTTTCATGCGTATCGAAAGCATTATGCGAAGACAGGTCATCACTGCGAGTCCCGCCACCACAATCCGCGAGGCCTTGCAGCTGCTGCGCGAAAACCGGATTCGACACCTCCCCGTCGTAGAACACGAACGCCTCGTCGGGATTGTTTCCGATCGCGATCTCCGGGAAGCGCTCCCTTCCATTCTCTTGCCGAAAAAAGACGACGAGTCCATCCTGAGCAAACCCGTATCCGAGATCATGAAGCGCCAGGTCCTCACTGCACATCCGCTTGATTTCATAGAGGACGCGGCAGTTCAAATCTACGAATCCAAAGTAGGCTCTCTTCCCGTCGTGGAGGGGAACCGATTGGTCGGCATCATCACCGAGTCGGACTTGTTCAACAGCTTGATCGAGCTCTTTGGCGTGAACAAGCCGAGCTCGCACATCGAGGTGGAAGTGGACGACCGCGTGGGGATGCTTGCGGAAGTAAGCCAGGTGTTTCGGGAAGCCCAGGTCAATGTATCCAGCATTGTCGTTTTCCCCGGGTCCAAGCCTGCTAAGAAGAGTCTTGTCTTCCGCGCTCAAACCATTGACCCCCGTCCGATTGTCCAAAAGCTGCGCGACCATGGCTTCACCGTCATCGCGCCCGGGGAAGGAGGGACTCGCCCTTGAGCCGCAACGCTCGTCTGATCTACTCGCCGGATTACACCCAGTACTACTTTCACGATGAACATCCTTTCAACCAGCGCCGTCTTCTGTTGACCTATGATCTGATGAGCGCTCATGGCTTGTTGACTGACGCCGATATACTGCCGCCGCGAATGGCCACGGATGATGAGCTGGCACTGGTGCACGACAGGCGTTACATCGATTTTGTACGGGAACAGGGACACAGCGACAAAGAACTGCCGGCAGCTGCCAGCTACGGTCTGGGGACCGAAGACGTCCCCTGTTTTCCGCAGATGCACGAAGCCTCTGCCCGGATCGTCGGCGGTACGCTGCAAGCAGTAGACGCTGTCATGAACGGTGAGGCGAAGCACGCGTTCAATCCTGCCGGCGGCCTGCACCATGCTTTCCGCGGCCGGGCTTCCGGCTTTTGCATCTACAATGACTGCTCCGTGGCGATTGCTTACATGCGCAAGCACTGGAATGCCCGCGTCCTCTATATCGACACGGACGCCCACCATGGCGACGGTGTGCAATGGGCTTTTTATGACGATCCCAACGTCTTGACCGTTTCGATCCACGAAACGGGAAAATACTTGTTTCCCGGCACCGGCAACCTGACCGAACGCGGGGATGGAAGCGGATACGGCTATTCGGTAAACGTTCCTTTGGATGCGTTTACAGAGGACGGCTCCTATCTCGATATTTATCGGGAGCTCCTGCCCAAGCTGGCAAAAGGATTCAAACCGGATGTCATCCTGACGCAAAACGGTTGCGACGCCCATGCCTTTGACCCGCTTACGCATCTTTCCTGCTCGATGAGGATCTATCAGGAAATCCCGCGGCTGGCCCATCAATTGGCCCACGAATATTGCGACGGCAAATGGATCGCAGTCGGGGGCGGCGGCTACGATATCTGGAGGGTGGTCCCGCGGGCCTGGACGTTGTTGTGGAGCGAGATGAGCGACCAACCGCTGGCGGACGGCCCCACGCCGAAAGAGTGGCTTGCCCGCTGGCAGCCGCTGAGCGAGGAAAAGCTGCCGGACAGGCTGTTCGACACGCCGTTTCCGCCGATCCCTCGCCGGGCAGAAATAACCGAGAAAAATCGGGTGACGCTGGAGCGTGCGATGATGTACGCGCCGATTGGGGACGGGAGCTGAATTGGATAAAATCGCAAGAATAATGAGTAATTTTCAATACGGATATAAAAAAACCGGCCTCTCAGGGACCGGTTTTTTTATGCAGCTTATGAAAGTCCGTCAACCAGCTTTTCCAGCTCTGCCGGCTGGAAGCCTTTTACCGCCTTGTCCCCGACCACTGTCACGGGGACTCCCATAAAGCCAAAGCGCTCCACATCCTCCTGGAATGCCCGGCTGGTCATGACATCACGCACCTCAAAAGCGATTCCTTTCGCAGTCAACCAGTTTTTCACCATGTCGCAGTCGATGCAATTTTTCGTTGAGTACACAATGACTGCGGGGGTCATGGCTTTGAGCATGCGCCTGACGATGGAGTAGGACCGCTCGGAAGCGAGCTTGGTAAACTCCGGAAAATTCACATGTGCCGAACCGTCAGCCTTGTCCGACATCGAACGGACGACGACAAAAGGAATGCCGTTCATCGAGCATACTTGTCCGACGGCGGCACCCTCCATCTCGGTGCAATGAGCCTGAAACTGCTCGTGGAGCTGCTGAACCTTGCTGCGATCGGCGACGAACTGGTCGCCGGATAGAATACGTCCGGTCGTCACCTGAACACCGGCCTCCAGCTCCTCGCCCGCTTTCACTGCCAGCTGGATCAGACCCGGATCGGCTTCCCAGACGGATTTCTCCGTAAACGGGATTTGCCCCGGAGCAAACCCGAGCGGTGTCACATCAATATCGTGCTGGACACAGTCTGTGGAAACGACGATGTCTCCAATATTCAGCTCAGGATGCAGCGCACCCGCTACTCCTGTAAAGATGACGCTGTCCACCTTGTACTGGTCGATCAGGATTTGCGTGGTGACAGCGGCATTTACTTTCCCTACCCCTGATTTGCACAGGACGACCGTCCTGCCTTCCCATTCGCCCTCGCAATAGGTAATCCCGGCCTTTTGGGTAGCCGTCGTACCCGTCATATTTTCCATATACAGCGCGATTTCCTCATCCATGGCGCCGATAATTCCGATTCTCATCGCTGTCCTCCTCTCGCTGCAATGGTGCAGCGTTAGCTGGTGGCTGTCGCCCGCGGTCTGGTGCTTTCCCGGTATTCAATCCGGTGCGGCAGCAGAACCACATGCTGGTCGACCTGCTCGTTGTTCATGTATTTGGTGAGCAGACGCATCGCAACGGCGCCGATATCATACATCGGCTGTACGACGGAAGTCAGGCGCGGACGCACCATTTCGACCAACCGAATATTGTCGTGACCGATGACCTCGAGGTCATCGGGAACCTTGAGACCGGCATCCTGGGCAGCGTGAATCGCCCCGATGGCCATCTCGTCGTTCGCCGCAAAGACTGCCGTAGGCCGTTTTTCCAGCGAGAGAAACTGGCTTGTCGCCCGCAGGCCGGACTCATAGAACAGATTGCCCTGCGTGACCAATGCGTCATCGAGCTTCAGCCCCGCATCTTGCAGTGCTTGCTTGTAGCCCTCGTAGCGCATCAAGCCGCCAAGCGGATCGTTCATCGGTCCGGTAATCATGGCAATCCGCTTGTGGCCGTGATCGATCAATTCCTTTGTAGCGTCGTAGGCGGCCTGGAAGTGATCGATCGTGACCGATGGCAGCGTATTATCCGCATCTCGCGTAGCTGCCAGCACCGTTGGCACAGAAGAAGAGGTCAGGGCTTGCAGATGGTCCTCCTTGATCTCCGCTCCCATGAACAACAGCCCGTCCACTTGCTTTTCCAGCAGGGTGTTGATCAATTGAAGCTCTTTTTCCAGGCGCTGGTCTGAGTTGCACAAAATAATATTGTATTTGTACATCGTCGCGATATCTTCGATCCCCCGAGCCAATTCGGAAAAGAACAAACTGGAGATATCCGGAATGATGACACCGACCGTCGTTGTCTTCTTGCTCGCCAAACCGCGTGCGACTGCATTGGGACGGTATCCGAGGCGCTCAATGGCAGCCAAGACCTTTTTCCTTGTCAGCGGTTTTACGTTCGGATTTCCGTTAACGACTCGGGATACTGTCGCCATGGAGACCCCCGCTTCCCGAGCCACGTCATAGATAGTTACCGGCATCACACACCCTCACTTTCCCATTTTATGGTTTTCATCTTATTTTCAAAAATATATGCACCTATGATACGACAAGCAGTGCCCGGTTGCAATTGTTTTCCGGACACAGCCCCCCGTTATTTCATTAATTTGTTCATTGTTTTCAACAGCTCGTCGATCACTTCGTTGTCGCCTTGTTGAATCCGTTCCATGACACAGCTCTTCATGTGTCCTTCCAGAAGGATTTTCCCGACGGCATTCAGCGCGGATTGAACGGCGGCGATCTGGTTGAGGATATCGTCGCAGTAGACATCCTTCTCTACCATGCCGCGGATGCCGCGAACCTGTCCCTCTACCCTGTTCAAGCGAGAGATCAGATTCGACTTGATCTTGTCTGTCCGCGGAGTCGACCGCTCAGACGAACAGCAATGGCCCTGCTCACTCATAGTCATGCTCCTTCCCCGAAGTCCATCTGTTATGTTTTAGCTTACTGGTTGCTCCGTTTTTCGTCAAATGAAAGGATGTCCCGGCTACACTCGGGAGCGGAAGGGACGGTCATTCTTGTCGAGGTCGTCGCCCTGTCCGGCATGTTCTTCCTTCTCTTCCTTTTCCTCATGAAACTCCACATTGGTCTGTCCGGCCATATAATCGAAGGGAGTGTAGCTGTGGGTAATGCTTTGCTTCCGGACAAACGCCTTGTACCCGACGATCCCGAGCGAAGCGAGAATCAAAAGGGTGAAAGCGATCATCGCTACGTTCATGGCAAGCATATCTCGTCTCCTCCCCGGTTTTCTTCTTTTATACGTTTTAACAGGGGGGAGGTTTCCATTCCATTGTTCCCAATTTGACGAAAGACGGGCAGACTGCCCATCAAAACAGCCTTGCTTCTCGTTCGGGGTCTATTTGACACAAGAGGAATAGGGTGAACCAAAACAGAAATGGGCCAGGACCTTCCGATTTCTGCAAAAAGAGCTTTCCCGATGCGGGAAAGCTCGCTCTGCCTTTTCATAATCGCTTTCATTATCCTTGCGGCGGTTTATCTTTCTACGGCAACCTTTGCTTCTTTGTACAAGCCGGAGGCAAGCAGTTCGTCCACGATTTCATTGAACTGCGGAATGTTTACCTGCTGCTTGGCATCGGAGAGCGCGACATCCGGGTCAGGGTGGACTTCCAGCATGACACCGTCTGCTCCCACAGCGAGGCCTGCCTTGGCGGTCGGGAGCAGCAGGTCGCGACGTCCGGTGGAGTGAGTGACGTCAACGAATACAGGAAGATGCGTCTCCTGTTTCAAAAGCGGCACGGCAGAGATGTCCAGCGTGTTGCGGGTCGCTTTTTCGTAGGTGCGGATTCCGCGCTCGCAGAGCATGACCTGGGTGTTGCCCTCAGACAGGATGTACTCAGCGGCGTAGATGAATTCCTCGATCGTCGCAGACAAGCCGCGCTTCAGCAGAACCGGATGATTCAGGCGTCCCACTGCCTTCAGCAGCTCGAAGTTCTGCATGTTGCGGGCGCCGATTTGGATCACATCGATGTATTTGGTCGCCTTCTCCAGATCGGAAGGCGTCACGATCTCGCTGATGGTGACGAGGTTGAATTCGTCGCCGATCCGCTTGAGAATTTGCAGCCCTTCCTCGCCCAGCCCCTGGAAGTCGTAAGGCGATGTACGAGGCTTGTACGCGCCGCCGCGCAGCACGCGAAGTCCTCGTTTGACGTGATTTTCCGCTACCGCCCGCACCTGCTCATAGCTTTCAACCGAGCACGGTCCAGCGATCAGAAGCGGTTCGCCTCCGCCAAACTTGACTCCTTTGATGGTGAGCACAGTGTCTTCCGGCTGTTTTTTGCGGCTGACCAGCAGCACTTTTTTGTTGTCGTCCTTTTGCAGGTCGAGAGAAGCCTGGAAAATCTGCTTAAAGAGGTGACGGATGGTATTGTCGGTAAAAGGTCCGCTATTGTTTTCCACCAGCAGGTTCAGCATCTCGCGCTCGCGCTCCGGGTCAAAACGATTGATGCCCTGCTTCAGCTTTTCCTTGCCCAGGTCCTGGACAAGCGCTGCCCGCTTGTTGATTAAGCCGAGAATCTGCAGATTGATCTCGTCTATTTGTTTGCGCATGGTTTCGATTGGATCATGTGCCATTCGTCTCCACTCTCCTCTTCTCTTCTGGTTTTGTAGGCTGTTAGAAATAAATTAGGGTTATTATAATGGATCGAACCCCCTTTGTCAGCAGTTTAGCGCCAAAAAGCGCGAAAGTAAATTGTAAAGTATTTTGTAGCGTTTTCAAAATTTTCATTTATGGGCAAGAAGATTCCCTGATTCGACAGGATTCCCCCTCCCTCGAGTCGAATTACAAGTTACATTCATTTCCCGGAATTTCCACCGGTAAGAGGAGTGACATCCCATTGTCAGACCATGAACAATCATCGTCAGAAGAGCTGATTTTTGCTTTGGATATCGGAACGCGCAGCGTGGTAGGACTGATCGTGGAGCCTGCGGGGGAACAATTCCGCGTCATCGACTGCACTGTGCGCGAGCACGACGAGCGCTCGATGCTGGACGGTCAAATCCACGATGTCATCGCCGTTTCCAAAGTGATCGGAAAAATAAAAGAAGAGCTGGAAATAAAACACGGTCCGCTCAAGCAGGTAGCTGTCGCTGCGGCGGGCCGCTCGCTTCGGACAAAGCGCGTCCGAATGGATATTCAGCTGTCGCGTCACGCAGCGATCTCCCGCGACGACGTTCTGACGCTGGAGTTTTCCGCTGTCCAGGAGGCACAGGCGCAGCTGGCCCAGGAGCTGAACGAACAGGACGTGACCCGCTATTACTGTGTCGGGTACAGCGTGGTCAATTACTTTCTGGATGGAGAATTGATCGGCAACCTGATCGACCAGCGCGGTGAAACGGCCAGTGTCGATGTAATTGCCACATTTTTGCCGCGCGTCGTCGTCGACTCCCTGCTGGCCGCCTTGAACCGCTGCGGACTGGACATGCAGGCGCTCACGCTGGAGCCGATCGCCGCCATTAACGTCCTGATTCCGGTCACGATGCGCAGGCTGAACATCGCGCTTGTCGACATCGGCGCGGGTACGTCAGACGTTGCCTTGACCGAGGAGGGAGCGATCACCGCGTACGGCATGGTGCCTGTTGCCGGTGACGAGATTACGGATGCTCTCATGAACGCATTCCTGCTCGACTTCCCCATGGCCGAAGAGGTGAAGCGCGCCCTTACCGGCTCCGATTCGGTAACGTTTACAGATATTCTCGGCCTTGAGCAGACGCTTCCGAGCGAAGAGATCGTCAACGCGATCGACAAAGAGATTAACCATCTCGCCGGGAAAATCGCGATGAAAATCATAGAGCTGAACGGCAAGCCGCCGCAAGCCGTGATGCTGATCGGCGGCGGCAGTCTGACTCCCAAGCTGACGGAGCGGGTCGCGGAGGCGCTCGGACTGCCTGCCGCGCGGGTCGCGGTCAGAGGCGCCGACGCCATCCGCCAGTTTGTCGGCGAGCATCCGCTGCTGAACGGACCAGAATTTGTAACGCCGGTCGGGATTGCCGTCGCTGCACAGCGGCACCCGGTGAAATACGTGACGGTCACCGTCAACGACAACCCGATCCGCATTTTCGATCTGCGGAAAATGACCGTAGGCGACGCTTTGATCGCTGCCGGACTGGATATCCGCCGCCTGCATGGCCGTCCGGGGATGGCCATCACCTTGACTGTCAACGGCCGGATGAAGATGATTCCTGGCGGACACGGAACCGCTCCTGTCATCCTGAAAAACGGAGAGCCCAGCGGTCTTGACTCCCCTATCGCGGAAGGCGACCGGATCGTAGCGGAAGCAGGTCAGGATGGCGAAGACGCCAAAGCTCAAGTAGTCGATTTGATGGACAAGCTGGATACGCTGGAGCTGACCGTAAACAACCAGCCGCTCTCTCTGGGACCGATCGCGCTGGTGAACGGCTTGCCTCACCCGCTTGACGCCGATTTGGCTGATCGCAGCGAGGTTTTCATCCGACTTCCGCGAACGGTCGAAGAGGTTTTGGGCGAATCCGGCATGCTCTCCACGACTGCTGACGAGGCTGTCGAGACGATTCAATTCAGTGTAAACGGCCGCGAGTATGCCCTGTCTTCCGTACAGAAGATCGTGGAAATCAACGGCAAAGCAGCCGCTTTGAGCGACTTTGTCAGGCCCGGAGATGAGCTGGTCTACCGCGAGGAGCCAACCGAGCTCCCGGCGATTCGCGACGTGATTCCGCCGGAGGAATGGGTGCAAGAGTCGATTTCCGTCTCCTTTAACGGCACTCCGGTATCGATCGCGCTCGCTTCCCTGACGATAACCATGAATGGCCGCCCCGCCGAGCAGCACGAGCTGGTAGAGGATGGTGCCATCATCACAGTAAAAGCGACCCAGCCCGCCGCTCCCGTTTTCAGCGATGTCTTCCGCTATGTTGACGTCGCGCTGGAAAAGCCGGCGACGGATGGTCTCACCAGGCTCGTCATGCTCATCAACGGGGAGCCCGCTTCCTTTCATAGCGAAGTGCGGGCAGGCGACAAGCTGGAATTGTACTGGGAATAACCAGCAAAAGCGATCGGCACGAAAAGAAAAAACGGGCTGGCGTCCTGCCAACCCGTTTTTTTCCGTTACCCGTTTACAGCCTCGGCAATCGCGGCTTTGGTAATTTTCCAGTGCGATGTGTGCCATTTGACCTGACCATCCTCCAGCAGAAAAATCTGCGGAGACTCGTGCGTGATCGCAAAACGCTCGGCGACGGCATTGGATACGGGACGGTCTTCCCGTACCAGAATGACCGCTGACGGCACGTCCTGTTCACGTAAAAATGCTTGAAACTCCTCGTAGGCAGTCGTGCTGATCGGACAGATCGTACTGTGCTTGAACAACAGGCGCTTGCCCGTTTCCGCCACGAACCGGTCCAGCTCCTCCAGCGAATGAAGCTGATTTACTGACATCGATGTATCGCTCCTCTCGTCACTCTATGTGGTTCATAGTATACGGAAAAGAAAAGCGGAAGTCCATGCTCCCGGGTGCAAAGCCAGCAAGCAATTCCAAAGCACTCGTTCAGCATGTTTGAAGGATAACAAAAAGAGCCGCCCTGCCAGGAGGACAACTCTCAACCATCAAATCATGATTTTGGTCAAACGCTGCCGAAGCTCTCGCATCCACTCCTGGTCGCCCAGGGATTGCGCAAGCAAAAACAGGTCCAACAGCTCGTTCACTCTTTCTTCCAAAGCCTGCCGCACCGTTGCATCCTCTTCTTGGTTCGCAATCAATACCAGCAAATGAGAGAGCTCTGAAACGTCTTCAAATTCGATGTTCTGCCGCTTTGGATGTTGTCCCAGGTTCCCCATCAGTTCTTTCAAATCTTCCTTGACCACATCCACTACCTGGGAATGAGAGCAGCGATCATTCTGACAGACCTGTACCGGCACGTTCAAGATTTTGACTCTTTTCCGGTACACGACGTTTCGCAGCGTGATCTCCATGTCATTCCCACAGCGGCTGCATTTCTTGTGCATGTGTTCACCTCTATCCCCGCTTATGTATGCTCCCCTACGTATTCGATTCAACAGGGTTCAATCCTGCTAAAAGCGGGGTGGTACATGGTGGATACAGTGGCAGACACAAGCAAAAACGATGTCTTTTGCAAGACACCGTTTTTGTTTGATCACAGGATGCCAGCGCTCCCGTATCTTCGGTTCGAAACCCGTTGCGATCGCCTTTTCGCTGCAGCCATCAGCGGGGATGCTCCCCCCCTTGCCTCCCTTTCCCGATGCTGTATTGGCATGCAGGTCTGGGAGCAATTACCTGCACGGCTTATGCGTAAATGGCGTTCACTTTTTCGCAATGCGAGCAGACGGCGACTTTTCCGGAACGTCCTGCTTCATCTTCCACCCGGTAGCCGGTAATCCTTTCGGAAAAACAAAACAGACACTCCGTATTAAAATCCATATCGTATTGCGCTTTCCACACAATCGATTTGAAGTCTTCGCCCACGTTGATCAAAACGGGTTCCAAGTAATAATGGTCCATGCCGGACAAGGCTTTGCGCATGACAAATGCCATCCTTTCATTTCGCGTCGTACTTTCGTATCCTCTAGCTTTTCCATGTTTTCAGAATAATATACTTCGGAAAAATGGGCGTTTGCCCTTGTTACAGCATTGTGCGAAAACCCATATGTTATGGATGTAAGCACTGACGCTTAACAAACAAAGGAGGATGTTTTATGAGTAGCATCTTTAACGGCAACCTTGACGACTTCACTCTGGTGTTGATTCTGTTCATCCTGTTGGTAATTGTCGGCTGCTCTTGTGACAATTAATCAGCACTAGTGGCACATAAGGGCCAATGATTGCATATATATTAGGACCGGATCCTGAATAGCGCGTTTCATACGCATGCTGCCCTGTCGACGGGTAGCTTTTTTCTTTGTCCGCTTGCGAGCCTGTCCCAAGAGCACAACCCACCGGATCATCGCGATTCGGAAAATTTTTTTTTATAAACCCCGGGCATTTGAAACCCGCTTTCTGGCAAAGCCGGATTTTCTCATGTTACAATACACTATGAACGCAATGGAAAGCGAGGTACACTCACCCATGAAAGATCCCCGTATGGAAAAATTGGCCGATGTACTGGTCAATTACTCGACCCGCGTGCAACGCGGCGAAAACGTTCTCATCTATGCCGTCGGCTCTGTTTCCGAGCTGACCCGTGCTGTCATCAAGGAAGTGTACGCGGCAGGAGGAAATCCTTTCGTACAGCTGATCGACCCTGCGATTCAGCGGGAGCTGCTGCTTTTGACCAATGAAAAGCAGCTGGAAATCATGCGCGAGGCTGACGTATCCTTCATGAAGAAAATGGACGTCTACATCGGCATTCGCGGCGGCGACAACATCAATGAATACGCTGACGTTCCCGGCGACAAGATCCAACTGAGCTCCAGACTGCACACTCGTCCGGTGCTGGATGTACGCGTACCTGAGACCAAATGGGTCGTTCTCCGCTACCCGAACGCTTCGATGGCACAGCTTGCGAACATGAGCACGGCAGCATTTGAAGATTTCTACTTCGATGTCTGCACCCTGGATTACGGAAAAATGGATAAGGCGATGGACAGCCTCGTCGCGCTGATGGAGAAGACGGACAAGGTCCGCATCACCGGTCCGGGCACCGATCTGAGCTTTTCCATCAAAGGCATTCCCGCCATCAAATGCGCTGGAGAAGCCAACATTCCGGACGGAGAAGTGTTTACCGCACCCGTTCGCGATTCTGTCAACGGCGTCATCAGCTACAACACGCCGTCTCCCTACCAGGGCTTTACATACGACAATATCAAGCTGACCTTCAAGGACGGCAAAATCGTCGAAGCGACCGCCAATGATACGAAAAAAATCAACGAGGTATTCGACACAGACGAGGGTGCTCGCTACATCGGCGAATTTGCCATCGGCGTGAACCCTTACATCCAAAATCCGATGAAGGATATTCTGTTTGACGAAAAAATCGACGGCAGCTTCCACTTTACGCCGGGCCAAGCTTACGACGAAGCCTTCAACGGCAACAAGTCCTCGATTCACTGGGATTTGGTCTGCATCCAGCGTCCGGAGTGGGGCGGCGGCGAAATCTGGTTTGACGACCGCCTGATCCGCAAGGACGGCCGTTTTGTCGTACCCGAGCTGGAGTGCCTCAACCCGGAAAACCTGAAATAAAACACGAAAAAGCGAAAGGCTCTCATCCGGACCTTTCGCTTTTTTGCAATTTGTGCTTCGCGTTTCCTTCCCTCGCCTCCCCGCGCAATGGATAGGCCTCGCGAAATGAATCTCTGCGTACAGACAAGACCGCCTTGGTCTCAAAGGCGGTCTTTCCCCTTCATGTCGCCGTCGCTATGGCCGTCATGGCGTTTACGCCATGTACGCGTGCTCCTTTTTCAATAGCGCTGGCATTTTTTGTTCCAGGAAAGCGATCGTCATTTCCAGGTGATGAATCGTATATTCCCAGCAGAACTTTTGATAGTCGTCAAACGTGTCCTTCAATTTCGCGTAAGAATCCCGGCTTTGCTTCAGCATGTTGTGCTGAAGCTCCAGACAGCTTTCCATCAGCTCTCGCTGCTCTGCTTCCGTGCGGCTGTTGCCAAAGAAGATTTTAACCAGCATATCGGAGCGAAGAACCGGCGGCAGGATGGCTGATTGAATCTCCATGTTGAAGGTCGCCTTGCCCGCTTCTGTAATCCGGTACAAAATTTTGTTCGGCTTGCCTGATTGAATGATTTCCTGCTTGGTCACGTAGCCCTCTTCCTCCAGCTTGCGCAGAGCCGGATAGATCGCACCGAAGCTGGCGTCGTAGAAAAAGCCGATGCTGTTGGTAAAAGCCTGCTTTATATCATAGCCGCTCATTTCACCATAATTCAGAAAACCGAGTATGATTGTTTTTACATCCATCCCTCTACATCCTCCAATACCCTCAGCATTTCCTTGTGTTGGCGCGAATTCGTCAATCGGGGAACAGCGTCTGCTTCCGTATTGCGAAATCGCTTATATTGTTCGAAATATTCTTGACCTAATTATAAGCGCTTCATTATAAATATACCAATGCTAATTCTTTATTATATCAATTAAAAATATTGATATATCCCACTGATTATATTTGGGCGCTCCTTACCTCCAC
This sequence comes from Brevibacillus borstelensis, assembly GCF_037834415.1. Classification (GTDB taxonomy): domain Bacteria; phylum Bacillota; class Bacilli; order Brevibacillales; family Brevibacillaceae; genus Brevibacillus; species Brevibacillus borstelensis_A. The sequence continues at coordinate 343,936 of NZ_JAUMSJ010000001.1, read as the reverse complement.
ACTTGCCATAAGATGATACATACCTATCAGCTGTAGGGGGAGAGAGACGTGAAAAGTAAAAAGTGGAACAACTATGCCAAAGCCAAATACCCTGCGAGCAACAGTTTGCACCCCTTCAACTTCTTCGTTCCCATTATCGAACGGGTAAGGGACGGCGTTGTTTCCATCGTCACTGAAGATACGCATCAGGCCACCAACGTAGAAGACCTGATTCGCAGCCTGGTCTCCGATGAGCCGCCCTTTGCCTCCGAGCGGAGTTACGGTTCCGGCTTTCTCTTTCATCCCAAAGGGTATATCCTGACCAGCGAGCACGTCATCGGAAAATCGCGTACTATCCTCGTCAAACTATACAATGGCCGTGTCTTTGAGGCGAAACGGGTGCTGGCTGATCGCGTCCGCGACTATGCCGTTATCAAGATCGACGCCGATTGCAAGCTGTACCCGCTGCGGCTCGGCGACTCATCTCAGACAAAGGTAGGTGAATGGGTTATCAGCATTGGTTCACCGCCTGTTGCTATAGCGGCAAACCGTCATGTTTGGCCCGGCTGCGATTAGCCCTGTTTCGTTTTTTGCCTTTGCACCTTTACGCACCCGTGTTTCCAGCGCCTTTTTTCTGCCCTTGTCCGGAACTGATCAGATGAAGCGCAAAGGCGACGGGACGGGCGATGGCTTCCTCATAAGTGCGGGCATCCCCCATCTGCCTGAAGATCTCCCGGCCCGGCTTGGGATTTACTTCGATCAGCCAAACTCTCCCGGCCACATCCACGCCCACGTCCAGCCCGAATTCCATCATTTGGCCGAATTTTTCCTCCAGGACGGACGCTACCGCGTGGGCCATCCGGTGGCACTCCCGCTCGATGAGCTGGGTCCGCTCCGAGCCGAATCGCTTGCCTACGAAAGCCGCGAATGGAATGGCCCTGCCTCCTCCGTGCAGGTTGGAAATTGAGCTGCCCGTCTGCCCCAGACGCACGCCGCAGCCAGTCACATCCCACTTTCCCGCGCTGTTCTTTTGGATCAAAAGGCGCACATCCGCGACACGGCCCGGTACAAGCGACAAATCCAGCCCCTGCTGTACGAGGAAGTTCCCGTCCCGAATCCGCTGCTCCCGTACCCACTTCAAAATCCAATTCTCCAAGGCCTCCCTGCTCGCAAAGCTGGCCTGCCGTTTCTTCAGCCTGCGGTCCCGCCCAGAAGCGAGATAGCGTTTCCCTTCCTGCGAAATCTTGACAATGCTTCGCCCCCCCGTCCCGTTCCCCGGTTTTACGTAGACGATCGGGTAGCGGTCCAGCATCGTTTTTACTTTTCCTTTCGCATACACGTACGTATCCGGGATCCATTTGTTCACCCGCTCATCTCTTGCGAGCAGCTCTGTCACCCGCCACTTTTTCCCGAACGGACTGTTGGCAAACTGGAACTGTCCGCTGTGACGCAGCCGCATATACGCGTCGACTCGTTTTCGATACCGGTCTATGACGACCTGCGGCCAGTGATACAGGCGACTTTCCCACCCTCCGCCTTTTGCCGGGACGAACCCCCTGATCTTTTTCTCCGCCGTATTCACGTCCTGGTGGGAAAACAGAAAGGTCTCTGCCCCCATCCGTTTGCCTGCCGTCACCAGCCTTCGCAAATACCCGGGCTCCGCAAAGCGCTTCCCATCTCTCCAGGTAAGGATTCCGATTACCGGTTTTGTTGACATGAAGACCCACCCTCCGTCTATGTTCTCGGATAGTCTATGACGGAGGGAAAAAAGTGGAGACCCGGGGGCCGGAAACGGGCAATCGCCCGCTTTTCTTTGGATAGCATAAACATTTGCATAATCCTGCACACTCTGGATAAAACAATAGGTACCAAGACGCAGAGCGTTACTTACTTTATTCAAGTAGATATGCTACAATAAAAAGAGTAAATCAAGATGTACCACAGAGGTGACACCATCGTGGGTCAAGAATTTGGGAATGAGCAAACGTGCCCAAAATACGAAGGAGCTATCAATATTCTCGGCAAGAGATGGACCGGTTTGATAATCAACGTGCTGCTGCGCGGAGCTGTCCGATTCAAGGATATCCGGGAAATGGTTCCGCATATGAGTGATAAAATGCTTTCTGAGCGGTTGAAGGAATTGGAGGAGCAGGGCATTCTGGAACGCAAGGTGTATCCGGAAATCCCTGTCCGCATCGAGTACGAGCTGACCGATAAAGGGAAGGACCTGCGGCCAGTGATCGATTCCATTCACGAGTGGGGCCAAAAGTGGATGTAGGCTCTTTTGTTTAAATCCAGCTCGCCTGCTGCGTTTTCAAGCTTGAAACGCAGCAGGCTTTTTCTTTTCGCTGCGAGCTCGCTCTATACGGCAAAAACTTTCTGCTGTCCAGGCATATGAACCCCGGCCGGCTTGTAGACTCTAGCAATCCGGAATACGGGAGGTTGGTGCCATGAGGACTGCTGTCTACATTCGCGTCAGTACGGAGGAACAAGCTGCCGAAGGCTTTTCCATTGCCGCCCAGAAGGAACGGCTGACTGCCTACGTTCGCTCGCAGGGATGGACGCTTTGCCATGTATATGCGGATGAAGGATTCAGTGCGAAGGATACAAAAAGACCGGCGCTGCAGCGCTTGCTCGGCGATATTCAGACAGGGAGCATCGATGTCGTCCTGGTCTACCGGCTGGATCGGCTCACCCGCTCTGTTCTCGACTTGTACCGGCTGCTTCAGGAATTCGAGGATTATGGTGTGCGCTTCAAAAGCTGCACGGAGGTATACGATACAACAACCGCGATCGGCAGGCTGTTCATTACCCTGGTAGCCGCCCTGGCCCAGTGGGAGCGGGAGAACCTCGGGGAGCGGGTCAAACTAGGAATGGAGCAAATGGCGAGGGAGCGAAAACGCCCGGGCGGTCCCCCTCCTTTTGGCTACACGCTCCAGCACCATCAGCTCATTCCCCACCCTGAGGAAGCCAGGGTGGTTCGGTATATGTTTCAGCAATATCTTTCCGGCTATAGCCCCGGCCAGATCGCTGAGCGGGCCAATCGGGCAGGATATCCGGGCAAGCACGGCGGGAAATGGAGTGGCAGTACGGTAACCCGTCTCTTGCGCAATCCGGTGTACTACGGAGCGCTTCGCTGGAATGCGGAAGCGGGCGGGCAGCCAAACAAGCGCGACGCATGGATACTGGCGGAAGACGCCCATCAGGCGATAGTCGATCGGGAGACGTTTCTCAAGGTACAGGAACGGCTGAAGCTAAGACAAAGGACGCATCCCCGAATCCTGGCCTCCCCGTTTCTCTTTTCCGGGTTGCTATACTGTGGCCGCTGCAAGGCGGAGATGCGCGGCAAGAATGCGGATATACGGAAAAGCGGCGGTAGGCGGTACCGACACGCATACTACCTTTGCAAAAACAGACAGAGCGGGCTTTGCGAGGCGCCTCTGCTGCGGGAGGATCAGCTTGAGGAAGCCCTTGTCGGGGAGCTTTCCTCTGTACAGGAGGAGATGCTGGCCATCTTTCGCCGGATGATTCAGGAGCTGCTCCTCTCCCCTGTATCAAGGTTGCCGGAAAACCGCAAGCAGCTTCTCCAAAAACGGCAGCGCTGGCTGATGGCCTATGAGGCAGGCGTTATTACACTGGAGGAGCTGGCAGCCAAACAAGCAGCTTGGGAGCGATTGAAAGAGGAGGAGGCTTCGGAAGCACACGCGGCTTTTGCTCCTGAAGACATCGACTGGCAGCAGTGGACGGATTGGAGGTGGATATGGCAACAGGCTACGCGCGAGGAACGCCGGCACTTGGCCCTGCTGTTGGTGGACCGGGTGGAGGCGGAAGCTTGCGCGGTACAAGAGAAAGGGAGACAGCGTACCGTGAAGCTGCGGGCCATCTCTTTTCGGTAACGGTCGATGGCGTCTGTGGCGGACGCTCGGGCAAATCCGGATATCCGAATAGTAAGCCCTCCCGACTTTAAAGCAAGTTTGCCTCTATAGGAACAGACGGTTCACCGCTCGGTTTGGAAAACTCCGTTACGGCGGGGATTATCAGCGCAAAAAATCGCCGCCTCCACGTAGCCAAAAGGTTGTATGACGAAATTTTCCAGACCGATGCCGCCATCAATCCCGGCAACAGTGGCGGCCCGCTGATCAATCTGAACGGAGAAGTCGTAGGGCTCAACGCGTTTATCATTCAGTCCAGCCAATGCCTTGGATTTGCCATCGGAATCGACGCTTTGAAACAGCAATTGGATCAATTCGGGTTCTAAAGGGGAAGTCCCGCCATGTCCCGGCTCCGTTCTGTCGGAGCCCTCGGCCTGGCGGAACAAGAGTCAAAACAAAACCCCGTCACTTGGACGGGGCCTGTTTTTCAAAGGCGATCAGGTAGACATCTGCGCCTTCTTTGGTAATCTCCTCCTCTGCCGCTCGCAAATGCTGCAATTGCTGCTCAGACAGTTGGGCGATCGGCAGTTCGTCAAGGTTGTTTTGTTTCACCGTCATTCCTCCGTTTGGTGTACATATCAGTCTGTAGTTTGTCCACCGCAGGGGGTATGTATTTATGCTCCTTGCACCAAAGCCTTGGCGATAGCAGAGCAGGAGCGTTTACAAAACAGGATCGGCAATTCCCTGTCCTTCGCCTGACTTTTCACCGTCTTGGCCAGGTTGTGGTTGACGAAATCGGTCAGCACCAAGATCATGTGAATGCCCGCAGGAATCTTTACGCCGGTCTGGGAGTTCTTCCGACCCGTTACATGATGAATATTGGTAAAGCCCTGTTCCTCCAGAAAGTCTATAATATTTCCGAGACGGTCTCCGCCAATGACGAGAATCGATGACATGGTTTTTCCTCCTGACTTTGTTATTCGGTTTCGTTCTGTATATCTGACATGGCTTTTTCTAATTGATAATGAATATCAGTCTTATTGATAAATATTATCATTCCCAATTAGCTTTGACAATACTCTCCATGATAAGTTTTTCACCCTGACACAAACTAGATGATACATGCAGATAAAGGTTGCCGGGTTTATTTTTCCAACGGTATAATGAAACAAATCACCTGCAAGGAGGTGGCGTCGGGTGCAAGAAATGTCACAACTGCACGCCATATTTAATCGAACCAGGAGCTACATTGACCGCTTCACCGAAATCATCCAGCCGATCATTGACGCTGCACAGGACGAGCATACACGCCTGTACTACCATCACATCCTGGAGGAGGAAGAGCAGCGTCTGGGCCGTTTGCAAGAGCTGATTCCTTATGTAGGCTCGCTCGATGGGGAAAAGAAAGCGGAACAGCTCAGCGACCGCGAACTGTCCCGCCTATTGTCGGACATCAATCTGGAACGGTTTGGCTTGCACAATTTTCGCGAGCATCTCGAGCTCTCATTATACGAGTTTCAGGACGACGAAACTCGCCAGCTCTTAAGCAGCATGCGTGAAACCACCCAGGAGGATTACCTTCGCGTAAAAGAGATCATGGCTACGCTGAGCGAACGTTTCTCCGATGTGCACAGGCCTGATCTGACTGATCATGACGAAGGCCATGATATCCACCAGGTGGATCATCTGAAAGCCTCTGCTGCCCCGGCAATCGGACATACTGGCAAGGCTGCGCCTGCCTTTACGGAAAAAACAGGCAAAAAGGGCCTGACTGTAGGCAGTTTGAAAGGCATGTAACCGTTGTGCCTGCGCAATCCGGCAGGTATACAGAAACGATTTGGAGGTATATGGAATGGACAAGCTCCGCAAATATCCCGATTCCCCTTTGACCCACGACGAATGGAAACAGCTGGACGACACTGTTATTGATATGGCACGCCGCCAGCTCGTCGGCCGCCGTTTTCTCGACATATACGGTCCGCTCGGGGAAGGCATCCAGACGATTACCAACGACATTTACGACGAATCCCGCTTTGGCGGATTGAATCTGCGGGGCGAATCATTGGAAATGACCCAGCCCAGCAAGCGGGTCAGCCTGACCATTCCGATCCTGTACAAAGACTTTATGCTGTACTGGCGGGATGCGGCTCAAGCCCGGACATTGGGCATGCCGCTCGATATGAGCGCCGCGGCCAATGCGGCTGCAGGCTGCGCCTTGATGGAGGATGACCTCATCTTCAACGGCTCCCCAGGATTGGACCTGCCCGGTCTGATGAACGTAAAGGGGCGCCTCACCCATTTGAAGAGCGACTGGATGGAGTCGGGCAATGCCTTTGCAGACATCGTGGAAGCGCGAAACAAGCTGTTGAAAATGGGGCACAGCGGTCCGTACGCGCTGGTCGTCTCCCCCGAGCTGTACTCGCTTCTGCACCGCGTTCACAAGGGGACGAATGTACTTGAGATTGAACACGTCCGCAGTCTGGTCACCGACGGCGTCTTCCAATCTCCTACCATCAAAGGCCGCTCCGGCGTTCTCGTAGCGACCGGCCGTCACAACCTCGACCTGGCGATCGCGGAAGACTTCGATACGGCCTTCCTCGGAGACGAGCAGATGAACAGTCTGTTCCGCGTCTACGAATGCGCCGTGCTCCGCATCAAGCGGCCTAGCGCGATCTGCACGCTGGAGGAAACAGAAGAATAACGATAAAAAAACAGGGTGCCCGGTCTCTTAGGACTTTGGGCACCCTGTTCTTCTTGCTTTACGTCTTTCTTTATCGTCAGCGTGCGACTGGTTCGCTGTACACCGCAAGAGCTTTTCCCAAGCGGTTGATCGCCAGCTCGGTATGTTCCCGATCCAGCAGCGTATAGTTGAGACGCATCGTATTCGTTTGAGGCTGGTCCGCGTAGAACGGGATGCCCGGAACAAAGGCGACGCCTTCCTTGACGGCTTGGGCCAGCAGCTTCTCGGAGTGGACGTGCTCGGGCAGCTCTACCCAGAGGAACATGCCGCCTCTCGGCTTGTTCCACTTCATGCCGCTCGTTTGACGGCCGAGCAGCTCGTGCATCCACTCCATCCGCTCCTTGTACGAGTCGCGGATTTTTTGGATATGGCTTTCCAAATCAAACTGGGACAACAGCTCATGCAGAGCAAATTGGTCAATCGTGCTGGACTGCAAGTCGATAGCCTGCTTGGCTTTCACCATCATCTGGATCACCCGGCTGTCTCCAATCGCCCAGCCTGTCCGAAGACCCGGAGCGACAATTTTAGAGAAGGTGCTGGTGTATACGACAGCCGATCCGTTCGGATGCTCATCCAAAGAAAAGATGCTGCGATAAGACGCCTCGCCGTCGAACTGGATTTCCCCGTACGGATCGTCTTCCAGAATCAAAATATTGTTTTCCCGGCATTGTTTCAGCAGTCCCAAACGTTTTTCCAGGCTCCATACCTTTCCGGTCGGGTTTGCAAACGTCGGAATGACGTAGGCCATCTTCGGACGATATTGTGCGATTTTTCTGGCAAGGTCCTCCATATCCATGCCTTCAGCATCTCCATCCACCGGAATAGCCCGAATGCCGCGAAACTGGAACAGTTGAACGGCCGCAAGATAGGTTGGATTTTCTACCAGCACGACGTCGCCTTCGTCCAGATAGACACGGCAGAGCAAGTCGACGGCCTGCTGGGAGCCGGTAGTGATCAGCATGTTTTCCACGCCAACATTCATCTGCTTTTGTTTCATGCGGGACGAAACCCATTCCCGAAGCGGAATATACCCGTCCGTCAAGCCGTATTGCAGCGATTTTGCTCCGTGATTAAGCGCCCGATTGAAGGCCTCTCTCATTTCTTCGATGGGAAAGGAGTCCTCCGCAGGCAGGCCCCCTGCCAAAGACAAGATCTGATTTCCCTGTGTCAGCTTCAGGATTTCGCGCACGGCCGAGGAGCTGAGTGCGCTGGTTGATTTGGAAAATGAATACTCCATGTTCGGTTCCCCCTAGATTTAACTTATACCTGTTTTATCACTGCGGCCGTCATAAGTCCAATCTCACAAATCTATCGGCGGAATAGGTTTTAGCTATGTCGAGCGACGGCTCGGTCGAAATTATCGAATTTTCACTTATATTTTCCTGGTGATTGCTGTCGTTGTCCTTGCTTGAACCGAGCTTTAGCGGAGGAGATGAAACAGGAGAAAATGCTCAAGGTTCGGTGGGACGCCTGCGGGGGAGCGGTGCTGTCCGGCTCGCTTGCAGAAGCGGAAGCCGCGTCCAAAAGCAGCTGTTTCAGGGAGCATCTCAGAGTTGGACGCTAAAATCGTGCTTCCGCTTCTGCAAGCGAGCCTGGGCAGGGTCCCAAAGACTTTCGCATTTTCTCCTGTTTCATCTCTACAGCTATTGTGTTTACCGGGTTTTTGAGGGCATATTCGGGGATGGAAGAGACGCGAATGCTCTCACAGGGATGCACGGCAAAACAACGCATATATATCGCATATATATAATGAAGCCGCAAGCTTTTTAGCGCTTGCGGCCTTTGCTTTTCTCCGTTTCGTTTATCTGAACCACTCGGCCACGTTGATCATCTGTTCCAGCGTCATGTCGGAAGTCATCCTATAGGTGATTCCCTTGTCTTCCCAGAGAAGACTGTTAAAATGGGTCAGCTCCGGATTGCGGTAGCTCGACCCGGGGGTCTGGAAGCTGAAGCCCTGGATGGTTCCTATTTTGACCGGTTTGATTGTTTCCGGCTTCGTCACGGATTTCTTTATCTCTTCCAGGCTTTCTTTGCTGACGTCGATGCTTAAGAAATTACTTGTTTTCCCCGGCGTTTGATTGTAAATATCGACAGACGATGATTCTTTGCCCTTGGTGTAGCCGTAGCTTAGCGTGGTACCCGGCGGCAAAAGCGTAGGGACCTTGAACGGAGAGCCGAATTTTTCCTCTGCTTCCTCGCGTGTCAGCTCTTCGGTATTCTCTGACTGCATCTTCACTTCCGGCCATTCGGTCACAGCCGGGTCCCAGACGTCGACGGACTCGGCAATTTTTTTCAGTTCATCGCCAGACAGTCCACTGGCAAGCTCATAAACCAGCCCTTTTTCTTCCTCCCACATGAATACGGTCATGTCGTCGTATTTCTCAGGCTGTTTCCCCACATATGCTTTGCCTTTGGCAAAAGAGACCTCCTTCCACTCTCCCGGATGGATTCGCAGGAAGAATGGATTGCCCGCATTTCCGTGGTATGAGATCACCACCTGGCTGGCTGAACGCTTGTAGGCCAGGGTGGGGTAATATTTGCCCGCGGGCTGATACCTTGGAACTTTAACGGGAAATCCCGCTTGTTTTGTTGCCTCCGCCGGAGTCAAGTCCATGATGAGGTCGCCGGATGCGGGCGAGGATTGAGCCGCTGCAGGTTGGGCCAAAGCCATGGCACCTCCTACTGCCGCATTTCCCCCCAGCAATGCTGCTGTCACCAATAGTACTGTTTGAAATCGTTTCATCATAGGTCACATCCCTTTCGCATTTTGTCCTTTCACCCCTTACTACCGAGGCGATCTCCATTCCCTTACACGCGGAAAAAAATATTTAAAAAAAGGAAATAATTGTGTAACATTGACCGATAACCGCCAGTAGTAGCTAATGACACGCAGCGCTCGCTTCAAAAGAAGCAGGTTTCGTTTGTAGAATTGGAGGAGGTTTCACTTTCGGACGGGATTAGCCCGGAGACCATTTATTTACAGGAGGAGCACTCCGCAGAATTGCATGAACTGATCGATCAATTGCCGGAACCGTATCGCGTCGTCCTGCTGCTGCGCTACCTGGATGAGCTCAGCTATCAGGAGATCAGCGACATCCTGGAGATTCCCCTGCATCAGGTGCAAATCCGGCTGCACAGAGCCAAGCAGAGGTTGCGAAAATACTTCCAGTCGGCAGGGATAGGAGGCGGCTTGCATGAGGTGCTATGAAATCCGGCAAAAGCTGGAGCGCTATGTGGACAAAGAAACGAGCGTGAGCGAAAACATCGAGGTTGAAACACACCTGCTGGACTGCATGGAGTGCAAAGCCCTGCTCGAGAAGCTTGCGGCAGAAGCGAACGTCCTGAAACGCGTTGTGCCGTATTCTCCTTTGACAGATGATTTTACCGCCAGCATCATGGATCAATTGGAACCTTATCCAAGCACAAAGAGCCAGGACGTGACCGAAGCCAGTTCATTGCCGCCGCGACACTCTCGCAGAAAGACTCCGGCACAAAGGCCGAAACGATGGGCTCGCATGGCAGCGGCGTCGATCGCAGCGCTGTTCGTGGTATTTACGCTCGGCATGTTCGTCTCCCCTACCTTTGCCGCGTACATTTCGACATTTGTCAGCCGGATCGGCGGAGAGCTGGGATTGAAAAAGGCTGCGGAGCAAGGCTTCCATACGCCGGTAAATATGGCGGCAACCGACCGGGGAGTGACATTGCGGGTCAAGGAGATCATCGCAGACCCCACGCGGCTCGTCGCCACGTATGTACTGGAAGATGAAAAAGGGCAGATTCTGCCTGACCTGTTCATCCCTCATTACAACGGAAACAAAATCTACATCGCCGACAAGGAAGGAAATATCCTGAACAGCGGACCCGAAGTCTTCAGACGCGGCGACCAATATGCGGATTTTCTGTTTACTTTGAACAACCCGCCAAATGAGCTCGTCCTTCATATTGACATCGGTCATTTCGGAAGCAGCGATCCAAGAAAAGCAGCATGGAAGCTGGACATACCCGTAAATATCCAAAAAAGCATGGGGGCGACGAAAAGCGTCCCGATCAACGCGACCTACGAGACTCCGCAGGGCATTGTGTTTACCTTTGACAAGGTAATCTACGCTCCCAGTGCCACCCGGATCGACTTGACGACCAGCTTTACGCCGGAGAAGAAGGAACAGTTGAGAGAAATGGCTGCCGCGCTCATCGGGAAAACGGACGAGGAAAGCATTCGCGAGTTTGGCACTCACCGTTTCTTTTACCATATCGTAGATCGAAGCGGAAACATCGTCGCCAAGTCTGAATATGAGCCAAACGAGAAACAAAGCCGACGGATTTCCTTCACCCAGTCTCGCGACGTCCGGGGAGTCGATCCCGACGTGGTGAGGTGGCATGGCTCGTATGTACCTGCCGATCAGCCGGAAGAACTGACATTCATTCTGGACGGAGTGGAATTGCTGGAGCCAGCCGATTTTTCCATCCCCTTCTCTCCTGATAGCCTCAAGCAGCAGCCCGTCTCAAAAACATACGAAGAGTTGAGAGAGACTTTTACGATCACCGGGATGGACAAAGGCACGGACCCGGAAACGCAGGAACCCGTCTGGACGATCGAGCTGAAGGGGTTGTGCAAACTGGAGAGCTTCCCCTACTGGAATCTGTATGACGAGAGCGGCAAGCGCTTCGACGTGCGAACCGATTTTGCCAAGACGTACGTGGAGAATTCAGACAAGGGAGTCGCATTGGTCCAAACCTTGATTGTGAAAGGAATGGAGCAGCCTCCGAAAAAGCTGAAGCTTGCTTTGCAAACCATCAAAACGAGGTACATGGATTTGGACTGGCAAGTGCCGATCCCGCCGCGCCATTGACAATTCCCTTCTTTTTACACAAAAAGCCGCGCCGACTCTTCACCTGCAGACGGCGCGGTTTCCTATTAGTACCAATTTAAGAATTTATTCAGCTTACCGACAAATACGGGAGGAAAATAATGGAACGGGAGTGAGTCCGTCAATCTTGCAGGGAAACAAGTAAGTGTACGTATACCTCCCCCGCAAGGACGAGGACAATTAACTATCCAATCGAATATCAACATGGAGACACGGAAGCAGAACAAATTTATAGTTCAATGCTCTGCCGACAAATAATTTTTTACCTAAACCATGTATACGCTACTATCGCTGCAACTACATTAGGTAGTCCTACTAATGCGATTTTTAATGACCACCTTACTCTGGTCTGTCTATCTTCCTTTGTTTCAGAAGAATGATTAGCCCGAATCCTGTCACCACTGTTTAAGGCATTAGAGAAGATTGCCGAAAGCAGGATGCAAATAATTCCTACTATACCCGAATTCTGAACAATAATAAACGAGTTATTTACCAATATTGCCCATATGGAAAAAATTACAACGAACATCAAACCCACTAATAATGAACGATACATGGAAATCCCCCCTTGGAAAAATAGATCATGGTAGATTATTATCTACCATGATCAAGTCATCAAAGGAAATTGTTAGAGAATGTAAAATCCCATGTCGCTCCTGAATTTTTTCTAGTTATCGTAACTTTCATAGTCGCTCCAATAGGACCAGAAGAAATAGGTAACCATGTTGTAGGTGCTGAATAATTAAAATCATTGGACGTAGGTTTAAAATCTTTTTTCTGACCAACTGTGCTCCCGAAATAACTAAATCCACTTGCTCCTAAAGTGACTTTTCGGTTTGATAAACTATATTGAGTATCGCTTATCTCCCATGCTCCTTCGGCACTAACAAGCTTGTAATGCAAATAACCTCGAGAGTCATATACTTTATCAACATAGATTGTCGAATATCCTTTAACTCCCATCGTTTTGTCCCAATCCGAGTCATACTTTGAGGAATCAGATGCAGCAATAGCCAGCTTTGTTACTGCGAAAGTTTCAATTCGATCACCTTTGTTATTTTCCGCTACTTGCAAGAGTTGAGAGGTTTCAAATACTTTAATAGGTAATGTTTCATCGGAATAATTCGGGTCAACTCGAATTAGCTGTACAGTCCCAGAAGTTCCGGTCTTTAGCTCTCCTCTTCCCTGTTTTGCTAATTCGTACAAAACATTCAGATCAGTAATCTCCTTGTTTTTTTGTATTACTTTGTAATCTTGTTTATCGACATGGTGATAGTCAGTTTGAGCAAATGCACTACTTGCAAAAAGTGAGGAGATTAGCGTAAAAACAGACAAGTAAGAAACTAGTTTCTTCTTCATAATCTATCAGACCTCCCTTTTTCTACAATATACCACGTATATTCTTTTTTGGAAATATTTATTTTTTTGACAAAAATAAAAAAGCTCTTTAGACCTATTTTTTGCCAACGGACTTACATTTCCCCTCCTTACTGAGGATATCCCTTTACGTATATATGATCTGTCACATAGACATGCGTCACTCTACTACATACCTAGAAAATAGATCATCTTGAAACACAACTAGCATTGAGTTTTACTCCTTTCATACACGCCAAACAGGAATAACCGTCCGAGATATTCTCGTCCGGTATCCCCCTTGAAGCCTAATGGATGGAGAACCAAATAATACTTCTTACTTTCCGAACAACCCAAGCTTTTCAATCCGCCGCACTGCCTCCGCCAGCCGCTCTTCGCTGGACAAAAGCGCCGCACGCACATACCCCTCGCCCGTCGGTCCAAATCCCACGCCAGGCGCGACGACCACATGAGCCTTTTCCAGCAGCAAATCGGAAAATTCAACCGATGTAAACCCTTTGGGGACCGGCAGCCAGCTGAAAAACGAGCCCTCTGACGGCCTTGCCTCCCAGCCGATCCGGTGGAGCTCGGCAAACAGGACGTCCCGCCTGCTCTGGTAGACGGAGACGAGATCGCACACGCACTGCTGCGAGCCGGTCATGGCTTTTGCCGCCGCCATTTGCACAGCGCCGAAAAGACTGACAAAGTAATGGTCCTGAATCAAATTGATAAGGCGGACCAGCTCCTTGTTTCCGACCATTGCCCCGACGCGCCAGCCGGCCATGTTGTATGTTTTGGACAGCGTATAAAACTCCACGCCCACTTCTTTTGCTCCCGGCACCTGCATGAAGCTGACCGGCTTCTTGCCGTCAAAGCTGATCGCACCGTAGGCGAAATCATGGCAGACGACGATCTCGTGCTTGCGGGCGAAGCGGATGGTCTCTTCAAAAAATTCCACCGGAGCGTTGACCGCCGTCGGATTGTTCGGATAATTGAGGAACATCAGCTTGGCTTTTTCCAAATCTTCCGGCTTCAGCTGGCCGTAATCCGGGAGAAACGAATTTTCGGTCTTGAGCGGCATCATCACCATCCGTCCGTCAGCTACAGCCACGCCGGACCAGTAATCCGGATAACCCGGATCAGGCACCAATGCGACGTCACCGGGATTCAGCAGCACCTGACAAATCTCAACCAGACCTGTCTTGCTGCCAAACAGGATCGCTACCTCCTCCTCCGGGTCCAGCTCCACGCCGAACTCTTCCTTGTACCAGTGGGCGACGGCCTGCTTCAGCTCCAGCCTGCCGCTGAACGGCGGGTATTTGTGATGGACCGGGCGCTTGGCCTGCTCGCTCAGCTCCTCCACGATATGCTGTGGTGTCGGGAGGTCGGGATTGCCCTGTCCTAGATTAATAATGTCATGTCCGGCCGCGATGGTCTTGTTTGTTTTCGCTACCAGCGTGGCAAAAAACTGCGTCGGCAGTCGGTCCACCATAGCAGATGGTTGGATGCGCATTGGCTTTCTTTCCTTTCTTTCGCAAAAATAATTCAGACAGCGAAGCAGGCATGCAAAAAGCCCCTTCTCCTGAACAGAAAAAGGGGCGGATCATACGTCTCCACGTTCTTATCTGTCAGGATGGCTCCTGCTGGAATTGGCACAGCATCTGCAGTATTTCCTGCAGATCCGCTGCCGGGCTTCATCGGGCCAGTCCCTCCACCTCTCTGGATAAGTTAACAGGTAACTATTTACTTTGAATGTCTTCTATACTACTTGAGCAGGTTGGGAGTGTCAATATCCCTCAATTCGGCTAATTTCGGCGTTTGCCTTCACTCGTCATCATAGAGGCGTCCCTCCGGCATTTGCGTTGGCTGTCAGGACCCGAATTTTTCCGGAGCAGGCAGCGCCGTCTTGATCTCGGGACGCTTTACAAAGGAGGTGTAGACAGTAAAGCAGGCGACTGCAACCAAGGCCAAAGCAGCCATCAGGTAGACCATTCCCTTTGCGCCGAGTGCCTCAAAAATCACTGCGCCCATCAGCGGGCCGACCATTCGTCCTCCTGAGCCTACGCCGCCGATGAGTCCTTGAATGAACCCTTCGCGGCCAGCCGGAGACAGCTCTGCGGCAATCGTAGGCACAGCGGGCCACACCAGCATTTCACCCAGCGTAATGACAAACATGGCCGCGAAGAAACCGGCGTACGCCGTCGTCTGCGACAAGATCAGCATCGAGAGCGAAAATACGTAGGCCCCTAAAAGAAGCTGGGCTTTCAACGTTCGCGCGAAGTGCCTGATCACCCAGGAGATAAACGGCTGCCCGAACAAGATCAACGCGCCGTTCAGCGTCCACAGCAGGCTGTACTGTCTGAGCGTAATGCCCAGCGACTGCATATACGCCGACAGCACAGTCGTCCACTGCGAGTAAATAATCCAGCAGACCAAGAGGCCGGCCGACAGCAGCCCGAGCGCGAGCCATGCCACCGGGCGACTGGCTGCCGCAGCGGCATCTGTCGCCAATGCGGCCGGGGGACCTTTTAATTCGCCAGCAGTCTCTACAGAGCTCATTGCTGGCGACGTTGCCCTGCCACCTTCATCTGCTGTTTTCACCGCTGCAGCCATGAGCCGGTCTTCTTTTGCCTGACCGTTCTCAAGATCGACCGAACGGCTCAGAAAGATAAAGAGAAAGAGTACGGCTAATTGCAGCGCCGCATTCCCGAAAAAAGTCCAGGCAAAGGAGATACTGGCCAGCATTCCTGCCGAAGCGGAACCGATCGCCACGCCGATGTTGAGTGCTACGTAAACCGTGTTCAATCCCTTACGGCCGCCGTCTGGCCACAAGAGGCCGATCAGGGCGTTCAGTACCGGAAACATAATGCCGGAGAAAAATCCGTTCAGTAGCAGCAGGATCGTATAAGTAGAAAAGCTGGATGTGAAGCCAAGGCCGACAGCCACGGCTACCGCTCCCGCTGTCGCCACGTAGACCGTGCGCATTTTTCCCCAGCGGTCAAACAGCGCCCCGCCCGTCAGGCTGCCGATGAGGTACGCCCCCTGATTCAGCATCAACAGCACACCCGCTGCGGTGAGCGGCTTCCCGAGAAAATCGTGGATGTAAATCGTTACAAGCGGCCAGATACAGGCCATGCCCGTAGAATGAATAACGGCAGCAATGGCCAAAAGCCGAATGCTGCGCGGATAGGAATTCAAAAGTCGATTCATCTGCTGTTTACGCCTCGCTCCGATAAAAGTCTCCGCTCTTCCCGCCGGTTTTGCTCTGCAGATAGGTAGGGCCGATCACCATTTCCTTGTCCATCGCCTTGCACATGTCATAAATGGTGAGCGCCGCCGCACTGGCCGCTGTCAGCGCCTCCATCTCCACGCCGGTCTTGCCGGTCGTTTTGACGGTTGCCTCGATATCCAATGTCGCTTCGTCCGCATACGAAAAGCGGATGTCAATGCCCGTCAGCGGCAGCGGATGGCACATCGGGATGATTTCCCATGTCTTTTTGGCTGCCATCACTCCGGCTACCTGGGCTACCGCCAGCACATCCCCCTTGGCGATTCGCCCTTCGCGGATACGCTGCAGCGTTTCCGGCTTCATCGCAATTTTGCTGACAGCCACCGCTACCCGCTTGGTTACCTCTTTTTCGGAGACGTCGACCATTTTGGCCCGCTGTTGGTCGTTAAAATGCGTTAATTCGTCGTTCATTTCCCTGTTATCCTCCCATTTGCTTTCCGCCTGGGAACGCCCTTCTTTTTCGCTAATCTAACCTTACATTCAGCACTGTAGAAAATCAATCGGGAATCTGCAAGAAGCCGCTCCCGCATTTGGCAGTTAGGCGCAATTGTGTTATCGTCACAGGTAGAGAGAATCTTTTTTTCCTATTATGATCCCTTTGGAAACGAGGAGTGCCACATGCAAATATCCGTCCTTTTATTTGCCGGTCTGGCCGAGCTGGCCGGCGTGCGAACCATACAAATCACACTGCCAAAGGAAGCTTGCGTCCGGGACCTGCTGCAAGCCGTTTCCGGCCGATACCCTGCGCTTTCCTCCCTGCTCGGCAGCTGCTTTGTCTCCGTCAATCAGGAGTACGCCAAACCGGAAACGCCTATTCAGGCTGGCGACGAGATCGCCATATTGCCCCCCGTGAGCGGCGGCGAGGAGCCTCGTTTTGCCATTACGGCGGAACCGCTGAACGCGGACAAACTGGTCAAGCTCGTGTCCAATCCCCGCGCCGGCGCTGTCCTTGCTTTTGTCGGAGCCGTCCGGGAGTTCACGCACGGACAGCGTACGGTCTCGCTTGCCTACGAGGCTTACGCTCCGATGGCGGTGGAAAAAATGAAGCAGATCGCGTCCGAGATCGAAGAGCGGTGGCCCGGAACGCAAGTGGCGATGCATCACCGGATCGGCGAGCTTGCCATCGAGGAAATCGCGGTGGTCGCCGCCGTTGCGACCCCGCATCGAAAAGCCGCTTTTGAGGCTGGCGAATACGCCATCGAGCGGCTGAAGCAGATCGTGCCGATCTGGAAGAAGGAAATCTGGGAGGACGGCAGCGAGTGGAAAGGCCATCAGCAAGGTCCGTGGAATCCGACTGCGCCCCCGGACGACGCGGAAAGGAGCTGACTTTTGTGAATACGCGTTATTCCCGTCAAATCCTGTTCCCCCCCATCGGACGCGCCGGACAGGAGCGGCTGGCTCAAAGCCGCGTAGCGATCGTCGGCATGGGCGCGCTGGGAACGGTCTCGGCCAACCACATGGTTCGCGCTGGCGTCGGCCTTGTCCGGATCATCGACCGGGATTTTGTGGAACCGAGCAACCTGCAGCGGCAGATGCTTTACGACGAAGACGATGCCCGGCAGCATCTTCCCAAGGCCATGGCGGCCCGCGCCAAGCTGTCGCGGATCAACTCCGAAGTGTCGATCGATCCTGTCGTGGCTGACCTGACCGCCTACAATGCGGAGTCGCTGCTCACAGGGGTCGATCTCGTTCTCGATGCGACCGACAATTTTCAGGTTCGCTACCTGGTAAACGACGTCTGTGTCAAACACGGCATTCCCTGGGTGTACGGCGGCGCGGTGAGTGCCACTGGCACGTTTACCGCCATTCGTCCGGGCGTGACGCCATGTCTTCGGTGCCTGTTTCCGGAATCGCCCAATCCGGGTGAAATGGCCACCTGCGACACAGCTGGGGTGATCGGCCCGATCATCCACATCGTCGCTTCCTATCAAGCGACGGAAGCGCTGAAAATCCTGGTTGGGGACACGGATGCGCTGAATCCTAACGTGGAGCACTTCGACCTGTGGAACAACCGCCACCATCAGATCAAGGTCGCAAACGGCCGGCGCGATGACTGCCCGACATGCGGCCAGCGGCAGTTCACCTTCTTGCAGCCGGATTCGCAAGAGGGGCAAGCCGTCTCTCTGTGCGGCCGGGATACGGTGCAAATCTCGCCCGCCGGCCAGGCGTCGCTCGATCTCGATGCGCTGGCAGAGCGTCTCGCTCCGCTTGGACAGGTGGAACGCAACAAGTTTTTGCTTCGCTTCCACGTAGACCCCCATACGCTTGTCGCCTTTCCGGACGGGCGGGTGCTCGTACAGGGAACCGACGATGTCAGCCTGGCTCGCACCCTGCATGCCAGATATATCGGTGCTTGAGAGAATTAGATAAGCACAGCGGAAAGTCCCCTTTCTGCATGAAGGAAAGGGGACTTTCGCTGTTTTTTTATTCGCTTTTCTCTTCCGGGAGCGTAATGATAAAGGTTGTTCCTTCGCCTGGCTGGCTCTGTACGGCGATCCTTCCCTGATGCAGGCCGACGATTTTTTTCACGATGGAAAGCCCAAGCCCGCTGCCCCCCATGGCCCGATTCCGCGATCTGTCCGCCTTGAAAAACCGCTCAAATATCCGTTCCTGATCCTCCGGCGAAATTCCGATGCCGGTATCGGAAATCTGCACGACTACCTCTCCCCCTGTTCGTTGAGCGCGGACACTGATCTTTCCTCCCTGAGGGGTAAATTTGATGCTGTTGCTAAGCAGGTTGTTCCAGACCTGACTCATCATGTCCTCGTCCGCGACGAGCTCCACCTTCTCCAGCGCTACGTCCAGCTCGATCTCTTTCCCCAGCCACTGCGGTTCGCAGGCCAGGATGATGTTGCGGAGCTGATGGTCCAGACGGTACCGTTTCCGCTCCATCGGATGCTGCTTTGCTTCCAGCGATGTGAGCTTCAGCAGGTTATCGCTCAGCTTCGAGAGGCGCTTGCTTTCCGTCTCGATAATGTCGAGATAATGGAGCTGTTCATCGCGGCTGAGGTTCTCTCTACGCAAGGCGCGGGCAAAGCCGCTGATCGAGGTCAAGGGGGACTGGATTTCGTGCGACACATTGGAGATAAACTCCTGACGCATCTGCTCCATCTCATTCAATTGCTCCGCCATATGGTTGATGTTCTCGACGAGCTGTCCCCACCGGTCCTCCATTTTAATATCGAGCTTGACGCTGAAATCCCCTTTGGCGATGCGCCGCAATGCGTCGATCAGCAGTTGAAACAGCTCGACATGCCGCGGACGGACCAGCCGCGATAGCAGAAACATCGTGCAAAAGAAAATGAAAAAACCGGAAAAGGAGTTGATCAACCCCCTGACAAACTCGGAAGGCGCGATCCCGATTTTTTGATACAACGCAAACGTGAGCCAATATGCCGCAGACCAACAAAGATTGATGTAGATGAGAAAGCCGATCACGCCAAGCACTCTGAGCCAGATTTTTCTGTTAGGGTGCTTTCTCATGGACTGATCTCCAGCCGGTACCCGAGGCCGCGGACGGTGCGGATCAAAAAGCCGCACTCCGGCTCGGGAAAGCGTTCCCGCAGCCGGTTGATGTGTACGTCGACCGTCCGTTCATTCCCCTCGAAATCGTATCCCCAAATCTGTTCGATCAGCTGCTCGCGGGAGATGGTCTGCCCTGGATAGCTGGCCAGCTTGAACAAAAGCTCGAACTCTTTGGGAGGAATCGTCAGGCTTTTGCCGCCCATTCCAATTTCAAATGTCTTCCGGTTCAATTGCAGCGAACCGGCCTGCACTGTATGGGAGGCGGCGATCCGGTACCGCTTTAATAGCGCCTTGACCCGGACGACGAGCTCGGCCGGTTCGAACGGCTTGACGAGGTAATCGTCCGTTCCCAGCTCAAAGCCTTTGATTTTTTGCGCGGTCTCTCCCTTGGCCGTCAGCATGAGCAACGGTATGTCGTAATGTCTCCTGAGCTCGCGGCACAGCTCCCATCCGTCCATATGCGGCATCATGATGTCGAGGACGACCAAATCCGCCTGGTCCGACTCCATGACGGCCAGGGCATCCCGACCGTCGGCAGCCTCCAGAATATCGAAGCCTTCGTTTTGCAAAAAGACCCTGACCAGCTCGCGAATGTGCGGATCATCGTCGACAATCAGCAATTTGGCCATAAGCCTACACCTCCTGTTTCATCCGCAGCTGTTGTGTGGCAAATTCGCGGTACATCGCATGTGTTTCAAGCAGTTCTCCATGTGTGCCTTTTCCGGTGATTCTTCCTTTTTCCATAAAGACAATCTGATCGGCATCGACTACGGTAGACAGGCGATGGGCGATGACGAGCGTCGTGCGTCCCTTCATTAAATTATTGAGCGCCTGCTGCACGATGATCTCGGATTTGCTGTCCAGGCTGGAGGTCGCTTCGTCCAGCATCAGGATTTGCGGGTCCCGCAGCAGCGCCCGTGCGATGCCGATGCGCTGGCGCTGGCCGCCCGAAAGCTTCATGCCCCTTTCGCCGACCTGGGTCTCGTATCCGTCCGGCAGCTCGTCGATGAACTGGTCGGCGTATGCCATCGCGGCGGCTTTTCTCAGCTCCTGTTCGCTGACAGGCCGCGAGATTCCGTAGCAGATGTTTTCCCGGATGGTTCCCGCTATCAACGGGCTTTCCTGGGATACGTAACCGATCTTGCTCCGCCAAGACGATAGCGTAAAGTCGCTGATCGGGTGGTCGCCCAGGCGAATCGAGCCGCCAGTCGGCTGGTAGTACCTTTCAATCAGGGAGAACAGCGTCGTCTTCCCGCTGCCGCTAGGTCCGACAATCGCCGTCACTTTCCCCGGCTCGACCTGAAAGCTCACATCGTCGAGGATGGTCTCGCCGTTTTCGTAGGCGAACGTCACCCGGTCGATGCTGATCGGCAGCCCCGCGTCCTCCAGCGGCCGCCCTGACGCATGGTCTTCTTCGCCTGCTTCCAGCGTGGAGATGATCCGTTCTGTCGCGCCCATTGCCTTTTGCAGCTGGGTAAAGAACTGGGTGAACTGCCCGAGCGGCATCACGATCTGGACCAGATAGAGAATGAATGCGACGAGTTCTCCCGCAGTCAGAGCACCCGTGGAAACGCGCATCCCTCCATACCCCATGATGACGACCAAAAGCACCATCAGGACAAACGAGATGAGCGGACCGATCAGCGCCTGTACTCTGCCCTCCTTCAAGCCGAAGCGGAACAGATTTTCGATTCCCCGCTTGCCGCTGTCGTACTCGTGCGGCTCGGCGTTGGAAGCCTTTACAAGGCGGATTTCCGACAGCACCTGGTTCATGATCGTCGTAAAGCTGGCGGTCTCGTCCTGCAGTCCCTTCGAGATTTTGTACATCTGCCGCCCCAGCGGAACCAAGATGAGCAGCGACAGCGGAACGGCGATCAGCATCGTCAGCGTCATCTGCCAGTCGAGGTAAAGGAGCGTCGCAACCGAACCGATGATCGAGATGATGCCGGTGAAAAAACTTGACAGATGATCCGTGATCAGCCCTTTTACCACACCGGTATCATTCGTCATCCGGCTGATGGTTTCCCCCGTTCGGTGGTTGTCGTAGTAGCTGACAGGCAGGACGAGCAGCTTTTTCCACAGCCGGTCCCGGAGAGCGGCCACGATGCTTTGCCCCACGTGGTTCAACAGGTAGATGGACAGTCCTCCGGCGACGGCCTGGGCAATGAAGGCAGCAACCAGCAGCACGATCTGTCCGGGGGTGATCGAAGCGAGCGTAAAGCTGTCCACGAGATTTCGCGTAAACAGCGGGATTACCAGACTGACTAGCGTTGTGGCGACGCTCATGAACAAGGCGATGCCCAGTTTCAGCTTGGACGGATTTGTCTGTTTGATCAGTTCGTAAAATGCTCGCCAGTTTCCCGTTTTCGTTTGCGTATATGTTTTTTCCATAGGTAGCGATTTCTCCTATCCTGAAATATTTCCGTTTCCTCTAAGCAACACTTTACACCATTTCAGTGCTGGCTCGTCGCTTTTCGCTTGCGTCTCAGCCAGTTTCCGGCGAGGCCCCCCTGTGCTTTTGCAGGCTGGCGCTGCCGAGAATTTCCGGTCAAAATCAGATTTCTGTTCGCTTGTTTCCCGTCTGACATCCATTTTCTCTCCTTTTCCCAGTGTCGAAGCCAGGTCGCCATGGCTAGGCATTGTTCCCATCCGGTTTGTGCGTGGCAAGAGAAAAGATACCGTATGAATGTAAACGGAATGTAAACGGGATAATACAGGGAGTCAAGTTATTTTTCCTGCTTCTGCCATCAAAGCGGCATCGTGTTTTTCCGAGTGATTTGTGTATAAAGGATGAAATTTGGGGTAGAAGCCGGGAAACAAATCGAGTATAATAGGTTCGTAATGAAGAAACGAAACTATGTTTCACCAGATGAAACCCCGAAATGATTAGGGAGGTTATGCACATTGGCTACACACGATGCTTACAACGTGAAGTCTTCCCTGCAAGTGGGCGATAAAGCGTACGCATACTACCGCCTGCAAGGCCTGGAAGAACAAGGAATCGGCGAGATCTCCAAGCTGCCGTTCTCGATCAAAGTCCTGTTGGAGGCGGCAGTACGTCAGTTTGACGGCCGCGCCATTACCAAAGAACACGTACAACAACTGGCAAACTGGACAAAAGGACGCGACGGCAATCAAGAAGTGCCGCTCATGCCTGCACGTATTGTCCTGCAAGATTTTACCGGTGTTCCTGCTGTCGTAGACCTCGCGGCTATGCGCATCGCCATGAAGCGCGCCGGCGGAGATCCGAAGCGCATCAACCCGCTCGTACCGGTTGATCTCGTCATCGACCACTCCGTCATGGTTGACGATTTCGGAAACGACAAGGCTCTCGACAACAACATGAAGCTGGAATTTGAACGCAACCAGGAGCGTTACCGCTTCCTGCGCTGGGCTCAAACGGCTTTTGACAACTTCCGCGCGGTTCCTCCTGCGACCGGTATCGTTCACCAGGTAAACCTGGAGTACCTCGCTTCGGTCATCGCTACCCGCGAAGTAAACGGCGAGCTCGTCGCTTTCCCTGACTCTCTCGTAGGTACCGACTCCCACACCACCATGATCAACGGTCTGGGCGTACTCGGCTGGGGCGTCGGCGGTATCGAGGCAGAAGCAGGAATGCTCGGCCAACCGCTTTATTTCGTAACGCCGGAAGTCGTCGGCTTCAAGCTGACCGGTACCCTGAAAGAAGGCTCTACCGCTACCGACCTGGCTCTGACTGTCACGCAAATGCTGCGCAAAAAAGGCGTTGTCGGCAAGTTCGTAGAGTTCTACGGTCCTGGCCTGTCCAACATCTCGCTGGCTGACCGCGCTACCGTAGCGAACATGGCTCCTGAATACGGCGCGACCATGGGCTTCTTCCCTGTAGACGCGGAAACGCTCAACTACATGCGTCAAACCGGCCGCGAAGAATCCTTGATCAACCTGGTGGAAACCTACACCAAAGCGCAAGGCCTGTTCCGTACAGACGACACACCAGATCCTGCCTTCTCCGAAACGCTGGAACTGGATCTGTCCACGGTAGTACCGAGCCTGGCTGGTCCGAAGCGCCCGCAAGACCGGGTAGAGCTGACTTCCATGAAGGAATCCTTCAACGAAAGCCTGCGTACGCCAATCGAAAAAGGCGGCTTCGGTCTGTCCGAAGAAAAAATTGCTGCTGAAGCGCAAGTAAACTATCCGACCGGTGAAACTGCGACCCTGAAAACAGGCTCCGTCGTCATCGCGGCAATCACTTCTTGTACCAACACCTCCAACCCGAGCGTTATGCTGGGCGCAGGTATCCTGGCGAAGAAAGCGGTTGAAAAAGGCCTGAAAAAGCCTCCGTTCGTAAAGAGCTCCCTGGCTCCGGGTTCCCGTGTCGTTACCCAATACCTGATCGACGCTGGTCTGATCGACTCTCTGAACGCGATTGGCTTCAACGTCGTCGGTTACGGCTGCACCACTTGTATCGGTAACTCCGGTCCGCTGCCGGAAGAAACCAGCAAGGCAATCGCCGACAACGATCTGACTGTAGCTGCTGTCCTGTCCGGCAACCGCAACTTCGAGGGCCGTATTCACGCACAGGTGAAAGCGAACTACCTCGCTTCTCCTCCGCTCGTCATCGCATACGCGCTGGCTGGCAACGTGAACATCGACCTGACCAAAGACCCGATCGGCACTGGCAGCGACGGTCAACCAGTCTACCTGAAAGACATCTGGCCGACTCCGCAAGAGCTGAACGAAGCGATGGGCAAAGCGATGAATCCAGAGCTGTTCCGTGCGCAATACGCAAAAGTATTCACACAGAACGAAGAGTGGAACAAAATCGACGCTCCGACTGGCGATCTGTACGAGTGGGATGAAAAATCCACTTATATCCAAGAACCGCCGTTCTTCCAAAACCTGTCCGGAGACGTAGGCCACATCGACGAAGTACTGAAAGCACGCACCATCGCGCTGTTCGGTGATTCTGTCACGACTGACCACATCTCTCCTGCCGGAAACATCTCGCCGACCAGCCCGGCTGGCCGCTATCTGCAGGAAAACGGCGTAGAGCGCAAAGACTTCAACTCCTACGGCGCCCGTCGCGGCAGCCACGATGTGATGATGCGCGGTACGTTTGCCAACATCCGCATCCGCAACCAAGTGGCTCCCGGCACCGAGGGCGGGGTAACCAAATACCTCCCGACAGGCGAAGTCATGTCCATCTACGATGCGTGCATGAAGTATCAAGCAGACGGTACTCCACTGGTTGTTCTGGCCGGTAAAGAATACGGTACCGGTTCCTCCCGCGACTGGGCGGCAAAAGGCACCTTCCTGCTCGGCATCAAAGCCGTTATCGCAGAAAGCTTCGAGCGTATCCACCGCGCCAACCTGGTCGGCATGGGCGTACTGCCGCTGCAATTCGCAGACGGCCAAAGCTGGAAGTCTCTCGGCATCGACGGCAGCGAAACCTTTGACATCGTCGGCCTCTCTGACAATGTTCAGCCTGGCCAACGCGTCAAAGTGAAAGCTACTCGCCAAGACGGCAGCAGCTTCGAATTCGACGTAATCGTACGCCTCGACAGCATGGTTGACGTAGACTACTATCGCAACGGCGGTATTCTGCAAACCGTTCTGCGTCAGCTGCTCGACGAAGGCAAGCCGGTAACAGCGTAAGCTAAGCAATTTCCATTACAGCACCCACCCATAGCAGGCAGACATCGTTTTACGGTGTTCTGCCTGTTTTTTTGCAAGCCAATCGCTTTGTCCCAAAACGCAAAACGAATGTATGTTCCTCATCCGGTATGGCACCCTACTACTAAAGGAGGGACTTTGAGGATGGACCAACGCGATTTTGAACAAATTTACGAAGCGTACAAGGCTGAAGGCGAACGGCAGGCCCGGCAGGAGAATGGCGGCGGGATGGGTGCCCCTGCTTCCGCCAACGGCAAGGAAAGCATCGTCGCTGTCCGCAAAAATGACGATGGCGACCTGATCGCTTTCAAGACGAATACGGGCCGGGAGCTGGATTATGTGACAGCCCTGCAGGAGGCAAAGGCAGGGCAGCTTGCCCACGTCGATGTCTTTCACAAATACGGCCGCGACATTTTGCGGAGCGAGCCGGACGGAATCAAGGAGAACAATCTGGACAACCTGCCTCCTTTCTAAGCTTGACGGATAGATCACAGCACCACTGGCCCCTTTTTGGCGGAGTGCCGAGACCCGCACTCTGCCCGGAGGGGCTCTGTTGTGTGTTATCATAAGAAACAAGACTATTTCTATCGAGGAAGGATCAAATCCATGAGCTTTCAGTTGACCAAAGGGATCATCACGTCATTGTGCGGCCGAATCTCATCTGACAGGGGAAAAGCTTACTATCGGGCCAGAAAAGTGACGTTCACCCGCTGCGATCCCGAAGCTTCCGTCTATGAAGCCACGGTCAAAGCAGCGAGCAGCAGCTACCAGGTTGCCATCGAGTTTCATCCGAACGGGGACGTGGAGGCCGAATGCTCCTGCCCCTCGCTCGGTTCCTACGACCAATACTGCCAGCACATCGCCGCCGTGCTGCACGGCATCCAGGATATGGAGCGGAACGAGCTGCTGCAGAGCTATTCACAGGCGGCCCGGCGGCGTTCGGAAGCTTTGGCAGGTGCATATGGGGACCCTTCCCCGCAGCTTGCCCCTCGCTCCTCCACCGCCGCCGGCCAACCGACGCGGATTGCGGCGGCGGATGTGCAGCTGGCCAACCGCGTGCTGGGACTGTTTGGCGAAAGGCCGACCCGCCCCAACCATGTACGGCCGCTCTTTGACACCCGGACAGCTCTGGATGTCTCCTTTACCCTGAAACCGGTCGCGTACGGCTTTCGCAAGCAGATGTTCGGCATCGAGCTCAAGGTCGGGCCGAAACGGCTGTACATCGTCCAGAAAATAAGAGAGTTCCTCGAACGGATTGAACGCGGAGAATCCTTTGTCTTCTCCAAGCACTTCACGTACGATCCGAAGCATCACCGCTTTGGGGCGGAAGACGACGCCGTCATCAGGCAGCTGATTCACATCTTTCACAACGAAAAGCTGTACCGCGAAACCGTAAGCGCGCATCTCGCCCAAACCAGGAGCGTGAGCGGCGAACGGATGCTGTTCATTCCCCCTGTCTCATGGGAGGCGCTCCTTCGCCTGCTCGCTGCCGCTCCCAACGTGCAGGTGATGGTTGGAGAAAAGACATTCTCCGGCGTTCACCTGTCCGATGAGCTGATGCCGCTCCGCTTTGCGTTCGACCAAGCCGATGCGGAGGGCTATCAGATGGACGTCCAGGGCTTGGAAGACATCACTGTGATGGAATCGTACGGAATCGTCGTTTCCGCAGGGAAGCTGATCAAGCTGCCTGATGACCAGTGCAAACGATTGGCCGAGCTGAAGCAAATGCTTGAGGCGTCCCGCAAACGGCAAATCATGATTCCAGAAGCGCAAATGGAGCCTTTCATGGTCACCGTGGTACCCGGCCTGATGAAGCTCGGCAGCGTCAACATCGCCCGCTCCGTCTCTGACCGCATCATCCAAACACAGCTGAAGGCAAAGCTGTATCTGGATCGAGTAAAGGACCGGCTGTTGGCCGGGCTGGAGTTTCAGTACGGAGACATTGTGATCAACCCATTGGAGGGCGACGGGCAGCAGCGCGGCTCCGATCGCATCCTGATGAGGGACGGAGAGCAGGAACGGCGAATTCTGGAGCTGATGGAGCAATCCCCTTTTACGCGAACTGAGGGCGGCTATTTCATGGAGGATGAGGACGGGCAGTATGAATTTCTGTACCACGTCGTACCGGAACTGGAGAAGCTGCTGACGGTATACGCCACCTCTGCCGTAAAAATGCGCCTTCACACCGGGTACACTCCTCCCAAGGTAACCGTGAATCTGGACGAGAGGACCAATTGGCTGGAATTCACATTTGAGATAGACGGAATTCCCGAGTCTCACATCCGCCAGCTGCTCCAGTCCGTCGAGGAGAAACGCAGATACTACCGGATGCCGGACGGAGCGTTTGTGCCGCTGGAGAACGAAGCCTTTCAAGAAATCGGCCGCTTGATCGACGATATGGGCATCCGCATCGCAGAGCTGAAAGGTGCGGACTTCCGCTTTCCGGTGACCCGCGGCCTGCATTTCATCGATTCCCCCCGGCAAGGGAATGCCGTCAAGCTGGGCAAATCGTTCCGCCAGCTGCTGGAAAACATGCGCAATCCGGACAATCTCGACTTCCCTGTGCCGGACAGCCTGGCTTCCGTGCTGCGCGACTATCAGAAATACGGCTTCCAATGGCTGAAGACGCTCGCCCACTACCGGTTCGGGGGCATCCTCGCAGACGACATGGGGCTGGGAAAAACGCTGCAAAGCATTGCCTTTCTTGTCTCCGTGCTGCCGGAGATCAGAGGCCGGAGACAGCCGGCACTGATCGTCTCCCCCGCTTCGCTTATGTACAATTGGAAAAACGAGCTGAAGAAGTTCGCTCCGGACATTCAGACGGTCATCGCGGACGGGAGCAAGACCGAGCGCGGCGCTGCCTTGAGGGATGCTTCCGAGGCTGACGTCATCATTACCTCTTATCCGCTCCTGCGGAGAGACATCGAGCTGTATGCGAAAAAATCGTTCCATACGCTCATTCTGGACGAGGCCCAGGCGTTCAAAAACCACGCCACGCAAACGGCGCAGGCAGTAAAAGAACTCCAAGCCCAGTACCGCTTTGCCCTCACCGGGACACCTGTGGAGAATTCACTGGAGGAGCTTTGGTCGATCTTTGATGCGGTGTTTCCCGGGTTGTTGCCGCGTCGCCGGATATTCAACGAGATGTCCAGGGAAGCGGTCGCAAAGCGGGTCCGCCCCTTTTTGCTGCGCCGCGTAAAAGCGGACGTGCTGAAGGAGCTGCCGGAAAAGATCGAATCGCTGCAAGCCTCCGAGCTGCTGCCGGAACAGAAGAAGTTGTACGTCGGCTATTTGTCCAAACTGCAGCATGAGACGCTGAAGCATCTGAACGAGGAGACCTTCGATAAAAACCGGATCAAAATCCTGGCTGGCTTGACCCGTCTTCGCCAGCTGTGCTGCCACCCTGCTCTGTTCATCGAAGACTACGCGGGCAGCTCCGCCAAGTTTGAGCAGCTGCTGGAGATTGTAGCGGATTGCCGCAGCGCGGGAAGGCGTCTCTTGGTGTTCTCGCAGTTTACCGAGATGCTGGGGTTGATCGGGAGGGAGCTGGGCTATCAGGGAGTGCCGTTTTTTTATCTTGACGGGAAAACGCCCGCAGCCGAGCGGATCGAGCTGTGCAACAGGTTCAACGAGGGGGAGCGGGACCTGTTCCTGATCTCCTTGAAGGCCGGGGGAACCGGACTGAATTTGACCGGAGCCGACACCGTGATTCTGTACGACCTGTGGTGGAATCCCGCTGTGGAAGAACAGGCCAGCGGCCGCGCCCACCGGATCGGTCAAAAGAAGGTTGTACAGGTCATTCGCCTCGTCGCCCAGGGCACCGTCGAAGAGAAAATGTACGCGCTCCAACAAAAAAAGAAGCACCTGATCGAAGAAGTGATCAAGCCTGGGGCGGAAGCTTTGTCCTCCCTGACGGAACAGGACATTCGCGAAATTTTGATGATCGAATAGATAAATACCCTGGTCTCATGCGGGTCAAGCCCCCATCAAGCCAGGGTATTTTCCGTTTGCCCGCCGTCAGGGCGCGTCCGGCGTCGGAACGGCGGGGGCGTTTTCTCCCCCCAGCCTTCGCCGGGCGGTCTCCCTTTTGCCAACTGCCGGAACGTGCTGACCGGCTTTCGCCAATCCGTACACAGGCATATTCACATACATGCACTCGTATTTGCCCGCTTCCACCAGATACGTTTCGTGAAAAAATCCGACCTTCCCCGACTTCGCCACCTTTTGATTGAAGTCCCTCCATGCGGACAGATGCAATTCGCCGCCTCTGGCATACTGCTCCAGCTGCTCAAACGAACGCCAATACTGAATCTGGACGGGTCCCCGCGAGCCCATGAGAAAGGCGGCGTCGAGAAAACCCAGCTCCTTGTTTTGATACAGCTCGCGCAGCATCCCATTCATCGCCTTGACGACAGGCAGCCATTGATTCACCGCGAGCCAGCTGTTGACATGCAAGCCGATCACAAACACCACGAACGGACCCTCGAGATCCGCCGTATACCGTCCGGGTATAAATGTTCGCATACGGATCACCTACCTGAATAAAAGTTTGGCATGAAGCTCATAAAATCCGAGAAAGTCTTGCGATTGACAGAGGTGGGCGGTCAAATAGGCACCGTAGAAAATCGTATGCATCCCGATAACCAGTTCATCGACATTGGCATCAGCCGCAATTTCCCTGTCAGCCACGGCCTGCTCGACACAGCGCCGAAACAACACGTCCAGACGAGGGACAATCGAACCCGCCAGCTCTTCTCTCCCCGGGTAGTACAAATGGAGTTCCGCCTCCGTCAGCTCCGGCATGCACGGGTGCATTTTCACTTCGGACAAGAAGCCGATCAGGCTCAGCATAATGCCCGGGTGCCGCTTGGCGCTTTCATCCACCTTTTGAAACACGAAGCGCAGCGCCGGCAGCCCCCTTATTGACGAATCAGCCAGCTCCAACATCCGGTCTGTCACCCACAGCCGCATGTAGTAAACCAGCAAATCTTCCTTCTGCGGAAAGAACTTGAAAAAGGTCACTTTGGAGATTTCCGCCTTTTTGCAAATCTCTTCCACGTACACCTCGCGAAAGGATTTCTCTCCGATCAATTCCAGACACGCATGCAGCAACGCTTGCTTCGTTTTTGCCTTTTTCCAATCCCTGAGCGGAATGCTTCGTTCCATACGTACACCTCCTTCGCGCCAAAAAATGTACTTATATAAATAAATTAACTTGAGTTAACTTTTATGTCAACAAGTTTTCTCCTTTTCCCCGCCATTCTTCCAGCTGAAATTTTTCTTCCCCGCTCTCCGGGCATTTGCATACGTTGGTAGAGAGTGAACCTAAGGAGAGAATTTCGTGAAAATCTGTTTTTCTTGCCACCTGGAAAAATTCAAGCCAAAAGGGAATGTGCTGCAGTTTTTCATCATGCTCCAGGCGATCGACCGGGAAGTGGAACGGTTACCGGCCCAAGAGCGCGAGGGATTCATCCTGCACTGTGTCCTGCCGTTCCGATACGCAGACGGGATGGGCGGCTTTCACTTCCGCCACGTTCGCTTTTTTCAAGCGGAAGAGCTGAACAGCAAAATCATCCGCCTGGATCAGAAGCATGACTACGATTTTATTTTCATCCGCAACCGGACACAGGCCCGCGAGTTTATCAAAAAGAAGCCCTCTCTGGGCAAAAAGCTGTTGTTCCTGTCGATCCACTACAACCTGAACGATCCGGTCATCATGAACAAGGTTGACCACCTGTTCGACAACTCCCGCATGGTGTTTTTTCAAACCGTGCCCAACGCCAGGCGGTACCGTGAGTATCTGGAACGGAAAACGAGGTATTCGGCTCGGGAGCTGGATCGCAAAATTCAGGTTCTTCCCCAGTTCGTGGAAGGATACGCCGAGGAGGAGGAGCCGATTCAGCCGAACCTCCCGCTGGATTTGATCATGGCCGGGGTGATCCGCCCCCGCTACGGGCTGAAAACGGCTGTAGACGCCATCCGGCTGATTCGCAAGGAATTTCCCGGGGCAAAGCTCAACGTGCTCTATCCGTCTATCGTGATCCGCTACCGGAAAGAGGCGCAAAAGCTGCTTCAATCCCGAGGCGTACGGAATCACGGCCAAAAATCGATGTGGGAAACAAAACGGATGATTCTGCAAAGCGGAATTGGCCTTGCGCTGATATACGACAACACCTCGGACAAAAATCCGTCTCACTCGTACCTTTCCCGTGTCCTGGAGTACATGGCGCTGGGTGTGCCCGTCCTCACCACCAAAACCGTCGGCAACGTCCATCTGCTGGGAGAGAAATATCCGCTCTTTGTCAAGAATGAACACGACATTCTGGCGTGCTACAGGCGCCTGTCAGCTCCTGACTATTACCGGGAGATGTGCCAGTACGTAAAAAGCCGAGGCAAGCCATATCTCGCGGAAAACGCGGTCAAACCGTTCTGGAACCTGCTCCTGAACGAATGGAAGGCGATGAAAAAAGGGCGGTCCCCCAAGCAGTAGATAACCTGCTTGAGGGACTGCCCTTCTCTTTCGTTCATTTCAGCATTTTTCCCATGCGATATGCCGATTCCATGATCGGCTTTGCAATTTCCATCATTCTTTCCGGCGTCAGGCGGTTGGAGGGACCCGACACAGCCAGCGCAGCGACCAATTTGTTGTTCCGGTTAAAAATCGGAGCGGCCACTGCCGCTGCTCCGAGCTCCCGCTCTTCCACGCTGGTGGCAAAGCCTTGCCGCCTTATTTGTTCCAGCTGCTCCAGATACGCTTCGCGGTCGATGGATTCGGGCCAAAGCGGGTCGTTCAGCGCTTCTTCCCTGACGGCCGGCTCCGCGTAAGCGACCAGAACCTTGCTCGACGCCCCCACTGACAGCGGCATGCGCGCCCCGACAGGAGCCACCCGTCGAATAGCCTGATTGCTCTGAACGGCCTGGATGCGAATCCGCTCATTTCCGTCGCGGACGTACAAGCTGATCGTTTCCCCGACGACATCCCGCAAGCGCTCCATTTCCGGCAGCCAAAGGGTAGCCGGATCATCGGAATGCGCCAAATTCACCGACAGCTCCCACACGCGAAATCCCAACCGGTATTTTTCCGTCTGTGCGTCCCGGATTAAAAAGCCTTTGTTTTCCAGAGTAGCCAGCAAGCGGTGCACCGTGCTTTTATGCAGACTCAACCGCCCGGCGATCTCGCTCAAGCCCAGATCGGTTGCATCCGTAAAACAGAGCAGGATATCCAGTGCCCGCTCTACGGCTCGCACGTTCGCTTTCTGTTCTTCCATTCGTTCCACCTGCTTCGCTAAAATCGGTTCCGTACGTTTCATCTGATGAAATGATGTTCTATTTTAAGTATACGAAAAAAAGCGGCTAAGAGTAAAGAGCGGATTACAAGACGGACTCGTCGAGGTGTCGTTGCCCTGGCTGGTTAGCGGCGCATTTGGCGAACGTTTCGCCAAAATACGCGAGCGCTACGGCATTATGGCGGGCGCCGCTTCACCTAATTTTCTCCAGAGTGGACACCTCCCCATCGCGATGCGCTGACAGGAACATAGATTGAAAAGGAGCGCACGTTTGACTTCAGCACATGGAGGGATGACCGTTCGTGGGTAAATACAATGAAACCAAGCTGAAAAAATATCGTATCTTGCGACGAAATTCACGTTTGTCCCCTACTCTCCCCCAGACCCGTCTTTTTTCCAAGCACACGCTCCGCGAGTTTTTAAAACGGCATCAAAAAGTCATTGCCAAACCGATCGCTGGCAGCGGCGGGGCCGGCGTAATCCTGGTCACCAGCCTCGGGGACAACCGCTACCAGGTCCACCGGGGCTGCCGCCGTCGCACGATTCGCGGCAAGTCAGACACCTACCGTTTCATCCGCAGCCAAATCACAACAACGTATCTGTTGCAGAAAGGGATCTCGCTGGCCCGCGTCAACGGCCGTCCATTTGATATCCGGGTCATGGTCCAGCGCCGTTTAGGCTCACCGTGGGTCGTCACCGGAATGCTCGCCAAGGTGGCCGGGGCTGGCTACATCATCACCAACATCAAACGGAGCGGAGGAAGGGTGCTGCCGCTGCGTACCGCGATTCAGCTCTCATCGCTTGGGGCCGCATCCGCCGATCAGCTGATCCAGCGCTTGAAAGCGGTAGCCATCGCGGCCGCCAATCAACTGACTACCTACTATGCGAATCAGCGGGAATACGGGTTGGACATGGCTTTGGATTCCTCCGGACGGGTCTGGATCATCGAAGCCAACCTGCGGCCCGATATCACGCTTTTTCTGAAGCTGAAGGACAAGAGCCAGTACCGCCGCATCCGCTCGTACAAACGGTAAAGCGTCCAAAGGAGAACGGACGGAGCCTTTCGTTTTGGTACCCGTTTTCCGAAAATCTCCTAACAAAAAACGCCCCGACTGCTCTCACAGAGGCCGGGGCATTTGTCTATGCTAGAAATCAAAGTTGTCCGGGTCCGGACCAAAGCGCTTGTTTTGGTTCAAAGCGCTGATTCGCTCCATCTCTTCGCCTGTCAGTTCGAAATCGAACACGTCGGCGTTTTGGCGGATGCGCTCCGGCGTGACCGATTTTGGAATGGTGACGACGGCGTTTTGCAGGTCCCAGCGCAGGATCACTTGTGCAGGAGACTTGCCGTACTTTTGTCCGATCTCGGCCAGCACGGGCTGATCGAGATTGCCTTGCATCAGCGGACTCCACGCCTCCATCTGGATGCCGTTTTCCTTGCAATAGGAGAGCAGTTCCGTTTGCGTCAAGAGCGGGTGGTACTCTACCTGATCGACAGCAGGAACGATTTCGCTGTTCTTTTTCAAATCCTCCAGGTGATGCACATGGAAGTTGCTTACCCCGATCGCGCGCACGTATCCGTCGCGGTACAGCTTTTCCAGCGCTTTCCACGTATCCACGTACTTGCCTTGCACCGGCCAGTGTACCAGATACAGGTCGAGGTAATCGAGGCGCAGCTTTTTCATGCTTTCGTCTAACGCCTTCAATGTCGTGTCGTAGCCTTGATCTGAGTTCCACACCTTGGTCGTGATGAACAGTTGGTCGCGGGCAATCCCGCTGTCGCGAATCGCATCGCCCACGCCAGCCTCGTTGCCGTAAACGGCAGCGGTGTCGATCGCGCGGTATCCGGTCTCGATCGCAGACAGGATCGCACGCTGCACCTCATCCCCCTCTTTCACTTTCCATACGCCCAGGCCCAGCCAAGGCATTTTGATTCCGTTGTTCAAGACGGTGGTATCTGCAAGATGCGTTGCCATTCGATTTCCTCCCGTTCTATCGGTTTATGAAGCTCGCTTGGATAGTGTAGCACAACGGCGCTGCCAAAAAAAGGCGCTTCGCCTCTCGGATATGCTTTCGTTGTGCTCCTCTCACCCTGCCCGATGCGCCTCGATCGTCTCCAGAAATTTTTTCATCGTTCCCGCCATGTGTGAGTCGCGTCGGTGGATAAACACTGTCGAGACCGTGGCATAATCATCGGGAATCGAAAAGCAGCGAATCTTCCCATCCTTCTCCAACCGGGACACGGTCGGACGGGGAACCAAAGAAACCCCCAACCCCGACGCGACGACAGCCAAAATCGTCTCAAGCGTCCCGAACTCCATGATTTTTGTCGGCGTGATGCCCTGACTGCCCAGCCATTGCACCAGGCGAGAGCGGTAGCCGCAGCCGGAGCGAAACACCAGGAGCGGCCTTGTGCTGCATTCCGCAAGCGACCGGGGCCCGCCCTCGGCCCTGGCGATCAAGACCAGCTCTTCTTCGATCAAAGGCTCCTGGACGAGCTCCGGGTGCTGGACGGGCCCGCTGACAAACGCCCCGTCCAGCTCGTACTGGAGGACGTCCCGGATCAGATGCTCCGTAACGCCGGTCATCAGCGACAAGTCGACGCGCGGGTACTTTTTGTGGTAGGCGGACAAGATGTCAGGCAAACAGCTGACCGTCTCCACCGAGCCGACCAGGAGCGGGCCGGACGGGTCCTCCTCGTCCTGGAACGCGAGCTTTATCTCTTCCATCATCGCTAGTATCTTCTGCGTGTACCCCAGCAGCTTTTTCCCCTCGGGGTTGAGGCTCATTCCTCTGCGATGCCGATAAAACAATTCGGTCCCCAGCTTCAGCTCCAGCTGCTGAATCCGGGCCGTCACATTGGACTGGACGTAATTTAACTCCTTCGCCGCTTTGCTGACGCTCCCCAGCTCGGCCACCGTCTGAAAAATCCGCAGATCGCTGATCTCCATTTCCGCTCCCCCCTTCTGTGTTTCACCCGCTTTTCTATTCCCATTATTGTATCACCAGAAATGATACATTTCATCATTTTCATTCATTTTACATGATGGTCTTTTCGCAATATGATAGTCATCGTGAAAAATTTGTTAGCACAAGTGAATAGCGAAAGGAAGTCTTCATAATGAACAAAGAGCACATCATGAAAGGGGCCTTGCTCTGCCTGATCGCCAGCATGGCGTGGGGAGCCATGTTTCCCGTCGCGGAAAGCGCGTTCGCCCATCTGGACCCGTTTTTCTTTTCCGTCATCCGTTATTCCGTCGTTTCCCTCCTGCTGCTTGTCTTGCTCTGGATCAGGGAAGGCAGACAAGCGCTTCGTCTCGATGGTCGTGGAGTCTCGCTCTGGTTTTTCGGAACCATGGCGTTTACGATATACAATCTGCTGGTCTTCTGGGGCCAAAACCAACTGGGAACCTCCGGCGTCATCCTCGCATCCGTGATGGAAGCGCTCATGCCGATGCTGTCCGTGCTCGTGCTGTGGATGTACAAAGGACAAAAGCCGCAGTCGTTTACGATTGGCTGCATCGCGCTCGCTTTGGTCGGATGCTTTCTGGTGATTACGAAAGGCGATTTCCGCTCCTTCCTGCTGGGAGGGGGCAGCCTGTTTCCGGTCCTGCTGATCCTTCTCGGAGTGCTGGGCTGGGTGATCTACACGATCGGCGGCAATCACTTCGAGTCCTGGTCGGTGCTGCGGTATTCCACCTTGAGCTGTGTGCTTGGCACCGGCACCTCCCTGGCGGTCGTCCTGCTGCTGACGGCCATGGATATCCTGAATGCACCCTCGCTTCAAACAGTGTTTTCCGTACGGTATGAGCTCGGATTCATGATCGGCGTCGCGGGCATTCTGGCGCTGCTCAGCTGGAATGCGGGGATCAAGCTGCTCACCCCCATCAACGGCATCCTGTTTATCAATTTTGTCCCTGTCACCACGTTTCTGATCTCCGTTTGGCAGGGCTATCAGATCACGGTGTATGATGCCGGAGGAACGTTCCTGATTATTTTGGCTCTGATCAGCAACAACCTGTTTCAGCGAAAAAAGCTCAAACTTTCCGTTTCGGGCGGAGCCGTTTCCAAGAATGCTTCTTTCTGATCGGATACCTGTTTCTGATCGTCCCAGGAGCGCTTCTGGAAACAATTGAAAACGCTCCGACCGCCCCGCAAGCACGAAGCAGCATACAGCAATGAACCGCCCTCTGTCTCAAAGGGCGGTTCTTTTGTTATGGTTTGTTTGCGGTTTTTTGCTGCTCTCGCAATATGCCCCTGCAGCGTTTATCCTTCCAGCGGCGTGACGGCGTCGTGCAAATGCTTCTCGATCTCTTTTTGATACGCCTCTTTTTGCGATTCGCTCCATCCCAGATAGCTGCCCATGTACGCCACTACTGCATCCTTCCATTGTTTCGCTTCGTTAATCCGGAAGAACAGGGCGCCAGTCCGTCTGATGAGGAAATCGACCGGCTTCACAGCCATTTCCGCTTCCATCGCGTAGCGCAAGGAGGCGAACCAGTCAAGCGGCAGCCCGGACTCGGCGGCATCCTGGGCATGCCCCTCGGCGATGCGGAACAGCTCATCTACATTGGAGCCGTAAAAACGGGCCAGTCGCTCTGCTTGCTGGCGGGTAAAGCCGTACTTCGCGCCCTCTTCGGTTTTCCTTGCGATAAAGGCGGGCAAGCTCGCACTGCCTCCCACTTTTCCGCCGGAAATGGGCATATGCTTCGTTGCACAAGGTGCAAATGTGCCTTTCCCCTCTTTTCGAAGCAGATCGGCGACCATGTCGACGACCATCTCGGCCATTTTCCGATACCCTGTCAGCTTCCCTCCGGCGATGGTGATCAATCCCGAACCCGATTGCCAGATTTCGTCCTTGCGCGATATTTCCGAGGCCGATTTTCCTTCCTCGTAAATCAGCGGCCGAACGCCTGCCCAGCTTGATTCGACGTCTTCTTCTTTGATATCGAGCGCGGGAAACATGTACCGGATAGCTTCAAGCAGGTACTGTCTGTCGGCTTTCGTCATCCGCGGATGGGAAATCTCCTCCTTGTAGAACGTATCGGTTGTCCCTACATATGTTTTTCCGTCGCGAGGGATGGCGAACACCATGCGACCGTCGGGCGTGTCAAAATAGACAGCCTGTTTCAGCGGGAACCGGCTTTGGTCGATGACGAGATGGACCCCTTTCGAGAGCTGCAGGAATTTGCCTGTTTTGGAGTTGTCCCGCTCCCGAAGCGTATCCACCCAAGGTCCTGTCGCGTTTACGATTTTCTTTCCGTACAGTCTGTATTCGGCGCCATCCAGCTGATCGACGACCTTTACGCCAGTCACCTTGCCGTTTTCATACAAAAATTCCTCGACCTTGGCGTAGTTTACCGGCAGCGCCCCGCGTTCTGCAGCTTCTTTCATCACCTCTATGGTCAAGCGGGCATCGTCCGTACGGTATTCTACATAATAGCCTCCGCCCAACAAATCCTTTTGATTGATTAGCGGCTCCTTGGCCAACGTTTGCTGGACGTTCAGCATTTTCCGGCGCTCCGAGCCTTTTACCTGGGCCAAGTAATCATAGACCCGCAGACCGACGGATGTCGAGAATTTGCCGAAGGTCCCGCCTTTGTGGATCGGCAGCAGCATCCATTCCGGCGTTGTCACGTGGGGGCCGTTTTCGTACACGATCGCCCTCTCCCGGCCCACTTCCGCAACCATCTTCACTTCAAACTGCTTCAAATAGCGCAGGCCGCCGTGGACCAGCTTGGTGGAACGGCTGGACGTACCCGCAGCAAAATCCTGCATTTCGACCAAGGCCACCTTCATTCCCCTCGTTGCCGCGTCAAGGGCAATGCCCGCTCCCGTAATTCCTCCTCCGATCACTACGAGATCAAAGAGCTGATTATTCATTTCTTGCAATCTCTTGGTTCTCTGCGCGCTTGAAAATGTCTCTGCCATTCCATTCCCTCCCAAGGTTGTACAGAAAAACAAAAAGAGACCCCAGCAAACACTATAGCTAAACTATAATGCAGTGAGGTCTCTCCGATTCTCCAGACGAAATATTAACTTATACAGTAATATAACATAATATACCGCTATTTAAAAGCCAAAGCTGCAAATTACCGCTCGTTACCATCCGGCAAATGATTCTGCCATTTTTGGGAGTCGGGAGCCGCTTCCTGCCCAAGTCCAATGGGAAGCGACTCCGCCTTACGGGGTAAAATGCTCCCATAGCTTCCGGTTGGACGTGGTAATCGCGGTAGCTCCCCCTTGCAACGCCAGGTTCACGTCTTCAATCGTTCTGATCAAGCCTCCTGCCAAAATCGGGATCTTCGTTCGTTCATACACTTCCTTGATGATGGCAGGCATGGCGCCAGGGAGGACTTCAATAAAGTCGGGCTGTGTCTTCTCCAATAGCTGATAGCTTTTTTCCAATGCGTTGGTATCCAGCAGAAAGATTCGTTGGATGGCCAATACCCCTTTTTGCTTCGCTTTCAAAATAACGCCCGATCTGGTCGAAATCAGTCCCGCCGGCCTGATTTGCTGACAAAGAAATTCGGCGGCGTATTCGTCGTTTTTCAAGCCTTGCACAAGATCGGCATGCAAAAACATTTTTTTCTTAAGTTTCTCCGCCATGTCGTACAAGCCCTTTAACTGGGCGATATGGGTATCGAGAAACACCCCGTATTCGAAAGGAGATTCCAAGATATGATCAAAATCCTTCATATGGCGGGCAGCAGGAAGTATCTTTTGTCCGTTAAAATCCATGAAGATCCACCTTTCTTTCGATAACGTCTTCCTACAACTAGGATGCATCGACCAGCTCGATCTTACCGCGAACCAACAGGCAGACAGAAAAAAACCCACCTTTCATCAAACTCCCCTTCATCGGGAAATTCAACAGTGGGTCTCCATGTCTCCGTCACTTTGTGATTAACTTATTTTGATTTAAACAGATCGAGTAAACGATGTCAATCGCTCTGAATCGGGCAGAACCCTCAATAAACGCGCCTCTACTGTTTGTACAGAGGGGCAATCCGGTCAATCCGGTTTGTCCAGATGCCGCCGGTATAACCAGAGGGCAGCCTGTTTATATCTTCGGGAGTGTCAAATCCGCTGGAAAAGTCGCTTCCGTCGCCCCCCACCACGATCACGCGGGTATCCGCCTTGTCCATACGCTCGAGAAAACGGCTCGGCCAGCCCCATAGCCAAGGGCCGATTTTTTCCGGAATATGCAGCTGTGTATGTTCGCATGCCGCCGGGACATACCCTGTCCAGCCTGCAGCTATGTAGGGGATCAAGCAGCTTTTCATGGTTGCTTTCGACATCACCCGAACGCCTGGCAGCCTTTCCTTAAGGGCGTCGATCGGTTCATCTCCGCCGTAGACAGTCAGCTTGTCCAACCTTTCGGCGGGCAAGGCGGACAGAAATGCGGCGAGCTGCTCTCCCTCGGTCGGATCGTTGCTTTTCACGTGGATCAAAAACGATTGCTCGGGAAAATGAGCCAGCACCTCTTCGAGCGACGGCATCAGGCCGGTTCCCTTGCCGCGGAAAGGGTATGTTTTTCCCTGGTCGGCCGTATAGCCATACCCGATGTCCAATCGCTTCAACTCTGCCAAGGTATGCTCCCGGGTAACCCCTTGTCCGTTGGTCCTGCAGCCAAGGGTCCAGTCGTGGAAAACGGCGAACTTGCCGTCTTTGGTGGGCTGAACGTCAAATTCTACAATATCCGCTCCAGCCTGGAATGCCGCTTCCATGGAAGGGATCGTGTTCTCCAAAAACGGATGCTCCGGCTCGTAAATCCTCTCCGCTGTACACGTATCCCCGGTGATTCCTTCCATATGAAAGGTCTGGGCCATTCCCCGGTGCGCCAGCAGCAAAGGGGGTTCATTGCTTCCTTTCGAAAACAGAGAGCTGTTGTTTACGTATGCAAATGAAATCAGGACAAGCAAAACCAAAACGAACTTGCTTTTCAGCAGTTTTTTCAGCCTCTTCATCGGGCCCTCCTTGTTGTTGAATCTATGATGCAAATCTAGCATATCATTAACCCTCTCGGTGTGGCCAACCATCTCGCGGCTTTTTGGCTGTTTGAACAGACGTATGTACGCATTTCTTTTAAGAAAAACACAGGCTGATTGCCTCTGTGAAAAGGGCAACCAGCCTGTACTCGCAACATGCTTCTATTCTGCTTTTCCGGTCCTACGGCAAGAACAAATAAGCGATCGGGGTCGTGATCACAAGCGTAAGAATCGTCCTCTCCAGCCAGATCGCGACCAGCTGCGGGATGCTGATCGGAATCTCCGTCGACAAGATGCACGGAATGGTGGCGGAGAAGAACAGGATAGACGAGACGGAGACCACGGCGATCACAAACTTGGTGATCAGCGGCGCTCCCGTGACAATCAGCGCGGGCAAAAACATTTCGGCGATTTCGATCGCGGACGCCTTGGCCGCGAGGAACGGCTCGGGGAGCTGCAGCAGCCAGGTGACCGGATAGAAAAGATAGGCCAGCCAGTCAAACACGGGAGTAAATTGGGCGAGCACCATGCCGATCAAGCCCACCGACATGATCGAAGGCAAAATGCCCATCGTCATGATAAATCCGTCACGCAGGTTTATCCAAATGTTTTGGCCAAGCGACATGGACGCTTGAGCGGCGTGCATGGCGTCGCTCCAGGCGTGCTGGAGCCTGCGCCCGGCAATCGCTTTTTCCGGGTCCCCTTTGCCGTCGTAATACTCGTCGCTCATCTTGCTGAGCGGCCAAATGCGGACGGTTACCGCCGTCACCAAAAAAGTGACGACAAGCGTTACCCAGAAATAGAGGTTCCAGTACGCCATCAGATCAAGCGTTTTCGCCACCACAATCATGAACGTGGCCGAAACCGTGGAAAATCCGGTGGCAATGATTGCCGCTTCCTTGACTGTATACTTGCCTTCCTTAAAGACCCGGTTCGTGATGAGCAGGCCGATCGAGTAGCTGCCGACAAACGAGGCCACAGCGTCGATCGCGGAGCGGCCGGGCGTTTTCCAGACAGGCCGCATGATCGGCTGGACCAGCACGCCGATAAACTCCAGCAAGCCATACCCGACGAGCATCGCCAGGAAAATGGAGCCGATCGGCACGACCAGCCCGACCGGAATCACCAGCTTTTCAAACAGGTACGGCCCCATGTCCTTGTCCATCAGCCAGGCCGGTCCGATCTGAAAGTAGATCAGGGCCGCTACGATCACACCCAGCACCTTCAGGCAGGAAAAGACTGTATTCACCTTGTTCTTCTTCCAGGTGCCCGTGGCGAACGGATAGATCGCCCCGAGCAGGATCACGAGGAAAGCGTACAGAGGGATGGCGCTCGGGACGGTGCTCCGCAGCCAGGTGACGATGTGGTCCAACGGGATGGAGGACTTTTCGTTTACCGTTATCGGGATGAAAAACATAAAAATGCCGATCAAGCTGAAAATGAGGAACTTCCATACATTGGCCGGTGTAGCAGGCGCAGCGGCAGGGTTCGTCTCTGCAGCAAGCCCGTTTTGCGGATGATGGTCCATAAGGGTCCTCCTCTGACTGAGTTGTCGGTATTTCTCTCCCCTGCCCGATCTAGATAAAGCTGTCTCTCTTTCTCAAGCGGCATCAGTCTGGTCACTTCCTGCCATTCCCCCGAGCAAGAGAGAGTGCCGTCTGCACACTCTCTCCATATCGGGATAAGGCTTTACGGCAACCGCCCTTCTTTCACTACTGTGAGCCCTTTTTTCACAACCGTGTGAACGTGGTTGATACCGTACCGATATTGCAGGGTCATGTAATCAGGCACATCGAAAATGGTCACATCCGCCTGCTTGCCCTGCTCCAGACTGCCGATCTGCCCGCCGCGGCCGATCGCGTGGGCGGCATTGACAGTTGCGGCCGTCAATACTTCCGCAGGAGTCATGCCCATTTTCAGGCAGCCCAGATTCATGATCAGCGGCATGGAAACAGTCGGCGAGGAGCCCGGATTGCAGTCTGTGGAAATCGCTACGGCCATGCCCGCGTCGATCATCTTCCGGCCATTGGCCGATTCCGCCATCAGGAAGAAGGCGGTTCCCGGCAAGAGAACACCGATGACGCCCGCCTCAGCCATCATCTGGATGCCTTTGTCGGAGGCGCGCAGGAGGTGGTCAGCCGAGACGGCCCCTATGGAAGCGGCCAGCTCGGCCCCTTCGTAAGGCTCGATTTCATCGGCGTGAATTTTGGCTTTGAGCCCGTGCGCCACGCCTGCTTCCAAAATGCGGCGGGACTGCTCGGGAGTAAACACCCCGCGCTCGCAAAATACGTCGTTAAACTCGGCAAGCTTGCGGCGGGCGACTTCGGGAAGCATTTCAGAAATCACCAGCTCGACGAACGCGTCCGGGTCGTGCTTGTATTCACGCGGGACCGCATGCGCTCCCATAAAGGTGCTGACGATGTCAATCGCATGCTCTTCGTCCAGCTGCCGCGCCACTTCGAGCTGCTTGAGCTCATCTTCGAGGGTAAGGCCGTAGCCGCTTTTCGCTTCTACCGTCGTAACCCCGTGGAGCAGGAATTGATCCAGCCGCTTCCTGCTCTCGGCAAACAACGTCGCGTGATCGGCAGCCCGGGTCGCGGCAGTCGTCGCGTGGATGCCCCCGCCGTTGTTCATGATTTCCATATAAGTTGCGCCGTTTAAACGCATGTTGAACTCATTTTGGCGGCTTCCGGCATGGACCAGATGGGTGTGGGGATCGACCAGCCCCGGCGTTACCAGCTTGCCGGACGCGTCGATTATTTCCGCGTCATGTGTCCGCTCACGATACGCCGCCTGCAGCTCTTCATCTGTGCCGACCATCGCGATCCGGCCATTTTCGATCCAGAGGCTGCCGTTCTCGATAATTCCCAGCTCATTCATTCGCTTTCCTGTCACTGGTGCGGAAGAACCGCCGGCCAGCGTGACCAATTGGCTGGCCCGACGAATCCATACGGGTTTGTTGTTCATGGCGCTTACTCCTTTAGCATCGGGATTTTGACGCCTTTTTCCTTGGCTGTCTTGACGGCCAGATCGTAGCCCGCGTCCACGTGGCGGACGACGCCCATTCCGGGGTCGGTGGTAAGGACGCGTTCCAGGCGCTTCTCCGCTTCCGGCGTTCCGTCAGCCACGATGACCATCCCGGCATGCAGCGAGTACCCCATGCCTACCCCGCCGCCGTGGTGGACGGACACCCAGCTTGCTCCGCCTACTGCATTGATCAGGGCATTCAGGATCGGCCAGTCTGCGACTGCATCGCTGCCGTCCTTCATCGCTTCCGTCTCCCGGTTGGGCGAGGCGACAGAGCCGGAATCCAGGTGGTCGCGGCCGATCACGATCGGAGCGCTCAGTTCGCCGCGTGCCACCATGTCGTTGATGATTTTGCCGAAGCGGGCCCGCTCGCCGTAGCCAAGCCAGCAGATGCGCGCCGGAAGTCCCTGGAAGGACACCCTTTCGCGGGCCATGCGAATCCAGTTGCACAGATGCGTATTATAGGAAAACTCGCGGAGGATCACTTCGTCCGTCTTGTAGATGTCCTCCGGATCGCCCGACAGCGCCGCCCAGCGGAACGGGCCTTTTCCTTCGCAGAACTGCGGCCGGATGTAAGCGGGCACGAATCCGGGGAAGCGGAACGCGTCTTCCACGCCTTCGTTTTTCGCTACCTGGCGGATATTGTTGCCGTAGTCGAAGGTAACGGCACCCTGCTCCTGCATCTTCAGCATCGCGCGGACGTGCTCGGCGATGCTCGCCGCCGCTTTTGCCTCGTACCCTTTCGGATCAGCCTTGCGGAGCGCCGCGGCTTCCTCCAGAGTCATTCCGACCGGGATATATCCGTTCAGCGGATCGTGGGCGGACGTCTGATCGGTCAGCACATCCGGGATGAAGCCGCGCTCCAGCATCTCGTTCA
The DNA here is from genome assembly GCF_037834415.1 of Brevibacillus borstelensis. GTDB lineage: Bacteria > Bacillota > Bacilli > Brevibacillales > Brevibacillaceae > Brevibacillus > Brevibacillus borstelensis_A. The sequence goes on along the minus strand of NZ_JAUMSJ010000001.1, from coordinate 299,477 downwards.
GAACGTCTACGGCATTGCCCAGAAGGCCGATGGACAGGTCCTTCTTGGCCGCTTTGGCTTCCTTCGCCATCTTGATCGCTTCATCCAGGCTTTCTGTCATCACGTCCAGATAGCGCGTTTCCAGACGGCGCTGGATGCGGGTACGGTCGACTTCGATGTTGATGCTCACCCCGCCGTTGAGCGATACCGCGAGCGGTTGCGCGCCGCCCATTCCGCCCAGACCGGCAGTGACCGTGATCGTGCCTGCCAGCGTCCCGCCGAAATGCTGACGGGCGCACTCGGCAAATGTCTCGTACGTCCCCTGCACGATTCCCTGGCTGCCGATGTAGATCCAGCTGCCGGCAGTCATCTGCCCGTACATCATCAGGCCCTTTTTGTCCAGCTCGTTGAAGTGGTCCCAGGTCGCCCAGCGGGGCACCAGGTTGGAGTTGGCCAGCAGCACGCGCGGCGCATCCGTATGCGACTTGAATACGGCAACCGGCTTGCCGGATTGAATCAGCAGCGTTTCGTCGCTCTCTAAATTTTTCAATGTTTCGATAATTGCATTGAAGCATTCCCAATTTCGCGCGGCTTTGCCGATCCCGCCGTAAACGACCAAGTCCTCCGGGCGCTCCGCCACTTCCTCGTTCAGGTTGTTCAGCAGCATCCGAAGCGCCGCCTCCTGCACCCATCCCTTGGCATGCAGCTTTGTCCCTGAGTACTGCTGGATCAATTCTTGGATCGATTGTGTCTTTGTCATCATTGCACCTGCCCTCTCCCCAATTGGTCTTTGTATATTCAGTATAGAAGAGACCAATCAGGGAAAAACAGGCATGCTTATTTCGATTTCCTTTCGGTTTTTTCGGAGATTTCGGATAATCGGAAGCGCTTCCATCAGAGAAAAGAAAAAAAATTACGATTTATCTATTTTCTTTTGATTTCGAAATGAACGAGGGGTTGTCCCCCGCTTTTCCTTAAAAATCTTGCTGAAATAATTGGCGTTTACAAAGCCTGTCCGCTCAGAAACCTCCTGGATGGAAAGCGGTGTCTCCAATAACAGCCGCTCTGCTTCCCGCAAGCGGATCGTCGTCAAAAGCTGGCGAAACGACACACCTTGACGCTTGGTCAAAAGCGAGCTGAAATAGGCGGGACTGCGGTCCACATGACGCGCTGCCTCCTTCAGCCGCAAATCGGGGCGGGCGTAATTTTCCTCCAGATAGCGGATGGCCTGCTCGATAATATCGAGGCGGGCTCCCTCGCGATTCGTCGTCGCGGAATCGAGCAGCTCGTAGATGAACAAAAGCAGCTCCTGGACGATCCGGTAGAGCACGGGGGTGTACAGGATCGTCTCGAACACCCGGTGATACCAATCCTCCAGCGCTCCTTCATCCAGGCCATGTGACTTCATAAACCTCCTCACCTGGGCCAAAATACTGGTCAGCCGGATACGCAGCAGGCCCGGCTCGGGATAGGGCTCTTCTTTATGAAGAAACTGCCGGTACATCCACTGCTTCACCTGCTCGCGGTCGCCGTCGTGGAGCATGTCAATCCAGGCCCTCTGCTCCGCCGGAGTCAAAAAGGGGTCGATGACGGCCCAGTTCACCTTGTTTTCCACCACCGAAATTTGCCGGTATCCTTTGAAAAAACGGATTTCCAGCGCTTCGACGGCATACCTGTACTTTTGGTGCAGACTGAGCGTTTGGTCCGCAGTGTCGTACAAAACGAGCGAAAGCGATTCCGCATGCTGCGCCTCCCAGTCCATCAATAGCCGTTTCCCCGCTTCCAGCAGCGAAGCCAGCGGCGAGTCGCTCTTCAGATCAAAGAGGCAGACAATCACGTCGCTCAGCGGCAGCAGGGCAGGCTTGTCCCGAAACGGATACGTCTCCAGAAACGTCAGCAGCTTCCCGTGCCGTGCAGTCTCCTCCAGCTGCAACAACATCAGCTGAAACCCCCTTCCCGGCGTTTCCAGGGGCAAAAACAGGCTGCGGTACGAGACAGCCGAGCCGTATTGGTCCGTCTGCACCTCGCTTGCTTCCCTGGCAATCGTCCTGTCCTGACAGCAGCGCGTCAGGACACGCCGGATATGTTCGGGAGTTTGAGGCTTGACCCACAGGTCGACGGCGTGAAGCTCGATGCCCTGCACGGCTCGCTCAAAGGTGGCCTCCGCTGTCGTGACAATGACTGTCGGCCGGTATTGGGAGGTCAGCAGCTTCAATCGCTCCCACTCCTCCTTGGGCACCATGTCCAGCTCGACGCAGACGACATCCGGCCTTGCTCCTTCGAGGGCGCGGAACAGATCGGATGCCGTACCGGCCGTGACAACCTCGTCATAGGGAATGGCACATGTGGAAACGAGCCAGCTGATGCCGGTCCGTTCATTGGGGTCCCGGTCCGCGATCAAAAGCGTCGTCACGCGATCTCCTCCTGTTCCGTGAAAGTAGTGGCGTTATGCCTTGCAATCCGGCTCGGCCGGCAAAATTTCTTTTAGATAAGGGAAGGGCTGCCAATATGGCAACCCTTTTAGTTTCCAATCTTCCATTCTATTTTGCTGCCAATGACGTGATCGAACGGAACAAAGCCGATCTCGCGGGAGTCCAGGCTGTTGTTGCGGTTGTCTCCCATGACGAAGATATGGCCCGGCGGAACGACCCACTTGCCGTCCGCTTCGTTCATCTTTTCCCTGATGTACGGCTCGCTCAGCTTTTGGCCATTCCGGTAAAGCTGATGGTTCTTGATCTCCAGGACATCGCCTGGCTTGCCAATGAGGCGTTTTACATACATGAATTCTTCAAATTCTGTTCCCATAAACAAATGGATGAGGGGATGACTGAACAAATCATCCTGAAAGCTGCGCTCCCTGTTCACCCGACTGTCAATCACCACGATATCGCCGTAGTCCGGCAAATAGGAAAACGTGTGGGACAGCTTTGATACGTAGATTCGCTGCTGATCTTGCAAGGTTGGGTCCATCGAATGCCCTTCTACTTTGAACGGCTGAAACACAAAAATGCCGAGCACAAGCGCAAGTCCTAGCGCAAATGCCAACGAGCGGACCCATTCCCAGATCTCTCTTAGCTTCACCGGCAACCCCGCCTTTCAATTTCAAGATTTCCTTGAAAGCTATCATATCATAAAATCGCGGTGGAGCCAAAAGAATCCCAAATTATGGGATTTATTAAGGTCTTTTCGGACGACCTTGGCCAAGCCGATTTACTTGCCCGTAATCAGCTAAAAGTCCTGCTCACGCTCTCAGCGTCATGGCCTTGTCTGCCAGTCCTTCCTCTGTCCGTGAAAAGAACTCCTCATAGAGCGCAATGACAGCCCTGTCCGCATCCACCTCTTTGACTCCAAACATCATGCTGACCTCGGAGGAACCCTGGTTGATCATCTCCAGGTTGACCCTGGCTCTGGCGAGGGCGGATGTCGCTCTGGCCGAGGTCCCTACGGAACGGCGCATGCCTTCGCCGACGATCATGACGAGAGAAAGGCCTCGTTCGACGATGACGTCTTCGGCCCGCAGCTCCTGTTTCAGCCTGGCTACCACTCGCCGTTCAATTTCCGGCGTAAAATCCTTTTCACGCAAAATAACGGAGATGTTGTCAATTCCGGACGGGGTGTGCTCGTACGAGAGGCCCTCTTCTTCAAAGATTTGCAACAGCCTGCGTCCAAAGCCAACCTCCTTGTTCAGCAAATACTTGCTCACATAAATACTGCAAAAGCCCTTGTCCGCCGCGATCCCGGATACGCGGTTTTCGTGGAATGGCCTGTCTGAAACGATCCTCGTGCCCGGTGCGTGCGGATTGTTCGTATTCTTGATGCAGACGGGAATTCCCGCCTGGTACGCCGGATACAAGGCTTCCTCGTGAAAGACGGAAAAACCCGAATACGAGAGCTCTCTCATTTCCCGATAGGTGATGACCTGGATCTCCTGCGGTTTTTCGATCAGGCTCGGATTGACGACGTACACCGAGTCGACGTCGGTAAAATTCTCATACAGCTCCGCTTGTACGGCTGCTGCCAGGATGGAGCCGGTAATATCGGAGCCTCCCCGGGAGAACGTGACCAGCTCGCCCTCCGGCGTAAACCCGAAAAATCCCGGAAAAATAACGATTCCGGACTGACTTTTCAAACTGCGCAGCTCTTCATACGCTTCCGGCAATACGTGGGCGTTGCCCGGCTCTCCAGTCACGATCAGACCGGCATCCTTGGGATTTACATAGACTGCCTCCCTGCCCTGGCTTTGCAGGTAACGCGCAACCAGTCTGGCGCACGTATCCTCTCCCGCCGCCTTGGCTCTGTCCATGAACCGTCCGGCATCTTCGGAAGGTGTGTAGTGCAGCGCCTGCTTCAGCTGCGCGGCGATCTCCTCCGCCACCTCGACCGACAGGCCCAATTCCCGCGTAATGTCCTGATATCTGCCAATGATCCGGCTTTGTACTTCTTCGACAGGCTGCCCTGCCAGGCGTGCCTCCGCGTACCGTATGAGAAGATCGGTAACCTTCGTGTCTTCCTTGTACCGTTTTCCCGGTGCAGATACAACGACAAGCTTTCTCGCTTCATCCGATTTGACAATCTCGCATACTTTTTTTATCTGTGCGGCGCTCGCCAGTGAGGTCCCGCCAAACTTGGCTACTTTCATCTCCGACTCCTCCATCTGTGTGTAACGATCAAAACTGCATGTGTATAGGTTAAATTATTTACTCCAGAAAGACAAGTGTCCATTTCAGAAGGACATAAATAAAAACCCCTTTCACAAGAATACTGTTCTGCGCGAAAGGGGAATCTCTATCATCTATACTGTTTTCAAGCGGAAGAACCTGTATGATCAGCGATTGGACGGCAGCTGCACAGCCCACGACATTTTTTGTCAGGCACCTGTCCGGAGATCGCCCCATACTATTTTCTATCTTACGAACAATCCATTCATCGTTCATTGTTCATTGTTCTTTTTTCATTTTCCTTCGCAGCTTTCCCCCATTTTTTTAAAACCGGTCCCGTGAAGAAGCATGTTTCCCTGCGGTGCGACTGTGGAGCCCTGCCCCAGCGGAGTGACGATTCGCGTGAAAAAGGAGCGCCACGCTGAATTCGCCTCGAAGCGAAACGGCTTTGGTGTCTCCTCCGCGAATCGCCCCGGAGCGGACAGTCAACCCTCCCTTGCGGACGGAACCCGGAGCTAAGCAGGGTAACATGCTTCTTCTCCCCCCGGCTCGTTTCTACGAACTTTTGTTTTTAAAAAATTGGGGACATTCCTAATCCCCACAGTGAAATACATCCGATATGGCAAAAAAGCCAGGCCAAATCAGGCTATGCGGTCACATCCAGATGGGGATTGTATCGCTTTACGTAATGAAGCAGCTCCTCCTCAGCCAGCTGGCTGGCGAAAATCGCAGGGAGCCGGTCAGACAGGTATTCCCTGATTTGCTCTTCGCCACGCGTCAACCGCTTCTTCGCCGCCTCTGGCAGGGTAAGCACATGCGGGACCAACAGCTGCAAATACCATCTCCCCTGCGCCTCCTCGGAAATGTCGATCTCCAGCTCGATATCATTGCTTTCGAAAGCATAAAGATGCGTAAACAGCTCTTCTCTACCGGCCCCATCCAGGCTGTCTACCTGCAGCCGCCAGACGCGGAGGTAATATTCCTCGTTGAACAGGACCGTACGCTCATCGATTCGTTGATATTTTTTCGAAATGGCATCCATCGCAAACCCGCCTCCTTTTTCTCATACTTTTCAGAATACAACGAACAATCGCTCAGAGCAACCGCGAATGCAAAAAGAGGGCCTGATTCCAGGAACGACATCCCGGTCTTCAGACCCTCTCTTCTTTACGAGCTAAAACAGCGATGCGCCTTCCGTCAACGCTTCCGCGTCTTCGCGCGTGATCAATACGGCGCGAGGCTTGCCGCCGCTCTGTCCGGCTACATAGCCGTCAGCTTCCATCATCTCAATCAGCCTGGCCGCCCGGTTGTAGCCTACGCGGAATCGGCGCTGCAGAGCCGAGGCAGAGGCCTGTCCTTGCTCGGCAACGTAGAGCAGTGCCTCGTGGTACAGCGGGTCGTCCCCCATATCGAATGATTGTACCTGCTGCTCCAGATCCTCTTTGCTAAACAGGTACGCCGGTTTCCGCTGCTTTTTGATCGCCTGGGTAACGGCTTCGATCTCATCGTCAGTGACGTAGTTTCCCTGCAGGCGTATCGGCGTCGTACCGCTTTCCAAAAAGAGCATGTCACCGCGTCCCAGCAGGCGCTCCGCTCCCGATTGGTCGAGGATCGTCCGGGAGTCCACCTGGGAAAAGACGGCAAAGGCCAGACGCGTAGGGACGTTTGCCTTGATGTTCCCGGTGATGACATCGACGGACGGGCGCTGCGTCGCCAAAAGCAGATGAATGCCGCACGCTCGCGCCTTCTGTGCGATGCGGATGATGCAGTCCTCCACATCCTGGGGAGAAACCATCATCAAGTCGGCCAATTCATCGATAACGATGACGATGTACGGCAGAGGCTGATCCGTCGTTTGGTTGTAGCGGTCAATATCGCGCACCCCTGCATCCACGAACAGCCCATACCGTTTCTCCATTTCCTCTACCGCCCATTTGAGCGCGGCTGTCGCCTGCTTCGCGTCGGTTACCACCGGCGTGACCAGATGAGGCAAATGATTGTACGGAGCCAGCTCCACCATTTTCGGGTCGATCAGCAGCAGCCGAACCTGCTCCGGTGTCGCTTTATACAGCAGGCTGACGATGATCGAGTTGATGCAGACGCTCTTCCCCGAACCTGTCGAACCGGCAATCAAGCCGTGCGGCATTTTTTTGATGTCCGCCACGATCGGCTCTCCGCCGATGTCCATCCCGAGCGCAACCGCCAGCGGAGAGGGATACTGCAAAAATTTTTCCGACCCGATGATGCGGCTGATCAGCACTGGCTGGCTTTTCAGATTTGGCACCTCGATTCCTACCGCGTTCCGTCCCGGGATCGGGGCCTCGATCCGAATGTCTTTGGCGGCGAGATTGAGCTTGATATCGTCGATCAGGCTCGTGATCTTGTTCACTTTTACCCCCGGTGCGGGCTGTATTTCAAAACGTGTCACCGAAGGGCCTTTGACGATGCCGACGACCTGCGCGTTTACATTGAAATTGCTCAGCGTCTCTTCCAGCAGCAATTTCTGAATTTGCGTATGCTCGTCGTCATCGTCATCCTGCATCGGAGACGGGGCAAGCAGCTCAAGCGACGGACTCGCATACGGCAAGAGCGGCTCTCCGTCCTGTTTCAAAGGCGGCTGAATGGCAGCGGCGGCTTGCGCCTGCTGTAAGCTGGCTTCGTTCACCTCTTTTGGCGGCGTGGACGGCTTGTCTTGTTGTGCGGCATACGCAGCCAGCCCGGCCGCCACCTCGGCTGCGGACGCGTTCGGTAAAATCGCTTGCAGCTTCTCTGGATTGACAAGGGAATGCGGTGAAACGCTCTGTGAGAGATTATTCATCGTCTCTTTCTGAGCGGAGCCCGCTTCATCCCGGTTTTCCGGGCCTGGCTGGCTTTCGGCTGCTGCAGAAGAAGTTATTTCCCGGATCGTTTGCTCGTCTGCTGCCAGCTTTGCTTCCTCCGGTTTCGCTTCGTTCCCTCCAGCCGATTTGCCCGCAGTCGATGCTGCGACCATGGGTTCCTCTCGGTTCTGTTCCTCTCCTGCAAGTCTTTCAGCAAATCCCTCTGCAATCGGCTCCTGGTCAGCTAATGTTTCAGCGGTTTCCCCCGCCACCGGCTCCTCGGCATATGCCGAGCCTCCTGCAGCCAGCAAGCCATCATCTGGTTGATCGCTGTCGTCCAATCCCCCGTTTCGTGCACCCGCTGCTTCAAGCTTTCCTTCGGCGGTTTCCATCCCTGTCCCTTCCACCAAATGACCAGAGCTTGCAGGCTCCTGCATTTGGTCAGATGTTTCCTGATCAGCGTTCCGATCTCCGGCATTGTCAACGACCAGAAAGAGCGGCGCTGCCTCTTGATCATGACCGACCAGCGCGAACGATTCTCCCCCTGTTTCGTCGTCTTCCGTCCGAACCTCAGCCGCCTTGCTCCCGACAAGACCGGCCGATTCGTTTTCGAACCGCCGCTCGACCGGTTCGCCTGTCGGCTTCGGCCCCAGCTCGGCAGATACTTCCCCAGGTCCATCCGTTTTTTCGCTTTCGGCGAGGCTTGCGGCAGCCAGCTCCCGCATCCGGGCCTGCTCGTTAATCAGCTCCCGGGAAGAATAAACCCCGGCAGTCGTATGTATCCGATGATCAGCATCTTCTGTCTCGGCCGTCACCTTGCCGAAGACAGGTGAAATGACCTCTGAAGGTTTGTAGGGACGCTTGGTCGAGGAAGGCTGGATGGTCCGGTTCACAGTCTCAACCGTTTCTACGGTTTCCACGGCCTCTTCCGCTTGCCTGCTCTGTTCATTGCTGCCGCCCCCGGCCCGACGCCGCTCTGTCTCTCTTTTTCCGGTGCTTGCTCGCGCTCTTTCAGCCGTTCTGCTGACCGCTGTATTCTCCTGCGTTTCTGTCGGCGGAGCCTGCTCCGTCCGCTTTTCGGCCCGTTTCTCATCAGGAATGACCGGAAACTTGAATTCTCGCTGTTTTCTTCTGCGGTACGGCTCAGGCGACTCTTCGATCTCCCGCTCTTTGGGGTAAATGCTCATCGTTCTTGCCTGCACCTTGCCGCCAGACACGCCGGTTGAAGGGCGAACGTATTGCTCGGTCTGCCCTTGCTCCTCTTCACTTTCTTCTCCGCGAATAAAACTCATCAGCTTGTGAAGCCACGACCACATGTTGCAACGTCCTTTCTTGCATAACCTCTTGGCATAACCTTTTGCTCCCTACAATCTTACCACGAAACCACCCGTTGTTTTTGCTCTGTCGAGTTTTTTTTAGGATAATGAGAAACCTTTTGCCAACTCATGCGTAGTACAAGATGTGGAAATAGAATGAAACGATAGAGGAGGAACACTTCATGTGGAAAAAGGGGAGTGCCCTGCTGCTTTCTTTGGGGCTTGTTCTCACCGGTTGTTCGGGCCAAGCTTCACTGGTGCGAGACGCAGTAGTCACATCGATGGAAAAACCGAACTACGACTACCAGGGATCACTCAAGCTGGTCGGTGACGTAGACAAATTGCCAGCAGCACTGGGTGAGCAGGAGAATGCCGAAAGCATTGCCGTACTGAATGCGTTGAAAGCAGGGGTAACCGTAAAAGGTTCCCAGCTCGATCTCCAGAACGTAAAGATGACGCTCGAAGTAAACGACGACAAACTGCTGCGCGACAAGGGCGTTTGGACAGGCGATAAAAAAGCTGGCCTGGACCTGATCGTAAACGGAAGCGATCTGTATGCGAAGTCTCCGCTGGATCAGAAATACCTGAAGTTCGACAACCAGGCAGCACTTGGTTCCGCTGGCGGAACTGCCATCGATCCGGCCAAAATGAAAGACTACCAAGACAAGATGAACAAGCTGATGATGGACTTCATGAAGAAGTACATCGCCAAATACGGCTACAAGCTGTCCAACGTGAAGAACGCGGGCACGGAAACCGTTACCCTGCCTAACGGTGAGAAAGTGGAAACGACTCACATCGCCATTACTCTGGATACAAAAGAACTGATTCAAATGTTCTTCTACACAGCCAATGACGCCGTTGCCAACCAGGACGTAAAAGCATTTGCCGTTGACTTCATGATTCTGACTCAACAATTGGAAGAAGACATGACGAAAGACGCGAAGAAGACGACAGACGCCGAAAAACGCGCTGCTGCCGAAGCGGCAGTGACAGCTGGCATGGCTTCTGCAAAACAATGGCTGGAAACCGAGGGCAAGACCTATACGCCTGAAAATCTCATCGAGATGGCAAAAGAAGAGGGCTTCCACGGTGTCAACTGGACGCTGGACTACTACATCGACAAGGCAAAACTGCCTGTTCGCCAAAAGAGCGCTCTGAACGTTTCGTTCGCGCCTGACAAAAAACAGAAGCCACTGACTGTTGGGCTGGAAGCGGAAACCGTATCGTACAACTTCGGCAAAGCGACCAAGTTTGACATTCCTGGAAAAGACGCTTCTGTAACTGTTCAAGATCTGAAAAAAGATCCAAAAGCGGTCGATGCTTTTGACAAAAAAGGCTTCTTCCGCTCCTTCGTGGAAGCGATGAGCACCGAGCCAAGCTTTGATATGGAAGTAAAGTAAGGCAATCGACAAAAGGCATGACGCCCTGCGCGCCATGCCTTTTGCTTTATCTACCTGCCGCTGCGGCCGAAATCCGCGGGGAAACGTCCCCTGTCCTACTGGGAGACGAATGAACCGGTGACTCGCTGCAAAAACAGCTCCCCTTTGGTTGAGATCGTCGTCCCCGCTCTTCCTTGACGGACGAGCAGCAATTTCAACTGATTCAAAATCTCCAGACGCAATCGCAGCTGCTGGTCTGTCAGCTGAATCCCTCTCCCCTCCAACAGCGTTTTCAGTCTGCTCCTCCCGTACGAGAGCTGCTGCTCCTTTCCGTCCCTTAATATTTCGAGAATACCGACGCTTTCACTGAGGAAGCCGTGCTCCTCGATTTTGCCGACAATCCCGTCCACGTCAAGTTCGCTCGCACGCTGCTCATTCAACGCGTCATGCCCTCTAAAATAGAGCGGCAGCGACCGAAGCTCGATGTTCTTCGTGTCCATGCAGGCGCAGTACGAAACGACATTGAACAGCTCGCGTACATTCCCAGGCCAGCTGTACGTGGCGAAAACCGCCAGAACCTCTTTGGAGAACTGCAGCTCTTCTTTTTTTAGCTGCTTTTTAAACGTTTCGATCAGCAGCTCCAGATCCTCCTTTCTCTCTGCCAAAGTCGGCAGCCTGACGATGTAGGAGGAAATGTACGAGTACAGGTCAATCCGCACTTTCCCCGCTTCCAGCAGCTTGGACAACCGCTTGGATGTCGAGGTAATCAGGCGGAGCTGAACCGGTACGGCTCCCTCTCCGTTCACCCGCTGAATGTCTTTGGATTCCAGCAGATTTAGAAGCCTCCCCTGCAGCGAGCAAGACAGGCATTCGATGTTTTGAATAAACAGCGTTCCGCCGTTTGTCGCCTCGATCATCCCTTGCACGATGACATTCTCTTCTTCCTTGCCGAATAGCTCGACTGCGAGCTGTTCCTCATTTTTTTCCGCACAGTTGTACGTAAAAAACGGACCCATGTGAAATTCGGACTGATTGTGGATCGCTTCCGCCATCAGCTTCTTGCCAGTCCCGGTTTCTCCTTCGATGTGAATCGGATACGGCGTGATCGCAATTTTTTTGGCGATCTCTACCGTTTCCTCCATCAAGGGGCTGTTCGTCATGAACTGCGCAAATGTTCTGTTTTGGTTCTGATCTTCAAAGTTGGAGGTTCCCCTTTTCGTCGAATCTCTGGAGATGGAAACGAGCGATTTAATGTAGCGGTTCATAATCAGCGAATGGCTGACCTCAATGGAAAAGAGCGTGACGATCTGCTCCAGCGTGCTGAATGAAATGACGCGGGGCCCGATGTCGATTACGGTATGGAGCGCCTTGGGGACGATATCCTTTTCGCCCGGCGTTACGACAAAGTCGATTTTTTCCGGCAGCGGTCGATTGAGAAAATAGGGATAATACCTGTGTTCCGGCAATATGGTCTCCAGGGATGTAACGGTTTGAAGTGTATCGGAATAGTGGTCATTCACAACCAAAATATGTTGTCCGGCCGGCAAACCCATCAGCTCTTTCAGATTGACGATATTGACTTCCCTGTCTGCCACCATGCAGATGCACTCATCGTGGAGAAAGGGCTGGACGATCTCTCTCAACACTTCGCCCGAAAGCAGCACAACGTCGTTTTTACCGATCAAACCGTAATAGACATCCTTGATCGTAACGGCTTTGATTTTGATAAAATCGCCGATAATGTGTTTGATCTGCTCGGTAATGATCATCAAGTTTTCTTCCTGAATACCGATCATAATCAATCGTTTTTCCATGGTTCACTTCCTGCCTATATCCGTATATCCACCTATTTTACATGACTGGGTGAGAAAGCTCTATCAAATTATAAGATTCCCCATAATCCCCTAAATTAGGAAAGGACTGTTGATCGCCAACAGCCCTCTTTCCGCTTTTCAACGCCTATCCGTTTATCCGTTGTTTCAACTGGGCCAGCGTGCTTGCCGCTTCCTGTTCCGCTTCCCGCAGGGCGTAATTGACCTTGTTTGCGTTTCGGGTCAGCTCTGTGATGAGCATGTAGAAAAGGTCGCTTCCCGGCTCTGCATAGGTCAGCTGATCGATCTTCTCCAAAAGCGGAACACATCCCGGCTTGATCGGCGGGTCGTGATGGAAATTGTCGCCGCTGAGGTAATTAAGCGGCACGAGAATCCGGGAAAGCCGCATAATCCCGTTGTTTGCGATCACTGCCGCTTCCTCTGAAAGGCTCTCGGACCGCACCAGCCCGTAAAGCTCCTCCAGCCTTTCCTGAAGCGCTTCCGCACGGCTGACGGACAGCGCCAGGGGCAATGCCTCCCCTGCCTTCTCCCGATAAGCTTCGAGCGCGTGTCTGATCTCTTTGACAGCCCCGACCTGATTGATCGGCACAACCGCCGCTGTGCAGGCCTGGTAGACGATATCCGCGTAAATTCTGCAGTCTCTGGCGAGGTTGGCGGGATCGATTTTATCGAGCGTGTCTTCCGTCGTATGCCACCACCAGCCGTATCCGCCTGTTTTTCCGCCGCCGAACAGCTGCGCGAATGCCTGCGCTTCGGGGGCGTCGGTCGGAGGCTGCTCGGACAAGCCCATCAAAAGAGACGGGATTCCCGTTCCCCAAAAGGATTGGTCTCCGGCCCGGCTGAAACGGGAGCCTTCAAACGTTTGTCCGGCGATGTCCCGGATGGATATGCCGGCCAATTCCTTGGTCTCGGCCATGCAGTTGTTTTCCGTCAAAATGTCCGAACCGATCGCGCCCACAGAATCGATGTTGATATGCAAAACGCCGTTGTCATGCAGGTCCTCCCAATTTTGGTCGCAGTACCAGGCAGAGCCGGCGTAGCGTCCGTGAGAGTGCCCGGACCAGAAGGCGATCCGCAGCGATCTTTTGAGCTTGCCTTTCCGTTTGGCCATGAGGCGGGCGACCTCCAGCATCGTCGCGTTGGCGGTGCCGTTGTCCATCGCTCCATAGTGCCAGGAATCGATATGTCCGCTGAACAGCACAAATTTGTCCGGCTCCACCGTTCCTTTCAGCTCTCCGGTCAGTACCGGTATCTTGCGCCATCCGGTGTCCACCTCGGCGCGAATCCACGCTCGCACGGGATGACTGTCCCTTGCCATCAGTTGCTTGATCCGCACGCCGTCCTTGTAGTTGCAGGAGACGACAGTCAGCTTCGGCAGCCGGGCAACCGTCTCGGTCGTGGGACTTCCCCATACGGAAGAGACGATCATTTCATTCGTGTAGGCGCCGTTGATAAAAATCGCGGCCCGCGCTCCGGCAGCCTGCGCCCGGTCCACGGAAGGCCCCGTGGCAATTCCATCCAACAGCACAATTTTCCCGGAAGCACGCACACCGCGGTAATCCTCCGGCGTTCCCTTGCCCAAGTAGAGAAGCTCCCCTTTTACGCCGTCGCTGCCGGTGGAGAGCCCCATGGCATGCGTAATGCAGGAAAAGGAAATCCCGTCGATAGTCATGGCAGCACTTACGGGCAAGCTGATATAGGCATCAGAAAATTGCAGCTCGGTCGAAAAGCCGAATTCCTCCAGCTGTTCCTTTGCATACTGAAAAGCGCGAAGCTCTTCCGGCGAACCGGAAGAACGGACTTCCCTGGCGATATTTCGGGTAAATTCCATCAGGCTCTCCGGACTGACTTCCCCCCACAGTTGCTCTCTTTCAGCGTTCATCCGCCTCACTCCTGTTCCTCCATGTATAGTCGTTACGCTCCCAGCTCTTTGATCAACAAGGCGAGAAGGGCGCTTCTTGTGGGCAGCTGTGAAATGATGACATGCTCATGAGCGGCGTGGGCGCCATCTCCCACAGGTCCCAATCCGTCCAGCGTGGGAGCGTGTTGAGCCGCAAAGTTTCCGTCGCTGCCCCCGCCGCTCTCCTTCTCCTGCAGCTCGAAGCCTAGATACGTCTTCGCCAGGCGTTTTGCCAAGCTGTACATGTCCCCGACCTGCTCTGTCCGCTCAAGCGGAGGGCGGTTGATTCCTCCCGTCACTTCGATGGTCGCTCCGGCAAGCTTCGGGGTGAGGTTTTTGATTATCGGAACGACCCGTTCGGCTTCTGCCCGGGAGCGGACCCGCAGATCCACTTCGGCCTCCGCTTCGGCTGCGATGACGTTGGATGCGGAGCCGCCTTTCATTACGCCGACGTTGACCGTGGTGCCTTTGTCCATCTCCGTCAAGCGATGCAAATAAGCGATCTGCTCCGCCAGCTCGCCGATCGCGCTGACCCCTTTTTCCGGCTCGATGCCGGCGTGGGCAGCCACGCCTTTCACCTTCAGCCGAAAAAGCCCGACGCCTTTGCGCGACGTTTTCACAGCGCCCTCTGTGCCGGCAGACGACTCCAGAACGAAGACGCAGCTGCTTTTCTTCGCTTCCGCCTCAATGTGCATACGCGACGTCCCGCTGCCGATTTCCTCATCCGATGTAACGAGCAGGACGACCTTCTTTTTCAACGGCACTTCCAATTTGGTCAAGGCATGCATGGCGAACATCCCCTGGACGAAGCCGCCCTTCATGTCGAAGGTTCCCGGTCCGTACGCCCTGTCGCCTTCGATCCGAAACGGCATGGTTGCGAGCGTCCCCTTTGGCCAAACCGTATCCATATGGGCGAGCAGCAGGATCTGCTCATCCCCTTCGCCCCATTCCCAGCGCAAATGGTTGCCGAATTCTTCGTTCGGGATCACCTCGCCTCTACCTCCCGTATAGGTGGCCAGCAGATTGGCTATCGCCTTCCCCAGCTCATCCACCAATTCCTTGTCGCGAGAAGGCGATTCCATCTCTACGAGCTGCTTTAGCACATCGACCATTTGCGATTTTTGCTCTTGCAAAAAGGCTGCGATTTTTTCCACAACATTCACCAACCTCTTCATTGTTCGGATCGGCGTCAGGCAACGAGACACCTTGCCGGCTCGGTCCGGCGTCCCGTTCCCATCCGCCTCCTTTGCTGTTTACACAACAGCTGGATTGCTGCCTACTTTTGAAAAAACGGCGCCAGCGCCTCTTCCGGCACAGGCTTGGTCACGTAGCTGCACGCGACAAGCAAAATCGTGGATACGATCACGCCCGGAATGACCTCGTTTACGCCAAACGGCTTGCCCAGTACATACCAGAGGAGAACGGTCGCAAGTCCCCCCAGCATGGAAATCAGCGCCGCTGTTCCGGTCGCCCGCTTCCAGTTCAGTCCGATGACCACCGTAGCAAAGAAGAAGCTGGCCACCATCGACGATTGGACGATCACGATGAACTGCACCGTGTCGAATGGGTGAAGCGCAAAGTACAGCGGGAGGATGGACAGGATGACAATCGCGATCTTGTTCACCAACAGCTTTTGCTTGTCCGTCGCCCGGGGGTTGATCATACCGTAAATATCGTGGGAAATGGCCGAGGCAGACACCAGCATGACGCCGGACACGGTACTCATGATGGCCGCCAGAATCGCGACGACGATCAATGCTCCAACGAGCGGCGGAAGCACGTTGACCGCCATGATCGACGACGCCGCGTCGGCATTGTTCATCACCGGGTAAAGCGAGCGCATAGCCAGTCCGACCAGACAGACAGCGACGGCGATCACAGCCTGGAAGATAAAGGAGAAGCCGATCGCCAGACGGACGGCCTTCTGACTTTTCATCGTGTACATCCGGGCCAGCTCGTATGGCGCGATCGCGACGGACAAGCCAAACGCCATCGCAAAGCCGAGAATATCCTTGAAGCTCCAGTGCCAGCCGGTCAAAGACGGCTGCAACTCGGTAATGAAGCGCCCGACAAAATCAAAGCCGCCTGCCTGGGAGTACAAAATGGGAACGGCCGCGAAGAAACAGCCCGCCATGATAATCGCCTGGATGAAGTCGCTGTAGGTCGTGGCCTTCATTCCGCCCTTCATCGTGTAAATCATCGTGATCCCAATCGTGATAATCGCTCCCCAGATCTTCGGCAGGCCAAAAATGGTTTCCATCAGGATGCCGCCCGCCACGTATTGAGCGATCAGATAGACGGTGTAGGCGATGACGATCAGTCCTGCGGCGATCGCCTTCGCCAGCTTGCTGTTGTACCGCTTCTCGATATAATCCGGTACGGTCACGCCTTTAAACCTTTGGAATTTGGGGGCGACCCAGATCGCCGACACCAGCCAGCCGGCAAACATTCCCGGCCAGTACCACATGTAGCTGGCACCCGTCATATACAGGACGCCCACTGTCCCGACAAACGTCCCTGCGCTCAGCTGAGTCGCTGCCAGGGCCGCTCCCCCGATAACCGGCCCGATCGAACGTCCGGCGACGAGGTGATCCTCACTGGTCTTGTTGCCTCGCCCGGCCAAAAAACCAATGACCACAATCATCAAAAAGTAGCCGGCGATTACGTAATAAAAAACTGGACTGACTTCAAACATGGCGTTCCCCCCCTGTGAATTATTCCTGTTCTTCCATTCTTAACGCCCATACGAAATAACCGGCGATGAAAACGATAAAAAATACGATGATTCCCCAGAAACTGAAACCCATGCGCTACGCCCCCTTCCGGGCATTTTTTCGTTCGACTGCACCCCATCCGACCAGGATGCCGACCAGTACGAGCAAAGTGACGGCCGAGATCAGATTGTGCGAGTGAAAGACCGTTTCCTCCGTCCCGAATATGTAGCTCACTTGAGACGGAACATTGACCATGCTGCTTGTGACCTGATTCTGCCCGCTGTGATTTACCACCGGAAACGAATTGGGCTGGATCACATTGCCTTCAGGTGCCTGAAAGGAAATGTGAACGCGGTTCTCGCTTTTCTCTACCGGATACATCGGCACGACCAGCGGCAGAGCGTATTCCCCCTTGGGCACTTCAGCCTGGTATTTGATGGTGTATTCGAGTACATCAGGGCTTTCAGCCGGAAACTGTACAAATATTCTGTCCATTACCTCGCCGCTCTGGATCTCTGCCCCAAGCTCCTGCTCCCCTGCCAAAAAGGCGATGCTTTCACTTTTCACACCGTTGATGTGAGCAAAACTGTGCTCCAGCTTTCCGCCTTGAACAGCCGAAGGGTGCTGGAGTGTAACGTGCTCCTGGACAGCGTACACACCGTCCTTTACTTCAATCCGCACATCTACCTGGCCGAGTGTTGCTTTTTCTGCATCTGCATAGACGGCTGCGCCAGGCATCGTCAACAAGAGAACAAACAGGAACGCCAAACCACGTCGTTTCATAAATTCCCTCCCCATTCGAAATTTTTAAAAAAATATTACAACATGAAACAACCTAATTCAACCTATTTTTTCAGAAAATAAATTTTACTGAAAAACGTCTCCAACCGGATTCGCATCGATACGTTCGAAACTAGCCGGAGACAGCCGTACTGCGCTGCAAGCTGCGAGTGCGAAAAAGCCCGCAAAGGCTCGACACCTTTGCGGGCTTTTCCATGCTCCCGGCTACTGTTCTTTTTGGTTCTTCTTCCGATACAATTCCTCAATCGTTTTCATCAGCGAATCATATTCCTGCCGCGTCAGCTGCTCGACTTGCTGCAGTTGATGAAGCGCGCGCTGCTTCTTTTGCGCATGAGCATGCTCGTCCGGCGACTGCCCTTTTCCCTCCTGAAACTCGGTCCAATGATGGGCGAAGTTTGCTGTCAGAGCGCCGAGTGTCCCGATGCCCGTAACCATCAAAATCGTCGCCATGATCCTGCCTCCTGTCGTAACGGGCGAAATGTCTCCGTACCCGACGGTTGTCGTAGTGACGATAGACCACCATAAAGCGTCCCCGAAATGAACAATATTTTCGTTGACGCCGGCTTCCAGCAGGTAAATGGCCCCCGAGCTCCACAGCATGATCAAGGTAACCACCCCGATAACCCGCTGCATCGGCTTGGACCTCAGCATGCTCCACAAAAAGGGAGACGCCCTCACTATTCGGAAAAGGCGAAGGATACGCATGAAGCGGGCCAGATAAAAATAGTGGTCAAGCGGGATCATGGCGACGAGATCGAACCAGTTGTTCAGGACAAACTTCTTTTTATCCTTGGCCAGCCATAGGCGGATGACGTATTCCGCAGCCAAAAAGCTGATCAAGATCACGTCTGCCTCACGCATAAACTCCTCGGTCAACCGGGGGTGGCTGGCCGGGTCGGCGAAGACGGCAATCGCATATGTAATGACCAGCAGGATGACAAAAATTTCATACAACACACGAAAAAACAAGAGGACTCCTCCAAATCAGGTAAACCCGCCAGCCAGCTTTCCGCCTCCTAGCTGCCAAGCAACGTTGTTTCTCTAAAAACGTCGCGGTTCCGCTATTCCACGATCAGTTCCCGCACCTTCTCATGCAGCACGCCATTGCTTGCGACCAGCGACGGAAAGTTCTCTGTGCTGAAGGCTTCATGGCGGTAAAGCTCCCCCTGCCAATCCGTTACGAGCGCACCTGCCTCCTGCGCGATCAGAATCCCCGCCGCCACATCCATGATGCCGGAGCGCTGCATGACGATGTAGTCCAGCCACCCGTTGGCGAGCAGACACCAGTCCAGCGCAGGCGCGACATTGCGCAGAAGCCGTTTGGTGCCGATCACGAACGGGCGAGTGAATTCGAGCTCCTGCTCTTTGGCGACCGAGTTTCGCCCCCGTATGTACGTCCCGACAGCGCGGGTCAAATCGTCGCGCTTATTGACTTCCAGCCGCTTCCCGTTGAGGCAAGCCCCCTTGCCTTTTTCCGCCCAGAACATTTGCCCAGCCACCGGGTTGTAGACGACCCCCAGTATCACGTCGCCTCTGTACTGCAGGGCAAGCGAGACGGAGAAGTACGGAAAGCCGATAAAGTAATTGTTCGTGCCATCCAGCGGGTCCACGATCCAGAGATAGTCCTCCTTGCGTTCGACCATTCCGATCTCCTCAGAGAAGATCGTATGCTCCGGAAAGTGTCTGTGCAATACCTCAATGATCCGCCGTTCGCTCTCCTTGTCCTCCGGAAGCTTTACGTCATTGTGAAGCTCCTCGTCGGGGATGAGCTGTTGCAAAAAGCGTTCCTGCAAATAGGCACCGGCGTATCGTGCTGCTTCTTTGGCTATTTCGATCATGGGAGTCTCTCCTTTTCTTTTCTGTACATCCATTGTTTACCCTTGCATCCGGGCCCGATTCATCCCTATGATAGGGAGACACCCGTGTTTTGAAGGGGCGGCCCGGTCTTTGCGAAAGCGCATCCGGGCAAGTGCTTCCGCCAAAGGAGGGGAAAAGACATGAACAGCGATTTTATTCGCCTGAAAAATCTGGAGGGCGAACTGATGCTAACCCAGCTGAACAAGAATCTGGGGTGCTCCGTAACCAGCAAGGAGCTGGTGTTTTTCAAACCTCATACGACGTATCACCTGTTCCTGTATGACATCGTCAGCATGGTTCCGATAAAGCTTGAGAACGGGCCGGTTACATTCCGCCACAAAAGCGAGCTGATCCGCTCGGAATTCGGTTCGGACTACTACAAGCTCACCGTGAAATGGGCGCGAACCGTGACCCGCTCCGGGATCGCCGAACGGGAGAACATGGAGTTCATCGTTCCGCTCTCCCGCAAGATGCTGTCGTACATTGCCCAATACAGCGGCCTCGTGGCCATTGGGTAACACCGAAAGCCTCTATCCGCCCTATGCGTATAGAGGTTTTTTTGTGTCCCGAATGTGTCTAGCCTTTTCGCTTGAGGACGATGAACGTCCCGGTCCCGTGGGCGAGCAGCCGATCGCGCTCATCGTACACCCTGCCGTCCATGACCGCCAGCGTTTGTCCGCGATGGATGAAGCTGGCTTCCGCGCGCAGCCTCTCTCCCATCCCCGGGCGCAGGTAATTGGTCTTCAGCTCAGTCGTCACCGCGTATTGATCGGGCGGGAGGGAGCGGTTAATGAGCGACCCCATCGCCGAATCGATGAGCGTAGCCAAAATCCCGCCGTGCACAACCCCGAGCGAGTTGTGCATGAATACGGTCAACGGCAGTTCAAAGCGATAGGTGTTCTCGTCGACGAAGTCCCCCTTCAATCCGAGAAAGCCGGACAGAAACGCGCTCCCTCGCTCTCTGCGCTGCCGGATGGCCTGCATGGCCAGCTCCAGTATTTGCCGTTCCTCCTCATTCCCCTGCTCGTAGATCGCTTTCAATTCTTCCCACATCCTGTTCACTCCAGCTCAATTTATTTCATGTACCTTATTGTAGAACAAAGTACTTTCTTTTTCACCAGTTCCCTTTGCTGATCCTGCGCCAGGCTTTGGAAAGCCTGGGTAACTCCCGGTTGACGCACGGGCGATCGCCGCTGCCCACTGCTGCCGCGCAAGGCACTTTCCTGAACAAATGTTCAGACTTTTACGGTTGTTTCTATTTATGAAAAAGTGATAAGATAGTTCAAAATAAACAGGCAGGGTTTCACCAGGAAGGGAGTTTTTCAAAGTGGCCAGACAACGAAGCGACATGATCAAAAAAGGCTTTGACCGTGCGCCGCACCGCAGCCTGCTGCGTGCAGCCGGCGTAAAAGAAGAAGATTTCGACAAACCGTTTATCGCGATCTGCAACTCATACATCGACATTATTCCAGGTCACGTCCACCTGCAGGAATTTGGGAAGATCGTAAAGGAAGCAGTCCGCGCTGCAGGCGGAGTACCGTTTGAATTCAATACAATCGGCGTAGACGACGGCATCGCCATGGGCCATATCGGGATGCGCTACTCGCTGCCCAGCCGCGAGTTGATCGCCGACAGCCTGGAAACAGTCGTCGCCGCTCACTGGTTCGACGGGATGATCTGTATTCCGAACTGCGACAAAATCACCCCCGGCATGATCATGGGCGCGCTGCGCGTCAACATCCCCACCGTTTTCGTGACGGGCGGCCCGATGAAAGCCGGTAAAACAAGCGATGGCCGTTCCATTTCGCTTTCCTCCGTGTTTGAAGGAGTCGGCGCTTATCAGGCCGGGCTGATCGACGACAAACAGCTGGACGAGCTTGAGCAATTCGGCTGTCCGTCCTGCGGTTCCTGTTCCGGCATGTTCACCGCCAACTCGATGAACTGCCTCGCCGAAGCTCTTGGCCTGGCCCTGCCCGGCAACGGCACCATTCTCGCCGTTTCTCCGGAGCGCAAGGAGCTGGTCAAGGCATCGGCCCAGAAGCTGATGGACCTGATCGCCCGCGATATCAAGCCGCGCGATATCGTCACGCTGGAAGCAATCGATGACGCATTCGCCCTTGACATGGCGATGGGCGGTTCCACCAACACCGTTCTCCATACGCTGGCGATCGCGCAGGAAGCCGGCTTTGAATACCCGTTGGAGCGAATCAACGAAGTGGCTAAACGCATCCCGTACCTGTGCAAGCTGGCTCCGGCATCCGATTATCACATCGAGGATTGCCACAATGCTGGCGGCGTCTCCGCTATTTTGAAGGAAGTCTCCAAAAGGGCGGGCGCGCTGCATCCTGACCGGATTACCGTGACCGGAAAAACGCTGGCGGAAAATATCGCCGACGCGGAGATCACGAATACCCAGGTCATTCGCACGCTCGACAACCCGTACAGCGAAACGGGCGGTCTCTCCGTTCTGTTCGGAAATCTGGCACCGCAGGGCTCCATCATCAAGACCGGCGGCGTCGATCCGTCGATCAAGCGGCACGAAGGCCCCGCGATCTGCTTCGATTCCCAGGAAGAGGCGCTCGCCGGAATCGCCGCGGGCAAGATCAAGCCGGGCCACGTCGTCGTCATCCGTTACGAAGGGCCAAAAGGCGGACCGGGCATGCCTGAGATGCTCGCTCCCACCTCCCAGATCGTGGGCATGGGACTGGGCAAGGAAGTTGCTCTCGTCACCGACGGCCGTTTCTCCGGCGCCTCCCGCGGGATCAGCATCGGCCACATCTCGCCGGAAGCGGCCGAGGGCGGTCCGATCGCCTTCGTCCAGGACGGCGACATCATCAGCATCGATCTGGAGGATCGTTCCATCCAGCTGCATGTAGCTCCTGACGAGCTGGCTCGTCGCCAGGCTAACTGGACGGAATTTGAACCAAAAGTAAAGACCGGTTATCTGGCGCGCTACTCCAAGATGGTGACCAATGCGAGCAACGGCGCTATTTTGAAGATTTAATTGCAAAGCAAACAGGCTGGGCGCTTTTTTTCCGACGCTCAGCCTGTTTTATTCACTTCGGTTCTTGCTCGGATTCCGCCGGTCCCGTTTGCCTGACGGATATCAGTCTCGTATGATTCCGCGGCTTGTACCTGTCAATACTTCCTTTCCGTCCTGATTGAGATAGATCAGCTTCATTGAAACCTGCTTGTAGCCTTCCTGCTGTGTTACCTCGGTCACGGTCAGCTCACATGCGACCGTATCTCCCGAAAAGACGGGCCTCAGAAACTCGCTGACCATATCTCGCGCAATGTAGTGCAGATCGCCGCCGAGCTTGGTTCCGATACTGGCTGTAAGCAAGCCGTGAACCATCAGCCGCCCTTTTTCATCGCGTTCCACATGATGTCTTCCCTGATCGCCGGTAAGCTGTGCGAACTGCAATATGTCCTCTTCATGGAATGTCCTTTCCCACCTGAACACGTCGCCTGTTTTCAAGTCCACTTTTCACTACCTCCTGTTTCAATTTTCAGGAAAATTTACCTTGAATATATCATACATTTGCTGAATGTACATTCATTCATTTTTGCTGGTTGTTAAAAGCACGTTGGTCGGGGCTTTGGCGGAGGAGATGAAAAAGCAGAAAAACGCTCAGGTTCGGTGGGACACCTGCTGGGGGCTGGTGCTGTCCGGCAGCATGCCCAAAGCGGAACCGCGTCCAAAAGCAGTGACTCAGGGGAGCGTCTCAGGGTTGGACGCTGAAAGCGTGTTCCGCTTTGGGCATGCTGCCTGGGTTGGTGTCCCAAAGACCTTCGCTTTTTTTCTGCTTTTTCATCTCCACAACCGTCGGCCTTTGTCTGGCTTTCTAAAGAGAAATGATTGAAAGCATATTCATGAAGGGGGGAACAAAGGAAAGAAGGTGAAGAATGAAGCAATGTCGAGGGATTATGTTCTGAAGAAGCATCGGAGTAACCTGCCTTGGAATAAACGCCTTCGGTTGCGCCCTCTTGCCCTCTGATCAGCAGATGGAGATAGTCCCAGAAGAATGAACGATGTTCCTTGCTTCATTGATTTGCCCACAAAAATTGCATGACAGAGGCAAGAAGCTGTAGAGATGAAAAAGGGAGAAAACGCGAAGGTCTTTGGGACACTACCCAGGCTGCATTCCAAAAGCGGAACATGCTTTTAGCGTCCAACTCTGAGTCGCCTCCTCGAAAGGGCTGCTTTTGGACGCGGTTCCGCTTTTGGAATGCAGCCGGCCAGAACAGGCTTCCCAGAAGTGTCCCACCGAACCTGTAGCGTTTTCTCCCTTTTTCATCTCCCCCACCAAAGCCTGTACCAAGGGCCTTACAATGACGCGTGAAAAATCCAGAAGACGATCTTCTCTATAAACAGCCCCAAGAGGCACAATACAAAAAGGGCACCTCCGAAGAGGCGCCCTCTCCCATCGCTATTGGTTACTTGCCCTTCCTGGAGCTGAAGCCTACCGATGCCCGGCGGCGATCAGCACCGCCGTCGCCAATATTTGCGCACCGGCGACAAGCGCCTTTGTGTCAAATGACATGTCGGGATGATGCAGACCGGGATAGAGGCCGCAGCCCAGGCCGAGCATCGTTGCTGCCAGCTCCGGATTGCGATAGGTGTAAAAGTGGAAGTCTTCTCCTCCCGGGGAAACGCAAGGCTCGGTAACATTCTCTTCCCCCAAAACGAGCGAGATCGCCTCCCGCATCATCCCCGCTGCACGATCGTTAAACGTCGCGGCGGGAACAGCCCCCGGGATGCTCCATTCGATCGGAGTGCCCATCAGGCTTCCCACGTGCTGCATAATGTGCTTCAGCTTATTTTGCAGTTCCTCCATGCCTTCATTCGTCTGGGCCCGCACATCCAGCTTGAAGGCGGCCCGGTCGGGAATGACATTGGAGGTATCTCCTCCGGCGGCAAGCTGCGTCATTTTCACAGAGAACGGGCAGCCTGCCTCGAGGCGGATGTTTTGCAGCGCTTGAATGAGCACAGAAGCCGTCTCGATGACGTTTTTGCCCCGTTCCGGACGTGAAGCGTGCGCTTGCAGCCCGGAAATGGTGCCGTGGATCGACGAGCTGGCCCCGTGCAAAATGGCGGGAGCAGCCGTACCGTTAGCCAGTTCCATGATCGGTCGGACGTGGACGCCAAACAGCACTTCGACGCCTTGAAGCGCCCCATCCTTCATCATCTGCAGCGCGCCGCCGACTTTTTCCTCCGCCGGCTGAAAGAGGAAACGGACCGTCTTTTTCGGACTCACACCCGCTGCGGCAAATGCCAGAGCGGCGTAGAGAACCATCGTGCTGTGTCCGTCGTGCCCGCAGGAGTGATTCGGCCGCACCACGCCGCCGACTTCCTGCACTAGCGCGTCCATGTCGGCCCGCAGCGCGACGATCCCCTCCTCCTCGCCCGGAATATCCACGGTCAGTCCAAAATGGCCCGGGTACGTCCGGACCGTCAGTCCAGCCGCTTGCAGGCGCTGTGCCAGGTACTGCGATGTTTTCTCTTCCTGCCAGCTCGGCTCGGCCAGCTCGTGAAGCTCCCCATATGTCCGCACGATGTCATTTTGGCGCTCTCTCAAATAGTCGCAAACCGCTTTTACACTCATCTGCCCTACCCTCTCGCGACAACCTTGCTGGCTGTCGTGTATTTCTCAATCAATTTCGGCACAGGCGTGTAGCCGATCCCGGGTGCGTCCGGCACGGCAATCGTTCCGTCGGCGGCCACCTCCACCTCCGGAGAGATGATATCTTCCTGCCAGTAACGGGACGAGCCTGCGGTATCACCCGGCAGCGTGAAGTTCGGCAAGGCGGTCACAGCGATATTGTGGGCCCGGCCGATCCCGGACTCGAGCATGCCTCCGCACCACAGCGGGACTCCTTTTTCCTCGCACAAATCGTGGATGCGCTTTGCTTCCGAAAGCCCGCCGACTCGCCCTACCTTCATATTGATAATCCGGGTGCTGCCCAGCTCGATCGCTTTGCGGGCATCCTCGTAGGAGTGAATGCTCTCATCCAGACAGATCGGCGTTTTTAACGCTTTTTGCAGAGTGGCGTGGTCGATGATGTCGTCGTGCGCCAGCGGCTGCTCGATCATCATCAGGTCGAATTCATCAAGCTGCTTCAAAATCTCTACATCATCCAGCGTATACGCGGAGTTGGCGTCTGCCATCATCGGAATGTTGCCGAAGCGCTCGCGCAGCGCCCGAATCACCTGGACGTCCTTGCCCGGGGCTATCTTGATCTTCATGCGGCGATATCCAAGCTCCAGGTACTTTTCCACATTGCGGAAAAGATCATTTATGTCCGCTTCGATTCCCAGACTGATGCCTACCTCGATCTTGTCTTTCGTACCGCCGAGCGCTTTCGCAAGCGAAATGCCCCGCTCTTTGGCGTACAAATCCCAATAGGCTGCCTCCACCGCCGATTTTGCCATATTGTTGCGGCGGATCGGGGCATACAGCGCGCCAACCTCATCCGGGTGGCTGATCTCGCCCTTTTCGAGGATCATCGGGACGAGAAAGTCCTCCAGCATATGCCAGGCGGTCCCGACCGTCTCTTCACTGTAAAGCGGCTCGCCGGACACGACACATTCACCGTACCCGACGAAATCCTTGGTGTGCACCTCCACCAGTATAAAATCGCGGACAATTTGCGTACCGAAGCTTGTTTGAAACGGAGATTTCAGCGTCATGCTCATTTTGCGCAGTACGATTTTTTCGGCTTTCATGCGAAATCCTTCCTTTCCCTGAATAAACTGCTTTTTTTATCCACTTTCGTGTCTTGCTCGCGCAGACTGACCACATCCTCCCTCACCAGACGCGCGTACTGCGTTTTTCAAATAGACAGCCTATTTATCGTAAAGAAGCGACCCGTCCCTCCTTTCCGAGATCGGAAGCTATTCCTCGAAAGTGCCCCAGCTGGAATAAAGCTGTTCCAGCTGTTTCATTCTTGTTTGGCTGTGTGCGCCGCTTTTCTCTTCGATTCCGGCGAGCAGCAGATTGAGCAGATTAATGACAGAAGCGTTGGAGTAGTGGCCTGATTCGATATTGATGTCGGTCGTAAAGGCGATGTCGGAGATGCGGCTGACCGGAGACAGCAGCCGGTCCGTCGCGGCGATGACCCGCGCGCCCATCCGCTTGCTCGCTTCCGCCACCCGGATGCTGTCCTTTGTGTAGCGCGGAAAGGAAATGACCATGACGACGGACTTCTCTGTGAGGCTGACGATTCTTTCCTCTGTCTCGCCGCTGAAAGGGATGAGCAGCACATTTTTCCGGATCATGCCGAGCATGAACGTAAACCAGTGGGCCGCGGCATACGAAGCGCGATACCCGACGACCAGCACCTGGTCCGCCTCCAGCAGCCAATCCACTGCCCTCCAGACGTCTTGCTGATTCAACTGGTGCAGCGTTTGCCGCAGGTTGACGATATCCCGTTCGATGACCCGCGCGAAAAGATTCGGTTCTTCGCCAGTTTGCGGGGCGGCTTCCGTATACCGGGCCGAGCTGTTTTCCAGAACATGCTGCTGGATCGCCGCCTGCATGTCGGAAAATCCTCTGAAGCCGAGAGCGTAAGCAAAACGGATGACGGTCGTTTCGCTGACATCCGCTTCCCTCCCGATTTGAACGGCCGTATAGAAGGCTACCTTCTCGATGTTTTCCAAAAGGTACTCTGCTACTTTTTTCTGCCCCGAAGACAACTGGGTAAACGAGTCCTTGACGAGCTGTTCAAAAGACATGGATCTACTCCCATTACCGAAAATTTGCAGAATGAATTCCTTCACAAAAGAAATGCCAGCGCAGAAAATCCTGCAGGAAAAGAATACCTTATTTATACCACGAACTTTGAATTGGTCAAATAGTTAGAGATAAAATTTTCTGAAGAATATTTTTGCATACAAAAAAAGAAAGCTCCCCGCCGAGAGCTTCCTTTTTACAAATTTTGTGCAGTCGCACAAAACGCAACCTTTTGACAAATCGCACGTATTCAATAGTAAAGACTACAAGACGCGTCTGGCGCTGACGAATCTTTTCTCCCACGAAGTTCCCTTGAACGTAGAGAACGTGACCCCGGGTTTCCCGTAGGTATGTAACAGCTTGTTATTTCCTGCGTAGATGGCTACGTGTGTGATGCGCGTGGATTTGGTATACTGGTTCGCTTTAAAGAAGATCAGGTCTCCCTTTTTCAGGTTGCTTTTCGCAATCTTCTTTCCTACCTTTGCTTGTGCACGCGACGTACGCGGAAGAGACTTGTCCACGGCTTTCTTGAAGACTCGCTGCACAAACGACGAGCAGTCAAACGTGCGGGTCGTGCTGCTTTTGGAGCCGAATTTATATGGAGTGCCCAGGTATTGCTTCCCAGTATTGATGACTTTGTCGGCACGGGACTGACTCCATGCTGCTTCCGCTACTTCGTGGTTACCTGGCAGTGGAGCTACGATTCCGGTAAAGCCCAATGCTGACCCTAGTAGAATTCCTACGAGTAATTTGCGAAGTTTCATGCTGTTCATCCTCCCTATTCGTCAGCAAAATTAGCTGACTGTTTCGCTTGCCTGCCATTTACTCTATCATCGCTCCACTGCTTGTTAAATTCCCAAAAATTTTCCACCGGAGCCAATCGCAAATGGACAGCATTTCCGGTTGACGCCTTCGTTCCCGTAACGACGGGAATGTCCGCAAATTTTCAGTTAATTCCCTCTCCATCATCTACCAATATTGTTGACCAATTCTTGCCTGCAAAAAATAGCGGATTTATATGTAATTTGCGACTTATGGCCTATTTTGTTTCATAGATTTTCCCATTTCATTTGCAGACGCGCAGGTCAAAAATGGAACTCGTCCATTTGGCTGATTTGCACGCTTGCAACCTGTCCCGACACGGCGTAAAGTAATAGGAGCTATGTTTGAAGGAGGTTCCTATGCGACTGCGTAACATTCCAGGTGCTGAAGAAGCCCTGCGCGAATATCCCACCTTTGCAGACAATCCTGCCAGCATGAAAGGACGCTGGAGAGAGCGGTTCGGCAACGATCATCCGATCCACATCGAAATCGGCTGCGGCAAAGGCCGTTTTATCAACACCTTGGCCGAGCGGCATCCGGACATCAATTTCATTGCGATCGAATTGAAGGCGGAGGTCGTTCTCCGCGCCGCACAGCGTACCGAGAAGCGCGAGATCCCCAACCTGGCCTTCGTTCAGTACAATGCCGCGCTGCTGCCTGACTTGTTCGCGGCTGAGGAAGTGTCCCGCATCTACCTCAACTTCAGCGATCCCTGGCCGAAAACCCGTCATGCCAAACGGCGTCTGACCTATGCCAGCTTCCTGGACACGTACAAGCAGGTATTGAAAAAAAACGGAGAGATTCACATGAAGACAGACAACGAGAAGCTGTTTGAATTCTCGCTGAATCAGTTTTCAAACGAACGTTTCCAATTGCGCAACATTACCTTTGACTTGCATCAGTCCGCGCTGGCTGAGGAAAATGTGATGACGGAATACGAAGAGCGATTTTCGTCTCGCGGCCAGCGAATCTATCGCGCGGAAGCGATTTATCGAAGCTAGATCAGAAAAGGGGCAGTCTGGATGATAACCGGACTGTCCCTTTTTTGCCAAAAACAATGATGACCGTTTGGATGAGAATGTTATAATAGAAGCGATTTACGAACCTCTACATATCCCCGAAAGGATGTCCCAGATGAAAAACGAGATTCTTACGCTCTTCCGCGAATCCGGCCTTGACGCTTATGCCGACAAATTCGAGCCTTTGATCCGGCCATCTTACCGAATATTCACACAGAAAATCCCGTACATTTAAGGTCACAGTTCACCTGATCCGATGCAGGTAGACATGCAGATCCACTGTGTCCGCCTGATCGAGGGTGCTGATTGTAAAAGCGAGGATTTACTGGCTCGCGCTTCGAAATGGCGTCTCTTGTTCCAGGTGGATTCTGAGGAAGACAAAACCGGCATGATGTGGGAAGACGTGGGCCGACTCTATTTTTGGATCGAACAGGAGGCCCTGGAGCGACGCGATTTTTCTCGCGTGGTTTGCGACGTGCAGGGCGGTTGAATTTGCAGCATGATCGTATTTGCCTTATTCCTCCAGAAACGCTTTGCGGTTCTCCAAAAACCTTCTCGTCAGCTGGTAATGTTCCGTCTCTTCATAGCGGACTTCTGCCAGCGGCGATTCGTCGAAGCTTAAAATCGTCGCTCCGGGAAAGCCCATCAGGATCGGCGAATGGGTCGCGATGAGAAATTGCGCTCCCTCCTTCACCAAGTCCATCATGAGGTACAGGAATGCCAGCTGCCGCATCGGAGACAATGCCGCCTCCGGCTCGTCCAAAAGATAAATGCCCTTTCCTCGGAAATGGTTGGCAAACAGCGACAGAAACGACTCCCCGTGAGACTGCTCGTGCAGCGAACGTCCGCCGTAGGCACGGTAACCATTTGGTTTGACCCGCTCTGCCTCGTCGATATGGCTGGCGAATTGATAGAAACTCTCCGCGCGGAGAAAAAACCCGTTTGTCATTTTCGGCATCCAGGACAGACGTATGTCGTCGCCCAATGCCGCTTCCGCCCGGTCAACGTGGTAGGCGTGGTCGTGGGACCGCGAGCCCCCAGCCGTATGAAACCCGCACTGATATGCGATCGCTTCCAGCAGCGTAGATTTTCCAGAGCCGTTTTCCCCTACCAGAAACGTCACGCTGCTGGTCAGATCGATACGGCCCAGCTCCCGGTAAGCCGGAAGTGAAAACGGGTAGCCCTCTTCCGATAAAAAGCGTTCTCTCAGCAGATAGACGGTTCGCAGATAAATCATTTTCTCGCCCCCTCTCACCATTTTCTCTCTACTGGCCGATATTTCCAATAGGGAGGGTTTCTCGTGAACAAGGTTCAATTTCTCCAGGAGAAAAGTTCATATCATATCACCTATCCAGACCGGACCGACCTTTCCTTTTACCGCTGGTTCACCCAAAAGCATCCTGACCTGGCCATCGGTTGGTACCATCTGGGAATGGAGCGAGAGCGCCAGGGCGACGAGGACCAGGCTTTGGAGGCGTACCGGCGCGGGCTGCATGTTCCGGCAGACGATTTCTCCGAGCCGTTGCGTGACGCGTATCAACATTTGCTGCGCAAACGGCGGAGGGCCATGTGGAAGCGGTCGACACGACTTTTGCTCGCCTCCCTGCTGTTTTTGTTCGGGCAGTTTGCCTTTTCGCCCAGTCCGCTTACAGAGCCCAAGGAGACGGCTTCCTCAGAAGCTGCCTCGCTCAGTCACCTGCAGCGGCCCCATGTCGAGGTGATCGCGGTCCCGGGCAATCTGAGCCGCTCGCAACTGCGCAGCCAAGTCGAAGCTTACGCGGCCGCCAGGCGACCTTCCTTGAAGCAGTCGTATACGGTGCTGGCTGTCCCTGAGATCGCCGGAGAACCGATGTTCACGCCGCTTCTGTTTTATCGACCGACCGAAGTGCGCGGTCTTTTGCGCTATGATCCAGTCAGCCGGACCGTTCTGCAAGACGTCTGGTTTGACAAGCCATGCGCTTGTCAGGACAAGCCCGCAGTCCAGTATGCCCGATCCGCCTTGGCGGAAGAACAGCGAGCGCTGGAGCAGGTGCTGATTTTGCGAAATGCCCTGTACCGGGCCCATCAGCAAAGAGGCTACCTGCCGGAATCGCTGGACAGCCTCGCTGGTTCGTACCCGGCCAACTCGCTGCCGGAGGTGCCCGTCCCGAATCCCGGGAGCGGGTTGACGGCCTGGCCATACTATCCGGCTCTCTTTCGTCCCGAATCGGCCTGGGAGAGCATGAAGGACGTCCTTCCCTTGCAGGGCTACCCGGAGCCGTTCATACCACTGCAGCCCTTGCAGATTCAGGTCCATCAGTCTGCCCATGCGATGACGCTTGCCAGCGGCCCGCACGTCGTCAGACGGTATCCGATCGGCATCGGGAAAAACGGCAGCACACCGGAGGGCTACTTTACGATTCTGAAAAAGATAAACCGTCCGCAAGGCCATGACAATATATACGGTTCACGCGGTCTTGTGTTCCAGTCGGACGGCTATGCGATACATGGCACCAATCAGCCTGACAGCGTCGGAAAATCGATGTCGCTGGGCTGTATCCGCCTGCACGATCCGGATGTGGAGGAATTGTACACATTCGCCGCGATGGGGACTGAGGTCATCATCTCCGACCGGACTCCAGCCGTACCGCAGTGGGCTAATCCTGTCCCTTACGTCTTGGCGGCAGGACCGGAAGAGGAGACGCGCGGGGTTACTTATCATTGGCTTCATTGAGTAGGACGGGACTTGTACGGGATTGTTACTCTGCAAATACTGGGAGGAATGCGTTCCGTACACCTGAGTTTATCTCTGACATACCCGGTTGAATGTCGAAAGACATTCGCCAGTATAACGGCTTGCTTTTCTCCTTTACGGTTGATCGGGCTTTGGTGGAGGAGATGAAACAGCTGGTGTGCTTGTCCTGTCTTTATGAGCGCAACTCTTTGAAGAGAAAAGCGGGTTCATGTTCATTGTTACTTGTTAACTGTTACCCAGTGAAAAATTCGCAAAAATATATGGTATCGAAAACGTCCCCCTTTGTATAAGAGCTAACCGATTCCTTTCATCACAAAAAGACGCGCTCCCGGTTGAGAGCGCGTTCTTCATTTACACGGATATGCCTTTTGTTGCCTATAAAGGTCGCACCGCTGGTTATTCTTCCACCTTGCTCACGGTTTCCTCCGGCTCGGTCTCGGGATGCCAGTAATCCAGGACTTTGCCCTGCAGAACCTTGCCGTCGATGAATTCAATTTGCTGCTCGTTGAATTCATTCTTCCATTCGATCTCCAGCTCTTCGGCCAACCGAACGACTGTCAATAGCTCCGACCAAGCGACATAGCGTTTGTACCAGAAGAACTGCGGTTGCTCATTCATATATGGGTACAGGTCGTCAAAATCGGTGTGTTTACAGTCGAGAGCACGTTCAAAATTCACCTTGGCACTGCGCAGCTTTTCAGTGAAAAATACTTGTAAATTCTCATGTGCGAAGTTTTTCATGGACAGTCCCTCCTGTCTCCCGATTTACCTGTATTGTACCACGTGTGCTATGAAGTGAAAATAGTTGTACAAGCGTCAAAGGTTTGGAAGTGTCTGCATCCTAGCCATGGAACCCGCCGGAATCGGGCTGCTGGCCGCCCTGTTCGGGAGGCGGCGGCAGCTCGATGCCCTGGGGCGGAGACTGCGAATCGCCTCCAGGCGGAACAATGTCCGGCGGTGCCACCGGCGGCTGCCCATCCGGCTGAACGGGCTGCCCGTTGTTTCCGTTGCCGTCATTGCCATAGCCATTTCCATTGTTTCCGCCGTTGCCCTGGTCGTTTCCGTTGTTGCCATTGACGTTGCCACTGTCCTGCCCAGGCCATTGTCCGTTATTCACTCCGCCGTCAATCGGAATGTCGCCCTCCTGCATCTGCTCGTCGTTATGATGCTCGCCTTCCTGCAAGAGGTTTTCCAGTTGGCTCATGTTAATCTCGGCGACGTTGGACGGCGTTTTCTCCTCGCCGTTCGTATCCCGGGGAACCACGATATATTTGTACATCGTCGGGCCGTCCAGCGTATCCACATAGACCATCTCGCGCAATCCCGATGCGACCTTCTGGCGATTATCCGGGTTGTCTGTAAACCGGTAAACGTCATACGTGTAATCCGGGCTGCCGCCGATCCAGCTAAGCACGACCTTCAGTTTGTTTTCGTCCAGCGTCATGTCGGCTGCAAGCTGCAGCGGCAGAACCTCTTTCTCCGGCTCCTCCTGCCTTTGCTGCATGCCGGCCGGAGGTTCAAAATCGCGGGCTTTTACGCCCTTCAAGCCTTCTCCCAGCACCATGGAGAACATCTTGGCGGTCAGACTGCTTCCTTGCCGCATCAAGTGCTGTTTGTCCTCGGGGTCGAAGCCCATCCAGACAGCACCCACGTACTCAGGCGTATAGCCGACGAACCAGGCATCTTTGTTTACGCCGCTGTCTCCGGCGATCGACTGTGTCGTACCGGTTTTCCCAGCTACGTGGCGTCCGGAGATTCGCGCCGCTCGCCCGGTACCCTCCTGGACCGCACGCTCCAGCATGGTGTGAACCTCCCATGCCGCTTCCGGCTTCAATACCCGGTTTTCTTTCGATTGAAAGACGTGTTCCACACCCGTCCGCTTGTTTTCCAGCTTTTCGACGACATGCGCTTCCGCCATCACCCCGCCGTTAGGGAAGGTGGTGTACGCCTGGGCCATCTTCAAAGGCGAAGTCCCTTTGCTCAATCCGCCGAGAGCGATGGCCAGGTTGCGGTCGTCGGGCGACAGTTGAATGCCGAACTTCTCGATGTAATTAATACCTGTCGTCACACCGATTTGATTCAACAGCCAGACCGCGGGAACGTTGTCCGAATTGATCAGCGCCCTCATCATGCTGATGGAGTCGCTGTACTTTCCGTTGTAGTTGCGCGGCTCATAGCCGTTGAAGCTCTGGCGCTTGTTGGACAGCGAAGAGTTCGCGTTCCACTTGCGGATGTCCGTGTCGACAGCGGGCGCATAAACGGCGAGCGGCTTGAATGACGAGCCCGGCTGGCGGGCCGCGTCTGTCGCGTAGTTGAAGCCTTTGGCCGTGTATTTGCGGCCGCCCATCATCGCGGCGATGCCTCCGTTCTTGGCGTCGACGACGACCATCGCGGACTCTACAGCACGCTTTGCCCCTGGTTTGGGGAAGTTCTTCTCGTTTGCGTACGCCTTGGCCATCGCGTCCTGCACATTGGGGTCCAGTGTCGTGTAGACGGACCAGCCGCCGCGGTACAGCTCTTCTTCTGTGACTTTATAGCGCGCTTCCGCTTCCCGGAAAACGTAGTCGATAAATGCTCGATTAACGTTTTTTGAGCTATTTTCCGCTACCGGTTTATTCTCTTTTGGCAGCGGTTCCGCTTGCGCTTTTTCTTTCTCGTCATTCGTTATGTGCCCATCTTCGTACATTAATCTCAGGATCGTATCCCGTCTTTCCTTTGCCTTTTCCGGATTAGCGAATGGAGAATAGGTAGATGGGGCTTTAGGAATAGCCGCAAGCGTCGCCGCGTCTGAAATTGTTAGTTGAGAAGGCTTTTTATTAAAGTATATTTTAGCTGCATCTCCGACACCATAAACTCCCTCTCCAAAGTAAATCTGATTCAAATACATCTCCAGAATCTGGTCTTTAGAGTAGTTGCGTTCCAGTGCAATAGCTATGCTTACTTCTTTGGTTTTTCTCCAAAATGTCTTTTCTAGAGAGAGGAACACTCTTCGAGCCAATTGCTGAGTAATTGTACTTCCTCCCTCAGCCAATGATCCTTTTTGAATATCATTGATGATTGCTCCGCCAATCCTAACCATGTCGATACCCTTGTGTTCATAGAACCGTTTGTCTTCTACTGATAATAAAGCATCTATCAGCATTGGTGAAATTTCGCTAAAAGGGATGTAGTCACTATTTTTTTGCCTTACCAGGCTCATGATTTGCTTTCCGTTTTTGTCATAAATAATCGACGGTTCAGCTTTCAGATCCTCGAGTTTGGTTGTATCGATCATCTTTTCCCCAGCATACAGCAGGGAGACGTAGCCCCCAATGACGCTCAGAAACAAAAAGATGACAAAGGAAACGGCAATCATTAGCAACTTATTTTTCTTTTTAACCCGTTGTCTAGCCTTTGCTGCCATAATTGACCTCCTAGTTCTTTCTCTCCCACCTTTTTAGACGGATACGATCCAAAAAAGTTTCCTATCTAAATTAGTCAGTATTTTTTAACTTCATGACTCTGCAACAGAAAAATTTTTTAGTTAATAAATTCTTAGTGAAAAATCCTTGTTGTTAAGGGGAAGAAAGAGTATTCATTTGCATCTTGATTTTCTCAAACCGAATACAAGGTTTGAAAAGTTTAATCATATTAAATTAGCTTATTGCATAGTTACTCCGTTTTCAACACATAGAAATAAACTCTAATGACTGGATTTGGCTAAAAATTGTATGAATTTGAGTTAACTTGATACAACTAATCTTATTGATTTTTACAAAAACAAATACTACTTACAAAATATTACATGCAATCATATAATTATACCATAATTTTCAATTAAAAATTAATGAAATGAAGGTGATTGCTGTGAAATCAATTCGAAAATCGGTGTCATTTTTGTTATTTTGCTCATTTGTACTTGTCTACGTTTCCTTGCAATATCAAAGAGGCAGTCCCAATGTCTGAATGAGACATATGGGACTGCCTCCTTTTTTGTAAGGCACAAAAAGAGTTTAATCGGCCCTTTACAGTAGTAGTATTTCAGTTATTTCAGCAGCTTTTCCGCCTCTTCCACCACGTTCTCAACCGTAAAGCCGTACTCTTTCATGATGCGCTCGCCCGGAGCGGACGCCCCAAACGTATTGATGCCGAGCACTTTTCCGCCGTCGCCGACGTAGCGCTCCCAGCCGAGCGGAGAGCCCATCTCAACAGCCAAGCGGGCTTTGACAGACGGCGGGATGACTGCGACGCGATATTCCTGCGGCTGGCGCTCGAACAGCTCCCAGCTCGGCATGGAAACGACGCGAGCCTGGATGCCGTGCTCTGCCAGTGCTTCGCGGGCTTGCATGACGAGAGAAACCTCGGAACCGGTCGCGATCAGGATCAGCTCCGGCTGACCGTTTGGCGCATCGGCCAAAACATAGGCTCCCTTGCTTACGCCCTCTGCCGCTTTTTCGAGCGTCTCAGCCATGACCGGCAGATTTTGACGGGTCAGTACCAGGACGACTGGCTCGTCCGTACGGGATACGGCGTACTTCCACGCCTCGTTCGTCTCGACGGCGTCGGCCGGACGCAGCACGGTCAGGTCCGGAATCGCGCGCAGGGACGCCAATTGCTCGATCGGCTCGTGCGTCGGGCCGTCTTCGCCAACCGCGATGGAATCGTGCGTAAAGACGTAGACGACAGGCTGCTTCATCAGCGCGGACAAGCGGATGGCCGGACGCAGGTAGTCGGAGAAGACGAAGAACGTCGCGCCGTATACCTTCAAGCCGCCGTGCAGCGCCATGCCGTTCAACGCAGCGCCCATCGCAAACTCGCGGACGCCAAACCAGATATTCCGTCCTTCGTATGTGCCCGGGAGGAAGTTGCCCGCTTCTTTGATCAGCGTATTGTTGGAAGACGCCAGGTCAGCCGATCCGCCGAACAGGGACGGAACGGTTTTCGCCAGGGCGTTGATCGCGCTTCCGGATGCCGCGCGGGTAGCCAGCTTTGCTCCAGCCTCGTAAACAGGCATTTGGCTGTCCCAGCCAGCCGGCAATTTGCCTTCCGCAGCCGTGCGGAATTGCTCGGACAATTCGGGATAGGCCTTGGCATATTCGGCAAAACGGTCGCGCCATGCTGCCTCCGCCTGCTCTCCCGCCGCTGCCAGCTTGCTGTAGAAATCAGCTACCTGTTCCGGTACGTGGAACTCATTTTCATAATTCCATTGGTACTGCTGCTTGGTCAGTGCCGCCTCTT
Source organism: Brevibacillus borstelensis (assembly GCF_037834415.1). Classification (GTDB taxonomy): domain Bacteria; phylum Bacillota; class Bacilli; order Brevibacillales; family Brevibacillaceae; genus Brevibacillus; species Brevibacillus borstelensis_A. Next base: position 262,694 of record NZ_JAUMSJ010000001.1, on the reverse strand, counting down.
CCTTGCCGAGCGGAGCTCCGTGGGATTTGCTGGAACCGCTCTTGTTCGGGCTTCCGTACCCGATGACGGTTTTCACCTCGATCAGCGTCGGACGCTCCAGGTCCAGCTTCGCCTCCGCGATCGCAGCTTCGATGGCGGCCAGATCGTTGCCGTCCTCGACGCGCAGGTATTGCCAGCCGTAGGCCTGATAGCGCTGGGCCACGCTCTCCGAGAAAGACAGGGAAAGCTCGCCGTCCAAAGAAATATCGTTGGAATCGTACAGAACGATCAATTTGCCCAGTTTGAGATGAGCTGCCAGAGAAGATGCCTCGCTGGACACGCCTTCCATCAGATCGCCGTCGCCGCAGATGGCGTACGTGTAGTGGTTGACGATGTCGAAGCCTTCCCGGTTGTAAACGGCTGCCATATGCTTTTCGGCCATCGCCATTCCGACAGCCATCGCGATGCCTTGTCCCAATGGACCCGTGGTCGCATCCACGCCAGGCGTATGCCCGAACTCAGGGTGACCAGGCGTTTTGCTGCCCCATTGACGGAAGCTGTGCAGGTCTTCCAAGGAAACATCGTATTTCATCAGGTGCAACATCGCGTATAATAGCATAGAGCCATGTCCGGCCGAGAGAACGAAACGATCCCGGTCAATCCACTCTGGATTGCGCGGATTCACCTTCATAAACCGGCTATACAAAACATGGGCCATCGGCGCTGAACCCATCGGCATGCCCGGGTGTCCGGAGTTGGCCTTTTCGATCGCGTCGATAGCCAGCGTTCGGATGGTGTTGATTGCCAGTTGGTCAACAGACGTGTGCTGAGTCATCAAGTGGAGCCTCCCTGCGTTTTTATGTGAGATGTGCGGGGTGATTCAAGCGTCCGGCCCGACATGGCAGAGCGCCTGAAAAACCTTCTTCCCTTGCCAAAAAACAACTCATCAAATTATAACACAGTTCAAGGAGACAATCATGCCTGGGGCTGAAAAAAGGAGGTCATTCTCATGCATATGGGCTACCTGATTATCGGGATCATTCTCGGCCTTGCCGGGATCGGCATGCTGCTTTACGCCATGGTCACTTCGCCCGCTCTGCGCAGAAGAGACAAATATCTGAAGCAAAAAGCGGCGGAAACGCATCAGCCCACCCATGATTCCCGAGAGTAGAGAGAGGAAGGTTTGCATGAAAAAAGAACGTCATACACTGCCCGCAGCGGTCCATCTGTTCCTGCTTCGGGGGAACGAAATTTTGCTGCTTCGCCGCTACAACACAGGCTACGAGGACGGCAACTACAGCGTCCCTGCCGGCCATCTCGACGGCGGTGAAGAAGTGAAGGCGGCCGCCATACGCGAAGCCAGGGAGGAGGCAGGCATCGAGCTTGACCCGCAGGATTTGCGCGTCGTCGGTGTCATGCACCGCCTATCCCTGGACGAGAGGATCGACTTTTTTCTCGCGGCGGAAAAGTGGACGGGCTCCATCGTCAACGCCGAGCCGGACAAGTGCGACGAGCTGCGCTGGGTTCGTCTCGATAAGCTGCCGGACAACGTCATCCCCTATGTGCGTCAGGCGATTTCCAATTTCCGGAACAATCAGTGGTTTGACAGCTTCGGCTGGAAATAAAAAAGACGCGGCTCATTACCGCGCCGCATGAACATCCGTCGGCAGCCAGATGTGAAAGGAAAGAATCCCTTCCTCAAGCTCCGCCCGGATGCTTCCTCCGTGCAATTCCACGATGCTTTTTACGATCGCCAGTCCCAATCCCGTTCCGCCCGTTTTCCGCGAGCGGGATTTTTCCACCCGGTAAAAGCGCTCGAACATGCGACTGAGGTCTTCTTTCGACATATCGTCCGCCTTGTTGGCGACTGTCAGCCTGACCCCTCCGTGTTCTTGCACAAGAGCGATGTCGATATGGCCTGGCTTGTGCCCGTATTTGATCGCATTGCTGAACAGATTTTCCAGCACGCGCACAAATTTCTCCGGGTCGACGCTCACATAAATGCGATCTGCCGGCAGTTTCTTGCAAAATGTCAGCTGCTGCTCCTCCGCCAAAGGCACATACTCCTCGACCAGCTGCTCCAGCAAGCCCGTCAGGCTGACATGCTGCCGATGAAGCTGGACGCCCTGCCCGCTCAGTGTGGCGTATTCGAACAAGTCCTCGACAAGACGCTTCAAATGCTCCGCTTTTTCGTACGCGATCCGCGTGTATTCGCTTTGCTCCTGCTCGCTTCCCGAGTTGTCCCGAAGCAGCCGCAAATACCCGATGACCGAAGTGAGCGGAGTCCGCAAATCGTGGGAAACGTTCGTGATCAGCTCCGCTTTTGTTCGCTCCGCCCGCCTTTCCCGCTCAATGTTCTCCTGCAATTCTTCTGTCATGCGATTGATGTTCCGCGCAAGCGACCCCAACTCGTCCTCACCCCGTACGTTTACTCGATGATCAAGCTTGCCTTGCGAGATGACCAGCAGGCTCGCAGCCAGCTCTTCGATGTATCCGGTCTTTCGCTTCGTAAAGCGGTAAAACAGATAGAAGAAGACCAAAAAGAACGAAAACGGCACAAAGCCGTTAAATTCGACCTGATACTGAATGGACGCCTCCGGAATTCCCCGGGCGATCAAATACCCTTTTTGTCCGTTCAGCTCCACCGGGTAAAATGCCGTAAACTCCTGTCGCTCCCCCTTCCAATTCTGGCCGCCGCGAAGCTCCATCGCCTTGCTGATCACCGAGTAAAGATCGACCTGGCTTTCCGTCGACTTCGACGATTTCATCACGACTCTCCCGTCCAGATCGACCAGCAGCATCTGCACGCCGCGATGATCCTGTGCGCGATTCATCAGCTCCTGGAGATACTGGCGGTCCTCCATATCCCTTTCCTGAATTTTTCTCGCCAGATCTCTCGTCTCCCAGTCCATCGACTCCATGCTGTAGCTGTAATCGACGTAAGGCCTGCGATACATGTCCTCCGTCAGCAAATTGACGATGGAGGACGCCACCACCGCCGCCAACAGGCAAAAGGAAAAGGTCAGGATCAATTGGAAACGGAGACTTCGCTTGCAATATTCCACCAGGAAGAAGAATCCCGTCTTCGTCCACCTGTACGCCGCCCTGATCCAGCGAAAAGGCGACAGCCACCTAAAAAGCGTTCTCAATTTTGTATCCAACTCCCCAGACGGTCTTGATATACCTTGGCTTTCGCGTATCCTCCTCGATTTTCTCGCGAAGCTTCCGGATGTGCACCATCACCGTGTTGTCCGATTGGCCAAAGGACTCTTTCCATACCCGTTCGTAAATGTGCTCCGTACTGAAGACGACACCCGGGTGGCGGGCGAGCAGCTCCAGGATCGCAAATTCGGTCGGCGTCAGCTTCACATCCCGGCCGCTTACCTTGACCCCGCGGGTAGCCGTGTTGATCAGCAGGTCGCCGATCTCCAGCTCGTCCTCCCGCGGCGCGCCCGCTTGATTCAGCTTCAGGTAGCGGCGCAGCTGCGACTTCACCCGGGCGAGCAGCTCCAGCGGGTTAAAGGGCTTCGTCATGTAGTCATCCGCCCCGGTGCTGAGTCCGTGTATCTTGTCCATATCCTGAGATTTGGCCGAGAGCATGATGATCGGCAGGTGCTGTTCCTCGCGGATTTTCAGGCACGCCTGGATTCCATCCATACGGGGCATCATCACATCGAGGATGAGCAATTGAACCTCTTCCCGCCGCAATATCTCCAGCGCCTCCAGGCCGTCTGCCGCCTTCAGCACGCGGTAGCCTTCGTTTTGCAAATAAATCGCAATCAGATTGCGGATTTCTTCTTCGTCATCGACGACCAAAATCGTTATCTCTTCCACAATCCCTTCCTCCCGTTACTGTTCCTTTTGCCCGAAAAACACGCGGGCGCCCTTCCGTTGGCGGATCACCACGTACAGTCCCGCGAACAGCGCCAGCACAGACAAGGTGATCCACCCGTAAGTATGCACGCCCTTCGTGATCGATTCGAGATGAGTTCCAAACATCCGGCCGACTACGAAATAGTTCAGCGTCCAGACGAATCCGGTAGGCAGCGAGAACAGGGCGTAGCGGCGCAGCGGCATCCTCTGTATTCCGACCAGATAGGGAACGACGTGGCGTATGACGGGAAAAAAATAGCTCAGACAAATCGCGCCGTTTCCGTATCGTTCAAGCAAATTCTCCGCCTTTTTCAAATACTTCTCTCCGTTCAGTTTGCGCGCCAGCCATTGTAGAATCGGCGCTCCCACCCGGTATCCGAGGAAATAGCCGAGCGACAGCCCCGAGACGACACCGAGATAAACCGCGATGAACGCCGGAACCGGCTGAAGCCAGCCCTGAGCCGTTATCGCTCCCGCCGTCATGACGATCATTTCGTCGGGGATCGGCATTCCCACGATACCCAGCCACAATGAGAGAAACAGCGCAGGATACCCGTAATGGGCAACCAAACTCGTAATCATATCCGTTTCCACGCTTATTTCCCCCTCTTTTGACAGATATAAACGAACGCGCACGGAAAGTTAAACGGCACAAACCGGATTGCCACTTTCCCAAAGCGTTTCTCCAGCTGCTTTTTCATTTGCAAGGAATATTGAAACTGCACAAACACGCCTCCCGGCTTCAGCGCAGCCTCCACCTGGTCCAGTATCTCATCGCGAAGCGCCTGGGGAAAGTTGGCAAAGGGGAGCCCGCTGATCACCGCGTCCAGCTGCCCGATGCCATGCTCCTCCATCGCTTGTGTCAGCTGCCTGGCATCATTGCTGAAAAGCAGATCGGGATAGCGGCCCGCAAGCCTTTCCCGCATGGTATCATCTTGCTCCAATATCAGCGCTCGGCAATCATTTCTCATTGCCTTGCGAATCGCGCCTGTGAAAACACCGGTTCCTGCTCCCAGTTCCGCAACGGCTTTCGCCCGTTCCCAGTCCACGGGAGACAGGATCCGTTCCGTCAGCTGTCGCGAGCTGGGGACAATGCTGCCCACAGACTGCGGAGAAGAAAGGAAGCGGGCGGCAAACACCAGCTTGTCTGTAATCGGCGCAAGCCTCGGCTCCAGACATCCTACTCTTTCAGACGTGTTTTTCATCGATCCGTCACTCCTCTCATTGTCCCTATCCTACTCGGAATTCCTTAGCAAAAAGAGAGGAAAAAACTTAAGATTTTCTGAAGATATGTCCATCAAACAAAAAAGAGGACCCGGTCCTCCACACCGATCCTCTTCTTTTCAAGAAACGCTGCCCTCGTTCCGGAAGCTGAAAAGCCCCCTGTATCTTCAGCCTTCACAGGCATTCAGAACGGTTATGTCTGTTTTTTGTATTGCTGCTTCAGCGCTCCAAGAGCCTCAAGCATTTCCTCTTTTTCAATCATGCCAAGCTGGTACAGCTCGCGAACCTCATCTTCAAGCAGGATCAGATCACCCACCGGATCCCCTGTATAGATGAAGAGACCAAACCGCCTCAAAAAAGACTGCAGGTCAAAATCTTCACGTCCATTCAACGCGATCCCTCCAGATCGGATTCCATCTGCGACAATACGGAATCGTAGTCAAACTCGACCGCAAATCCCGTTATCACGATAATGTTCGCTTGCGGATAAGCACGCTGCCAGCTTTCCTGTTCGTCCGGCTTCAATCCCACGATGTAGAGAGAGTCGCGGGCCGATCGCTCGTCCGTTTCCCACTGCTGCAAAAATTGGCGGCATTCTTCCTGCTCAAAGGCCGCGTTCAGAACGATGACAAAGCGCTCGATCTGCTGCAAGTCCCGCTCATCCTTCAGCAGTCGGGAGGTTTTCGCGTTGGGCACCATCGCGCGAACCTCGCTGAAACGGTCGAGAATTTCATCCAGCCAGTCATCCTCTTGCCAAGCCAGGTATACCATCATGGCGGTAGACATCATTCAACACACCTCTTATGTCGATTGCTCTTCCTATGACGATTTCATGTCATTCCAACAGTATACCATGTCTTGGTCCACTCGTCCCTTGGGCTTGCTTGACTTCATCCAAACGTTCACGTAAGGTGGAATCAGCATCACATTTTTTGCCGGAAAGAGGTAAGGTTTGTGAAAAAGAAGTACCTCCCCTTGCTGTTTCTGATCGCCTTTCTCACCATGCTGGGGTTTGGCATCATCATACCAATTCTGCCGTACTTTGCCGAAAACATTGGCGCTTCTTCCCTGCAAATCGGAATCTTGTTCGCCAGCTACAACATCATGCAGCTGTTGTTCGCCCCGATCTGGGGGGCGCTTTCGGACCGCATCGGGCGCAAGCCTTTGATTTCTTTTGGCCTGCTCGGCTTTTCCATCACATTTATCCTGTTCGGGATGGCAGGTACATATGCGGAAATGCTTGCATACCGGATTCTGGGAGGAATCGTTTCCGCTGCCGCATTGCCGACAGTTACCGCGATGGTGGCCGATGTCTTCCCCTCTGATCAGCGTGCCAAAGGCATGGGGGTTATCGGCGCCGGAATCGGACTGAGCTTTGTATTCGGCCCGGCGATTGGCGGCTACCTGAGCCCGTATGGATTCTCCGTTCCGTTTTTTGCTTCCGGCGTTGTGGCTTTTTTGACTTTCTTTATCATCCTATTCGCTCTTCCGGAAAGCTTGCCAAAGGAAAAGCGGACAGGGCAGACGCGCGAAAAACAGGGGAATATTTTCTCCGTTCTGTTCGGTCCCCTGTCTCTCATGTACGGCATCATGTTTATCGTCTCCTTTGCCTTTTCCGGCCTGGAGACCACCTTTGCGCTCTACATCAATCACCTGTACGGATTTACGTCCAAGGATCTCGGGTACATGTTTCTCGTCATGGGGATCATCTCCGCTTTTGTCCAGGGGGGACTGATCGGAAAAATGGTCAAGCGGCTGGGCGAGCCGCTCGTCCTGACGATCGGGCTTGCCCTGTACGGCATCGGCTTCTTTGCGATCCCGCTCGCAGCCAGCTTCTGGACGCTGGCTTTGACGCTGTCGCTGTTCGGGGCTGGACAAGGCATGATCCGCGCGACGGGAACGGCCATGATTACCCAGCGCACTTCGCAGGGCCAAGGCGTGACGAGCGGCGCGATCAGCTCGATGGACAGTCTCGGCCGCATCCTCGGCCCGCTCGCCGGCGGCGCTGTCTACGGATGGTTTGCCAGCGGACCGTTTATCGTCGGCGGCGTCCTGATGGTCATCATGCTGGTGCTGTTCCGGACCCGGTATCACCGGCTGCCGGAGCGGGCGGAAGCGTGATCAAGCCGACTGTCATTTATTGAACAAACAAGCGAAAAAGCAAAGCCTTCCGTTTCTGGAATGTGCTTTGCTTTTTATTGCCTGTGAACATAACTGAATAAGATGTAAGTCATGACGAGCAACGGCTCTATTTCCTCATTGCCTTTGGCCGTATCGAACCGATATTGAAAACGCATGATATGGGAACGCATGCCGGAAGCGACCCGTTCCTCGTCAAGGAAAACATCAGTTTTTGAAGAGATCGTCGAAGATTTGAAATAGTAGGTTTTTCCGTTTATCTCCAAGTGAATCCCTTCTTGAAGCCGGATTGCGTTTTTTATCGTGTAATCGGTTTTCACTTTTGCGATTACCTGCTCGTTATGAACAACATGCCAGGTGTCATTGACGCGAAATATGCTCCCTTTTTGTTCAACGAATGCAAAACGCTCCCCGTTTGTCCATTCAAACGACAGGTTCATGAACCATTTGCCATGGCCAGCAAAAATCTCATCCACCAGCCGATGCCGCCATTTCCGATAAAAGCGTCGATACTCTGCTGTCTTTTCAGCGCCTTTGTAGAGCATTTTCTTTTCCGCTGAATACCGTTCGGAAAGATATGTATTCCACTCCAAATCCGTTTGCTCCGGTTTGTATGTCAAGTCGCGTTTTGCCTGCCACCTTTGGGCAGCGCCGATGATTAACGCTCCGAGCAGAAAAAGAGAGCAGGTGCCGAATTGACTCCATTCAAATTGCCCCGTTATGACAAAGCGCAATGCAATCCCGACAAGCGCGACGATATACAGGATTAGCAGATACCACATCTGTTTTCCCCCCTCCAAATTTCTCTACGGCATATATGCGGAAAAGTTGCGCGAAGGCACGAACCCGGATAGATTCCATACCTTCGCGTTCCCAAAACCTTTCTCTCCAAACAGAAAGGAATCAGCCTTCCTGCATCTCCAGCCATTCCATGTAGAGCCCTTCTCTTTTTTCCTCCACAGCTTCCAATTCGCTTTGCCACTCCATCAATTGCGTGTAGTCGTCGGAGCCTTGCGATAAAAGCAGCATGAATTCATCCCGTCTCGCTTCCAGATTCTCGATCTGCCGCTCCAGCTCCGCCAGCTTGTAAGCATTGATTCGCTTGGCAGGCTGCGGCGGCGATGGCTGTTTATCGGCCAAAGGAGTCGGTTCGGGCATCGAAATGTCAACTGAAAAGGGCTGTGTTTCCGGAGCGACCGCGGACTTGTCTTTCTTCTCTGTTTCCGCCTTGTCAACCGCTGTCTCGTCCGTTACAGCCCTCTCTTCCCCCCTCGCCTGCAACGCCGACGCTCCGAGGCGGGCTTGCTTCGATGCAGCTCTGCCTCGCTCTTTGTCCTTTTCCAGCCTCCTCTTTTCGACCGCCTCCTGGAACGTTCCTTCATAGTGGACGAGCTTGCCGCCTTCCATCCAAAAGACGCCGTTTACCATTTTTTGCAAAAAGTATCGGTCGTGCGAGACGATGAACAAGGACCCGCGGAAGTCAGCCAACGCTTCTTCCAGCGTTTCGCGCGCCTCGATGTCGAGGTGGTTGGTCGGTTCATCGAGGATGAGTAGGTTGATCTCCTGGTGCATCAGCTGGGCGAGACGCAGTCGCATCCGCTCGCCGCCGCTCAATTGTCCGATCCGTTTAAACACGTGCTCGCCGTAAAACAGAAAGCGGGCCAAAAGATGACGAGCTTCGGCCTCGGAAACGGCTGTCGTGTCCCGGAAAACGTCGATCACTCTTCGCTTTTGGTCGCCTTCCAGCGCTTGCTGCGAAAGGTACCCGACTTTTACGCTTGCCCCTACTTTCACAATGCCGCTGTCGGGCGCAACTTCCCCCAGCAGCATTTTGACAAACGTCGATTTTCCGCAGCCATTAGGGCCGAGCAGCGCCTTTCTTTCACCGTATCGGAGCAGAAGGTGAGCGCCCTTCATCAAGCATTTATCTCCATAGGACTTATACAGCTCGGAGGCCATCAGGACATCCTGACCGCTGCGGTCCGTCTTTTGAAAGGACAATCCTATCCGCTCCGCTTCCATCCGCGGACGTTCGATCCGCTCCAGCCTCGCGAGTGCTTTCTCCATGCTTTTGGCGCGCCGGTGAAACGCCTCATTCGGCGGATTTGAACGATTTCCCCACTCTTTTAGGCGCTTGATCGTCTCCTGCATTTTCTTGATCTTCCTCTGCTGCTCCTGGTAGGCCTCAAACTGGCGCAGCAGCCGCTCTTCCCTTTCAGCGACAAAATAACTGTAATTGCCCGGATAATGCTCCACCTCTCCCCCGTCCACGTAGTAGACCGACGTGACGACGGCATCGAGGAAAAAACGGTCATGGGAAATCAGCAGGATCGTTCCCGGATAATCCTTGAGGAAGCTCTCCAGCCACTCCATAGCGTCCATGTCCAAATGATTGGTCGGCTCGTCGAGAAGCAGCACATCGCTCTGTTGGCACAGCAGCCGGGCAAGACCAATCTTGGTCTTTTCTCCGCCGCTCAACTCGACGAACGGCGTGGACAGCAGATGGCCTTCGATGCCCAAGCCTTCGATCACCTGCGCCATGCGTACTTCCCACGTATATCCGCCCAGCTGCTCGAAAGCCTCCTGCTTCTGCTGATAGCGATTGATCAATCGCTCCAGATCGCGATCCTCTGCGGTCGCAAGGCTCAGCTGCCGCTCCAGCTCCCGGATCTCTTCCTGCAGACGCAAGACATCCGCAAAAGCGCTGGCAATCACGTCCTGAGCCGCCCAACCCTCGGGGTACTGCGGACTTTGCGGCAAATAGGCCCAGACACTCCCTTTGGCCCGGAACAGCTCTCCCTGGTCCTGCTGCTCCAATCCGGCCAAAAGCTTGAACAGCGTGGTTTTCCCTGCTCCATTGGGGCCGACGAAGCCGACCCGTTCCCCTGCTTTTATCTCCAGCGTAACCCCTTCGAGTACAGGGTTCGCTCCATATCCTTTGTGAATGTTCTGTGCAGAAATGACGATCATGATTTTTCCTCCTCAGGTTGGTTCACTTGAAATGTGGACAGCAAAAAGCCGCAGGCATAAACCTGCGGCATCGGTTGCGTGTATCAGGTATCTGACGAACTGCAAGCTCGTCTTTTTTTACCTATGGATGCAAGTATCGATGCACGGTACGCCTGTTTTGTTCCGTTCGGTTGTATGACCAAAAAAGGGCAGACTTCCCCCTTGGAGCAAAAAATCATGTGTCATACTGCTGGTTTCCACAACAAACCACGCTTGAACGGTTCCAAACACGTACCCTGCACCTCCTTCCTGAGGATCACATTTTCCAACATTTTCACTATACACGACTTTGTTATGGAAGACAACGGGGAAGTCGCCCATGGATTTTGCCACGGCAAGTGTTTTCGTCCGGCCAGCCGCAGCAAATGCCAGGAAAAAGCGTCAGGCCGGCTGGTTGTCTTGAGCAGGAGCCTTCCAGTGCTGACGCTCTCCGTTTTCCCGAAGCTCTTGCTTATTTTCCCGTCGCCTCTTCAAACAACGGCTTTTTCGTAGCCGCATCCAGCACGACCAGCGTCGTGTAAGGAGGCAGCTTCACTTTTGCCACGACGAACGGATACGAGATCACTTGCGCATACATCCGGCCCGGCTCCGGCTTGGTCAGCTTGACGTACACCTTTAGCTGCTCCCAGCTCATTTCCGTCTTCACGATCTCGATGCCGTAACCGGGGTTGGGCGACTGACCGCGTGCGATCACGTACAAATCGCCCTGTTGATGCACACCCTGCGTCCCTTTTACCTTCTGGACAAACGCTTTTTCATCCTCGCTCAGCGAAGCTACGTCCACCTGCTTGAACTCTTCGTTTCCATCTGGCGCCACAATGTCCACCGTCCTCGTTTGGGGATTCCACTTCAGCTCATATCCGCTTGTCTCCGCCATCCATCTGAGCGGCACGTACATTTGCTTGTTGTAGAGAATCGCTCCCTGATCGATCTCGGTCCACTTGTTATCGACTGCGACCCGCTTCGTGCCTATTTGAAAGGAGATCGTCTGCCCGGCAGGCAGGGTCACAGCGACCTCATTTTGGGCGTTCGTTTGCCACTTTGCTTGCAGGATGCCTGCCATGTCTTCAACCGCCAGATAAGTACGGCCGTCGATGATGACGGATGGGTGCTTCAATTGCGAAGCCTGCCCGTTTACGGTAATCTGTATGCTGCTTGCCGCAGCGGCGATCACGCTTCCGGATGCGTTCCCCGCAGCGCCAGCGGGTGCGGCCATCAAAAGCTGAAGCCCGATCAAACAAGCGATTGCACGTTTTCCCTTCATGTTCAATTCCTCCATTAATACAGTCGGTTTACCTTGTTTGACTGTGTACGGCAGTCAAATGTTTCACTTCCGCCGAAACATTCTTTACCAAGGAGAATACCCGTTATCGCAAGAAAAAATTACCGACCATGATGACAGCGGGGATGGAAACCAGGGCCAGCAGCGTCGAAAAAACAGTGGTCATCGCCCCCATCTCTTCGTCCGCCGCATAGCGTGCAAACAAGATCGATGCCATCGTCAGCGTAGGCATTGCTACCTGAACGATCGCGACGCGGGTAATCTCCCCATCCAGATGGAGGATGGACAGAAGCAGAGCAGCGGACAACGGAAAGACGACCAGCTTGAAGGTCAAAGGCATGCCGAGGACCGGCAGTGAAAAATGCGGTTTCTTTTTGAGAAGGAGCGGGAGCAGCATCCCGATGTACATCATCGCAAGCGGAGAAGCCAGCTTTGCCAGCGATCCGACCAGGTGCTTGACCGGCTCGGGGGGCATGAATCCCGCCATGGCCGCGCCCAGCCCGAGGACGATGGCGACCATCGGAATATTGACCATCGCCTTCAAGCCCTTCAGGCTAAAGGCGCCTTTCTCCTGGAGCATCATGACGGCCACGGTCCACATCACGACGTCCACGCCCGCATCAAAGACGGCTGCCAAAAGGGCTCCCTTCGGACCGAACAGGGCAGCGCAAAGCGGCAGCCCGATAAAGCCGGTGTTGCCTAATCCCGAGAGGATCGCCATTTCCCGCCGTTTCTTTTCCGGCAGGGGCAGGGTACGAGCCCCCAACCACCCGAGCAGAATGCCCAGACAATTCAATAGTACAGAAATACAAAAAATTAGAACAATTTGCTTCATTGTCTGGCTGTCGATCGGCGTCTGGAACACCCCGTCCAGAATGATGCACGGCATGGCCACATTGACGATAATGGTAATGATGAGCTGACGGGAGTCTCCCGTCAGCGGCTGACGATAACCGATCGCGCTTCCAATCGCAATGATAACCGCCATCAGCAGGATCGACTGAAGCAGCAGCGACATTTCCATATGGTAGTACCTCCCTTGCTACATCTCCACCAAAATCCAGCTCAGACCAGACGGCTCTCCTTTTTCGCAAGTGCGCAAAAGATCGCCCAGCACCGGTATGGCCTCTTCCAATTCTACACACCACGATGCCGGAAAAGAGACATCCGCCCCTTCGATCGTCAGCGTGTTCATCGTTCCGGCCGGCTTGTCGGCCGTCAATACGTAATGACGCTCCTCGGGCTCATGCTCCTTCCACTGCACCAGTATTTGTCCCTGATTGCCGCCGGCTACCACCAGGTCGACATGGTCGCCGTATGCGGCATGTACCAGGGTCCTCGACGTTCCGTTCAGCTGGGCAATTTCCTTCAACACCTCGTGCCAGCCCATGTGGTTTTGGTCTAGGCCGCTCGCATCCGTATACATCCGCCAATCGTTTAGCATGCTGCTCTTCTCCTTTATTTGCGACAAAAATAATGACGACAAGGCTATTCGCATATATAACAGTACCCCCGTGCCAAACGACGGGGGCAATCATACTCGTCCTTATTTTACGCTTCTTCCTTCACATACTCAACTACCACTTCGGTGCCGAGTCCGCCGCGCGCATTCCAGATTGCGACGATGCGCATGTAGAGCGGATCGCAGCAGGCTACGAGGTCACCTAGAATCCGGTTGGTCGCATGCTCCTGATAGATTCCCACATTGCGGTACGAGGTCAAATAGTACTTGAGCGACTTCATCTCGATCAGCTTTTCATTCGGCACCAGATACATTTTCAATTCGGCGAAGTCCGGAAGACCCGACCACGGACAGACAGACGTAAATTCACTGGTGGGCATCATGATTTCGGTACGCTTGCCCACGTACTCGTACGGAATCGTCTCGAGGATGTCGACCAGAATCGCCGATTCATCCTGTGTATCAAAACGAATGCTGTTGTATTTGCTGTGATTGTGCTCCACTGCTGCCATTTATCCATCGTTCCTTTCCATTTTCATTGTGATTTGATCGGGAATCTCTTTCATGCCTTGTCCAGCTTCAATCCGCGTATCTCGAGACGGCTTTCTGCCTTCTCGCCCCTTTGACGACCAGGTAGGACAACGGCGTATCCACTGCCGCAATCATCGTTTTCACCAAATACTGATACACAATCATCTGCAGGAGCGCCTCTGTCGGCATCGTCCCGTAGAAAGCGATGACGATAAAGATCGATGTATCAAGCATTTGACTGAGCGCGGTCGATGCGTTCTTGCGCAGCCAGAAATGCTTCTCTCCGGTTCGCCGCTTGATGAGGTGAAAGACTTTGACGTCTGCCATCTGCGCGGCAAAATAGGACAGCATGCTGGCAATGACCACACGCGCAGAGGAAGCCATGACGGATTCATACGACTCCTGAAGCGGCCAGAAGCCGGCGGGAGGCAAAAGAATCGTCGCCTGGACAAAGAGGAGCATCAGAGCGTTGGCCCAAAAGCCGGCGTAGACGACCTGGCGCGCCCGTGCTTCCCCGTACAGCTCGCTGATCGCATCGGTCAACAGATACGTCAGCGGATACCCAATCACCGCGGCCGGCAAGATGACGCCCCACAGGTCGATCACCTTTGCCGAAACGATATTGGCAACAATCAGCAACGTGACAAACGTCGCCGTCAGGTAGAGAAAACGTTTCTCTTCCGGTGGAAAATGCATTGGATCGGTTCCTCCTAAAGCGAAGAGCAGTCTGCCCGCCCCGATCCGTTCATCTACGCAAAAAAGCCGCCCCTGCAAAAAATACAGGAGAGCGGCTTCCATAAGAACAGACCTCAGGCATCGACTGCTCTCCCCTAGTTTTGTTTTACGAGAGGTGGGGATTCCGAACTCTCGCGTCCCATGGACTTATAACAGCATATCAAATGGACATCCTTTTTAGAAGAGGGAGTTTCTGCTGGTTTTTTCCTCCTTGTCGGCACTTACTTGCTCTCTTGCACTCTTTTCGTTGACAAACGGAACAAAGGCTTTTAGTATGAATCCATAAAATCTTATCAACTTAGTGGGGGTTTCACGATGAAAAAACTTGTTTTCTCCGCATTAATTTCGACTTTATTGCTCGGAATTGTTGGATGCGGCAACTCTGCTGCGCCCGCCAACCCAAATCAATCCGCGGCTCCTGACCAATCGGCGGCTGCTTCCCAAAACCTGCTGGAAAAAGTAAAGGCCGAGGGCAAGCTCGTGATCGGCACGGAAGGCACGTATGCGCCCTTTACCTTCCACGATCAATCAGGCAAACTCACCGGATACGATATTGACGTCGCGACAGAAGTAGCGAAGCGCCTTGGCGTAGAGCCGGTGTTTCAGGAAACGCAGTGGGACGCCATGTTTGCCGGGCTTGATTCCAAACGCTTTGACCTGATCGCCAACGAGGTGGGCATTCGTCCGGACCGCCAGGAGAAATACGATTTCTCCAAGCCGTACTCGATTTCCCGCGCAGTGCTCGTCGCTCATAAAGACAATGAGACTGTCAAGGACTTTCCCGACATCAAAGGGCTGAAAGCCGGGCAATCGATGACCAGCAACTACGCGGACATGGCCCGCGAGCTGGGCGCGGAAGTGGTGGCAGTGGACAACTTCAACAACGCCATCGAGCTGATCGCGAGCAAACGCGTCGATGTCGTGCTCAACGACAACCTGTCTGTCCTCGACTTCGTGAAGCACAAGCCGGATACGCCGATCAAAATCGTCAAAGTGAAAGAAGACGGCCTCCCATGCGGCTTCATGTTCCGCAAAGACACCAGCAACGAGTTGATCGAGGAGATCAACAAAGCGCTGGATGGCATGAGTCAGGACGGCACGCTGAAACAGATCTCGGAAAAATGGTTTGGCGAGGACATTTCCAAGTAAGCTCACTGCCCTTGACCAGGTGGCACGACCTCTTTTCCTGCCGGAGAAGAGGTCTGTCACTTTTCTTCTTCATGAATGGACGGCTTTGACGGGCGGGATGGGCGCACGAGGCTGGAGCGCTTTTCAGCAGCCCTTCAAAGCTGATTTCTTTATTGACAAAACAGGCAAAGACTTTTAGTATGTTCTAAACAAATCACATCGGTTTAGTGGGGGATTATTTATGAAAAAATTATTGTTTTCGGCACTCATCTCCTCTCTTGTTTTTGGAATCGTGGGATGCGGCTCGTCCGGCACTACTTCGACAACAAGCAACGCCGCTCCGGCCCCTGCTCCCGCACAGGCCCCTTCCGAGCAAAAGTCGGAACAAAACCTGTTGGATAAAGTAAAATCCGAGGGGAAACTGGTGATTGGCACGGAGGGGACCTACGCCCCCTTTACCTTCCACGACCAATCCGGCAAGCTGACCGGATTTGACGTCGAAGTGATCAGCGAAGTGGCCAAACGTCTCGGGGTGGAACCGGTCTTCCAGGAAACGCAGTGGGATGCCATGTTCGCAGGGCTGGATTCCAAGCGGTTTGACCTCGTCGCCAACCAGGTCGGCATCCGGCCGGATCGTCAGGAGAAATACGATTTTTCCACCCCCTACACCGTTTCGACCGCTGTGCTGGTTACGCACAAGGACAACAACAGCGTCACGGGCTTTGACAGCATCAAAGGACTGAAAGCGGCCCAAACCTTGACGAGCAATCTGACAGATATCGCCAAGCAAAACGGCGCTGAGATCGTCGGAGTAGAAGGCTTCAATCAGGCGATCGACCTGCTCGTCTCCAAGCGTGTCGACGTCACGATCAATGACGGCTTGTCCCTGCTCGATTTTCTGAAGCAAAAGCCGGATACCCCAATCAAGATTGTCGCCAAGCATCCCGACGGGGCGAAAAACGGCTTTCTGTTCCGCAAAGGCAGCACCGAGCTCATAGAGGCGGTCAACAAGGCGCTAGACGACATGATGAAGGACGGTACGTTCCAACAAATCTCCGAGAAATGGTTTGGTGCAGATGTTTCTAAGTAACCTGTTCGGCAACCCGGAACGCTTTGACAGATGGGTGGAGATTGCGCAAAGCTCCTTTTGGCCGCTTCTGAAAGGCGCTTTGACCTTCTCCCTGTCGCTTTCTCTGATATCGTTTGCCATTGGACTCGTCATTGCCATCCTGACGGCGCTTGCCCGGATTTCCGGCAACAAAGTGCTCGTGGGCATCGCCCGCGTATATGTATCGATCATTCGCGGAACGCCCTTGCTCGTACAGCTGTTCATCATCTTTTTCGGACTGCCCAGCGTCGGCGTTACGATCGATTCGTTTCCATCAGCGGTGATCGGCTTCTCTCTGAATGTGGGCGCCTACGCTTCGGAGGTGGTCCGCGCCGCGATCCTGTCCATTCCGAAGGGACAGTGGGAAGCCGGCTATTCGCTTGGTATGACGTATCGGCAAGCTTTGGTGCGCATCATCCTGCCGCAGGCGGCGCGCGTGTCTGTGCCGCCCCTGTCCAACTCGTATATCAGCCTGGTAAAGGATACGTCGCTCGCCGCCGCTATCCTCGTTCCCGAGATGTTCCGGAAAGCGCAGGAGATCGCAGCGGCCACGTATGAACCGCTCCTGGTCTACTCGGAAGCTGCGCTGATCTACTGGCTGATCTGTCTGGTACTCTCGGCGATCCAGGATCGCATCGAGCACAGGCTTGACCGCTACGTCGCCTAGAGGGGAGCATACTCATGATAACCATCGCCAATCTTCATAAACGATTTCACGACTTGCACGTGCTCAAGGGCATTTCGTTGACAGTTGAGAAAGGCAAGGTCGTCGTCATCATCGGACCGTCCGGTTCCGGCAAAACGACGCTTCTCCGCTGCCTGAACGCTTTGGAGATACCGACCGAGGGCAGCGTGCAAATCGGCGACGTCCAGCTTGACTTTTCCCGCAAAGTAGCAAAATCGGATATTCCGCGGCTTCGCAAGCAGACCGGCATGGTCTTCCAAAGCTACAATCTGTTCCCGCACATGACGGCGCTGCAAAATGTCATGGAAGGCCCTGTCACCGTGAAAGGCATGAAACCGGAGGCTGCTAAAAGCAAGGCAGCCCAGCTGCTGACCAAGGTAGGACTTGCTGACAAGCTGGACCACTACCCTGCCCAGCTATCCGGGGGACAGCAGCAGCGCGTCGGGATCGCCCGCGCTCTCGCCATGGACCCGAAAGTGATGCTGTTTGACGAGCCTACCTCCGCGCTTGACCCCGAGCTGGTCGGCGAAGTGCTGAAGGTCATGAAGGAGCTGGCTGTAGAAGGAATGACCATGGTGGTCGTCACGCATGAGATGGCATTTGCCCGCGAGGTGGCAGATGAAGTCATCTTTATGGATCAAGGCGTGATCGTTGAGCGCGGAGTGCCGCAGCAATTGTTCCCCAGCCCGAAGGAAGAGCGGACCCGTCAATTTCTCCAGCATTTGAACAAATAAGCCGATAAACGGGATGGCTTCCTCTGGACCTGTCTCGTTCATATGTATAGAAAGAAGACTCGTCTCCAGCGGGAGAGAGTCCTCTTTCTTTCCATTGTAAGCTCAGTCATCCAGGAACGCGAACAGCAAAAAAATGATCAGGATAATCCAGATAAAATTGTTATCGCGAAACCCACTCATCTGCATGGCCTCCTCTGTAATTGTCTAAGCGGGCACTCATGCTGACAGCGCCGCTCTTCACAGAATATGAGAGAGTTCTGCGGTTCGCATGGATGCTCGTCTATCAGACAGAAGATCAAGCCAAAAAAGGCTCCAGTCCTGCTTGCCGGATAAAAATTAACAAAGCCTTTATCGTTTCTCTATTTGTTCTTAACATGAGAAATCTATGATAAGAATTGTCAGACCCTACGATGGACATATCGTCCTCCATTACCGTCCGTTGACCCCCTTTCAGCGGGCGGTCTTTTTCGGAAACAAAAGCGGAGCTTCCCGGAAGCCCGCTTTTTTGTTTGATTTTCCTGATCCTTGAGACCTCAGCAAGAAAAGTCAAAACAGCACGGAAAGCTCATGATACGATAGAAACAGGATACATCCCGGTTTGAAAGAGAGGACAGATCATTGTGAGCGACAAAAGACCGTCCCTGATTCGGCCCGGCTTGTTTGGCATCGAAGCCGCAGCCGACAGACGCCGAAACGAATTTGATTTCCACAACGAGGCTTTGCTGCATTATCAAAGAAAGATCGATTTTCTCTTTTTCGGGGACTCGATCACCCACTGGTGGGACGTCGATACTTATTTTGGCGGCGCTGGACACGTCATCGTCAACCGGGGAATCGGCGGGGATACGACCGGCTTTGCCCTCAGGCGGTTTGCCGCTGACGTCACCCAGCTAAGCCCCGCTTGCGTGGTCATCCTTCTCGGCATCAACAACACGTGGGCGCTGGACGAGTGGCTGCCCGAGGACCGCAAAGAGCCGGAAGAGATACAGCAAGAGATAGTCGCCGACCTGACCGCCATGCTGACCCAATCCAGAGCAGGCGGGATTGCCCCGATTCTTTGTTCCTTGCTGCCAACCCGGATGGAGCGCTACGCCAGAAACGGCCTGCGAAACGAGCTGGTCGCAAGCATCAATAAGGCCTTGCGGGAATACGCATGCTCGGAAAATATCATCTTTGTCGACTACCATCGGCACATGACGGACCAAGACGGCATCACCTTGCATGAAGAACTCGCCGACGACGGTCTTCACCCCCATGTGCTCGGTTACGACTTGATGGCCCGCGTTCTGCGGGAGACGCTGGCAACGCACGGAATCGAGATCGGCTGAGGAAAGTGCCGACACCAAAAAGGACAGCCCTTTTGCGAGCTGTCCTTTTCCCTTATTGTCTTCGTCTATTCCATCATCTGTACCAGCTTGCGCGATACGAGCAGGAGCACAAGCCCCAGCACAATCGCCATTGTGCCGATCAGCCCGAATACTTCCAAGTACCCCAGCGACTGGGTAAAGGCAGCCAATTGACCGGCCAGAACATTGGCCACTCCCGTGCTTGCCAGCCACACGCCCATCAGCAGCGAGGCGAGCTTGACCGGTGCGATCTTGCTGACCATGGACAAGCCGACTGGCGACAGGAACAGCTCGCCGAGCGTATGCATCAGGTAGGTCAGGACAATAATTGCAATATTGGCCTTTGCCAGGATGTTGTTTTCGTCGCTTCCTGTCTGCACGACAGCCAGCAGCAAAATCATGTACCCGAGACCGAGCAGAACCATGCCCAGTCCCATCTTCGCGGGTATGCTCAAGTCGCCCCGTTTGCTGTTGGCCAGCTTCACCCAGAGTATAGAGACAAAAGGAGCCAAGACCACGATAAAGAGCGGATTTAACGACTGGAACCAGGAGGTCGGCACCTCCCACCCGCCAATCGTCCGATCGACAAACAAGTCGGTGTACAGTGTCAGCGAGCTTCCTGCCTGTTCAAAGCCTGCCCAGAAAAAGATGACAAAGCAGGCCAAAATGACGATGACCGCGGTTCTTTGCTTTTCCTTCCTCGTAAGCGGCCGATTGGCGGCTTCCTTCAATTCCGGAGCTTCGCTTTTCCCGATCGGCTGTTTGCCGATATCCCCCAGATAGCGATCGCCCAGCAGGTTGAATGCGATCTGGCCGACCACCATCCCGACCGCGGCAGCCAAAAACCCGTACTTGAAGCCGTACATTTCCACACCGTTCAGCGCTGTCCGAAAGTGCTCCTCAGCCAAATAGCCGCAGATCAGCGGAGCGATAAACCCGCCGATGTTGATCCCCATGTAAAAAATCGTAAAGGCGGCATCCCGGCGCTTGTCATTTTCCGGGTAGAGCTCGCCGACCAGCGTGGAGATATTAGGCTTGAAGAAACCGTTTCCAATAATCAGCAGAGCAAGGCCGGTATACAATCCACCCGTGCTCTGAAAAGCAAACAGAACAATATTGCCGAGCGCCATCGTAATGCCCCCGAGGGTAATCGCGTACCTTCTGCCGAGAAACCGGTCGGACAAATACCCGCCGACAATGGGCGTAAAGTATACGGCACCGGTAAAAAAACCGTAGATACTCATTGCCAAACCCTTTTCAAAGCCCAGGCCGCCGCTGATCAGGGCCGTGGTCAAATACAGGGTGAGCAGGGCCCGCATGCCGTAGTAGCTGAAGCGTTCCCAAAGCTCCGTAAAGAACAACAAATACAATCCTGGAGGATGTTTTTGTTTCCCTTGCTGTGAATTCACAGTTGCGTCCATTGATGTCCCTCCCAGATGTCAAACAATGATCTCTTGAATCATATCACGATATTCTTGAATATGATTTTATTAAAAATATTATTTACTTTTTTATTATTGTTGAATTTATGTATAACAAGCATATTAATATCGTTGTTATAGATGCGTATTTTATGATTTCCCCTCAATCTCTTGCTTTACTATTTGTTAAAAAGTGGAGAATTATCCGTGCAATCAGCGAAAATGTTTCGGAGAATACGCAAATTGCTCTCCAGCTCGGAAGACAGAGGCGTCTGTTCCGTCTCGTTTGAAGCCGGCTGAACAGACGGGAAAACCAAGCGCCCCCCTGAGCGGAGCTTCCGTTTTTTCCATGCTCTTGAGAAAATCATGCGGCATCTCCTTTTTTCCTCCATTGTTGACTTTCCCCCATTTTTTTATAACCGCTCTCCACTCGTACTCAGGCCAAACAAAAAAACTGCCCATCAGGCAGTTTTCTGCGCAATATATCGTTTCTCAGGAAAGCTCGGATTCAGATTCCGATCTTTGAATGTAATGCTGCAATTCCTCGTAAAAAGTAGGGTTACATGCCATGACGCTGCTTTTCCGGTCAAACGGCAGCGGCTGTCCGTCCATCGTGGTCACCCTGCCTCCTGCTTCCTCCACCAGAATATTCCCCGCTCCAAAATCCCAGGCATTCAGCGAGAGGCTGACATATCCATCGAGCCGCCCTGCCGCCACGTACGACATTTCCAGTGCAGCGCTGCCAAGAAGACGCATGCCCCGCACTTTTCCGGCCAATTTCTTCACGATCAGGTCGATCCCCATTTGTTCCGCCTGTTTGTTCCAGAAGACACTTGTGCAAAGAAGGGCTTCTTCCAATGAAACGGTCTTTTCCAGCCGCAGTCTCTGTCCATTCAAAAATGCGCCTTGCCCCTTTACGGCGTGAAACATCTCGTCGCGGGACGGATCGTAGACGACGCCAATCAATCCCTCTCCTTTATGATAGACCGCGATGGAAACGGCAAAGTTGATCTGCTGATGAACAAAATTGGTCGTTCCGTCAATCGGGTCAATCACCCACAACGTATCGTACTTGCCCGGATCGCCCGTAAACGTGCTCTCTTCGCCCAATATGCCATGCTCGGGGTATTTTCGCAAAATCTCATCGATGACGTGCTTCTCCACTTCTTTGTCCACTGCTGTGACAAGATCGGAAGCGGAAGTTTTATATTCCACAGTAAACGGCTGCTTCATTCGTCTGAGACTGAGTTCTCCTGCGCTTCTTGCGCAGTCCAGAGCCAGGTCCTTGAGTGCTTCCAAGGCTGTTGCATGCACACGTATCGCCACCCACATCTTGACTTTGCCTCTAGTGTACCATACTTTCCCTGCTGATACACCCTACTGTACACCTGACAAGGCTTAGATAAACGACGACGGGAGACCCGTTATCCGGCCTCCCGTCGCATCTTGCGAGAATGGTGCGAACACAGCGGCGGTTAGCAACAACGGGTCACTCCGCCTTTTTCATAGCGTTCACGCAGCGCGTAGATATAGTACTCTCTTTCCGTCATCGGAAAGAACCCTGGCTTCGCGTGCGTCTGGTACCAATGCTGCAGATAACGATCGTAGTCCGGCATGCCGAAGATGGTCTTGATGATCGAGCTGATCCGACGAAGGGACACTTTGACCGTTCTCCACCTTTTTTTCATGCGATGGAATGCCCTTTGCCGTCGTAGTAGTTGTCCCCTTTTGATGGGATGTACGGGGATTCGCGGAGCTCGAATGTCCTCCCGCGCAGGATGTTGATCCACAGCCGTACTCCGTCGACAATGATGCCGATGATGATCGCCATGAAAATAGCGCAGACCGCTGCGTCGATCTGGTCGTTCAGGATCATCTTCTGCGCGGCCTCCACTGTCTTGACCCCAGCCGGGAGGGTACCCGCATCAAGCGCCTTTTGGAAAGCATCTGCGTGCGCCAGGAAGCTGATCTTTGGATCGGCATGGAACAGCTTTTGCCAAGCGGCCGTCATGGTAGCCGAGGTAAGCCATACCATCGGCAGCAGCGTGACCCAGGCGTACCGGGCCTTGCCCATTTTGAAGATGATCGTCGTCCCGACTACGAAGGCGATTGCCGCCAGCATCTGGTTGGCGATCCCGAACAGCGGCCACAGCGTGTAAATGCCGCCCAGCGGGTCGACCACGCCCTGATAGAGGAAGTACCCCCAGCCGGCCGTGATGACGGCAGAGCCGATCAGGTTCCCCGGCAGCCAGTCTACCTGCTTCATTTTCGGGAAAATATTGCCCAGCATGTCCTGCACCATGAAGCGTCCGACTCGCGTGCCCGCATCAATCGTGGTCAAAATGAAAACGGCTTCAAACAAGATCGCAAAGTGGTACCAGAAGGCCATCAACGCTTTCCCGCCCAACACGGTCGAAAAGATGGTCGCCATCCCGATCGCCAGCGAAGGCGCTCCGCCCGTCCGGGACAGAATCGTTTTTTCGTTGATATCCTGGGCCAGCGTCGTAATCATATCCGGGGTGATCGTGAAGCCCCAGCTGGAAATCGTCTGGGCAGCGGCTACCGCATCCAACCCGATTACCGCAGCCGGCGAGTTAATGGCGAAGTAGACTCCAGGCGTCAGCACGCAAGCCGCAATCATCGCCATGATCGCCACAGCGGACTCCATCAGCATTCCGCCGTAGCCGATCAACGGCGCGTGCGATTCCTTTGCGATCATCTTCGGCGTCGTACCGGAAGAGACCAACGCGTGGAACCCGGAGACGGCGCCGCAGGCGATCGTAATAAACAGGAACGGGAACAGGTTGCCGGCAAACACGGGTCCGGTGCCGTCGATAAATTTGGTCAGAGCGGGCATCTCCAGCGGCGGAAGCGTCAGCACGATGCCCACCGCGAGAACGGCGATCGTTCCCACCTTCAAAAACGAGCTCAAGTAGTCGCGAGGCGCGAGCAGCAGCCAAACAGGCAAGACAGACGCGACAAACCCGTAGGCGATAATCATCCAGGCAAGCTGAACCTTGCTAAAGGTAAACGCAGGTCCCCAGGTGGGAGAAGCGGCTACCGCCTGTCCCCACCACAGTGACAGGAACAGCAGAGCAAGTCCGATAAGCGAGCCTTCCATGACCCTTCCTGGGCGAATGTAGCGCATGTACAACCCCATCAAGATGGCAATCGGCAGCGTCATAAAGATCGTAAAGGTCGCCCATGGAGATTCAGCCAGCGCATTGACAACGACCATGGCCAATACAGCGATCAAAATAACCATGATCGCAACGATGCCGATCAAGGCGAGCGCGCCGCCAAAAGGACCGATCTCTTCCTTGGCGATCTGGCCCAGCGACTTTCCATTTCGCCGCATCGAGCCAAACAGGATGATAAAGTCCTGAACGGCTCCGCCGATGACTACCCCGACGATTATCCAGATCGTCCCCGGCAGGTAGCCCATTTGCGCGGCCAATGTCGGCCCGACGAGCGGTCCCGCCCCGGCGATCGCAGCGAAGTGGTGCCCGAACAAAACCCATTTGTTGGTCGGAACGAAGTCCTTCCCGTCGTTGTTCACTTCGGCCGGTGTCGCCCGATTGTCGTCGAGTCCCATGATTTTCCGGGCGATAAACCTGCTGTAGAAGCGATATGCGACAGCGTACGAACAGACAGCGGCAGTCAGCAGCCAGAACGAGTTGACGGATTCGCCGCGGGACAGTGCCAGAAAGCCGAAGCCTACTGCCCCGAGCGCCGCAACCCCGCCCCAGATCAGGACTGAGAGAAGCCATTTTTTCATCCCTTTCTCCCCCTTGTAAAATAATGAATAGGAACATGAGGAATAAGACCTCAACCTACCCTATCACGCGGTTGTACACAAAAAAAACAAAAATTGTCTGAACAGTAAAAAATCGAGCGCGAAAGGAGAAAATGCCGGGCTGAAACGAAACGGCTCGTTTATTTGTGGACGGAGCATGCGCGGTCTGCTCAGCTGGCAGTCATCCGTTTGACCGGATTTTTGGCGACGTTCGCCATAAGCGTTTGGAGCTTGTGCCTTTTTCCAGCTAAAGACAACAAGGCCGTCAGACGGAAAAGCTTCAGGTGGCTCACGGGATTTTTGGCATTGCTTGCGATCTGGGCTTTCCAGATGATGTAGAACGAAATGAGCCTTGCCCTTGCCTGTCAAAAGTAAAAAAGCATGGGTCCAGGCAAGCGGCAAGAGCCGGGTTGAGAGCCTGTACACATGCTTCTTTCTTTTGAACCATCATCGAGCTAAAACCCAAGCCGCTTCTTCAGCTCCTTCACGACGTTGCGGCTTACCGGCACCTGCGTCCTCCCGGCGTCTTGCATGACCAGATAGAGCGCTCCCTTGAACCAGGGAACCAGCTCCGCCGTGCGGTAGAGATTGGCGATGAACGCCCGGTGCGTCCGGAAAAATTGTTTGGGCGACAGCCTGCTCTCCAGCTCTTGCAGGGTAAAGGATGTGGCGTACTGCTCCCCCTCCGTGTAAATGCTCGCGTACCGGCCATCCACTGTAGCGTAGACGATATCGTTGGGATCGATCAGCATGATCTTTCCGTTGTGCTCCACAGGTATCCTGCGCGGCTGCTGGTCTTCCAGCACGGACTGGAGCAGGCTCTGCAGCTGCATTTCCAGATACGGCTGCTGCGCGGCCTCGCTTCCTGGCAGCGGACGAAGCTTCCGCACCCGGTTGATCGTTTTTTCCAATCGATGTTCACTGAACGGCTTTACGATGTAATCCACCGCTTCCGTCTCAAAAGCACGGACCGCGTGGATCTCGTATGCGCTTGCAAAAATAACGACGGGAGGCTGCACCATCAATTCGAGCAAATCCTGCCCCACATCGACGCCGTCGCGGTCGTGCAGGTGAATATCGAGAAAGATGGCGTCCGGCTCCGCGTCGGGAATCAGTTCGAGCGCCTCTTCCCCGCTTTCCGCTTCTCCGATGACAGTCACATCCGAAAATTGTTCCAGGAGATAGCGAAGCTCTGCTCTTGCCGGGGCTTCATCATCCACGATGAACACTTTCAGCATGAACTTTCACTCCTAAAGGCAATTCTATGAGACAAGTCGTTCCCAGCCCCTTTTGACTGTCGATCACGATCCCGTACGGCTGTCCGTAGATGGCCTGAAGACGGCTCTTCACATTTGACAGCCCGATGCCGGACAGCCTGCGTTTTCCATCCTGGGCAGGAGGCGGCGGGACAAACGGGTCCTGCTCCATCCCCACACCGTTGTCCGCTACCTTCAGCTCCAATACCTGCCTGTCCTTCAAGCGGGCGGTTATTTTTACGACGCCCCCTTCGCGCTTTGGCAGCAGCCCGTGCTTGATCGCGTTTTCCACGAGGGGCTGGAGGACGAGTCCGGGCACGACGCAGCGTTCCACTCCCGGCTCGATTTCGTACTCCACCTTCAGCTTTTCGCCGAAGCGGGCCCGTTCGATCGCCAGGTAAGCCTCGATGTGCTCCAGCTCCTCCGCAAGCGTCACAAATCCCCCGCTGTCGTGCAAATTCCGGCGGAAGTATTCTCCCAAATGAATGAGCAGCTCCCGGGCCTGCTCGGGGCGAAAGCGGATGAAGGAAACGATCGTATTGAGCGCATTGAACAAAAAGTGGGGATTGATTTGCGCATGCAGCGCCTTGATTTCGGCATCGGCCAGAAGACGGGCCTGCTGTTCCAGATCGGCCAGCTCAAGCTGGGTCGAGATCAGGTTTCCCAGCCCGCGAACCAGTTCCAGATCGACCGCCGACAGCTTGCGCGACCGATCCTGATACAACTTGAGCACGCCGGCCACCTCTCCCCGCTTTCGCATCAGTGGTACGATTATGGCGCTGCGCAGCGTGCAATTTTTCTCCCGGCAGCCGATCTCCTCCTTGGTCCAGGCGATCTTCACTTCCCTGGTTTCCAGCACTTCCCGGGTCGCCTTCGTGGTAATTTCCTGTCCAACCACGTGGTGGGAGGAGCCGGAGCCGACATGGGCGAGAACGGTCTTCGTGTCCGTTATCGCCACGGCTGCCACTCTCGTCGTGCAGAGGATTTCCTCCGCCACGCGCTTGGCAGATTCATAGGTGAGTCCTTGGCGGAGATACGAGAGCGTTTTGTCCGCGACCTGCATCGTCCGCTGGGCTTGAAGAGCGCCGATCCGGTCCTCTTCGGTTTTCGCCAGATCGATGATGATGATCAGGATGGCGATTCCCAACGCGTTCACGACCGACATCGGTACGCTGATCGCCTTTACGAGCGCCAGCGCATCCGCATACGGCCTGGCTACCAGAAGAATAATCCCCATCTGCATCCACTCGGCGACGAATCCGACGGCCATCGCGGTCGTCCAGCGAATTTCCCGCGTTCGCCGGAACTTGTAAAAAAGGCCTGCCAACACACCCTCGCTGATCGTCGAGATGGCGCAGGCCAGATCGGTAAAGCCGCCCAGCGAATAGCGGTGAATGCCGGCGACCAAGCCCGTCGCCAAGCCTACCCACGGTCCCGCCAGAAGGCCAGCCACGATGGTGCCGATCACCCGCGAGTTGGCGATCGCGTCCTGGTACCAGATGCCGTTGTACGTGCCTAAAATGGAAATTCCGGAAAAGATCAGAACCATGACGGCCTTGTCTTTATAGGTAGCCCGCTGGTTCAGCAGGCTGCGAAACGCTTTGACGCGCGTGAACAGCAGAGCAGCCACGACCAGTACGGCGGTTCGTTCCGCCAGGGGAATCATGAGGGCCAGATTCATCCTTGTCGCTCCTCTTCCAGTCTGTTGTTACCATTATCGCCACGCAGCGCTTTTGCGGTCAAGCAAATCGTCAGTCTAGACTGAATTCACAAACAAAAAAAACGCCGACAGTCAACCGCTGTCGACGGAAAGTGCTTTCGAGCGAGTTCCTATAGATTGCCCCGCAGCTCCTGTTCTCTCTCAAGCGCTTCAAAGAGCGCCTTGAAGTTCCCGTTGCCGAAGCCGCGAGCGCCTTTTCGCTGAATGATTTCGACAAACAAGGTCGGACGATCCACGATTGGCTTGCTGAACAGCTGCAGCAGGTATCCTTCGTCGTCGCGGTCCACGAGTACCCGCAGGCTGCGCAGCGTTTCAATGTCTTCGTCGATCTCGCCGACGCGCTCCTTCAGCTCCTCGTAGTAGGTGTCCGGCACATACAGGAAGTCCACGCCATTTGCCCGCAGCGCGGAAACGGTTTTCACGATGTCGTTGGTCAACAGGGCGATGTGCTGAACACCCGGCCCTTTGTAAAACTCGAGAAACTCCTGGATTTGCGACTTCCGGCGGCCCTCGGCCGGCTCGTTGATCGGAAACTTGATCCGCCCCGTACCGCTCTGCATCACTTTTGACATCAGCGCCGAATACTCCGTCGAGATGTCGTCGTCGCTAAAGTTCTGAACGGCTGTGAAGCCCATTACTTTTTGGTAGTAGGCCACCCATTCGTCCATGACTTCGACGTTTCCGACGATATGGTCAATCCCGATCAGCCCGGTTTCTTCTCCCTGAACCGGAGATTCATACGCCTGATAACCCGGAAGGAAGGGACCGTTGTAGTTTTTCCGCTCGACAAAGGTGTGAATGTTGTCCCCGTAAGTTCCGATTATCGCCTTTTTCACGGTGCCGAAGGAATCGGAAAACTCGGTCGGCTCCATGACAGGCACAGCCCCTCGGGATACGGCCTCGCGGTATGCCTGCTCACAGTCGTCCACACGGAGCGCCACGTCCTTCACGCCGTCCCCGTGCTTGCCGACAAACGCGGAAATCAGGCTGTCTGGAGTAAGCGAACCTGACAAGACAAACGTGAGGTGCTTTTGTTTCAATACGTAGGAAACCTTTTCCCGCGAGCCTGTCTCCAGCCCTGCATAGGCAACAGCCTGAAATCCGAACGCCTTGGTGAAATAGTGCATGGCTTGCTTCGCATTTCCTACATAAAACTCCACATAATCCCAGTCCTGAATGGGAAAGAAATCGGTGTTGCTCATTTGCCTACCCCTCCGACTTTTTCAAATTTTCTCATGATTGGGATGATTTTGTCTGCTACCTTGAGAGTACAATGGAAGCGTTTGCTCCCGCAAGAACACGGAACAACGCGAAAACGCGCGACAGCTTTCATCCAGTAAAGTAGCGATTCATCAGTCTTTTCCGGGGCGTTGCAGGAAAATTTGCATGGGAGCTGAAAACAATGGGAAGACACCTGTAAAGCTTGCTGAAACATGATAAGGAGGACGTAACAAATGACTAGGTGGAGCGAAATGGCCAAGGAACAATGGGACCAGTTTTCGGCCGATTGGCACAAGCGCAGCGAAGGCATGTGGGAAACGGGCAGCCGTCGGACCATCCTGCCGCTGTTTACCCGTTATGCTCGGGCAGAAAATGGGCCCGTTCTGGACGCTGGTTGCGGAGATGGATACGCCAGCTGCAAACTGGCCGCAAGCGGTTATGCTGTGGATGGAGTAGACATTGCCGGGGAAATGATTCGCCTGGCCAAGGACCGGGCAAATGACCGGGCAAGGTACGGAGAAAGATCTGTCCGCTTTCAGACCGGAGATGTGTCCAGCCTTCCTTTTTCCAATGAGACATTTGGCGGGATTCTGTGCATCAACGTGACTGAATTCGCCCCTTCTCCCCTCGCCGTTTTGAAGGAGTTTCACCGTTTACTGAAACCCGAAGGCATCTTGCTCCTCGGCATCCTCGGCCCGACTGCGGGACCGCGCGGCCACAGCTACCGTCGCCTGTATGGGGAGGCCACGATCCAAAACACGATGATGCCTTGGGAAGCGAAGCAATTAGCCTGTGAAAATGGTTTTGCTCTGCTGGAGGAGGAGCCCGTTTACAAGGAAGGCGTGCCCGCCGAGCTGGCGAACCGAATATCCGCGGAGCTGCAGGAGGCTCTCAGCTTTCTGACATTGTTTGTGCTGAAAAAGGAGTAGCACCCAAAAAGAAAACACACCTGAAACCAGGTGCGCTCCATTTGCAAAACATGCTGTCTGTTCCGAATTTTGAATCGCGTTTGAAAAGATTACTTGAGCAAAGACGGAATCCACGTAGAGAGAAACGGGATAAACGAGATCACAAGCACATCGACAAAAAGCAGAATGATCAATGGCACCGCTGCCCTGGCGATTCGGCTGATGGAAATCTTGGAGATTTGGGAGACGACGAACAAGTCGATTCCGACGGGCGGCGTCACCAATCCGATGGCCAGATTGACGACCATGATCGTACCGAAGTGTACCGGGTCAATCCCCAGATTCACTGCCGTGCTGAACAGCAGCGGCACAAAAATCAGGATGGCTGCTCCTCCGTCCAAAAACATGCCTGCCAGCAGGAGGAGAATATTGACCATGATCAGGAACATGTACTTGCTGGTGACAAATTCGGAAATCATGCCGTATACCATGTCAGGCACTCCGGTGATGCTGACAAAGAAGCCGAACAGGCCGGCAGCCCCGATGACGATCATGATGACAGCGCTGGAAACGGCTGATTCGCGCAACGTTTCGACCAGCTTTGCCACGGTGATTTCGCGATAGATGACAAACCCGACCACAAAGGAGTAAACGACTGCCACGACCGACGCCTCTGTCGGCGTAAACACCCCGGAATAGATTCCGCCGAGCACGATGATCGGCATTAACAGGGCCAATATCGCCTCCCGAAACGACTTTCTGACATCCGCCATGCTTTTCCGCTCTACCCCATGGTATCCGCGCTTTTTGGCAATGATGTAGGCGCTCACCAGCAAAGACGCCGTGATGAGCAGTCCGGGCAAAATTCCGGCCAAAAACATGTCTCCTATGGAAACCTCGGCGGCCACCCCGTACAAAATCATCGGGATGCTCGGCGGAATAATGACGCCCAATGCGCCGGAAATCGCCTGATTGGCGCTGACGTACTCCACATGATACCCCCGGGCGACCATCGCCGGTATCAGGATGGCTCCGATCGCCGCGGTCGTCGCCGCGCCCGAACCGGAAATGGCCGCAAAAAACATCGATGTAATAATCGCCACCATCGCCAGGCCGCCGGTGCGGTGTCCTACCAGCGAGCTTGCGAAATTGACCAGCCGCTGTGACATCCCGCCGGCTGACATCAGATTTCCTGCCAGGATAAAGAAAGGGATGGCCATCAGAGGAAACGAGTTAAGCGCGACGAAAATGCGCTGCGGAACGATTTGCAGCGGGAGCGAATCGTGCAGCCAGATGCCCGCGATCGTTGCCAGACCAAGCGAGGATGCGATAGGAACGCTTAAAAACAGAAGCACCAGCAGGGCAAGAAAGAAAACAATCAGCATGCTCTCACCCCTCTTCCCCGATGAACTCTTTGATTACACCGGAAAGGGAATTGAGCAAGAGCAGCAGTCCCCCCATGGGAAGCGACAAGTAAATCCAGAACATCGAGATTCCAGTACCAGGCGCGATTTGCCCCGAAAAATTTTGAGCCAGCTTCCAACCGTAGACGATCAAAATCGCGTAAAAGACAATGGAAAGCAAATGAGTAGCCGTCTTTATCCACTTCTTCAGGCTCTCCCGCGCCATTTCCGGCACGATCTCCACCGCGATCAGGCTCCCTTTTCCAAGCGCCACGGCGGCCCCGATCAGGACCATGAAAATCATCAGAAACCGGGACAGCTCTTCCGACCAGGCCAGCGAAGATCCTATCGCATACCGGGCCACGACTTGCCAAAAGATCAGAATGGACATGACCGCAATGATGGCAGCCAGGCACCAACCGCAAACCATATTCAAGAAATCAACGAATCGGGTATATTGCTGCAAAATGGCTTTCATCCTCATCCTCCCCGTCTCGGAGCGGGGTGGCAACAGCCATCGCCACCCCGCTGTCCATCCTAGTACTTATAGGTTCTTACCTTGTCGATCATTTCTTTTCCAATCTGAGGCGCCCACTTCTCGTATACACTGTCTACTTTCGCTTTGAACGATGCTTTGTCCGGAGTCACAATGGCAATCCCCTGCTCTTTGAAAAAGGCCATCGCTTCATCGATCTTGTCCTGATTGGCTTTCCGCCCGATCGGAACCGCATATTTCGCGGCTTTCGTGACTGCTTCCTGCTGCTCTGGGGTCAAGGAATCAAAGAGCGCCTTGCTCATCGCCAGCGGAGCCGGTGAATACCTGTCTTCCAGGAGCGTGACGTGGGACTGCACCTCGTAAATTTTCGAAGATTTGATGGTTGCCGGTGAGTTGGAATGACCGTCGATTACTTTTTGCTGGAGAGCTGTAAAGACTTCCGTCCAGGCCATCGGGGTCGGATCGGCTCCATAGGCTTTCCAGGTGTCGATCTGGACTTCATTTTCCTGAACGCGTATTTTCATGTGGCTCACGTCCTCAGCCTTGGCAAGCGGTTTGTTGGAAGTGGTCGAAACGAAGCCGTTCTCCATCCAGCCGAGGATTTTTACATTTGCCGCCTGTTCAAATTTTTGCGCCAGCTCGTCGCCAATCTCTCCGCCCAAAACGGCATGGGCATGGTCGAGGTTCTCGAACAGGAACGGCAAGTCAAACATGTTGAATTCTTTTACCCAGTTGCCCATCGGACCTGCGGAAATCAGTCCCATATGCAGCGAGTTGATCCCCATCATTTCAAAGACTTCCCGCTCCCCGCCAAATGAGTTGTTGTAATGGATTTTGACGGATAACTGACCGTCTGTTAAACGTTCCAGCTCCTCTTTGAAAGCCTTGGCCGCGATGTCGAACTTCGCCCCTTCCGGCTCGGGAATGCTGAGGTCGAACACTTTTTTCTCGCCGCTCCCCGAGCCGGAAGCATTCCCCGAGCTGCCCGCTCCCGCCGGATTTGTGGATGCGCCGCCCCCGCAGCCAGCCAATGTCAGAGCCAGCGCCGTGATCACGGAGAGCCATTTCACTGTCTTTTTCATTTTGATTCCTCCTCATGGGTCCTATTTGTTCGGGTATACCATTACTTTCAGGCTGCCGCTTCTATTGGTTCGAGCCTGCTCCATCGCTTGCTGAATGTCATCCAGCGAATAGCGGTCGGTAATGATCTGGTCCACGGGATATTCCCCGGATGCCAGCAGCTGGATCGCGAGCGAATAGGTGTTTGTGTAGCGGTAGACCGAATAGAGATCAATCTCCTTTTGCAGCATCAAAGTTACATTCAGCGGGACCTCTTCTCGAGCGGGAAACCCGATTACAACAAGCGAGCCGCCCCGCTTTGCCAGTCCGATGGCCGACTGCAATGCCTTGTCGTTCCCGGACGTTTCCAGCACCATATCGACGCCGAGCCCCTCAGTCACAAAAGCAATTTCGTCTTCCACATTTTTCTCGCCAACATTGACCAGCCTCGTAGCCCCCAGCTTGCGGGCTGCCTGCAATCGGAGCGGCTCCATGTCGCAGGCGACGATTTCCTTTGCGCCGAACGCTTTGGCCGCGATCACCGTCATCAAGCCGACAGGTCCCATTCCGATTACGGCAACCGTGTCCCCCGGGGCAAGACCGCCTCTTTTCACCGCATGGATGCCCACTGACAAGGGCTCGGCAAGCGTCGCCGCCTCAAAGCTCAGGTGATCCGGAATCGGAGAGAGGAAGTCTTCGCGATGCACAAGATACTGAACAAAAGCTCCCTTGACTGGCGGGGTAGAAAGAAATTGCACGTCCGGGCACAAATTGTATCTGCCTTCCCTGCACCATTTGCAGCCCATGCACGTCACTCCGGGTTCAACCGCCACCCGGTCCCCTACTTGAAACCTGGTCACCTTCTCGCCAATGGCGACCACAACTCCTGCGCATTCATGCCCCTGGATGTGGGGGTACTGTACGAAGCGCTTGCCGATCCGTCCATGTGCGTAATAGTGAACGTCGGAGCCGCAGACGCCAACAGCCTCGACCTTTATCAACACGTCCGTGCCGCTGACCTTGGGAACGGGAATCTGTCCTACCCGGACTTCGAGCGGCTGCTCCAGAAATCCCGCTTTCATTGTGTCCGGGATGACGCCGTTCGGAGATTGAACAAATTGCGGGCCTGTCCCTTTCATTGACTTCCCCTTCCTTCCTCCAGTGAGTTTCGATTTCATAGAACAAGAACTGTCATGCTTCGCTCAAGCACAATTTCTATCGAAGTAAGCGCTTAACTGTTTTAAAAAAAAGACTTCCTCCATACCGGCGGCCTCCGCTTCATATTCCGGTTTCCTTCCAAACAAAGCGGCCTGCCGCTGTCCCTCTTATCTACTCGTCGTAGCGGACCAGCACTTTTCCTCCCTTTTTCTGCTCGCATAATTGGAAAGCCGTTTGCCAGTCACTCAGGGGGAATACATGTGTAATCAAAGGGGCGAGGTTGATTTTTCCCTGGTGCAAAAGGTTCATGACCCGGTCCCAAGTCTGCATGGAATGAGCGAGGGAGCCGACTACCTGAAGCTGCTTGTAAAGTACGGTATCAAAGTCGAGGACAACCTCCTTGCCGACGATTCCGACCTGGATATACCTCCCCTGCTTTTTAAGCGCTTTCAAACAACTCGCAATGGAAGGCCCTGCACCGGCACACTCGATCGCAACGTCTACCCCCATGCCCCCCGTCTCTCTTTGTACAATCGCTTGCAAATCGTCCTTGCTTACATTAACCGCTGCGTCTGCTCCCAGCCTGGCAGACAGTTCCAGACGGGCCTCGTCGGCATCGGTACCCGCTACGATCACTCTGCATCCCTTTGCGGTCAACAAAGCGAGGCAAAGGAGACCGATCGGACCTGGTCCCGACAGCAGTACGACGTCCCCGGCGTGTATTCTCGTCAGCTCTTCCAGCGCCTGCACCGCGCAAGCAAGCGGCTCTGCCATCGCAGCTTCTTCCAACGTCACCGAATCGGGTAGCTGATACACCATGTCTTCGCGGACGACCACGTATTTGGTAAAGCTTCCGTCCACGCCGTGTCCCATTCCCCGGCGCTCCGGGCAAAACATGTAATAGCCGGTCTTGCAGTACGAGCATGCGCCGCATGTCACGGCAGTCGAAGGCAATACCGTTACCCGGTCCCCTTTCTTGTATCTCGTGACGCCTTCTCCCACTTCAGCGACGATACCGGAAAATTCATGTCCCATAATAACGGGAGGATCATTCTTAAAAGTATCATGGTAGATGTGGAGATCGGTACCGCAGATCCCGGTAAAAGCTACTTCTATCTTTACGCAGCCAGCCCGACAAGCGGGCTCCGGTACATTCAGCACCTCTACGTTCCCGACGCCTGGCTTTGTCTTTACGAGTGCTTTCAAAGGCAGCAACCCCCTTTAGAAAATGTTGTTCTCTCACTCGGTTAAGCGCTTTACTTACTTTTATGTTTTGAATTATAGACCAAATTGTTCTAAAATTAAAGCTATTTTCTCTCGATTTTTTTAATTTTCTTTCATCCTCGCCCAGAGCTGCTTTCGTCCCCCTGGACGAAAAAAAGCGCCCCCCTGCAGCAAAATGCAGAGAGGACGCTTTCCTACATATCCCTGACGTATTTGGCTGTCGACTCCCGAACCACCAGCTCGGGAAGGAGCACGATGCGCTGCTTGTGTTTCTTCTCCCCGTTGATCTCCTGGATAAGCAAATTCATCACGTGCGTCCCCATGTCCCGGATCGGCTGGGCTACTGTTGTAAGCGGCGGATCGGTCACAGAGGCCCAGGCCGTATTGTCAAATCCGACCACCGAAAGGTCACGGGGAATGGACATACCAAGCCTGCGGGCAGCATGGATCGCCCCCATCGCAAGCAGGTCGTTGCACGCGAAAATCGCCGTAGGAGGATCGGCTGACCGCAGCAGCTTTTCAGCCAGCGCCTTGCCGCTCTCCACATTCGATTCCATGACGTACTCCACATCCCGGCCGTAGTCGATCCCTGCCTCATCCAGCGCATGCCTGTATCCGCGCATCCGCTCGCGATTGCTCCACAAATCCCGGGCGATAATCGCGATCCTCCGGTGACCGAGGCTGATCAGGTGGGAGGCGGCCTGGTACCCTCCGAGAAAATCGTCAACCGCTACGGTGTCTACCTCGAGCGACGGAATCTCGCGGGCAATGATCGCCAATGGCACCTTTTGCTTGATCAGCTCCCGAACCGTTTCCACGTTCTCAAAGCCGGAAGCCAAAATGATGCCGTCCACGCTTTTTTGCAGCAGCAGGGAAATGTATTTGGCTTCCTTCTCCGGATCGTAGTCCGTGCTGCAGATGACAATGTTGTACCCCAGCGCATGGCCCCTGTCCTCGATGCTCCGGGCAATCCCGGAAAAAAAAGGGTTGGCCAAATCGGGAATCATCAGGCCGATTGTGTACGTAGACTTGCCCGTCAATGCCGACGCCACCACGCTTGGCTGATAGTTCATTTCCTTCATGACGGACAAGACGAGCTTTCTCGTCTTCTCGCTAATCCGGCCGGTGTTGTTGATTACCTTCGAGACGGTCGCGATCGATACCCCTGCTTCTCTTGCCACATCGTAAATAGTTGGTTTCATCCTGAAAACCTTCCCTAGTCCATTGGTGAAAGCCATACATTCCTACTGTCATTTTTTGTCTGCTGGAATGCAATTTCTCCTTGACAATGAAAATAGGAAAGCGCTTTATCTTCCACAAGTATACAGGATTGCCTGAGAATTCGCAATACGCAAGGGACTCGTCTATTGCCTGGGCAGCAGCTCCTTTGGCACCTGCAGCAGGGAAGCCACCCTGTCCCCCACCTCTTTCGTGGAAGCACGCCCTCCCATGTCGGGGGTAAGGACATCGCCTCGCACGAGCGTCTCCTCAATGGCGTTCAGGACGGCTCTCCCCCACGCTTCCTGGCCGAAGAAATCGAGCATTTGGCTTGCCGACCAAATGGTTGCCAGCGGATTGGCCACGCCCTTGCCGGCAATATCCGGGGCGGAGCCGTGTATCGGCTCAAACATCGACGGGTAGCGGCGTTCCGGATTAATATTCGCTCCTGCCGCCAGCCCCATTCCCCCGGCGATAGCCGCTCCGAGATCGGTCAAAATGTCGCCGAACAGATTGGAGGTGACCACGATCTGAAACCGCTCCGGCTGCTTGACGAAAAACATGCTGGCTGCATCGACGAGATAACTGGCTGTTCTCACATCCGGGTACTCTTTGCCCACCTCGGCGAAGATCTGATCCCAGAACACCATCGAGTAATTAAGGGCATTGGCTTTGCTGACGCTGGTCAGCGTCTTGCCGGTTGCCTGAGCCGTTTCGTACGCATAGCGAATAATCCGTTCCGTTCCTTTGCGCGAGAATACGCCCGTCTGCAGGACAACTTCATGCTCCTGGCCGGGAAACAGCCAATCTCCCGCTCCCGCGTACTCTCCCTCCGTGTTTTCCCGGATGACCAGCATGTCGATCTGCTCGCGTCTGACGTTGGCCAGCGGGCACGGAGCCCCTTTCAAAAGCGTAATCGGGCGAAGGTTCACATACTGATCAAAGCCTTTTCTTATTTTCAGAAGCAGCTCCCAAAGAGAAATGTGGTCGGGAACCCCGGGATAGCCGACCGCCCCCAAGTAAATGGCATCGAACTGCCGCAATTGCTCCAGGCCGTCCTCGTCCATCATTTTGCCGGTTTTGGCATAGTATTCGCAGCCCCAGGGAAAGTGGGTGAAAGCGAAACGAAAGCTTCCATCGAGCTGCGCCGCCCTGTTCAAAATTTTGACGCCTTCGGCAATCACCTCCGGCCCGATGCCGTCTCCGGGAATACACGCTATTTTGTAAATGGTCAACGCTGCCACTCCTTTTTGCATACCACCGAATATTAAATCGTTTGATAGACGGGCAAACCGTTGTTCATCGGCACGAGTACTTCGCCCTGAATCAGCGGGGCGACGTATTCCCTGAACGCTTGGCTCACGGAGCGGCTGCGGCTGTCGTACCACTCGACGGGAAACGTCCTCTCCCTGCCCGCCACTTCGCTCAAGGGCACATGCTCATAGGCCACCGTATACGGATTTTTGCCGATCCGCCTTAGAGAAACCATGACCCCCGATCTTCCTTCCAAGGCCAATTGAAAGCCGGCCTTGCCTGCCTGATACGCTTCATCGACATCGACTCTCGAAGAAAACAGCATTCCGCTGCGCTGCCAAATGCCAGGGAGGACATTTCTGCCTTGCAGCCCCGTATTGCCGCTGACGAGCCGGGCCAGATACGCGCTAACTCCGCCCAGCTGAGGCCGCCCGACAGGATCTTTCGCAATCGAATCCTCCGCGAGCAATCTGCCCGCCTCATCCCGGATTCCTTCGGAGACGACGGCCAGCGCGCAGCCGTATCGGTCATACTGCGACTGGATGTCCTCCAGAAAACGGTCCGTACGGAAGGGAGCCTCCGGTATGTAGATGAGCGGAGGCATGTCTGTGTCCCCTTCACCCGAAAGCGCGCTGGCAGCGGCTAGCCACCCGGCATTTCTGCCCATCGTCTCCACGATCGTAACCCTCTTGCTGCCGGGCAAGCTCCTGATGTCCATGGCGATATCGAGGACACAGGTTGCGATAAACTTGGCAGCGCTTCCGAAGCCGGGCGCGTGATCGGTCAGGCACAAATCATTGTCCACCGTTTTGGGAATCCCGATAACCGTCAGCCCGTAGCCCATCTCTTTCGCCGTTTGCTCGATCATGCGCGCTACCTGCATGGAGCCGTTGCCGCCGATGTAAAAAAAGAAGCGGATCTCAGCCGACCTCATATGCTCAACCATGCGCACGACATCCGCCTGGCTCAGCTTGCAGCGCCAAGAGCCAAGGGCGGCACCCGGGCTGCAGCGCAACCTGTCCAATACTGTGCTTGGAAGATGGGTCAGGTTGGCGTATTCCCCGTGCAGCATGCCGTAAATCCCTCGCTTGGCTCCAAAGATTTTGCCTGCCTTTTGCGTGTGCATCGCCTGTTTCAAAATCCCGCACAGCGAATTGTTGATCACGGCAGTGGGGCCGCCTGACTGCGCGATAAGGCAGTTCCCTTTCATTGCACGCCCACTTCCTTTACTCGTCCAGATTGACGACAACCATGACCGTTTCCAGCATTTCCGCCATGGCATAAGCAGGGCCTTCCTTGCCTATGCCGCTTTCCTTCACGCCTCCATAGGGCATGTGGTCCGCACGGAAGCAGCATGTGTCATTGATAATGACGCCGCCCACCTCCAGCAGATAGGGCAGCCTGTGGGCAAGGCCCAGCGATTTGGTGTAGACTCCCGCCTGCAATCCGTATTTGGAATCATTGACCAGCTCAATCGCCTCTTCGATCGTCTCGTAGACCGCGATCGACACGACAGGGGCGAAGACCTCTTCGTCCACTACCTTCATCCCTTTTCTGGCTCCCGTAATGACGGTCGGGTAAAACAGGCTGCCTTCCCGCTTTCCGCCAATCGCCACTTCGGCTCCTTGATCCACCGCTTCCCGCACCCAGGCTTCGATGCGCTCCGCCTCCTTCACGCTGATCATCGGCCCCACGTCTGTAGCCGGATCGAGCGGATTCCCCACCTGCAGCCGGGAGACATGCTCAAGGAACGCGTTCATAAAGGCGGCTTCGACGTTTTTCTGCACGAAAATCCGCTGCACGGAAATGCAAATCTGTCCGGCGTGGGCAAAAGCCATTTTGGCCAGCTTCGCCGCAGCCTGCTGCACGTCCGCGTCCTCGTGAACGATTGTGGCTGAATTGGAGCCCAGCTCCAGCGTCACCTTCCGCATGCCGATCGTCTGTTGGATATGCCTGCCCACCTCCGGCGAACCGGTAAATGTGTACAGCTTGATGCGAGGATCCCTCAGCAGCTGCTCTCCCACTGTGGAGCCGCTTCCGACAACGCATTGCACATACCCCTTCGGCACCCCTGCCTGCTCCAGGACTTCACACAGCATAAGCGAGGTCAACGCCGTATCGGATGCCGGCTTGACGATGATCGGATTGCCTGCAGCCAAAGCCGGGGCTACCTTGTGGGCCACCAGATTCAGCGGAAAGTTGAACGGCGTTATGGCGCATACGATCCCGATCGGCTTTTTCACCGTGTACATCAGCCGCGAACCGATTCCCGGCGACGCCTGGCTGGGAATCATGCTGCCGGAGAGAAACCTGGCTTCATGGGCAGCCAGTTGAAACGTGTTGGCCGAGCGGATGACCTCTGCCTTTGCGTCGGTTATCGGCTTGCCGCCTTCCCGTGCGATGCATTCCCCGATCTCCTGGGCACGCTCTGTCAGCAGTTTGGATACTTTCATCAAGACATGATACCGCTGCTCCGGCGGAAACGGAGTCGTTTTGAACACGCGTTCCGCGGCGCTGACAGCAAGGTCGACCTCTCTTGTGCCCGCCGTGCTGACCTGTGCGAGCAGCTCGCCGTCGTATTTGTTGTAAACTTTGTGAAAGCTCCCGGTCTCCATCCACTCTCCATTGATAAACAGCTTCTGCACGGCCGCTTTTGTCGTCATCGGCGCTTTCCCCCTGTCATCGCTTTTTCGCGGACACAGCTTCTTTCACGACTCTGACCATGTCCTGTACGGAAATGTTGTACTTTTTCAGCAGCGCGTCATTTGGCGCCGACTCTGAATTTCGATCCTGGACGCCAATCCGCACCATGGGGACCGGCTTGTGCTCGACCAATACTTCGGCCACGGCGCTCCCCAAACCGCCGTATATGTTGTGTTCTTCCGCCGTGATCAAAAGCCCGGTCCGCTCCGCGGCCTTGACGATGGCTTCCTGATCGATCGGCTTAATCGACGGCATATGCAGTACGGAAACGGACACTCCTTCCCGCTCCAACAGTCCGGCCGCCTTCATCGCCCGGCTCGTCTGCGTTCCGGTTGACAAGATTGTGGCATCTGTTCCTTCTTTCAAAGAAACGGCGGCCCCCAGCCGAAAACGGTACTGCTCATCTGAAAAAATCTGCGGGAGCGGATCCCGCGCTACCCGAATATAGACAGGCCCCTTGTATTGATGCGCGAACTCCATCATCTTGCTCAGCTCAACGCCATCGGCTGGCGCCAGCACCACCATATTGGCGAGGCTTCGCATGATGGAGAGGTCCTCCAGGGCCTGGTGGGTTTTTCCTGTGCACCCTGTCAAAAGACCGCTGTAAGCGCCGATCATTTTGACATCGAGCTTTGGCTGCGCGACGGAAACAGCGATCTGATCCAAAGCCCGTTTGACGATAAAGGCCGCAAATGAGCAGACCCACGGCTGATAGCCCACCGTTGCCAAGCCTGCCGCTACCCCCAGCATGTTTTGCTCAGCGATTCCCATCTGCAAAAATTGCCCGGCATTTCTCTCCGCGAGCTGGTCGAGCTTGGTGGAGTTGGCCAGGTCTCCATCCAGTCCCAGGATGTTCGGATCTTTCAAGCTCAATGCCAGCAAGGTTTCTCCAAATACGTCACGCATGGCCACCATCTTCTCCGGCTGGATTTGTACCATTTGCTCAAACTCCTTTCCCAATCTCGCTGAGTGCCTGCTCAAGCTCCGCGTCTGTCGGTATGCGGGAATGCCACAAGTAATTGTTCTCCATGAAGCTGACCCCTTTTCCTTTGACCGTATGAGCGATGATCACCGTGGGAGATCCCGTGTGCTGCCTTGCTTGCCGGAGAGAAGTAGTGATTTGCTCCATGTCGTGTCCGTCGATGTCGATGACTCTCCAGCCGAATGCCTCCCAGCGAGCTTGCGGCTGATGAACAGGTTTGTCCCGCTCTGTCTCTGTCCCCTTCCAGCCATACTGCTGAAGCCGGTTGTAATCCAGGATCACGATCAGGTTGTCCAGTCCGTAACGCGAAGCGATATCTGCCGCTTCCCATACCTGTCCTTCCTGCGATTCCCCGTCACCGAGCATGCAGTAGGTATAAAACGGTCTTTTCTTCAGCTTGGCCCCCAGCGCCATACCCACGGCGGCAGAAATCCCCTGTCCAAGCGAGCCGGTAGACATGTCCAGTCCCGGCAGAGCCAGCATGTCGGGATGGGCTTGCAGGCGGGAGTCGAGCGAGTCGAACGTGGCCAGCTCCTCAAGCGGAAAATATCCGCGGAGAGCCATTACGCTGTACAAGGCAATGGCGGAGTGGCCTTTGGACAGCACAAACCGGTCGCGTTCCTCCCAATCGGGCTGTTCCGGTTTGATATTCAACGCATCAAAATAAAGAGCGACAAGAATATCGGCAGCCGACATGGGGCCTCCGATATGACCGGCTTTGGCATGATAGACCGTCTCTACAATCAGCTTGCGAGCCTGAGCCGCTTTCGCTCGCAACAGGTCGCATGTATCCAACTGCATTTCCCCACTCATTTCGTTTCCTCCTCGGTAAAAGCTTGACGTCGAAATGGCGCTGCCTTGACTGTTTTTACGTTATCCATTCCTCCTCAATGGAAAAGCGCTTACCCAAACGTTGTAAAAAAAGGCGGAAGAATTGAAAAGTTTATTCCTCCACAAGACTAGTTAACCGCTTTCCCTTTTTCAGTTATTATATGCCACTATTTCGAGAAAGCAAAGTGTATTTTCTAAAAACTGCGAAAAAACAATGCGCCTCCTGAATGAAGAACCGGGTTACATCCCGATACCTTTACGTAAAAAAAGAACTTCAATTGAAGTCCTTTCCTTTCGAAGCTGGTCCCTCGTTGGAGGAAGCTTTTTATGCGTTCCGGAAAGGTTAACCTTTTACCGTCCGTTACCTTTTCCGCAACAAAAAAGGTGCCGCAGCGGGCACCTTTTTTCACTTGTCTCACTTGAATGGATTGACGACATTGTTTGCGGCCATCCATTTCTCCTTGCTTTTCATTAGCTGTGCGATGACAGGCTGCTCCATTCCGTAGATCGACCGGTATAATCGCTGGGTTTCCCGTAAATCATTGTAGGTCAGATAAGGATAATCCGGTCTGTCAAATTTACCATCCGGGAACCAGGCGTAATGCAGATCTCCATTTTGTTTGATCCATTTTTCTCCCAGATTGGTGACTCCCAGAAGCATTACATTTGCCAACGCTTGGTCGGCTGGATCTTGAAATTGCATGTGCATTTTCCACAAAAAGTTGATTTCCGCCAACTGATGATTGAGCGAGACATGGGTCGGCTTATGCGGTGACGGGTGGGCGTAATCTGCAACCAGCCATCCGTCTTGGGGACCCGGGATTACGTAATGATACTGACTGGCATGGTTGCGCAGGTACAAGGCGTATCTTTTTGCAGATTCACAAAATTCAGCTTCCCCGTACTTTTTGCAGCCATCGAGCAACAGCTCGGCCATCCCGGTGTTAAACCGCGTATCGTAAAAGCCGTCCGGAATGCCGTAATCGTCCGACAGCCACTGGGACTGGGGATACGTCTTCCAGTGCCCCTCCGGTTCCTGATTGCGGACAGCGGTATCCAGCATGACATAGCCCATGTTTTGCGCGGCTTTGCTGTTCGGATTCGTCAGGAAAGAGCGGGCTACGTAGTTCTCCGGGTTGCGCCAAAAGGCGTTGACCGTATAAGGAACGTATGTGGACGGGCTTGCGTAGTAATACCCGTCGTACAGCCACTTGGCCTTATCGGCGAGATCGACTCCCAGCCAGAGATTGGCGATCAGCTGATTGTCCCAGGGAACGAGCGTAGAGCTTGACTCCATAATCCACCATTCGCTGACCAGGCCCGCCTTGACCGGGAGCTGCACCTCCAGCTGCATGCGATTCCAGTCTTTTTTAATGGTGATCGGCACGGTGTGTTCCTTTTTTTCATCGATTGTCGTTCTTCCGAGAGGACTGTAGACAACCGGCGGCGCGAACCAAAAATAGCGGTTTGGCGATTCAATAAAGCCGGGAACAAGCGGCAATTCATTCGCCTCTGTCAAAGAAAGCAAATTCCATACCCGTGTCGTCTGCCCGTTGTTATCCATTTTCAGAACGTGGCGAAAGGTTGCCCCGTCTCCTACAAAGGGCATGGACAACACATGCGGACTGCTGTCGAGCTGGCCCTCCAGCCGGTACATGCGAAACACGTCGCCGTTTTTGAATTGGTAAATCTTTTGCCGCAAAGCCCCGCCGTTTACGGAAACGACATCTTCCTTCATCACCGGCTTTTCCCATTGAAAAGCATTCGATGCCGAAGGGGGCATAGCGAGCGAAACAAGCACTACTAGAATAAGCAATACATACTTTCTAACCTTGGTCATGTAATCCCCCTTGCTCAGAAGCGTGAGACCG
This sequence comes from Brevibacillus borstelensis, assembly GCF_037834415.1. Taxonomy (GTDB): domain Bacteria; phylum Bacillota; class Bacilli; order Brevibacillales; family Brevibacillaceae; genus Brevibacillus; species Brevibacillus borstelensis_A. Next base: position 218,938 of record NZ_JAUMSJ010000001.1, on the reverse strand, counting down.
GCTCATTTATTTTCGGAGTAACTGCCACGCCATCCATATGTAGATTCAACATTATCTTCGCATTTCCTCCATTATTTTTCAAATATGATCAGAAAGCACCATGATAAAGCGACATAAAATCTGATAAAGATGGAGAGAAAGTACGAATTGCGTCGCCGGGGAGGAGGATTCATGTCGAAAAAAATAATTTCTTTTGCACTCTGTATTACATTTCCACTGACCATCGCCAGCCCGCAAGCGCTGTCGGGATTTCAATCGGAAACGGCGTTCGCCGCGGCAGCGGCAGCAGCACCCGCTCTCAAAGATGAAAAATCGCCCGTTCCCTATTTGGGCACGGGAGAGGTATACCAGCAGCCCAGGTCGATCGCACCGCTTTTTCCCGCTCCTGCCGTTCAATTCGATACGCCTGCTTTTCAGAAGGACCGTGCAGCCTTTACCAGCCAGGAAGAGATGATGGCTTTTGTCAAAAAGCTGGAAAATAAGTATCCTCACGTCCGTCTAGAGATTATCGGCCAATCCCTGGAAGGGCGCGACATCCCGCTTTTAATCCTGTCCCGCCACCCCGATCAGGTCCAGGGTGACAAAACAAAGCCCACCGTCTGGCTCCAGGCCCAAATTCACGGCAATGAGCCCGCATCCGGCGAATCCGCGCTGGTCATCGCCAAATGGCTGGCTGAGGAAAAGCTCGGAAGCGAGCTTTTGGACCAGGTCCATGTGATTATCGTTCCGCGCATCAACCCCGACGGGTCCTACCGGTTTCAACGGACGGTCGCTGTCGGCCAGGACGCCAATCGCGACTATATGAGAGCCGAATACCCCGAGGTTCAGGCGATCCACAAAGCCTTTGACCGCTTCCAGCCCGATGTCGTGCTGGACGCTCACGAGTACGGCGTCGCGTCCGCCTCTTTGGCGAAAACAGGGGAAAAGGGAGCCATTTCGTCCTATGACGTGCTGATTTCCTCGGCCAAAAATTTGAACATCCCGAAGGAGCTGCGCAGCATGTCCGATCAGCTGCTCCTGCCGGAGGTCGAAAAAGCGCTGGATGAAGCCCAGCTGACGCACCACCCGTACTACACGCTGTCCCTGAATCAGAAAGGGCAGATTACCGCGACAGAAGGCAGCACGGAAACGCGCATAGGCCGAAATGCCCTCGGACTGAAAAACAGCCTTTCGTTTTTGGTGGAGACGCGGGGCATCGGCATCGGGCGGGCCGATTTTGCGCGACGTGTCTACGCCCAGGCGAAGACCCACTCCGCGTTCATCCTGGCGACTGCCCGGCATAGAGACACAATCAAACAGACTGTCGCCAATTCGCACAGCCAGCTGATCGCGAGGGGGAAAAAAGCGGATGACGACGACCGGATTGTCGTTACCAGCGAAAACAAACGGATGACTGGACATACGCTGGATGTCATTGATCTGGCAGAGGCCAGGCGCGTTTCCATCCCGATCGCGTGGGTGAGTGCGACAGATGCGTTTCCTACCCTGGAGCGAAAGCGGCCGACTGCCTACCTCATGCCGTCCGCTTATCATCACATCGCTGACCGGCTAAAGCTTTTGGGCGTGAAAATCGCAACGTTGTCGGAGCCCGCAACTCTCCGTGTCGAAAGCTATCTCGTCACCGACAACAAGGTGCAAACCCGACTTGAAAACGGACGTTTCCCCAATCATGTGGAAACCTCTGTGACTGAGGAGAACGTCTTCTTTCCCGCAGGGAGTTACGTATTTGCCATGGACCAATCGCTGGCTAACTTTATCGCGCTAACGCTGGAGCCAGAGTCCGTGGACAGCTTCGTGACAAACGGCTACCTCCCTGTTCAAAAAGGTGACCGCATCCCCGTTTACCGCTATATGTCCGAGGGCTCACTCCCTTTGATCCCGCACTCCTCCCCCTCCCGCTAGACGAAAAAAACGTCCCTGTGCCGGTTTTCAGCCGGTCGGGGACGTATTCTGGTCTGTGGTATTTCCAAAAGCGGCGATTTACTTCGACAGCAATCGTTTTACATCCTGGTAGCTGGTTTCCAGCTGCCGGTCTACTGCTCCCGCCTCCTGCACGTGATGGCGCAGCGCCTCATTCATTTCCTCCAGAGCCCGCTTTGCCTCCTGCACCTGACGGTCGTTTTCGTCTGTAAACCGTTTCTGCTGCTGGATCGTTTCCATGACTCCCGCTGTCTCTTCGCTTACTTCCCGAAGGGCGGATACGATCGTTTCCATTTTTTCTGCCGCTTCCTTGCTGGTCGCCAGGCCTTTTTGGATCGCGCTGCCGCTCTTTTCGCTGTTGGCGATCGCCTCTTTGGTCTCTTCCTGAATTTTTCCGATCAGCTCGGCGATGTTTTTGGTCGAATTGGCCGTCATTTCGGCCAGCTTCCGCACCTCGTCGGCTACGACAGCAAAGCCTCTTCCCTGCTCTCCCGCGCGAGCCGCCTCGATCGCGGCGTTGAGAGCCAGCAGGTTTGTTTGATTAGCGATATCGCTGATCACTTGAACAATGCTCGTAATCTCCGAGGAACGCTCTTCGAGGCGTCCCATGGACGCGGACGTGCTGGCGGACTGCTGCTCCAGCACACTCATCACCGAAACGACCTCTCCCATGGAAAGCTTGCCCTGATTTGCCCGTTCCACGGACTGCATGCAGATACTCGTCAAACGTTCACCGCGGGCGTACAGGTCGTCAGCCGACTGCTCGGACTCTGCACTGTTTTGCTGAATTTTCGCGACAATGCCTTCCATCCGGTTTGCCAGCTCGGCCAAGGCGCCGTGCTGGTCGTTTACCACGCCATGCTGATGGATGATCGAGCCCATTTGCTCGTAGACAGCCATCAGCTCCTGCTTGATTTGCTCGCGGTCCTCCCGGGTATCCGGCTCCTTTACCGCAACAGCCGTCGCAGCTATCTGCTGATGAGCCTCATCCTTCTTTTTCTTCCAGAACATTGACGCCACTCTCCTCTTCTGTCTTGTGGTTAGCTTGTGTGACTTCCCCGGTGCGCAAAAGCGCGCGATTCCATGATTCCCGGATGCTGCTTGGCCAAAAGAAGCAGGTTTTCCAGGTAGTAATAATGTCCTTCCAATACCTCCACGTCTTTGCGGGTAAACTGCTTCGTCTGCAAATACTGCTGCATCTCCAGGGCGTATCTCTCCAGCTTGCCGTAAAATTCATTGGCCCGCAGCATTTGCTCCACTTCCGGATAGGCTGCCTTGAGCCGATTGATTTCTCCGTACACCTTGGTTCCTTCCAGAATCAGTTGATAAGCCGCACGCTCATAAGAGGCAGCCGTCGCTTGCTCCTGTTCTTGTCTTGCGGCGCGCAAAGCGGACAAGTACGTGATAAAATGGTAAACAGTTAAAAATAATGGCCCCAAAAACAAAATGATTCCTGCTTTGTATACATGTTGGTTTGCCAGGTTGCTGATGAGCAAGAACAGGTGAAACAAAATTGCCCCCAGCCATGCGTAAATGATCACATGGTGGTTTACCTTGCCTGCCTCCTGCTGGCGCGAGAAAACAAACGTCAGACCCAAAAGGTAAAAGGCAAGCAGAGTAAAACTCGCACTGAACAATGCCATTTCCATTTCCTGAAGCCAAGTGGCGTCGGCAGGAATCTCGAACAAAAATTCAAAGGCGAGTACCAGCAGTGAGAAGAGCAAACCCATGATCCAAAACCGGCTTACTTCGGAATCGCTTCGCCGGCGAGAGCGGTACTTTTCCGCACGGGATTCTTTCAATTGTTCTCACCTCACTTTCAAAATGATTCGCCATGATTCACCAATTTCCTCTTAGGGCCAGACAAAATCTGACATCGGAGGCTACTATGAAAAACCCTTTGCCCGCTGCCTTTACCGCCCGTATGCAGGCGCTTCTGCAAGACGAGTACGAAGCCTTTATCGCCAGCTATGAAGAGCCTGCGAGCCACGGCCTCAGGATCAATCCGCTGAAGCTTGCGCCAGGCGAATTCCTGCCGTTCTCCCCTTTTTCCCTGGAGCCGGTGGAGTGGTGCCCGAACGGCTTCCGCTACAAGGAAGGGGATCGTCCCGGCAAGCATCCTTACCACGCAGCCGGTCTGTACTATTTGCAAGAACCGAGCGCTATGTCTCCCGCTGAAGCATTGGAGGCGCTTCCGGGAGAAACTGTCCTCGATCTGTGCGCCGCTCCAGGCGGCAAGACAACCCAGCTCGCTGCCGCCATGAAAGGGGCAGGACTGTTGGTCGCCAACGAAATTCACCCGACCCGGGTGAAGGCCCTTTCGGAAAACGTCGAACGGCTGGGCATCACCAACGCTATTGTCACGAACGAAACACCCGAACGGCTGGCAGAGCAATTCCCGCTTTTTTTCGACCGAGTTCTCGTCGACGCCCCCTGTTCGGGCGAAGGCATGTTTCGCAAGCTTCCCGAAGCTGCCCATGAGTGGAGCCCGGAAAAAGTGACGGAGTGCCACCTCATGCAGCTGGATATTTTGGAGGCGGCCAGCGCCATGCTGAAGCCCGGCGGGACGCTTGTCTACTCGACCTGCACGTTCGCCCCTCTGGAAAACGAACAATCCCTGGCTGCCTTCCTGGGGCGCCATCCTGAGTTTACCATGGTCCCGCTTCCCTCCGCTGACTCGTATTCGCCTGGAAAGCCGGAGTGGGCCGACCCGTCCTTGCCGGATATCGCTCTGGCAGCTCGTCTTTGGCCCCATAAGCTGCGAGGGGAAGGCCACTTTGTCGCCAGGCTGAGGAAGTCCGCCGAGGCGGCCGAAGCAGAACCGGCACGCAGCCGACCGAAGAAAAAAGGAAAGACCCCTTCTTTCTCCGGCAAAAAGGAAGCGGTGGCGATCTGGCAGAGCTTTGCGCGGGAAGCCCTGCCTCGCCTCGAAAGTTTGTACGGCGATGAATCCGCCTTACTGCTCTTCGGCGACCAGCTTTATTATGCCCCTCGTCCCGGACTTGAACTGGACGGTCTCCGGATCAACCGGGCCGGCCTGCACCTGGGGACACTGAAGAAAAATCGGCTGGAGCCCTCTCACGCCCTCGCACTGGCGGTACGAGCAGAGGCTGCTGCACGCCTCGCCAGCTTCTCCGCCGACGATCCTGACCTGATCCGCTATCTCAAGGGAGAAGCACTGCCGCGGGAAGGGGAAACGGGCTGGACGCTGGTCTGCGTGGACGGCTTCCCGAACGGCTGGGGTAAGCAGGCAGACGGACAGCTCAAAAACCACTATCCAAAAGGATTGCGTTGGCTGTAGCTTACGCTGAACAAGAAAAAAAGCCCACCTGCATCAGGAGCGCGATTTCTCCCCCGCAGGTGGGCTTTTGCTAGCGATTCCGCCGATACGGCCCGTCGCTTACGATCGTCAAGGAGCCGTTTTTTATGTAACGAAGGATTCTGGATACAGAAATACCGGTAGCGTTGGCGATTTGCATCGCATTGGAGTTGGGATTCATCCGCAGATACTCGCGAACGACCCGATACTCATCTAGTTCTTCCTGTGTGCACGAACGGCAAGCCGATTCAGCTGCCGAAATAGGCAAACCGCATTGTTCACAGTATTGTTGAGTCATGACAGCTTTCTCCTCACACCCTGCTTTGTCCCCTCATGCAGGACTTAGGTCCAAAGTGGCCGATATTTTCTGGTACTTTTATTTATTGTACCCGTTTTAGAGTAAGAGGAAAACCCTGCATCTATAGAACCAGAATCCGTCCTGCCAACAGCAAGCCGCATGCCATTAGTACGACTCCCACTGCCATGCCAAGCCTTTTTATCAAGGGGGGCCGGAGGATGTTCCTCAAACCGTGTCCAATCAAGGCCACTGCGCTCAGAAAGATGAGAGTGGCCAGAATGCAGCCTGCTGCAAACAGGAAGATGTCGACTTCGCCCTCGATCGCCCGAGAAGCCAGAAGTGAGCCGAAAGCACCAGCCCAAAACAGGACCGTAAGTGGGTTGGTCAAGGTGATCATGATCCCGGCTGCAAAACTGTTGGCAAGTGTCTTTGCTTTGCTCGTTGGGTCACAATCCGTCTCAACCACCACGCAGTCATCTGGACGCCTTTTGCCCTGTTCGTACCCCGGCTCCGCCTCTCCCTGAGTCCAAACCATATCAATACCGCTGCCCCTCCCGCCTGAGCAAACGGTTTGATCAAAGGATCGTGCAGAAACCGCGTCATTCCCCACAGGGCAGCTGCCATATAAGCCCCGTCTACGATCGCTACCCCCAAGACCATCAGCAGCGCTTGCCGAAATCCGGAACGAAGGGAGCGCTGCCACACAGAAAGGCACACCGGCCCGACAGATAGCTGCAGGACCAACCCGAAAAGCAGTCCCTGTACCACCGCCAACGCGTTCTCACCTCTCTTCCTTGACGGTGGACAACGCGATCAGCGTACTCGTTTTGACGACACCCTTTACCTGCTTGACCGTGTCGGAAATCAGCCGTTCCAAATCGGACGGAGAGCGCGATACCGTCTTGAGCAGGTAATCATATTCACCTGCGATATGGTGACACTCCAAGATCTGCTCATGTTCCTGAATGACTGTGCGGAAAGCTTGAATATGCTCAGGCTTTTCCAGTTGAACCATGATAAAAGCCAGTAAATGAAAGCCCATTTTCTCTCTGTTTATCTTGACTGAAAATTGTTCAATCAAACCTCTTTCTTCCATCTTGCAAATCCGTTCTGACACAGCCGGAATCGACAGATGGACATGCTTTCCGATCTCCGAGCTGGTCATTCGCCCATTTCCCTTTAGCAGTCGCAATATTTGTTCGTCGATGCGGTCCACACCCTCACACCCCTTCGCCACGATTATAGCAAGGAGGAGAGAAAAGAAGGCGAAATCCCAAAAAAGCCGTTATTTTTTATGAAAAATTCCGTTTCCAATTTACTTTTTTTCGACTCAACTGCTCAAAGCTCAAGTCTCCTTTATTTTCCTCAGTCGTTTATCGCCATTTTCACAGACAAAAGGCCGTTCGCAGCAAGCAAAATCACGCAGCCGACAGCAAGAGCAGCCATATCGGGAACAAAGAGCGAGAATGTGTGCCAGGTCACTTTCAGTCCGTACAGGAGTGCCGGGAGCACGAGAACGGCCAGGAGGATAAAGACGGCAGCAAGTCCGGCCCATACCCGCCTGTTGCCCGGCTTTTGCCCCGCCCGGAATATTCTGTAGGCCATCAACGCCGTTACTGCCAGCAGGACCAGAAACACACCTGAAAACAGCCATCTTTCCGTCGGGATTGAAAAGTTCAAGGGCGGAGTCTCTTTCCCCAGTAAAATCTGCTGGACCCCGTTCATCACCTGCGTGAGCCGGATCTCTTCCAGCGAATTGTTGCGATTGGTCAAAATCACGGCCCCCCATCCTTCCCCTGGCAAAATCATGATCTCCGAGCGGAAATCGGGGGTAGAGCCCGCATGCCAGATGCGTTCGCCGCCTTCCGGGAGCGGCGCGATTCTCCAGCCAAATCCGTACGACGCCTGTGAATTCGCCCGGGTCAAGACAGCCGGCTCCAGCATCATCTTCGTGTAGCGGGCAGAAAGAACGTCATCCGGCCGCATGATCCCGATGAGATATCGGCCCATGTCTTCTGCGCTCGCCGAAATGTATCCGTAGGGGGCGCCGCCGTTGTCATTGGGAATGTCGCTTTGAACAGACAGCCCAAACCACGAGCGGTATCCGGACGTCAAGCCGCTTTCTGTGGCCTGCCGGACGCTTGCGGCAGCACTGGACATGCCGAGCGGCTGAAATACGGACCGATCCATATACTCCTCGAATGAAACGCCGCAAATCCGTTCGATCAGCGTTCCCAGAATTCCGTAGTTTGCGTTGCTGTACTGGTGCCGCTCACCCGGCGGCGCGGTGACAGTTTCAGCCGAGAGCCCGCGAACATAGCGCTGGATCGCTTCGCTGTCGTCGGCCCCCTGGTCGGCATATTTCATGCCGGTTTCCGTGCCAAGCCCGCTCGTTTGCGTGAGCAGCTGCCGGACGGTGATCTTCGCGGCGTCCTCTTCGCTTTGAAGCGTGAGCGACGGCAAATACTGCCGGACGGGAGCATCGAGGTCGATTTTGTCGGCTTGGACAAGCAGCATGATGCCGTAGGCAGTCAGACCCTTGCTGAGAGAACCGAGCAAAAACGGCGTTCTCATCGTCACAGACGCCTTTCCGTCTCCTGTCACACCCCATGCTTTGCGGTAGACAATCTGCCCGCCTTTTACCAGCACCATCGAGCCGCCGGGAGCGCCCAGCTTCAAGACGGCATCTTCCATGTAGGCATCGATCGCATCGAGCGTAGGCTGCAGCCCGGATTCCGCCATTGGTTGCGCGGCAGATACATGCCCTAGAGGAAAAAACAGAACTCCCAAGATCATATATAAACAGAAAACATAACTGCAGGACCGAAGTCCCCGGTGCAAAGACAAGCTTTTCATGACAGACTCCTTTACTTGGCCTTCTTCTATGCGAGATGGCGTCGCACGTGATCGAAGACTACATTACCAGAAGAAACCAGGCTTGGAATCCGTCAGAAGACGGAGGGATGGCCGGACCCGAGTCCGGCTTGCAAAAACCAAAAGCTTGAAGTGAATGCCGTGACAGGGTTACGTTTGCTTATGCATGCAAAATCCACAGACGAACTGGTCGGGGCGATCTGACCTTCTCCACAGCAAACAGCCTTAGTCCTTGAATGCTCAGGACTAAGGCTGTTTTGCATCAAGCGCCCCGCAACAAGAAAAGCGCTAGCCAAGAGCTGCTTTTATGCTTAACGGTTACCCGCGCGGCCGTTTGCCGCCAAAGTTGCCGGAGCGGCTTCCTCCGCGGCTGCCGTCTCCGCCTGGCTTGCCGCTCCCTCCGGGTTTCCCGGCTCTGCCAGCGCCACCGGTTTTCCCCGCACTACCCGGTTTGCCTGCTTTGCGGGCAGCGACCGCTTCGGCGCGGCGGCGATTTTTTTCGTACTTGGTCTGCAGTTCTTCCAGTTCGCGAGCCAGCTTTTTCTTGTAGCCGGGCTTTACTTTTGTCTTCTTTTTGATGGCTTCGCGGACTGGAGCGATGAGCTTGTCCTTTTCCTTCGCTTCTTCCTTTGCCTTCTGCTCGCGCAGTTCAATAAAGTACGCTTCGCGCTCTTTGGCGCGCTCGCGGCGTCCCGCGTCCAGATGGCGTCCGACCACCAGAAGCCTTTCCTCGATCGGCGCCTTCGTCGCTTTGGCAAACCGGATCATCATGCTTTTCTGGCGCGGCGAGACAAGCGAAATCGCCTTTCCTTTTTGGCCTGCCCGCCCTGTCCGGCCGACGCGGTGGATGTAGCTTTCCACGTCATTGGGCAGGTCGTAGTTGATCACATGGGTGACCCCTTCCACGTCGAGGCCGCGAGCCGCGATGTCGGTCGCCACGAGGAATTGAAACTTGATATCGCGGAACTGCTTCATCAGCTGTTCCCGCTTGTTTTGCGACAAGTCCCCATACAGCGCGCTTGCCGAAAACCCGGTTTCCTGAAGCCGTGCGGTCAGCTTCTGCACGCGCGCCTGCGTGTTGGCAAACACGATGCAAAGGTACGGCTGCTCTTGCTCCAACAAGTCGACAAGCGCATCCGTCTTGTCGCTCTGGTTGACCACATAGTACAGCTGCTCGATCGACTCTACCGTCTTTTGCTTCGACTCGATCTTGATATGCGGCGGCTGCTTCATGAATTGCTGCGCAAGCTTTTTGACCAGATCGGGCATCGTCGCGGAGAAGAGGAGAATTTGACGTTGCTGCGGCGTGTTCACGATGACCTGCTCCACATCCTCCAAAAAGCCCATCTCCAGCATTTTGTCGGCTTCATCGAGAACGAGCGTGGAGATGCGGCCAAAGTGCAGGGAGCCACGCTTCATGTGATCGAGCACCCGTCCCGGCGTTCCGACGACGATGTGAACCGTTTCTTTCAACTTGTTCAGCTGCTTCTCAATATCCGTGCCGCCGTGCAGCGAGAGCACGTTGACACCCAGATGCTTGCCCAGCTTCTCAGCCTCTTTCGCAATCTGGATCGACAGCTCCCGCGTCGGAGTCAGGATCACGGCCTGAATATCCTTTTTGCCCAGCTGCAGGCGATCCAGAATCGGCAGCATAAAGGCCGCTGTCTTGCCTGTGCCGGTCTGCGCTTGACCGATGACGTCCTTTCCCTCCGCTATCAACGGAATCGCCTCAGCCTGAATCGGTGTCGGCTCCTTGTAATACGATTCCTGTATGCCTTGCATCAGTTCCGGGCGAAAGCCAAACGACGCAAATGTTTTTGCCATGATGCTCACTTCCTTTTCCCAAGAAGCCGTTCCCTTCGTCTGTCGGCCATCCCTGCCTGACGAGCGGATCACGGCATCCGTCCTTCATTTTCAGCGACCGTGCGCTGGCTTTGTCTCCCTATAGTATAGGAGTCTTTTCAAAAACACAACAAAACAGTCAGATCGCCACTTTTTGCGGCACCCATTCTTGCCTGCTTTAGGTGACGAACGGAACAACGGGAAACAAACTTCTTCTTCGACATGAACGAAACGGGCGGCTTGGCTGCAAAAGGGAATGCAGCTTCAAACCGCCTGTTTTTCTGGTGTACGGTTATTTTGCCAGTTCGTAAATCGCTTGGGCGTAGATGGCCGTCGCTTTGATCAGATCGTCTACGAGAATGTATTCGTCCCGCTGATGGGCGCTGTCCGGACGGCCGGGGAAGAGCGGACCGAACGCCACGCCTATGTCCAGCGAACGGCCGTAGGTAGCCCCGCCGATCGCGATAATCCCTGCTTCGAGTCCGGTCTGTTCCGTGTACACGCGCTGCAGAGTCGTCACCAGCGGGTGACCGGGATCTACACGGTGAGGGTGCAAATGCTCAACCACCTCGAACACGAATGCAGCCTGGGCAATCCGCTCCCGGAAAATCGCGCTCCACTTTTCGAACGGCAAGGAATGGGGATAGCGGATGTTGAGGCGAAACAGGGCATCGCCCTCTGCCTCATACTCGATAACCCCCGTATTCAACGTGAGCGGCCCCATCTCATCGTCATGGTGAGAGATGCCGAGCGCTTCGCCGTAATGCTGCCGATACAGGTACTGTTCGGTGAAGCGAACGAACTGGTCTGCCCTCGCGTCCAGCGTCAGCGTTCCCAGAAAGCGAATCAGCTCGTTGCCGGCATTGACGCCTTTGCTGGGATCCATACCGTGGACAGAGACGCCTTCCATGTGCAGGACGACATGCCCAGCCGCGCACTCCGCCTTGCCCTTCATACCGGAATCGCTCAGATACGCGTCGTATGTCTGAAGCAATTCCTCGGCTTTCATGCCCACTGGCAGCAGTCTGGCCTCCGCTTTGTCCGGCACCATGTTCATCCTTCTTCCAGAGGCAAGCGAGAGGAGCTCGGCTTGCGGGCTGTCGACCGCCGGGAGCTGCTGTCCGCGAAACGCTTCATGTGTTTGCAAAACAGTCAGGTCTGTCAGCCCCTTTTCCGCGTAAATCAAAGGAAAATCGGCATCGGGCGTAAAGCCCATCGTCGGCATCTCTTCGGTTTCAAAGTACGTTTTGACGCATTGCCAGCCCGACTCTTCGTCCGTTCCAAAAATGAGTCTGACCCGCTTGGACAAAGGCAGACCTGACTGTTTGACCAGCTTGGCCGCGAAAATCGCCGCAATCGTCGGACCCTTGTCGTCAATCGCGCCGCGGGCAACGATCTTCCCGTCGACGATTTCCGCAGCGTATGGCGGCGAAGTCCAGCCGTCCCCTTCAGGAACGACATCCACGTGGCTCAGTACGCCGATCAATTCGCCGCCCTGTCCAAACTCCGCATGCCCGGCATAGCCGCCTACATCCTTGACGGTCATTCCAGCCTGTTCGCACAGTTCAAGCACAAAGTCCAGCGCCTCGCGGATGCCTGCGCCGAAAGGAGCTCCTTCCCGTGCTGTAGACGGGTCCAGTACGCTTTTGATGCGCAAAAATTCCTGCGTCGTGCAAATCAGATCGTCTTTTTGCTTTTCAACTTCCTGCAGCCAGTTCATCGTCGTCATGTAGGCGCTTCTTCCCTTCCTTGGTCTTCATGCCTTCTCCCGTTTCCTCGTCGTCCACGTCCAAGTCAAGCTCCACCAGTGATAGCAGCGATTCCATCGGCACTTCCTTGGCGGTGAACTCCACCTGGGCCTCCTTGATCTCTTCGCGAATATTGTTCATCTCGCTGTCCAGCTTGGATGACGCCTTGGCTGCTTCGATCAAGCGCTGCCGGATGGCTGAGGGGATGATTCCCTCGTATTTATAGTTGAGAGAGTGCTCGATCGTCGCCCAGAAATTCATATTCAGCGTGCGAATCTGGATTTCCACCGGAATGACCACCTGTCCCCGCGCTGTCATCAGCTCGTACTCTACTGCCAGATGATAGCCTCTGTACCCGCTCTCCTTTGGCCTTGACACGTAGTCCTTCTCCAAATAAATCCGCATGTCGCTGCGGTGCCGGATCATTTCCACCACGGCTGGAATGTCGTCGATAAATTGGCAGATGATCCGGATTCCCGCGATATCCCGCAGCTCCCAGCAAATATTTTCATCGATCTGAAACTGCAGGCGATTCGCCTTATTGTATATGCTCGGGATCGACTTGACCCGACCTGTAACGAACTCGATCGGAGAGTGCTCTTTTCGTTTCCGCAGCTCGTTACGGATGTTTTTCAGCTTTACCTTGATCTCTTCCACGGCTTGTTCGAACGGTAGCAGGTATAGTTCCCAGTCTAGTTTCTGCATGCTAGTTCCCTCCGGCCCGAAACTCCATCGTCCTTATGATTCAACATTTTGCTAGAGATATCCTCCCCTGGATGAGAAAACTTCGCCTCGCAAGGCCTGTTTCGTACACGCCCAAAGCTACTGTCCAAGCCACGCACCGGGCATTTTACAGAGAAAAGAGACCGCAGCGGGTCTCTTTATTTTTTCGTATCCAACCGGAAAGGGGCCAGCGACTCCCGGAGTCTGTCTGCAAGGGCGGACAGCTGATCCGCCGAAGCCGCGATCATTTCCATGGCTGCGTTCTGCTCCTCCAGCGCAGCGGAAATGCTCTGGACGCCGGCAGCCGCTTGTGTCGACGCAGCGGACACTTCCTGTGCGACGGCGACGACCTTCCGGGCCTCCGGCGCGATCCGGGCAAAAGCCTGCCGAACCCCCTCCATCTCGGCGGAGACCCGGTGAATATTTTCTTCGATCCGGCGAAACATCTCGCCGGACTGACGTGCTGTACGGGAACCGTCCTTGACTGTGCGAGTGCCTTCCGCCATTTTCTCCACAGCAGCAGTCGTGCTGGCCTGAACATCGCTGATCATGGAAACAATTTGCTGCGCGGCTTCATTCGTTCCTTCCGCGAGCTTGCGCACCTCATTGGCGACGACGGCGAAACCCTTTCCGTGTTCGCCTGCCCTCGCTGCCTCGATGCTGGCATTGAGGGCAAGCAGGTTCGTTTGCCGGGCGATCTCGGTAATCGCGGCGATAATCCGGGAAATCTCCCGGGAACGCAGCTCCAGCCCGTGAATGACTTGCGTCGTCGCTTCCACAGCCCTGTTGATCTGATCCATGCTGCTGACGACTGCCTCGATAGCCTGCCGCCCTTCTTCCGCGTGACTCCTCATTTCCCTGGAGGAGATGGCCACCTGCTCGACATGCCCTGTTACCCCTGTCACCGTTGCCGTCAGATCTTCTGCCAGGAGCAAAGTGCGCGCCAGCTTGTCGACCTGTCGATCAGCAGATGCCGCCACATGGTCGACAACCTGGACAATTTGCCCGCTGGAAGACGCGATTTCCCCCGTATTTCCGTGGATCTCCCGGACAGACTCGGTCACCGAACGGGAGGCGTGCCGCACCTGCAGCAAAATGCCGCTCAACTGATCCCGCATCGCAAACAGTGATCGGGCCAACTCTCCCAATTCGTCTTTTCGGTTCAAAAGCGCGGGCGGAACGGCACAGGTGAAGTCGCCCTGGCCGATCCTTTTCGCCACCAGCAGCATCCCGGCAAACGACCGGCGAAGCCAGGCAGCAGTGAACGAGGCGATGATGACCACCAAAATCAGCACGATTCCGTTGAACAGCAAGATCGCGTTGCGAATGCTGTACGGTCCGGCCATGATTTCCGTCATGTCCATTTCCGCCAGAATGGCCCAGGTCAGCTTGCCTACCTTTATTTGACCGTACGAAACGAGGACGTCCTCGCCCCGGTAGTCTTTCGATTGCACGGTGTCCGCCGTCTGATTGGAAAACAGGACCAGATTGGCGATTTCCGTATCGACCTTCTGCTGCAAGAGCGTCTGCTCCCCGTTGCCAAGATCGGTCCGCATCAGCTTGTCTTGTCCGATCAGATACACCTTTCCGGTGGCGCCAAGCCCTTCCCTCCTGTTCAGCTGCCGGGATATGTACTCCAGCGGTACTTCGGCCGCCAATTGGCCAATGACGGTACCGTGATCAAAAATCGGAACCGACATGAACAGGGCAGGGGCACCGCCAGACGGTTCATATCGGCTGACATCCGACAGTTCGAGACTCAAGCCCTTGAAAGCCTTCGCCACCGTCTGCCCCAATGTCGTACCACTATATGGCCCGCTCAACAGATTGGTGCCAAAATCCGCCTGCGATTTTGTCTCAAAGACGACATCTCCTTTCTCATTCAGCAAATACGCATTGGCAAAGCCGTACCTCGCCGCTTCCATCTTGAGCTCTTTGCCCCGGGCTTCTTCTACCTCCTGATAGCCGGGGGCTTCTCTACCCTCTTTCCATACGGCATCAAACGCAGGCAAGGCATCGATCACCGAGCCGGATGCAGCCAATGTCTCCAGGTTCTTGGACCGCTCGCGAAAATAGTTTTCCACTTGTTCCTTGTTGCTGTTGCGAAGCGCCTCCAGCGTAGCCGCGCTCCCCTCCAGCAGCTCCTGCTTCGTTTGCGAATAGGCGAATACTCCCGCAGCCGTCAGCGGAACGATTCCTGCCAGCAGCAAGGCAATCAACATCCGAGCCCCCAGTTTCATAGAGATGCCCCCTTATATCTCTTGTTCTCTCGCTTAAATATTTTTCAATTTTATGACTAGTAAGAACATAGTACCAGAAAACATGTCATAGAGGCATACCATTTTTCCTAAATAAGGGGTCGGCAAGCAAGGATTACCAGCGGAGAAAGCAGCAAAAAAATACCGGCCGCTCCGCGAAAAGGAGGCAACCGGCATTTACTCTTTTCCTTTTTCAGACATTTGGCACGTTCCCGGCAACTCTTCAAAACTCAAATTCTAGCGTTTTCAGCCTGGAATCGTATTCGAACCCTAATTTTTCTCCCAAGCGGATGGACGCCTCATTCGTTTCCATTGTCGCCCAATGCGGGGTGAGCCCAAATTGCAGGCAATGCTCCAAATACAAGACGCAAGCTGCTGTCGCCAGCCCTTGGTTCATTTCTTCTTCCTTGTACGTTTCCACATTGATCTCATGGTCCTTGCCGTATACACAGCAGGACAAGCACGCGCTGACGACCTCGTCGCCC
Source organism: Brevibacillus borstelensis (assembly GCF_037834415.1). Classification (GTDB taxonomy): domain Bacteria; phylum Bacillota; class Bacilli; order Brevibacillales; family Brevibacillaceae; genus Brevibacillus; species Brevibacillus borstelensis_A. The sequence goes on along the minus strand of NZ_JAUMSJ010000001.1, from coordinate 203,471 downwards.
TTCATTATGCAATACCCCAGGCCCTGTTTCAGAAAATCGTCCACCGAGTACCAGAATTCCGTAATCGCGTTCGACAGGTACTCATCCGGATCTGACTCGATAACCGGAGCGTCGATTTTCCTCGCGCTATACCCGTCGGGCAACTGCTTGAAGCTGCTCTTCGCGGCCAAAAACGGATCGGGATGAAACTTGAAGTAGCATTCAAAATCCGGCTCGTAGTCTCTGTGCGAGATCACCTCTTCAATTGCCTTTTCCCACGTTTCATCGCTCAATACCGCGATAAAATAGGTGCCTTCGCACGACTCGTACGTGTCTATTTTCAACTGAGTGTCGATAAACTCGCGAAGAGAGGAGATAAATTCCTTATTGTGCGGATCGCCGATGAATAAGGAGCTGATTCCCGTGACATCGACCAGCGCCGTTTTCGGCTGGTTCGGGTCGTCAACATAAATCGTCCCTCTGTTTACGCCGTCAATAATCGCATTCACCGTTCTGTTGTAGATCTGCTCCGTTGCTGGCAGCAAGCTCCTGACCTTTTGATAATCCTGCCGGTCCAGTTTGAAAATCACTCGTCCAAGCTCCTTTCTTGCCGATGCTCGGCTTTTCTTTCGTCTTAAAGGGCATTCATGCAACCCTTGTCTCTTTTCGCAAAAATGCCGTGCATAGGCGAGGAGGCCTAAAACTTGAGGATGAGACCGATTTCATCCCCATAGGTTTCGCCATTTGGAACAAAGCCCAAACCGGTGTAAAAGCCAATCGGGCTTCCTTCTCCTTCCCCGCAGCTCGTTATTAGCTCATGAATGCCTTGGCCCTTCAAGTGCTTCAAGAGCAGTTCAATCGCCTGTTTCCCATACCCTTTGCCCTGGTAAGAACCGGCGATCATGAAGCGCCACAAATAAACGCTGTTGCCATCTACCCCGTCATCGTTATCGGAACCTAGGTCCAGCATGATAAAGCCAACCGGAGCATCATCTGCGTAAATGGCTCTAAACCACGCGTTTTTGGAGAAATAAGCCTGGGCTATGGATACCGAGTTGTCCGCGACCATTTTTCGTTGGGCCGGGGAAAGGGTATGGCTTAAATCGCAAATCTCCAGAACGGTGTCATCGTCGATATTTCGAAAATGCACTTCCGGCTGTAACGGATTCTCAGTCATTTCTATCACTCCCTGTCGTGTTTACGCTTGCCGCCTGGCACCTGTCACACATCTGTTCCGCCACCTGTGCGTATACAGGAAGGAAGAGGCAAGCAGGCGGGCGTTATCCGGAATCCTGACGGACGCTTGAGCGATTCGCTTCGGTCCGGGTATAGGCAGAGGAGCAGAGCAGTAGCGCCAGTGCTCCCCTCTCATAATCGGGTCATAATCAATCCTTCTTTCTTCGGGGGATTCGAGAATTTCCGCCAAAATTTTGCGGGCGCGGTGCAGACGGGATTTTACCGTTCCTTGCGGGACACCTAAAAGCTCGGCGATTTGTTTGACGGGCAGATCCTTGAAGTAATGAAGCTGGACGACGACGCGCAGATCGTTTTCCAACCCCGCGACGGCTTCCTTCAATGCAACCGTTTCTTGCGGACCAACCACGGTTTCACCGCAGAATCCGGACTGGATGACCCGCATCCGTTTTTGCATGCGCAGCAATTGTATGCATTCGCGAATCAGAATGCGAAACAGCCACCTTTTGAAATATGCAGGCTCTTTCAAGTTGCGAAGCGCACGATACGATTTGAAGATCGCTTCCTGTATCGCGTCGGCGCAATCCTCGTCGCGTTTGAGATATATTTTTGCCAGGCCGTAAAGTCTCCGCTCGTAGGCCTCAACCAGCCTGCCGAAAGCATCTCTGTCGCCGTTTTTTGCAAGCAGGACATCCTGCAGCATGCTCGGTTTGCTGTTCACATTGTAAAGCCTCCTTTGTCCACAATTTACATTAGTCTAGACGCGCGAGTGAGCCAATCGGTTCACGAAAAAAATACTATTTTTCATTTTTTGACAATCCGGATCGGTTGCAAGGAAAAAAGAGCCGCTAAGCTCAAGGCGCAGCCGGTCTCTAAGCCGCCGGCACAGATTGGACTATGCAAGCAGCAGAGAGCGGCGCAACGCACACACTCGCGACTCTTTTCTCAGCAAACCTTTTTCTCTTGTTTACACAGCCGTTTCGCAAATCATCGCAATCTCATCGCACATCGGAAGTTTGGAGCAATTGATGCAGTCCTTCCACACTTTTTGCGGCAGCGTTTCCTTGGCGACAACATGAAAACCGCACTTCTCAAAAAAACCCTTCTGATACGTGAGAGCCAATGCGCGATTGATTCCCAGGTTCTGGCACTGCTCGACCAGATGAAGCACCAGCTGCTTTCCTACCCCCAGCCCCTTCGCCCGCTCAGCGATGGCCAGAGAGCGAATTTCCGCCAAGTCTTCCCACAAAATATGCAGTCCGGCCACCCCGACGACTGCTTCACCATCGTGAGCGACCACAAACGACTGCAAATGTTCACAAACGGATAATTTCGTCCGTGGCAGCATCAGCCCCTGCTGTGCATATTGATTAATAATCTCCAGCATCTGATCTACGTCTTTCATCGTTGCCTGACGCACCGCAATTGCTTTAGTGACAACCATCCTACTCTCCTCCACTCCATACTTTCAAGGTCGGCTTTGACATAATAATTATTCATTATGATATATAAATATACATTTGAGCATGTGCGAAGTCTATCTTTTTTTCACGCTTCTTTTGCGTTTTTTCGACGATCAGGAATTTTTTTGCAGGAATCAGTTGTGCTATAATCTTCTATAACCAAAAAGGAGGTGTCTTCCTTTTGACGACACGCAGAGAACGAAAGAAGCGGGAAACGCGCGAAAAAATCTTTAATGCCGCTATCAAGCTCTTTAAACAGCACGGGTTTGAGGCCACCACGATTGACATGATTTCCGAAGAAGCGGATGTTGCCCGCGGAACCATATTTCTTCATTTTACGTCAAAGGAAGCAATCCTCGCCAACTGGGGATATGAGCGGTTGCACGAAATCGAGGAACGCCGGGAAGAGTGGGACTACGGGGACAGCTGCAAGCAAAAGGTGCTCCGGATCTACAAAATCATGAATGAGGTCAATATTCAAAACTACGACTTCATTAAAGTGTTGGTAGAATCGTCCATGAAGCACAGAAAAATCCTGGAAAACGAAAAAAACGTCTATTACGAGCTGCGCCAGCTGTTTGCCGATCTGATCGAGGAAGCGCAGGAAAAAGGCCGGCTGAAAACGCGCTTCAATCCGCTGGTGGCGGCCAACATGCTGGAGAATATCTACTACAATGCCCTGTACGATTGGGTACGCAACGAAGGCGCCTGGGCGCTGGAGGAAATCATGGAAGAGAAGGTCTCGATTGTTTTTGAAGGGCTGGACGCAGGATAACAACTGACGTCCGGTCCTTCTCTCGTCATGTTAGCACTGCCGGTTCCCCCCTCCATCCGAAGTTCGATCAAAGTGCCGGCACGTCCGAACGTGAAAATTGCCCCCGTGTCGCAAGCGAGATACTGGGCACGTCTCCTTTCCCGGCTTGCTTTGACCTCTGGTTTTCCCCCTCGCTTTCCACAAGTCTGCACGTTACCTCCAGCCAAAGTCCGGCTCTCCTTCCTTTGGATAAAGAAAATTTCCCAAAACGCGCATTGGATCGAGGTTTTCCTTGCGGAGACCGGGACATTTCCCTATGATGATGAGGATAGCCTGTTTTTTTAGACCTTGGAGGTAAAACACACTCATGCGAAATGGTATCAAACGTGAAGATATTGAACTTCTGGCGCCTGCAGGAAACTGGGAGTGTCTGAAGGCTGCTGTCGCCAACGGAGCCAACGCCGTTTTTTTCGGCGTGGAGAAGTTTAACGCACGGGCAAGAGCTGAAAACTTCCACATGGCGGAACTGCCGGAGATCATGGCATTTTTGCACATGTACGGAGTAAAGGGCTTTTTGACCTTTAACATTCTCGTTTTTGAAGACGAAATGAACGATGCCCGCGAGCTGGTCGAGTCCTGTATCGACGCCGGCGTGGATGCGCTGATCGTCCAGGACCTGGGGCTGGTCAAGCTGATTCGCGAAATCTCCCCGGATTTCCCCATTCACGGATCGACCCAGATGACGATCACCTCGCCGGAAGCGGTCGAATTCACCAAGCCGTTTTCCATCGAGCGCGTCGTTTTGGGACGTGAAAACTCTTTAAAGGAAATCAAGGCAATCGGCGAAAAAGCGAAGCTGCCGATGGAAGTATTCGTCCACGGCGCTCTCTGCGTATCGTACTCCGGTCAATGCCTCACCTCGGAAATGTGGGGCGGGCGCTCCGCCAACCGCGGCGAATGTGCGCAAGCCTGTCGACTGCCGTACGACCTGATCGTCGACGGCGTTCAGAAGGAGATGGGCAATATCGCCTACCTGCTCTCTCCGAAGGATTTGGCTGCCATCGAGCTGGTTCCCGAGCTGATCGAGGCTGGCGTCACCTCCTTTAAAATCGAAGGACGTCTGAAATCGCCGGAGTACGTGGCCAACGTGGTGAGCAAATACCGCGCTGCCATCGACCGCTATTTTGCCGGACAGGACGCTTCTCCGAGCGAGCGGGACATCAGAGAGCTGCAGCAAAGCTTTTCCCGCGGGTTTACGCATGGCTTTTTGGAGGGAACCAACAACAAGACGCTTCTGGACGGCACTTTCCCGAAAAGCCGCGGCGTCTTCCTCGGGACTGTGAAAAAAGTGCTCAAGCATGCCGTTCTCGTCGAGTTGTCTTCGCCGTTGAAGCGCGGCGACGGGATCGTTTTCGATGCCGGCGATCCGACCCAAAAGGAAGAGGGCGGACGCGTGTACGACCTGCTCCAGCGCGGCAAAAAGGTGGAGGGCGAAGTCAGCAGCGGGCTTTTAGAGATCGTGATGGGACGAAACGACGTCAAGCTCCAGCGCATTCATGTCGGCGACCGCGTCTGGAAAACGAGCGATCCCGAACTGGACAAACGGCTGCGCAAGACGTTTGAAACGGAAAAGCCGTACCGCACCTTCCCGCTCGGCGTGCATGTGAGCGGCAAGCTTGGGGAAAAACTGTCCGTCACATGGGTGGACAAAATGGCCAACAACGCCCTTACCAACCAATCGGACATTCCTCTGGAAGCGGCGTTAAAACGGCCGTTAACGGCAGAGCTGCTGCTCGACCAGCTGGGACGCCTCGGCGGTACGATCTACCGCCTCGAAGCGGCTGATTTGACGGCGGCGCTTGACGGAGAGGTGATCCTGCCTGTCAGCGAGTTGAACCGGATGCGCCGGGAAGCGGTCGAACAGCTCCTCTTCCTGCGGACCAAGCCGCCTGTGTACCAAAAGCGGACGGTAGACGTTTACGCGGATGTCAAAGCCCGCGGTCACGTGGAAAAGCCGAGGTTGACTGCCCTCTGCCGGTCGCTGGAGCAGGTGGAAGCCGCGGCTCAGACCGACGTCGATTTTCTGTACGCCGATTTTGAATTCGTCAAGCAGTACCCGGATGCCGTCAAGCTGGCGCACCGCTACGGCAAAAAGATCGCGATTGCGACGATGCGCATCCACATGCCTGACGAGAACGGAGTGCTGGCGCTGATCGCGAGAAGCCAGCCCGACGCCATCCTGGTGCGAAATACGGGAGCCCTGCATTATTACATGTCCCAAAGACACGAGCTGGGCATCCCCCTGATCGGCGATTTCTCGCTGAATATCGCTAACCACAAGGCGGTCGAGCTGTTTTTGGACTGCGGCCTGGAAATGGTGACGCCTTCCTATGACTTGAACATCCAGCAGATGGTCGATCTGCTCGAAAATGCGGACGCGTCCAGGATGGAAGTGGTGATTCATCAGCATTTGCCGATGTTCCACACCGAGCACTGCGTATACTGTACGTTCCTCAGCCCCGGAACCGACCACACCAACTGCGGAACGCCTTGCGAAACCTCCCGCGTCTCGCTGCGCGACCGGGTCGGCTTCTCCCATCCGGTGCGTGTCGATACCGGCTGCCGCAATACTGTGTACAACGCCATCGACCAGTCCGGCGCCGAGTATTTGAGCGAATTTGCCAAACTGGGTGTAGGCAGCTACCGGATCGAATTCTTGGAGGAAGAGCCGGAGCGGGTACAGGAAGTGATTCGCCTGTATCGTCAAGCGCTGCGCGGCGAAGTAAGCGGCTCCCACGTTTGGCGCTCGTTGAAAGCCACCAACCAATTGGGAGTAACTCGCGGACAGCTGATCAAATAGCTTGCTGCGGTTTTTCAGAGCTTTTAGCGGAAGACCCGTGCATTTTGATGTTTGCGAAATGGCGGGGCGGACGCCAAGATCCGATACAGGGAGGAGACTAGCCCATGGCAGACCTGACACAGGCGACCCAAGAAAATCTGGCGACGATCATCGAGGGCATCAAAGCCAAGCTGAACATGGCCAACACTGCAGTGATGCGTCCGGAGGATTTTGACCTTGAGCATTACGAAGACCTGCTGTACCTGTACAATATGGTTCAGAAAAAGGCGAGCTTCAGCATCAATGAGATGACCGCCATCGTCGAAGAGCTGGGCGGTATGCGAAAGCAGTCGTAAATCGCATGCGCTCAGAGCGAAAGCGCCGGTTCCGTTTGGGATCGGCGCTTTTTGCTGCGTGCGGGCGACTAACGCTTTTTGCTTTGTACGGGCGGCTTTTTCGTATGAGTGTTTTCTTACTCCTTGTTTCGTGTTCGCCTTTTCGCATGTACACGTCTCAAGCTTGGCCCCCTTGGTCAAGCTCTCCCTCCGAGGCCGCAACCACAACCGCCGCAGAGGCGTCTCCGATGACGTTGACCGCTGTCCGAAACATGTCCAGAATCCGGTCTATTCCCGCGATCAGGGCCATCCCCTCCAGCGGCAGCCCGACAGACGTCAGCACCATCGTCAGCATGATCAAGCCCGCGCCCGGAACTCCCGCTGTCCCGATCGACGCCAGCGTGGCTGTCAGAACAATCGTCAAAAGCTGGGGAAAGGAAAGATCGATTCCGTAAAACTGGGCGACAAACAGCGCGCATACACCCTGGTACAGCGCCGTGCCGTCCATGTTGATCGTCGCCCCCAGCGGCAGGACAAAGCTGCTTACCCGTTTGGAGACGCCCAGATTGCTTTCCACGTTTTGGAGCGTGATCGGGAGCGTTCCCGAACTGCTGGAGGTGGAAAACGCGATCATCCCTGCGGGAGCGATGCCTTTGAAAAACCGCAGCGGCGTCATCCCGGCAAAGAGCTTGACGCTGATCGAATAGACGATGGCGGCATGCAGCAGGCATCCGACCGCTACGCCGAGAACGACTTTGGACAAGGGCAGCAATACGGAAAGACCGTGTTTCCCGACAATTGGCGCCACGAGTCCGAACACGCCGACAGGGGCCACCCGCATGACGATGCCGGTAATCTTGTACATCACTTCGGCAAACTGCTCAAAAAACAGCTGAACCGTCTTTGCCTTCTCCCCCGCCAGCGAAATCCCGATGCCGAGAAAAATGGCGAAGAAAATAATCGGCAGCATGTCTCCTTGTACGATTGCGGCAAACGGGTTGTTCGGAACGATAGCGAGCAGGGTATCGATGATCGCCGGCCCCTCCTTGGTCTCCGCCTTGCTCCCTTCCGGCTTCAGTTCCAGTCCCGATCCAGGCGACAAGAGGCCGGCGATCAGCAATCCGAGGATGACTGCCAAAGCGGTCGTCGCCAAATAATAAGCGATCGTCTTGCCTCCCATTCTGCCCAGCTTTCTGATATCGCCCGTACTGGAAACGCCGGTGACCAGAGAAGCCAAAACAAGCGGAACAATAATGAATTTGATCAGACGCAAAAACAGATCTCCAAGCGGCTTGACGGCCTCTGCGCCCGTACCCGCGACGATCCCCCAAATGACAGCGATTGCAAATGCGATCATCATTTGCGTAATCAGATTGCCACTCCACACTTTCTTCATCCCGCTCCTCCTCTCCCGATTTGCAAGAATTGGAATTCTTGCTACAAATCTATGCGAAAGCCCGCATGGATAGATCAGCTTAAAGCAAGGAACGCCAGCTCGGAGGATAGCGGGAATAGTTCACCCATGCATTTTTCCAAAAAAAAGAAGCCTATCGCGATGATAGACTTCCAGACGAATTTCCGTTTTTCAAAGCAGGACTAGTGATTGACGATCCCGACGCGGACTTCCAGCTGCTCCTGTCGTTCGGACAGTTCGCAGCCTTCCTTCCACAACAGGTAGCGAATACTGTCTATCAGCGCCTCCCAGCTTGCTTCGATCACGTTGGTCGAAACGCCGACGGTGCTCCACTTCTCCCCTTTGCGTCCTGATTCGATCAGCACGCGGACTTTTGCCGCGGTCGCGCCGTTCTCATCCAGCACGCGCACCTTGTAGTCGGTGAGATGCATCTCGGACAGACAGGGATAGTGATTTTCCAACGCTTTGCGAAGCGCGTTGTCAAGCGCATTGACCGGCCCGTTTCCTTCGGCGGCGGTATGAACCACCTGTCCGTTCACGTGCAGTTTTACGGTCGCTTCGGATAAAATCGCCCGGTCCGCCGTCTTTTCCATCAGAATTTTAAAGGAATCCAGCGTAAACAATTCCTCCAGCTTGCCTCCAGCGTCGAGCAGCATCAGCGAAAGCGAGGCCTCCGCCCCTTCATACTGGTAGCCCTGGAATTCCCGCTCCTTGATGCGCTGGATGATCTCGCGGGCTTCCTGTTTATCCAGCGCCACATCGATGTCCAGCTCGTCTGTCTTGGCGAGCAGATTGCTTTGTCCCGAAAGCTCGGAGACGAGTACCCGGCGCTTGTTGCCGATCAGCTCGGGGTCGATATGCTCGTAGGTTTTGGGGTCCTTCAGCACGGCGCTCACATGGATGCCGCCCTTGTGGGCAAACGCGCTGTTGCCGACGAACGGCTGATTGTTCGGCATCGCCATATTGGCGACCTCCGCGACGAAGCGGGACAGCTTGGTCAGCTGCTGCAATTGCTCCGGTTCGACGCATTGGTACCCGAGCTTCAGCTGGAGATTGGGGATGACGGAAACGAGGTTGACATTGCCGCAGCGCTCGCCGATCCCGTTCGTCGTTCCCTGTACCTGCTCCGCCCCCGCCTGAACGGCAGCCAGCGCATTGGCAACGGCCAGCTCGCAGTCATTGTGCGGATGAATTCCCAGGCGCGTTTGCAGGCTCCCTTTTACCGTCTTTACTGTTTCATAGATTTCATGGGGCAGACTGCCGCCGTTTGTATCGCACAGCACGATCCAATCGGCGCCCGCTCCTTCTGCCGCTTCCAGCACGCGCAGGGCGTAAACCGGATTGGCTTTGTATCCGTCAAAAAAGTGCTCGGCCAAAAACAGAACCGTCAGTCCTTTTGATTTAAGAAATCCGACCGAATCGGCAACCATGCGCAAATTCTCGTCCAAGGTCGTCTTCAGTGCGTCTGTGACGTGCAAATCCCACGATTTTCCGAAGATGGCCGCCGCGCTCACGCCGCTCTGGAGCAGCGCCCGCAGGTTGTCATCCTCGGATGCAGGGACATTCGGACGACAGGTGCTTCCGAATGCTGTTATCGTGGCGTGCTGCAGGGGAATCTCTCTGATTCTCTCAAAAAAAGCCATATCCTTTGGATTGCTCCCCGGCCAGCCGCCTTCGATGAAATCGATACCGAACTGATCCAGACGGAGGGCGATTTTCACCTTGTCCTCCACTGACAAGCTGACGCCCTCTCCCTGGGTGCCATCCCGGAGAGTCGTATCATACAAGCATACGTTTGGTTTCATCGTTTCTCCACCCCATGAGTTTCTTCATTTTTCAGAATTGTCACTGAATTTATCTTTATGACGCTATTCAGTATACCATAGCCCAGAGGGAAAGAAAACGCGTGATTTCGCCGTTTTGGCTTATGTACACAGGGCGTGGACAAAAGCTGCCGCATGTTCGATTGCGCTCTCCAATTGCGGGCTAGAACCGGCAAAGGGATGGCGTGTGTTAAACGTATGGTCCCCCTCTTCAATCCAGTGGATGCGGACGTCCTTCGCCGCTTCCTGGAGACGCTTCGCACCTTTTACCAGGCGCTCGTAATCCTTTGTTCCCTGAATGATGCACAGCGGCTGCTCCATGCTGCTCACCTTGGCAAGCAGATCGTACGCTTCCCGGTTTTGGTCGACATCGTCGATGACGGCCCTGGTAATCGGCATCTGCTGGCCGGTCCGCGCATTGGCAATGTATCCGACTCCCTTTTCGGCGATCTCCTGCCGCAGTCTGGCATCGAACAGGTTGACATCTGCCGTACCGTTCCACGTAATAATTCCTTTGACCAGCGGGGTGTTCGCCCCAAACAGAATGGCGTCAGCCCCACCCTTGCTATGTCCGAGGACAAACAGCTTTTCCTTGTCAAAACTGCTGTGAAACGGGCAGGCTTCGCTGCGCAGCCAATCGGTCAGCGCACGAAGGTCAGCGATTTCACGAGCATACGTATTTCGGCCGAATTTTTCGAGCTCGTCAAACTCAGTTCCCCTTTCTCCTACACCGTTGCAGGAAAAGTTGAACCGGACCACCGCCATGCCCGTTTCCGCCAAGCGATCTGCCGCATAGGGAAAGCTTCCCCAGTCCTTGAAGCCTTTAAAGCCGTGGCAGAAAATCAACAGCGGCTGTCCCGCGTCCTTTTCCCGCGTGTGAACATTCCCCCGGATCACCAAATCTTCACTGACAGGGATACGAAATGATTCCATCATTTTCAGCACCTCTTTTCTTCTTTCATTGTATATTATGCGTGGTATCGGCTTAGAAATGAAGAAGGCTTGTCCTTTTTCGTTCCATGTTTTCTCTGCTGCCGCCTATCTCTGCCAAATACACGTACGGACGTCCAGTATTTTTCCGGAACGCCCGTACATGCTGCACTCTCTCATGACGATACTCTCCCCAAACACTTTTTTATTGGACGTTACTGCGAGACAACCGAATCCTGTTCCAAAAGATGCAAGGCGTATTCCAAAGGCCGGCGAACCGCTTGCTGGTATCGTTCGAGTTGCCCCAGCTTGCGAAAGATGTCCCGTCCCGGCTTGGGATTGATTTCGATGATCCATACGCGTCCCTCTGTGTCGATCCCCAGGTCGAACCCAAACTCCATCATTTGTCCGAAATGCTCTTCCAGCTTTTCGACAGTGAGCAAGGCCAGCTCCTCGCATTGGTAAATGATCAGTTCAGCCAGGTCTAGTCCGAAGCGGTTTGACAGGAACCTGCCAGCCGGCAGCGCCGTACCCCCGCCGTGCAGATTTGACGTCGAAGAGTTAACGGGTCCGACGCGCATTCCCATTCCCGTCAGGCGCCATTTCCCTTGGCCGTCTTTTTGCACCAACAAGCGAGCGTCCACGGTCCGGTCGTCCAACAGATTCAGGTCTAGTCCCTGCTGCAGGAAAAACATTTCGTCTCCGCGTTTTTCCCGCTCCGTCCACTGCTTGATGCGCTGAGACAAGGAAGTTATATTGGACAAAATCTCGTTCTTCTGTCCTTGCTTCTTGGTACGTCCGCATAACAGAAAGCGTTCGCCCTTCCGCTCAATCCGCAGAATGCTTCTGCCTCCCGTACCGTTCGTTGGCTTCAGATACAGACGGGGATGCCGCTTGACCATGTCGCCTAAATTTCTCTTGCTGAACGGGACCGTCTCCGGCAGCCATTGGTTCAGCTCCGGTTCCTGTTCAAGAAGCTGATGGACGAGAAACTTGTTGGCGAAGCGATTATTGGCGAAACGGAATAAACTCCCCTGACGAATGGGCAAATATTGCCTATGCTTTTCTAACGGATAATAGCGATAGTAGTCAATGACGATGTCGGGCCACTCGCGCCATTTGCATTTCCACCCGGCACCAAACGGCTCATAGCCTTTGATTTGGCGGAAAACCACATCTACATCCTGAGGGGAAAATACATAAACCTCTACTCCCATTGCCATCCCCTCTTCAACGAGACGACGCAAATAAGCCGGATCTCCAAAGCCTTTGTCTCCCCGATATGTCAAGATGCCGATTCGTTTGTCCACTTGTGGCAACACCCTCTTTCTCGTAAAAGTCCTCATCTTTAGCTTATGGCTGCCTAAACGAAAAAGCGCCATATCCACGCAGGGACAGACGCCTTTTTCCTTACAGTCTTTTATTCAGTTCCGCTTTCGTTCATAGAGAGAAAACGTATGAGGGATCGGATTTCTCTCGTCTACGATCCCTTCCCGTCGCCATACCAGGTTAAAGGCCTTCTGGTCCCATTCGGGGAAAAACGTATCGCCCTTTGTTTCCATGTCAATCTCCGTAATATACATGCGGTCTACCGCGTCCAGAAACTGCCGGTACAGCTCGGCGCCGCCAAAGATGATCACATCGCCCAGAGCCAGCACGTCCTCCTTCGAATGGACGACTTCCACGCCTTCCGCGGAAAAGTCTGTGCTCCTCGTCAATACGACATTGCGCCGATTCGGCAAAGGCTTGCCGATGGAGGCAAAGGTTTTTCTTCCCATGACGATGGTTTGTCCGGTCGTAATGGCTTTCACATGCTTCAAATCGTTGGGCAGATGCCAAGGCATAACCCCGTCTCTGCCAATCACACGATTGCGGGTATGGGCGACGATCAGGCTGATCATACCGATACCTCCCTTCACAAATACATCCCTTTTACACTGCGATCGGAGCTTTAATGCCCGGGTGGGATTGATAGCCAATCAGTTCAAAGTCTTCGTATTTATAGTCAAAGATAGAGTCGGGCTTGCGTGCAATTTTCAAAGTCGGCTGAGGATACGGTTCTCTCGTCAGTTGAAGCTTGACCTGCTCCATGTGGTTCAAATAGATGTGTACGTCCCCGCCTGTCCAGATCAGCTCTCCTGGCTCCAGATCGCATTGCTGCGCCACCATGTGGGTTAAAAGCGCATACGACGCAAGATTGAACGGCAATCCGAGGAAGGTGTCCACCGACCGCATGTTGAACAAGCACGACAGGCGGCCATTTGCCACGTAGAACTGAAACGCGTAATGGCATGGCGGCAACGCCATATCGTCAACCTCCGCGGGGTTCCAGGCACTGACGAGATGCCTCCGGGAATCGGGATTGGTCCGAATCTGCTCGACAACGTTGGCAATCTGGTCCACGACTTGTCCATCTGGTCCGCGCCACGTGCGCCATTGGGCACCGTACACGCGCCCCAGGTTGCCCTCTTCGTCAGCCCATTCATCCCAGATGGTTACGCCGTTCTCGTTTAGATAGCGGATGTTCGTTTCTCCGCTTAAAAACCAGAGCAGCTCGTGGATAATCGATTTCATATGCACTTTTTTTGTGGTTAATAGCGGAAACCCTTGCTGAAGGTCCATTCTGAGTTGCCTGCCGAAAACGGAGATGGTTCCTGTACCTGTGCGGTCTTCTTTCTCTACGCCATTGTCCAATATATCCTGAAGCAGTTCCAAATAAGCCTTCATAAGCCACCTCGTTTTCAAAATCTTGTCATGACAAAAAATGCCGCTCTCATGCGCCCAGAAAGCCATCATCAATTATAGCAGAGGAATGGTGAATGCAAAAGAAGCCATCGCGCAACGTCTGCCGCCCCCCGGTGCGTCAGGCTATCAAGACATCCGATCCGCCTCGTGCACGAACATGGGCACACATAAAAACAGCCGTCTGCTCCCGAGGGAACAAGCGGCTTTCATTTTCCTGTTTGTCGTTGTTATCCGTTGGTGTTGCGGGTCACATTGGCGGCCTGAAGACCTCGCTGGCCGCTCACGACTTCAAACGTAACCAGCTCGCCCTCCTCCAAATTGCGGTAGCCAGTGCCACTGATTGCGGAGTAATGGACGAAAACATCCGGTCCCCCGTCTCGTTCAATAAATCCGTAGCCTTTTTCCTTACTGAACCATTTGACTTTGCCATGCATCGTTGTTTCCTCCCTGTCTTCGGAACAGCTTTGTTTCATACCACAGCATATGCGAGTGCGGAGAATGTGGAGACACCGAAACACAGCTTTTTCAATCAGCTCGAACAGACCGGATCAAGACGGCCCTGCCTTTGGCCGGAGAGAACCTCGTTCCATGGCCGGAACACTTTGTTATTCATCTATGTTACAATACAAAGAGGAATATCGCGCAAAAAGAGCTTTATCAGATCAATATTGCGAAAAAGGAGAGATCCACGCATGCGCAAAACAGCGATCATCCTGCTCAGCAGCTTGATGCTGACTGCTTGCTCCGAAGTGTCGGAGGGGGTGCAAAGCGCCCAGCAGGCGATTGAGACAGGAAAGCAAGCTGTAGAGACCGGGAAACAGGCGATCGAGGCTGGCAAGCAGGTGGTCGAAGCAGGCAAGCAGCTGGCCGAATCGGAGATCGCGCAGCAATTGAAGAGCTATCTCCAGCAAAAATACGAATCGTCTGAGCCTCTGCGCAAGGCGATGTTCAGCGGCGACGGAACATTGCTGGCGGAAGAGCTGCAAAAAACCGAACTGGCCAGCTTTAGCTTTTACAAATCGGATCTGTTCGGCGTTGAATATACCGGCCAGTTGACCGGCGACGGAAAATTCAAGGTCTTGAAGCAAAATCTGAACAACCCCGGCGAGGAGCCGCAGGTGGTAAAGGAATTTAACGTATCGCTGGACGCAAACGGGCAAATCCAGGTGGAGTAATGAAGACAGGTCTCTTGCAAGTGTGACTTCGAGCCGCGTTCGCGCAGATATGGAGAGGAGCGGAAACCTGCATCCTGCATGCGGGTTTCTTTGCTCTCCTCCCCGCAGTCAGAACGGAAGGAAAACATTACATGAAATGATGCTTCGGACGATGTCCCTGCATGCCTTTTCTGATTTTTTCGATCAAAAAAATTTAAGCGCTTACGTTATGGAATCTTCTGATTTTGGCAGTAGATTTTTATACATGACCATGGTAAAGTATAAATCGTTCACAATTTGTTTACAATTATTAAAAAAGATCAAGGAGTGCTGAAAATGGACCTGCAGCTTCTTATATCTATTGCTGTCTATATGCTGGGCATGCTGCTGATCGGCTACTACGCTTACAAACGCACTTCCAATTTGACCGACTACATGTTGGGTGGACGCACGCTCGGCCCGGCCGTCACGGCGCTCAGCGCCGGCGCCTCGGACATGAGCGGCTGGCTGATGATGGGATTGCCTGGCGCCATGTTTGCACAGGGAATCAGCGCCTCATGGATTGCCATCGGCTTGACGCTGGGGGCATATGCCAACTGGCTGTACGTCGCCCCTCGCCTGAGAACCTATACGGAAGTGGCCAATAACTCGATTACCATTCCCGCTTTTTTGGAAAACCGCTTCGGAGACGCATCGCGTATGCTGCGGCTGGTATCCGGCCTGGTCATCATGATCTTTTTTACCTTCTACGTCTCTTCCGGTCTCGTCTCCGGCGGCGTGCTGTTTGAAAACACGTTCCATCTCAATTACCATACCGGACTGTGGCTTGTCGCCGTTGTCGTAATCGCTTACACGCTGTTTGGCGGATTCCTCGCCGTGAGCTGGACGGACTTCGTGCAAGGATTGATCATGTTTATCGCACTGATTCTCGTACCCTTGGTCACCATTTTGCACGTCGGCGGCATCGGCCCTACGTTTACGGAAATTTACTCAATCAATCCCGCGCTGCTCGATATTTTCAAGGGCACCAGCCTGCTTGGCATCATTTCGCTGTTCGCCTGGGGACTTGGCTACTTCGGACAGCCTCATATCATCGTCCGCTTTATGGCCATCTCCTCGGTGAAAGAAATCAAAAAAGCCCGTTTTATCGGCATGGGCTGGATGATCTTCTCCATCGTCGGCGCCATGTTTACAGGGCTGATCGGAATCGCCTATTACTCCAAGCAGGGACTAACATTGTCCGATCCGGAAACCGTGTTCATCGAGCTGGGGAAAATTTTGTTCCATCCCCTGATCACTGGCTTCCTGCTGGCAGCGATTCTGGCCGCGATCATGAGTACCATCTCGTCCCAACTGCTGGTGACCTCCAGTTCCCTGACCGAGGACGTTTACAAGACGTTCTTCCGCCGCGAGGCATCGGATAAGGAGCTTGTCTTTGTCGGGCGCTTGTCTGTATTGATTGTATCTTTGGTCGCCTTGCTTCTCGCCTACAGCAAAAACGATACGATCCTCGATCTTGTAGGCTATGCCTGGGCTGGTTTTGGCGCTTCCTTTGGCCCCCTCATCCTCCTCAGCCTTTATTGGAAGCGGATGAACAAGTGGGGGGCGCTGGCCGGTATGGTGGCAGGCGCGGCGACAGTCATTCTCTGGACCCAATCTGACGTACTGAAAGACCTTCTCTATGAAATGATCCCGGGCTTTGCCGTGAGCTTGGTCGCCATTGTCGTAGTCAGCCTGTTGACACAGAAGCCTGCGAAAGAGATCCAAGAGCAATTCGACAGCTATCAAAAAGTTACGAAGTAAATGATCCCGAAAGCCCCTTGGCTGCGTGTACGCCGAGGGGCTTTCTCCGCTTTCAGGTTGGCCGAGCGCTGCGGGATGATTGAGGAAGCCCGTGTAAGAAAAGCGCGGATCGTTCGGGGCGAGTATTACGATGCGATCAAGATGGGGATTTTGCGGGAAGGGTGGGAGACGAGGAAAAGAACCCAGGTCTGACTGCAGTGGAGGAGATGAAACAGAAGAAAACGCTCAGGGTTCGGTGGGACACTTGCATGGGAGATTGACTGTCCGGCTCGTATACAAAAGCGGAACCTGCGTCCAAAAGCAGCCGATTCTGGGAGCATCTCAGAGGTTGGACGCAAATGCGGGTTCCGCTTTTGCATGCGAGCCTGGGCAGTGTCCCAAAGACCCTTCGCTTTTTTCTCCTGTTTCATCTCTACTGCTTTTGTATTTGTACTGGCATTTCTCGGGTAGAGCAAGGATGAAAAAGGAAATTGATGGTAACTTTGCTTAATTAATAAGGGAATCTGCCTCATTTTGCACCTAAACGAGTTGGTTCTCAGTTACTTTTGAGAGCATTGCCCTTTTCGTTTACTTCCCCTAAAAATATCCAATTCCACTTATTTGTTATTTTTACTTTATCTCGACGATAGATTCTTTTTGTAATTACTATTTCAAAAGCTGAAAACAATTAATTCCTAATATTTCGCTTAAACAAAAAAATACCCCCTCCAAAGCTCAATAATCACATCAACTCTGAAGGAGTGTATCAAAGAGATAAGCAATTAAATCAACAAAAGTAATTCCTTAATGAATACTACACCAGGTGAAGAATCCATAAGTCATTTTCTAACGATTTTTTTCCTCCATATAGATAGGTATGCTCTTAATTTTTTCTAGACATGATGTACGTTACTATTAAAGAAATAGTCAGAATCGTGAAGTAACTAATGAAGTACTTGAATAAAGATGCATTTTGGTCAGATGTAAATGTTGCAAAAATAATTATAAGAGGTAGGATAATCAAATCAAATTTATATTTTCTCTGAGTTGTGTAATATCTAAGAAATTTCCCCAATTATCTCACCCCTCTTATTATTTATAAGTTAAAAAGCCGGAAGATTATCTTCACTGTAGAAACCCTTTTGAATAATGCCATGATGGTAAAATACCCCAGTGTCTTTATACGCGCGATAAAATGCGGTGACACCAAACGAAACTAAGGCTCCCGCAAATATTGCTGAGTTTCCCCTTTAGATCCTCTGGGACAGGAATACCTCTTCTTTTCAACAAGTCTAGAGTAACTTCTGTCGCAAGAGCAGCTGTACCAGAAATATATCCATTATAATCTTGAATTTCTGAGACCAATCTTGGACTTATCCATAAACGGAATCCCCACCATTCATAATCCCAATCAAAATATTTGCTGGTGTCTATGTCTCCAACCATTTTAAAGGGTTCCTACCAGAGGTTTTGGCTTTTACCGTACCACTAGGTGTTACCAACAATTCAAACCCTTCATCCAAGATGGCCCGTATGCTTTTGTTTGATTCGTCGATTATAATTTGAGCTTGCTCAATTTCTTCTTGAGAAAAATTGTTCTGTACTACTGGGTCTAAAAAGAATTGAAATGTATTTTCATCAACTTTGACAAATCTGTCAATTTTCTTAATAAAATCTACAGAATATTGGTTAGTAGATACATTAGCAGCAACAACTATCTGCTTAGAAGCTGAATAATTTGTAGAAGCCATTACAGGAACAGTAACTCAGAGGACCATTGATGAAGTGAGTGTTGTAACTAAAATTTTTTTCATCAATTGATTCATAATTAATCCCTCAATTACCAATATTAGTTAACAATTTAAATTCTAACATTACATACTACAGTATCAATAGATAACTTGATATTTTAATGGATATAATTCTAATATATTGAACCTTACAAAGACTGTCTAAACGCAAAAAAGTCAGGGGACGGCTTCTTCCGCGCCGTCGCCCTGACTCCTGCTCTCCCTTTTAAAAAACCTTATGCTTCCGTGATGAGCGAAGCCACCCGCTCCAGCTTGGCCTTCAGCTCATCTATGTCCAGATTCATGTCCAGAGCAGCAAAGATTCCGGTAAAGTACGCCTCCACCTGGTCAGCCACGCGGCTTCGTTCTTCGGCCACCATTTGCGTCAAGAGCGACGCGAATTGCTCGCCTATTTGGCCGCTTCCTGTACTCAGGTAGGCAGATACCGGATCCTGCAGGCGTTTTTCCAAATCCTCGCGCAGCTTGGCCTTGCCATCCTGTTCAAAAAAGTCTTTCGCGCTGCGGAACAGCGACAAGGATGACTGAAGGCTTGCCAGGGAGACCGGAAGCTCATCGGCAAACGACAAGGTCTCCACCTTTCGCGGCTGATAAGGCGCCAGCGTCAAACCAAATGCGTACTGCTGAACGTCCCGCTGCCACTGCTGCACAAAATTCGCTCCCTGCTTGCCCAGAAACTTCTCCAGACGCAAGGTCGTCGCTCTCAGCTCCTGAGCGAGGTCGTAGCTGATCGAGCGGAGCAGATCGCCAAGGCAGCCCTGGAGCGCCTGTTTCATATTGCGGCCGTCCTCTTTCAGCACGGCGGGGTTAAACGCGGTATTAAACAGTTCATTAAAGCGGAAAAACAGGCGCTGCTTTACATAGTACACCAGTTCTTCACGCTCTTTCAGCAAATCGCGTTCCGCCGAAGCTATCGACAGGCCTTCCACAGCAGCCAGAGCCGCTTCGCGAGCCTGCGTGGCTGCCTGCCTTCTGGCGTCGCGCTCCGATTCATCAGCCTCTGCCATCCGGATGAATTCTTCGAGGGTGCTGTGTACCCGACGGATTTCGCCCATCGCTGCATTGACAGCGATTTGCGTCAGCTCCTCCAGCGTAAAGCGGAGGAAATCCTGTTCAAACACGGCCATGCCCGACAAACGAAGCGCTTCCTCTGGAGCAGCGAGCGGCGCCTCCTCCGGCGTGCCTGTGCGCTGACGGTAGACCTTTTCCGCAGAGCCTGCAAGTTTCCCGGCTTCGTGCATACGAGCCAGCAAGGCAGTCTGACTGGAAACCGGGTAAATGCGCGGATGGCGAATGCCGCAGCTCAACAGATTTTTCTCTACATGGGCAACGACCCCGGCAAGCTCTTCCTCGGAAGCCGCGAGATCGGCGGCATTGACGAGAAAGAACATCTTATCCATGTCAAACGTGTCCTTGACACGCCCCATCTGGAGTAAGAATTCGCGGTCCGCCTGAGAGAAGGCGTGGTTGTAATACGTGACGAACAGAACCGCATCGGCATTTTTCATATATTCAAAGGCGACACCGGTATGGCGGGCGTTGATCGAATCGGCCCCCGGCGTATCCACCAGCACGATCCCCTGGTCGGTGAGCGGGCAAGAGTAAAACAGTTCGATATATTCGGCAAAACACGCCTTTTCCTCTTTTGCCACAAATCCTTTGAAGGCTTTCATGTCGACCAGCAGCTCGCCGCCCATGTGTGCGGACATCTCGCCGAGACCCTTGGTGACCGCTTTCAAGAACGTGTAATGCGGCTTGGCCGTCGGCGGAATGCTGGAAACATCGATCTTGTTCAGCTCTGCCAAGGCCTCCTCCAGATCGGAGGCAGCCAGGCCAAAAATCGCAAGCGAGCGAATGACGTCCTGCTCGACGGCTTCCCGGCTTTTCAGCACGACGCGAACCGTGCCGTGCGGATGCGCTTCTGTCGGCGGCATGATTTTATTGATCGCCGCCGTCGTCGGATTCGGCGAAACCGGCAGGACCAGCTCTCCCATCAAGGCGTTGGCAAATGATGATTTCCCTGCGCTGAATGCTCCAAACAGGGCGACGGTAAAACGGTTGGCCTGCAAGCGCTCAGCTCGCTCCAGCATGGTCTCGGCTTGCGCCTGCATCCCCGGTACTGACTGAATCTCCCTGCTTGCCTGCTGCAGACGTTGTGCCGCAGCGATCAGTTTGTCTTTTAGCTGGTTCATGATTGAAAGTTACGCTCCTTCACGCAAAATCGCTTGCAGTCGTTGCCCTGCAGCCTGCTCCATCGCAGCAAGCTGCTCCAGGCGGGCGTGGATCTGCATCAGTTCACGAAGCACCTCGAGCTGCTTTTGCAGTGCCATGCTTTCCTGTTCGGTCTGCTTCCTGATGAGCGCTGCTACCTGGTCGATCAAGCCCAATCCGGCACGGCGGTATTCTGTCTTGATACCCCCCGAAATGTCCGAACAGTAATTCATGACATACTCGCGAGTACTCGCCCCATCCTTGACGTGGGAGGCGAGAAACTCGGCTGTTACCTCGATCGTCGTGGCGTAGACTGCGGCATGATAAGCCTCGTCACGCAGGTCAAATTGCTGCGGGAATTTGCTGAGCAGCTCCTTGAAGTGAAAATCGAGATTGGCCGCTACCTTTTCGCGGAAGTCAGCGAGCAGTACGTCCAATCTTCTCGCCCGCTCTTCCTCTGTCTTTTTCCCGGAAAAGAACAACCCCGTCTTGAAGCCCGGCTTGCGGCTTTCCAAATACTGTTCCGCTGCCTCGTTCGTGCTGTAATAAGTGAGGCGGGCATTGTCCAGCAGCGCCCCCAGCTCTTTTTCCATCTGTTTGCGCGCCTTGTCCACCCGGCTCTCCAGTTCGCTTGCTGCTTCCTCGGCTGTTTGCAAAGCGCTCTTTACCTGACCGGCATCCCGGCTGTCCAAAGAGGGCAGCTGCAGCTCATCCAGCCTGTTTTCCAACTCCTGGCGCACGGCGGCGTTCTGTCTGCGCAGCACTTGTACGTGTTCCTCGATCAAATGCTCGGCGGCGTCCGCCACCGTTTTGCTGACCAGCTGTTCGCGGTCCGCGATCAGCTGCTCCAGCATCGCCCGGAAAGCTTCGTACTGGTTTTCCTCGTGGTCAGGCTCGGCGAGCGATGTGTAAAAGATCCCGTCCGGTACGATGTTCCACGTCGCAAAAGCCTCTTCCACGCTCTCTTTATAGCTGTCAAAATCGAGCTCAAAATCGATATGCTTGTCAATCATATTTATAACCAGATAAACCGGCTTGCCCCGATCTTTCAACGCTTTGGTAAAATTGAAGTTCTCTTCTGCCTGCACATGGTTGTAATCCATCATGTAGATGACGACATCCCCCAAGTGCAAAGCCGACTCTGTCGCTATCTTGTGAGCTGCGTCCGTAGAGTCGATCCCGGGCGTATCCAGCAGGCTGGCCTGCTCATTCAGCAACGTTCCCGGATAGGAGACCTCCACCCACTCAACCGTATCGCCGTCAACGGCAAATTGCTTGAGCTTTTCCATTTCGGTGTCAGGATCAAAGGTCACAACGCCATTATTGCGGGTATACACGCGAGCCGCCTTTTCGCCGCCGCGGATTTTTACAACATTGGCACTTGTCGGAATCGGGTTGGAAGGCAAGAGACTGGCTCCCAACAGTGTATTGATCATCGTTGATTTACCGGCCGAAAAGTGGCCGCAAAAGGCAATATTCAACTCCGCTCCGCGCGTTTTCTCCGCGAGCTGGAGCAGTTTCCCCGGTGTCGCATCGTCCTTTGTCTCTTCAATAGACGACGCCATCCGTTCCAGTCGATCAGCAAGCTGGGCGAAATCCGCTGCCCGCTCCATGACGTGACTTTGCACCTGTACCATCCTCTCCATTCTCCTACTCTACCATGCCGAATGTATCATACCTCCCCCGGTTGATCAATTCTTTTGCGCGAAAGTTTCCATGGGAACTGTTTGCAAGCGATGGAAAAGCAATCCCCTTCCCGTGTAAGTGCCGCATACTTTCCTTTGAAATGGAAAAAATCCCAATAAGGACTTTCACATTTTTCCTGTTGGGGGGGGAGCTTCGGATTGTTTCGCAGGGTATGGGAGGAATGGAAAAACAAAACGCTAACGTCTCGACAGCAAAGAGGCAGCCAAACTGATCAACAAGCTTCCAATAAAAGTCCACTCTCCCTGCACTTGCAGGAAAATCTCGATACCATCAAACAGCTCCTCGGAAACCCGCAAGACCTGATTATCCGTCCATTCCTCATTGACAATAGCGGACGGGCATGTGCTGTGGCCTGTATCGATGGACTGGTTGACACCGATCTCGTTCACGACAAGGTGGTTAAACACATACAGCTGCTGATGTCTCCCGCCGGCAAAGCTATCCCCGCTTCCGATGAAGACATCATGACCTTTATGCTAGACGAAGTGTTGTCGATTATCGAAGTAAAAACCGGAAGCACCATGGAGGAAGTACTGGACGCGATGCTGGTGGGAGACACCGCCTTTTTCGTCGACGGTTCCAATAAAACTATTTTGATTGACAGCAGGGGCTGGGAGACGCGGGGGATCGAAGAACCTGTTTCCGAAGGTCTCGTACGCGGACCTCGCGACGGCTTCAACGAAAACATCAGGGACAATACAGTCCGCATCCGCCGGCGCGTGAGGGATCCCAAGCTTCGCTTCGACGCCACTCACGTGGGACAACGGAGCAAATCAGACCTGATCATCGCGTACATCGAAGACATCGCCAATCCCAATATCGTGGGCGAAATAAAACGGCGCATCGCCACCATCGACATCGACCAGGTGGAGGAATCCGGCTTCATCGAGCAGTGGATCGAGGATAATTTTTTGTCGCCGTTTCCGCAAGTGCAATACACGGAGCGGCCGGACAAAGTCGCATCGGGCTTGTTTCAGGGGCGGGTGGCCATTATCCTGGACGGCACGCCGATTGTGCTTTTGGCCCCGGTGACAATGGGCGTCCTGCTCCATTCTCCCGAGGATTTTTACGAACGGTGGATGGTCGGCTCTCTGGCGCGTTTGCTTCGTTACGTGGCCTCCTTCCTGGCTATCTTTTCTCCGGCCCTCTACATCGCGCTGGTTACCTTTCATCCCGGACTGATTCCTTCCGATCTCGCCTTTTCCATCGCCGCCACCAGGGACGGCGTTCCCTTTCCGGCAGTCGTCGAATCGCTGATCATGGTCACCACCATGGAACTGCTTCAGGAAGCGGGTTTGCGTCTGCCCAAGCCGATCGGACAAACGGTAGGCATCGTCGGAGGGCTTGTCATTGGCGAAGCGGCCGTTTCCGCCGGGATCGTCAGTCCGGTCATGGTCATTGTCGTGGCGATTACGGCCATCGCATCCTTTGCCATCCCCTCCTACAATCTCGCCATCGCTTTTCGGATGATCCGTTTCGGCGCCATGTTTGCCGCCGCCATGTTTGGACTCTACGGCGTGGTTCTGGCATTTATTCTCATGGTTACCCACCTGATCAATCTGACCAGCATAGGCGTGCCCTACCTGACACCGCTTGCGCCGCAGCTTGTTTCGGATTGGAAGGACTATATTTTGCGGGCTCCTGTCACTTTCTTCAAAAAACGGCCGGACATGCTGCAAACTAAAGACAAAACCCGCATGAAAGCAGGGAAATCGCAATGAACACCTTACCCTACGCGGATCAAAAGATTGGACAAAAAGAAATGGTGTTTATTGTCGCCAATATCGTCATCGGGGTGGGCATCCTCACATTCCCCCGGACATTGGCGGAAAAGACTGGTTCGATCGACGGGTGGATCTCCGTACTCATCTCCGGTCTCTTCGCATCGGTGGTCGGCTGGCTGCTCGGCAAATTGGCCAGCCGTTTTCCTGCGCATACATTTTTTGAGTATACGTCGCTGATCGTAACCCGGCCTGTCGCTCGGGTAATTACTTTTCTCGTCGGCGTATATTTCATGCTGTTTGTTTCTTTTGAAGTCAGGGCTCTCGGCAATATCGCCAAGCAGTATCTGTTTACAAATACTCCCGTCGAGATGATTACGCTCGCGTTCTTGCTGATCGTGCAATATGCGGTGGCCGGTTCACGGATGGCCCTGCTGAGACTGAACATGCTGTTTTTTCCGATTGTGCTTTTGATCATTTTTTTCGTGCAGCTATACACCGTCCAGATTCTGGAACTCGACAACATCAGACCGCTTTTTACCACCGGATTGGGAGCCCTTTTGCTAGGCTCGAAAGAGGTCAATCTATCGTTCTCCGGCTACGAGGTCGTCCTTTTTTACACCCTGCTGATGGCTCGGGCCCAGGACGCACCCAAGGCCGTTGTAAAAGGGCTCTTGATCCCCATATTCCTGTACCTGACCATCTACATCTTTGTCATTGGCGTATTTTCCACGGATGTAGTCAAGAATTTGACCTACCCGACGATTGAACTGGCAAAGGAAGTCGAGGTACCCGGAGGGTTTATCGAACGCATGGAATCACTCTTTTTCACGATCTGGATCATGACAATTTTCAATTCCTGCACGGTCTTTTTCGATCTGGCCATTTTCAACCTGGGGTCGATATTTCGGAAGGTCAGGAAGATCACCTGGATTTTGGTCATCTCCCCTCTGGTCTACATGATCTCGCTCTGGCCGCAAAATCTGGTGCAATTTTTCTCCTTGGGGGACCAGCTCGTCTATTTTGGAATATTCATCACGTACCTGGTCCCGCTTCTTCTCTTGCTGATCGCCAAATGGAGGGGAGTGCGTGGGGATGAATAAAAGCTGGGTCCGCCTTTTGACAGCTGTATTATCCGTCTCCTTTCTCTCGGGCTGCTGGGACCAGGTACAAATCGAGGAACGCGGCTTTGTCATCGGCGTAGGGATTGACTTACCGGCTTCCAAGGAGACAGAAAAGCAGACGGAAAGGGAAGCCCCCGACAAACCCAAAGGAAAGCGGCGGTATCTCGTCACGCATCAATTCGTGGTGCCTGGAGGACTTGTTTCCGCCTCGCAAGGCGGGAGCGGCAGCCAGAGCAGCACGAGCGATTCGTTCCAGAACCTTACGTCCGAAGGCGACTCTCTGTATGAAATATCGCGTGAATTGGCTGTCCGAACGAGCCGCTCGCCGTTTTACCAGCATCTCAAGGTAGTCATCGTCTCTGAAGAAGTGGCGAGATCACCCAATACATTTGCGGATGTGCTCGATTATTTTTTGCGCGACCCTGAGATGAGGAGGAGCAGCAAAGTTTTGATCGCCAAAGGAAAGGCCAAGCCTGTCCTGGAGGTGAGGCCCAAAACGGAAAAGCTCCCTTCTCTCTATATCAACTCCGTCGCGGAAAATACAAACCAAAATGCGCGCATGATTCCCGAGGTGCCATTGGGCGAAGTATATGAAGACATGATCAACGAGTTCAGTTTTGTCCTCCCCCGGATCGTAGCCGCCAACAATGAAGTAAAGGTGGCAGGGGCAGCCGTATTTCAAGGGCAGGGAAACCGGTTGATCGGCTTTCTCGGCGAGGAGGAGACGGAGGGCTTAAACTTTCTCACGGGCAACGTACAAGGTGGCCTCCTGAAAACGAAGGTGAGAGACAACCTCGTTATCTTTAATATTAAAGGGACGAAGCGGTCTATTCAGACCGACATAAGGGACAAAAAACATTTACGCTTTCAGGTCTTCATCGAGTGCGAGGGCGTAATCGCCGAGTCATTTGAGCGCCTTGACTTTATGGAACAGCGCATCATAGACAATCTCCAAAAGACCGTTGCGGCGGAAATCGAAAGACTTGCCCGGGATGCCATCCGCAAAGCTCAAAAGCAAATGAAAACAGACGTGTTGGGGCTGGGAACTCATATAAAGCAAACACATCCCGGGCTTTGGAAGCAAATCAAAGAAGATTGGGATCACGGCCGAAATCTGTTTGCTTCCAGCGATATAGAAGTGAAAGCCGTTGTCTACATCCGCAACGGAGGTTCGGTTAACAGGACGGAAATCCGCTAGGAGGATCGGTTTATGTTCAGAAAGCTGCTTGGTACTCTGCCGCCGTATTTGACGCTTTTCGGGGCAATTTTGACCATCTTGATCCCGTGGCTGCTTTACAAGGCGTCCCAAAAGCTGCATCAATACGGCGATCCGCCTTGGAAAAATGAAGGCTCCGGTCAGGAGAGGGACTGACCTCCCCCATTTTCCGGCTGACGAAAGCTTTCAAAGAACAGCGCAGGCCGATCTCGATTTCATGTATAATGGCTTACAGATACATCGTATGGGGGAGGTATGGTTATGCGGCTTTCCGGCAAAAAGATTTTATGCCTGGTTGATGAGGAATTCGAGGATTTGGAATTGTGGTACCCCATCTACAGAGTGCAGGAAGAAGGCGGGATCGTCCACCTGGCTGGCTCGGTCGGCGGCAAAAGCTACACGGGCAAGTACGGCGTGCCTGCAAAAGCCGATCTCGGGTTTGCAGACGTACTCATTGACGACTACGACGGTCTATTGGTACCTGGCGGCTGGGCGCCCGACAAGCTGAGGCGTTATCCCGAAGTGCTCGCCTTTGTACGCCGCATGAATGAACGGGAAAAGCCGATCGGACAGATCTGCCACGCGGGATGGGTCTTGATTTCCGCCAAAATCCTGGAAGGTCGCAAGGTCACCTCGACGCCGGGCATTCGCGACGATATGGAAAACGCGGGCGCGATTTGGCTGGATGAACCGGTCGTTGTAGACGGACATCTCGTTTCCAGCAGACGTCCGCCCGATCTGCCGGCTTACGCCAAAGCGTTTTGCGATCGCCTGGCAGGCGTATAATCGATTCCCTTGCATAATCAAAAGCCACCCCTGTGTTTCAGGAAGGTGGCTTTTGGTTTTGGAGATTGCCTTTCATCGTATGAAAATGTGCAATATGCCCGGCAAGAAGAACTCGCTTTTACAAGTGTTTTATGGGCAAAAGCGGCGTTACCCTCCATTCTTTGAACGGAGAAGCCGCATGCCGTTGGCGATCACGATCAGCGAACTCCCCGTGTCGGCGAGCACCGCCATCCACAGTGTCGAGTAGCCGAGCAGAATCATCAGCAGAAACACGACCTTGACGAGCAGGGAAAACGCGATGTTCTGCTTGATGATGCGAAGCGTCCGCCTGCTGAGGCCAATGGCGTAAGGCAGCTTGGACAAATCATCCGCCATCAGCGTGATATCCGCGGTCTCCATCGCCGTGTCGGAGCCGGCTCCGCCCATCGCGATCCCCACTGTGGCCGCAGCGAGAGCCGGAGCGTCGTTGACTCCATCCCCCACCATGGCTACTCCCTTCGAGGTGGACTGCCACTGCTGAATCGCGGAGAGCTTGTCGGCGGGGAGCAGTTCTGCCTTGCAATCGGTCAGACCCAATCGCTCGGCCACGGCACTCGCCGTCCCTTTGTTGTCTCCGGTCAGCATCGCTACCTGCTTCACGCCGAGCTCCCGCAGTTTGGCAACGACCGAAGCGCTCTCCTTCCGCAGCTGGTCCGCCAAGCCGATGAGGGCAATAGCCTTCTCTCCTGTACCAAGCAGCATCAGTGTCTGGCCTTTTTTCTGGCACTCCGCGATTTGCTCCTGTACCGAGTCAAGCGCTATTTGAAGCTCATCTTGAAACCAGCGAGGGTTGCCCAGATAGTAGTCGGTGCCATTTACGGTCGCTTTCACACCCCGTCCGGTCACAGACGCAAAGCCGGTGACTGGCATAGGCCTGGCTCCGATTTGCTTTGCCCGCCGCAAGATCGCTTTTGCCAAGGGGTGCTGCGACATCGCTTCCAGGGAAGCCGCAATCGTCAGAACTTCTCCCTCGTCTCTTCCCTCCAAGGGAATGACCGTCGTCACTTCGGGGGTCCCGACCGTAAGTGTGCCTGTTTTATCAAAAGCGATGGTGTTGATCGCCCCGAGTCGTTCGAGATGAACCCCGCCTTTGATCAAAATGCCGTGTCTGGCTGCGTTGCCGATCGCCGAGACGATGGAAACAGGCGTGGAAATCACCAGCGCGCACGGGCAAGCCACGACGAGCATCATCAATGCCCGGTAAAACCAAAGCTCGAACGGCTGCTGCAGGAACAAGGGAGGAACGATCGCGATCAACGCGGCAATCACGATCACCGCCGGCGTGTAATACTGCGAAAACACATCCACAAACCGTTGCGACGGAGCCTTTTGCGCCTGGGCTTCTTCTACCAGGTGGACGATCTTGGACAAGGTATTCTCCTCGAATCGCCTGGTGACCTTGATTTTGAGCGCGCCCTCCTCATTGATCGTACCGGCAAACACATCGTCGCCCACGTTCTTTTCGACGGGAACGGATTCTCCCGTGATTGGCGCCTGATTGACCGTAGACCCGCCCTCGACGACAGTACCGTCCATCGCGATCTTGTCGCCCGGCTTGACGAGGATCATTTCACCGACATGGATCGACTCGACGGGGACCCTCACCTCTCGCCCTTCCCGCACGACGGTCGCTTCCTCCGGAGCCAGCTTCATCAGACTGCGGAGAGAATGGCGGGTACGGTCCATCGTATAAGCCTCGAGGGTCTCCCCGAGTGAGAACAGGAAGACGACAGCCGCACCTTCCGCCCATTCGCCGATAGCCGCAGCGCCAAGAACGGCGATCGTCATCAAAAAGTCGATGCCGAGTGTCCTGGACTTCAAACCGTACAGGCCGCTTTTGGCAATGCGAAAACCGCCGATCACAATCGTCGCCGCATATAGCCAGGTGGTGACGCTCTCCGGCATGCCGGCCCACAGATCAAGCACCCACGCCACCAAAAAGACGGAGCCTGAGATCAGTGTCGTCCACGCCTTCTTGTTCTGCTGCCAGAAGCTCTTGTTTTCCAGTTGCTTCTTGTCTTTCTCAAGCACGGCGTCATAGCCGGCCTGTTTGACCGTCCGGACGATCGCCTCCTCGGCGCCCTGCTCGTGCAGCACGGTCATTTTTGCCGCGCCGAAATTGACGACTACTTGAGAGACGGACGCGAGCGCCCCTACCTTTTTCTCCAGACCGCGGGCACAGTCGGCGCAATCCATCCCGCTTATCCGATAGATTGTTCGTCGTCCGTCGCCCTGAACCTCCGCCAATGGCATCAGGTGATCCGGACCATTTTCCTCATCGTGCATATGATGATGCCCATCGTGCTGACCGTGGGAATGACTGTGCGAACTGCAGCATGAGGCATGCTGTAAGGCCGGGATGGCTTCGCTTCCGTTTGAGGCTGCCTCTACGAGCGTCTCTTGCTCAACGATGGACTCACAACAACCGGGTTTTCTGGACATCTCCAACACCCCAACATATGATTAATTGTTCATATTTAAATCTCACCCTTATCATATTTTTCCATAGATCGAAAAGTCAACACCCTTTTTTCTTCCTAAGAATATTTTGCAAAAATGGGCTGGTCGCTTTTTCGGCTGAAAGATGCGATATACCTGCATCTTCTCCTGTTTGACAATGCCTTCTTTCCCAATAAAAAAACCCGGTGAATACCGAGTTTTTGTCAAAACCTTTTCGATCTGCCTTATTCGTGCTTCAGATGCTGAAGTGTCTGAACAAAAATTTGTTCCATGTGATCATCATCCAAAGAGTAAAACACCGTCTTGCCCACCTTGCGCCTCTTGAGTATGCGCAAATTCCTCAAATAACGCAGCTGATGGGATACCGCGGACTGTCCCATTCCCAATGCCGTAGAGATATCGTGGACGCACAATTCCTGCTGCAGCAGCGCGTAAATGATTTTGACCCGCGTCGGATCTCCCAGTGCGCGGAAGAGATCGGCCAGTTCAACCGCCGTTTGATCATCTATCATTTTATCCTCAAGTCTTGCGGCGTCCAATGCCTCCGACCCTTGGCATGTATCATCGCATGCTTCCTGCATATCGCTTTGGCTCATCCAACACACCACCCTCATCAATAAACCCTCTTCAGCCAGTATAGCAAAATTCACGCAAGGTGTCGTCCGCGACGATTCAGTCAATGAATCGGCCCGGTATGTCGGCCGGACCTATCACACTTGAGCATACGAAAAAACAGCTCAACCGAAAAGTTGCATGAGGTAAACTTTTTGTTGCTAAGCGAAAATTATTGGTCTATACTAAATTCACGAAAGAAACATATCGATGATTGCTCATATGTAATAAGCAAGGAGCTATTTGCAGTGAGCGACAAGGAGGCAGGCGAGAGTGAGCATGTCAACACCAATCCGTTTACTGGACGCGAAAACCGGCACCAAGCTTCGCTTGACGAAGCTGGAGGTCACCGGCGTACTGCGAAGAAGATTGCTCGATCTGGGATTTGTGCCTGGCAACGTGGTAGAAGTCCTGCAGAAAAGCCCGCTCGGAGACCCGACTGCCTTTCGCGTTAACAATACAACGATTGCCCTCAGAAAAGAGGAAAGCAGTATGATCTACGCAGAATTGCTGGAGGTGTAATCACATGATGGAAAGAACGATTGCCCTGGCAGGAAATCCGAACACAGGGAAAAGCACGCTGTTCAACGCCCTGACCGGATTGTCCCAGCACACGGGAAACTGGGCCGGCAAAACCGTCACGATGGCAGCCGGTCATTTTGAGTACGAGGGCCAAGCTTACCGGATCATTGACCTTCCCGGTACGTATTCGCTGTATTCCAACTCCACTGACGAAGAAGTGGCGCGAAACTATATTATTCTGGAGAATCCGGACGTGACTGTTGTCGTCCTGGACGCGACTTCGCTGGAACGGAACCTCAATCTGGCGCTGCAGGTAATGGAAATGACCAACCGGGTCGTCATCTGCATCAATCTGATCGACGAAGCCATGCGTTTGGGCGTTCGGATCGATGTGGCAAAGCTCCAGGAGCGGCTGGGAGTTCCGGTTGTAACCATCTCGGCCCGGAAAAAGATCGGGATCGACGTCCTGCTTGAGAAAGTGGACCAGGTCGCGTCAGGAAAGCTGATCCCGAAGCCAGCACAGATCGAGTACAGTCAGGAAATCGAGGAGAAAATCAAGGCGCTGGAGCCTCACGTTGTCCGCATTTTGGGAAACCGATTCCCTCCGCGGTGGGTAGCGCTTCGCTTGCTTGACGGAGATACGGATCTCATCGCCACGCTGAAGGCCCCAGCCAGCATCCCGGTTGTTGAAGCCAGGGAGGTGATGCAGTTTGGGAACGCCTCTTGCCACTGAAAAACCGGACTCTCTGGATGCGCTTCTCGCTATGGCCCAAAGACTGGCAAACGGCGAGTCGATCCGCGACGAGATCGTCGGCGACATTTACAAAGCGACTCATTCCATCTGCCAGGAAGCCGTAACATATGAAGACAAAAAAAGACTGGAACAGACCTATCGCCTGGATCGGATCGTAACGTCTCCCATTTGGGGCTTCCCTATTATGCTGGCCATTCTCGGAGTGATCTTCTGGTTGACGATCGCCGGGGCCAACGTCCCCTCCTCCATGCTTGCCTCTCTGTTCGGCACGCTGGAAGACTATCTGACTGCCGGATTTGAGGCCGTTCATGCGCCGGATTGGCTGTACGGAGTATTGGTTCTGGGACTGTATCGGGGCACTTCCTGGGTCGTATCCGTCATGCTGCCGCCGATGGCGATTTTCTTTCCGATCTTCGCTTTATTGGAAAATTTTGGATATTTACCGCGGGTAGCCTTTAACATGGACCGTTTGTTCAAAAGCTCGGGCGGACACGGGAAGCAGGCCCTCACGATGTCCATGGGATTTGGCTGCAATGCCGCTGCTATCCTGTCGACACGCATTATCGAGTCGCCCCGCGAGAGAATGATTGCCATCCTGACCAACAATTTCGTTCCCTGCAACGGCAGATGGCCTACCCTGATCCTGCTGGCTTCCCTCTTCATGGCTGCTGGCGTCGCCAGCCAGTACAACACGCTTGTGACGGCTCTGGTGCTGATGGGAATGGTACTGCTCGGCATCATCGTGACTCTGGGCGTCTCCTGGATCTTGTCCAAGACTGCGCTGCGCGGGGTACCGACGCATTATACGCTGGAGCTGCCGCCGTTTCGCAGGCCGCAAATCCTGAAGACGGTGCTTCTCGCCTCCAAGGACAAATCGCTGAGCGTTCTCAACCGGGCGATTATTGTCGCGGCACCGGCAGGGATCATCACCTGGATCCTGGGCAACATCACCGTAGGGGATGCCAGCATCCTTGCGCACATGGCCTCCTTTTTCGATCCATTTGCCCATGCGCTCGGGCTGGACGGCTATATCATCATGGCCTTTCTGCTCGGCTTGCCTGCCAATGAAATCGTCCTGCCGATTCTTTTGATGGGCTATCTCTCTTCCGGAGCGATGGTCGATCTGGAAAGCACGGCAAACATCAAGGATATTTTCCTGGCACATGGCTGGACCTGGCTCACGGCGCTCAACATGATGCTGTTTTCACTGCTGCACTACCCTTGCGGAACTACGCTGTACAATATTTACAAAGAGACGAAAAGCGTCAAATGGACGGTACTTTCGGCAGTCATCCCGCTGTTCATCGCCATTGCGGTTACATTTGCGACAGCGCAGGCTGTACGTGCATTTGGCTGGTTATAACTCATTTCGGGCGGCCCCTTTGGCCGCCTTTCTTCATTTTCCCCCTCCAATTAATTATCCCCCTCCAATTGAGCTTGCAGAACATACACTGTAGGAAACTCGCTTAATTAGGAGGACCATTGTGGGAAGAAGGAAATGGAAATTCAAGAAAGTTTTTCGCAGCAGATTCGGAAGAGAAATATGGATCGTGAAAGACCGCGCGGGAACAAAGGGGTACTTTAAGTTTCCGGTCACTAAACAGTGGAAAAACTACCGCATCTTGCTCGCAAACGAATATATAGCAGCGGAGCTTGCCGGGCTTGTCGGGCTCCCCGCAGCCGGGGTAAAAGAAATCTCCGTGAAAGGACCAAAGGGGAGACGACCACGAGGAATCGTATCCTTGCGTGCGACGGCCCGTGAAGTCATTCCGTGGAAAAAGGCTTCGCCAGAGGTTCATCAGAACCCGGAGCGGCATGTGCAGCAGTCAGAGCTTTTGGCCCAGCTTGCCGTTTTCGACGCGTGGATCATGAACCCGGATCGGAC
Source organism: Brevibacillus borstelensis (assembly GCF_037834415.1). Taxonomy (GTDB): domain Bacteria; phylum Bacillota; class Bacilli; order Brevibacillales; family Brevibacillaceae; genus Brevibacillus; species Brevibacillus borstelensis_A. Next base: position 170,214 of record NZ_JAUMSJ010000001.1, on the reverse strand, counting down.
CAACCGAAACCTGATCCTGTACCGGGATCAGCCTGAAGACCGCTACCGTTGGTACTTGATTGATCACGGTCTCGCTCTGTTTGGATCGCCAGAGAAGTGGAAGGCCAAAAGAGCAAAGCGATCGCAGGCAAGCGATACCCTCTTTCCCCGTACCAACAGAAGAAAAACGAAGCTGCGGGTTCCTGCCGGCTTAAAACGCTTCACATCGGAAAACCGCGCTGCCGTTTCGAAAATGATTGAAAAAATCCAGGCTTTATCCTCCCAGGATGTAAGCAAAGCGATCAAGAAGGTGCCGCCAACATACTTGAAGAGATTAGAGAAGGACTATATCAAGCGGGTATTGCGCTCCAGACAAAAAATGTTGCCAGCGTTCATGGAAGAAGTATTGGCAAAAATCGACAAAAATCGAGCCTGCCGCCCTGAAGCCGGGCCGGGAACGGGAGGGATGCGAAAACAAAAAAAGATGAGAAACAGGAGTTTAGCCGCTGTTTCCCACCTTGCAAACAATATGTATTGGTGCCGATAGAGGGACTTGACCCCCCCCACGGTTTCCCTCACGATTTCAAGTCTCGAGCGTTATTATAACACATGTGGAAATGAAGTCAAGGAAGAAGAATTTAAAACCCGCGAAAAGCCTTGTAAAATCAAGGTTTTTCACGGGTTTTTCTAGTATAAACTGTATGCATGTGTCGTCATGTAACGATTCGCCGATCCAGAACGAGCTGGACCGTAAGTTTACGAAAGAAGAACCGCTGAAAGCCGTTGTGAGTGACTTAACGTATGTTCGGGTCGCAAACAAATGGCACTATATTTGCTTGCTCATGGACTTGTTTAACCGGGAAATCATTGACCACCTAACCTATTCTAGTCGAACCGTTGAATTACGAATTCGTCGAATCACGTATAACCGTCAGCTTTTCTTCAGCCGGTGTTCGCTGTACTGCAGGTGGAATTACTTCTGGATAGCCGATTTGCAGCAATCCAATCAATTTTTCGTCCGGCTTCACGCCTATGCTCTGCCTGAATCCTGGCTGATAGGTGAACGGCTCGGTAAGCCAGACGGCGCCTAACCCCCGTTCCCATGCAGCCAATTGAAAATTTTGTATCAATGCGGCACAGGCGAAGACATCTTCGTCCCACTCCCGCTGCCGTTCGTCCTCCCGAACGCTAACCGCCAAATAGGCTGGAACTTTCATAAGCATGTCCGGATCACGGCGCTTGACTGCATTATGAATAATAGCTTCAACGACTGTTTTTTTCCCTTCACCAACAAATAATGTGAATCGCCATGGTTCGCGAATCCGATGATTTGGCGCCCAGACCGCAACATTTAACAGCTCACAAATCAATTCTTCAGAAACAGGATCCGGTTTGAACTTCTTGATGGACCGTCGCTCCCGGATAATTTGAGCGACAGGAAAATATTCCGTTGTCTTCATTTCCCAAGATGCTCCTTGATCGCTTCGAGTCCTGCAATCTGTCCGAGGAAAAATGTATCGCCAACCAACGTGTCAACAGAATAGACCTGGTTGTTCTTTACGGCTTTAAGATTTTTCCACACCGGGTTATCCGTCCAAATATTAACCAATCCCTGCGGGTCATCCGGATTCATCTGCCTGCGGTTTTCGGCAATAAAGATATGATCGGCACCGAATTCGTTCAAGGCTTCAATCCCGATTCGTCCGCCGATTTTGCCCTCTTCAGGCAAGCCTTTCACCGATTCCAAACCTACTTCCTCATAAAATATCGGAAAGTTTGTCGGGTGGATAACGGTAAAATCTTTCCCGTTGGATATTAGAAATAATACCGTCTCTCCTTGATGCTTGGCTGCCGCAGCTTTTGCTTCTTCTTTCAGCCTCTTAAAGTCGGCGATCACTTCTTTCGCCTTGTCTTCCTTGCCCAGAAGTTCCGCGAATTTCATCAGACGCCCCGGGGCATCCAGCGAATAATCGATAACAACGGTATCCGCCATTTTGTTAAACTCTTCGAATCTGTCTGCCTTCCCCGTACTGCTGATGACAATCAGATCCGGGTCCATCTCCAGCAATGTTTCCAGGTTTGTTTTGCTGCCCAGATCGACGACATTTTTTCCTTCCGCGTATTTCGCAAAAATCGGGGACTTCTCTTTCGTTCCAAAGCCTTCAGAAACGATCGGCGTTTCATCCAGAACGAGCAGATAGTCCGTCGCCATAATATCGACACTGGCGATTCGTTCGGGTTTTTTCTTCAGTTCGAGTTCTCCCATCACATGTTGTATTTTGCGCGGAAACGGTTGAATCTCTGCCTGTTGTTGTTCCGGTGCTTCTGACACCCGCGGTGTTCCATCCTTTCCTGCGGTATTTTCATTCCCTCCACCGCAAGCCGTTAATACAAACGAAATTATTAGAACAGCAAGTAAACCTGCGAACAGTTTGGATATTTGCATTCGTATGTAAACTCCCTTTCTGATAAATTGACAAAAGAAATGGTTCTACCGTCTTAAAAGCCCAGTGCGTTTCTTTAGAGTGATATGAAAATAGCTTTCCATGCTGCGCGTTATCTGGATTTCATCAACAAATAAATAAAATAAGGACCGCCTAATAGGGAAATGATCACACCTGCTGGAACTTCCGTGTACTCCATAAAGCTTCGGCCAATCGTATCTCCCGTTAGTACCAGCAATGCGCCAACTGTTGCCGTAATGGGCAGCATATATTGATGCTGCGGACCAACCAGCCTTCGTGCAATATGCGGACCGAGCAACCCGACAAAGCCGACTCCGCCGCCGACAGCTACACTGGATGCGGCCAAGCCAACCGCTGCAGCCATGAGCACGAGACGCTCCCGTTGAATCTTTACCCCAAGGCTTCCCGCGATTTGCTCATTCATGCCAAGGATGTTCATTACTTTCGATTTCCAATATACAAAAGGCAGCAGGATTACAATCCAAGGCAGCAGTGCCAAAACAAACTTCCAGTTCGATCCCCACAGCGATCCCATTTGCCAAGTGACGACAAATTCGAGGTTGCGGGGATTTAACTGCAGGGTCAATATGATGCTGATCGCGCTCAGCCCCGCCCCCGTCGCAATCCCGGTCAATAGAAGCCGAGTGGGAGAAATGCCGTGTCCTTTTTTATAGGAAAGAATATAGATCAATCCGGCGGTCAACCCAGCGCCAACCATGGCCAAAAAAGGCATCAGGAATGGGGGCGCAACACTTGTGGCTGGATAGAATGACACAAACAGCAGGACGGCGAGGCCCGCACCGGAGTTAATTCCCAGAATACCGGGATCGGATAATCCGTTGCGCGAAATCCCTTGCAGGACAGCTCCCGATACAGCTAGCCCCGCCCCCATCAAAACAGCGATGACCATCCTTGGCAGGCGCAGATCGAACAGTACGATATTTTGTTTTTTCGATCCGTCTCCCAACAGGGTCTGCAGTACCGCAAGCGGCTTAATACTATAGCGCCCTGTATTCAGGCTGATGACAAAACCAACCATTAATAATGCCGCAAACAGGGCAATCAGCAGGATGCTGCGATTTCTCTTTTTATATGAAAACAGGTCGTCCTCCACTATAGCTCCCTCCTTTCCTTGCGAGCCAGGTAAAGGAAAAAGGGAACACCCAATACGGCAATAATAGCGCCAAGCGGCGTCTCATACGGCAGAGCGATCAGTTTGGCGCCGATGTCGGCGAACACGACCAGCGTTCCGCCCATAATGGCAGAACAAGGAATAATCCAGCGATAATCAACGCCGACCAAAAAGCGGACCATATGAGGAATGATTAGGCCGATAAAGCCAACTCCCCCGACCGTGGATACGGAAGCTCCGGCCAGCACCATAACGACAACGGTGCCTATGCCTTTAACCAGACGAGTCCGCTGACCGAGGCCTGCAGCGACATCCTCTCCCAGGCTTAGCACTGTAATGGACCGAGAGATCAGCATGGCTGCAATCAACCCTCCGATAATCCACGGCAGCATGACGGAAACCTGAAACCATTCTGCGGTCGAGATGCCGCCCGCTGACCAGAAGGCCAAGTCATAATGAATCTGAAAAAGCAGCGACAAAGCCTGGCTCACTCCTGTAATGAGCGAACCGACGACGGCTCCGGCCAGCACCAGCTTCAGCGGAGATAACCCGCCTCTCGACATGAAGGCAATGCCGTATACAAGCAATGCACCCAGCCCGGCCCCCAGAAAAGAGAATAGAATAATAAACTTAAAGGGCAGCCAGGGTACAAATGCGAACACCAGCACGATGACAAAGCCTGCTCCTGCGTTAATCCCCAACAAGCCCGTATCGGCAATCGGATTTCGCGTCATTCCCTGCATGATAGCCCCGGCCACGGCAAATGCCGCCCCCACCAGCACGCCAGCCAGCGCTCGCGGCATGCGCAGCTGCTGGATTATCACATGATGGTCGTTACTTGCGTCATAAGCAACGATCGAATACCAGACGGTACTAAACGAAATATTAGCCACTCCCGTAACAATGGAAGCGCCGATACCGAACACAATGGCGAGCAGGCCCGCGAAAATAATAGCGGTTGCTGCCCACGGACGAGTTCGGATCGGTGTTTCATGGAGCAATGTCTGCGATGGGCTCATCGGTATGCCAATCCTCCGTCAATATCAATGAGTGAATTACAATCATCTTTTCTCCCCTCTTTTTACTGATATTGATATTCATTATCAACACAATTGTACAATAATCCATTAAAAATGATATGGAGAATCCTATTTATTTTGTTGTACATTTCTCCGGCCGCCTAATCGGAAAAATGCGCAAGCGCTTCGCTCAGCATATGTTCGTGACCTAATGCAGAATAATGGAACCAGGGATAAACTTTGGTATGATGGACATTCCCGTTCAGGGAAGCTTCATCGTAACCGCTCTGGCATCCATCATGAAAAAGCAGGATATGGTCTGCCTGGAAACCGTTCAACTCCTTCAGTGTACCAAGATCTGTGAATGAGAAGCGATACGTATCGGCAGGCGCATTCATTTGCAGATCACCGTATAAGAACTTGCCGATTTTGCGCCGGTTGGCTCCAAACACTCTGATTCCATCCTTCGATACTCTGGCGGCCAGTACGGTTTCGTAGCGGATTTTTTGAAAAATCCGTTCTTGCGCTGCGGCGACTTTCTGATCGAACTGGATCAGCCATCGCTCCGCTACCTCCTCAATCCCGATGATTGCTGCAATTTCCATCAAATGGTCGCGCCAGGAGGCCGGCTTAAGCGTCAATAACCGGGCAGGCGCGATTTCAGCGAAATATTCAAGCCATAACGTATCCTTATTTGTTCCAATGATCATATCAGGCCTGATCTTGCGCAGTCGATTCAGATCGAAGCCTTCTGCCCTGATCCGCATGTAGGGGGACTTCTGATCATGCTGGTTCCAGAACGGAACAAGACTTTCGGCCGGAACCTTAAGCGCCAGGAGATTCTCCCAAATCGTAGGATGAAGCACCGCTATTCTTCTTCTCAGGGATTTCGCATAGTGGACAGGCGCGACTCCTGTTGTTTTTTTGAATGTCCGGCTGAAGTAGCCGACATCTTGATATCCGACGATTTGCGCTACATCGCCAACTTTGACATCTTCGGTTGCCAGCAGCTGGCATGCTTTATCTATTCTTTTTTGCGTAATATACTGCTGAGGACTTAGGGAAGTATGTTTTTTGAATTTATGATAAAAAACGCTTGGCGTCATTCCAGAGGCACGCGCTATCTTCTCTACCTGAAATGGCTCTGCAAAGTGTTTGTCCATATGTTCCAGCACATGCCGCAGATGAGCCCCGGGATCGGGTTGACCTGCGCTTCGGGACAAGCTTGACAGGAACGCTTGCAAAAACTCCATAAAGCTTAGCTGCAGCAAAGCAGACTTATCTGAAGACTTTCGGAAGCAATGATAAAGCTCCTTCATCCGGTGAAGGATGATCGAACAAGGATGAACATGAATTCTCCCTTGCAGGGGCAGGGGAGTATCCGCAATCTGCCATTGATCCCCCTCCCTGAAAGCTCTGGCAGAGGAAAATACGACACAGTAAATGGATGCCGAATTGGTCATGGGTTCAATCAACCCTTCATCAGAGCCAGGGGGAAGCACATACAGTTCTCCTTTCTCCAATTGATCCATGGCAGGCGGAAAATAAAATCTTGCACTTCCGTTCGCTATAAGAAAAATGCGTTGTTCCCGTCCGGTAACGGGAATGATGCAGGCATCATTAGAAAAATACTGAACATCTGCTACATCAAACACATTTGGCATATTATCCGTCCCTTTCATGATTCTCCATTCCTTTCACAAGAAAACGGCTCCTACCAGTAACATTGTACTCGTAGGAGCCGTTTTAGAAGAAATTGAGACTTTCCTTAGGCAGAAGCTTCTTTCCTCGAAGGCATCGCAAGAGGCTGCTCTATGTTTGGACCCGTTTCGGATGGGGCAAGCTCGAATGGCAAACATAGCGGCACTCCCGTTCGCGGATCAGGGATAATATCTGCTTCGATTCCGAACACTTCACGTAAAACTTCCTGCGTCATCACTTCTTCAGGGGCCCCTTCACTTACGATGGTTCCCTGCTTGATCGCTACCATATGCTGGGCAAATCGGGTAGCATGATTCAGGTCGTGAACGACCATGACAATGGTTCGCTGCTGTTCACTATTTAACTGCTGCAGCAGCTTAAGCACCTCAAGCTGGTGAGCCATATCAAGATATGTTGTCGGTTCGTCCAGAAACAGCATGTTGGTTCCCTGTGCAAGCGCCATGGCGATCCAGGCCCGCTGCCGTTGACCACCGGACAGCTGATCCACCGGTCGATCGCTGAAAGCTCCCATTCCGGTCACCTGGACAGCCCATTGAATGATCTCCTTGTCCTGTTTGGAGAGCGAACCGAATCCCTTCTGATGCGGGAATCGGCCATAGGAAATCAGCTCGGATACGGTCAAGCCATCGGGGGCAACCGGGTTTTGCGGCAAAATCGCAAGCTGCTTGGCGACGTCTTTGGTCGGCTGACTATGAATCGACTTCCCATCCAGAAATACGGTTCCGCCATTCGGCCTCATCATCCGTGCCATTGCTTTCAGAATCGTTGATTTTCCCGAGCCATTCGCGCCGACAAGCGCCGTAATCTTACCTTCTGGAATCGACAAATTCAAATTCTCCACAATGAAACGGTCGGAATACGCGATGTCTAATTTTTCTGTATATAATCGTTTCATAGCCTGCATCTCTCCTCTTCTTACGTCGTAGATAAATGCTTCATGATCTCACGGTTTTTCTGTGCAAATAATTCGTTATGGGAAGAAACCATTCCCTATGCTCTCGCATCAGGTGCAATATATTGTTTTGCTTTATTCACTGTATTCGCAGCATCCTGGAACGCACCTGCGATCAAATGAAGCTTTCCTTCGTGATGCAAGATATCTCCAGCGGCGTACAATCCTTCCACCGATCATATCGATAATGATTATTATTATCAATATATACTTTACCAAATAAAGAGAGATGAATCAACATCCAATTAGACTTATAACCAGATTAAGCAATCCTTTTGAACTGATCAAATTGAGTGAGTGTTTGACAGTTGTAAAAATAAAAAAGTCCTTTAGGTTTTAATCCCAAAGAACATCATCGTTGTTGAATGTTGTATGGTGCCGGTAGAGGGACTTGAACCCCCACGGTTTCCCTCACGATTTTGAGTCGCGCGCGTCTGCCAATTCCGCCATACCGGCACGTATGAAATTCTCATGGTCGGGAAGACAGGATTCGAACCTGCGACCCCTTGGTCCCAAGCCAAGTACTCTACCAAGCTGAGCTACTTCCCGAATAAATCGAAATGTTCGCTCCCCAAAAAGCGATGATGCGTCCAGACATATTGGGGATAAAGTGGCGTGCCCTGAGAGATTCGAACTCCCGACCTTTTGATTCGTAGTCAAACGCTCTATCCAGCTGAGCTAAGGGCACATCTTGTCTGATTTTGTCGCAGCTTGGCGACAATTCAATAATATACAGGTTTTTATCAAAAAAAGCAAGTACAATCTTTATCACCTCCTCCCTTCTTTTCTTCCCTTGTCTCCGGGAAGACGCCCGTTTTTTGCCCCCGCACAGGCAGGTACCCGTATCAGCGGGAAGCTGCTGCTGATCCTATGCACACCTGACACAGGGAGAACAACAGCCCGTCAGAAGCCTCCGAAAATACCGATTGAACGGATAATCCAGCGGATGGCGTCCGTACACAATCCACTTTCCCTTCGCGTTGCGTCGCAATTGATACACCCGGAAAAATATGTCGTCCTTATCAAAACCGAACCAGACAGCGATCGTCACCCCGCCTTTTCCGCGGGAGAGCAATTTCTTTTTGAGAATCGGCGGAGCTCCAATTCCGTCTCCTACCGGTACGGCTAAACGTCCCCGAATCCTCCTCAGCTGCAAATTTCGGATCACTCGCTCCGCCAGGCAGGGGGACATGCTTTTTTGCAAATACCGCCTGATTTTCGCCTTGGAATCAAACCGCTTCGGCAGCAAGACTCCCCTTTCTCCTACGCGCTTTCTAGCCGAAAAGACAATCGTCCAAAAAGAATCCTCAGCCCTTGCGATCGCCCTCATCCATGCTTCGTTCACCCGCAACACCTCCTGCTAAAAGGGTATGCATCTGCCTCTTTGTGCGGTTGGGCTGCTGCCAGTCTACATAATTTTCCTTTGAACGGACAATCTAAATGAGACGATGAAGACAAATGAGGAGGTATGGTATTCGTGTCGGCACAAATCAACACCGATCAATTGAAAAAGGCGGAGGTATCGGCTACTCTTGCCAAGACGCTCATTACGCAGGCGATTGAACAATCCGCCGCCAATCCGCAATTGGCGGAAGAAGCGCTCAAGCAAGCTTCCACAGAGATCGCGCAAGCGCAAACAATGGTATCCCAAGTGCAATCGACTATCCAGACGCAGTCCAAGCAGCAAAAACAGCAAGCGTGACAACAAGGGCAGACCCGTGGCGGTCTGCCCTTTCGTTTGTCATCCCGGGAAAGGCTGGGCTGTTTTCCTGGCGGCGAAGCGCTTTTTGCAAATGAATAACGGGCCATCGGGGTTTCCGCGGCCATGGAAAACCGGGGAATTTTGCTTCCATGGAGGTCTTCCCGCTACAATAGTGGAAGCAAAACGAATGGAAAGGCGTGATTCGCATGTTGCAGCTGCAAGGCATCAATCACCTGCTGTTTTCTGTTTCCGACCTGGATCGTTCCATCCGCTTTTATCAGGATGCGCTTGGAGCCAAGCTGCTTGTCCGCGGTAGAAAGCTGGCATATTTCGACCTGAACGGCCTATGGCTCGCACTCAACGAAGAGACAGACATCCCCCGGAATGAAATTTACCACTCGTACACACATATTGCCTTTTCAGTGGAGGAGAACCAGTTCGAAGAGTGGAAAGATCATCTCTTAGCTTCGGGTGCAGCCATACTGCCCGGGCGCGAACGGGATGAACGGGACAAACGCTCCATTTACTTCACGGACCCGGACGGTCACAAGTTCGAGCTGCATACCGGAACCAGGGAGGATCGGCTAGCTTATTATCGGGAGACAAAGCCGCACATGACTTTTTTTGATTAATACCAGACATCCGGAACGATCGAAGGCAAAATCTTCCCATTCATGGGAAATTTCCTTTTTCCCGCCTATCATTCGTGGTAGACTGGTACAAAAGAACTACAAAAACCAGCTGTTTTCCCCCAAATGAAAACTTCGAAGACAACATTGTAAAAAACCGGCCTATCCCCTGTGAGGAATAGGTCATTTTTACGCTAGCGGAGGTATTTCCCATGTTATGGAACAATGCGAATTCGATCACGATCAACAACAACCCAGGCAAGGCTGATGACGTCGAATCCCCTGAACGAATGAAGAACAAAGTGAAATTTTTGCGGCTTACAAAACACGATCTGGAGATGGTCCGCCGTCTGCAGCCTCTCTTGCGGGAGGCAACCCCTGTCATTACCGACCGGCACTACCAAATGCTTGGCGAATTTCCCGAGCTTTTGTCCATCATTGACCAAAACTCGACAATCGAGCGGCTCTCTGCCTCTTTTCGCCGCTATCTGCAAACGCTTGCCACAGGAGAGCTGACGGAGGAGTATCTCGCCGGGCGGGAAAAAATCGGTGTCATTCACAGTAAAATCGGCCTGGCTCCCGAATGGTACATGGGCTCGTATTTGCGTGTCTACGAGCAGCTGGTGCCGGTGATCGCAAGCGCGTACGCCAAACGGCCCCAAGAGCTTTCCGACGCCCTTCTTGCGCTGCTCAAAATCATTACCCTCGACTCTCAAATCGTGCTGGAATCGTATCAGGCGGACAACGACTTCAAGGTGATAGACCGGCTGGGCAATGTACTGGAGCTCGTCATGCAGATCGATAAAATCAAGCTCGTACTCGACACGCTGGAAACGACTACCAGCGAGGCCGGCAACGTCAGCACCGCTGCCAACGAGCTTTCCCTTTCCGTCCAAAAAGTGGCCCGGTCGGCAGCCGAGGTGGCGGAAAACGCCATGTCTGCCATGGAGCAGGCAGATCAGGGAAAGGAGAGTATCTCCGCTTCCCTGACAGGCTTTCTTGCTATGGCAGAGGAATTTTACGAGACGAAAGCCAAGATCGCCCGCCTGCAAAAATCGATCGACGAGGTCTCACAGGTGGTGGAAATGATCCGCTCGGTCGCCGACCAGACCAATCTGCTCGCGCTCAACGCCTCCATCGAAGCGGCGCGGGCAGGCGAGCACGGGCGAGGCTTCGCTGTCGTAGCCGGAGAGGTGCGAAAATTGGCGGAACAGACCAAATCGTCTGTCCAGTCAATTACGGCCACCATTCAAAACGTGCAGACGGAAGCAAGGCTGGTCGGGGAAACTGCCGACCGGATGTCCGAGCACATCGGCCAAAGAGTAGCTCATACAGAAAAGGCCATCCAGCTGTTTCATGAGATCGTGGACAGTATCGGACTGGTCAGTCAGGCGACGGGGCATATTGCCGCGATCGCGGAAGAGCAATCAGCCGCCACGGCAGACATTACCAGGCGTATTTCGCATGTGCAGGAAAACATGGAGCTGGTCACGTCCAATGTCTCCACAGCCGGCAAAAACGTGTACGACATCGGCGCAGCTGTCAACGAAATGCACAAGCTGAGCGTCAGCCAGGCCGCTTACGTACGAGACAAGCACTACCTGCGAATTGTCAAGACGGATCACCTGCTGTGGAAGTGGTGGCTCAACAACTACATGCTCGGGTATCACCAGATCGAAGAAAATCAACTCGTCAACCATCACCAATGCCGCTTGGGAGCGTGGTACGATGCGGCCAAAGAAAACAGCTCTTTCGGCTCTCTGGAAAGTTTCCGAAAGCTCGAAGAGCCGCATCGCCTGTTTCACGAGCTGGTGCGCGTCATCTTTTTCCATGTAAAGGAAGGCGGACGCGAGGAGGCGCAAGCAGCCTTCTTGCGTCTGGAAGAGGTCTCGGAAGCGGTGATCCGGTGCCTGGATGAGCTGGCTGATGACTTATAGGCATGTCCAGGCAGAATAAAAGCCGTTTACTTCGCTTCGGTCACCTGCGGTTTCCGCTTGTTTTGTCCGAGCGAAAAGGATTTGGAAATCAGCGGATACAACAGCGACACTGCCGCCATCAGCAAGATGACCGCTGATAGCGGCTGCGTGAGAAAAGAAGCGAAGTTTCCGTCGGTGATCAGGAGCTGCCAGTGAAAGGTTTCCTCCATCATTTTTCCCAGAACCAACCCCAAAATCAAAGAGGCCGGGGAGAATTCGTACTTTTTCATGTAGTACCCGATCAGTCCGAATGCAAGCATCATCCACACCTCAAAAAGGGTGCCCCACCCGTGTTTCACCGTAGTGGGGCACCCTTCGTATTTTGTATCCGCGAGTCCGATCTTTTTCGTTGTCCGTTACACCTCTGGAACCGTCGTAGCGACATTCACAGGCTGGCGGTTTTCTTTCTTCGTGTGAATGAGCAGGATATTCAGTATGACGGCGGTCAGCGAACCGGTGACAATCCCGTTTTGCATCAGCATTTTCAGCATGTTCGGCAATTGGTCAAACATCGAGGGCACCGCTGCCGACCCCAGCCCGACGGCGATGCTGCATGCCGCGATCAACAGGTTTTCGTTTTGACGCAAATCCACGCGGGACAGGATGTTAATGCCCGATGCGACAACCATTCCAAACATCGCAATCATTGCTCCGCCGAGCACCGGATCGGGAATGATCGTCGTCAGGGCAGCCAGCTTCGGCAACAGCCCCAGCACGACGAGAATTCCGCCTGCCCCGATCATGACGTCGCGGCTTTTGATGCCGGTCAGCGAGACGAGACCGACGTTTTGCGAGAAGGCCGTATACGGGAACGCATTGAAAATGCCGCCGAGCATAATCGCCGCGCCTTCGCCGCGCAGCCCTTTGACGACATCCTGCTTCGTCACTTCCTTGTCGGTTATCTTGCCCAATGCAAAGTAAACCCCTGTTGATTCCGCCATGCTGATGATATTGACGAGAATCATCGTCACGATGGCAACGATATTGAATTCAGGCACGCCGAAATAAAACGGCTGAACGACGTTTACCCAGGAAGCGGACGCCACGCTTTCAAAGCTGACCATTCCCATAAAGTACGCGACAAGTGTACCCGCAGCAAGACCAATCAGCACCGAAATGGCGCGAATGAAGCCGGTAAACAGGCGATTGACAAGCAGGATGACGACCAGTGTCCCCAGTGCCAAGAGGAGGTTGCGCGGATGCCCGAAATCGGGATTGCCCGCTCCTCCGGCCGCATTGTTCATCGCGACGGGAATCAGCGACAAGCCGATAATCGTAACAACCGAACCTTGCACGACCGTAGGAAAGAACCGAAGCAGCTTGCCAAAGAGCGGAGCGGCCAGCACGACAAATAAACCGGATAAAATAATGGCTCCGTAGGCCGTGGCCAGGTTGCTGGATGACGCAATGGCGATAATCGGTCCGACTGCCGTGAAGGTACAGCCCAGAACGACAGGAAGCTTGATGCCGGTGTAGCGCGTACCGATCACCTGCAGCAGTGTCGCAATCCCGCTGGTAAACAGGTCAGCGGCGATCAGGTAGGCAATCTGGGTCGGGGTCAGATTCAACGCATCCCCGATGATCAGAGGAACGATGACAGCCCCGGCGTACATCGCCAGCACATGCTGCATGCCCAGCGTGAGCGTTTTTTGTTTGGACAACATGGACGTAACTCCTCTCCTTTTTTGACTGCGCAGGATGCTTGACTCGCCTCACAGTGTAAAATCGCTCATTATTCCAACACCGAAATGTGCATTCAGTGTGCTGCTCTCTATGATGTGTGAACGGGAGAAGACTCTGCAAAGTGAATTTCTCCCGGCTTCATCGACTTGATCCGTGCCAGTGATTCGACCCGGACGCCCGCTTTTTCCAACAGTCCTCTTCCCTCCTGGAAGCTCTTTTCCACCACAGCTCCCACTCCGACGAGGTGAGCGCCGGCATCCGCGGCGATCTGCGTCAGTCCGACCAAAGCTGCTCCCGTCGCCAAAAAATCGTCGACGATCAAAACGCGCTCGTCTGCGCTGAGGTATTGCTTGGCGATGCTGATTTGATAGCTTTCTTGACGAGTAAAGGAATAGACAGGAGCGGAGTATACGTCGTCAGAGAGCGTCACCGCTTTTTTCTTTTTCGCGTAAACGAAAGGGACGCCCAGTGCATAGGCAGTTGCAAGAGCAAAATGAATGCCGCTCGCCTCCACCGTCAGGACCTTGGTCACGTTCTCCGATCGGAAGAGATCCGCAAATGCTTGACCAATTTTCATCGTCAGCTCCGCGTCAACCTGATGATTGAGAAAAGCATCCACCTTTAACACAGTTTCGGACAGCGCTCGCCCGTCCCGAATAATTCGCTCTTGCAATTCTTTCACACTATTTCCTCCTATCGCGTTTCATCCAAGTGGAAGTAAAAAAGCCCGGATCAGACAGTCCACCCGCCGGTCTTGCAACCGACTCCAAGTGAAACCTGTCCCTCCGGGCGTATCCTTCAGGGGTCACGAAAACGTGCAAGCGACAACAAGAGGCGGTTTTCCTACGGGAAAAAGCAAGAATCACGCAACTCCCAGTCGCTCGTTCACTCGTAGTCAGGCGATTTACGGTCACCCGGTAGAAACTCATGGGCCAATTCCCAAAATTATACGAGTCATTGATTATGTTCAATTGATACTGACAAATCTATCATATCCTCTATGAAAGGGGCAAGCGTATTTTTTGGAATCCCGAAAATGCACAAACACGCGATGAAAGTAAGACGGCCGGACATAGAAAAACCCCTTGCCAGGCAAAGGGGCGAATGTGATCCGATATGAAAAGCACCGAGTCAAAAGTCATCGTCGACACGGCTGACGGCTACCGTTTCGGCTTCGTTTGCCGAAGAGCCATGTTGATCTTTTTCCATTTGTCTTTTTCGGCTGCCCGCATTCTGGCATCCTCTTTGCGGGCTTGATGCGCCAGCTCCCGCTGCAATTTTCGATAGCTGTCAAAACGGGAATGATCCAGTCTCCCCTCTTCGATCGCCAGCCGGATCGCACAGCCCGGCTCCTTGGCGTGCAGGCAATCGCTGAAGCGGCACTGGGCGGCCAGCGTCTCGATGTCATCAAAGGCATCGCGAAAGCCTTCGTCGCCCTCCCAGAACTGCAGCTCACGCATCCCCGGCGTGTCGATCATCAGGCCGCCGCCCGGGAGCTGAAACAGCTCGCGATGCGTCGTCGTATGCCGCCCGCGGTCATCTCCCTCGCGAACTTCCTTGACGAGCTGGACATTCCGTCCAGAAAGGCGGTTGATCAAGGTAGACTTGCCGACACCGGAAGACCCGAGAAGAGCGACTGTCTTCCCTTCCGCCACATACGGCGTCAGGGCCTCAAGCCCTTCGCCCTGCTCCGAGCTGATCGCATGGACAGGCACGCCGACCGCCACTGATTCTACCTCGGCGATCTTGTCCTCCAGGTCATCGCACAGATCGGATTTGCTCAGGATAATGACCGGAGTGGCTCCGCTCTCCCAGGCTAAAATCAGGTACCGTTCCAAGCGGCGCAAATTGTAATCGTTGTTTAATGCGTTCACCAGAAAAACGGTATCGACGTTGGTGGCGACAATTTGTTCTTCGACGGCTTCGCCCGCCGCTTTTCGGGAAAACTTGCTTTTTCGCGGCAGGATGGCGTGAATGGTCGCCTTTTGTTCATGCGGCCGGGCGCTGATGACCACCCAGTCGCCTACAGCGGGGTAGTCTTCTCTGCCTGTGGCTTCATACCGCAGCTTCCCAGATACCTCGCCCAACAGCTCGCCGTGCTCGGTTAAAATTCGATACAGCCGTTTATGTTCGAGAGCAATACGCCCTACTTCCCATCCTTGTTCGATAAAAGGGGAAAAATGGCCGGCAAAAAAATCGTTCCAGCCCAAAGTCTTTAGATATTGGTTCACGTGCGGATTCCTCCTGCATTCGGTTTTATATGAATATCTTTCAAAACCGGCCACAGGAAATCCTCACTTAAAGAACGGCTACTGCCCGACTGAAAGGAGGATCTTTCCTGTGACCCTTGCTGCAATACTCTTCTCGGCAATCATCATACATACCATAAAACATCTCTCCTTTCAGACCGGTTCCCCGATCCGTACGTCATTATTTCCCAATCATTGTAACACGGATAGCTGGCAGCTTCCATCGGCGGCCCGAATTTTTTTCCCTGGCCTAATCGCCGCCACCGCCGCCACCATCTCCGCCGCCGCTGTCGCCGGATCCTCCGTCTCCCCAGGAGCTGTCGGAATTGCGGGTTCTGTCGTTGTCATTGTAAAACGACGAGGAGCCGCCTGAGTCTCCTCCAGAGGAATGACGCCTTCCGCGGCCCTCTTTCTTAAAGGCTTGCGACATTAATCCGATGAACACCACAAATGCGGCAAGCACCCCAATAAAGACTGCCATTCCCATCGCTCTCCCTCCGTTCTGTTATTTTCTGCGTGTACGAACAGTATAGCACGAGATGCGGGCCCGGTTCACAAAATGCCCGCATTCAACCTTGCTGCCGCAAAACACAGAACGATAGAGGCAGCAGGAAATTTCAACCTTTCAACAGAAACTCGTTTCCGTCTGTATCCTTGAAACGGGCGAAGCTGCCCCAGGCCATTTTCTTCGGCTCCTCCAAAAAGATTACGCCCCTCTGGCTCATCTCCTGATAGGTTTTGTCGATGTCCTCACATACGAACACGATCGAGGCCTTCATCTGCTCAGACCCGGGCATCATGGCTTTGGGGTAGATGACGAGATGCGACTCGGCCCCCTTCGGACCGACTTCCAGCCAGGAGGCATTGGGCGTCATCGGGTCGTCGCGATGTACGACAAATCCCACCTTCTCGGTCCAAAATTCACGAGCCTTCGCCTGGTCCTCCACGTAAACTGCTACTGTAGCGATTTGTTTAATCATCACGCTGGCCTCCTGAAATGAATGTAGTCATATTCACCATACCATATACAATACATGCTGCACACGGATGACAGCGCCCATACATGGCTTCTGCGGAGAGAAAGTCGGACTCACAGGCCCGCTGCCCGCTGCCCGCGAGGTGCGACTGCCAGGATGTTGGCAATGCAAAACACCCGGCAAGCTCGTCGGGCGTAGCAGTACGCTTTTACCCGGTCTCCGTTTATCGCAATAATTTTTACGGCCCGCTTGGTCGTCTCTCCGGTGCGGCTTTGGTAGATCAGATCGACCGTCTGCTGCCGCTTGCAATAGCGCTCCAATTCGCGTCTCATGATGTCACCACCAAACAGGAACATTTGTTCTTATTATAGCGAACGACAAAGCTACATGCAAGAAACCTCTTCAAAGAGCGGTAACAGGCGAGTAGTGCCTGCATCTGCCCTCCAAAGAGGTTTTTCTCCGCGCGGGAAAAGGCCCGAGCGAAATTCTATTCCTTTCTCGTCAGCATCCGGGAGCCCAGAAGCACAGCCCACGCTTTTTCCCCATCCTTCCAGAAAAACGGCAGGGGCATCTCGCCTTTCAGGGTAACCAGCGTATGGCTGTCACTCGCCCGAAGCGTGAACTGCCCGCCGGCAATATCCGCTTGCAGCGCGCCGCCAACAAAGGATATGCGGACGCTGCCGCCTTCCACGCACGAATAGAAGCCGACAAAGCGCTCCAGCTCTTCGGCGGATGCCTCGTAATCCGGCTCCTTCGCCCGCCACTCCAACGGAAGGTCCAGCGCGCTGTTGACGGCCGCGAGCCACAAATCCCGCACCGGGACATCCGCTACATTGGTCAGGACGACGGCAACAATCCCCTCCTCGGGCACAAATCCGAAGTGTGACGAGACCCCCGGCTGCGAGCCCCCATGCTCGACAAGCGTCCGCCCTTCCCAGCCGGGCGTAGACTTCAGCGCGTACCCGTAGTATGTGTTTCTTCCGACCTTGTGGACCGGATGCCGCATCCGTCTGAGCGAAGCCTCGCTGACGATGCTCTCCTTCCGGCAACGTCCTCCATTTACGTAGAGCTGGCCGTATTTGAGCAAATCATGGACATTGGAGCGGATGCCTCCCCCTACCTCATAATTCCCCAGCAGCGGCCAATCCGCTTGCTTCCAGCCATTGCCGCCGGCCTCCTTGACATAGGGAACAGAGACGTCCGGCAGCCGGCTCACCTCTTCCAGACTAAAGGTAGAGCGGTTTATCTCCAAAGGGTCCAGCAGCCGGCTCGTCACATGCCTGCGGAACAGACGCCCCGTCACTCTCTCTACAATCAGCCCGAGCAGCAAAAACGTGTCGTTGCAATAGCTGAAATACTCTCCCGGTCTGCCCAGCAGCTCGTGCCGTTCTTCGGAAAGGTACTCCAGATGGTCCGACAGCTTGCACAACTCCTCTCTGCGGCGAACCGGAGCAAGGCCGGTCGTATGACTCAGCAGGTGATGAATGCGGACGCTGGCCGGGTCCTGGAGTGACCCGAGGGAGAATTCCGGCAGATAGGCGTTGACCGGATCTTCGATAGACAGCTTCCCTTCCTCCGCAAGCTGCATGACAGCCATCGCCGTGAAGGACTTCGTCACGGACGCGATGCCAAATACCGTATCCGGCGTGACCGGTTCCTTCGTTTCCAGATTTCGCACCCCGAAGCCTTTTTGAAACAGCAGCTCCCCGTGCCGGGAAACGGCAACCGCTGCCCCAATGATTCTCTCCTCCTCCATTTTGCGGTACATGTACTCCTCAAAAGGCGACCACTGTCCTGCGCTCACCGCTATTCCTCCTGTTCCGCAAACGGGTACGCATAAATGGTCCGACCGGCTCTCCCTGTTGTCGTCGCGGCCTGAGAGAGCGAATTGAGGATCGCTTCCTCCGCCGCTTCACTGGCTGCGGCGAACAGTTGATTCATGACCGGGTGGTCCTCGCGAAGCTGGGTCCTCGCTTCCGTCATCCGATCCGAGGCATGGGGAATTTTATGCGCTGTCGAAAAGGCGATGCAAATGTCGCCGCTTCCGTGGCTGTAATGGCTGCCCGTCCGTCCCAGCCCGATGCCCGTCCGCTTGGCCACGCGGAGCAGCTGGCGGTCGCTGAACGGCGCGTCCGTGCCCAGCACGATGATGATCGATCCGTCCGGCGGGTTGTCCAGCGCCCGGGCGGCTGACGAGCGGAGCCACTCGTACTTTTCAGCCTGAAAGTCTTCGGGCTTCCCGAAATTGCTCAACACGAGCACGCCCACTGTGTACGTCGCTTCTTCCGTCTGGATGAGCCGCGAGGAGGTTCCGATACCGCCTTTGTGTCCGAAGCAGACCATCCCTTTTCCGGCGCCCACGGCCCCCTCCTCCGCTTGCTCCGCCGACGCCCGCCGGATCGCTTCGAGCGCATGCTCCGGCTTTACCGCGCAAGCCCTGATCGAATTGAGATGGCCATCGTTGCACTCTCCCACGACGATGTTGATCGTTCCCGTAGTGTCGCCGATTTCGCTGTTCTGCTCCAGCATGTAGTTGAGCGTCCCCTGCGTGACGGCCGGTACGGAAAACGTATTGGTCAGCATGATCGGCGACTCCAGAACGCCCAGCTCATTTACCTGGACCAATCCGGTCGTCTTCCCGAAGCCGTTGAACACGCAGCTTGCCGCTGTCACCTTTTCGCGAAAGAGGCTTCCGCCGTGCGGAAGGATCGCGGTCACTCCTGTACAGACGTATTCCCCTTCGCCCGACTCCAACGGATAATCCAGCGTGACATGCCCGACCAGGACACCCTCCACGTCCGTCAAACAATTTTTCCTGCCGGTCGGCAGCTTTCCGATGACGATGCCGCGATCGCGGATTTTTATACGATTCATATCCAAAGCCCCTCTGTCTGCTCTTCGTTAACGCGGGCGATTCCGCAGGAAGTTCTCGCTGGCAAAGCCCCGCACTTCGCTTTCTGAATAGCGCTTCAATAGTTCGTTGAGCAGGTTGTCGATCATCCCTGCATGCTCCAGCCCCTCCACAAAGCTGCCGATCCCGTCAAAATCGGAGCCAAGGCCGAGCTGGCGAACACCGCCAAGCGAGCAAAAATGGTCGATATGCCGGATCAAGTCGTCGATTGTCGCTTGTCCGCCTTGTTTGACAAAATACGGGTAGTAGACGATATGGATCATCCCGCCCTTGTCAAACATCGCCTTGGCCTGCTCATCGTACAGGTTGCGGGGATGGTCGCAAATCGCCCTGGCGTTGGAGTGGCTGGCGATCGGATAGTCAGCCAGCTCCATGACGTCCCAAAAGCTCTGTTCACAGAGATGGGAGACATCGGTCAGCACCTTGTGCTCGTTGTTCAGGCGGACGATCTCCTTGCCAAACGAAGTCAAGCCGGCATTTCTCTTCTCCAAAGCGCCATCGGCGGCCAGATTGGCAAAATTCCAGGTCAGGCCGACAGAGCGCACGCCGAGTTGGAACAGGATTCGCAGCTTTTTCAAATCATTTCCAATCGCATCCACGCCCTCCAGCGTCAGCATCGCTCCGATCTCGCCGTCCCCCAGGGTGTCGAGGTCGGCCCATTTCTTGATCTGCTTCATCTCGGGATGCGTCAGGACGTCCTGGTAAAAGCAGTCGATCTGGTCGAGCACTGCTTGAAATTGCTGCTCGGATTTCAATTGCGGCGGCACGTACAGGGCAAAGCATTGCAGCTTTACCTCTCCCTGCTTCAACCGCTCCAGATTGGTATGCAGCTCAGCCGAATCCATGTAAGAAAGCGGTTCCTTGCTTTTCCACATCTTGTAAAGGGCATCACAGTGAAAATCTACGATATTCATCAGCTTTCGTTCCTTTCACATTGTTGTAGCAAACACTATTCGCGATCCTTTATCCGGGCTGCATTCGCTGTTAAGCGTCGGCGGTGACCGCTGTCGTCAACGCTTGGAAATGGCGTTGGAGCAAGCGGGTCAGCTGCCCCGGCTGTCCGTCTCCGATGAGCTTTTCCCCGACCTGGACGATCGGCATGACCTCGGAGGTCGTGCTGGTGATGAACACTTCATCGGCCTCATACAGCTCTTCGATCGCCACATGCCTTTCCTCAAAAGGGATTGCGGCCGCCTGCGCGATTCGCTGAACAGCCATTCGCGTAATGCCCGCGAGAATATGGCGGGACAGCGGGGTCGTCCGGATGCGGGAATCCTTGATCACAAACACGTTGGAGCTGGTTCCTTCCGTGAGCTTTCCGTCCCGGTGGAGGATCGCCTCCAGGCAGCCTGCCTTGTGCGCCTCCTGCTTCGCCAAAAGATTCGGCAAAAGGTTGAGCGATTTGATGTAGCAATTCATCCAGCGTTCGTCCGGATGCAAAATTGCTTTCGCCCCTCTCTCCCGAAATTCCGCCGGGATGCTGCGGAACGGCTTGGCGGTCATCGAGATCGAAACGGGCGCATCGGGGAAGAGGTGGTTGCGCGGGGCCAAGCCTCGGGTAATTTGCAGGTAGACGTCCAGATTGTCCAGACCGCTTCGCTCGATCAACTGGAAGATGATCTCCTTGAAGCTCTCGCGGCTCTGATCAAACGCCAGCGCGATTGCTTCCGCGCTCATATACAGCCGGTCGAGGTGCTCCTCCAGCATGAACGGCTTGTTATTATAGATTCTTATAACCTCGTAGACACCATCGCCAAATTGATGCCCTCTCTCATCTATCGGAACGACCGGATCGTTTGAACCGACAAATTTTCCGTTAAAATAAGCCACGCTCATCTATCTGTTGTCCTCCTTTTTGCAGGCTGGCACCTGCCTGTATGCGGCGAACAGCCGTCCTTCCTTTCAAAGTAATGTATTTTTTTACGCGAATCCAATAGAATAATGCCATACGCGTTATCAACTTTTTCAATAAGGAGTCCAA
Organism: Brevibacillus borstelensis; assembly: GCF_037834415.1. Lineage (GTDB taxonomy): Bacteria > Bacillota > Bacilli > Brevibacillales > Brevibacillaceae > Brevibacillus > Brevibacillus borstelensis_A. The sequence continues at coordinate 148,837 of NZ_JAUMSJ010000001.1, read as the reverse complement.
CATGAATGCGGAGCAAATCGAAGCCTTTATTTTTGTCGCGCTGACCGGCAGCTTTAGCAAGACGGCCGATCTTTTGTACTTGTCTCAGCCGACCGTCAGCATGCGGATCAAAGCCCTGGAAAACACGCTGGGCTGCAAGCTGTTCCAGCGTTCCGGCAATTCCGTTTTCCTTACGCGGGAGGGGGATGTCTTTCTGCCTTACGCAAAAAGCGTGCTGCAGTCGCTGCAGGACGGGCAGATGGCGATCCAGCGTTCTTACGGCCGTCTGGAGGGCGAACTGGTCGTCTCCGCTGTGTTCGTGGCCGCGTTCTACATCCTGCCGGAGCTGGTGGACAAGTTTACGCAGCTCTATCCCAAGATCAAGCTGACAATTTTCACGGGTCACTCCCATCAGGTGCTGGAGATGGTTCTGCGCCATGAGGTGTCGTTCGGGATCGCCCGCGCCGTCAATCATTCGCAAATCAAACGGGTCCAGCTGATGCCGGACGAAATGGTGCTGGCTGTCCACCCGGACCACCCGTTTCAGAACAAAACCCAGGTCACCCTCGAAGACGTATCGCGGGAAAAGCTGATTTTGTTTAACAGGGGGTCTTTGGACTGGACGCTGATCAACGGAGCATTCAGCCATTATCAGCTGGAGAACAACGTGGTGATGGAAGCGGACAATATCGAGGTGGTCAAGCGCATGGTGAAGCAAAAACTGGGAATCGCCTTTTTGCCTCGCTTTTCGATTCAGGAGGATGTGGCTGCGGCAGACCTGAAGGAAGTCGAAGTGCTGAGCCTGCCGCATATCAATCGAAATTTTGAGCTGATTTATCATAAAGATGCGACAATCAACGGTATCACGAAGACGTTTATCGACTTTTTGATCGCCAACCGGGTCAAAGTATGACTGCATGCTTTTCCAGCCAGCATGAAAAGGTGCAAATGGACTGCAGCACCGCCTATTTTCGTCCCACTCGGTCCAAAAACGCCAGGACGAGCCGGTTACATTCAGCTGGCTGATCCATCGGCGGGAGATGGGCCGAGTCTGGAAGAAGGACTTTCTCCGCGTTTGCCATACGCTCCGCCAGTGTGTCCGCCATTTTTTGAAAGTCGTCATAATCCTTCTGCCCGGCGATCACCAGCGCAGGCACCTCAATCTCTTCCAGCCGTTCAATCGGCGGAGGCGAAAGCCAGGCCGGCTGGTTTTTCAGCTGGGGCAAATCGTAGGCGTGCGCTGTCATCCGCACGTAGTTCGCCCTCGCTGCAAGGCTTTCTTCCCGAGTCTCTTGCCCAGGCCCGTCAAACCACATCCGGGCCGACATTTCCACAGTCTCTTCCTTTGTACCTGTCTCATACATTTCCACAAAACGGGCAAAATCCTGCATCCTTCGCTCAGACCGCGGATACCCTGTCAAAGTCGGAGATACGAGTACAAGGCTTTTCACCATCTCCGGATAGGCCAGAACAAGCTCCTGTGCGACTACGCTTCCAAAGGAGTGGCCGATTACATGGGCTTCCGCTATCCCCAGTCCTTGCAGCACGGCTCTGGCATCGTCGTACAGGGTAAACGGCCCTTCCGAATTCGGTGTCCGGCCCATGCCTCGCAGGTCAAAGCTGATGACGCGATAGCGCTCGGAAAAAGCCGCAAGCTGCTCGCTCCACATCCGGGTATCCAGATTAAGACCGTGAATCAAGAGCAAAGCCTCTCCCGCGCCGCATGCTTCATAGTAAAATGACGTGCCGTTTGCTTCTACAAACCCCGTTACTTTCTGCAATGACATTTCCATTTTTTATCACCCTTCTTCACTATCGCACAGCGGGGGTGAAATATCCAGAAAATACAGAAAACAACATCTATTTGCCACATTTTATCTCCGCGCGAAAAAACAAAAAAGCAGCCGGAGAGAAAACCCAAGTTTCCCGCCCGACTGCTCTCTGTCAAACCTCATCTATGATCCTGCAAGATCAGCCTCTCGCTTCTTAGCGGCCGCTCTTCATTTCTGTCCAGTAGCGGTCGTACTCCTGCAGAGTATCCCCTACGTCGACGAGCCACTCGGCGCGTGCCATGTCCTCTTTATCCAGGAAGATCATCTTGTTCGCCCGATACTCTTCGCTGTGCAGCGGATACGCCTTTTCATTCGGATTGCTGTAGCCGATCCACTCGTAGTTTTTCACGCTTACTTCCGGGTCCATCAGGTAGTTGATGAATTTCTCCGCCAGTTCCTTGTGCTTGGCTCCTTTCGGAATCGCCAGGGTGTCGGCCCAGATCGTAGCGCCCTCTTTCGGAACGACGTATTCGACGTCCGGATTCTCGCCGTTGATGATCGCCGCGTCGCCGGACCAGACTGTGCCGATCCACGCTTCCTCCGCGATCATTTTTTGCTTGATGTTGTCCGTGTCAAACGCGACGACGCTCGGCAAAAGCGTTTTTAAATCCGCATACGCTTTTTCCAGCTCGCCTTTATCCTTGGTGCTGTTGGAAAACCCGTTTTTGATCAGCCCGACGCCCATGACCTCGCGCGGGTCGTTCAGCATGATGACGCGGCCCTTGTACTCCGGATTCCACAGATCCTGCCAGCTGGTGATTTCGCCTTTCACGTACTTTTTGTTGTACGCGATTCCGGTAATGCCCCAGGTGTACACGAGCGAATGCTTGTTGCCCGGATCGAACGGTGGCGTTTGGAAGGTCGAGACAATATTTTTCTCGTTCGGGATATTTTCCTTGTTCAACTCTTCTAGAAGCCCCAGCTTGATCATGGTGGCTACCATGTAATCCGACGGCTGGATCAGGTCGTAGCCGGAGGCGCCCGCCTGGATTTTCGCCAGCATTTCTTCGTTGCTGCCGTACATGTCGTAGTTTACCTTGACGTTGAACTTCTGTTCAAAGTCCTTGATCACGTCAGGGTTGAAGTTGTCCGCCCAGCTGTAAATATTGAGCACCTGCTCCTCCTGGCTCGAAGAAGAACAGCCTGCGGCAGTAAGCGCAAGAGCGGCGGCCATGGCGCCAATCATCAGGGATTTCCACTTTTTCATCTTTCTTTTTCAACCTCCAGTCTTTTGTTTGGGTGTATGTCCACTTAAAAAGTGAGCGACTTGGAATCTTTGCGGCGGAACAGCTCCGCCACAATGACGAGCAGAACCGTAAACACGATCAAAAGCGTCGACAGGGCATTGACCTCGGGAGATACGCCGCGTTTGACCAGTCCGTAGATGTACAGCGGCAAGGTCGTCGAGTTGGGACCGGCGACGAAAAACGAGATGACAAAATCGTCCAGCGACAAGGTAAAGGACATCAGAAACCCGGCGATAATGCTGGGCGAAATCAATGGCAGCGTGATGTGGCGCAAGGTCTCCCACGCCGTCGCGCCCAAATCCTGCGCCGCTTCTTCCAGCTCCTTGCCCATATCGGCCAGCCGCGTGTTGATGATGACGATCACGTAAGGCAGGCTGAAGGTGACGTGAGCCATGATGAGCGTCAATTTCCCCAGCTCGAGGTGAATCTGGCTGAACAAGACCAGCAGAGACAGCCCCATCATGATTTCCGGGATGACGATGGGCAAGTAGGTCAACCCGTTGAACACGCTTCTCCATCTGAGCGAGTAATGCTTCATCGCAAGCGCAGCAGCAGTTCCAAACAAGGTCGCCAGCACACTGCTGATCAGGGCGATGCTCAGGCTGTTCCACAAAGCCTCCATAACCTGCCTGTTGTCAAACAGGGAAACGTACCATTTCCAGGTAAAGCCCGACCAGACGGCATTGATCCGCGAGTCGTTAAACGAATACAGCATCAATACGGCGATCGGCAAGTATAAAAAGACGAGCATGGCCCAGGAATAGCCGGCCATTGTGCGGTGTCGCAGCGCTTTCATGCTGTCCCCTCCTTTGCCTCGGCGGCATTGACCGCCCGGTAGTAGAGGTAGATCAACACCATGGACAGCAGCATCAGGACGATGGAAAGAGCAGAACCAAACGGCCAGTCACGTGCCGACAGGAACTGATTTTGAATGACGTTTCCCATCAGCGCAGACTTCGCTCCGCCCATCACATCCGGTACGACGAACATCCCGATCGAGGAGACGAACACCAGAATCGAACCGGTCATGACACCCGATTTGGTCAAGGGAAGGGTGACGTGCCAAAACGTCTTCCACGGCGTCGCGCCCAAATCGTAGGCGGCTTCCAGCTTCCGCCGGTCCAGCTGCTCCAGCGAAACGTAAATCGGCAGGACCATGAACGGCAGCAGCGTGTACACCATCCCTACCATCACGGAGCCGAAATTGTACAAAAGCGGCAAAGGCTCGTGAATCAATCCTGCCGAAAGCAAGAGCGAGTTGATCACTCCCTGCGACCGCAGAATGATGACCCAGGCGTAGGAACGAACCAAGAAGTTGATCCAAAACGGAATCATGACGAGCAGCAGCCAAATTTTTTGAGCGGACCGCTCCATGCGGGAAATGTAATAGGCCATCGGGTAGGCGCACACGAGAGAAATCGCCGTTGTCAGGACCGCCACGAGAAAGGTGTCAAAAAAAATCTGGATGTAAAGCGGGTCGACCATCCGGGCGTAGTTGCTCAGCGTAAACTCATAGACAACCTGCCCGTAGGTGCCGCGCTTCATAAAAGACAGCGCAGTGATCATCAACATCGGCAAGACGAAGAGCGCCCCCAGCCAAACGAAAGCCGGCAGCGCCAAAATCTTCAACTGCTTTCCGTTTTTCAAGCGAGCATCACCTCGTCTGCCTGCGACCACCCGATCGCCACATGGTCCCCTGCCTGCCAGCTCCGGCTCTCTGTCGCGTACTCATGAGCCAGTACCGTCATCTCCTCGCTGTCAAGGCGAATGAACAGCTTGCTCATGTTGCCGAGAAACACCATATCGGTGACAGTGCCTCTCTTGCGGTGCTTGTCCTGCTCGGCCTCTTTCGAATAGATCTTGACTTTTTCCGGTCTGACCGCAAAGCAGGAATTTCCGCTCCGGAAAATATTGTTTTCACCGATAAAAGTAGCGACAAACAGCGTCTTGGGATGATTGTATATTTCCGCCGGCGTGGCGATTTGTTCGATCCGCCCTTTGTTCATGACAGCGATTCGGTCGGACATCGCCATCGCCTCTTCCTGGTCGTGCGTGACGTAAATAAATGTAATGCCCAAATTTTTCTGCAAATTTTTCAGCTCAAGCTGCAAGCTTTTTCTCAGCTGGTAATCAAGTGCGCCAAGCGGCTCGTCAAGCAGCAGCACCTTCGGGTTGTTTACGATCGCCCGGGCGATTGCCACCCGCTGCTGCTGCCCTCCGGAGAGCTGCTTCGGCGTGCGCTTGCGCAGTTCAACGAGCTGTGTGTACTGCAGCACTTCCTCCAGCCTCCGCTGCTGCTCCTCTGCGGCTACCTTCTTCATCTTCAGGCCAAACAGAATGTTCTGCTCGACATTCATGTGCGGAAACAAGGCGTATTGCTGGAAGACCATGTTCATGTCGCGTTGATAGGGAGGAATGCTGGTCAGCTCCTTGCCGTCCAGGTAAATCTCCCCCGAGGTCGGCTGTTCAAAGCCGGCAATCATCCGGAGCAGTGTCGTCTTACCGCAGCCGCTCGGTCCCAAAAGCGTTAGAAATTCCCCTTCCTGAATGGAAAGGGAGAGCGGCGGAACCACGACAGAACCGGAAAAATGCTTTTCAATTGATTCCAGATTTATCATCGTTTTCATTCGGTCATCTTCTCACAATATGTCTATTTGCTCATACCAATCTAGGTAAATATATCGTGTATGACACGTTTTGTAAACAGTTTCGGAACGTTGCGGAAACTTTTTTTACTGACCGGGAAAACCTTGCTGCTTCCGGGAAATGCATCCCGTCCGATCCGCTTCTGTCCCTGCAGTCAGTTTCAATCCGACTATCCCGACAATGATGCATCGTTTTCCATGGCGACACAGGAGCGAAAATAGAAGGCGAATGATTGGCGCACATTACTAGTAGCAACTGGCGAGACACTAAGAAAAACAGGGGCGAAAAACAGTGCAAAACGTCTGTTGAAACCCCTGTCCTCTGTCTATATAATTACGCTATGAATAGTTATCAGGAGGGTACACCTTTGAACACGCTGGCGTATGGATTGCTTGGACTGGTGGCGCGCACTCCCAGCTCCGGATATGACCTGATGCTCCAACTGCAGCCGTTTTGGCAGGCCAAACACAGCCAAATCTATCCCTTGCTGGCCAAGATGGAGCAGGAGGGCTACTTGGAATTTACGCGAGTTCCGCAGACTGATCGGCCTGACAAGAAAGTGTATTCCATAACCGAAAAAGGGCGAATCGCTCTGCGGGAATGGCTGACGCAGTCTACTGCCGAGCCCGTCCTGCGCGACGAGCTGTTTCTCAAAGCGTACTGCCTTTGGCTGACAGATCGGCCCACTGCTCGCAAGCTGTTTGAAGAAAGAGAAGCGCATTGCCTGGAGCAATTGAGCATGTTTGAGACTTTTTTGGAAGAACTGAAGCTCGCTTGCGACGGCATGCCTGAAGACCACGGATCGCCTTATTTTGGGGAGTACATCCTCTTGAGCAGGGGAGTCAGCAGCATGCGCGAGGAATTGAGCTGGTGCCGCTGGGTAATGGAGCTGCTGGATAAACAGGCCTGACTCGCTGCCTGTCATGTACATAGACCTGGCTGCAGCTGTTCCCTTGCGCATCGACCGAGACTTTTCTCGGCTTCTTTCTTGGACCGCTTGCAGCCGCTTCCTGTCCTTCTCTCCCGCTCATTCGATTTGATGTCTCTCTACCTCCGCGAGAGTCGGCAGAGATGGCTGCGCTCCATGCCTGGTTACCACGATCGCGGCTACCCTGCTGGCGAATTTGGCCGCCTCCTCGTCAGTCATTCCTTTCGCCATGCCGACTGCAAAGGCAGCGGTAAAAGAGTCCCCTGCAGCCGTCGTATCCACCGCCTGGACCTTCAGGGAGGGGACGTGTTTTGCACCTTCCGCGTTGACGATAAGCGCCCCCTTCTCTCCCATCGTCACAACGACTCGCTTCGGCCCTTGTCCGAGCAATGCCCTCGCCGCCGCTTCCATTTGAGACAGCGTCTCCACCGGCATGCCCGCCAAAAGCTCAAGCTCGGTTTCATTGGGAGTGATCGTATCGACATGCCGCAAAAACGAAGGCGACAGCGAACGGGCAGGAGCCGGATTCAGAACTGCCGTTTTGCCCAACTCATGCACCTTTTTGACCGCGTATTCGACGACTTCCAGCGGAATTTCCAACTGAACCAGGAGGATGTCGCAGGCCTCCAGCAGCCGCCTGTGCCGATCGATGTCTTCTGTCCCCATCATGCCATTGGCGCCGGGAACGAGCACGATATTGTTCTCTCCGCTGGCACTGACGTTGATCAAGGCCATCCCCGTCGTCCCTTCCCGTACGATCCCTTCCATGTGAACGCGGGAATCGGCCAAGCTTCCGAGCAGCATATCCCCGTACGTATCGCTGCCCACCCGCCCGATCATGTGAACAGCAGCGCCCAGACGCGCCGCGGCTACAGCCTGATTGGCCCCCTTTCCCCCCGGGATGGTTTGAAACGAGGTGCTCGCAATCGTTTCCCCCGCTTTTGGCAAGTGAGGGACATGCGAGACGAGATCCATATTCAGACTGCCGACAACAACGATATTCATTGCGTAATTTCCCCGCTTTCTGATCAGCTGTTTCTCATTCTTTCCATTTTCGCTCCCCGTTCCTTCGTTTCCTTTGCATTCGCCCGTTTTTGCCTTTCCGCAAGAGAAATGATTGCATAAATTTTCTAAATAATAGAAACAAAAAATTCAGAATCTTAGGTTTGACAAGATTATCCTTCATCGCTTACTATTAGACCTATCCGATGTGTAACCGGTTACACACAATGATCAGAATCACGCATGAATGCCTGAAAAATCTAGGTTTTCACCCTATTCATCAACATGTAATCGGTTTTCTTCTCACCGATTGCAAAAAGGATGGTGCTGATTGGCAACGATTAGAGATGTGGCTAAGCTCGCCGGTGTCTCGGTAGCAACTGTCTCCCGTGTCATCAACAAGAACGGTTACGTCAACAAGGAAACGGAACAGGCCGTGCAGCAGGCCATCAAAATGTTGAACTACGAACCGAACAAAGTGGCGAGAGGCTTGGCCAGCAAAAAAACGGAAACGATCGCACTCATCATGCCCGATATTTCCAACCCGTTTTTTTCCGAGCTGGCCCGCGCAGTGGAAGACGCCGCGCGCTTGTACGGGTATACCGTACTCATCTGCAACTCCGACAACGATTCCGGCAAAGAGCAAACGTACATCAACGTGCTGAAAAAACGGTATGTTGACGGAATACTGTTTGCCACGCATTCATTGAAGGCGGCCGATATCAGCGCCATGAACGAAGCCGGCATTCCACTGGTTATTCTCGATCGTGCTCCTTCCAAAGCCTCCTGTTATGTCGTCCGCTCCAAGAATTACGAGGGAGCGACCATGGCTGTCCGCCATCTGCTTCAGATCGGGTGCAAAAAAATCGCCCATATCTACGGACCGCAGGAAACGGCGACAGGAAAAGAGAGATTGCTGGGCTACGAGGACTCCGTCCGTCATTTTGAGTGGTTTACCCCTAGCCTGATGGTCCCCGGCCACTTCCGGATCAACGGAGGAATGGAGGCTGTCGAGCAGCTGCTGGCCCGTCATCCCGACGTAGACGGCATCTTTGCCGGCAACGACCTGATGGCGCTTGGAGCCTTGAAAAAATTGCAGCAAATGGGCCTGTCCGTTCCCGATCAAGTCGCCCTGTGCGGCTTTGACGGCATCGAGCTGACAGTGATTACCGAGCCGGAACTGACGACGATCTCTCAGCCGATTTACGACATGGGAGCGCTGTCAACCCGCTTATTGATTCAAAAAATCGAGGGAGTGGCTGTTGACAATCAAATCTATGAATTCGATGTGGAATTGATCGCAAGAGGCTCTACGAGAAAGGACATGAAAACACCATGAGACAACCAAACATTGTGGTCATCGGGAGCCTGAATATGGATATCGTCGTCGAAGCTCCCCGTTTTCCACAAGTGGGAGAGACTATTTCAGGCACCAGGGCTCACTTCATTCCCGGCGGCAAAGGCGGGAATCAGGCCGTAGCCGCTTCCAGGCTCGGAGCCCACACGGTCATGGTCGGCATGGTTGGCGATGACGCATTCGGAGGGGCGCTGACGCACTCGCTTTCAGCCAACCAGGTCGTCACCAAGAGGGTCACCAAGACCAACGATGCTCCTACTGGTCTTGCTTCTATTATGATTGCTCACGATGACAATCACATCGTCGTCGTTCCAGGAGCAAACGCACACTGTCTGCCCGAGAATATCGAAGGGCTTGAGGAGACGATCGCAGCTGCCGATCTCGTCCTCCTTCAGCTGGAGATACCGCTGGAGACGGTGGTCGCTTCGGCGGAGCTGGCCAAGCGTCACGGAAAAACCGTCATTTTGAATCCCGCTCCCGCCCAAAAGCTTCCTGAAGCCCTGTTGAAGTCTGTCGACTACATGACGCCAAACCGCTCCGAGCTTTACCTGCTCACCGGTATCGACCCCTATGGAGACGGGCTCGAAAAAGCAATCGATGCCCTCCTTGAAATGGGGCCCCGCTGCGTGGTCACCACGCTTGGCTCCGCAGGGTCTGTGTACAAGGAGGCGGGAAAACATCTGGTATCCGTCCCGGCCCATCATGTGCAGGTCATGGACACGACCGGCGCCGGCGACGCTTTCAACGCCGGCCTTGGCTACGGGCTGTCGATTGGCTATGAACTGGACAAGGCCGTCCGCTTTGCCGGAAAAGTATCGGCTCTCGCCGTTACCCGTTTTGGCGCGCAGGCCGGGATGCCGACGCTGGACGAAGTGAAAGCGTTTGCGCTGCAGCTCATGCAGCCGGAATGATTCTTATCGGTTTCGGTTTCACTACTTTTCATATAAAAAATGGGGGAAACAACAATGAAGAAAAGTCTGTTAGGAAAAATTGGAGCAAGTCTTTTGGTTCTGTCCATGGCCTTGACTGGCTGCGGCGGAGGTTCCGGCGCTGACAACGCTGCGAAGCCTAGTGAAGCAAGCAAAGGCGATGCCAAAAAGGACGCATCGGCAGAAAAGAAACTGTCTGTCGGCTACTACGTAAGCGGAAACCTCGGAGACAGCGGTTTCTTCGACTCCGCCAAGGAAGGGCTCGACAAGGCTGAAAAAGAGCTGGACATCGAAGTAAAAACCGTTCAGGGCGGTGCGAACCAATCCGACTGGCCAACCGGTCTGGAATCCATGGTCGCAAGCAAAAAATACGAGGTTATCGTCGTTGGGACAAGCCAGATGAAAGAGACAACGATCGAACTGGCCAAGCGTTATCCCGAGCAAAAGTTCATCTACTTTGACGAAACCATTTCAGACGTGCCAAACATCTACTCTGTGAAGTACAACCAACGCGAGGGCTCCTTCCTTGCTGGCGCCTTTGCCGCAATGGTGACGACCAGCAAAGATTTGAAATCGGCGAACCCGGATAAAACCATCGGCTTCCTCGGCGGTATGGACATTCCGATCATCAACGACTTCAAAGCCGGTTACGAGCAAGGCGCGAAGTTCATCGATCCTGAAGTGAAAGTCATCTCTTCCTTTGTCGGCGACTTCAACAACGCACCAAAAGGCAAAGAGCTGTCCTTGGCCCAATACAACTCCCAGAACGTCGACATCATCTTCACCGTAGCTGGACCTGCAGGTATCGGCGGTCTGGAAGCGGCTAAAGAATCCGGCAAGTATGCAATCGGCGTCAACAGCAACCAAAACATGGTGCAACCGGGTCACGTACTTACCTCGATGCTGAAAAACGTAGGAAACTCGATCTACCGCGCTATTGACCTGTACAAAAAAGGCGACCTGCCGTTCGGTCAAAACGAGTCTCTCGGCATCTACGAAGACGGTGTAGGCCTGGCGAAAGACGATCTGTACAACGAGCATGTGCCGCAAGCAATCCGCGATAAGATGGAAGAGCTTCAAGTAAAAGTCGTGAGCGGAGAAATCAAGATTAACCAAGATTAATGAGGAGGTACGCCATGGCTGACCTGCTGGAAATGCGCAATATACACAAGGTGTATCCGAATGGCACAAGAGCCAATCAAGGCGTTTCATTCTCCGTCCGACAAGGCGAAATCCATGCACTTGTAGGCGAAAACGGTGCAGGAAAATCGACGTTGATGAAGATTTTGTTCGGTCTTGAGAGCCCGACCGAAGGAGATATTTTTTACCGGGGCGAGAAAGTCGTTCTGATGAGTCCCAAAGATGCGATCAAATACGAAATCGGGATGGTGCACCAGCATTTCATGCTGGTCCCCTCCTTTACTGTCGCGCAAAATATCGTGCTCGGCTCCGAGCCGACGAAGGGCGTCCTGTCTGACCATCAGAGGGCCATCGCGGAAACGGAACGTCTGATTCAGGAGTTCGGCCTCAAGGTCGATCCGCATGCCAAAGTAGAGAACATTTCCGTAGGCCTGAAGCAGCGCGTAGAAATCTTGAAGGTTCTGTACCGTGGAGCGCGGCTCATCATCCTCGATGAGCCGACCGCGGTCCTCACCCCTCAGGAAACGGATGAACTGTTCCAATCTTTGAAAAAGCTGGTGTCGCAAGGCTATACGATCATCTTTATCACGCACAAGCTGAATGAAGTCATGGAAATTTCCGACCGAATCACGGTTTTGCGTGCAGGAAAAACCATCTCTACTCTGAATACCTCCGAAACCTCAAAAGAAGAGATTTCTCGCTTGATGGTAGGACGAGATGTTCTATTGCGGGTCGAAAAGCAGCCCGCCAAGCCCAAAGAGACCGTTCTCTCACTGGAACAGGTCATTTATGTATCCGAAACGGGCAAGCAAGTGCTGAACGATATTTCCTTCCAGGTGCGAGCTGGTGAAATCTTCGGTATCGCCGGTGTGGAAGGAAACGGCCAGACCGAGTTGATCGAAGTCATAACAGGCTTCCGTAAAAACTTCAAGGGCCGCATTACTTTTATCAACGAAGAATTGGCAGGAAAGAGCATCGAAGAAATTCGCAACATCGGGATTGGTCACATTCCTGAAGATCGACAGACCAGAGGTGCCTGCCTGACTTCCTCTATCAAGGAAAATTTGATCCTGGATTTGTATCGTGACAAATCGTTTCGACGCGGTCTCTTTCTCAATCAAAAGAAAATCAATGAGCATGCAGACAAGCTGATCCAGGAATTTGATATTCGTACCCAGAGCCGCGATACGCTGGCGGGGGCACTGTCAGGCGGAAACATCCAAAAAATTGTCGTCGCTCGCGAGATTTCCAAAAATCCCAAGCTGCTGATCGCCGCCCAACCGACGCGCGGTGTCGACATCGGCTCCATCGAGTTCATTCACAAGGAGATCGTCAAAAAGCGCGATGAAGGCGCGGCGGTTCTGCTCGTATCTGCCGAGCTGTCGGAAGTGATGAGCTTAAGCGACCGGATCGGGGTTCTCTACAACGGAGAGCTGGCTGTTATTTTGGAAAATTCAGAGAGCCTGACAGAAGAAGAAATCGGCTTTTACATGTTGGGTGTCAAAAAGCAAGAAAAGAGGGCGAGCGCCACATGAATCAGCGAAGTGCAGTATACCTCGATCTCCTCGGTATTTTATTGGCTATTGTCGCGGCGCTGGTTATCGGTATCCTCGTTATTTTTCTCGTGAGCGATGAGCCTGTCGCCGCGCTGCAAGCACTGTTGATCGAACCGTTCACGACCCTGTTCAGCTTCGGTTCGATTCTCAACCGGATGATTCCTCTCGTGTTCACCGGCCTTGCGATCGTCGTCGTCTTTCAAAGCGGCGTGTTCAGCATGGGGGCGGAAGGTCAGCTGTACATCGGCGCGTTGACCGGAGCTTTGGCGGCCGTCTATTTGCCGGAAATGTCTCCTTGGGTTCACATCCCGCTCGTCATTTTGGCGGCGCTCATCGGCGGAGCCCTGTACGGCTTTTTGCCCGGCTTGTTAAAGGCCTATTTTAAAGCGGACGAGATCGTTTCCACATTGATGTTCAACTTTATCGCCACGCTGTTTGTTTCCTATTTGCTGAACTACGTGTTCAAGGCGCCTGACAGCGGCGGCTTTGCCCGGCTCCCCTTTATCCAGGAGAGCGCTCGTTTGGGTCCCATTTTTGACGGATTCCCCACACACGCGGGCTTCCTGCTTGCCTTGCTGGCAGCTCTGGCGGTTTACCTGCTGCTGTACAAGACAAAAACAGGCTATGAGCTTCGCACAGTAGGGAAAAACCCGCTGTTTGCGGAGTACGGCGGCATCAAACCGAAAAAAGTGCTGATCCTCAGCATCGTCATCAGCGGCGCTCTGGCCGGTCTGGGTGGCACCGTCGAAGTCATTGGCCTTCACGGTACACTGAAAGACAACTTTTCTGCCGGTCTCGGATTTGACGGAATCATCGTCTCGCTTTTGGCTCGCAACCACCCTATCGCAGTATTGCTGTCGGCCTTCTTCTATGCGTATTTGCAGGTGGGCGGCCAGATCATGCAGGCGAACAGCGACGTGCCGCGAGACTTGGCGATCATTATTCAAGCCTTGCTGGTGATTTTTGTCTCTTCCCAAGCGATCTTCGCTTACCTGAAACAGCGCAAACTGATGTCGTCCCGTGGAGGTGAGCGCGTTGCTAAGTAGTCTGTGGGAACAAACCATTAACCTGACGCTGTTTGTCATCCTTCTGCGGATGATGCCCCCTATTCTGCTCGGGGCTCTGGGCGGTCTGATGACTGACCGCGCCGGTGTAATCAACATCGGCATCGAGGGACTTATGCTGGTATCCGCCTTTACGTCGATCGCGGCAGGCTCTGCCACAGGCAGCTGGATCATCGGGATTGCCGCCGGCGTGCTTGCTGCGATGGTGGTCAGCTACGCGATGGCCTTCTTTTCGCTGAAAATGAACGTGGACATCATCGTCACCGGATTTGCCGTCAACATTTTCGGTGCCGGCATCACGGTATTGATGATGAGCATTTTGTACGATTCCCACGGAAACTATGTACCGGAACATCCTGTCTCGATTCCGAATATCGTTATTCCCTTCCTCGATCAAATCCCCTTCATCGGGAAATTGTTGAGCGGGCATAACTTGATGGTCTGGATTTCCATCCTCGCCGTTGTTTTTTGCTACTTCCTTTTGTATCACACGCCTTACGGAACCCATTTGCGGGCGACCGGGGAAGAACCGAGCGCGGCTCGCTCTCTCGGGATTTCGGTCGTGCGGATCCAGTACTCGGCTCTCGTGTGGAGCGGCTTTTTCGCCGGCTTGGCAGGGTCTTATCTCTCGATGGGGATGACCAGCATGTTCGTTCGTGACATGACCGCCGGTACCGGATTTTTGGCGCTTGCCGTCGTGATCTTCGGCAATCGCAACCCGTTCGGAATTTTAGCCGGCTCCGCCGTGTTTGCGCTGGCGACGGCGATGACCATGATTATCGAAACGACACCGGGCAACGTAATCCCGAGCCAGTTCATCAAAATGGTGCCGTATATCGTCACGATTGTCGCGCTCGTTGTTTACGCCATCCGCAAGCATCGCAAAACCTTATTTACGTAAATTCATTCCATTCCCCATCGCCTTCTGATCGGGGAATGGACACTTTTTGGAGGTAATTGCCATGACAGACGTAATCAGAATGCTCATCGACGCAGACACCGGGATTGACGATTCGCTCGCCATCCTTCACGCATTGAAAGCCCCAGACGTCAAAGTAGAAGGCATCACTACGGTATTCGGCAACGCCAGTGTAGCCCAGGCAACCGACAACACCCTGCGCTTGATCAAGCTGGCCAATCCCGGCTACGAGGTGCCGGTAGCCATGGGAGCCGCCAAGCCGCTCACCCGCGAATGGGCCGGCCCGGTCTCCCACGTCCACGGCAACAACGGGATCGGTGACGTCGACCTGCCTGCTTCCGAGCAAAAGGCGCTCTCCGAGACGGCAGCCCAGTTTATCGTCCGCAAGGCAAATGAATTGGGCGGGGAATTGACTTTGGTCACACTCGGCCGATTGACCAACCTGGCGGAAGCGCTCGAGATCGATCCCGAGCTCCCGAAAAAAGTGAAGCGCGTCTTTATCATGGGCGGAACTGTCTTTGCTCCCGGCAATGTGACGCCGAGAGCGGAAGCCAACTTCCGCGGGGACCCCGAGGCAGTCGCCGCTGTCATGAAATCTGGCCTCAAAATCACCATGGTCGGATTGGACGTTACCATGAAGGTCAGACTGACGCAGCAGCACCTCGATGCAGCCGCAGGCTGCTGCCGTCCGGAAAACAAGCCGATCGTACAGTACATGAACGACGCCCTGCAGCATTATTTCCGCTTCTACTGGCAGGTGGACAACCTGATGGGCGCTTGCCCGACGCACGATCCGCTCACCGTTCTGGTCGCTCGGATGCCATGGGTGGTTCGGACGCAAACGATGAAAGTGAGCATCGAGACTGAGGGCGTGTACTGTGCCGGTTCGGTTGTCGCCGATCTGCGGACCAAGCCGAGCGAAGGCCATGAAATCGAAGTGTGCGTAGACGTGGATGCCGAGAAGATTCCTCATCATCTGCTGTCCGTGTTTTAGCAAAAGACGGCTTCTCTTGTAAGCGATTGTATACTTAGCAAGCCGTTCACAGATCGCAAACTTTCGCCAACCATGCACCGAAAAGGGGCAGTCCCTTCGTCTGAACCAGACTTTTGGGACTGCCCTTCCTCAAGGATCGCAGCAATCATTTCCCGCTTTCTTTTGCAGATTTTTTGGGTTCTCTCGCTTGAGGATCTCTCTGCTTTTTCGAGACATCCTTATACCCCGTCGGAATCGCTTGCTTTTTGGACAAGGATGAAAGATCCGGCTGTTTGTCAAACTCGATAGACAGAACCTCAATCGAGTTCGTCACTTCATTCTTGCTGTTTGTCTCCACCAGCTTCAGCAATACGCCCGTTTCCTTGTCTACCCACATTTTAAAATGGGTAGATTGATGTTTCTCAGCCAAAATTGGATCGTCATGCTCCCCTTCAATGACGATTGTAGCGCGATTTAACAGTTTTTCTTCTCCGACTACTTTATGATTGTTAGGTGTTAACCAAAACGCATAGTCTTGAGGGAATAATACATCATTTGCCACTCCTGAGAAAGCGGGGTCCTGCCTTTTTACAAATGCCAATTCTCCTTGATCATTTTTATATGAGCGAGGAGTATTCTGGTCGAGTGCCACAGTTTGCTGTTGAGTTGCTGTTTTATTTTGTAAATATGTTTTATTGGTATGATTAATTGACATAAACATTTTTCCGTCAAATGCTGTTTCCTTAAGTACTTTGCTCTTGTTGTCCATTACTTTGACATGGCTTCGAGGATTTTCTCCCCGATAAACCTCAAAATCTACTATCTCATCTACGCCAATTGGTGTAAGTATAGCCCGGTAAGAGCCTGTAGCACTTTGATAATAATCGATAGCATTCAGCATTTTACTTTGAACTGAAACCGAGGAATTAATAGTGGAGTTCGCCTCAAGTGAAGAGTATTGCTGACTACTATCGTTTGACGGAGATTCCGCTGCAGTTCCTTTAAGTGTATAAAATCCAGTCAATCCAAGGCCTACTAAGGAAGTTGCAAGAATTGCTACAAATTTCTTTTTCATCTGTTAAAACCTCCCTTTCATTATAATCATTTATCACAGAGAAACAGCGTCAGCACCTGTCTGGGTGTTTGATCTTCCACTCTCATCCTCGCCATATAAAATAACCCATGTCTTACCCGAATCTAGCCTTATGGTCCCTACTTCATTCCAACCCGATCTAGCTGAATATTGATTGATAGAACCAACATGCTCTTCATATGTCCAACCCTGGTGCGATACATAATACATAGCTTCTCTATTTGTAAAATCCACATTTGCTAAGTATGCTTCTAATGTTGCACGCCCTGCTGGTAGACTTCCCATACCCCATTCGTACCAAGTACCTGCTCGTTCTGAAATGATGCGATGATCCTTGTTATAACTACCTGACTGCCCACTTTTATAGGTCCACGAACCGTCGTAATCATGGGTGCAACCTGAACTTGACGTAGGGTCGTTGTCACATATTTTAGCTGATGCACCATCAATTAAAGTAAAATTACCTACAACCACAAGCGAGAGAGCTAAACCTAGCGATAAAAATTTTTTCATTAATCTTGCTATCACCTTTCGTAATTAATATTTTTAAATTCCCTAACATCTTTTTATTACATAGTAGATACCACCTCCTATTTACATTGACGTTGCATAAGAGAAAAAGTTACATAATCCTCCATATTTAACTATATTTTTACTAATCTAGTCGTTTCGTGCATCCCTCTGAATATCAAGTAACCTTTATAAGATTTTTGAAACCTTTGCCCAGACACTACTGCAATTTACGACTGAAAACGAAATGGAACCTTAAGAAAATTTGCTTAATCAAACTCTTTGGTTGCTGAGTCTTAGAATCAAGAATGCACTAGTCTTGTTTTTTCACTCATTCGAAGTTACGCTATGTTGGACTAATGTGTATATATAATCTATAAGTTTCTATTTACCAAAAAACAGACCGCCTTTAGCTTAATAAGTCAGGCGGTCTTTCACTGTTATCTATTAAGCTTATCACTGCAATCTCTTACCAAGCAGAAAGGGAAACTGCGCCCCCTTCACTCTACTCTTCCACTCCGATATACAAGCCCTCCCCCGACATACGTGAACTGCACTTCAAAATCGTCGCCAAGCACGACCAGATCGGCGTCAAACCCGGCTTGCAGCCGTCCTTTTTGCGTACCGAGCCCGAGGATTGTCGCCGGCGTTTCCGATGCCATTGCCACAGCTTCCGCGAGCGGTACTCCCGACAGCTCGACCATGTTTCGCACGGCGCGGTTCAGCGTCAGGATGCTCCCGGCCAGAGTACCGTCTGCCAGCTGGGCTTCCGAACCGCGGACATTCACTTCCTGTCCGCCCAGATCGTACGTGCCTTCGCCCAATGCCGCCGCGCGCATGGAGTCGCTGACCAGCGCGAGCCGAGCCGCCGATTTGACGCGGTACAAAATCCGCATGACGGCCGGATGTACGTGCACGCCGTCGGCGATCAGCTCGGTGCTCAGCTGCTCGTGGTACATGGCGGCGCCGACCACTCCCGGCTCGCGGTGATGCAGCCCCGTCATCGCGTTGAAGCAGTGGGTGAAGTGGCAGACGCCGTTATCCACGGCTTTCCCGGCTTGGGCAAAGCTGGCGCCCGTATGCCCGGCGGAAACGACGACACCCTGCTCCTTCAGCCACTGGATCGCTTCGATCGCCTCGGGCTGTTCCGGTGCGATCGTTACTACTTTCATTAAACCATCGGCCAGATCGTACAAGCGGCGAACATCTTCCAGCTTGGGGACTGCGATGTTTTCCTCTTTTTGCGCCCCTTTATACCTCGGGTTGATCCACGGCCCCTCCAGATGGATTCCGACGATGGAGGCGCCGACAGTACCCTGCCGGGATACTTCCGCCACATTGCGGATCGCCTTTTCCAGATCGGGATAAGGCGCGGTCATCGTGGTCGCCAAAAACGAAGTGACGCCATAGCCCGCCAACGCCCGGGAAATCGTCTGCAGGGCCTCAGGGGTCCCGTCCATCGTGTCGCTCCCGGCGATCCCGTGCATGTGCATATCCACGAAGCCCGGACAAAGAAAGCCGTTTTCCACCCGCTCCACGCGATCGGGCAAAGCGTTGCCGTACCCGTCTGCCGCCCCTGCGTACTCGATGGCTGCTCCATTTATCACGACCAGTCCGTCCAGGATGTCCTGTCCGTTCGCTACTACCCTTCCCCGCAGGGCAAATCTATTTGTCATTGTATATCCCTCCATCTATTGCTGCTGCTTGTTACGAGACTCTTTTTCGCCAGGAGAGCTGCGAGTGAACGGGGGAGGCAAACGGGTTTGCCTTGGTCTTAACGGAACGGCTAATTGTAACGGGTATTTCGGCATTACGTTACTCCGGCTTGCGCGTTACTACGGCTTGAACGCTATTCCGCTTAAAATCTATTCCCGCTTGAACGGCTTTTCCAGCTCGATCTCGTCGCGCAAAGGGATGCCGTCCGTGCCAATCACGGGGATAGAGGGCTTCTGCCTTCTCGCCTGCTCCACAGCGTTTCGCCGTACCGCTACCAATTCGTAGCCGCGCTTTTGATAGAATCGCAGCGCGTTCAGGTTGTCATTGGTCGTCAGCAGCCATATCCGCTTTATTCCGTTTTGCGCAGCCGCCCGCTCTACCGCGAGCATGAGGGCGCTGCCAATCCCCATCCCCTCGCGCAGGCTGTCCAGAGAGACGATCTGCCAACCATCCTCAGTCTCTTTATACGTAACCAAGCCCGCTGTCTTTTCCCCGTACAGGGCGACAAAACCAGGAAGCTGGTCGCAATGGTACACTTGATCCCCGTAGACCATCTGCCGACTGCCCCACTGCTGTTCCAAAAAGCCTGCCAGCCATCCCCTGTCTTCCGGTGTAATCGCTCTGACTTGAAATTCGTTCATCGATTTTTGTCCTCCTCTATTGTAACGCAACTACCCTCTCCAGCCGAAGGCAAAGTTTGTCGACAGGGTGACCGGCAGCTTTCCCGCAGGCGAAACGCGGCCCGTGAGCACCCGTGCCAGCGATTGCATGGCGAGCGGTCTGCTTTCATAACTGCATACATAAGTCCCCGCCCCAGGAAAAAGGGAATAATCAAACGGATTGCGAATGGCGGCTACGATCAGCCGGTTCCCGTGGACGGCGAGCAGTTCGTCGACAAGCCGGGACTGGCCGGGGAAAAAGGCCGCATTGTAAGTGGCGACGATGACCTGCCCGAAGCCTTTGCTGGCTGCCACTGCCTGGGCAATCTCATTCGGCGCCGGGTCCGTTCCCACTACTTTCTCGGAAATCCGCATCCCCATGCCGCTTAAATAATAGGCGAGCGTCTCCTTGTCCGCATACCGTTCGTCCGCGTCGTTGGCCGCCCTAACCACCGGCCAGATGACGCACGTGTCCGCCCCTCTTCGCAGCGGCAGGTTCTTCCCTTCATCCTTGACGACCGTGATGCTTTGCTCGCTGATACGCTCGGCGGTCCGCCGCTCCTCCGCTGCTTCCAGCCGTGCTTCGACGGCTTCCCAGGGAAGCATGGCCTCCTCCATCCTGCGCTGCTGCTTCAGCCGCAAGATTCTGACGACGGATCGGTCGATGCGCTGCTCGGATATTTTGCCGCTTTGGACTGCTTGCAAGAGCGCTTCAAACGCCTCCCGCTGACGTTCGTACCGGTGGCTGACCATGACCAGATCGACTCCCGCTTCCACCGCCATAACGGCAGCCGGCCCCACGCCGTAGTTAGCGGCGATCGCGTCCATCTCCAGGCAATCGCTAACCACGACACCGTCATAGCCCCATTCTTCTCTCAAGATACCCGTGATCACGGCGGGAGACAACGTGCTCGGCAGCTTCCTCGGCTCGACCTCGTGCAGCACGATATGGGCTGTCATCACCATGTCTACGCCAGCTTCGACCGCTTTTTTGAACGGCACCAGCTCCAGCTGCTCCAAACGCTTACGGTCGAGCGGGAGAACAGGCACGTCAAAATGCGAGTCAACGCTCGTATCCCCATGTCCGGGGAAGTGCTTCACGGTCGCGGCGATCCCTGCCGACTGAAAGCCGCGAACCGCCGCAACTCCCATCCTGCTCACCAGCTCCGCCGTTTCCCCGTAGGAGCGGACGCCAATCACCGGATTGAGCGGATTGTTGTTGATATCGACACTAGGGGCAAAATTTATATTTATTCCAAGTAAACGAAGTTCACTTCCACTGATCCTAGCCAACTCAAAAGCAGCCGACTCATCCCGGGTAGCTCCGACTGCCATGTTTCCAGGCAAGGGAGTCACCCCGCTCGTCACGCGCGTCACCATGCCGCCCTCCTGATCGATCGCGATGCCCAGCGGAATGTCGCTGTGCTCGGCAGCCCACTGCTTTAGTTCGCTGGAAAGCTTGTGCACTTGTTCCACAGAACCTGCATTGCGGCTAAAGTAGATGATATGGCCCAGCCCGCAGTGCCGGATCAGGTTGCGTATCCCTTCCGTCGGCTGATGCCCGTCAAAGCCGCACACCAGCATTTGACCGATTTTTTCGCGCAAGCTCAAATTTCCGACCGTCCTCATTTCGCTCCACTCCCTCATTCTTTTTGCATGGCCTGCTCGCGGTATTCCGACGGTGTAAGTCCGGTGTTTTTTTGAAACACCTTGGAAAAATACCGCCGATCCGGATAGCCTACCTCCCGGCTGATCTCATGAATCGTTTTTCCGCTCACGGACAGGAGAAAACGGGCACGCTCCATTCGCTGCTGCGTCAAATACTCCACAAAAGTGAGGCGCGTATGCTGCTTGAACAAGAGGCTGAAGTAGCTGGAGCTGATGCCGAGATGCCCCGCTACCTCTTCTACGCCCAAATCCCGGGTGAGGTGCTTGTGGATGTATTCCCTGGCTCCGATCATCAACACGTCGCCGGTTTTCTTTTTGACGCTGTCCCGGATGCTGTCCTCCAGCACCCGGTTGATCACCTGTAAAAGCTCCCTGATCCCGTGCGCCCGCTCCAGCTTCATCCAGACCAGCTCCTCCAGCTGCCCGGTGATGATCTGCATGTCCTTCATTTCCCGGACCAGATGGAGCAGGAAATAGCGCAAGATTTGTTCCGTCCGCATCAACGAATACCTGGACGCAGACTGCAGGTCATCGCGCATGCGGGCAAGCGTCCGTTTGATCGAAGCCAGTTCGTGCCGTTTCAAACCGGACAACAGCTCTTCGAGAAGACTCCACCAGGCGCACTCAGCCGTACCCGACCTCTGCGTGTCCGGCTCAACCGCAAAAATCGCCTTCTCGTGGTGCGCAAGATCGAAGTGAATCGCCTTTTTCACCTGTTGATACACTTCGGAGAGCTTTTGGACGGTGACGATTTCCGTAAAATAGCCGACACTGAGCGAAAAGGAGAGATGCCGGGAGACGGCCTTTTGCAAGCGGCCTGCCCAGGAGCGGATTTCCGCTTCCTCCACGGGACGATCCCGCAACGCCAGCAGACACCACTCTCCCTCGCGCAACGTCAGGACCGAGGCATTTCCCGCAGCCTGTGCAAAGCAGTCGCGCAGCACGTTTTGCACGGAAAAATTCCACAGGTTGCGCTCCTCATGGCTCCAGTGACGAGCGAGCTGCGGGTAATCGTCCAGATCGGCAACAAGCACCGCATATTTCTCCCTCGCCCCCTCCGTTTTCCCTGCGATCGTGTAATGGCAATGTCCGGCTGCTTGCCCCATCAGCGCGTCGAACAGGTACTTTTGCCTGGCCAGCTCGGCAAACTCCCGCCACACTTTTTCCTCCATCGAACGAGCCTGCTTGCGCTGCCGAATTTCTCCGCCCACCCTCGCGATTACCTCGTGCAGCTCCTGGTAGTTGATCGGCTTGACGATGTAGTCCTTGACACCGTAGCGGATCGCCGAGCGCGTGTACTCAAAATCGGTGAAGCCCGTCAGCATGATCACCTCGCACGGCTCGCCCGCATCGCGAATTTCCTTGACCAGCGAGACTCCGTCCATGATCGGCATGCGAATATCGGACAAAATCAGATCGGGCCGATGCTCCTGAAAGGCCGACCATGCTTCCGCCCCGTTTTGCGCCAGAGAGACGACCTGCATGTCGAGCAGCTCCCACGGGATGACCATGTTCAAATTTTTCAGAATATGAACCTCGTCATCCACCAGCATGACGCTCAGCTTCATACAACTCCTCCTGACTGTACTTCGGAATCACGCACCGCACCGTCGTTCCTTCGCCCGGCATGCTGCACAGAAAGAGGCCGTACGCTTTTCCGTACGAGATTCGTATCCGGTCGGCCACGTTGGCCACACCCAGGCCACGGCGGTCTGCAAGTTCCGGCAAAGAGCTGTTCGTTGCGCTTCGGGCCGACACCAAACTGCGGCCTGCCGACGCCTTTTCCTGCCCTCCCGTCAGATTCCCCGACTCAGCCAGCTGGGCCAGCTGATCCGCCGTCATGCCTTTGCCGTTGTCGCGGACAGTCAGAACGATCGAGCCTTGCCGCTCTTCGGCGGTGATCGAGATGAATCCTCTGTGACGGATCCCTTCAAAGCCGTGCTGGATGCTGTTCTCCACGAGCGGCTGCAAGGTCAGCTTGAGGATGGAATACTGGTGCAGATGGGCAGGGATTTGAATCTCGTAGGAAAACAGATTTTCAAACCGGAATGACTGGATTTCCAGATAGCTTCGCAAATGCTCCAGCTCGCGCTTGATCGGGATGTGCTCGCGGTCGCTGATGCTGATGCGGAGAATATTGCCGAGCCGGTAAATCATCTGGCTTACCTTTTGCCCTTCGTTCTGGATCGCCAGCGCATTGATCGACTCCAGGGTGTTGAACAGGAAGTGCGGGTGAATCTGCGCCTGGAGCAGCGCCAGCTCTGCCCGTTTTTTGCGCTCCTGCTCCCGCTTCACCTCCTCCAATAAATGCTGGATCGTCCCGACCATGCTGTTGAACCCTCCGGCCAGCCGCGTCAGCTCGTCATCCCCGGACGGCTTCGCCCGAACCGCGAGATCCCCCCGCTCGGCCCGTTTCATCAAACGGACGATCTGTATGATCGTCTGGGTAATCCTGTTGACAAACAGCATGTTGAACAGGAGTGCAGCGATCAGGGAAAGCAGCAGGACCCCTCCGACCCAGCGGGTAATCGTCGTGCTGTCCCGGGAGACAGTGGCCCAGGACGCGACTGAAACGAGATACCAGTCACTTGCTGGCAGCTTGTAGACGGAAAAGAGGCTGTCCTCCTCCTGCAGCATCCCCCGGTAGCTTTGGTACTCCGCATCAGGTTGAAACGGAGCCGTCTTTAGCAGGCCGGTGCCGCCCAGCTCCGTTCGTGAATCGTACAGGACCGTCCCCTGTTTGTTTGCGATCAGGTAGCGGCCGTTTTGCCGATAGGACAAAGGCGTCTGGGAAAACATCCGGTGCAGCTCGCTTAGTTTCACTTCCATCAGCAAAATGGCTCTGTTCTCAAAGGTGTTCATGTCCTTGACGAGGCGCACCTGCGTAAACATCCCGGGATTCGCGCTCAGATCCGGCTGCTCGTAGGGGCCGATCCACGCCGGAAGGCCGTTTTTCCGGGCAGCGCGTTCGATCACCGGATGCCGGATAAACGTCTCATACGGAATCGTCTGCCCCTGTGGGCGGAACGTTTTGAACATGCGCCCATCGAGCCGGTACAAGGCCACGTACTGGACGGCCGGATGGGTGAAAAAAACGCGCCGCAGCGCCATCTCCGCCTCGTTTGTCTCCAGAAGCTCATTGGCGGACGAGTCCGCGCTGGCGGTGAGAAACGGCTGAAGGGCGGGACTGGTGATCCCGGCGTCGGAGACATTGCCGATTTCCGACAGAACGTACTGGAGATTTCTGCCCAAAGCCTTCAGCGTTTCTTCCGTATGTTCTCCGTAGCGCTTTTGAATGGCGTTTTGCGAAAGAACATACGTAACGGTCCCCAGCAGGCAGAGCGGTATGATGATAAATCCGATAAACGCGACAATCAATTTATGGCGCAGGTTGCGGAGCATACGGATTATCCTTTCACGCTGCCCGCCGTTACCCCCTCAATGATTTTCCGCTGCAAAAAGAGGTAGACGATCACGACGGGCACGACGCTGTACATGACCGCCGCGGACAGCAGCGCATAGTTTGTCTGAAACGCATCCTTGAACACGGACATGCCCACTGGCAGGGTACGCAGCGTTTCCTTGGAGAGAAACAGCAGCGCCATGATAAATTCGTTCCACACATTGATAAAGTTGAGAATAAATACGGTCACGATCGCCGGCATCGTCACCGGAAGAATGATCCGCACAAACAAGCCGAAAGCGCCCAAGCCGTCCACGACCGCCGCTTCCTCCAGCTCGCGCGGGATCGCCTTCATAAAAGCCGACAGAATAAAAATCGTGACGGGGAGAGCAAAGGTGGCGTTGATCAAAATCAGGGACAAGTGCGTGTCGATCAGCTTCAGCTCTTGCAGCAGACGGTAGAGAGGAATGAGCAGCGCTCCGCCCGGCACGACCAATCCCAGCAGGAAAAGCTGGTAGACCCAGCTGCTCATCCGGGGAAAATTCATCCGGGTGATCGCAAAGGCGGCAGCCGAGCCGATGATGACGATCAAGATACAGGTAATCGTGCTGATGTACAGGCTGTTAAAGAAATAGGTGCTGACTTTCGCCGTTTTCCACGCCTCCACGTAGTTTTGCCACTGAAGGCTCGAAGGCAGCCCCCAGGGGCTCTCGGTGATTTCCCGCGGCGTCTTCAGGGACGAAATCGCCAGCCAGACCAGCGGATACAAGGTGACGAGGACGTATACAGTCAAAAGCGTGTGGGGAATGACATTCCGGCGGTACAGCCAGGCGCGCATCAGTGCAGCACCTCCTGCCCGTTTTTGTTGGCCCGCTGGATGATCCAGGCAAACAGCAGCGTGAGCAGAAAGATAACGACGGCGATCGCGCTTCCGTAGCCGTACTCGTATTCACGGAATGCCTTGGTGACCATGTAGGTGGCCATCACATCTGTCGTCTGGAACGGCCCGCCTTCCGTCATCACCATGATGATGTCGAGCGCCTTCATCGAGCCGGACACGTTTAGCAAAAAGATGACCACCAGGACAGGGCGGATCAGCGGCAGCGTGATGTACCACGTCTTTTGCCAGACATTGGCCCCGTCGATCTCCGCCGCTTCCCCAAGTTCGCGCGGCACCCCGAGTATGGCCGCCAGCACCAGCACGACGTAAAAGCCGGTCCATTGCCAGGCGTTGGCGACAAGGACGCTGATCATCGCCCACTTGGGATCGGATAGCCAATACTGGGTGAGGCTGTCGAGATGAAGCAGGCGAAGCAGATTGTTGAGCAGCCCTGCGTCCGGATGGTAAATGTAGAGCCACAGGACCCCCACTACCGCCGTGGAAAGAATGGTCGGGAGAAAGACGCCTGTTCGGTAAAAGGTATGAAACCTTCTCACCTGGCTCAGAAGCAGAGCGACAGCCACGATGATCGGCATGGAGATGAAGGTGCTGAACAGGATGAAGGAGACGTTGTTGAAAAAGGAGCGCCGAAACACCTCATCCTCCAGCAGCTCGGCGAAGTTGTCCACGCCGACAAAGGTCATCTCTGTCACGCCGTCCCATTGGAAGAAAGCATAGTAAAGAGACTGGACCAGCGGAATTCCCATAAATACGACGTACAATCCAATTGCTGGTAGCAAAAACATAAAAAAAAGCCACGGTCTTGTCAACACGTTGTTCATTGCATGCCTCCACTTTCGCCACTTAGCGTAAACGGTAAGAGAGGGAGCCACTTGACTTGGCGAAGTGGCTCCTCTTTCATCCTGCTATTTGGCCCTTTGGAATCTTTTGGAATGACTATTTGCTCTGATTCGCCTTGTCCTGTTCTTTTTGCAGACGCTCCGCCACCTGCTCCGGCGTTTTTACCTTCCCGATCAGCTCCTGCAGCGAATTTTCCACAGCCAGCTTGATCGGAGGCTGCACGACGGCATCATACGCTCGCCAGGTGCTGCTGGCGCTGTTGATCGCCTGGATGACCTCGGTAATCAGCAGATCGGCGCCGGACAGATCGCTCAGCTTCATCGACGGGAGCACGCGGTCCTCCACCAGCATCCGCTTTTGCACCTCTTCGTTGAAATGCTCCTTGATAAAGGCGTAGACCATCTGCTTTTGGTCCTCGGTCAGGTCTTTGGAGAAGCCGAAGCCGTTGGAGTAGCCGGCGTTGATCGAAGTCTGGTCGCCCTTTCCTCCGCTGATCGCCGGGAAGGGGAAGAAACCGATCTGCCCTTTCAAATCCCCGGCCTCGTCGCCGCTGTAGCGGGTGGCATCCCAGCTCCCGGTAAAGACCATGCCGGCCTCTCCGCGCAGGAACTGGGCTCCCTGATCCGAGTAAGGCAGGCCCAGCGCCCCTTTGGTAAAGTAGTCGGCATTTACGAGAGAAGCGTAGTCGGCGAGCGCTTTGACGATTTCCGGATCGGTCCACTTGTGCGTGCCGCTGACCAGTCCTTCGATCGCCGGCATCCCGGCATTCCGCTCCAGAATCGTGTTGAACAGCATCGCGTTGACCCAACCGTCCTTGGCCGCGAGCGCAATCGGCACTTTGCCCGCCGCCTTCAGCTTTTCGCTTGCGGCGCTGAATTCCTCCCATGTCTTCGGAACGCTGAGACCCAGTTCGGCAAAAAGCTTTTTATTGTAGAAAAATCCTTCGGCATACCCGCCTATCGGCAGACCGTAGACGCGGCCGTCGACCGTGAACTCCTCCAGGTTGACGAACTTGTCTTTGAGGCCCGACTCGGCCAGAAAGTCGGTCAAGTCAAGCAGCCGCCCGGCCTTGACGTACAGCTTCGTATCGGCGCCGCCAAACATTTCGAAGATTTTCGGAGGATTCCCCGCCGCCATCTCCGCTTTCAGCTTTTGGTCGCGGTTGACGTTTTCATCCATGCCTTCCAGTTCGATTTTCAGACCCGGATTTTTTTCTTCTGTCTTTTTGACGACATCTTCCAAAATTTTCAGTCTTGTTTTGCTGGTCTCCTTGATTTGCGTATGTCTGAGCGACAAGGTTACTTCCTTTTTGGCAGCGCTTCCAGAATTGTCCGCAGGCGCTGTCGAACCGGCCTGCGGCTGTGTGCCCGTGCTGGCGCCGCCGCCGCTGCTACAGGCGGCGACGAATAGCAGCGAGGACAAAAGCACCAGGGCTCCCCCCTGTTTCCATGCTTGTTTCATTGCCCGTTTCATTTCAGACCCCCCGTTTTTCCCTAATTTTGTATGTACGCTCATTATAGGTTTGAAAGTTATTGGCAGGTAGGTCGAAATTTCTTTACAAACAGGGGGAAAAAACTCTACGGGGCTGGTGTTTCCCCTGACCCGGCCGACATGAAAACGAGCAATGCCCATTTCGCGTTTTTTAATGATTCCGGTGTAAAGTCAACGGTCCTGATTGTGCCTTCATCCGTCGCCTGCATGCCCCATACCGCGGCACGTTCTCCATCCTGCAAATTCAGCTCCTCCGAAAGCTCGATCGGACTGCTGGCGACCTGCTTCGCATCGACAACCCAATCAAGCTGACTGCTGCTGGACGAGCCATTTTTATTGGTGAGGGCAATCGTGATTTCGTAATGCGTCTTGTTCGGGTCCTCTCCCTGGCTGCCCTTCACGGAGAAGATCGCTTCCCCGTCAAAGCTGTATAGCCCCTCTTTGTCGTCTTTATCCCTGATGCTTTCCCCAAACTCCCCGAGAGTCTCTGTCTTTTTGCCGTATTCCCACACTTCCAGCGTCGTTTTGATCTCGTTACTGTGACCGCCGTATTTTACTTGTACCGCGCCGGACATCAATCCTAAAAACGGTTTGAACTTTTGCGCCTCTCCCGCAAAAAGGTCGACCGGCTTTACTTGCATGGCCGCCTCCGGTGCCTTCTCCACTTGCGTACACGCCGCTGTCGATACCGCAAATCCTGCGACAAGAACGAGCCCTAGCCACTTTTTCATCGTTTCTGTCCCCTTTATCTGAAAGTACATCGAATATTCGTAAGAACGAATCCATTGTAACCAATAACCTTTCGCGAAACAATTGACCAATGGCTCAGACTCCTGCAGGGGACGGAAAAAGAAAAAGGCTCCGCCGGATTGTTCTGCGAAGCCATTCTTTATCCTTGCGAAAGAGAGTACGAAAGCGAAAGAGGAGCTGTCGGTGAACCGCTCCTAGTTTTCGCTGTCAGAATACTGCCCCTTGCTTTGTCCACCGGATTGATGTTGGGAGAAGTTCCGGAGTTACCTCTTCCGGGTCGCGAATCAAATCGCCGCGCTCACCGCTTCCCCAGCAAGCTCTCCGTCTCTTCCACCAGTTTGCTCACCAACTGTCCGGCGCTCAGCGTTCTCCCCAGCGCCCCTGCCTGCCCGGCCCACATGGAGAGAAATTCGCTTCTCTCCTGCCTGGACGCAGCCTGGCGAATATCGCGGGTCATGGCGTTTTGCGCCGGATACGACGGGATGTCTTCGGCGTAAGGGGCGAGCAGCCGCATGAATTCATTATTCACACCGCGAGCCGCTTTTCCGGAAAAGGCCGTGGTCAGAACCGTCTCCTCATCGCTTGCCGACAGTACAGCCTGCTTGTGCAAACGATGAGCGCCGCTCTCTTCCGTCAGGAGAAACGCAGTGCCCAGCTGAGCTGCCTGCGCTCCGAGCATGAAAGCGGCGGCGATTCCTCTGCCGTCCATAATCCCCCCTGCGGCAATTACCGGAACGGACAGCCGGTCTGCCATTTGCGGAATCAATGCCATCAGTCCGACCAGGTTGTTCGGCGAATCCGGCAAAAACGAACCGCGGTGCCCGCCCGCCTCGCTTCCCTGGGCCACCACCATGTCCACGCCGCTTGCTTCCAGGGCCACGCCTTCCCGTACCGTCGTAGCCGTCCCCATGACGACGATGCCGCGCTTTTTGCACTCCGCCATCGATCTTTTGTCCAAGAGGCCAAATGTAAAGCTGAACACAGGCACCCGCTCTTCCAGCACAGCGGCCATCTGCTCTTCGAACGGCTCCGCGACCTTCCCGAGCTCGGGATCCTCCGGGATGCCGAGACGCCGCCTCGTCTCATTCATAATCTGCCGGACTGCTTCGCCCGGGGCCGTTCTTCCGCTCTCTTCTTCCGGGATGAACAGGTTGACGCCAAACGGCTTGTCGGTCAGCTCGCGGATGGCCCGGATCGCCGCTCGAATCTGTTCGCCGCTCATATAGCCCGCTCCCAGCGTACCGAGTCCACCTGCCTGCGAGACGGCGGCAACCAGCTCCGGAGTCGTCGTACCCCCGGCCATTCCCGCCTGGATGATCGGCAGGTCTATTCCCAGTCTCCTCGTCACTTCACTCGCGATCCACATGAAAGCTCGCTCCTCTCTGGTCATTTCCACTCTTTTTCCCGTTGCACCAAGTCGATAAAATGAGCCAGAATCCGTGCTGTCAGCCCCCACACAACCCGTCCCTCCAGCTGGTAGAAGTAGTGGGAGACAGCGCCATACCGCCACGGGTACTCTTCTCCGCCCGGTATGAGGTGGTATGGGTAATCCGGCCCCGGCTCTACCCGCATTTTCGCCTGATACATGTCAGGGCTTGCCGCAAGCAGCGTGGCTAACGGCACTAAAAACACTTCGCCTACCTCTGCAGGATTTGGACCCAGCTCCTCCAAGGAATCGAGGAAGCCGACGAAGGGGTAAATACAGGAGGCAGGGGTAACCAACGTATCCAGTCTTCCGACGAAGCGAATGCATGCGAGCGGCAATCCCAGCTCCTCGCTCGTCTCCCGGCGCCCGGCGTCCCATTCGGACGCATCCTCCGGGTCGATCCGGCCGCCGGGAAAGCAGATTTCCCCCGCTTGTCTCCGCATCGAAGCGGCCCGTTTTTCAAACAGCACAGATAATTGTCCATCTTCCCCCTTTACCAGGGGGATCAGTACGCTGTAGCGGGAGAAATCTTGTTCTCCCATAATCCCCGGCCTGTACGCTCCCAGTACCGCTTCCACTTCGGCGAGCGTTTTGTCCCTATTCCTGTTTCTTCCATCTGCCATTTGATTTACGCCCCCATTTCATGCAGCCTGAAAAACGCGGGCAATGGAGTTGGCACCATCATACTCCACCCCGGTTACAAGCCGTTCCATCCCGCAGTCGCACTGGAAACCACGCTTCGTCCGCAGCTGTCGGGCACAGCTAATCCTCTATGTAAACGGATATTTCGATCAGGTTCTGATCGGGATCCCGCAAATAGACCGAGCGGATTTTTCCGACTGCCCCCGTTCTGTCCACCGGTCCTTCCAAAATCGGGACCCCGCACGCCTCCAAATGGGCTATAACCTGCTCCAGCTGGACGGAAGCGATCAAACAAAGGTCGGCAGAGCCCGGCACTGGATGGTCGGCCTTGGGCTCAAACTCATGCCCGGCCTGATGCAGATTTATTTTTTGCCGCCCAAACTGCAGCGCAAATCTCCCGCCGCCAAACGTCACAACCGTCATGCCCAGCACCCGCTCGTAAAACGCGCAGGTGGCCTCCACATCCTTTACGGTAAGCACAAGATGATCCAATCTGTCGATCATTTCCTTCTTCCTCCCATCGCAGGTCCTGGCAACAAAAAGACGCAGTCTCCTGTTTTCAGGATACCACGTCTCTTTGTTTTCGTTTATCTGTTATTCCGCTTTTACCCACGTCACCTGGTTCATTTCGAGATCGGACAGCCAATCCTCCGGTGCCGCTTCATCACAGATCACCATGTCGATCGCCGCAAGATCGGCCACCTGACACAAGGTGCTCGTGCCGATTTTGGAATGGTCGGCCATGACGATCACTTCACTGGCATGCTCGATATACCGTTTGGCCAACAAAGCTCTCTCCAGCTCGTAACAGGTGATCCCCCTGTCCGTCATGATGCCGTCAACGGATAAAAACGCTTTGTCTACATAGAAACTGCTCATCATCTTCTCGGCGAAGGCGCCGGCTACGCGGTGATGCTTGGCATTCACCTTGCCGCCGAGAAAAAACAGCTCGGCGGACAGAAGTCCCTGATTTTGATAGCTTACGAGCATGGCCAGAGCAGTGACCGAGCTGGTGATGATGACAAGCTCCTTTCTGTCTGCAAGGAATTCGATCATCTGCAAGGTTGTCGTTCCTTCGTCGATAATGATCGTGTCCTGGTCCTGCACCAGAGCTGCCGCCGCTCGTCCGATCCGCTTCTTTTCCTCGGCTCTGAGTACCTCCCGCGACAGATGAGAAGGCTCGGCCCGCTCCTGCCGCGGCTTCACTGCTCCTCCGTACACGCGCTTCAGCTTCTTTTCCGCCTCCAGCTCCTCCAAGTAGCGACGGATGGACTCCGAAGAAACCTGCAGCGCCTCTACCAGATCGTTGGTGCGCACCTTGCCCTGGGCATCCAGCAGCTGAAGTATGGTTTTTTTCCGTTCCTCCCCGTTCAACGACACACCGTTACGCCCCCTGCCCGCTCTTCCTTCATTCAATTGAGCGATCCTGTCTATCTCGATAAGGCCGTTTTTTCACTTACGCAGCGGTCACGACCAAAGCAAACGCTTCTCCCGGCTTACCCACTGTGGTCTCATTCCCCAGCCCGTACGTTTTCCTCTTCCTTCCTCTTGAGAATTGTAGAGGAATTGGGCGGTACAATCAAGAATCCGGTGCCCGCTCCCGCCAGCCGCCGCGTCCGGGCCCTCCCGGCGGTCAAGGTCGGACCTCTGGTTTTAGCGCCAATATATGTTGGCTCTGACAGCCTGCAACAATCTCTTGATATCCTCGGCATACACTTCCCCGATATTGCCGATCCGGAAGGTCTCCGTCTGTGAAATTTTTCCCGG
Source organism: Brevibacillus borstelensis (assembly GCF_037834415.1). Classification (GTDB taxonomy): domain Bacteria; phylum Bacillota; class Bacilli; order Brevibacillales; family Brevibacillaceae; genus Brevibacillus; species Brevibacillus borstelensis_A. The sequence goes on along the minus strand of NZ_JAUMSJ010000001.1, from coordinate 116,399 downwards.
ATAGATGACAAATCCCGCCTGCTTCAAGCGTTCGTAAAACGTTTCAAAGCGAAACGCCGGATGATCGGGATAGCGAAACGAGGTGATGATCGGAGACTGCCAGCGCGCCGGAAGCAGGCAGGCAAAGCCGAGCTCCTCCATTCCCTCGACCAGAAGGCGCTGATTGGCAGCGTAGCGCTTGTACCTCGCTTCGACGCCCCCCTCTTCCTCCAGCTCCACGAGAGCTTGATAAAAAGCCCGAACAGTATGCGTGGGAGAGGTAAAACGCCACTTCCCGCCGTGCTTCTCCATCGTTTCCCACTGGTCAAACAAGTCGAGCGAGAGGGAGCGCCCCCGCCCTTTGCACGCCTCAAGCGACGCCGTTTTGGCGATGACAAAGCCGAAGCCGGGAACGCCCTGGATGCACTTGTTGGCGCTGCTGACGAGAAAATCGGCTTCCAGCGCTGCCGCGTCCAGCGGTATCCCGCCAAAGCTGCTCATCGCATCGATGATCAGAACTTTTCCGAAGCGTTTGACCACGCCGGCAATTTGCTCAATGGGATTCAGCATTCCTGTGGTCGTCTCGCAATGTACCGCGGCCACATGCGTAATGGCGGAATCCTGTTCCAGCTTTTCGGCGAGCCTGTCCGGGCTAACCGGCTCCAATTCGGGGAAGTCCATATGCTCTGCCGCAATGCCGTGCACGGCGGCTATTTTGGCGATGCGGTCGCCGTAGGCGCCGTTAGTCAAGACCAGCAGCTTGCCATCCTTTGGCATAGCCGAGCTGATCACCGCTTCCACGCAAAAGGTCCCGCTCCCCTGCATCAGGACAGACGTATAGCCCTCAGACGCTCCGGCAGCCAGCGAAACGAGCCTGCGACGGATGTTTTGGACCAATTGATTGTAATCGTCGTCCCACGTACACCAGTCGCGGAGCATGGCGGCCCGGACGCTTGGCGAGGTGGACAGCGGTCCCGGCGTCAGCAGCAGGTACGGGTTGTCCGGTCCGCTTTCTTTGTTGGCGAGAAGCTCGCTGTGTCTGGCTGTCATGGCTTTTCCCCCCGGGCCAGACGTTCCTCGATCTCATCGAGCACTTTATCCAAATGTCCGAGTTCATCGATAGCGAAGTGTGCTCCCGCCTGCTTGAATCGCTCCACAGCTTCTGCAACCTTTTGTGCGAGCAATTCCGGATCGGCCGCTGCCACTTGCTCGCGCGACCAGCCGAGTTCGCTGCCGCCTTTTACGACCCCGACCGTCCACATGCCGGCATTTTTGCCTTCCCAAATATCGCTTACGGTATCTCCCACCTTGACCATCGCGCTCATCGGATAGACTCCGAGCCGTTTGGCATTCTCGTAGCACATCCATGGCTCTGGCCGGCCGGCCGGAACTTCGTCGGAAGCGACGATCGCATCCGGCGCGTAGCCGCGCTTTCGTGCTTCTTCCGCCACAATCTCCATCATCTCGCGGGTATAACCAGTCGTCGAGCCTATCTGCAACCCGCGTCTTCGGAGCCGCTCCACCAATTCCACCGCTCCCGGGACCGGCACCGCATACTTTTTTAGAACGGCAAACATCATCGGCTCAAACTCTGTATACAGAGCGTCCACATCCGCCTCGTCCGGTTTTTTGCCGTAACGCTGCTCCCACTGGGCGGAAATCCGTTCCATCCGGCAGATCGCCCGGATGTGATCCCGTTTCAGCAAGCCCATCGGTTCGCGAGCCTCCTCGGGCGTCACATCGATCCCTCGTCGCTTGAATACTTCGATAAAAACGGCGAGCGGTGCGAAACAACCGTAGTCGATCGTTGTTCCCGCCCAGTCAAACACTACAGCTTTGATCATATTTTCACCAGCTTTCTCGCATTTTCTCGTACTTATAGGCTCTGGCAGCAAAACGGCGTTGCTGGGTGCAATGCCTGATCTCAGCCTTGTTTCGCGCTATCTTGCCTGCCATTTGGCAGTCCGCTTTTTCAAAATCAGCGAAATCCACTCTGCAAGGCTGCGGGCGACGATATTGATCGCGACGATCAAAACGGACATGGCGGCAGCCGGGGCTATGTCTCCGGCATCGTCCATGTTGACGATCGCCACCGAGGCCAGCTTGAAGTCTGCCGCGTAGAGGAACACCACCGCCGAGATCGTCACCATCGCATTCATAAAGAAATAAACGGCCATCTCGATAATCGCGGGCAGGCACAGCGGCACAGTGACTCGCCAAAATGTTTTGTACGGGGCTGCTCCCATCGATTCCGCAGCCGACTCGAACTCCCGGTCCAGCTTTTTCAACGCGGTCATGGCCGTGATAAAGGCAACGGAAAAAAAGTGAACGACATTGGCCAGTACCAGTATCCAGATCGTTCCGTACATACTGTGCAGAGGATTCGCCGGATTGTTGAAAAAGAAGATGTACGCAAGGCCTATGACCATGCCCGGCAAAGCGAGCGGCAATACGGACAAAAAGTAGCCTGCCTGGCGAAGGCCATTCCATACCTGCATTTTCTCCAGGACGTAGGCCGTAACAAAGGTGAAAACTGTCCCGACCGCTGCCGTCCAGAAGGCGATTTTCACACTGTTCCACAAAGTCTCCATCCCGGCTCCCGCTGCTTGCGAGAAGTCGTAATGATCGAGCGTAAAGGCCAGGTTGTACGGCCACACCTTGATAAACGACGCCAGGATGACCGCTCCCATCAAGAGCAGCAGCAGACTGGCGACTCCCAGGCAGTAGAGAAAGTAAATCGTGTCCCGAAGCTTGTTTTCTTTGATCTGATAGGGCAGCGACTTGGACGTGATGGCAGCGTTTTGCTTTCGCTGCACGATCCGATCGACGGCAAAAGCCAGCAGGGCAGGCGCGATCAGCAAGAGGCCAACGGTCGCTCCCATCGTCATGTTTTGCTGGCCGATCACCTGTTTGTACACCTCTGTCGCCAATACGGAATACTGCCCGCCAACCACTTTGGGCGCGCCAAAATCGGTGAATGACAGTGTAAACGAAACAAATGCCGAACTGATCAAACCGTATTTGACAGTAGGGATGGTAACCGTCCAGAACTTCCGCCAGCCGCGCGCTCCGAGGGTGTCGGCCGCCTCGTACAAGCGATAGTCGGCAAAGGCAAGCGAGACGGCCAAAATCAGATAGGCTTGCGGAAACACGTAGACGACCTCCGCGAGCACGATCCCTGTGGCACCGTACAGCTCCATATTCCAGGAGAACGGCAATAGCCCGAAAATCCCGGTCGTGATCAAGCCTTGATTGCCAAAAAGATAGGTCAGTCCGATCCCGTGCATCATTGTCGGCGCAAACAGCGGCAGCAGGGCAATGGAACGAAACAGCGCCTTGCCTTTGATCTTTGTTCGCGTCAAGGCGTAGGCAAACAAAAAGGCCAATGTCACGGCAATAATCGTCGTCAGGCATGAGATGTACAGCGTATTGACAAAAGACTGGACGAGCGACGGCGCAGAAAAGTACGCGATGAAATTGGCAGCGCCTGCGAAGCTCCCCTGCTCGTCCCAAAAGGCTCGGAGAAATAAGGTCAGCAGGGGCAGCAGCACAGCTGCCACCAGGATCAAGACCACCAAAGCAAGGATTCCCTTTTGCCAGCCTCTGCCGATCATGGCGGGGCTGATTGCTTTCTTCTGACCTCGTGCGTCGAAGAATGGTCCCATGCTGGCGGGGCTCCTTGCGTCCATACGCGAGGCCTCGCGAGTCCCCTCCTGTGCATCCTTGTCAGCTTCCATTTTTGAATTCAGCAATGTCCCCATTCGCCTCACCCTGTGCCCTTCCAAGCATCCCGTTCAAACACCAGCAGCTTTTCCAGCGGAAGCTCCAGCAGTACCTTTTGATTGAGCTTCACCATCATGCGCTGGGGCATTGTGGCAGGCAAGTCGATCGTCAGGCGAAGGGGAAAGGATGATTCCTGCCCGTCGAGCAAGTGCAAAAACAAGCGGTAAAAGGAACCGCGGAACTCCACACTCTCGACGACCGCAGGGATGCCGCACTCCGAATCGTGATCCAGCAGACGCACATGCTCGGGACGAATCGCCAATAGCGCATTCTCATCCGGGAGAAGTCCGCCGAAACGGGAGCCCTCAAAAAAGTTGATCGCTCCGATAAAATCGGCGACAAACGGGCTGCCCGGCCGATTGTACACGTCCTCTGGCGTTCCGATCTGAACAACTTCCCCGTGGTCCATCACGACGATTTTATCGGCCATGGTCAAGGCTTCATCCTGATCGTGAGTCACCATGATCGTAGTCATACCCGTTTCTTCATGAAGACGCCGAATCTCGCGGCGGAGCTTTTGGCGGACCTTTGCGTCCAGCGCGGACAGGGGCTCGTCAAGAAGCAGGACCTCGGGCGCAAGCGCGATGGCCCGCGCCAAAGCCACTCGCTGCTGCTGGCCGCCGGAGAGCTGCGCCGGATACTTGTCTGCCGCCTGCTCCAGATCCACCATGGCCAGTACCTCCGTCACCTTCTCCCTGATGGCGGTGCGTGTCCATTTTTTCTCTCGCAAGCCAAAGGCAATGTTTTGGGCGGTCGTCAGGTTCGGGAACAGGGCGTAGGATTGAAACATCATCGCGATTCCGCGCTCCGCAGGGGGACGCGCGGTAATGTCTTGTCCGTTCAGTACGATGCGACCCGTCGTCGGCTGCTCAAGTCCGGCCAAAATGCGCAGCAGCGTTGATTTTCCGCAGCCGCTGGGGCCGAGCAGGCAAACAAATTCGCGCTGGCTCACGGCAAAGGAAACATGCTGGAGCGCGGTGTACAATCCAAAACGCTTGCTCACACCCTGGATGGATAAACAGGACTGTTTCATGTCCGCACTCCTTTACTTCGAAGGTTCGCTTTTTGTGTTGAAACGCTTCTCCCATTCAGCCAGCACCTTGTCGCGGCTCGCTGCCGATTTTTTCAGGTCGTTTTTGATCAATTGCTGGAGCGGATCGACCGTATAGCCTTCCGGAAGCTGGCTTGTGATCCCCTCGACGCTGACGATGGCAAAGTTCTTGTTGTATGCCTTCATCGCTTCGTCAGAGATCGCCCAATCGAGAAATTCCTTTGCAGCCGGTTTGATCGTTTGCTTTTTCACAAGCGCGTTTGCTTCCACATCCCAGCCCGAGCCCTCTTGCGGGAAGACGACTTCGACCGGCGCTCCTTTTTGCTTTTCGGCGATGGCGCGATAGCCAAACGAAATGCCGATCGGGTACTCGCCGGAAGCGGCCATTTTTGCCGGTTTGGAGCCGGAGTGGGTATAGACAGCCATATTTTCGTGCAGCTTGGCCAGATAGGCCCAGCCTTCTTGTTCTCCTTTCAGCTGAAGCAAGGCTGAAACGGTCAGGTAGCCAGTGCCGGACGATGCCGGATTAGGCATTGTGATCATTCCCTTGTACTCCGGCTTGATCAGGTCTTCGTAGGACTGCGGAATGGGGAGGTTCTGCTTCGCAAGCTCTGTCGTATTCACGGCAAATGCAGTCTCCCAGGCGTCAATGCCCACCCAATGGGCCGGCTCCTGCGTGTCTTTGAACTCGGTAGAGACTCTCTCAATTCCTTTGGGCGAGTACCCTTCCAGCATGCCTTGTTGATCCAGCACCAACAGACTGGTAGCCGCTACTCCCCAGATGACGTCCGCCTGCGGATTTTCTTTTTCCGCCAGCAGCTTGGCCGTAATAACGCCGGTAGAATCCCGGACAATATTGATTTTTGTCTCCGGATGCCTTTGCTTGAACGATTCCAGGTACGACTTGATCTGGTCGTCTTCCAGCGCAGTGTAGACGGTGAGCTCGGATGAATCTGATGCATCGCTGCCCGCAGAGGCTGTCGATTGTTGTGATTGTGTCCCTGGAGCCTGCCCGCAACCGGCGGCGACGGAAAGCAGCAACAAGGATGCCAGCAAAGGATGGTACCAACGCTTCATAATGAACCTCTCCCTCTCTTTTTCAGAACCTTTCATCACCTCTCATGATACGGGTTAATTGTAAATTGTGTGTGAATCGAGCATTAAGAATGTGTTTTTACTTTGTTTTCGTTGTTTTTAACTGTATATCTGTTTGCCAAATAAAGAAAGACCAGCCCAAAACATGAACGATCATGTTTTGGGCTGGTCGCGAGCTTCTTGCCTTTATTCATTTCCCATGCAAAGTCTTCAAGTTTGGACGCCGGATTTCTCGGCGAACCTGACCTAGACAGATCAGGCGAGTGCCTTCACCAGGCTTTTTCCGAATTCTGTCGCTCCGTCCGGTCCATCGCTCGTAATGACGTCTTTGTGGGCAACGACATGCTCGGGAACGTATTCGACGTTGTTGGCGGCAAGCTCGTTGATCATCGCATCTACAGGGTAGCATGTTCCTTTGCGTCCGGACAGCAAGCCTGTCTTCGCTACCACAACCGAACCCGCGCAGATTCCCGAAACGAGAATGTTCTGGTCATACGCTTGTTTCAGATAGCTGATCAGCTCTTGGTTTCCCCACAGATAATCGATGGTGCCGGAACCGCCGATCACCGCCACCACGTCGAAATCGCTCGCCGACACATCGGAGAAAATTACCTCCGCCTCTGCTTTGCCGGCATTGTCTCCTGTGATTTCTCCCGTTTTCGTACTGGCAACGGTCACTTCGATCGCAGCCTTTTGCAATTCTGCCTTCGGTTTAAACAATTCATCCTCATTAAACCGGTCTGGTGGTATGATAAGCAATGCTTTTTTCGCCATGAAATACGTACCTCCCTGGATGATAAACAAAATGTGTTCGAAAAGTTACTCTTATCCTAACGCCATTTGCGGGTGTCGGGAAGAGTGCACTTTTTTGTTCGATGGTTACGAAAATGTTACTATTGGAGAAGGAGGCGTAGGAAGCGATGTCAGACAAATTGCGAAAAGAAATCCAGGAAAAGCTCAAAAATGGCGATTTTAATTGTGAAAAAGAGCTTACCTTGTCCATCATCAGCGGAAAATGGAAGGTCGTCATTTTGTGGCATCTAGGCGTCGAGGGACCGCATCGGTTTAGCGACCTCCAGAGGCTTTTCCCGAAAATATCCCATAAAATGTTGACCAATCAGCTGCGAGAGCTTATGGAAGACGGGATCGTTCACAGGGAGGTTTATCCGGAGGTTCCCCCCAAGGTGGAGTATTCCATGACAGAGCTCGGCATGACTCTCTTGCCGATCGTCGAAATGATGTATGAGTGGGGAAAGACGCGGATGGCACAGATCAAGGAACAGATCCATAACAGCGATGAGTAACAGCGGGGGCTTGAAGGAAGCTTTCGCTTTGACACGAAAGGCTGCCACGTTCACACATGGCAGCCTTGGTTGTTTATAGGGAGCAAATCTGTTAGGGGAGGACTTTCAGGCGTTACGGTTCGCCGCAGGGAGCTTTCACGTCTCCTGCTTATCTTACGTATTGCACTACCTACTGCAAGCAGAATATGGTAGCCGAATGCATCGCTTCATGTCCTTTTTGCTAGGCTCCCTCCCCCAGAGCGTAGCGGACAGCGGCTTCCGCGTGAATCTGCGTCGTGTCAAAAACGGGCACGGTACAGTCTTCCTGCCCGATCAAGAGGCCGATCTCGGTGCAGCCCAGAATGATTCCCTCGGCACCCTGTTCGATCAGGCGGCGGATCACTTCCAAATATCGGCCTTTTGATTCTGCCCGGATCACGCCCTGGCAAAGCTCCTTGTAAATGATTTCGTGCACGACTTCCCGATCTTCCGCGGAAGGGATGAGCACATCGAGGCCGTGCTTGTCCCTCAGCCTTCCCGTATAAAACGCCTCTTCCATCGTAAAACGGGTGGCGAGCAGGCCCACCCTCGTCAAACCGGCGGCCTTGATAGATTCAGCCGTAGCGTCAGCGATATGGATAAAGGGAAGCGGAACCTGCTCCTCGATCTCCTCCGCGACCTTGTGCATCGTATTGGTGCACAGCACAAGCAGCTCGGCGCCGGCAGCCTCCAGCCGTTGCGCGGCAAGCACCATCTCCTTGCCCAGTTCCGTCCATTCCCCCTCATGCTGCAAATGCGCGATTTCGGCAAAATCAACGGAGAACAACAGGCATTTGGCCGAATGCAAATTCCCTCTTTCCGCCTTCACCATCTCATTTACCAAACGATAATAAACCGCTGACGACTCCCAGCTCATCCCGCCGATCAACCCGATCGTTTTCATAACCCGCTCTCCCTTCTCCGAAATGTTTTCTATACATTATACGTCTACAGGTCGATCAAAGGTATCTCCTTCTCGGGTGAAACCGGAGTGACGGCCCTGCCTCCTTCACGCACCAGCGTGTAGTATTCATAGCATCCGATCACGCCGCTGTCTCCGTTCATCACGCCCGGATAGGCGCGATTGACTGAATACTCCTGGCTTTGATGGGCACGGAGCGCTTCCGCTTTTCGTTCACGGTACAGCGTGATGTCCACTTTTCCTGTAATGGGAACAGCAGGCCTCGGTCCCTTGTCGAGGCAATGATCGTAGTAATGCGGAATGGAAACGAAATAAAGCGAAGGGCACTCCCTGTTTTGCAAATGCTGTTCCGCTCGTTCCACTGCAGCGGCGGTGGCATTGGATACGGCGATATGGTCGGGATGTCCCGTCACGCCATCCGGCGGAAACGTCACCACCGCGTTTGGTTTCCGAGCCAAGATCAATTGGCTGATGCGCTCCACAAGCTCTTCCGGCTCTACTGCCGACAACCCGCCGTCCGGATAACGGAGCAGCTCCAGCTTGCCGATTCCCAAAATATCAGCCGCGCACGCAAGCTCCTGTTCCCGATGCCGAGCCAGCTCTTCCCGGCAATGGATCGGAAACGGTCCCGGACGCCCCTTGCAGCCGGAAGTGACGCAAACGAGGCATGTTTCATGACCTGCGTCCCTGCACTTTGCCAATGTTCCGGCACATGCGAAGGATTCGTCGTCGGGATGGGGAAACACAAACATCAAACGCTTCATCATTTTCACCTCAATGTTTCTCGATTCTCCCTTTGAGATATGCCAATCCTTTGGCAATAACTCCGTAGATGGGTTCGTTTTGCGCCTTGTCGATCACAACCTGGGGAGCCGCCGAGCGGATTTTCTGCATGACGGTAGAACGGACCCGCTCATCGTTTTGCAAGACGCCCCCCTGCAGGATCATCTTGAACGGCTCATTGTCCATGCCCAGCCGCTCCATCACTGCTCTGGCCGCATGAAACAGCTCTTCTCCCGCCTTTTCCAGAATGCCCAGGGCAACTTTGTCTCCACGGTCGGCAGCCTGGCTGACGAGCAGGGAGAGTTCCCCGATTTTTTCGACGGAGCATTGCGAACCGTATGTCCAGTTAAACAGCTCTTCCACATGGGAAAGTCCGATATGCGGCAGCAGCAGGTCTATCAGCGCGGTCTGGCTTCCCCGGCCATCCGCGGCTTTCAGCACCGCCGTGACGGCCTGCTTGCCGATCCAATAGCCGCTGCCTTCGTCTCCGACTCTGTGTCCCCATCCGCCTGATCTGGCAGTTTCTCCGGCTTTGTTGACACCGAAGGCGATCGAACCGGTACCGGCGATGACGAGGATTCCCGGCTCCCCGTTTGTCGCTCCCAGAAGAGCTGCGAAGCCGTCGTTTTCCACCAGCAGGTGCCGTACAGTTACATCCAGCTTTTGCAGGACGGAAACGACCATGTCCGTAATCACTTGGCGGTCGTATTCCGTATCCAGACCGGCAAGTCCGAATACCGCGCATTCAATTTCCAGCGCATCCATCCCCATGGTGCGGCTGTTTTCCGGAATCTCGCAGTCACAGGCAAGCACATCCGACGTGTGTTCGCCTGTACTCCCTGCCTTCTGCCAAAATCCGGCTTCCCGCAGCGCTGTCCGTATCGCCGTCTCCAGCTCCCGGGCTGCCACCTCTCTGCCGATGCCCTGGTAGTTGCAGGAGCCTGCCCGCCCTGTTCCCACGATCTGTTGTCCGTCGTCCACCAATACGGCCAGACACTTTGTTCCCCCGCCGTCCACGGCCAACAGGGGAATGCGTGTCACGGTCATCATGCTTCACTCCATTCGGACGTGATCTGATCGAGAAAGCTCATCGCTTGATGAATGCTTTGCTTCTCTGCTCCAAGCCATGCCGTCTCGGATTGGCCGTCTTGCTTTCGCTGGGCGATCATGCGTCTTATTTCATCCGGGCTGGGACCTCCGGGAAGCTTGCGGATCGCGACAAAATGAACCGGGTCGAGGGCCTGCCGCAGTTCCTGTTCGGTCAGTGCCAAGCTTCGGCCGATGACAGCCTGCGCCGCTTCGTGAACCAGATCGAGTCCGATCTCATCGGCACGAAGTCCGCGTGCCAACGCTTCCTTGACCACTCTGCTGACGATATGGTGGGAGGTGCGGAAAGACAAACGGTCCGTCCGTACAAGAGTATCTGCCAGCTCGGTAACCGTGGCAAAGCTGCCCTTGGCCCGCTCCAGCAGACCTTGCCTGTTGACGTCCATCGTCCCCACCACGCAGGCCATCAGCCGGTACATCTGATCGAGGACGGACAGGCTGCGCCACGCATACGGCTGCATGTCGTCCTCCGTATCGACGATGTCGCCGAACGGGGTATTGTGCATCATCGTCAAGACGGTAGCGGCGCTGCCGGCAGAAGACGACAGCAGGGAGCGCATGTGCTCGAATGAGACCGGGTTCCGCTTCTGCGGCATGATCGAGCTGATCTGTACATAGGGGCTTGCCACTCTCAACACCGCAAACTCCTGTGTACACCACTGCAGCATATCCTGAACGGTGCGTCCCAGATTGATCGACGCCAGCTGCACAGCCGTTGCGACTTCCCCCAGATAGTCGGCGCCCCCGATGGCATCGTATGCATTCTCCACCAGCTCGTCGAAGGCCAGCAGCTTCATCACCCGCTCCCGGCTGATCGGAAAACCGGACGTCGTAAGAGCCGCCGCCCCCATCGGACTGCGGTTGCAAGTCCGATACGCGCTGATCAGCCTGCGGATATCCCGCGTCAGTGAATCGACCACCGCCATCATGTAGTGAGCCATAGTCGTCGGCTGGGCCTGCTGCGTATGGGTATACCCGATCATCACCGTTTCCGCGTGTTCATCAGCAAAACGGAGCAATTGCTCTTTCAGGGCGACAGCCGACGATAGCGTCACCAGCAATTTTTCCCGCAGCACCATGCGGTAAATGGTGACGCCCATGTCATTGCGGCTGCGGGCCAGATGCAGATTGCCCGCGACATCGCCCGCCAGCTCCAGAAGCTTGCTCTCTACCTGAAAGAACAAATCCTCAAATTGTCCCGTATACGAGGAGCGGCGCAGCTCTTCCAGATCGATGCCGCGCAGCGCACGGGCGATCTGCCGGGCTTCGTCATCCGTGATCAACTCCTGCTCGCGAAGCATGACGAGGTGGGCCTTGTTGATCGCCATCATCGGCGTCAAAAGATGGGTTTTGGCTTCCGTAAAGGCTGGCTCCAATACTGCTTCGACATACGTCTTTCCAGGGAAAGTGTTTCCCTCCTGTTGAAAGATCCGTTCTTTGGTATCCATGGTGTTTCTCCTTCCGGCTTCCGGCCATTTCTTTTGTTTTTAGAGGATGTTCGTTCTCCGGTCAAAGCTGCCCCGAGGGGGAAACGGGGAGGACAGCCGACAAACGCAGCCTCCCGCTCTCCTCTCACTTTCTGTATCTGTGTCCGGTTTTTTGTCCGGTGTCTGTCTCCGTTGTTTGTCTCCAGCGTCTGTTTCCGGTATCCGGTTTCTGCATCCGGTGTCCGCGTTTTTCCTTGCCGTTTGCTTTCTATATTACTGCTTTAGACTGGCCATGTTGACAAACAGCCGGATCGCTCCCGGCACCAGCGCGGGTATTTCGCGGTACCAGACGAGCGAGCTGTACGTATACGTCCCTTTTCCGTATGTGGCGGTGAGGAACGTACCAGTGAACTCCTGCTCGCCCGGATCGCCGTTTTTGATCAATTCCACATACTCCTTTGCCCATTTGGACGGATTGTAGGCGGAACGGTCCTGAATCCAATGATTCCAGTCCTCGTCTGTTATTTTGTTGGGCGTGTTGAAAATCGGATGCTCAGGTGTCAGCATCGTCACCTTGGAATTCTCGTCTGTCACGCGCCATTGGATCAACGGCGTACCGATGGTGATCGGATACGGCGCCAGCTCCGGCTTCCATTTGTCTTCCGGCTTGTGGTACTGGACGACCAGATTGCCTCCGTCCTCCACGTATTTGAGCAGACGGGCATTGCTCGGGATCAGCTCCGGCCGGAATCCGTAGGCGCGAATGCCCAGCACGATCGAGTCGTATTGGCTGAGATCGCCAGATTCGATGTCGCTTACGCTGAGCGAAACTACATCCACCCCTACCTGCCGCAAGTACTGGTCGATGTTGTCAAAGCCGCTGGAGACGTACCCGACCTTCAATCCCTCCGGCACGTTCAGATCAAAAGCCTGGATCGCCACCTCTGCCGGCTGGATAAAGTACGTGGTGCCAATGTGCGGATAACGGATCACTTGGGCCCCTTGGGTGCTTTCCTTTCCGTTTCCGCGAGCGACTGCCGTTACCCTGGATTTGCCAGGCTTCACCGAAGCCGCCGCCTTGACCGTAAACGCTGCCGATTTGGTCTCGCCCTTGGCGGCGAAGGAAACCGGCAGCGACTTCGGCTCGGCGGACCAGCCGTCAGGCAGCTCCAGCGAAATAGCGGCATTCGCAGCCCCGGGATTGTAGTTTTTGACCGTCACCTTGACCGGGATCGACTCTTCCGGCTTGAGTGTATTGAGCACGGTCGCTCCGGGACTGACCGACAGGGCGAAGCCTGGCAGAACGGCGACTGCGTCCGCGGGTACGACGTGCGTGACAGAAGCCGTTCCAAAGGCGGTGACCGCAACATCCGCCGTGATCAGCGGCTTTTGATACGGCTGGAACAATGGCGCATCGTTTGGCACCGTTACCTCGTATTCGGCTTTTGCCGTCTGGCTGTAGCCGAGACCGTTTACGCTCGTCGGGCCTGTTGCCCGCGCCTTCCATCCTTCCGGGACATTCAGGTTCAGTTTGACCCGGCTCCATTTCACCTGGCCGCCATTATAGGCGGTTACGGTTACTTTCGTCGTCTGACCAGCCACCAGCTCGCCGGTCTCCGGCTGTACCTTGGCTACGAGCGACAACGCTTCGGCGCACGCTTTGTCCAGCTGCTTTTCTTTTACCTTCAGCCGATGCAGCACATCCTGCTTCGCCGTGCGCTCCAGACCGGATGCCTCCACGGCAGCCTTTGTCTTCCTGACATCGGCAAGCATCGCGTGGACTTCTTCGGCAACGTTGGCGAAGCTCGGATAGGCGGCGATCACCCGGTCGGCGTCCTTTTGCAGCGCGGAAAGCTCTGCCGCCAGCTTGCCTCCGCCCGCGGCTTCCTTCACTTCCTCGGCCAGATCGTCAAATGTATAGGCAATGCCTTCAAAGAAATCGGGGTCTTTTTCCCTTGCCTTTCTCTCCGTTTTCTCCGGGGCAGCCGACTTCTCCAGCTTGTAGTAGCTGTAGCTCGGACCCTCGTCATAGTGCCGCCCCATCCCCTGGCTCTTGTGCATGAACCGAGATTCCTCGCCCAGCTGCAGGTACGAGGCTCCGTAAATCTCGTCGTACTCTCCTACCGGCACTCTGACGTCGTAATCCTTTTCTGATGCCGGGACGTACAGCTTTTTGATTTGCCACGGCGCAAGCCCCTGGTCCAGATGCTCGGGAAACACGCTCGGGTCGGCGGCGTCCTCAAACGCCCTGACGGTAATCACGTTGATGGCGCGATGATGTCCGTGCGTGGACGGCTCGTTCAGGAAAGCGGGAATGACTGCGTCGGGTCTAAGCTCCCGGATTTTCCGGATCAGCCGTTCATAGACCATCTTTTCTCCCCATTTGGAAAGGGTCTCGTCCGGGCTTTTGGAGAAGCCGAAATCGTAGACGGGATCGTCGATCTGTTCGCTGAGCATGCCCAGCGTCACATTGGTGACCTTGGACGCTTCCTGCAGCTCGCGCGTGCGGATGATGCCGAGTGCATTGCCCAGCTCGCTGCCGATCTCGTTCTGTCCGCCTTCGCCGCGATTGGCGATGATGCTGGACGTGTCCACTCCTCTGCCCAGCGACAGGTACGCCAGCATCGCGCTGTGCTCGTCGTCGGGATGCGCTCCGGTGTTCATCGCACTGGCGATCGTGGTCAGCGGCTTGATCGCTTTCCACAGGTCGACGACGCCCCGGTCGGCATGAGCGGTCTGGGGTGCCAGCGGCAGGACGAGACTGCCGGCCAGCGCTACGGCTGAAGTGACGGAAAACAGCTTGGCAAAAGTCCCCTTTCTCAGGTGAATCCTCCTCCATTTCCTCTGTAAGATGATCTATCTGCAGGAATACCTGCATTATCAATCATGGCCTCCATGCAGGGGTGTCATGCTGTCGCCACGGATTGACCCACGGAAGAAAATCGGAAATGCACGAGAATCAAAAGTGCCGGCAGTTGGCGGCGGACTTACTGCTGCTTTTGGCTGATCATGTTTACAAACAGCCGGAACGCTCCGGGAACGAGTTGGGGAATCTCGCGGAACCAGGCCAGCGAGCTGTAGGTATAGGTCCCTTTTCCATAGGGTGCGGTCAAAAAGATGCCGCGGAATTCCGGCTCGCCCGGGTCGCTGGTGGCGATCAGCTCGGTGTACTCGCTGCCCCACCGCGAAGGATTGTAAATCGAGCGCTCTTGCACCCAATCCTCCCAGTCCCTGTCGGTGATCCGATTCAGATAATGGAACAGGGGATGTTCGGGGGCCAGTATTCGCACGGGAGAGCGTTCATCGGTGACCCGCCAGTCGATCAGCGACTCTCCGATGAAGATTGGATATGGCGCGAGCTGCGGCTTCCATTTATCCTCCGGCTTGTGGTACTGGACGACGAGATTGCCTCCGTCCTCGACGTACTTCAGCAAACGCTGGTTGCTCGCAATCAGCTCCTTTCGAAAGCCGTACGCCCGGATGCCAAGCACGATCGTATCGTAGCGGGACAAGTCGCCCGACTGGATGTCAGAATCGTCCAGATTGACGCAGTGCACCCCGACTGCCCGCAAGTATTTGTCGATATTGTCAAAGCCGCTGGACACGTAGCCGACCCGCTGATTTTCCGGAATGGCCAGGTCAAAAGCCTGGACGGTCAATTCAGCCGGACGGATGAAATAGCTCCTGCCGACGTGGGGGTACTCGATCACTTGCACGTCCCGCGAAACCTCTTCCGTGCCGTCTGCCGAAAGAACCTGCGCGGACAGCATGTATTTGCCGTTTTCCACCTGTCCTTCTGTGCGGACGGTAAACGAGACGGTCTGTGTTTCTCCCCTGAATGAAAAAGGCAGCTCGGCGTAGGCCGGTTCCGCTTCCCATCGGGGTGGGACATTGAGCGAGACCCGCGGCTGCGATGCGCCCGGGCGATACTGCTTCACTGTCACCTTGACGGGAATCGCCTGGTCCTGATGCAGCGTGTTCAGGACAATCGCCGAGGGGGTCAACGTCAATGCGTACGGAGGCAGGACGGCGACGCTCGTGTCCGGCTCTACGCGGATGGCGGCAGCCGTCTCGAAGGCGAAATAGTGGGCTTCCACATCGAACACGGGCGATTTGTACGGGTGAAACAGCGGCGCACGGGCAGGGATGCCCAGCTCGTAGACGGCGCAAACCGTCTGGTTGTAGCCAACCTTGGGAAAGCAGGTGGGCGTCAGCGGCTTGACCGTCCAATCGTCGGGTACGCGCAGCCGCAGCTGGACGTGCTCGACATCGAGGGAACCCCCGTTGTAGGCGGTCACCGTAACGGTCGTGGTTTGCCCCCCGACCAGCTCGCCTGTCTCCGGCTTGATTTTCACGACCAGAGACAGCGCCTCGGCGCTCGCCTGATTCAGCTGCGCGTCCTTCACCCCCAGCCGGTAGAGCAAATCTGCTTTCAGCTCTTCTTGCAGGGAGGCTCCGGCCACTTCCTCCTGCGCGGCCCTTAGCAGGGCCTTCATCCGGTGGACGCGGCTGGCCACCTCCGCAAAGCGCGGATAAGCGTCCAGCACTTGCAGCGCGGCCTCGTGCAAGCGGCGCAGCGCTTCTGCCGCATCTGCGGCTCCCTTCGCCGCCACATTTTCGGCCAGATCGGCAAAAGTAAAGGGCAGCCCGGAGAAAAAGTCCCGCTCTTTGCGCTGGGCTGGTGTGACCGAAGCATCCAGCCGGTAGTAATTATAGGTCGGCCCCTCGTCGTAGTGAACGCCCATTCCCTGTGTCTTGTGCATAAAGCGGGAGCGCTCGCCGAGCTGCACGTAAGAGGCGCCGTAGGTCTGGTCGTATTCTCCTACCGGCACGGCCACGTGATAGTCATCGGGACTGCCCGGCACGTACAGCTTTTTGATCTGCCAGGGCAACAGGCCTCGCTTCAGATGCTCGGGAAACACCTGGGGATCGGCCGCTTCGCGATAAGCGCGCTCGGTCAGGATCGTGATCGCCCGGTGATGGCCGTGCGTAGTCGGCTCGTTTTCGAAGCAGGATATCACCACGTCGGGGCGCAGCTCCCTGATTTTACGGACCAATCGCTCGTATACGATCGACTCTCCCCATTTTTCAAAGGTCTCCTCCGCGCTCTTGGAAAATCCGAAGTCGTAGATCGGATCGACCAAATCCTCGCTGAGAATCCCCAAGGTGACGTTGCTTTTGGCGGAAGCTTCCTCCAGCTCCCTTGTACGGATAATTCCCAGTGCGCTCCCCAGCTCGCAGCCGATCTCGTTTTGCCCGCCTTCCCCCCGCGTCGCGATCACGCTGGAGGTGTGCACGCCTTTGCCCAGCGCCAGATAGGCGAGCATCGAGCTGTGTTCATCGTCCGGATGCGCTCCTGTATTCATCGCGCTGGCAATCGTCGCCAGCGGCTTGATCGCCGTCCACAAATCAATCAGTCCGTGCTCCCCGTGCAGGGGGCGTGCGGAGACAGGAATAGGCGGACACGCGATGCCCTCCCCCATTCCCGCATGGACTGGCTTCTCCCTTGCGTCGCTTTCTCCCACGTGAAGCTCCTCCTTTTCGGCGTTTTGCCTGGTTAAACCGCCGTTCCCGCATTGTCGCCGGTCAGTTTTCTGGAGACGAACAGCACGATGATGATAACCGCGATTTGCAAGACGCCGTAGGCGCATGCGGTACCGAACTCAAACGAATACATCTTTTGAAAAATGGCCACGGACAGCGGCGTGGTCCGCGGGGTAAAGATCAGGATGGAAGCCACGAACTCGCCGATACACTGGACGAAGGCGAGCAGCGTGCCGGCCAGTATTCCGCCGAACGCCATCGGAAAGACAACGCGCCGGAAGCTGTACCACCATGTGGCCCCCAGGTTTCGCGCCGCCTCTTCGACGGACGGGTCCATCTGCATCAGGGTAGCCGACGTCGAGCGGAACACAAGCGGCAAATGACGGACGAAGTAGGCGAGCGGGATGATCCAGAAGGTGCCGATCAACACCTGGTTGAAGCTGAACGCGGTCGGCTCGCTGAAGGCCGCGATCAGGTTGACCGCCACGACCGTGCCTGGCAGTGCCCAGGGAAGCATGATCAGCACGTCGAGCAGCGTTTTCCCGCGAAAGCGCAGCCTCACCATGGCGTATGCCGCCGCTACCCCGAACAGGACGATCCCAATCGTGGCGATCGCGCTCAGCTCCAGACTGTTCATGATCGGCCGCCACGTTTTCTTGTCGGTAAACAAGTCGAGATAATGCTCCACCGTGTACTTCGGCGGCAAAATCTGGACGGTCCATGTGCCGTCTACGGAGAAGGAAATTAAAACGAGCACCAGGATCGGCAGCATCAGGATGACGACGCCGATAAAGGCCAGCACGATCGACACGTAGCGGCCGGT
Source organism: Brevibacillus borstelensis (assembly GCF_037834415.1). Lineage (GTDB taxonomy): Bacteria > Bacillota > Bacilli > Brevibacillales > Brevibacillaceae > Brevibacillus > Brevibacillus borstelensis_A. The sequence goes on along the minus strand of NZ_JAUMSJ010000001.1, from coordinate 98,563 downwards.
CTTGCTTTTGATTTCCGTTCTGTGCACACTGACGCCCTTGCTCTGGTTTTGATAGTTGCGCGCTCCCTGATACCAGCGCATCAACAGGAGGAAGGCTACCGACACGATCGACAAGATCGTCGATTGCGTCGCCGCCATGTCCAGATCGCCATTTGTCCGGGAGAGGTATATTTGCATCGTCATCGTCCGGTCGATGCCGAAGATGAGCGGCGCCGTGTAGGACGCCATCGAAATCATAAACACCAGCAGAGACGAGGCGACCAGCGCAGGGGTGAGCATCGGCAAAATGACTCTCCGCCACACGGTAAAGCGCCCCGCCCCGAGGCTTGCGGCCGCCTCCTCCAGGGACGGATCAAGCCCCTTGATCGCCGCCGAGGCGGTCATGTAGAAATAGGTGTACATCGTAAAGGTGTGAACGACGACAACGCCCCAGATTCCTTTCAAGGAAAACGGAACCTGGGCCAGCCCAAACAGTTCCTTGAACGCCCGGGGGAAAATGCCGCTCTCTCCATACAGAAACGTAAACGAAAGCACGCCGATCAGCGGTGGCAGGGCCATCGGGACCAAGGCCAGCACAGACAGGATTTTTCGCCCCGGAAACTCGTAGCGCTCCAGCAAAAAAGCCATCGTCACTCCGACAACGCCGCAGCTGATGACGCTTAAGACGGATATATAAATGCTGGTCCACAACGCCTCCAGATTGGCTGTATGCTCCAGACTGAAAAAGCGGGCGTAGTTTTTCCACGTTGTCTCTCCATCGATGTGGACACTGGCGACAAACGTTTCCCAGAGCGGGTAAATGACGTACGCCAGCAAGATCAAAAACAGCGGCGAAACCAGTACATACACAAATGCCGGCGAAGAGGTAAACGACATTCGCCTTGCGGGTGCCGATCCTGGCTGCAGCTCTGCTCTCATCGCTTTTCCTCCTTATCCGGCAAAGTAGATGCTGTTTTTCGGTATATGCAGGGAAATGGCTTCTCCTGGCTGTTTGACAGCGCTTCCTTCGTTGATAAACATACTCTTCAGCTGGTGGGGTCCGACGCTGGTCACGTAGTTGACGCATGCTCCGGTAAACTCGGCAAGCGCCACGGTTCCTCTCACCACGTTCTCACCGTCCGCTCCCGCACTTTCCCGAACCGCTTCGGGACGAATCGAAAGCGCTACCTTTTCTCCGACCGCCAAACGAACCTGCGGGGATGCCTGCTGCACGGAGCCGCAGAGGGAAATGTCGGACGTCAGCTGGACATAGACGTCCTGGCCTTCAATTCCCGTCACTGTCGCTTCCCACAGATTGGTCTCGCCGATAAAGGAAGCGACGAAGCGGTTTATTGGCCGATGGTAGATTTCGTGCGGCGTCCCGATTTGCTGCACCACACCGCTGTTCATGACCATAATCCGGTCGGACATCGACATCGCCTCCGCCTGATCGTGGGTCACGTAGATGGTCGTGATGCCCAGCTCCATCTGCAGGCGTTTGATTTCGTAACGCGTCTCTTCCCGCAGCTTCGCGTCCAGGTTGGACAGCGGTTCGTCGAGCAGCAAAATTTGCGGTTCGATGACGAGGGCCCGGGCGAGAGCGACGCGCTGCTGCTGGCCGCCGGACAACTGGTCGATCCGCCGTTCGCCGTACCCGTCTAGACGGACCAGCTTCATGATCCTCTCCACGCGTTCTTTGATGTCGGCTTTCGTCATTTTTCGAACCTGCAGGCCAAAAGCGACATTTTCAAACACCGTCATATGCGGAAACAGGGCGTAATTTTGGAAAACCATCCCGGTGTTGCGCTTGTTGGGCGGCAGCATCGTCACATCCTGGCTGCCAAACGAAATGCGTCCTTCCGTCGGGTAGTAAAAGCCGGCGATCATTCTAAGGGTCGTTGTCTTCCCGCAGCCGCTGGGGCCCAAAAACGTGAAGAATTCTCCCGATTCGATATGAATGTGGACGTCCTCTACCCCTTTGGCATTTCCAAATCGCTTGTGTACGTGATCCAGTGTTACGCTGCTCATCAGGTGTCCTCCCTAACAAAAATGGGCCCGGTCCGGCAGTGATCGCTTATGACCACCTTTATGCAGAGCCAGACGGAGCGGACTTACGCCTCCCCGTCTGGCCGAAACCGGTTACTTCTTTCCTTTGCCTTTGATGTTTTCGTCCCAATGCTGCATCCATTCTTTTTCTTTTTCCGCCATGACCTTCCAATCCAGCTCCAGCGGCTTCAGCTCGAGGTTTTTCATGAAGTCAGGCAGTTCGTCCTTGTTGATGTCTGTGCGGGACGGGAACTGGTAGCGCTCCTTGGCAAGCTGGGCGGCAATTTCCGGGCTGAACAGGAATTCGTAAAACTTCTTGGCCGCGTCCGCGTTTTTCGCGCCTTTGATCAAGCCGACGCCGTCAACGAGGATCGGTGCCCCGCTCTTTGGATAGATGAAGTCGTATGGATGGTTGTTCTGTTTGCTCTGAATCAGCACGTCTTGCAGGTTCCACAGAGAAATGACGCCTTCCTGGCGGTCCATCTTGAGATAGAGGTTGGTCGGGTCCTGGGTGTATTCCTTGGTGTTGGCGTCAAGCCTTTTGAGCCACTCATAGCCTTTTTCCGGGGTGTCTGATCCTTGGCGGTAGATCATGGCGGAGTAGATGGTCCTCATCGTTCCCGATTGCAGAACGTTGCGGATTACGATTTTGTCCTTGTACTTGGGATCGATCAGCTCATCCCAATCTTGCGGGACTTCCTCCGGCTTGAGCGCCTGGGAGTTGTACATGATGACCTCCGGCAGGAGCATTTCACCGTACCAGCGATCCTGCGGGTCCTTGTACAAATCCGGGATTTTGTCCGCAAACGTCGGCTTGTACGGCTCCAGCAAGCCTTCATCCGCTGCCGTGCTCAGAGCCGACTGCGTGCCGCCCCACCAAAAATCAGCCTGCGGATTGGCTTTTTCCGCGCGTACGCGTTCCAGAATCTGCTGCGCTCCCATCTCAAGCGGTTCCACTTCGATATTCGGATACTTTTCGTTGAACTTGGGCAGGACGATTTCGAAGATGTTCTTGTCCCGGGCGGTGTAAATAATCAGCTTCTGGTCGCCTTCCGTCTCGGCCGGCTTCGCTTCGCCGCCGGACGCGGCAGGCTGCCCGCCTGTATTGTTGCCATCTGCAGGCTTCGCCTCCTGTCCCCCGCCGGAGCACGCCGCGACCGTCAGGGCCAGCGAGCTGGCAAACACGCCGCGCATCCATTTTTTCAGTGTGCTGTTGGACTGTTTCAAAACTAACTCCCCCTTTTTTCTTTTACCTGTCCAGCAGTCTCGTGGACGGGAACGCTTCTAAAACGCTGTGGACAGCGCCGATCAGGCCCGCCTGTTCGCCAAGACTGGCCTTTTCCAGGCGAGGCGCTACAGGGACCCATTCATTCAGCCAATCGCGAATCCGCTTCACCCCTTTTTCGTCGATATGGACCATCTCCCCGCTCAGGATTAACAGCTCCGGGTTCAGGATGCTGACGATGTTGGCGATTCCGCATGCCCAGCTGCGGTATACTTCATCCAGCAGCCGAACGGCTTCTTCGCATCCCTCGTCTGCACACTGAATCAGCGCTTCTATGACACTCGACCCTTCCTTGAGGTCGGAGAGAAATCCCTTGGCTTTATACGCGATGCCGGGAGCGGAATAATGGGTCTCGAAAACGCCCGACGCCCCGTCTTTTCTGGTATCGGCGGGGCCGATCATCATGAAGCCGATCTCTCCTGCCGCTTCCCGGCTCCCCCGGTAAAACTGTCCGTCCAGAATGATCCCGGAGCCGATACCCGTGCCTACATACATGTAGACGACCGTGCTGTAGCCGACCCCTACGCCGCGGACGTACTCGCCAAGCGTCATCATGTTTACGTCATTGTCGATGATGACAGGCAAGCCCAGCCGCTCCTCGATGGTCTTCTGGATCGGCGAACCCATCCAGCCTGTGCTGGGAGAAAAGCTGACGGTTCCGCTTCCGCGCTGGGTAACGCCGGGCAGGCCGACGCCGATCCCGAGCAAGCGGTCGCCGGGCAAGCCGCTTGCCTGCAGCAGCATCCCCAGCCCCTGCGCCAAATCCTCGATGACCAGCTCTCCATTTGCAGGCTGTGACAGCCGCTTTTGGTACCGGGCCAAAAATTGGCCTTTCAAATCGGCTATCGCCATATCCAGCGTGGAGCCTTCAAATACGGCGCCGGCAATGGCGTAAGCCTGGTAGTTGTACTCCAGCAAAATCGGCTTGCGGCCGCCGCGCGAGTCTCCCATGCCCACTTCGTGTAAAAGACCTTCCTGGATCATCTCGTCGACGAGGGCCGACACACACGGGCGGCTGAGCTGCGTTTCCTTGGAAATGTCGGCGCGGGAAATCTGTCCGTGCAAAATGACCTGCTGCAAAATCTCTTCCTTGTTCCACTTCTTGACAAGTTTGCTGCTGCCTGTTCGTTTCGAAGAACGCACGCTTCGCCACTCACCACCAGAGAGTTAGTTAACCTTACTAACAAAGTTATCCAAATTATACCTGCCGTAGGCTGAATAGTCAAACTCTTTAGATATATATGACGAAAGGGACAAAAACAGGATTTCCTGAGACATAAAGGGGGAATTCTCGAGAAACTTACTATGCTTTGATATGGTATAATGGCCGAAAGAGAGGTGTTCAAGCGTGAATATGGAAGATAAGTTAGATCTTGTCCTGTCAAAACTGGAAGCCTTGGAGAGCGGCCAGAACACTATTTATCAAGAAGTGGCTGAAATCAAAAAAGAAGTAGCTGAAACTAAAAAAGAAGTGGTTGAAATCAAAAAATCTGTGTTTCGCTTGGAAGAAAGCCAACCTCAAGACATCATGGCATTGATGGAAAGACTGGAAAGAAAAGTTGACACCTTCCGAATGGATGTCGAATTTATTGCCGAAAAGCAATCGATACAAGATTTAAAAATAAATCGAATCGAGAAACAAATCCAGTCATAGATAGAACTGGATTTGTTTTACAGATAGGAATTTGAGTTTTGGGGAAGCTTCAGGGCTTCCCTTTTTCTTTTTTGGAGGGCAGACTTTGACTACCGAACAGGTAAGCTCTTTGAGTGGCTTCACTATCATAAAATTGATATGTATGATGAAATTTTTGTTATCAATGTAAATGAATATATTGGTGAACCCACAAAAAGAGAAATTGCTTACGCTGTCCAAAATGGCAAGGTAAGTAAGTTACCTTGAGCCAATCAATTAGAGTAAGGCTAATCGGGCTTCCCTTTTCTATGCACTTTCTCGCAGCATGAGACGTCGGCCTTACTGATTTTCCCGAACGCTTTGCCACACATCCGCCACCAGCTCGGCGAAGGTCTGAATCGCCGCCTCGTCTTTTCGACGCTTTAAACAAATAATCGAAGTCTCCGCCCGCCGGGAAAAACGGTGCAGCTCCTCGACTGCGCCGGAACGGAGCTCTGCTTGTATCAGAGCAGTACTGAGAAAGGCCACCCCTGTGTGGTTGAGCACCGACCGCTTGATCGTCTCTTCGCTCGTGCACTTGATGACGGATTGGGGGACGTAGTTGATTTCCGCGAGGCACTGGCTGATAAACCCGTCGAGGTTGCAGCCCTCCTGATAGGACAGGAAGGGATACTGCTCCAGCACCTCGGAAAAGCCGCGCCCGGCAATCATTTCCGGCGTCGCTACCAGCGCGAACTCCTCCAGATCGACGACGCTTGCATAAATATCCGGAAGATCGCATGTTCCGGCGATAATGCCGATGTCGGCTTCATGGTTGTTCACCTTGCGCAGCGCCTCCTGGCTGCTGCAGGAAATCACCTGCAAATTCACCTGCGGATGCATTTCCAGATACGTTTTGAGCATGTGCGGCATGTACTGGGTACAGTAAAACTCGGGAGCGGCGACAATCAGATTGCCGAAGGGGTCGTTCAGCTGGTTCAGCTCCTCCTCCATCAGCTGCATGACGGAAAACAGCTGCTCCGTATACTGCTTGACCACCTTGCCCGCCGGAGTCAGGAATGTTTTCTTGCCCACCCGGTTTAAGAGAGAATGGCCCAGCTCCCTTTCCAGCGCCTTGATTTGCAAGGTAATCGTAGGCTGGCTGTAGCCCAGATGCTCGGCTGCTTTGGTCAAATTCAAATGTTCGGCGACGACCTGAAAGGTCCTTAAATTACGAAGCTCCATCGTCTACACTCGCTTTGTCCGAATTGGAAGGCGACGAACGCGCAATCCTTATTCCCCAAAGTGTACCCGATGGAGCTCATTTATGCTATGCCAATTTCACGTGAATGCGCGTCAAAGACGTGACGGTCTCTTCGTTCACTGCGATTCCCAGGCCCGGCGACTCGCCAAGCCGGATGCGGTCGCCGGAAACAGGGAAGTCCGCCACGTCTTTGGCAAACATCCGGGGGCCGACCATTTCGTTGGACCAGATGTTTTTCTTTGCCAGCGAGAGATGCGCTCCCGCCGCGGTGGCAACCGCCGACTCCACCATCGAGCCTATCTGCACGCGGATTCCCGCCATCTCCGCCTGGTGGACCAACCGTACTGCCGGATACAGTCCGCCGCATTTCATCAGCTTGATGTTAATCCAGTCCGCGGCATTTTTCCGGATGATCTGCCGCATCTCCTTGTCTCCCAGCAGCCCTTCGTCGACCATCACCGGGATCGTCGTCTTCCGGCGAATATCGGCCATGCCGTCCAGGTCGTCGGCGTGAACCGGCTGCTCGATCCAGTCGATGCCGCACCCCTCCAGATGCTTCAGCGCCTGCAAGGTCTCGGCTGCGTAACCCCAGCCCTGGTTGACGTCGACGCGGAGCCTGATATCGGGCCCGACCGCCTGACGCACAGCTTGCACCCGGGCCACATCCGTCGCAACATCCGTCCCGACCTTCAGCTTCAGGGTTCCGTACCCTTCAGCGACAGCCGCTTTGGCCTCTTCCGCCATCACCTCCGGCGGCTGAATGCTCATGACATAAGGAATGACCAGTTCATCGTGGGATGGACCGCCCAGCAAACGGTAAAGCGGCTGTCCCGCCAGCTTGCCCATCAGGTCGTGGCAGGCGATGTCAAGCGCCGCCTTGGCCGCCGGGACTCCCTTTGCCTTCTGGTTCATCTTCTCGTGAATCCGCTCGATGGAAAACGGGTTTTCTCCGAGCACAGCCGGACCCAGATGATGCTTGATGACCTCGATCGTGCTCCAGTAGGTCTCTCCGGTCACATGCTCGTCCGGAGTAGCCTCCCCGTATCCGACGACTCCCTCGTCCGTTTCCAGCCGGACCAGTATCGTCGGCATCTCGCGGAACGTATCGTAGGCGATGATAAACGGGCGGATCAGCGGCAGCGCAATCGCGTATAGATCGATGGACCGAATGCGCGTCATCTTACTCGTACCTCGCGATCAGCTTTGCCAGCTTGCCGGCGTCCACATTGCTGCCGCTGACGATCGTCAGCACTTTTTTGCCCGCGATACCCGGGACGGCCCCTTGCAGCAGGGCCGCGACGCCGACGGCACCAGAGCCTTCCACCATCAAGTGATGCTCTTTCGCCAGCCAGTGCATGGCTTGTGCGACGTGCTCTTCTTCGACGAGGAGAATGTCGTCGACGATCTTCAGCGCCAGCTCCAGGTTGCCCTGGGTGATGCCGCCGTGCAGGCCGTCAGCCAGCGAGTCGCTGTACTCGACATCAACCAGACGCCCTGCGCGGAACGAGTAGTACCACGGCGGCGACGCATGGGTCTGGATTCCGATCACTTTTATCGAAGGGTTGATCGACTTGGCTGCGGTGGCAATCCCGCAGATCAGCCCTCCGCCGCCAGCGGGAACGACGATCATATCGAAATCGGGCTCCTCCAAGAGCGCTTCCAGTCCGACTGTCCCTTGTCCGGCGATGATCTGGTCGTCTTCGAAGGCGTGCACGAAGGTTCTTCCCGTTTCCTCCGCGAGCCGGTACGCATGGGCCTCGGCTTCATCGTAGTTGTCGCCGTAAACGACCAATTCCGCTCCATACTTCTTGATTCCGGCTTTTTTCGTCTCCGGCGCAGTCTTTGGCACTACGATCAGCGCGGAAACGCCTTTCAGTGACGCGGCATAGGCTACGCCCTGCGCATGATTTCCCGCAGAAGCGGTGATGACGCCTTTGGCCAGCTCCACTTCGCTGAGGGAAGCGATTTTGTTCAGCGCACCCCTGACTTTGAACGAACCGGTTTTTTGCAAGCATTCCAGCTTGAGCCATACATCCGCGCCAGCCGCGCCGGACAAAGCGTCCGATCGAAGCAGCTGCGTCTTGGTCACCTTCCCCTGCAAGTCCTTGTGCGCTTTGACAATATCGAAAAATGAAACGGATAGCATCCTGTAAAAACCTCCTTAGGCAAACTGCTTGACGAGCTGAATGAACAGATTGATCGCTGTCGGCATCACGTCTTCGTCGATATCGAAGCGAGGGTGATGATGCGGATAGGCGCTCTTTTCGCCGTTCATGCCTACAAACACAAAGGCGCCCGGCTTCTTGAGCAAATAGTGGGAGAAGTCTTCGCCGCCCATGACCGGGTCGACGTGGACGAGCAGCTCGCTTCCGAGCTTTTCTGTTACGACCTGCTCCACGAATTGGCTCATCTCTTTGTCATTGACCACCGGCGGCGTGCCCCAGTCGACCTCCAGCGTCCCATTCGCCCCGAAAGCGGCGCAGATTCCCTTGACGGTCCGCTTCATCTCTTCCGCCAGAGCCCGGCGCGTCGCTTCCGAATGCGACCGGAACGTGCCGGACATGACTGCCTGGTTGGGAATGATGTTGTACGTCGTCCCCGCTTCGATTTTGCCCACAGAGATGACCGCCGGCTCGATGGCGTTCATCCGGCGTCCGACGATTCCCTGCAAAGCGCCGATCACATGACTGGCGATGTAGATCGGATCGATTGTCTCGTGCGGCATCGAGCCGTGCCCGCCCTTTCCTTCGATGACGATGCGGTAATCGTCCGCCGACGCCATCATCGCGCCGTAGGCGATGCCGATCTTTCCTTTCTCCAGCGGCTGCCAGAGGTGAAGGCCGAAAACCGCGTCCGCCTGGTCGACCGCTCCCTGGGCGACCAGCTTTTCCGCCCCGCTCGGCAGCATTTCCTCCGAGGACTGGAACAAAAACAGCACATTCGGCTTGACCTCCTGCCGGTTTTCCGACAGCCATTTGGCGGCGGCGAGCAGCACGGCCGTATGTCCGTCATGGCCGCAGACGTGGGCGATGCCCTCGCGCTTGGACATATAGCCGTCCTTTTCTCCTTCCTCCAGAACCGGCAGCGCGTCGATGTCGGCCCTCAGGGCAATCGTCTTTTTCCCTTCCGTCCCCTTCAAAAAGCCGACTACGCTCGGCGCGGGAAAGTCGAGAATGTCGATGTCCAACTCCCGCAGACATGTTCTGATATACTCGCCGGTCTCGAATTCCACCCCGGACAACTCCGGATTTTGGTGCAAGTAGCGGCGGTGGCCGATAGCCCATTGGGCGAGTTCTGCAGTGCACAAGGTTGCAGTCATGCGATCACGCTCCTGTCAAAGTTGATAGAGGGAGGATGCTCACCGATCCGCTAGACATCCTCCTGCTGACATTTTCTCAAAACGGCCCGTAGCCGATCATCTGGGCGATGATAACCGCCACAGCTCCGATCCCATACTGTGTGAGGATCAGCGGCAGGATCCATTTAACCCAGCGAATCCACGGTATCCCCGCGACCGCCAAGCCCGCCATGAAGTATCCCGAGGTCGGCGTAAAGATATTCGAGATCCCGTCGCCGAACTGGAAAGCGAGAACGGCCGTCTGTCTGGTCACTCCCACCAGATCGGCCAATGGCGTCACGATTGGCATCGTCAATGCTGCCTGACCGCTTCCGGAAGGGACGATGAAATTGATCAGGCTTTGCAGCACAAGCATGCCAAACGCGGAAAACGTGGCTGGAACCTGGTTGATGGCGGTGGCCGCGTAGTAGAGAATGGTATCGAGAATATGTCCATCATTCAATACCACAACGATTGCCCGAGCCACGCCAATGACCAGCGCCCCCGAAATCAGCCCGGCCGCCCCCTTCATAAAGGAATCGACGATGGTATTCGGCGTCAGTCTGCCGATCAATCCGATAATAATTCCCAATAGAAGGAAAAGTCCAGCGATTTCGGTTATGTACCAGCCGTATTTAATGACGCCGAATGCCAGTACGACGAAGTTGATGAGGAAACAGGCCAAAATCCATTTGTGGCTCGTCGTCAGTTTGACGTCGCTGCGAATCATGTCTTCCGTGCTTTTCCCCGCATAATTTCCAAAGAAGCCCTGACCCCGGTCTTTCTTTACCTTCATCGCATAGCGGTAGACAAATCCTACCGAAACAACGTACATGACCACAAATACGCCGATGCGAAAGCCAGCTCCGGAGAACGTCGGCAGCTCGGCGATGCCTTGCGCCACTCCGATTGTAAACGGGTTCATGATCGCAGAGGTGAACCCGACCGAAGCCCCTACGAGCACGATCGCCGTACCGGTGATGGCATCAAAGCCGAGGGCGATCGCGAGCGGGATCATGATCGCAATGTACGGGATTGTCTCTTCCGCCATTCCCATCAAGGTTCCTCCCATGGCAAAGAAGAACATCATGATCGGAATGAGCCATTTTTCCTGGTTTTGCAGCTTGCGCGAGAGCGTGACGATCAAAGCCTCGATAGCCCCGGTCGCGGTCAAAATACCGAAGGTGCCGCCGATAATCAAGACGAAAAAGATGATGCCCGCCGCTTCTTCCATGCCGGTGTGGACGCTGTTGACGAGGCCGAGCGGCTTGACCGGAGACGATTCGATAAATTGAAAGGATTGCGGGTCGACGACGCTTCTGCCGTTTACGTCCACTCGCGCGTATTCGCCCGCCGGGATCAGGTAAGTCAAGACGACCGCGATGGCCAGCACAGCAAAAAGCAGGACGAATACGTTTATTTCCTTGACCTTCGAAAGAGAAGTCTTGGTGTTCGCTTCTGGTTGCGCCATAAGCAATTTTCCCCTCCCTAAACTTTTTTTAATAATAACATTTTTATATTTATACATTCAATTGTATTTTTATAGGGCCCGCACTTAGCGGCGAGCCCTTAGGTATTCCGATACTTTCGCCAGACCGTCACGCAGCACGTCTGTAGCGCATGCATAGCCGATCCGCACATAGCCTTCCATGTCAAAGCAGCTTCCCGGCGTCAGGAAAGCTCCGGTCGTTTTAAACAGGTCAATGCAAAATTCCTCGGACGGAATGTCCAGCTCGTACTTCAGCATCGCTGTCGTCCCTGCCTGCGGCTTCACATACGAAATGAGCGGCTCATTTTGCACCCAGTCATCCAGTATCTGCAGATTGGTGCGAACGATTCCGAGATTGCGGTCCATGATCTTGTCGTAGTTTTTCAGCGCGTGCACGGCGAGGACGTCATCGATCATGCCGCAGCTGATCGTATTGTAATCGCGGTGCTTGACGCATTCCTTGATCACGTCAAGCGGTCCCGCGATCCAGCCGAGGCGAAGGCCGGCCAGCGAGAACACCTTGGACAGGCTGCCCGTGCTGATCCCTTTTTCGTACAGGTCGACGATCGACGGAATGACGACCTCGGGGTCCTGATGCAGTCCGCGATACACCTCGTCGCAGAGCAGGTACGCATCCACACTGCGGGCGATTTCCACGATTTCACGCAGCATCTCTTCGCCCATGAGCGCGCCGGACGGGTTGTTCGGATTGTTGATGCAAATCAGCTTCGTTTTCGGGCTGACCAGACTTCTCAGCTCATCCAAGTCGGGGTAAAATCCGTTCTCCGGACGCAGCCCGAGAAGCTTCACCTGCGCCCCGAACGATTCGGGGACCGAGTACAGCTGCTGATAGGTCGGATGTACGGCGATGACCTCGTCACCCGGTTCCACGAGTGAATAGAGCAGGAGGAAATTGGCTCCGATGGCGCCGTTCATCGAAATGACATTTTCCGGCTTCATGGTCTTGTACAAACCGGCTACCAGCGAGCGAAACTCCGGCGATCCCTCGATATGCCCGTATGTCAGCTTCATTTTTGCCAGCTCGCCAAAAAAACGCTCCGGCTCATCCGACAGGCGGATCAGTTCTTCCACGGTCAGAGAGTCCACGCACGTCTCGGCGATGTTGTAGACCGCGTCCATTTCATACGCATTCATCCATTCTTCGACTTTAAACGGTTTTACCTGCATCTTTTGTTTGCTCCTCCCTGTTTCTAGAGTTCGACTACCGTACCCGCACCCGTCTTTTCCGCCGCTTCCAGCACAAGATTGGCTGTCAGCAAATCCTGCAGCGCGATGCCGGTGCTGTCAAAGATGGTAATTTCCTCGGGCGATCTGCGTCCGAGTGTCCGGCCCAGAATCACTTCGCCGATTTCCGCTGCGATTGCCTCCTTCGTGACGACGCCTTTCTTTACCGGAATCTCCATTTCCCCGACACTGACCGATTGCGTGACATCGTCTACAAAAACGCGTGCTTCGGCAAACAAACGCTCATCGATCTCCTGCTTGCCTTCCATGTCCGCTCCGATACAGGTGATGTGCGTTCCCGGCTTGACCCATTCTTTCCGGATCAACGGCTGACGCGCAGATGTGGCGGTGATGATGATGTCCGCTTCTCTCGTCGTCTGCTCGATGTTCTCTACGGGAACAAACTCGATTTGGCAGCGTTTGGCGTACTCCTCCAGGAGCTCATCCTGCCCGTTAAACTGTGATGCGACCATGCCTAGCAGCCTGGACTGGATCGATTTACAAAACGCATCTGCGCGTTCGTAGGAACGGGCGTTGTATACGGATACCTTTTTTACATGTTTCATGGCAATCAACGTGGCCAGGATTTGAAAAGGAGCTTGGTGGCCGCTGCCGACGATTAGCAGATGCTCAGACTCCGGCCTCGCGAGGTATTTTGCGCCGATTCCCCCGGCAGCACCGGTGCGCATGCATGTGATATGCTCGCCGCTGAGGATTCCCCGCGGAGCGCCTGTGCGGCTGTCCAGCACCATGACCATTCCGATCAGCTGAGGCAGGTTCTTTTGCGTGTTCTCTCCAAACCAGGAGACCAGCTTCAATCCGAAAATGTTGGCGCCTGTCAGGTGGCCGGACTTGATGTCCATATCCGCTTTGCCCGGTTCGAATTCGTGGAAAACCATCGGGAACAGGGTGGCCTCCTTTTGGGCTTTCAATGTATAGGCTTGTTCCACCGTCTCGATGACGCGGGCCATGTCCAAAATGTGTTCAGTCGTTTTCTGGTTGACGACGCGAAAAGGCAACAACGCGCAGCACTCCTTTCCTCTCCCTGTGTTCTTTGCTTTACAGTATCATAGTTGGAATTCATGAAAAAATGAGAAAACGCAATAGTAACCATTGCGAAAATTTAAGAATTGGATAAAAATACAAGTTATCACAAAAATATTAAGATGTAATTTTTTGTTGCCTTGCTTGACATTGACGCGCATTATCTCTACCATTTATTTACAAAAAGACAATTCCGGCAATTAATGGACACAATCTCTTTGGAAGCGGACATCGGCAACTATCAAATACAAGGAGATAGGTCGGGGGAGTTTCATCGGGTTTCTGTCATCGTTGGCCAATGTGGCGCTGCAGAATAGCAAGCTGTCGCTTACATCCCGATTTTGGGAGTTACAATGATAACGGGTTCCCCCTTCAAAACAGGAGATATTGATATGAAAAAAATCAACACCTCGTTTATTCTGGCTTTGCTGGTAAATGGAGGGTTCCTTTGCGTACTGCTGTCAGAACAGACTTTGTTTAGGAACTGGATATTGATTGGATGGACGATAAACGCCTTGATTGTTCTCTACTTCGTGTCCCTTCTGTTTGCTTTGATCGAAATCAAAAGAAAAGCCAGAAACCTTTTCCTATATTCAGCATTGGTGCTTAACTCCATAGGCTTGCTTTTATTCGTTGATTTCTGGCTGCGTCAGTAAATTTCATCACAAAAAAACGCACGTGAGCAGCCCACATTGCCGCTTACGAGCGTTTTTTCGTTTCCTCCAGATTATCCCTGCTCTTTTCTCTTCACCGGACTGTTCCTGCCCAGTTTGTGCTTGATATACAAATATTGCTCGATCTCCCGCAGCAAGGTAAAGAGCGCCGCGCGGGTCTCGAATTCTTCCCTCGACTGGGGCAGCGGCGTCTCCTGGATCTCTTCCCGCATCACCCGCAGCTTGTCGAGGAAGCGGTAGGCCGTATTCCCCGGATGGATCGAGTGGCTCAGAAGGTCGAGGAAATCCGCGATTTGATGGCCCTGCGGCACCTGGACGCTGAGCGTCGACACGATGGGCAGCATCCGCTCCAGGTATTCAAACTGCTTTTCCCGCATGACGAAATACTCGTAATAGGTGTCCTCCTCCTTTTTGCCGATGCGGTTCTCCACGTCGCGCCAGGCGAGGAGCTTGGCCTCTTTTAGCATTTTCTCCGTCTCGATCATCTCGCTCCCGTCCCAATCGCTTTGGCCGTGGCGCAGGTAGAAGCAGAACTCCTGGAGAATCGTCGCGAAGTTGCGCTCCACAGCCGCCTGCATGCCTTTTAGCTCCTTTTCCAGGCTGGGCATGTAGAGGTTTGCCAGCAGGGCAACGCCGACGCCGATGGTGACCAGCGCAAGCTCGTTCAAAATGACGGGCAGATCCATTCGCTCCGAGGAATAGAGGTGCAGCAGGACGACCATGCTGGTCACGAAGCCCTCCTGAATGCCAAAGCGGACTGCCAGCGGGAGGAAGACGAGGATGAGCAGCGTCAGCGCCACGGGCTGAAACCCGAAGAGGGCAAACAGCGCAACCCCTACCACCAGTCCGAGCAGGCAGGCGAGAATGCGGTTGATCGCTGTCCGAAACGACTGCTTCCGCGTCACCTGTATGCAGAGGATCGCAATAATTCCTGCCGAGGCATAGAAAGAAAGGCCCAGCTGCTGGGCGATCAGGATGGCCGCTCCCGTTCCAATGGCGGTTTTTATCGTTCGGTATCCAATTTTTAAAGGCATGTCGCTGTTCCATCCTTCTCTGGTTCGTAATCTTTGTCTTTTGTCCTTATCCGGCAGAAGCTTGTTTCCTCCTATACAGTATCAAAAACGCCGTGCAAAACAAAGAGAGTCTCTCAGCGGGAGAGACTCCGGGGGAGCGAATTCATAAACCTTTAATGAAAGATCGAAGTCTAATTGAGCGTTACGCTGACTCCATCGGCGACCGCCCAGTCGCCCAGCGGGGCAACCTTGTATGTGGTGCCTGCTTCAAGCGCGGCGTCCTTCAGTTCAAACGTCCCTGTCGCACCCTTCCGGCTCGTCAGCTTGTAATCTGCGGTCAGCTTGGTGCCGTCGGGTGCAGTCAGCGTGATGCTGCGCAATGCGAAAAGCTCGTCCTTCGGATCTTCTGCCAAGGTGACAGCCAGCGTCTTTTCATCTGCCGCCTTCACTTCCTGAATCGTCAAAGGGGCCTTCTCGCTCGCGACGAAGGTGTTTTTCTTGATCGCAGCCCAATCGGCTGTCACCGTATACGTAGTGCCCGGCTTCAGCTTCTGTCCGTCCGGCAGTCGGAACTTCGGCGCCTGGCGGCCATCGGTCGCTTGCGTGAAAGGAACGTAGCCCGCTCTGATCGGTTCGCCGCCCTCTGGCGTGATCGTGACGGATATATCCCGCATCGAGGAAAGAATTTCATAGGTTTTTCCTTCATACTGGTTGTTCTCATCGAGAGCGAAAGGGTTCGGGCGGGAATTGCGGTACGCCACGATGACGTTTCCATAGTCGGTAACGCCGTCTTCGAGACTGGACTCCACTTCAAACGTGTCGCTCGCGACCTGCTGGGTCGAACGAAGGGCAAGCTTTTCCGGATTGGCTTCAAATGTGCCTGCCTGTTTCCCTTTGTACGTCAATGTGTAGGTTGTTCCCTCTTTCTGAACGGTGGTCGGCACGATATAGGTCGCTTCTAGGCCTGTCATCAGCTGCGGGACATTGCGAATCGAAAGGCCGTTGTCAAAAACAAAGTTTTGCTTCGCCGCATCCAGCTCCACTTCTTCCTTCGGCAAAGGCTTCGCGAACTTCACGACTAGCGTAATCACGTTCTGTGCTTCGATGCTCGTCACTTTGTTCTCGGATTCCTGCTGATTAGCACGCTTGGCCTCAACCATCAGGTAAGCGGCCTCGGCCCTGGTTGCCGGCGCTTGAGCATTTGCGTTGCCCAGCATTTTCTCCAGGGCCGCTCTTTCTGTATTGTTTGCCTTCGCCACGACATGTACCAGTTCACTTACGGCAACCGGTTGATCGGGCAGGAATTCTGCTCCGTCTCCCGCCATGACTCCTGCCGAGACAGCAGCGGTTACGTACGGGTAAAACCAGTCGTCGCGCTCTACATCGGAGAATGCCGCGCTTTGCTGACCTGTCGGCAGTCCAAAAGCCGCTGTCGCCAGCTTGGCCAGCTCGGCGCGGGTAATCGCTTGCTGCGGTTTGAGCAGATCAGCGCCATATCCGACAAATACCTTCTGCTCCGCCAGCTTTTTCACCGCTGCCTGATAAGATCCGGCTTTGCTGATATCGGCAAAGCTTTCCGCTGCCCCGACAGTTTGAGCAGGTATGATGACAGACGTACCAATTGCAGCGACGGCAAGCAGTCCCGCGAATGTATTCGATGTTTTTCGTTTCATATCGCAACGCTCCTTCCATTCCTGAGGATTCTCGTTCCTCCTCAGGATAGGGAGCAATTCTAAACCCGCTCTAAAGCAGTTCTTAAAAAAACCTTAACCGGAGCGAAACATTTTCTAAACAAGCCCCTTTTACACCGTAAACCGGTATCCGGCGCCCCAGACGGTCTCGATGTACTGAGGATGGGAGGGATCGGCCTCGACCTTTTCGCGCAGCTTGCGAATATGGACCGTCACGGTCGAAATATCGCCCGCGGAATCCAGCCCCCAGATTCGCTCAAACAGATGTTCTTTGCTGAAAACGCGATTGGGATGGGCTGCAAGGAACGCCAGCAGGTCAAATTCCTTGGTGGTGAAGGGCATCTCCTGACCGTTGACGTAGACGCGCCGCGAAGCCTTGTCGATCCGCAATCCGCGAATCAGTATCTCGTCATTTCGCTGCTCCCGACCGCCCAAGAGGCGCTCGTACCTGGCCAGATGGGCCTTGACGCGAGCCACCAGCTCTCCGGGACTGAACGGCTTGATCACGTAATCGTCCGCCCCCAGACCAAAACCTCTGATCTTATCGATCTCCTCCTTTTTGGCCGTGACCATCAGGATCGGGATGTCCTTGCGGGAACGAATTTGCTTGCATAGCTCAAAACCATCCACATGGGGGAGCATGACATCAAGGATGATCAGATCATAGTCGCCTTCCAACGCCTTTGCAAGTCCAGCACTGCCGGAGCGCTCCACATCTACACGGAATCCATTTATTTCCAAATAATCCCGTTGAAGCTCTGCTATGCTTGTATCATCTTCCACGACGAGAATGTTTTTCGTCACGCTTCTTCCCCCTTTTCGCGCGGCAGGGCAATGGTGATGGTGGTTCCTTCGCCAGCGGCGCTGCTCGCTCCAATCGTCCCCCGATGCTCATCCACGATTTGCTTGGCGATGGCCAGGCCCAATCCGCTTCCTCCGGTGTCCGTGCCTCGCGACTGCTCCGCCCTGTAAAACCGGTCAAAAATATTCGGCATCGCCTTAGGATCAATGCCCGGACCGTTGTCGGAAATCTCGATTCGCACTTTCCCGGATTCGATTTGCAGCGCAAAGGAAATCCGCTTTTCCGCCTTGTCATTGTATTTCAAGCTGTTGTCCGCGACATTGGCCAGAACCCGCCTCAGCTTTTCCCGGTCCGCCAGCACGATCGCGGGGGGTGTCGCTGGAGCAGTCGGAACTGACGCCGTTTGCCGGTCAAAATGGACTGTCACATTTTTCTCTTCCAGGTCAAATCGTAGCTCGGTTACGTAATCCTCCAGAAAACGTCCAATGTCCAAGCGCTCAAAAGTAAACGGCAGCTTCCCGAGATCCAGACGCGAGAACAGGAACAGCTCGTCGATCAGCCGATCCATGCCCTTTGCCTTGCGGGCAATCGTATCCAGATATTTTTCCAGCTTTTCCGGCGTGTCCGCCACCCCGTCGCGTATTCCTTCCACGTAACCGAGAATGGAGGTGATGGGCGTTTTCAGGTCATGGGAAATATTGGAGATCAGCTCTTTGCGGTTCTCCTCGTACTGAAGCTGCAGCTCCACAGATTCCTTCAGCTTCTTCCGCATGTCTTCGAAGGCTTGGGAGAGCTGGCCGATCTCATCGCGGCCGGACTGCTCGACATGAAAATCCAGCTCGCCGTCCCTGATTTGCTCCGTAGCCGTTTTCAGCCGGTCCAGCGGCCGGATAATGCTGCGGGATACGAGGAAATTCAGCAAGCCGTTCATCAGCGCGAGCATCAAAAGCAAGAACAGAATCAAGACGGGCAGCAGACTTCGGGTCAGCTCCGCATAAGGGCTTACCTGCTTCATTACGTAGACTCCGCCTTCCGTCTTGTCGGCAAAATGAAAATCAAACTTGACGTAGGAAAAAAAGCGGCCCTCCGTCTCCAATATGTCTCGTACATGCAGGTTGCCGAATTCGTAGGGCGGGAGCGCCTCCTTCATCCCTGGCACCTGCAGCATGGGCGATGCGTGATGGATGTCGCTGCCCTTGCGGACGAGAATACCTGCCTGAACGGGAGCCAAACGCTGTTCAAGCTCCTGAACAAACGCGGCGTCGAGCAGCTGCTCCGGGTTGCTTTTGCCGAGAAACTTGGTCTCTACGGATACCGTCTCCTCCGGCTCGCTCAATGGCATGACGGCATAGCGGCTCGTGTACAGATCGCGGACATGCCTGACGTCCCCCGTCACGGCTACGGCGATGAGAAACACGGCCGAGACGAATAAAATGACCGTGATTAAAAGCATGGCTGTATAGGAAAGCAGCAATCGCAGCCGAATAGACATGTGCACCCCTCCTTTTCCCATCTTACACGAAAAGTCTATGACTGCAATGAGGACGAGTTTTGGGCGATAGTTGTAAAATGAATGTAAAATTGCAAAAAAATGCTTCCCGGTTCCTTTTGCACGTAGACCGGGCTTTTGTGGAGGAGATGAAAAGTTGCAGGAGAGATGTATCTGCTGCTTTCCCGTTGAGCGAGGATAACGGGTTAATTGCGAGCGCGCTCCTTCCCTCGACCTCGATGCGTCTGGGAATCCGCTGCTCGATAAAAGCCTTGACGATCTTTCTTGCCTGCGGGTAAGAACAGTCCGCCACTCTGGCAAGATCCTTGACGGTAAGCGATACGCCTTTTTGGCCGCGCTCATTATCTCCTTCAAAAAGATTCGTCCCCTCGCTTGCATAAGGTGCGATCTTCAACAAAAAGCCAGCCTCAGAGAGCGAGAGCTTCCTGAGGCGTCGCTTTACCTTCTGGCTGGCTTTGATCTTCATAAATTTTTGAGCTGCGTCCCGCTGGCCGGAAGACCTTCACGATCTCGAGCCGAATATAGGTTCGCCACCAACATTATACTATGGCGCTACGAGGGGGCTTTTTCGCTTTCCAAATTACCCCATTATAGGTTGATATTGCTTTTTTACGAGTTTAAATTAACAGAATATTATAAAAAGGTGGTGACTGCTGCGAAAAAGTTTCTTGCCGTTGTTTTTTCTGCAGCAATGGTTATGTCTGTGTCGACTGCTGCTATAGCTGCCAAACCACAATGCGTGGTACTGCATTGTCAGTGGGCTAAGTAACCCTGTGTCCCCCTTGTTGGGGGCAATTTTAAACAATTTCTCTTGACAAATGTCATTGCAACCAAATTCATTTCAAATGCAAATTTTACAACCGAAATATTATGTTAAATTTCGGGAAGCGATTTTACGCAAACGAATCGATTTCGCCAGAACCCGACTTCCCGACATTAGATATCTGTCTCCGGCGGTCCATGTGTGACTCTTTTTGTCAGTTCTGCGGACTTGGACGTAATTGCGAGGAGCAGAAGCGTAAATTTTAAAGCCTCTTGCCCGGCAGGCACGTAAAAAGTTCACATCTTCCCCAAGCGAAATGTTAGCAAAACGTACGCGGTTGAATACACGTTTTCTAAATAATATGGTTCCCCCCGCAACCCGCCTCACAAACTTAATCTGCTGTTTAGGGAAACGTAAAATAAGCAGCTTTCTTGCTTGAAGATAAGCCATATATGCGCGCTTCCCAACAATGTCAGCTCCTGTGCGATGAAGAACATTCATTTGCTCCTTTAAATAATATGGTGAGTAGTAATCGTCATCATCGAACTTTGCGATAAATTGGTATTTCGTTTTGCCGACCGCATAATTCAAGCATCTGCCTAAAGATACCTTTTCTGGAACTTTGTAGATAGAAATATCTTTATAGCCTCGCACTTTCAGGCGGTATTTCGCCAAACTCATGCTATCATTATTAATCACAATAACCAACTCTTTTATTTGATAAAACTGGTTCTTATAATTAGCGATGATATTATTAAAAAAATGCGGTCGGTTCGTGCAAGTGATAATTGAAACTCCGCCTCGAATGATGTTTTCATTTTTCCTCATCTCTTCTCTCATTCCCCCTTATTTTGAAAGTTTGTACACTATATGCAAACTCTTATAGGAGGGAAAGGTACAACAATACATGGAAAACATCACAATTTCTCTTTTGTTAAATAGCGATTCCCTTAGCCGTTAGAAATACCAAACAAACAGTAAGCGGAGCTGTTTTTCCGCATATTTCATAACGTTTCTGATTAACTTCATCCCATGCATATGCCTCATATCTTCTATCAGGAACCGCATTTATCCCCAAGTATATACCGATCCTTCTCGCTTCCTTCACCAGGGATCCCATTCCATCCCACGAAGTAGAGAAGTAAGGCAAATATTCATCCTTAAATCCTTCTTCTGTTAGAAAGTCCCACCCCAGCGCCTCCGCCACTTTCACATCCAACTCACGTCCTGCTTGCATTCCGTTCCCCTCCCCAATTCCATAGTCCCTGCTGGCCTTTCGCTGGTACAGGCTTATTTAACCGCTCAATGTCATCTAATTGCCAGCCTTCATCGCAACAATGCCATAACCGTTACCTCCAGGCAGTCCACCAATTCCCCCACTGCCACTATTGCTCCTGTAGGCAGATTATCCGTGTTGTATCCATGCTGAGCCAATTACAAATCTTGTGATGTGCTAATTATCGTTCTAACCGACCCTTTTACTGGTAATAATGCTATTGAAGGTTAAGGAGGTCGGCAAAAAATTGAAGACAACAGCTAAAGCAGCATTTTTGTTTGGCGTAGGTATTATCGGGATGCTTGATGGAATCGTATTTCATCAAATTCTACAGTGGCACAGTGTTAATATGCAAACTGATCGAGTCCACCAAATTATTAGCGATGGTCTCTTTCATTTACTTGTGACCGTGATCATATTTATTTCAGGAATGATGCTATGGAAAGGGAATCCTCAAGACAAACCTAGCACGTTTTGGGGCAGTTTCTTACTGGGAGCTGGCACATTTAATTTACTTGAGGGTATAATTAACCACCACATCTTGCAGATTCACCACGTCAAACCAGGGCCGAACCAAACTTTATACGACATTTCAAACGATGTTTTTGCACTACTGCTTTTAACAATAGGCTGGTTATTGTTGCGCCAGAGAAGAAGAATCGTAAATTAATTACCGTTGTGAATACTCCCATCTTTACTGTTAAGGTGGTAATATTGGAAACCAGGAATTTCCTAATTTGCATGGTCTTCTGATTGGCGTACTCATTCGCTGTCTTATTCACCAGAGCTTGCAGTTCGGCAAACCATCTTTTTTCGCCTACATCCAATCGAAGCTTTTCAAACGACCATTAAAAGCGATGAATTCTACTGGAGAAGCGTACTTAGCAACATTTCCTTTAATGCCCCAATCATTATTGATGTGAACAACTCAACGCATCTTTCTTACGGCCTTCGCCAAGAAAGTAAACTGTTCAACCTGAAATATTGTGTTGAAAAGGCATCATTTCGACAAATGTACGACTGGGGTCATTACTCGGATAAATATGTTTTTTTTGCTTCTAACCCACTTGCGTTTCCACGTGTAAGACAAATGTCTGTGAACGATCCTGATGTAACCTAAAGCTCGCCTATAGACTAAATAAGCAGTATGTTACGCTCATTACTCGTCCATCTATCGATTTACAACAAATCCCAACAATGCTAATATATTGTCAGAACTTTCAGTAAAGGAGGTGATACTATGAAAAAGTTTTTTGCTCTTGCATTTTCTGTTGTTTTGCTCGCAGCTCCTCTGTCCAGTGCTCAAGCTGCTGACATTTTGTGCAACATAGAACATGATTGGTGCATCTAGATGTGAAACCGTAAGCGCCATCCGTCCGATCGGCTGTTTGTAACGCTCGAATGCCGCGGCGTTCCCTGAACCGGCACAAAGCTCCGGCAGGTTCGCCCTGACCAATGCTTCTGCGAACGGTGGCGGCACAGAGTTTCCGCATCGCGCTACCTGTGCGCTCTTAGGGTACGATTTGATACAGATTGCCCTTGATTAAAACGAGTCTCCATGGGAGAGAAGCCATACATTTTGAGTACATTTTGCCACTGTTTCAAAAATGAAGAAGGATAGCAAGCAGCTATCCTCTCATGCAAGACTATGAAAAATCTAAATAAAATACGCTGGTCTGCGGGTCCGTTTCGGCTGGATAGAGAAATTCTGCTCTCCTTCGCTCACTTTTTCGCAAAAATGTCAAAGCGGTTCCAGACTTCTTCGAGCATTTCGAGGCGGTCGGCAAATTCCTGCGCTTTCTGTTTCCCGACATAGGTGATCAGAGAGTTGATCAGGCTGAGCGGGGCGACGAAGGAATCGATGAACGTCGGCATTTGGCTTGAGGCCGTGAGCGAGACGTCGGCGTGCGGGATCAGCGGCGACAACAGATTGTCGGTGATCGCGATCGTCGTGGCCCCCTTGTCTTTGGCGAACGAGAGTATTTGAATCGTGCTGTTTGTATAACGGGCGAAGCTGATCCCGATGACGACGTCTTTTTCGTTGACCGCGTACAGCCTCTCGGGGAAGCTGTCGCCGGACGAGACCAGCTCGGCGTTCCCCAGCATCATGTTCAGGTAGTATTGCAGAAACACGGCCAGGGACGCGGCGCTCCGGCTGCCCGCGACGTAGACGCGCTGCGCCTGCAGCAGCAGCCGGACTGCTTCGCGAAAGGCCGTCACATCCAGCTTTTCCATCGTCGCCTTGATATTGGCGATGTCGTCCTGGAACACCTCGTAGATGCCCAGCTCTTCCTCGTCGTATATTTCTTGCGACATCTTCAGCCGTTCCGCCGCAGTGAGCTGCTGCTGGACGGAATCCTGCATGTACTGCTGCAGCTCGGGGTAACCGGAATAGCCGAGGAAGGTGGCAAACCTGACCACCGTCGCCTCGCTGACGCCGGAGAGCTTGGCCAGCTTGCCTACCGTCAAAAACGGAACCGTGTTTTGATTTTGCAAAATGTAATTGGCGATTTTATGCTGAGACTTGCTCATGTGAGACATGCGCTCAGCGATGTGCTGGTAAACGTTTGGCATGTGAAAGGGACGCTTACCTCCTTACTCGTTTGATGGCTTCGTGATGGGCTTCCAGGGTCCTCGCAATATCCGCCTCCGTGTGGACAACGGCCATCGAATAACGGTTCAACGGCTTGGTATAGATGCCGAGCTGCAGCAATTCGTAATCGATCGCTTTGCGCAGGGCGATGTCCGCCTTGTTCATATCCCGGTAATTGCGGATGGGGTGGTCCGTCAAAATGATATTGAAAATGCTTCCCATCCCTACTGTCTGCATGCTGATTCCCTGGCTGCGGTAGACGTCCTCCAGGCCCTCCCGCAGCGACTGGGTACGGACAAACAGCTGGTCCATCGCGCTTTCCTCTTCGAGAATGCCGACGGTGGCAAGCCCTGCCGCCAAAATGGTGGGGTGGCCGTTGTAGGTGCCGCTGTGGAACAGCACGTCCGCTTTGCCGCTCTTGGCCGCACCGGCGGTCAGGATGTCTTTTCCATCGCGCGGAGCGGAGATCATCATGACCTCGCGTTTTCCCCCAACGGCTCCGACGGGAAAGCCTCCGCCCAGCACCTTGCCGAGCGCCGTCAGGTCGGGAGTCACTCCATACGCCTGCTGCGCCCCGCCAAGCGAAATACGAAAGCCGGTTTTCACTTCGTCAAAGATCAGCAGGATGCCCAGTTCTTCTGTAACCGCCCGCAGTCCTTGCAAAAAGGAGGGCTCCGCCGGAATGAAACCGCCCTGAATCGGTTCCAGTATGACAGCCGCAACCTCGTCCTGATGCGCTCTCAAAATCGCTGCGGTCGCCTCCAGTTCGTTGAAAGGAAGAATGATGGTATGTTCGACGTAGTAGTCGGGAATTCCTTTTGATTCCGGCACTACGCGCGGCCTGTCGGACGGACCCGCTTCCTCCTCGTCGGGATTGACGCTGAGCAGCACCTGATCGTAGCCGCCGTGATAATGCCCCTCAAATTTTGCCAGTTTTCCTTTTCCCGTATACGCCATCGCCATCCGGATCGACAGCAGCGTCGCTTCCAGCCCCGAGTTGGTGTACCGGACCATCTCGATCCCTGGGTAGAGGGATACCAGCTTTTCCGCCATTTCCGTCTCCATGCGGTGCGGCGTGCCGAAAATCGTCGTTCCGGCTTGCCGCATCTGGCTTGTAACCGCATCGAATACCCGCTGGTGTCCGTGACCGGCGATCAATGCCCCGTAGCACAGCAGGTAATCGATATACTCGTTTCCGTCCACGTCGTACAGCTTGCTCCCCTGGCCGCGTTCCATCAGGATCGGATGGGGCGGAAAATATTTGATCCCCGCAGTCACGCCGCCCGGTATGACTTCACAGGCTTTTTCGTAGTAAGCCTTAGACTTGCTCGTTTGTTCAGACAAAAGCATGAGAGAACCTCTCCTTTTGACTAATTTTATTTCACATAAATATTAAATTTGAAATTTTTATTTCACAAGCAGAAAAAAAAGGCCGTGGAATGGTTCAGCATTCCTATGCGCCAACAATCTCTCGCTCAGCCACTCCCGCTCTCTTTTTCTGTATCAGCCAAACTGCCGCCAGCGCACCAACGCCTATCAGATCCGTCACCCAGCCCGGATGCACCAGACAGACGCCGCCAACAAAACAAATCGTCCGCTCCCACATCGCAGAAGGCCCGGCCAAATACCCGAAAAGACCCGAGCTGACGCCTATCATGCCAACTATCGCGGTGCAAATCGCCAGGGCTGCTCCCGCAGGTGTCGCGTCTACCAGCACCAGTTCCGGCGAAAGAACGAACAGGTACGGCACGAGAAAGGCGGCCACTCCGATTTTGGTCGCCAAAACACCGGTCCGGAATGGATTGGCGTTGGCCAGGCCTGCACCCGCATAAGCAGCCAAAGCGACTGGCGGAGTGATGTCGGCCACGATGCCAAAGTAAAAGACAAACATGTGAGCAGCGATGACGGGAACTCCCAGCTCCTGCAAGGCCGGGGCCGCCATCGTCGCCGTAATCACGTAGTTGGCCGTCGTGGGCAATCCCATGCCCAGGATCAGGCTCGTCACCATGGTCAACACCATCGTCAGGATCAAAGCTCCTCCAGCCAAGGCGATGATCCCGCCCGCCGCCTTCAATCCCAAGCCGGTCAGTGTAACGACGCCGACAATGATTCCGGCAGCCGCACAGGCGGCGATGACAGCCAGTGCTGTGCGGGCTCCTTCCTCCAGGATGCCCAGGATGTCTTTCCAGCCAAGCCGCGTATCGCGATGGAAGAAGCTGACGACAAAAGCGGCCGCAATCCCCATCAAGGCCGCTTTCATCGGCGTTTGTCCGGTACCCAGGATGGCGATGATGACCAGAAGCGGCAGGAACAGATAGCCTCTCTTCCTGATCAGCTCCCTTACCCTCGGCAATTGCTCGCGAGGCAGCCCCATGATCCCCAGCCGTTTGGACTCCAAATGAATCGCGACGTAAATCCCGGCAAAGTACAGGATCGCAGGAATCAGCGCGGCCAGAGCGATTTGGCCGTACGGCATCCCGGTAAACTCGATCATCAGAAACGCCGCAGCCCCCATGATCGGCGGCATCAGCTGGCCGCCCGTGGAGGCTGATGCCTCGACCGCCGCGGCAAACTCGGGCTTGTAGCCCGCTTTTCGCATCAACGGGATCGTAAAAACACCCGAGCCTACCGTATTAGCCACAGAGCTGCCTGATACCGTCCCCTGCAAGGCACTGGAGATGACCGCCGCTTTCGCCGGTCCACCTACCAGCCGTCCGGTCAAGGAAAAGGCCAGATCGTTGAAAAACTGCCCGATCCCCGTCCGGTTCAAGACGACGCCAAAGAACAAAAACAGGTAAATAAACGTCGCCGAGATGCCAATGGGGATTCCCAGTATTCCTTCAGTACTGAGGAAGGAGTGGGTTAAAATACGCTCCACGGCAAAGCCGCGATGCGAGAACAAGCCCGGCATGTACGGACCGGCATACGCGTATACCAGCGCAAGCGAAGCCACGATGACGATCGGCACCCCGACGATTCGCCGAGCCGCTTCCAAAACGAGCATGACGCCAAGGCACGCTACAGCGATGTCGGTTTGTTGGTAAGCCCCGGTCCTGGCAGCCAGCTCCTGGTAAAAGAAGACATGGTAGAATCCGGCCAGCAGCGCCAAAAAAGCGAGGGCCACATCATTCCAGGGAATGCTCGCATGGTCCGTCGCTTTTTGCCGACCCCGCCAAAAAAGCAGCAGACAGCCTGCAAATGCAGCCGCGACTGGCCAGCCGATTTCTCCGGAAAGAAACAGGCCGGCGCCAATCGCTCCCAGCAGCCCAAACAGCGCAGGGGTTGCTCTGCCGCCCTGCTTGTCTGCCGTCTTCCCCGGAAACAGCAGAAACAGGATGCCAAGCCCAAGCCCGATGTGAAACCCCCGCTGCTGCTGGGAGGGCAGCGTGCCAAATACGGCCGTGTAGATGTGAAAAAGCGTCAGCGCG
Source organism: Brevibacillus borstelensis (assembly GCF_037834415.1). Taxonomy (GTDB): domain Bacteria; phylum Bacillota; class Bacilli; order Brevibacillales; family Brevibacillaceae; genus Brevibacillus; species Brevibacillus borstelensis_A. The sequence goes on along the minus strand of NZ_JAUMSJ010000001.1, from coordinate 71,512 downwards.
ATCCCCAGAAAGGAAATGACGACCGCCCACTTGCCGACTCGTTTGCGATATCTGTGCTCCTGTTCCCATTGCTCCAACAGCTCCTGCGCCATATCACTTCATCCCTTTTTCCTTGTAGAACTTTTCTGCTCCCGGATGAAGCGGAACGGTCACGCCATCCAGCGCTTTTTGCAAGTCGATCTGGCTGCCGATCGCATAGCCTTTCGCAATCTCGCTCTGTTTCTCGTACATAGCCTTAGTCAATTGATAGACGACCTCCTCCGGAAGATCTTCGCGTCCGTACATGACAGCCTGCATCGTCACGGTAGGCACTTCCCGCTCTTGCCCCTTGTACGTGCTGGCCGGGATTGGATACGGCGTGTAAAACGGGTGCTTTTTGGTCAGCTCTTCCAGCTCCGGTCCTTCGATCGGGAGAATTCTCACATCTTTGGAGGTGGCGATGTCCGCGATGTTGGCAGCAGGAACACTGAGAATCGCAAAGGCTGCGTCCAGATTGCGGTCCTTTAGCTTGTCTGCCGCATCGGTAAACGTATCCTGAAAGGACTGAAAATCTCCCGGACTCATTCCAAAGACGCCGAGGATTTGCTCCGCCGCTACAGCCGTTCCGCTCCCGGCCGGGCCGATGGAAACCCGTTTTCCTTTCAAGTCTTTGATGCTCTGGATAGGGCTGTCCTTCGCCGTGACGATTTGGACCACTTCCGGATAGACCACTCCTATGGCCCGGATATTTTGAATCGGCGCGGTGAATTTGTCCTTCCCGTTGAATGCGTCATCGGCAATGCTGTTGATGGAGATAGCCAGCTCCGTTTCCTTGTTTCCCAAAAGACGCATGTTTTCGACTGATGCACCTGTGGACTGGACGGTTACGTTCATCCCGTCGATCGATTCGTTCCACACATTTGCGATGGCTCCACCGAGCGGGTAGTACGTCCCTCCCGTACCCCCAGTCGCCAAGAGATACTCCGTCGTCTTTCCTGTCTGCCCGGATTGGCCTGCTTGACCGCTCTCGCCTGATTGTGCCGGTTTGCCGCAAGCCGTCACCAGCATGATCGCCGCCAGCATGAAGAACAAACCAGGAATCCTGATTCTTTTCACAGCTATCCCCCCGCTTGTATTGACTTACTATTTAGAATAGTATCGGAATTATAAAACTATTACAACATTTATTTCATATTTAATTTTAAATTGAAATTATTATTTCATTTTTTTGGCGACAATTCGTTAAGTAGCGCTCCTCCGTTGACAGAGGAAATAAAAAAGGAGAAGACGCCCAAGGTTCGTCGGACACTTATGGAAGGCAGCTGCCCTGTTCTCTTTCAAAGCGTAAGTCTCGTCCAAAAGCAGCCGATCTGAAAGCACCTTAGACGTTGGTCGCTAGAAAAAGACGACTGCCATTTGGCAATTATGACAATAGGCGTCATGTATGTTCTGCAAAAATAATAGAGAACCGCTGCTCTTTTATCGCGAGCTTATTTTTGAAGGAAGAGGTGTTTTCCATGAATCCACTGACAGGCAAAATCGCTTTGGTCACAGGCGGAAGCAGAGGCGCAGGACGAGGAATCGCAGTAGAGCTTGCTAAAGCCGGGGCGACGGTGTATGTCACCGGGAGAAGTGTGAAAGGAAGGTCGACGCTCGATTTTCCGGGTACGATTGACGACACGGCAGCGGAAATCCGGTCACTCGGAGGAACGGCATTTGCCGTTCGTTGCGACCACACAAACGACGAGGAAACGGAATCGGTCATGGACCGCATCTGGCAGGAGCAAGGGCGATTGGACATCCTGGTGAATAATGTTTGGGGCGGAAACGAGCTGGCTATCGCGTACAAGCCTTTCTGGGAGCTGCCGCTGCTGCATTGGGACCACATGTTTCAGGCCGGTGTGCGGGCACAGCTTGCGACCAATCGGTTTGCGATCCCGCTGATGCGAAGGCAAAAGGCAGGCTTGATCGTTCATACAACATTTTGGGACGACTACAAATACACCGGACATTTTTATTACGATCTGGCGAAAAACGCCCTAAACCGAATGGCTTATGGGCTGGCGACGGAACTTATGCAGGACAATATTGCCGTCGTCGCCGTTTCCCCAGGGTGGATGAGAACTGAACTCGTATTGGCCGCGTTCAACACGGACGAAGACAATTGGCATACCGTAGAGGAATTGAAGCAGACGGAAACCCCGCACTACATCGGGCGGGCGATCTGCGCGTTGGCAGGCGATTTGGCGGTGAAGCAAAAAACCGGTCAGGTTTTGCGAGTGGGGCAGCTTGCGGAGGAGTACGGCTTTACAGATCTGGATGGAAGAAAAATTCCGCCATTTCGCCTCGGATAGATACAAAGAAAAGCCTGCCGACTTTTTTCAAGATCGGCAGGCTTCTTTCTGGCCGCAGCAGGCTGTTTTTCCCTACCTGTTGTCTTTCCTCAGCTCGATCAGCCGCTGAACGAGCTTGGCCACTTCCGCTTTGGCAAGCGTTCCATTCGGCTCAAAGCCGGTTTTCCCCTTTTCGCCAAGAAGCCCGAATGCATGGACGAGCGCTATCGCCGGAACCGCGTCTTTCTCTACGTCTCCGTATGGAGCGGAAAAGATTTCAGGCGCCAGGATGGACGATCGTAGAAGGATTCCCTTTCCGGGTCCAGGCAGGCAGCCCGCTCCAGCTTGAAATTAGCCGGAATGGTGACATATTCTTGCACTTTCTTGACGGCTTCATCCTTTGTGATCCCGGCGGTTTTGGCTTCCGCTGCGAATGCGATACATTCGGAGAAACAAAAATCTACCGCATCCGTACAGCGGTAGATTCTTGTATGTTTGCACTGTTTTGTTGGCTGAAAGCTTTTCGTTGCGACGCTCCGTTATACTTGCAGCATCGCCTGCAGGGACTCCGCCGTAACGCGATTTCCCACCAGGAAGTTGCCAAATTCGCCGTAGCGCGCGCTCACTTCGTCGAAGCGCATTTCGTAAACGATATGCTTGAACTCCAGCGGATCGTTGGCAAACAGGGTGACGCCCCATTCCCAATCGTCAAAGCCTACGGAACCCCCGATGATCTGCTTGATCTTGCCGGCGTACTTGCGGCCGATCATGCCGTGGGAGCGCATCATTTCCGCGCGCTCCTGCATGGTCAGCATGTACCAGTTGTCTTGTCCGTCCCGCTTTTTGTTCATCGGGTAAAAGCAGATATGCTCCCATTTCGGCAGGGTCGGATAGAGACGCTCACGGACGTGCGGGTTGGATTTCGGGTCTTCGCCTGGATTATGTACGTAGTTGCTCAGTTCAACTACGGAGATGTAGGAGTAATCCACTTCCGTAAAGTCGGCAAATTTCGTCTTGTTAAAGGCCGTTTTGATCGCGTCCAGCTCCTGCATGGTCGGGCGAAGGAACATGAACACCAGGTCGGCCTTGTGTCCGAGGATGGAATAGACGGCAGTTCTGCCTGCCTGCTCCTGCTCGTTTGCGTCCCATGCTTTCAAGAGCCCTTGGAGTTCGTCCACGGCGGCATTGCGTTCTTCGGGAGTCGCCTTTTTCCATTTCTCCCAATTGATCTTGCGGAAATCGTGATACGTATACCAACCTTCCAACGTGAGAAGCGCTTCGTTCGTACTCATCAGGATCAGCTCCTTTGCGTGATATGGCTTGTATTTCCTGTTACCATTCCCAGTATAGCATAATCGCCCAATGGTTATCCGATACGAATTGGTGAACAACCTTTTGCCTTCCGCATTTTCGCCCAGCAAAAAACACGCCTTACAAGAGGGCGTGTTTCGTTTCCATGAATGTGGCGCTGAGGCGGCTGGCGGCTGGCCGATCCATGATGACGACCACATCCGGATGCCGCTGGAGCAAGGAAGCCGGCACATCCGGCGTCGGCTCTTCTTCCAGCATGCGGTGAACGGCTTCTGCCTTGGATTGGCCGCTGGCCAGCAGCACGATTTTCCTGGCATCCAGAATGGTCTGGATTCCCATGGAAACGGCTGCTTTCGGGACCTCCTCGATGGAAGAAAAGAAGCGGGCATTGTCTTCGATCGTTCTTTGGGCGAGCTGAACGACTCTCGTCCGGGAGTCAGCCTCGGAGCCTGGTTCATTAAATCCAATGTGGCCATTCCCTCCGATCCCCAGGATCTGCACATCGATTCCACCCGCGTCCTTGATCGCCTGCTCGTATCTCGTGCACTCCATCGTCAGGTCGGAAGCGTCTCCGCTGGGGATATGGGTATGCTCCGGCAGCAGGTTCACGTGGCGGAAGAAATTGTCCCGCATGTAGACATGATAGCTTTGCGGATGGTCGGCGGAAAGTCCAACATATTCGTCCAGATTAAAGGTCATAATCCGGGACAAGTCCAAATTCTCTATGCGATGCAGACGAGCCAATTCCTTATACATGCCGACCGGCGTACTGCCCGTAGCCAGTCCGAGCACGGAGTCGGGCTTCGCCTTGACCTGCTCAGCGACAAGCCTTGCTGCCTCTGCGCTCAACTCCTCGTAATTTTGAACGATCTTCCACTTCATTTCAGTCACCTGTCCTATCCCTAGCTATTATGGTTTGCCTTTACCCGGTTGGGCGGGCTCATACACTTTATCCAATACGGCTTTGGCTGTCTTCTGCTTGTAGGTCAACGCCTTGTCGCTGATTCTCTGGGATACCGCCGTACACAGTACGTCAATCACGTGAAGCTGGGCGATCTTCGCCGCGAGCGAACCACCCTCCAGCGGTCCCTGTTTGGCGGCGGTCAAAAGCGTGATATCGGCATGCTGCGTAATCGGAGACCGGCGGTAATGAGTGAGGCAGATGACGGAAGCCCCGGCTTCTTTCGCCAGTTTCAGAGCGTCAATGGTATCCTTTGTACTCCCCGACACAGATATTCCCACAGCAACGTCGCCCGGCTCCAGCGTGGATGCCGCCATCGCTTGCAAATGCGCGTCCGAAAAGGCGTCTACCCGCAGCCCGATGCGCAAGCATTTGTATTTGGCGTCAAGGGCTGTCACGCCGGAAGTACCTACCCCGTAGAAATGAATATTTCTCGCCTCTATGATCATCTGTACGCAGCGCTCCAGCTGTTCGACATCCAAAAGGGCGTCTGTATCGTGGATCGCCTGAACGTGAAAGGCCGCAACCTTTTGGGCAATGGCATCCAATGAGTCTTCCTCTGTCAGTTCATTCCGATCGTGCTGGGAGGGGTTTGCCAATTCCTGAGCCAGCGCCAGCTTGAATTCCTGATAGCTGCGAAAACCGATTTTTCGGCAAAAACGCAGAACCGTGGTCTCCCCCACACCAATCTTCTCCGCCAAATCAATGACCGACGCATAAATAACGCTTTCGGTGTGAGCGAGGACGTATTCCGCGACTTTGCGTTCCGATTTGGTGCACGAAGGAAGAAGGCTTTTGATCTCCAGCAGTGTGGCGGTTTTGCCAATACTTGTTGTCATCCATTCTCCCCGGTCTGCTGTTGATTCTGTCATGGTTACCTCCCTGGCTCTGGCTTGAACACAAAAAACGGATGATTCCTCCAATATATTATCATAAGGCGGAGCATTTCTCCAAAAGAAAAAAAGCGGGCGGACCTTATTATCTGTTCCACCTGTATGCATTTAAGAAAGATGTCCATCGTCCGGATCGGGGCTTCCTGGAACAAGCGTTACCCCTATTCGGTTTCCACACCGCTTCAAAACACCTTTTCTCTCCGGTTATCCTGTTAAAATAAAAAGGCCCATTCCCTTTAAAGGAATTGACCTCTTTTACAGTTATCCTTACTTACAGGATGATCCGATATCCGATCAAAATCACGACAACCATCAACGCCAACGCCCCGACGAAAAAGCCGATGCTCGCTTCGTTTCGGCGTGCCCGCCCCAGCGACATTTCCATCAGTCCAAAGACAATCAGCGCGATAAGGCCTTTGACGTAGTACAGCCAGTCGCCCGCACGAAACGCAAACAGCATCCAAATGCCGGACACGGCAATGATCACAATCATCAGACGCAAAATCATATGTAGAATTTTCGCTACCCGTTCTTTTCCCGCACGATACAGAATATAGCCGATGATCAAAAGGACAAAGGCCACTTCCCAGCCACCGACGTGGGATTCCACCAACGCTTTATACACGAATCGTTCACTCCCTGCCAGCAATCATTTTATTAAACTTATTATAACGTAATGTCAGGAAAAGTACAGGACCCGCGATGTACGACATTTTTGTGACGAACGCTCCGATAAAAACGGCTGTCTTCAGTGCGGACAGCCGTTTGGAAAGAGCATACCGACACCCCGCACATGCTTCAGCGGAGCTTTCCTTTTCGGAATGTACTTTTTCTCTACATTCTAGCGACAGAGATGCCGATCAATCCTGTTGCTCTTCTGACTGCTGCCAGAGAACGAACGGATTTGGCTGCGACTGATCGTTCTCCAGCTTTTTCATCACGACCGAACGCTGCTGCATCGGCAGCGCGATCTGCTCGTAAATCGCCCCGGAGTTGAATCCGAAAGGCTGCGCTTCTTCCTTGGAATAGCCGTAGTAAACCGTTTTGATTCCGGTATAGTAAATGGCGGTCAAGCACATCGGACACGGCTCGCCGCTCGCATAGATGACACAGTCCTCCAGCTTGACGCTGTTTTCGCGCTGGCAAGCCTCTCTGATCGCGAGGATTTCGGCGTGCGCAGTCGGGTCGTTGGTGGCTGTTACTTCATTGACACCGCTTCCAATAATCTGGCCGTTTTTTACCACCAAGGCGCCGTAGGGGCTGCCGTGGCCGGACGCCGCATTATCGCAAGCCAGCTTGATCGCTTTTTGCATGAATGCCTGTTCTGTCATCATGATTCCTCCCTTTGCCGACTTTTTTCCTTCCTTCATTGTAGCATGGGACCCGCTTTTCCTGCAGCGCTCTCGCTTTGCCGTGGCTTGGCTCCAGTTTTGCTGGTTTGGAGTTTGGCGCTGGCCGGTTGCATTCCAGAAGCAAGGAGGACGCTCCCAACAGAAATGGGCTCGGGAGCCTTCTCGGAGGCTGTTGGACGCAAAACAGCGGTTTAGACAAGAGCCCGGCAATTTACCGGGCTCTGACTCGATTTGTATTTGACTGAAATCAGTTTTCACTTGATATGCTTCGATATTGTCTCTGATCTGACAGCTGAAAATCTGCGCGCAGTCTTTCCGCCAGCTAGACAGCCCGGAAGCCCTCGCCCAGCACCTCTTGGGCCGGACACAGGATGATAAACGCTTCGGCGTCAACAGAGCGCACCAGCATTTTCAGCTTGCTGACCTCGCTTTGGCTCACCACGGCCATCAGCACTTTTCGTTCGTCGCCGGTATACCCCCCGGAGCCGTCCAGCAGCGTCACGCCCCGGTCCAGATCAAACAGAATCGCCTCGCGCATTTTTTCTGTTTCGTCTGAGATGATGTACGCCACTTTGGACGTATTCCAACCCATCTGCACGATGTCGATGGTCTTGCTGGTCACGAATAAAGCAATCAAGGCATACAGCGCCTTTTCAGGAGTAAAGACAAAACCGGCTAGCAGGATCACCAACCCGTCAAAAACAGCAACGGACACGCCGAGGCTGATACCGCTGTACTTGTGCAGAATCTGTGAGGCGATGGAAAAGCCTCCGGTAGAGCCACGTCCCCGGAAGACGATGCCGATCCCAAGCCCCACGCCCATCCCGCCGTAGATGCTGGCGAGCAGCGTGTTATCCGTCAGCGGCTGAAGATGGCTGGTCAGCGCGACAAACAGCGGAAGGACGATGGAGCCTACTGCCGCCTTCAGGCTGTACTGCCTGTCTAAAAGCCAGAAGCCGAGCAGAAACAGCGGAATGTTCAACGCCCACTGGACGATGGACGGCGGCCAGTGAAAGAGATGATACAAAATGACAGAAAGGCCTGACACCCCTCCCGATGCCAGCTGATTCGGGTTGAGAAACAGGTTGAAGCTCGCGGCAAGCAAAAAGGAACCCACGAGCAGCATACCGTACTCGACTGCTTTCCGCTGCGGGCTGTTCAGACTGACACCTGTCCGACGTTTTCGTGACACTTTTCTTTCTCCTGCCTTTTTCACTAAGATGAAAACCGTCCATACCTTACCATGTTTTGTCCAAAAAAGAAACCCCCAAGCGCATGGGGATTATTTGGGCTTTTGCGGTATTCGGTTAGCTTGCCGCATAGCGGTACACTTCGTATCCGATGGCGGCCATTGCCTCAAGGGAAGCATCAGGGAGGGCATTTTCCGACAGGGCTGTCAGAGAGTACGTTTTTCCTCCCGCGAACAGGAGGCCGACATCGTGCTGGCGGCCTGTGTCCCAGCCGGTCTTGTTGGCCATTTCCCACACAGCGGCCGGATCGGACGCGCCTTCCACGATGTGGAGCAGCCGGGCGGGCAGCGCGTTTCGCACCTGCTGCTTTTTCATAATCTCGACCATTTGGCGGCAAGCATGCTGGCTCAGGAACGTGCCTGCGGCCAGCTGTCTGAGCATTCGCGCGATGTCTCCAGCGGTAATCGTGTTGTTGGGCGGATTGTCTGCCGGGTACAGCATCAGTTTGCGGCTGTAGCAGCTGTCGTGCATGCCCAGCTCCTTCATGGCGAGCCGAACCTGATCTTCTCCAATGAGGTCGATCAGCATATTGGTCGCGGCATTGTCGCTCTGGATGATCATCAGCGTGATCAGATCGTAAATGGGGTAATGCGTATCGGGCGTGAGATGCTGCAATACACCGGAGCCTCCGACCTGATCGGTTTGCTTCATCACGATCGCTTCGTCAAGGCGAATTCGTCCCTTGTCGGCTGCTGCGAAAACGGCTGCCATGATGGGCACTTTGATAATGCTCTCTGCGGCAAATGATTGACAAGCGTTGTGCTCCCAATAGAAGTCTCCGTTTATTTCTTCGACCACCACTCCCCATTCTCCGCCGGCCGCAGCGATGATCGTCTCCAGCTTCTCCGGTAAACTGTTCATTTGGCTTGCTCCTCCTCTATTCGTGCTCGTTGGTCTGATTGGCAGCCGCCATGGCTTCAGTTGAAGGTTATCAGGTAAAATTCCCCAGCAGCAAGTTGGATTCCTTCCCGGGCTTCGAGAAATAAGCCGTTGGGCTTTTTTTATGTCTGTAGATCGTGCTGTGGGGGAGGAGATGAAAAAGAGGGGCACTGCCGTTTTTTACCGCCTCAATTCTCAAACCAGCCGACGGGCTGCACCTGCAAATTGATATTGATCTGTTTGACTTCGGTGAATTCGTCGAAGCCGAAGGTTCCCAGGCCGCGCCCGATTCCGCTTTGCTTGTAGCCGCCCCAGGGGGCTTCGTTGTAGGTGGGGTGGTAGCAGTTGATCCAGGTGATGCCCGCCCGCAGTTTTTTGATGACCCGCATCGCTTTGGCGCCGTCCTGGGTAAAGACGCCTCCAGCCAAACCGTACACGGTGTCATTGGCGAGGCGGATGGCGTCCGCTTCGTCGCGGAAGCGCTGCACGGCCAATACCGGGCCGAAAATTTCTTCCTGGACGATGCGCATGTCCGGCCTGGTATCGACAAAGACCGTCGGCTCGACGAAATAGCCGTTTTCCAGACCGCCGTGGGTCAGGCGGTTGCCGCCGCAGACTAATCTGGCCCCCTCCGCTTTCCCGTACTCGATGTAGCGCAGCACCTTTTCCATGTGGGCTTCACTCACCAGCGGCCCCATTTCGGTCTGCGGGTCGTCTCCCGGTCCTACCCGTATCTTCCGCGCCCGCTCCACCAGCCGCTCGACAAAGCGGTCATGTATGCTGTCTTCGAGCAGCAGCCGGGAGCCAGCCGAGCAGACCTGCCCCTGATTGGCGAAAATTCCGAATAAAGCATAGTCTACCGCTGTCTCGAAGTCCGCGTCGGCAAAGACGATATTGGGCGACTTGCCCCCCAGTTCCAACGAGATCTTCTTGATGTTGCCCGCTGCCACGGTCATGATGCTTCTGCCTGTCGCCGTTCCCCCTGTAAAGGAAACCTTGTCTACCAGATGGCTGGCGGCCAGCTCATGTCCGACTGTCGGTCCAGGTCCCATGACCAGATTGGCCACACCCTTTGGCACCCCTGCTGCTTCCATGATCTCAAACAGCTTGATCGCTGTGACGGGCGTGACCTCGGACGGCTTGAAGACAATCGTATTTCCGGCAGCCAGCGCGGGCGCGATTTTCCATACAGCCATCAGCAGGGGGTAATTCCACGGGACGATCAGTCCGCACACGCCGACTGGTTCTCGGACGACCATGGCCTGCACCGGATCCGCGACGTGGTACGTTTGTCCGTCGGGCTTGGTGACCATTCCGGCGTAATAGCGGAAGCATGCGGCCGCATCCGCCACGTCAAACCGGGTTTCGCGCAGCGGCTTGCCGTTGTCCAGCGTCTCCAGAGCAGCCAATTCCTCGGCGCTCTCCTCGAGCTTGTCAGCGATCGCGAATAAGCAACGTGCCCGCTCCGCCGCCGCGAGCTCGGACCAGCTGCCGCTGTCGAACGCTTCGCGTGCTGTGCGTATCGCTTTTTTCGCATCCTCTGCCGTTCCCTCCGCCGCCAGCGCAATCACCGCTCCTGTCGCCGGATTGACGATCTCCCGTGTCTCCCCGCTCTCTGCCTTTACCCACTCGCCCGCAATATACATCTTCAGATCGATCATTTGCTTGCTCCCGCCTTTCAACTTATTTCGGATGTCTTCGTCATTTTCACAATGTGACGATGCTCCCGGCTAATGATCCGCCAGAAAAGCTTGAGGCAGTTCCTTGCCATCTTCCGCCTCCTCCCCTGATGCCGCCAGCCGCTTCTTTTGCAAGGCAACGAGTGCGGCGAAATCGTGGATCAGCGTCGCCGCCAAAAGCGATGTCGTCTGGGCCGGATCGTAGGGCGGGAGCACTTCCACCAAATCAAAGCCGATGTAGTTCAAATCCGTAAGTCCCCTGATCAGCTCCAGCGTCTCAAAGCTTGTAAATCCCCCCACCTCTGGCGTCCCTGTCCCCGGGGCGTAAGCTGGATCGACGAAATCGATATCAAAACTGAGAAAACAGGGAGTCTCTCCGATCGCTTCCTTTATCTTTCGCACCGTTTCTGCGGCACCGGCCTCTCGCAGCTCTTGGGTGGTTATCACGCGATAGCCCAGCTCCAGACTCGCCCCCAGGTCTCCCGGGTGGTTCAATGTCCCGCGGATGCCGATCTGGAAAACCTTGTCCGGCAGCAGCAGGCCTTCCTCATGGGCGCGGATAAACGGCGAGCCGTGCCAGTACTTCTCCTCGTAATACGTGTCCCACGTGTCCGTGTGGGAATCTAACTGAATCAGCGCCACCGGCCCCCATACCCGTTTGGCCGCCCGCAGCGAGGCCAACGTAACGGAATGATCGCCGCCGAGCCCGATCGGCACGATCTCCTTTGCCATCAGATCCCACATGGCGGCTTCCATCCGGTCGTAGCTGCGATGGATATTGTGCGGAATCACCGGCACATCCCCGATGTCAATCGCCTGTGTGTCCTCAAACGGAAAGACCTTGTGGACGGGGTGATAAGGAAACAGGAGCATGGACGCCTGCCTGATCGCCTGGGGTGCAAAACGGGCGCCTACCCGAAAAGACGCAGCGGTATCAAAGGGCAGACCGACGATGGCTACCCTGGCGTTTTCCCTGTGGGCAGGCAGCCGCATGTAAGAGCCCGTGGTGCAAAATTCCGGTTTCACGTCCGGAGACAACGGATACTGCAAGGTCTTCACCTCCGTGTTTTGTCCATGGTACCCAAAGTCGTAGCAAACCGCGTGCCAAACAAAGCATGAATGAAAGATAAAGGCTTTTTGCGTTCCAATCGCATCAGCTCGTATGTTTCCCGATTCATTTTTCACCGTTCGCTTCTCATCTTCTGGAAAAGGCTCTCAATAGTGAGAAAAGGAATTCTTCTCAAAAATGAAGAAGAACGTCCTGGCGAATCCGGACGTTCTATAAACGATGCGAAACGATTTTTGGAGGGAAGCCTATGAAACCCGTATGCTGGCGGTTATCTGTTTATTGCCACGGATGAGAATGGTCAGGAAGCCGTCTGGCTGGACAAGCGGGCCGCTGCTTTATTAGACCTGCCTTCAGCCGGCCCGCACCGCCCGGAACAAGTGTTGGCAAAGATACGCGACGGAATCGCTCACGAATGATGGCTCGCTTGCTCTGTTGTGGATGCAAGCATGACTTCTTGGTCGAACCGCTTCGCAATCAGAGCTTAGGAAGCGCTGCGCCCCATCATTTCCTGGAGGTCTGTCTGTGCCTCGCCGATCGCTTTGACGCCAAACAGATTCTGAAGCACCTCCCATACCCCGGGCTGGATGAATTCAGGAAGCTTCGGCCCGATGCGGATATCGCGGACTCCCAGGCTGAACAGCCCCAGGAGAATGGCCACGGCTTTTTGCTCAAACCAGGAGAGGACGATGCTGACAGGCAGGTCGTTTACCTCGCAGTCCAGCGCTTTCGCCAAAGCGACGGCAATTTTGACCGTAGAGATGGAGTTGTTGCACTGCCCCAGATCGATGTAGCGGGGGATTTGCGTACCCGGCACTTTTCCGTAATCGACATCGTTGAAGCGGAACTTCCCGCAGGACGTCGTCATGATCACCGCATCTGGCGGCAAAGACGTAGCCAGCTCCCGGTAGTAGTCGCCGCCTTTTCCGGGGGCGTCGCAGCCCGCGATGACAAAGAAGCGGCTGATCTTGCCTGCCTTTACCGCGTCCAAAATTTCCGGGGCAATGCCCAGCACTGTCTCATGGTGAAATCCGGTCAGCAGCGTCTGATCGGACTCGACATCCGCATCCGGCAATGAGAGTGCCCGTTCGATCAGCGGCGTGAAATCGTCGTACTCAATTTTGGTGACGCCTTCGAGCCCGGCCACATCGTACGAGAAGAAGCGGTCGGCATACGTGCCTTTGATCGGCATGACGCAGTTGGTCGTGGCCAAAATCGCGCCGGGAAACTGTTCGAACAGCCTGCGCTGGTCATACCACGCCTTCCCGATATTTCCCTTGAGATGCTTGTACTGGCGAAGGGCCGGATACCCGTGCGCCGGGAGCATCTCCGAGTGGGTGTAAATATTGATTCCTTTCCCCTCCGTCTGCTTCAGCAGCTCCTCCAGCGCGAACAAATTGTGGCCTGTCACAACTATGCATTTTCCTTCGATTTTGTTTTGGGAAACGCGGATGGGCTGCGGGATGCCGAACCGGTTCGTATGAGCCTCGTCCAACAGCTCCATGACGCGGATGGCAGCTTTCCCCACTTTCATGGCCATGCCCAAATGTTCATCCAGATTGAAGTTTACATTAGTCAAAGTAAAATAGAGAGCTTCCTGTGTAATACCGTCCACTTCCGGGTCAATGTATCCCAACTGGCGGGCATGCGTCGCATACGCCGCAATCCCTTTGAGCGCAAAGATGATCGTATCCTGTATACTGGCGAGCTCCTCCGTCTTTCCGCATACCCCCACTGTCTTGCAGCCGCCTGTCGGCGTTTGCTCGCATTGATAGCAAAACATGTCAGTACCTCCCTCTCTATATCAATTCTTACTACGGATTATAGAGGAGACGAAAAACAGGAGCTGTGACGTTCCTCACAGGAGACCCCTTTTCACGGGATATTTAAATAAAAAAACGATTCGCACTTCCGGAAAAACCGGTGCGAATCGCCATGTCCTGCATCTAGTTTTTTGAGGTTGCCTGCTCTTTTACTTGAGCGACTTTTCCGGCATCCACGTACTTGAGCGCATCTCCCTCTTCCCGAACGCCGGTGCCAAAATGGACTTCCGGCACTTCGGTACGGCGGACGAAATCGGCGATGTTCGCCAGGCCAAGCCCGCTTCCAGCTAAAATCCTCAAGTGCCCTCCCGCGGTCACCCGAACAAGCTCGGCAATCCGCTCCGCTCCGTCAATTGCGCTCTTCTGTCCGCCGGAGGTAAGAATCCGCGAAATTTGCGGATAGCGCATCAGCACACGGACGGCTTCGAACTGATCGGCCGCCTCGTCAAATGCGCGGTGGAACGTGACATCCAGCCCTTTCGCCTGATCCAGCAGGCTTTCCAGTCCATCCGTATCGATCTGGCCGTCAGGGGCAAGCATGCCGGTCACAATCCCGGCTGCACCGAGCTCGCGGATGATGCGCACGTCTTCGCGCATCACCCTGTAATCGTCAGAGGTGTACACGAACGACTGGCCGTGCGGCCTCACCATCACATTGACCGGAATGGTCACGGCGCGGACGACCGCATCGATCAAGCCCCAACTGGGAGTTACGCCGCCCTCCAGTATCCCGGTGATCAGCTCAAGCCGGTCAGCTCCTCCCGCTTCCGCACGCTTGGCGTCCTCTACAGAGGTCGCGATTACTTCCAACAACATAGCACGGAACCTCCCGTTCTGTTTTCCCTATTGTAAACGGTTTGTGCGACAAGCGGCAACGACAGGCCGATCCGGTCCGCCGCTTGTCTGGCTGATGCTCGCCTTGCCTGCTTCCGAGCCATCTGCCGGCCTACTTCGAGAGAACGAAGTCCGCGAGCAGTCTCGCCCCGTAACCAGTGGCACCCGCCACCCTGTATCCGCCGGTCGCTTTGGCTTGGACGGGGGGAGCCATGTCGATGTGCACCCATTTCATGCCGGCGGCCACGAACCTGCGGATAAACAGCGCGGCAACGATCGCTCCCCCGTAGCTGATCGGACTGATGTTGGTCATGTCGGCGTAGTCGCTTTTCAACAGTTCTTCGTAATCGTCTACCAGCGGCATCGGCCAGAGTCTGTCCCCGCAGCCGTCTCCTGCCGCGAGCAGCTGGGCGGTCATCTCGGCATCTCCCCATATCCCCGCAAGCTTCAAGCCGAGCGCTTCCCCGACGTTCCCCGTCAGCGTGGCGATATCGACCACCCGATTTGCCCCCAGCCTGTCGGCATGGAGCAGGGCGTCGGCCAAAATCAGGCGCCCTTCTGCATCCGTATTGGCAGTTTGCACGGAAAGGCCGTTCGGGTAGCGGATCACATCCGACGGCAAAAAGGCTCCTCCGTCCGGCACGTTCTCCGCTATCGGCAGCAGCGCCAGCAGATTGGCCTTTGCTTTTGCGCGAGTGAGGATGTCCAGCGCCCCCGCGACAGCTGCCGCGCCGCCCATGTCCATGCGGGCGTCGCTGATATCCCGGCCTCCCTTGACGTTCATGCCGCCCATGTCAAAGGTGACCCCTTTCCCGATCAGCGCCATGAGCGGCAGCGACGGGTCGGTGCAGTAGCGGATTTCCACCATAGCCGGAGGGTGGACGCTGCCTTTGCCGACCGTGATCAGGCCGACCATTTCCAGACGCTCCAGCGACTCGCCGCGATGAACCGTTATTTCTACGTTGCGTTCAGCGAAATGGTTCTGCAGCCGCTCGACGAAAGAAACCGGCGTCAGCTGATTGGGCGGTTCATTCACCAGGTCGCGGGCGAAGCTCGTACCGAGTGCGCGAATGCGTGCCCATTCGATCGCCTGCTCCGCCTGTTCCGCACCCGGACAGGCGATGTGCAGTTTCAACACGCTCCGTTCCTGAGTCTTTGACAGGTAACGGTCAAACGCGTATGTACCGAGCAGCCAGCCCTCTGTCCAGGCAGTGACGGCGCTTTTGCCGTCCAGTCCGGCGGCAAACAGCGGCGCAAGCGACTCAAACGTCACACACGCTTCCCTGATCTTCTCCTTTTCTGCAGCCCGTCCCGCGTTGCCTGCCGCATCGCGCAATGCTTCCAGATCAAAGCGCTCGCGCTCCCCCAGTCCGACGACGAGCTCATGCCGTTCCGTTGCCCGGCCAAAAAACCAGGTAACAGCCCCCTTTGCCTTCATGTGCGGGCGCAGCTCATAAGGCAGCTGCTCTGTCGGCGAGTCCTGGAAAAGCAGGCGGATCGTCGCTTCCATCTCCCGCTGCTGTCCTACCGAAATGTCCATCCTCTTCCATCCCTTTCTGCATCCCTTGTCCTCATGCCGGCATCACCCGGGCATCGGGCTTGCACGCAAGCGACTTCCTCTGCTTGTCAGCGTTTTTCCAGCCGGAAAACCGTGCGTTTTTCGCCAACTACCAAATGGTTGTCGTTTTTAATCTCGCTCGGCACCAGCGCACGCAGCCGTTCAATGGTGTCCTTGTTCTCGTAGTTGATTTGCTCCAGGATCGAGGCGATGACCAGCGGCCACACCAGCTCGGAGCCGTCCAGCACCTTCAGGGCAAAGCTGATGCGTTCTTTTTTCAAGCCGAAGCCGTATACGCCCATCGCGCCCCCTTTGGCGACGATGTTGGGATCGGTTAGCAGCGAGGTGCAAACGAAGTTGTGGCTGGCGATTATATCGGGATTGGCCGTCATCCATCCGGTAATCTTCACGACAGCCTCTCTCGTTTCCGCGTCCGGGATCAGGTCGGGGCAGGCCAGCTTCAAATACGCTTTGGCAATGTGCACAAGCGGCACGGCAAAAACCGGGAAGCCGCACCCGTCGACGCCAAGGCGAATCTCGTCCTTTGGATACTCAGCCAGATAAGCAAACGCTTCCAAGGCGCTTTGTTGAGCAGGGTGGTTAACGTCGTAATAGCTGTCTGTCGGGTAGCCCATCTCTTTGGAAAGGGCGAGAAAGCCCAGGTGTTTGCCGGAGCAGTTGTGGAACAGGCGGCGCTTCGCCACGCCTTCGCGCAAGCAGGCAAACTTCGGCTCCTCATTCAGCGGGTAGGTCGGGCAGGTCAGCAATTCTTCCTCGGAGATACCCGTCTTTTTGAGGATCGACTCCAGCCCTTCCATATGGTACGTCTCGCCGCGATGGGAAGCTGCGAAAAGGGCCGCTTCACGGCTGGTCAGCCCGAATTTTTCGTCGATTTTCTGTTTGGCGACCGGAATGGCCTGGAACGGCTTTGCAGCGGAACGGAGAAACGTGATGTGCTCTTCGCTGCCCGCAGACAGGATTACTTTTCCGGTTTCGTCTACGCCGCAGATGACGCCAAAGTGGATATTCTCCAGCACTCCACCGCGGTATTCTTCCACCAATGTGCTGTAATTCATCTCTCATCACCAACTCTGTCTTAATGGTATGTTTGGAAAGGAAGGACCAACAGTACGGAATTAATCCACTGATGGTATTAAATAATGGGTTAACCTGAAAAAACTAGCGGAGCCAATGGGGAAAGATAGAATGGAAAGGGCGATGAAACCATATTTTCCTCATCGAATTTCTCCAACCATGTTATTAATTTGATAGTAACAGTCGCGTATAGCATCGTCAATTTCTTTTTTCAACTTTCAAAATAGCGGTTCTTGGGGGAAAAGGCAGGAAGCTTTTTCTTGGTACAGGCCTTGGTGGAGGAGATGAAACAGGGAGAAAACGCTCAGGGTACGGTGGGACACTGCTCCGGGGATTGAACTTCCCGGCGCCATTTCAAAAGCGGAACTGCGTCCAAAAGCAGCCGACTCAAGGGGGCCTCTCAGAGGTTGGACGCAAAAGCTGTTCCTGGGAGGAATAAATGAATGAAAAAGAAAATCCGTCCGATGCATTCATGGCCCGGACGGATTTTTGGCTTTCTATAATTGCTTTACCGCTGCTTGCAGCAGCGAAGCCGCATGCTTGTTGTATTGTTGGATCAATGCGTTCAGATGGCGGTCCAGTTCGGTTCCCGGGAGCGGTACAGGGAGCTGTTCGAGGGCCCGGCCGTTCACGACGATTCGTGTGCTCAGCATGCTTCGCTGAGTTTCATCGAGGGCTGGGAGCGACAGAGGTCTCGCTTTGTAGCTGCCTTTTCCCCCCTGGACTTTGAGCAGCTCCCGGAAAAAGAGCTGGTGGTAATCTGCATAGATGTCTGCCTGGTAATGGCCGCCCCGCTCGCGTACAAGTCCTCGCTTGGTCGCCCAGTCAACAAGCTGCTGCTCGGTCAGCGACTTGCTGCTCGTTCCCTGGGCGACGTGATGCATCAGGGTGAAAAAATCGGTTTCCGTGAAACCCGTGCGGGCAGGGTCTGGCTGCAGAACTCCTTTTTCGGTCAGTGCCGCCAGCACCTCCCGCTTGCCCGAACCAGCCGGCAGTTCAAGATACAGGGCCAGGTTGGCAAAGAAGTTCGCCTCGCTGCTCAGCCCCCGCCCCCAACTGTACGGCTTCCCGAAATCGACCAGCTTCAAAGGATCGCTCTGAAGCAGCTGCTGGTAGGCGGGGAATGGCTGGGCGGTTACGGCTTGATAGGTGACTGTCGGCCGCTTGGTCAAAAGAGTTGTGTGAAACAGCTCAGCTCCGTTCGCGTCCAAATAGCCAAACTTGTCCTTGGACGTAAAGACAAATGGCCCCGGCAGCTGTTCCACGCCCAGCATGGGAAAAACCTGATCGGTCGGCCTGATCGATTCGTAAGCCGGAGGAGCGGCTGTCCGCCAGTTTTTGTTCAATACGCCGAAAAGTCCCGTTTTCTTGTCCCGATAGGTTACGATGTTCACACCGCTGTACGTGGACAATACATCAAGCCGGTCATAGCTTCCGCTGGTCAGCTGCTGCAAATCGGCCGAGTAGACATCCCAACCGCCGGACTTCTGGACAAACAGAACAGATTGCGATTCTTCCCGCCGATAGTTTTGCACCTGCTCCAGCTTGGCTGCGATCTGTCCGCTCGCCATTACCCGGAGATCAAAACTGCCATCGGTGTTTTGCAGCGCGATCAGCTGCCGGTCTCCCCATGGCTGGATCGAAATGCCTCGATACGCAAAGGCAGTCAACGCCTCTACGGCCCCGCCTGCTACGCGAAGCAGCGCCTGCTCGTGTTGCCCTTTTTTCATTCCGACTGCGTAGATGTCCTCTCCCGCCGGAAAGAGAGTGACCGGGGGCCCCTCCTGAGACGGATTCATGGCCGGAAGCTTTACGTCTGTTGTCAGCAGCGTTCCCTCCGCCGTGTACAGGTCGGCTTCCCCGACGCCGAAGGCCACGACGATTTTTCCGTCAGCAGCGACATTGACCCCCTGATAAGCCTGACTGCTGATCGGCTTGCCGCTTGCCGCATCCACGATGAAGACTCCTTCACCAGGCTTGTATATGAAGGAAAGAGCATCCGTCAGCCGATGTGGCTTGGGCTGGGCCGGGTCTTGCGAAGTACCGTCGGAGCGATATTCGCGCGTCGATCCGTCCGGGCCCTCGACCAGAACGCGCCCGAATTTTGGATCATAGCGGACGACCGTGCCTGATTGTGGCGGGACGAGAAGCCCTTTTTGCTGCGAATAGAGGCCGGTCTTGTTCCCGTCCGTCACACTGACAAGATCGTAGCCCCCGAGC
The DNA here is from genome assembly GCF_037834415.1 of Brevibacillus borstelensis. Lineage (GTDB taxonomy): Bacteria > Bacillota > Bacilli > Brevibacillales > Brevibacillaceae > Brevibacillus > Brevibacillus borstelensis_A. The sequence goes on along the minus strand of NZ_JAUMSJ010000001.1, from coordinate 52,279 downwards.
GTCGTCACCGCATCAAACCAGGCATCCGGTTCCTCCACCGGCTTTCCCCACGCCGCGCGCAGGATGCCCTTTTTCCCGTCGGAGCGGACCAGCAGCCACATCGCCGGTACCCCTTCCAGGCGCGGATATGCAAACGGCACCACCGTTTCTCCGCCGATGCGTTTCACGCCGTATCGGGAGGTCGTCGGGTCCTGTCCCAGAATGTAGCCGTCATGCAAATACTTGGCCCCTTTTTTCAACGAAAAGGAAGTGCCGGTAGAGATGGAGTGGTACGTCTCCAGATCCCCGTCGAGCACCACATAACCGTCCGGCATGTCATGCTCGACCCTCACTTCGGCAAAGCTCGGCTCGGCAACCATCCGCCCGTCCTTCCACAAGCCGCTTCCCTTTTCGTTTTGCACGCGGATAAAACCGCTGTTTCCCATCATTTGAATGCTCGTGTATCGCGGCTCCAGGACGTATTTCCCGTTTCCATCGACGAGGCCGTACTTGCCGCCGACCGACACCTTGAAATAGGCCATTTTGTTCCCGTCCCCTGGAGCCATGGTCGCCTTCGGCAGAGAAAAGATCGGCTTCAAGGTATTCGGGTCATAGACCGTGAGCTGTTTTGCACCAGTGGTGACCAAATACCTGATCGTTTCTTCCTCGCCGCTCTTCCCCGGCTTCGCCAGATCGGCGAACTCGATTTTTCCCGCGAACGGCGCAATCAGAGTTCGGCCGGACGGATCGAGCAGCATCGAGTTCTGGCCTTGCATCAAAATGACGCCCGGATAGGCCGGTGACAAAAAGAAGGTGTGTGCTCCCGCGTACTTGCTTTTGGAGACGCTCCTTTTGGAAAGATCGATATATTGAAACCAACCGCCATTGCGGACCACGGCGATCTGTTTCTGTTCGGGTATTTCCACATCGTCCCAGATCGGCGGAGTCAGCTCCTGTCCGGTGCGGGCATCGAGAATTCCCTTCTTCCCGTTTTTCACTACTGTGTAATAGGCGCCAACTTTGGAAAATTCCTCATAGACAGCCTTGGTGACCAGCGCTTGTCCATTTGTAAATCCGATTTTGTAGTCGGTGATGTAGGGCTGAACCGAAGCGAAGCCGGCCGCTTGCCCGGGTACGGACCATGCATTCCAGCTGAGCGCGGCAGCCGCGCAAAGTGCAGCGATGCGTGTTTTCACAGATGTTGTCCTCCTGACTTATCAGCAAAATGTGGGTCTATCTTTGACGCTGGCGGAGGAATAATGTTGCACTGGGAATGAAGGTTTGTCGCTGGCTTTCGATCCCGCTTTTACCCAGCCCTGCGAAGAAAGGCCAGATAACCTATCCAAAGCAATAACAAGTGGTAAAGAAGTCCCGCTGAAAAGAGCACGGAAAAAACAGCTGCAGCCCTCGGCGTACTCGCTGCTTGTAGCTGGGTTGCCGCTCTCAAAAAGGTTTGCACGGGCCAAAAGGTGGGAAATACCGCACAAATCCATCCCCAAGCCCCGGGTAAAAACAGCGAAGCGGCCGGGATTAGTACACTTACGCCGATCGCCTTGGACCAAGCGAGCCCCTCCACCTTGTTCGCGGCGAGAGCGGCCATCGCTAGCCCGTACAAGGGGCCTTCCAGCGCAACCAGAGCCAGTCCAGGCGCGCTTTCCCAAAATGTCCCGGCGTGCAGACCGCTGCCCCACAGCACCGCAGCCGCACCGACGCCGCTCAAGAGAAAGGGAACGGCCAGCCTGTAAGCGAGATAGCCTTGTTTGGTCAAAGGCGTAACCGAATAATAGGCAAGCATGTTCTCATCCCGTTCATCCAGCATCAGAAGTCCAGCGAGAATCCCCTCCATCAGAGCCACAAGCAGCAGCGCGTTTGCCAGGAGGAAGTCGCTGTATACGTTCACGTCGATACCGGCTCTATCCCGAACGGTCTCGCTCAGAAGCGGGAAGCCGAACCGCAGCACGGCAAGCAAAAGGATCGGGGCAGCTACCGAAAGAGCCAGCATTGGATCGCGCATGAGATGCTTTCCGTCGGCTTTGGCCAATTGCCAGACGTGGTTCACGTCATCCGCCCCCCTCCGACAGCCAGCATCCGTCTGCGAAAGGCGTGGCGAACCCACAACTCTGCAAGCAAAATCCAAAGAACTAGCATGACAACCGCTGCCAGACGCTCACCCCAGCCCGGCGGGTCGGAGGGTGCCGCGAGCAGCACAAGTCCCGCTTTTGCGGGGAGAAAGGCAAAAAACGGAGCAGTCCCGACTCCCGCCGCTTCCAATATCGGCGAAATAAACAGAATCGTACCGAGCGTGCCGAGAAAAAAGAACCCGTTCATGCTGCGGCAATAGATCGCAAAGCCCATTCCCATCATCGTAAAGAAGACTGATGTCAACGCTGCTCCCGCGCAGAAATCAGCCAACCCCTCTCCCCAGCCGAACACGCCCAAATGGATCACCAAAGCGGCCGTCACCGACAGGAGCGTCAGAGAAAGCGTCTTGGCCCAAATGTACTGTCTCGGGGTGTACGGCGTCACAAACAACGGACCGAACAAATCCAGGGCCTTTTCCAAGAGGACCAGCCCGCCGATAAAATAAAAGCCCAAAACGCTCGGGTCGGAAAACGTAAGCAGCAGCGCCGCCGTCTCCCGGCTCTCTCCGGGAAGCTGGCGGAGCAGCAGGACGTAGATCGCGGAGACAATAGCATAAATCAGATAAAATCCTTGCCTCCACTGCATCTTGACATCGTAGCGAAAGGCTTGCAGCCACCTCATGTCAAGCTCCTCCCCGTCGTTTCCACAAACACGTCCTCCAGCGTGGCCTCCGCTGTATGGATTGTCTCTACTTGCCGATGCCGCAATATTTGCAGGAAATGCTGGTCATGTCCGATCCCCTCCAGCGGAAATTCGCTGTTGTGCACCTTCCCGGCCTGAATATACTCCACCTGCAGCTTCCTCGCCCCGTGCTTTAGCTTCAAGTTTCGCGGCGTATCTATCAGCACGATCCTTCCGTCAACGACAAAAGCGATCCGGTCGCAGAGCTCGTCTGCCGCCTGCATGTTATGTGTCGTGATCAGGACGGTTTTCCCGGCAGTCTTCCCGGCGAGAATCAGCCTTTTCACCATTTTTGCGTTGACCGGGTCCAGGCCGGAGGTCGGTTCATCGAGAAACAGCAGCTCAGGATCGTGCAGCAGCGCCCTGCACAGGTTGAGCCGCATTTTCATTCCTTTTGAAAAATCGGACACTCGCGTATGTTGGTGCTCTTCTAGCCCAACCTCCCGGAGCATCTCTAGGGGAGCCTTCGTTTTTCCGGCGTACAGTGAATGAAACAGCTGCAGATTTTCCAGAGCGGTAAACCGGCCGTAAAAATTGGGAAACTCAAAGGCAACCCCGATGCGCTGATAGAAGTCGGACCCGGTGCGGCTGAGCTCCTCGCCCATCACCGATACCCGCCCCTGAAACTGCCTCAGCATGCCGATCAATATTTTTTGCAGCGTGCTTTTTCCCGCTCCCGACGGGCCGAGAAAACCGAATATTTCCCCTCGTTCAATCGCAAAGGAAATGTTCTGGAGAGTGTCATTCCGGCTACCCGGATAGCGGTATGACAACTGTTCAACCTCGATCATCGGTATCTCCTCCTGCGCGAATCAGGCCATTTGCCAACAATTGGGCCAAAAGATCGATCGTCGGAGCGAACATCGCCTCCCCGATCTGCTTTTTGTGCAAAGCGAGCAGCATGACGGATCGTATCAGGCTGATGACGACATTCGGATCGTACTCTTGGGACATTTCTCCAGTTTCCTGCAAGCGGCTGATCACCGGACCAAATGAGTGAGCGTCGCTTTCGAACAGCTCCTCCAGCTTCTCCTTGGGCCATTTCCGCAGCAGAATGTTCATTGTCTCCTCATCGTGCAGCTGACGCAAGAGCGGTTTTTTTTCCATGACGTCAAAAGCCTCCCGCAAAAACAGGCGAAATGTTTCCCGGGTAATGCTCCCTGCCGACAAGTACCGTTCGATCAGCTGCTGATGAATCTCTTTTTCCTCCTGCTGCAGGATTTCCAGATAGAGCTCTTCTTTTGACTCGAAAAAGAGGTAAAAAGATCCCTGGGCGATTCCCGCTGCGCCCGTCAAATCAGCGACGCTCGTCTTTTTCAATCCCAGCGTGGAGAAACAATGCCGCGCCTGTTCTATCAGCCTGTCGCGAATGACTGCCTTTTCCTCTTCTGAAAATTTTTTCGCCATGGGTTCCTCCTGTTTTGAATATATGAATAATTTTATTTTATATTCATGTTGAGTGTAACTCTGGTACGGGCTCTCTGTCAATCTGCGTTCATTATAATGAAGAACAAAAAAGGGTCCCTCCGTCTGATAAGACTTTGGGACCTCTTTCCTTCGTCTATTTCGCAATGGTTTTTGGCAGCAAACCTTACGCATTCTCGCCGAAATGCTTGTCGTACCATTTGATCAGCGCCTGCGTGCCGTTGTCTTCCAGGCCCTGCGCCGCCAGCCCCTGGTAAAGCGAGAGGGAAAGCTCGAGGCCAGGCGTGGCCAGGCCCATTTCTTTCGCGGCCTCCAGGGCGATCGACATGTCCTTGATAATGTGCTTGATATAGAAACCGGGGGCAAAGTTCCCGGCGATCATCCGTGGCGCCAGATTGCTGAGGGACCAGCTGCCCGCTGCCCCAGCCTCGATGCTCTTCAGCACGGTTACCGGATCAAGCCCCGCTTTTTTGGCATACGCGATGGCTTCGCACACGCCGATCATATTGGATGCGATCGCGATTTGATTGGACATCTTCGTATGCTGGCCGGCACCGGGGCCTCCCTGCAGGATGACGTTGGTTCCCATCAGCTTGAAGGTCGGCTCCATCGCTTCAAACGTCTCCGTGTCACCGCCCACCATGATGGTAAGCCGTGCCTCTCTCGCTCCCACGTCACCGCCGGAGACCGGCGCATCTAGGGAATGCAGGGAACGCTTTTTGGCTTCCTCATAAATCTTCTGCGCCAGGGACGGTTTGGATGTCGTCATATCGATCAGGTAGCTGCCCGGCTTCGCATGGGCGACGATCCCCGCTTGTCCGAGGTAGACTTCCTCCACGTCCTTTGGATACCCGACCATCGTGATAATGACATCCGCCTCAGCCGCCAGCTCCGCTACCCGATCCTTCCATACGGCGCCTTGCGCCAACAGCTCTTCCGCTTTTTGCTTGGTGCGGTTGTACACGAGCACCTCATACCCGGCCTTCATCAAATGGGCTGCCATGCTTTTGCCCATCACTCCGATTCCGATAAACCCGATCGTCTTTCCTGCCGAATGTGCTGTCATCTTTTTTCTCCTCTCTCTACTGCTCATTGCTCTAACTTTCTAACTTCTCTTACCTTTCGCGAAATTCCTTCTGTCGCTTTCCTTACATCCCTTATCCACTGCTGCCAGTTTTCCGATATAATGGAGGAAAAATCTAGCATGAACAGGAGAGATGCAGGGGTGGACCGTAAAACAGAACTGCTTTTAGACACGGTCACAACCATTTTCCTGATAATCGCGCTGCTTATGTTGATCGTGAATAATCCAGATGGCCCCTTCTGGTTATTTGGCGCGGCAATCCTGTTCCTCCTGCTGTCGATCCTGCGCAACTTCATCTGGCCGATTTCCCTTGCGAGCACCTGGGGCCTCTGGTTTATCATCGCCCAGTCTTTGCTTGGCTTTGCCATGAACATCGGGGACAACTCGTTTGTCTCGCAAATATTTTTGTTTGTTTTGCTTGGAGAGACGTCCTTTTCACGTTCTGCCCGCTTCAGCATCGGTTTCGCACTGGCCTGCGTCCTCGCCTTTGGCCTTGGGCGCTGGATCCACGAGGACTTTCCTCCGTTCTCCGCTATCTCTTATGTGGTTCCCCGCTCTCTGGAGTATTTAGCGATCGCTTTGCTCGGCCATTTCGCCAAGCGCATGCTCGACCAAAAACAGCAGCTGACCGCCGCCAACGAACGGCTTCATCAAGCCGCGCTGGAGCTGGAGGAAAACATTCTGCTGCGCGAGCGCACACGCGTCTCCCGGGAAATCCACGATACAGTCGGCCACACCTTGACGACAGCGTTGATCGGTTTGCGGGCGGGGATTCACACCCTTCAGCACGATCAGCAAGCTGCCGCCAAAATGCTCGGTATGGTGGAAAACCATTTGCAAAAAGGGTTGGCGGAGGCCCGCCAAACTGTCCACCTCTTCTCCGAGCGCCACACCTTTTGGCAATTCATCCCCAGTCTGGAAGCGCTCTTGACCGAGACCTGCATGCAAACGGGTGTTATCATCCACGCGGACATTTCCCCTGATCTGCCTCCGCTAGGCCCGCGGCTGGAAATGATCCTGTACCGCGCCTTGCAGGAAGGGTTGACGAACGGCATCCGCCATGGACAAAGCAGATGCTTTCGCCTGTCGATTACCATTGAGAATGGGCACGTGGTCTTTCTGCTTACTGACGACGGCATTGGGGTGAAGGGGCCGATTACCTTCGGCTTTGGCCTCACCTCCATGAGAGAGCGAGTCGTCGAGGCAGGCGGCATTCTCAAGGTGGAAAACGCCCCCGATCACGGCGTGCAGCTGCACATAACCATTCCCCTTCCAGCTTCCAATGAGGTGACGTAACGATGACTCCGATCCGAATCCTTATCGTCGAAGATCAACCGATCATCCGGGAAGGCTTGCGTATCCTGCTTTCTGCGGAGCCTGAGCTGGAGGTGGTGGCTACAGCCGTGAACGGACAAGAAGCCGTTCGCCTCGCTGCCGACTGGCACCCGGATATTGTGCTGATGGACATCCATTTGCCTGTCATGGACGGCATCTCTGCCACCAGAGAACTGAAACAGCTGATCCCGTCCGTCAAAATCATGGTGCTGACTGGCCTGCAGGAGGAGCATCTGGTGATCGAAGCGCTGATCCTCGGAGCCTCCGGCTATCTGATGAAGGATGTCGAAACACCCCTGCTCATCACCGCGATCAAGCAGTGCCACAAAAATCAGCTCGTTCTGCCCGCCTCGATCTCGGCGGCGCTGTCTGCCCGCCTGGCCAAGGTCCCCCCCATCCTCTCAGCCAATCGCGACTGGTCGCATGGCCTGTTTTCGCCGCGCGAGCGCGAGGTGGCGGAGTGGCTTTCGACAGGCGCCGATAATCAGCAGCTCTCCCAGGCCCTCTTTCTTTCGATGGGAACCGTCAAAAACTATGTCAGCGCCATCTACAAAAAGCTGAATCGGGAAACCCGGGAAGAAGCGATCGCGATCATCCGGGACATGATGAACAAGGGAAATGGCCGAAGCATGTGATGCGACAGTAGCAGGACGAAGACCGGAGCGGAGCCTGGAAACAGGCTTCTCCCCACCGCAGCCGCTTTCCTTCTTCGGTGGATGGACAGGCTGTGGGGGAGGAGATGAAAAAGGAGAAAACGGCTCCAGGTTCGGTGGGACACTGCGAGGGAGCTGGACTGTCCGGCTCCATTCCAAAAGCAAAACCGCGTCCAAAAGCAGTCTATCCGAAGAAGCGTCTCAGAGTTGGACGCTAAAAGCGTGTTTTGCTTTTTCCATTCCGCCTGGGCGGTGTCCCAAAGACCTTCGCCGTTTTCTCCTTTTTCATCTCTACAGCTGTTGGTTTCCATCAAAAAACCGTAAAGAAGCCGTTCGGGCATACACCCGAACGGCTTTGCAAGAACACTTGCTTACAAAGAGGGCTTTCGTTTTTATGGCGAAAGAATCCCTTGTCATCCTTCTTAGATGGCTTGCCATGACCCTTGGACAACCTGAAAACCTCCCGCACGCTTTTTCATGCCGGAGGCAGCAGTTCTGCTCGCCGGAGAAGCCTGTTTCCAGGCGGAGCGACTAGCGAAGTCCAGCCTAGCGGAGCAATGATCCCGGGGAAACAGAATCGCAACCTATGAATAATCTGCGAAGCTGCGCGCCGTTTTGCGATTCCCTCGGGATCATTGCGGAGCGGACAGTCTCCGCTTCCATGCGGGACGAAGACCGGAGCGGAGCCTGGAAACAGGCTTCTCCCCACCGCAGCCGCTTTCCTTCTTCGGTGGATGGACAGGCTGTGGGGGAGGAGATGAAAAAGGAGAAAACGGCTCCAGGTTCGGTGGGACACTGCGAGGGAGCTGGACTGTCCGGCTCCATTCCAAAAGCAAAACCGCGTCCAAAAGCAGTCTACCCGAGGAAGCGTCTCAGAGTTGGACGCTAAAGGCGTGTTTTGCTTTTCCCATTCCGCCTGGGCGGTGTCCCAAAGACCTTCGCCGTTTTCTCCTTTTTCATCTCTACAGCTGTTGGTTTCCATCAAAAAACCGTAAAGAAACCGTTCGAGCATATACCCGAACGGCTTTGCAAGAACACTTGCTTACAAACAGGGCTTTCGTTTATGGCGAAAGAATCCCTTGTCATCCTTTTACAAAGCTTGTCATGAGCCTTGGACAACCTGAAAATCTCCCGCACGCTTTTCATGCCGGAGGCAGCAGTTCTGCTCGCCGGAGAAGCCTGTTTCCAGGCGGAGCGACTAGCGGAGTCCCGCTCAGCGGAGCAGTGATCCCGAGGAAACAGAATCGCAACCTATGAATAATCTGCGAAGCTGCGCGCCGTTTTGCGATTCCCTCGGGGTCATTGCGGAGCGGACAGTCTCCGCTTCCATGCAGGACGTAGACCGGAGCGGAGCCTGGAAACAGGCTTCTCCCCACCCCAGCCGCTTTAAGGAGCCAAAACAATACGATTCCCTTGGTTTAAGGAATCAGCCCCTGCTCCTTCAGCCAGGCCTCCGCAACATCCCGCGCTTTCTTCTTGTCTACATCCACCTGCGCGTTGAGCATCGCCATCTCTTTGTCGTCAATCTTCCCGGCCAGCTTGTTTAGCACTTCCCTGATCTGCGGGTGCTTCTCCAGCGTATCCTGGCGCACCAGCGGCGCAGCGTAGTACGGCGGGAAGAAATGCTTGTCGTCCTCCAGAATGACCAAATCGTGCTTCACCAGTTGACCGTCTGTCGAGAAGGCATCGATGATATCCACGTTCCCCTCGCTGATCGCTTTATATTTAAGACCGGCGTCCATTGATTTCGTACCTTTGAATTTCAGGCCATACGTTTTTTCCAGGCCTTTCAAGCCGTCCGAGCGTTCGAGAAACTCCTGCTCCGTCCCAAACGTAAGCTCGGCCGCATGCGGGATGAGATCAGAGATCGTTTTCAGCTTGTATTTGTCGGCTGTCTCTTTCGTCACCGCCAAGGCGTATGTGTTGTTAAACCCGATCGGTTCCAGCCATTCCAGCTTGTATGTTTCCGCAAAATCGGTCTTGACTTTATCGTAAACCTGCTGGGGATCCTTCATCGCTTCCTGCCCCATGATATTGACCAGACCTGTTCCCGTATACTCCACATACAGGTCGGCGCTGCCGCCTTTGACCGCGTTAAAGGCTACATCGGTCCCGCCTAAAAACGGTTTTGTCTCGACCTTTAGGTCCGTATTTTTCTCCAGCATGATTCCCACGAGATTCGCCAGTATGTCTTGTTCCGAGAAATTTTTCCCGACCACAGTCACCCGGTCAGACGCTTTTGTACCGGTCAGAACCGAGCAGCCCGTCACCGCTATCATTGACAATGCCAGTACACCCATTCCAACTTTCCTCAGCCATCCTGCCCTCACAAAATCCTCCCCTTTCAATGATTAGAATTTATTTGCAAAATCTCAAAAAGCCTGATGCATTCAACTTTTTGAAAATCAGCTTCCTAAAAAGCGAGCCTATCGCGAGTGGCGGATGCGAAGCCCCTTTGGCGTCACTCGCCAATCCACCCAAGCCAGAATAAGGTCAAACAAGACAGCCAGCAATGCAGCCGGGACCGCTCCTGCCAGGATAATGCCCGTGTCCACCATGGCAATGCCGCGAAGGATCAGGTCGCCCAAGCCTCCCGCGCCGATAAACGCTGCGAGAGTCGCCACCCCGATCGTCATCACGGTGGCCGTGCGAATCCCGGCAAAGATGACGGGGCGGGCCAGCGGAAGCTCGACGATCCGCAGCATCTGGCCTTTGGTCATCCCCATGCCGCGCCCCGCTTCCAGCAGCGAGGAATCGACGTCCAAAATGCCGGTGTACGTATTTCGCACGATGGGCAGCAGCGCGTAAATGACCATCGCGATCACGGCCGGAATCGGACCGATGCCGAACAGCGGAATCATAAATCCAAGCAGCGCCAGGCTGGGAATCGTCTGGAAGACCGAGATCACGGCCAGCACCGGACCCGCGAGCTTCCGGTACCGGGTCAACAAAATGCCTGTAGGCACCGCAACGACAATCGCCCAGAACAACGCGACGACAGACAAAACGATGTGCTCCCATGACGCCTGCACAATATCCGGCCAACGGTCTGCCATTACGGAAAAAACTTCACTCATAGCGCCTCGCTCCTTTCCTGCTCCAGATAAGGCCGTGCCAATACATCGACCAGACTGGCCCTTGTCAACAAGCCTGCCAACGTTCCGTCTTTGCGGACGACCGGCACATACCCGTACGGCGCTTCCTGCACGTAGCCGATGGCATCCACGAGCGGGCTGTCCGGTGCAAGCGTCATGGTGTCTGTCCGCATCACGTCGCGGATGGCCAGCGATTCATCCGGGTAGCGCTTGTGGATATCTGCCGTATCCGCCATGCCCAAATACTTTCCATGCTTGTCGACAACGATCAGCCCGGTAACCCGCTTTCGGTGCATGATTTGAACGGCCTCCGCCAGCCCTCTCCCCGGAAAGACGGTGACCGGCTGCGCGACCATTACGTCCTGGACAAGCTGTCCGAGATGGGATTGCAGCCGTTTTTCCCCGATGAACTCCCGGACGAAATCATTGACCGGATGGCGCAGTATCTGGTCGGGCGTCCCTTGCTGAATGACGTTCCCGTTTTGCATGACCACGATCTGGTCGGCGATTTTCAGCGCTTCGTCCATGTCATGGGTGACAAAAACGACTGTTTTGTTCAGCTCCTGGTTGAGCCGGATCAGCTCATCCTGCAGCTGCTCCCGGGTAACCGGATCGAGAGCCGAAAAGGGCTCATCCATCAGAATGATCGGCGGATCGCTCATCAGCGCCCGGGCCACGCCTACCCGCTGCTGCTGGCCCCCGGAGAGCTCGGACGGGTATCTGTCGCGGTACCGCTCGGGGTCCAGTCCGACCATATGGAGCAGGCGATCAACCTTTTTGTGGTCGATGGACTGTTTGCCCCCTTGCAGTCTGGGCACCAGCGAAATATTTTCCGCGATGGTCAGATGGGGGAACAGCCCGACCTGCTGGATCACGTAGCCGATGTTCCGCCTCAGCGCGACAGGATCGATCTCCGCCGAATTCCTGCCGCCGATGGTAATGGTTCCCGATGTCGGCGAAATCAGCCGGTTGATCATTTTCATCGTGGTGGTCTTGCCGCAGCCGGATGGTCCGACCAGCACCGTAATGCTCCCCTCGGGAATCTCCAGATTGAGATTCGGGATCACGGTCGTCGAGCCGTAAGATTTGCGCACGCGTTCAAAGACAACCGCATTTGCCATTCGCATCCCCTCTTTTCGTCTGTGTTTTTTGGAAATAAAAAAGACCCCGCCAAAGCAGGGTCATGTCTATAGCAAACACAAACAGACCCTGCAAAAGCATAGGGTCAAAAAACCGAATTGTTCTCCACATCGAAATCATCCGACACGGATTGCTTGTTTTGACCCATCTTGAGGCTGACGAGGTTAGCTGACGGACTCGGGAAAGATGGTTCCCTACGGCAGAGATGCTGCCGATTCGCCCCGGAAAAAGTGGTTCCCCCGCTTTCCGATTATGCAAATCGGAAATTAAGCTTATGGCTATTATGCATGAATTCGATCAACAAGTCAAATCCCCTGATGCCCGCACCGTCTCTTCTGCCTAAAAAAGTGCCCCTCGGTCTGCCAGAGACCTCGGGGCACCTCCATCTAAGTGAAACAAACGCCCGTTTCATTCCAAAATGCCTTCCCTGCTTTGACCGAGCGGAAAATGACAGGAGACAAAATGCCCGCCGTGACCTTCTGTCAATGTCGGCGCAGTCTGTCTGCATACATCCTGCACATACGGGCATCTGGTGTGGAAATGGCAGCCGGACGGCGGATTGGCCGGATTCGGCAAATCGCCCTGCAGGACAATCCGCTCTTTTCGCTGCGTCGGGTCAGGGATCGGGACGGCCGACAGGAGCGCTTCCGTATAGGGATGGCGCGGGTTTGCGAACAGCTCGTCGCGCTCTGCCATCTCCACGATCTTGCCGAGATACATGACCGCGATCCGGTCGCTGATATGCTTGACGGCAGGCAAGCCGTGAGCAATGAAAATGTAAGTCAGCTTTAGCTCCTTTTGCAGCTTCTTGAGCAGGTTCAGCACCTGCGACTGGATCGACACGTCGAGGGCCGATACCGGTTCGTCGCAAACGATCAGGCTGGGATTCAAGGCGAGGGCCCGCGCAATGCCGATCCGCTGTCTCTGCCCGCCGCTGAACTCATGCGGGTGGCGGCTCATGTGGTGGGCATCCAGTCCGACGAGGCGCAGCAGCTCCACGACCTTCTCCTTCAGCTCGGACCCTTTGTGCGTACCGTGTACGCGCAGCGGCTCGGCCACGATGTCCTCCACGCGCATCCGCGGATTCAGCGAGGAGTACGGGTCCTGAAAGATCATCTGCAGATGCTGCCGCAGCGCCCGCACCTGTGTTTTGCCGAGAGCGGAAAGATTTCTGCCCTCGAACCAAATCTCGCCTTCGGTCGGCTCCAGGAGCTGCAAAATCATCTGTCCGGTGGTCGACTTGCCGCAGCCGGATTCGCCGACGATGCCGAGCGTTTCCCCGCGGTACACGGTAAAGTCGACGCCATCCACGGCCCGGACGTAGCCCGTCTCCTTGGAAAACATGCCTTTCTTGTAGGGAAAATGCTTTTTTAACCCTTTCACCACCAACAGCGGTTCTTTCGTCTGGTCCATAGCTCATGTGCCTCCTTTACGCGTAGAAGCAGCGTGCCAGATGGTTCGGGGCCACCTCTTGAAGCTGCGGCTTGGTTTGCTTGCACTCCTCGGTGGCGGCAGGGCAGCGCGGGTGAAAGGCGCAGCCGCCCGGCATGTCGAGCGGATTGGGCACCGAGCCGGGGATCGACTCCAGCTCCTCGCGTTTTTCGTCCAGCTTCGGCAGCGAACCGAGCAGCCCTTTTGTATACGGATGCCTGGGCTCCGCGAAAAGGGAAAAAACGTCCGCCTGCTCCACCACTTCTCCCGCGTACATCACGACCACCCGGTCGGCCATCTCGGCCACGACCCCGAGATCGTGGGTAATCAGAATAACCCCGGTTTGCAGCTCCTTGTTCAGCTTTTTCAGCAGTTCGAGAATTTGCGCCTGAATCGTCACGTCCAAAGCGGTCGTCGGTTCGTCCGCGATCAGCAGGGCCGGATTGCAGGCCAGCGCCATCGCGATCATCACGCGCTGCCGCATCCCTCCTGACAGCTGGTGGGGAAAGGAATCGACGATTTTTTCCGCGTTGGGGATGCCGACGTGCTCCAGCATTTCGATGCTGTGGGCCCGCGCTTGCTTCTTGTCCATTTGTCTGTGCTGGCGAAACACCTCCCCCAGCTGGTTCCCGATCGTAAATACGGGATTGAGCGACGTCATCGGCTCCTGAAAGATCATCGACAGCTTGTTGCCGCGCAGCTTGCGAAGCTCTTTTTTGCTCAACGCGAGCAGGTTTTGGCCCTCCAGGCAGATTTCTCCGCCCACCACTTCTCCGGGCGAAGCGACCAACCCCATGATCGAGAGGGAGGTGACGCTTTTGCCGCAGCCCGATTCGCCGACGATGGCAAGCGTTTCTCCCTTCGCTACGGAAAAGGAGACGCCGTTTACGGAAGGAACGACGCCGTCCTCCGTTTTGAAATGCGTCCGCAAATTTTTTACTTCCAGCAAGTTTGCTTCCATATCGAATCTCCCCTCCCTACTTCGCTCTTGCCTTCATGCGAGGGTCCAGAATGTCGCGCAGCCAGTCTCCGAGAAACATGATCCCAAGAACGGTGATCGTTATCGCTACGCCAGGGAAGGTGGCTACCCACCAGCTCGTGGCGAGATACTGCCGGCCGTCGCTCAGCATGCCGCCCCAGGAGACAGTCGGCGGCTGAATTCCCAGTCCGAGAAAACTCAGCGAAGCTTCCGCAATAATCGTCGTGGCTACGCTCAAGGTAGAGACGACGATAAAGGAAGAGATGACGTTGGGCAAAATGTGGGTAAAAATAATCCGTCCGTCGCTCGCGCCGACAGTGCGAGCCGCCCTGACGAAGTCGCGCTCTTTGACGCTGAGCACTTCGCCGCGGATGATGCGGGCGTACTTGACCCAGTTGGTAAAGCCGAGAACGAGGATCAAGGTCGGCAGACTGGGCCCGAGAACCGTCAAAATCACCAGCATGAACAAGATGTTGGGAATGGCCAGAAACGAGTCGACCGTCCGCATGATGAGATTGTCGACAAGCCCGCCGAAATAGCCGGAGACGAGCCCCAGAACGACTCCGATCGCGCCCGCTACGGCGACGGCGCACACCCCGACCAGCAGAGACACCTGCGAGCCGTAGATGATGCGGCTGAGCACATCCCGCCCCAGATTGTCGGTGCCGAGCGGATTTGCGGGCGAGCCTCCCTCCATCCACATGGGGGGCTTGAGTCGCTGCGCCGCCTGTGTTTTGGCCGGATCGTGAGGGGCGATCCAGCTGGCGGAGATGGCCATGAATACGACGACGATAACAATCAAAAGTCCGATCGTTCCTGTTTTGCTTTTCAACAGCATGCGGGCCAAACGGCGGAGCTGCCCCGGCTTTTTGGCCGCCTGGCCGACGCTTGTTACTTGCGCTGATTGCGATTCCAGGGGAAGAGACATGCGGCTCACCTCCGTTTAGTTGTATTTGATCCGCGGGTCCAACACGCGGTACAGAATGTCGGCCAGAATGTTGCTGACGATGACCAGGAAGGCGACGACAAAAACGGCGGCCTGGACGATGGCCATATCGCGGGTGTTTACTGCCTGGATGATCAGCTGCCCCATGCCCGGCCAGGAAAAGATCGTCTCTGTAATCAGCGTCCCGCCGATCAGCGTGGAGGTTTGCAGCGCCATGATGGTCACGACGGGGATGAGCGAGTTTCTGAGAGCGTGCTTGTAGACGACAAGCGTTTCGATCAGCCCCTTGCTCCGGGCTGTGCGGATGTAGTCCTGCCCCAAAATCTCCAGCATGCTGGAACGGATCAGCCGCGTCATCTCGGCAGCGATTCCCGTTCCCAATGTAAAGGCGGGCAGAATCAGATGGTCCCATGAACCTCTACCCGACACCGGCAAGGACTTCCACTCCACGGCAAATAACAAAATCAGCATGATTCCCAGCCAAAAGTGCGGCATCGCCTTCCCTAATACGGAAGCGCCCGAGACAAAAATGTCCAGAAAGGAATTTCGCTTGGTGGCTGACAAAATGCCAAGCGGAATCGAGATCACCGTGGCGACGATCATGGCTGCGATCGCCAGCTCAAAGGTGGCGGGCAGACGCTCCAACACAATCGGCAGGGCGGGCATGTCGTAGCGGAATGACGTGCCAAAGTCCCCCTGCAGCATATTGCCGAGAAAACGGAAATACTGGATGTGCATCGGCTGATCCAATCCCAGCGCCGCGATCAGGATTTCCCGATCCTCGTCTGTCGCCGTATCGGACAGCATCAGAGACACCGGGTCTCCGGTAATGTACACCAGCACGAAGACGATGATCGAGATCAGAAAAAGTACGGGGATAATCTGCAGAATCGACTTCAACAAATACTGTCTCACGCTGTCACCTCCCGAAACATTTGCGTTTGGCAAAAGCTTGTTCGCCCGCTTTCGGCCTGGAACAGGAAGGGGTCTCGCCAGTGGAGACCCCATTCGCTGCACCCTTTTCTTATTTCAGTGTAATTTCGTCCACGTACAGCATTTCGTCCAAACGCGGTTCAAAGCTGATGCGGTCGCTCACGCCATAGTTGGCATTCATTTGGTACAGGTAAATGTGCGGGCGCTCTTCCGCGATGATTTCCTGCGCTTGTTTATACTGCTTTTCGCGCTCTTCCATGTTCATGTTTTTCTCGCCGTCGGCCAAAAGCTTGTCCAGCTCCGGATTGCTGTAATCCGACTCGCCCTTGGCCCGTTCCGAAGTCAGGCGGTCAAACGCCAGAGACGCGTCAAACATGGAGTTTCCGTAGGCGATCATGAACACTTCATCAAATTTTTTCGCTTTGTACTTTTCGTTGAACTTGCTCCACTCGAGCAGCTCCAGTTTGGCATTGATGCCCACCTCGGCCAGCATCGCCTGAATCAGCTCCGCGGTTTCCTTGTCTTTCAGGTAACGGCCGCTCGTCGCGTTCAGCGTCAGCTCCAGACCGTTGGCATAGCCTGCTTCCGCCAGAAGCTGCTTCGCCTTTTCCGGATCGTAGAGCGTTTTGCTGTACAGGTCGAGATTGGTGCCGAAGTTGCCCGGAGTCACACGGGTCCGGGTCGGCACTCCTCCGCCAGCGAGGATATTGTCGACAATCGCCTGCTTGTCGATCGCCAAATCGATGGCTTCGCGCACTTTCGGATTCTCGGTCACCGTTCCCGGCGTCAGCCGCAGGGTCAGCTGCATGACGCGCTGGGTCGGTCCTTGCTTGGTGTCGGTGCCGTCGTTGTCCTTGACGCGCTGCAGATCGCTCGGCGGGATGTTTACGGCGATATCGACGCCGCCTGTCAACAGTTCGGCTACGCGGGTCGCGTCTTCCGGAATGGAGCGGAAGACAACCTTGTCCCATTTCGGTTTTTCGCCGAAATACTCATCGTTTTTGACCAGCGTCAGGCGATCGTCACGCACCCACTTTTCCAGCTTGTACGGGCCTGTTCCCACCGGGTTTTTCAGAAACTCGTCCCAGCCCTTTTCCTTGATGTACTTGGACGGGAGGATACCGGATCCGAGGCGGGACAGACGGTTCAGCAGGACCGGTTCCGGCGCGTGGGTGATGATTTCGATCGTATGCGGGTCGATTACTTTCACTTCTTTGATCTGCTTGTAGTTTCCGTACTCCAGCAGCTTGTTGTCGGTGGCAACCCGCTCCAGCGTGAACTTGACGTCCTCTGCGGTAAACTCGTCGCCATTATGGAATTTTACGCCCTCGCGCAGCTTGAAGCGCCATGTCGTGTCGTTTACGGTCTCCCACTCAGCCGCAAGGTCGGGCTGCACCTTTTGCTGGGCGTCCTTTCGCACCAGGTAATCGAACATGTTGACGTGTACAGCTTCCGTGGATGTGTTGTTGTGATCGTGGATATCAAAGGTGACAATGTCGCTGCCGCTGGCAATCGTCAGCACTTTTTCTCCGTTCTGTGCAGCGGGCTGCGTCGTTTCCTTTTTCCCTGACGGTTGAGCCGGCGAGCTGGATTGGCTGCTGCAGCCGACGAGTGCCGCCGACAAAGCCAGAATCGCTGCGAGGCCCATGCCTGCAATCCGTTTTTTCATGTCTGTTTTCCCCCTTATGGATACACTGATGCTGCTCCCGCCTAGCGCTCCAAATACTTCAAGGCGAACGCCGACAGCATGGCGACGCCGATCGGAAGCGCGTCCTCATCGATGTCGAACAGCGGGTGATGCAGCGGATATCGGGTCCGCTGGTCTTCGTTGCCCGCACCCAGGCGGAAAAATACGCCCGGCACATGGTGGGTGTAATAGGAGAAGTCTTCCCCTCCCATGGACGGTTTCACGAGCTGGTACTTGCCCTCGCCCAGAACGTCATCGGACGTTTGGAGCAAAAGGTCCACCATGCCGTCGTCGTTTAAAATCGACGGGTACCCGAATTCGTAGGCAAATGAGTAGGTGGCGCCGAAGGCTTGGGTAACGCCGGCGATCACCTTCTCGATCCGCTCCGGCATCTGCTCCCGGAGCGCCGGATTGAGCGTGCGGACCGTTCCGAAAAGCTCTACCTCCGGTGCGATCACATTGTTTGCGGTCCCTCCCTGAATTTTGCCGATCGTAATCACGATCGGATCGAGCGGGTCCACATGGCGGCTCGCGATCTGCTGCAGCGCCGAGATCACCTCCGCTGCGACCGCGACGGAATCTACTGCCAAATGCGGATGTGCCGCGTGGCCGCCGCGGCCGATGACCCGGATATGGATCGTGTCCGCTGCGGCGCAGCCTACGCCCCGCACGGCAGTCACCCGGCCCACAGGCACTCCCGGAAAGACATGGAGTCCGGCCATTGCCTCAATGCCTGTCTCCCGAAGCAAGCCGTCCTCGATCATGACCTGCGCGCCACCGCCTCCCTCTTCAGCCGGCTGGAAAACGAAGACGACATTTCCCTTTTCCGGCCGCTCCACCTGGCTGAGGAACTGGGCTGCCCCCATCAACATGCTGGTGTGAGCGTCATGGCCGCAGGCGTGCATTTTGCCGTTTACCGTCGAGCGATAGACCACATCTTTTTGATCGTGTATCGGCAGTGCATCCATGTCGGCACGCAGCCCGATCGTGGGTCCCGGCTGCTTTCCTCGCAAAATTCCGACAACGCCTGTCCTGCCGAGGCCCCGCTTTACTTCCAGACCCAGCTTTTCCAGGTGGGCTGCGACAATGTCCGAGGTGCGCTTCTCTTCAAAGCTGAGCTCGGGGTTCTGATGAAAGTCCCGCCGCCACGCCACGATTTGCTCTCTCAAGACGCTTGCTTTGGCAAGAATCTCGGAGGTTTGGTACAAGGCTGGGGTTTGGCCCATATGACGAACGCCTCCTTTTTCGTTACCGCGCTGTTTCCGGCTCCTACTGCTCTTGTTGCTCCAGCGGTTATACGGTACTTGCAATTCTTCGATTTACCTTCGCGGTTCTTTGGTTCCCGCGATTTGCGGCTCCTACGCTTCCTTCGCAAACTCTTCGAGGATCGCGGCGATATGCTTGATCCCCTGTATGTAGTCGTCGATGCTGATGTTTTCGTTTGGCGCGTGGTTGTTGGAGGCGAAGTTGCCGACGCCGACCGATACGGCGGGGATGCCGAGGTGCTGGCAGAGAATGTACATCGGGCCTGTTCCTGGCGACATCGGCATAATCGTCGGTTCCATTCCGTAAATCTGCTTGGAGGTGTTCACGACTGCGCGGGTCAGCGGATTGTTCAGCGGCGTACGGGCCGGATGCTCCAGCGTAAACGATTGGATCTCGATGTCCGAAAATCCGTGCTCGTCCAAATGCTTCCGCAAAAGCGCGAGTATTTCGCGCGGGTCCTGATCGGGCACGAGCCGGAAATCGAGCTTCACCCTCGCCTCTGCCGGCAGCACCGTCTTGGAGCCCTGGCCGATATAGCCGGAGACGATGCCGCAAACGGTACAAGTAGGCTGGAAAATCAGCTTTTGCTTGAGCGGAATTCCTTTCAGGTCCAGCAGGAAGGACTTCAGCCCCAGCTTTGCCAGCGTGTCTTCTTCGTTGTAAATCATCTGCTCCAGCATGAGCGTATCGTCATCGCTCAGACTCGCAACCTTGTCGTAAAAGCCTTCGATGCGGATACGTTCATCCGGTCCCTTCAGCGTGTTCAAGGCCCAGATCAGGCGCCAGGCGGGGTTTTCGATTATCGCCGCATTGGCGGAGTGGAGATCGGTGTTGGCTCCCCGGCAAATCAGCTCCACATAGCACATCCCTTTTACCCCGAGGCTGATCTGCGGCCGTCCGTCAGCGTTTTTATAGCCAAACTCCCAGACGCATCCGTCGGCTCCGATCCGGTCCGCGTACTTTTCCACGAATTCCTCCAGATGCACGCTGCCGATCTCTTCCTCGCCCTCGACGATGAACTTGACTCCTACAGGCAGCTTGCCCCGTACCTGAAGGTAAGCGTGGACGGCAGCCAGGCGGGCCATCAGATTGCCCTTGTTATCGGCCACTCCCCGCGCATACATGTATCCATCCCGGATCTCCGCGCCAAAAGGCGGAGAGTTCCATAAATCGAGCGGATCTTCCGGCTGGACATCGTAATGGTTGTAAAAGGACAAAATCCGTTCGCTCTCGCCCTTGAATTGTCCGAAGACGACCGGATAGCCCGACGTTTCCAGTTGCTCCGCCTCTCCGCCGATTTCGCGGACGAAGCGCTCCACCATGTCAGCGGTTTCCTTCATGCCGCGGTTTTGCGCCGCCACGCTCGGTTGCTTGCAGATGTCTTGCAGCCACCGGATGTACGTCTCCCGGTTTTGTTCGATGTAGGAAAAAACGTCCTGCACCTGTCTCTCCTCCTTCTTTTTGGAAATATTCCTTTAAGATTCCTTAATTTAAAACTATAGGGTCGGTTCACCTTTGTGTCAACTCAAAATATTCTAAATTGTTCCAATAAAATAAAATTTATTGGAAGGATTTTCATTTCCATTAGAGAAACTCATTTGAATTAAGGAGTAATTCCTAAATTATTCCTAAAATAGAACGCCGCAAAAAAGGAGACGCATATGGTTGAAGATGTAAACAGACTAGTAGAAGAGCTGTCCCCCTCGCTTATAAGCTGGCGCCGCGATTTTCACAAGTACGCCGAGTCAGGCTGGGTGGAGTTTCGGACTGCCAGCATCGTTGCCGACCGCCTGTCCGATTGGGGCTATGATGTCAAGGCCGGGCGGGAAGTCATCCATGCGGAAGGTAGAATGGGTGTGCCTGACGAGTCGTTTTTGGCTGCGCAGCAGCACCGCGCCCAAAACCAGGGAGCCATCGCCAAATGGCTGCCGCAATTTTCCGGCGGCTTCACCGGAGTCGTCGGCATTCTCGACACAGGGCGTCCAGGTCCTACGGTCGCTTTTCGCGTCGATATGGATGCGCTGGACCTGCAGGAATCGGATGCGCCCGATCACATTCCGGCTGCAGAAGGCTTTGCTTCCGTCAACCCCGTCATGATGCACGCCTGCGGCCACGATGCCCACACGACGATCGGGCTCGGGCTGGCCTACGTGCTGAGCCAGATGAAAGACCAGCTTCGAGGCAAAATCAAGCTGATTTTCCAGCCGGCGGAGGAAGGCGTCCGGGGAGCCAAGTCCATGGTAGACGCGGGAGTTGTCGATGATGTCGACCGTTTTTTTGCCTGCCATATCGGCATCGGCGTGCCGCTCGGCGAGGTAGCTTGCGGAACCTATGGGTACATGGCTACGACCAAGGTTGATGTGACTTATACAGGAGTAGCCTCGCACGCGGGAGGACATCCCGAAGACGGGAAAAACGCGCTGCTCGCTGCCGCCTCCGCCGTTCTCGGCCTCCACTCGATCCCCCGGCACAGCGGCGGCAACTCGCGCGTCAATGTAGGCGTCCTGCACGCCGGCAGCGGACGCAACATCATTCCCCATCACGCCTCCTTCAAGCTGGAAACGCGCGGAGAAACAAGCGAGGTAAATGAATACACGCTCGCCCGGGCGATGGAGATCATCGAGGGGGCTGCCGAGATGTACGGCGTTATGGCGAGCGTCCGGATCGCGGGAAAAGCAAAGCAATGCTCCCCAAGCCCGGAGCTGCTTCCGTTTATCCGCAGTCAGGCGGAAAAAGTAGCCGAGGTCGCCTCCGTCCTGGACCGGTTCCAGACATCCGGTTCGGAAGACGCCACGTACATGATGGAACGAGTCCAGTCAAACGGCGGTCTCGCTTCCTATCTGACATTTGGAACGACGCTGGCTGCCGGTCATCACAATGAGCGCTTCGACATCGACGAGAGGGTTTTGCCCATCGCCGTGAAAACGCTCGCCTTTTGCGCCCTGTGCGCCCATGAGTCATGATGATCAGAGTCGGGGTTGTCGGCCCCCGGGATTCCGTCCAGCTCATCTACGAAGTCGGTGAAGAGTACAAGGACCGCATGCAGTTCATTCCTTATGTCTATCAAAATGCCGCAGAAGCGAGCGGAATTGTCCATGCCGCGGCCGATTCGGTCGATATCTGGCTGTTTTCGGGACAGGCCCCTTTTGCCATCGCCAAAGAGCAGATTCGCAAGCAGAAGGCGTTCTTTCCCCAGCTCCAGGGATCGAGTCTGACGAGAGTCTTGCTTGAGCTGGCATACCGGGATCATCGCCGCCTGGAGCGCGTCAGCTTTGACACCATTTCACCGGAGGCGTTTCGGGAAATGTGCTCCGATCTCGATCTTCCCTGCGATCAGCTCCATCTTCTCTCCTATTCCGGCTACATGCCTTCCTTGGAGCTGATCGCCTTTCATACGGGTCTGTATGCACAGGGAAAGGTCGATGCCTGCGCCACCTGCATCAGCTCCGTCTACGACGAACTAAAAGCGCTGGGAATCCCTGTTTACCGGATCACCCACGACCGGATGGCGATCCGCACCATGCTGGAGTTGGCCAGTCAGGAAGGAGAAGCACTGCACTTCAAAAAGTCGCAAATCGCCGTTCAGATGGTGGTTGTCGACGGCTTGGACAAGCTGGTTGGCGAGAATAAAGGGATTTACGAGGTCCATCGTTTAGAGCTGAAGCTGCAGGAGACCATTCTCGATTACGTCGAAGCGCAAGCGGGTGCCGTCGTGCCTCTGGGGAACGGCAAGCACCTGGTCTTCTCCACCCGGGGAGCGTTTGAAGACAACCGGACGTTTCCTCCGTCCGCCCTGATGGAGCGAATCTGGCTCATCGCCGATCTGCCCACGCACATCGGCGTCGGCTTCGGCGCCACCGCTCTGGCAGCGGAAAAAAACGCCCAGCTGGCGCTGCTCCACGCCAAACAGACAGGCGTCTCCAACGCGATCCTCGTCAATGACGAAGGCGTGATGGAAGGCCCCTTGTACACGCCGGACAGCATCTCTTATCAATACCGGACGGAAAGCAAGGAAATGAGCCTGTTGCTGCGCAAGGCTGGCGTCACGATCACGACATACAACAAGCTGTTCTCGGTACAAAAAAATTTGGGGCAAAATTGCATCAGCGCCGTGGAGGCGGCGGAATGGCTGGGGATGACCCAGCGAAATGCCCGCCGCATTTTAAGCGATCTGGAAAAGAACGGCCTTGCCGAGCTTACCGGAGAAGAGGCTCCGGCCAGCCGCGGGCGGCCGCGAAAAGTGTACCGGCTGATCCCGCCGATATAAACATAGCGAGGAGGAGAAATCCATGTCATCCATCCTGTCCTACCTGAAAGAACGGGAACACCTGATTTTATCCGATCTGGAGCGTGTCGTCCGGGCAGAGTCGCCCACGCACGACAAAGCAGCCGTAGACCGCTGCGGCGAAGTCTTTCAGGAGCTATTCCGCCAGCATCTGGGGCTGTCCGCCGAGGTGATCCCGATGGAGAGAACCGGCAATCATTTACGCTATCGCTTCGGCGAAGGCAGCGAGCAAATCCTCATCATGGGCCATATGGATACGGTCTGGGACATCGGCAGGCTCAGCTACCGGCTCGAGGGCAACAAGGCGTACGGCCCCGGCATTTTCGACATGAAGGGCGGCATCATTCAAGCGCTCTGGGCGCTGAAGGCCTGCAAGGATTTGGGCATTGTCCTCGACAAAAGGGTCGTCTTTCTGCTGACCAGCGACGAAGAGGCTGGCAGCGACACCTCGCGCTCCCTGATCGAGGAAGAAGCCCGCAAAAGCGTGGCGGCCCTCGTTCCCGAGCCCGCTGTCGCCGTTTCGGGAGCGCTCAAGACGGCGCGGAAGGGCGTCGGCCGGTTTGCCATGACGATCACAGGCAAAGCGGCCCACGCCGGAAATCATCACGAGGACGGCATCAGCGCGGTCCAGGAAATGGCCCTTCAGATTTTGGACCTGCACGCCCTTACAGACTACGCCAAAGGCACGACCGTCAATGTCGGGATCGCCTCCGGGGGCACCCGGTCCAACGTCGTCGCCGAACAAGCGCGGCTCGACATCGATGTCCGCATTTCCAGCCAGGCAGAGGCAGAGCGGGTCCAGGCTGCCATCAACGGAGCTAAGCCCAAACTGCCCGGAATCAAACTGAAAACGGACGGCGGACTCAACCGTCCCCCGATGGAGCGGACGAAAAAAACGGCTCGTCTGTTTGCGCTGGCGAATCAATGCACAGATGAGCTTGGATTCGCTCTGACCGAAGCGGCCGTGGGCGGCGGCAGCGACGGCAACTTTACCGCGGCTTTGGGCATTCCGACTCTGGATGGACTGGGCGCATTCGGCGATGGCCCCCACGCGGAATACGAGCATGTCGTGGTCGATCAGCTCGCCCAAAGAAGTGCGCTGTTTGCCCTGCTGCTCACGAAAATCTAGCGATAGCCGCCTACCGGTAGAAGCAGCAAAGGCCGACGTGATCCGCCCACGTCGGCCTCCCTCCCTTTTCTCTGCCGTGCAAACGCCTTCCCTTTCCCAAAAGCCTTTCCTTTTGATCACCAGTGATGCATGCGTTCCCCTGCACTTTAGACAGATTTCAATCCCGCTTGTTCTATTCCGAAACAAATTCACGTAAAACGTCCTGTTTCCGGAATGAAAGCAAAAATATTATCGTTTTTCCGGGCCGGGATCTTCTTTTCCAC
Organism: Brevibacillus borstelensis; assembly: GCF_037834415.1. GTDB lineage: Bacteria > Bacillota > Bacilli > Brevibacillales > Brevibacillaceae > Brevibacillus > Brevibacillus borstelensis_A. The sequence goes on along the minus strand of NZ_JAUMSJ010000001.1, from coordinate 27,826 downwards.
CTCTTCTTATCGCTTAACGGTAATTATTGCTATTATATAAGACAGGTTATCTCGTACACTCCCGTCACCTGTACATAGAGGAAGTGCAAACATGGTGTGCGGATGCGGTTTGTATACCGTTCGCATGCATACGAGGCATGACCAGCGTCTGTTTTTTTGTTATTTTTAAAAGAATTTAGCATCATTTATTTAATGAAATGATCGCGCCCAACCGCATCAGATACATTTCTCAAGGAGATGGAATGAGAATCCGCAAACGGAAAAAGGACGGGGGAAAGCCGCCATGCTGAACAAACGCATTTTGTATATCGAAGACGATGCCGACATCGGTGCCTGGGTCAAAGAAGACTTGTCCGGAAGGGGGTATGCGGTCAACTGGTTGACGTCGGGAGAGCGTGCGGCGCAATACGCTGAAGCCGCCGATCTGGTTATTCTTGACGTGATGCTGCCTGGCCTGGACGGCTTTACCGTCGGACAGCGCCTGAAGAAGGCGGCGCCGCAGCTCCCGATCTTGATGCTCTCGGCTCGCACGGCGGTAGACGACAAGCTGCAAGGGCTGCAGTTCGCCGACGATTACTTGACGAAGCCGTTTCACCCCGACGAGTTGGCTGCGCGAGTCGAGGTGCTGCTGCGGCGTTACGGTTCGGCGGCTTCGCAAGCGCTGCGGCTCGGTCATATCACTGTCGACATCGGCGGGAACCTCATCATAGACAGTCGTTCGGGCGAGGAGATCGTGCTGACCGGGAAGCAGTTGCAGATTTTTATGTACCTTTTGAAACATGCAAACCGGATTTTGACCAAGGAGCAAATCTATGAGGCGGTCTGGGGTGAGCCGTACATCGAAGGAGACAAAACGCTGAACGTGCACATCCGCCATCTCCGCGAAAAAATCGAGCTCGATCCGAGCGCGCCGGCGCTGATCGAGACGATTCGCGGCATCGGCTACCGGGTGAAGCTATGAAATTCCGCAATTCGCTGCTGTTCAAATACTTGCTGATTGTTTTGCTGGCAATGCTGCTTCTGCCGATGCTGTTTCCGCTGCTGTCGATTGCGCTGCATATGGTGCTGCCGGATAATGGCGAGCCGAACATGTATCAGAACGGGGGCAGGCTGGAGCAGATGTGGCATCAGGAAGCAAGGCAGCTTGCCGGTGCCGATGACGAAGCGATCAGCCGGAGACTGACCCAGCTGAAAGAAATGTACGAACAAGCTTCCGTCTTCTGGGTCGATTCGCAGGGAAGAACGAGGCTTACGCTTCCAAAGGACGTGGACATCCCCGATCAGTGGACGCCGGCCTATACGATCCAGTTTATGAAGGAGCGCTACGATGCCGATCCGTTCACGACGGTGGCCTTTATCGGAGACAGTCGGGACAAAGGCTTTATGGTTTTCCAGGTCAACCGTTCCGTGATCCGGACAAGCAGCGAGCAGCTGTGGGAGAAGCGGGATCATCTCTTCATCGCCGTCGCACTGGTCATTCTCGGCTTGTTTTTGTTCATTTCCTGGATCTTTATCTACCGCCTGCGCAAACGGTTGCTTGGATTGGAGGTGGCAATGACGTCTCCGACCGAAAACGGCATTCCGACGCCGATCGAGGTGAACGATCCGGACGAAATCGGGAGGCTGGAGCAAGCGTTCAACGCGATGGTCAGGCAGCTTGAGCTCGGCCGGAAGCGGGAGCAGGAAGAGGAGCAGCTGCGCCGACAGCTCATCGCCAACCTGTCGCACGATTTGCGCACGCCGCTGACGTCCATCCGGAGCCACGCCTACAGTCTCCAGCAGGAGAAGCTCAGCGAGCAAGGTCGGCAATCAGTCGAGCTGATCGACCACAAGATCGGTTATTTGGCTGAGCTGATCGACAACCTGCTCTCCTATACGCTGCTGTCAGCCGGCAAATACCCGTATCGTCCGGAGCCAACCGACATGGTCCGGCTGCTGCGGACGATATTGTCCCATTGGTACCCCGCCTTTGAAAGAGAGGGCTTCACCGTGGAGCTGGAGCTTCCGGAATCGGCTGTCGTATGCCGGGTCGACCCGATGTGGATCGAACGCATTCTGGACAATCTCCTGCAAAATGTGCTCCGGCATGCCCGGACCGGCCGCTATCTTTCCGTCAGGCTCGAGCCGGAGCGGACAGGCAGCCATTCGCCTTGAGGACCGGGGACCGGGAATGAACGGCAAGTCGCTGAACCGGGGAGCCGGGATCGGCCTGACGATCGTGCAGCTGATGCTGAAAGAAATGCAACTGAAGTGGGAGGTCGACAGCGACAGCGGAGGAACCCGAATGACCATTGCCGGCTTGCGTTTAAACGAAATTTAACCTTCGCCCTCCCGTGGATTTAACCTCGAACCGTTACAATCCGGTATTGAGGTGATGGGCTATCATGAGCGAAGCCGTAATCGAGACATATCAATTAACCAAGAAGCTGGGAAATAAAATGGCCGTCGATCGTCTGGACCTGCGGATCGACCAAGGCGAGATCTACGGCTTTCTCGGACCGAACGGTGCGGGAAAGACAACGACGATCCGGATGCTGCTCGGCCTGATCCGGCCGACTCACGGCACCGTGCGGATCTTCGGACGCGACCTGCAGCAGGACAGGCTGTCGGTGCTGCGCCGCGTCGGATCGCTGGTGGAATATCCGTCCTACTACGGGCACCTGACCGCCTATGAAAATTTGGAGGCGGTGCGCCGCATCCTTGACGTGCCGCGATCCCGGATCGACGAGGTGCTGTCGGTCGTGCGGCTTACGAAGGAAGCGAAGCGGCCGGTCAAGGGCTTTTCCCTCGGGATGAAGCAGCGGCTCGGCATCGCGACGGCGCTGCTGGGCGCCCCGGAGCTGCTCATTTTAGATGAGCCGACGAACGGCCTCGACCCTTCCGGCATTTTGGAGATGCGGGAACTGATCAAGAGCATGCCGAAGCAGCTTGGCATGACCGTTCTGGTATCGAGCCATTTGCTGTCCGAGGTTGAGCAGATGGCCACGCAGGTCGGCATTATTGCGCAGGGCAAGCTGATTTTTCAGGATTCGATCGAGGCCCTAAGGCTGCACTCGGGCTCCCGTATCCGAGTAAGCGTCGATCAAGGCGAGACCGCATGGAAGATGCTGCTTGCCAGCGGAATCCAGGCGGAATGGGAGCGAGCGGATGCGAATCGGCTGCTGCTGCCTCACGAATCCGACGAGCAACTGGCCCGGCTGGTCAAATTTCTTGTGCACAACGATATTTCCGTGTACCGGGTGGAAGAGGCGAAGCGTTCCCTGGAAGACATGTTCCTGGAGCTGACCGGTGGAGGCGAAAGCTTATGATGCGCAGAGTGATGGCGTCCGAATGGCTCAAAATCCGCCGCAAAGGGATCTGGCTTCTGATCGCACTCGGCCCGCTCGGCGTTGTGGGGCTGCAGGCGCTGAATTTTTTCCTGCGGTACGATTACTTGACCAAGCGGTATGCCGACGATCTGTGGGGGGCGGTAATCGCGAACGTGCATCAGCTTTCGGTGCCGACCCTGCTGATAGGGATTGCGATTGTCGCCTCCATGATTGCGGGCATCGAGCACCAGACGAGCGCCTGGAAGCAGACATTGGCTTTGCCCGTATCGAAGCGGTGCGTCTTTGCCTGCAAGTTCGCCGGGCTCTGCGCGCTTCTGGCGTGCGCCTGCACATTGCTGGCGGCGGGCACGGCCGTTCTCGGCATCGCCCTCGGATACGGCACCGATATTCCGTATGCCACGCTGCTGGTCAAGTCGTATTTGCCGTTCCTTGCGGCGATGCCCTTTGTCGCACTGCAAACCTGGCTTTCGATCACGATCAAAAATCAGGCGATCCCGCTGACGGCAGGCATTCTTTTCTCCGTCCTCTGCCTGTTCGGGACAGCGGCGGGCGATTGGCTTCCGTTGAAATGGCTATATCTTGTAAATGAGTGGAACGAGCCCTTCTATTCGGCTGGAGCGGGGCTGGTCCTGGGGCTGCTCATCTACGCCGCCGGGCTCATCCATTTCATCCGAAAGGACGTGAGCTAGGCCATGTGGAGATTTTTCCGATCCGAGCTGCTGAAATTGCGGAAATCGCCGATCTGGCTGCTGGTATTCGTCAGTCCTGCTTTGTCCACGGTCATTGGATTGGGGATGCGAATCGATACGGAGATGGAAGAGATGGCATGGGGAATGACGTACGCCACGATGGCGGTGTCGCACGCCCTGTTGTTTCTGCCGCTGCTGACCGGCGTGCTGTCCGCGTTCGTCTGCCGCTACGAGCATGTCGGAGGCGGCTGGAAGCAGATGCTTGCGCTGCCCGTATCCCGCGGCACCGTCTATGTGGTGAAATTCGCGATGGTAATGGGGTTGCTGCTCCTGGCCCAATGCCTGCTGCTCGCAGGATTGCTGGCGGTCGGGGCGGCCAAGGGTTTCTCGGCGTCTATTCCATGGGATATTCTTATTCGCAGCCTCGTCAGCAGCTGGGTAGCCTGCATGCCGCTGGCCGCGCTGCAGCTCGCCGTCTCTGTGGCCTGGTCGAGCTTCGCCGCGCCGATGGCGGTCAATGCCATCTTCACGCTGCCGAACATCCTGTTGGTCAACTCCGAGAAATACGGCCCGTGGTACCCGTGGGCGCAGCCGATGCTTGCCATGCTCCCGCAGTCGCAGGCCGAACTCGGGATGCTGGGCGTGCCGCAGGCAACGCTGTTCATCGTCATTCTGGGCAGCTTTGCCGTGTTCTTCGTGTCCGGGTTCGTTTATTTTCAACGTAAAATGGTTTAAGGCCCCGCAGCCAAAGAAATAAAAACGACAAAGCTGCCTCAACCGATGTTGGGGCAGCTTTGCTGCTGCTTGGCGTCTTTTTCCGAGTCTTGGGTGGAGATGTCCCCCTGATTTCTTTGCCTTTACCCCACGTTCAGGATTTTGGAGTAGCTGCGATAGCCCTTCCACACCTCAAAGCCCAGCTTTCTGTAAAAGTCCACGAGGTCGGTCCAGTCGATGCAAATCCGCTCGATTCCGCGCTGCCGGAGGAAGTATATGCCCGCCTCGACAACTGCTCGTCCGTATCCGTATTTTCGTTCCTGCAGATCGATTCCGAGCGGGCCGATGCCACCCAGCTCGTCGGCAAAGAGGGGTGCCCAGTACACATTTTGCGCGATGATCGGCGAGCGGGCGTCGTTGATCCGGCAAAAGCCGATCATCGTCCCGTTTTTCTCAGCCAGAACATATTCCCGTCCGGTCCCCCCTTTTTCAAAATAGCAGATCGCTTCGTACTCCCAGCGGCCGGGAAAGCATCTGTTGAAAAAGGCCAGCAGCGCGTCGCGGTCCTCGGGCTTTCCCTCCCGGAACGTCACATCCGCGAAAACCGGCAGCTCCGCGCTGGACGAAGGCTGCTTTTCCGCTGTCTCCTCCTGCGAAGAGATCAGATCAAACAGCTGTTTTCCCGCGATATACCCCCGTCTTTCCACCCAGCGCATTGTCTCCTGCTCCTCGTCAGGCACCCCTGGAAAGTAATGCCACCAATCACTCCCCAGGCTGATTTTGACGACGTTCTGTTGAAAGAGGGCACTCTCCGCCCGCTTCAGCAGTTCTGCGCCAATCCCCTGCCTGCGGTAAGCCCGGTCCACCAGGAGCGCCTGTATCCACCCGGTGCCTTTTCCCCAGGTGACAGGGTCCGCCTCGCTCCATCTCTTGGCGATGACGACGCCGACCGGCCGCAGGCTTTCCTCCTCTACGGCGACCCATGAGCCTTCCGGCAGCAGGTGAGGGTCATCCAGGCTGTTCTGCCGAAGCAGCTCCGCCCTCATCGGAAACCGGTCTCCGCACTGCTCGTTCCAGAGCTGACACACGGCATCGAGCCATTTTGACGTCCACGGATGATATTCCATATCGCTCCCCCGTTCCTTTTCAAACCATCTCATCTCTTATTTTAGCCCGGAGCTTCTGGCTCCTTCGACAAAGTACTTTTCGGCGATCAAAAACACGATCAAAATCGGGATCAGGCTGATCAGCGCCCCGGCCACCAGGTACTGGTCGTTCCCCCCTGTCCACTGCCCTTTCAACGACAGGATGCCAATCGGCAGGGTGTATTTCTCTCTCGAAGTAATGTAGATGACCGGCGCAAGGATTTCGTTCCACTTGGCCATGAACGTAAAAATCGCGAGTGTGGCCAGCGACGGCTTGCACATTGGCAGCGCGACCCGCCAGTAAATTTGAAACGGATTGCAGCCGTCGATCTTGGCCGCCTCTTCGTACTCCCGGGGAATCCCCAAAAACGCCTGCCTCATCAGGAAAATGCCAAAAGGCTGTCCCAGCCATTCCAGCACCCAGAGCGGCATCAGCGTATCCAGCATGCCCAGCTGCTTGAAAATGATAAACTGCGGGATGATCGTGACGACGCCGGGAATCATCATCGTCCCGAGCACGATCATAAACAGCGTATCCCGGAACGGGAAGCGAAGCCGCGCAAAGGCGTACGCCACCATCGAGCTGGACAGGATCGCTCCCAGAATGGACAGCACCGACACCGTCAGGCTGTTGAAGGTGTACGTGTTGAAATTGGCCAGCTCCCATACCTCCGAGTAGTTGCTCCACTTGATCGGGTCGGGGAACAGCTCCGGCGGATACTTGTTGAACTGGCCCACCGTTTTCAAGGAGTTGAACAAAGCGGTCACGAAGGGAATGAACATGATGGCCGAACTGATTCCGATAGCGGCATAGGCGAGTAATTTGCGTATGTTCATCTGCAGCTGCCCCCTTCCTCAATCGTAGTGGACCCAGCGTTTTTGCAGCTTCATCTGCATAAAGGTAAAGACAAACAGAATCAGGAACAGCACCCAGGCGATCGCGGAGGCGTAGCCCATGTGGAAAAAGGTGAAGCCTTCGCGGTACAGGTGCAGCATCAGCACCAGGCTGGCATTGTTCGGACCGCCTGCCACGCCGTCGACCGCTCCTGCCGTCATGACGTAAATCTGCTCAAAGCTTTGGAACGAGCTGATCGTGCTCAGGATCAGGACGAGAAAGGTCGTCCCCGAGATCAGGGGCACCGTGATGCGCCAAAACTTTTGCAGCGGCCCGGCTCCGTCGATCTCCGCAGCCTCGTAGAGATCGCCCGGCACGTTTTGCAGCCCGGCGAGGAACAGGACCATCATGTATCCGACGCCCTTCCACACCGCTACCGCGACGAGAACGGGAATCACCAGCTGTTCGTCGGCCAGCCAGTTTTTCGGATCCAGTCCCATGCTGACGAGCAAGCTGTTGGCCCAGCCAAAGCGCGGATTGAAAATCGAGTCGGCCACATATGCGATGACCGTCCACGACGAGATAACCGGAATGAAATGGGCGATCCGGTACAGCTTCAAGCCTTTCAGCTTTTGATTCAGCGCGACAGCCAGCACCAAAGCGAGCGCTGTCTTGATCGGAACGAGCAGAATCGTGAAGTAGAGCGTGTTTTTCAGCGCCTTCCAGAAGAGCGGATCGTCGATCATCTTGCTGTAATTGGCCAGTCCCGTCCACTCCGGCGGATTCAGCATGTCGTAATCCGTGAAGCTGATGTACAGCGACGCAATGGAAGTGAACGCGACAAAGACGATCAGGTGAATCAGATACGGGGAGATGAGCAAAATGCCCCATCTCCCCTCACTGTCGAGCCGCTTTCGTTTTCGGGGCTTTGGTTCAGGCCGTTGATCGGTTTTCCATTCACCAGCAAGTTGTGTGTTTTGGTTCATGACTGCCTATCCCCCGTAAGCGATTATTATTTCTTGTAGAAGCCATCGAGCACCTTTTGGACGGCGTCGTTCGCTTTCTTTAAGCCCTGGTCGACGCTCTCCTCTCCGGAGAACGCGGGGAACATGGCCTCGTCAAACGCTTTGCGCCATTCGCCAAACACGGCGTTGGCATCGAGGGAACCGGCGAATTCCATGCTGTCGAGGAAAACCTTCGCGTTCAGAGAAGTGTCGGAAGTGAGGACCTCCTCGGCCACTTTTTTCTTGACCGGTATGGCTTCGCCAAGCGACGCCCACTCCCTCTGCGCCTCGTCGTCCGTCGCCCAGTACTTGATCCACTCCCAGGCCGCTTGGGTTTTCTTCTCGTCGGCCGTTTTGCTGATCACCCAGGAGTTGACGATGCTCGGCGCGAAGCGTTTCCCGGCAGGGCCCGCCGGAATCGGCGCTACATCGAAGTTCAGTCCGGCTTCGCGCATTTTTACCCGGGCGGCGTAAATGTCGATCTGCATCCCGGACACGCCGCTCAGGAAAGGCTTAAACGGGTCCTGGAAGCTCTGCAGGTCGACCGGGTCGGGGAAAATCCCCCGCTTCATGCCGTCTACCATCCACTCGATCGCCTGTTTGTTTTCCGGCGTGTCGAGAACGGCCTTCTGCAAGCTGCTGTCCAGCACCCCGCCGCCGAACGTCTTCATCAGCGGGAACCAGCCTCTGCTCACCCCGACAGGACTGCTGAAGATGGTGAAGCCGTACTCCGACACCTTGTTTGGATCAAAGGAAGGATCTTTGCCGTTTTTGCCGGAAGCGTCAATCGTCATCAGTTCGGCTGCTTCCTTCACCTGATCCCACGTCCAGTTGGCGTCGGGGTATTTGACTCCTGCCTTGTCAAACAGGGCTTTGTTGTAGTAGAGCACCCCGATCTGGATTCCCTGGGGAACGCCCCAGACCTCGCCGCCTGGCCCTTTGTTGGCGTCCATGCCGTAGTACTCGTCTTTGCTCAGGTCCTTTTCGATCCATTCGCGCAAGTCCTTGAGCGCACCGCGTTCGGCGAATTCAAACACCTTCACCCCGTCGCTCAGCCACAGATCGGGTGCATTGCCGCCCGCTATCTGGGTATTCAGCTTCTGGAAAAATTGCGCGTGAGGCCCTGTTTCTGTCGTGATCTTGATGTTCGGGTGCTTCTCCATGAACTTCGCCAGCAGCTCTTCCATTTTTTTCTGCGTGGGAGGATCGGAGTAGTACCCCATCTTCAGTACGATCTGCTCAGAATCGTTCTTGGTATTTTGCGGATCGCCGGTGTTTGCCTGCTGACCGGTACAGGCCGTAATCAGCAGGGCGGAAGACAAGAGTGCCGAGAAAAACAGCGAAAAACTCCTCTTTCTTTTCAATGCAGACCCCTCCATTTATCTATGAAAAATGTATTGCCACAAGATACAGGTACTGCCTGCTGTCGCAGCGCGAAGAGAGCCGGAGCGCTGATTCGGACTGGATGGCTAGCCGATCGGAGCGGCATCCCGGTAGATGTCTGGTAAAAACGCCGCTAATTATAGTCTTAATATTCTGAATAAAAATATCCTAATCGGTCCGAAACTCGGCCAAAACCGCCTGACGTGTCTTTCGCAGCGAGGACACGGCCTTTTCGTAGCTTTGCGCAGCTACCCCCATGAACAGCATGTCGATGACAGCCAGCTGGGCGATGCGGGACGAAGTGGCGGCGCTTCGCATGTCGGCCTCCGACGAAACCGTGGACAGATGAATGTCCGTCAGCGCCGAGAGGGAATTTTGCCCGAACTTCGTAATGCCGATCGTGACCGCCCCTGCTTCCCGCGCCCTTTTGATCGCGGCAACAACCTGGCGCGTCTCTCCGGAATAGGAAATGCCGACCGCTACATCCTTGTCCGTAAGCGTGACGGCGGAAGAAATTTGCAAATGGGCGTCGGCGTGCGCCGTCGACATTTTGTTGATGCGCAAAAACTTTTGCTGCGCATCCTGGGCGACCAGCTGTGACGCGCCCACTCCGAAAAAGTCGATCCGGCGTGCCCGATAGATCGCCTGAACCGCCTGCTCGACCGCTTCCGGATCCAGAACCTTGATCGTCTCGCGCAGGGAGAAGATGTGATTGGCAGTGACGGATTCGATCAGGGTGGGGACGTCGTCGGTAGGGCGGATTTCCTTGTACTCGTCCTCTCCGGCGGAGGACGACTGCAGGTCGGCGGCGATGCGTATTTTCAGCTCGGGGAAACCGTCCAGCCCCATGCTTTTGCACATGCGGATGATCGCCGCCGGGCTGGCGTTGCTCCGCTCCGCCAATTCCTTGACCGACATGCGGATGACTTCCCGGGGATGCTCCAAAATGTACTCGGCCACGCTCCGCTCGGACGGCTTGATGTCTTGCAGGTATTCACGGATTCGCAGCAATCCCCCGCTCAGCACGGCTTCGTCCCCCTTTGTCATGAGTGTCGTTGTAAGCGATACCTATTTCAGCCAGTCCTAATCAGCTAATCCAATCAAGGTAAGATCAGGTATCTTTTGCCATTTTACATTCATTATACGACTTTGAAACTAAAAATCAATACAAACTATTCTTTATAAAAATAATTTTCAGATTAAACGAAACAACAAAAAGCCGGTCGCCAACATGATATAGCGAATCCGGCCTCCTTTTGCATGCATGGCTGTTCGAAGCACGGTCTCGAAGAAAACAGCGGCATGCCTGGTCTACCTCATCCTTTCCTTACCCATATCCGGTATACCCCTCCCTCCTCTTCCGTTTTCAGAAGCTCGTGGTTGTTATGACGGGCCCAACCCTGAAAATCGTTGACAGACCCCCGGTCAGTCGATTCCACCTGCATGACCTGCCCGCTCTCCATCGCGTCCATCGCTTTCTTCGCCTTGACGATTGGCATTGGGCAGGACAATCCTTTTGCGTCCACAAACACGTCTACGTTTATCATGAACAATTCCTCCTTGGCATCGCTTGGTTTTGTGATGGTTTTTGCGATCCTGCTTACCCGTGGTGAAGAGCGCAGCGATTCGGCCCGATCTCCAGCTCTGTTGCCTGTTCCGCCGATACGCTGCAGACCCCGCGATTAATCTCGATGATCTCCTCGTAGTTAGGAGGCGCCGCTCCGACGGAATGGGCGACTTTTTCCGTAAATTGATCGCGGTCGACAGTGCGCATCACTTCGTTGTTCCGGCGTATCTCTCCGAGCGCCGCTCCCACGTAGCCCTCCTGCCGGATTTCGTTTTGGTCGGCATAATGGGTCGGCAGCACGAGCACCTCGTCACTCAGGGAAGCGATTGTCGTAAACACCGTGTCGTACAAGGCTTGAGCCCACTCTGCCGCTTTGCCTCCCAGATCGGGTCTGCCGAGTCCGCCGACAAAGATGGTGTCGCCGGAGAGAAGATAGTGATCATTTACCAATACCGAGACACTCCCTGGGGTATGCCCAGGGGTGGGCACGGCGAGGATTTTGACCTCCGCATGACCGACCCGCAGCAGTCCCTGCCTTTCAAGCGGCTCGTAGAAACGTTCGGAGCCTTGCATCTCGCCGGACGAGATGTAGTAGACGGCTCCGGTTTTCTCAGCCAGCTCATGGCCTCCCGAGATGACCATGTAGGATAGGCAGCCCTTGGCCAGCCGATTTACCTGGATCAGTTTCAGCGTCTCTTCCTCTATGACGGTCACCGGGCGGTAGAACTGGCTCCACTCCTGGATGCCCTGCTCCAAATAGCTGGCACAAAAGCCCTTCTCCTCCAGCAGCTCCGCTACCATCCTGGCGCTTCCTCCCTTGGCGCAGATCACGACGACCTCTTCGTCTGTCGGCAGCCGGCGGTAGAGACAATCGTCGTCGCCGAGAAAATCAAAGTACGGGATATTGAGAGATCGCACTTTTTTTCCTTCGATCTTCCAGTCCGCAAATGGCTAACCTGTCCGACGCCGTTTTTCCGCAATATTTTGGCAGCCTGCCTGCTTCTCGTCCCGCTCTGGCAGGTCAAGACGACATGATTTGCGGGATCGACCTTTTGGCAGCGGTGCTTCAGCTGCCCCAACGGGACATTGGCAAAGCCGGGAATATGCCCCCTCTGGTATTCAAACGGTTCCCGAACGTCCAGAAAGACGTGCGAACCAGGCTTTTTCATAAGCTCCTTCAGCTCTTCCGGCGAAAGCTGTTTCAGCCCTTTGACCGGAAGCATGCTTTTGATGAAAAACAGCATGACTGCATCCATCGCTGCGTAAATAACCCAATCCAACGATTTCCCCCCCGCTTCGTCAGCTATATACACATACCCAAATAGGTATATAAAAGATCAAAAGAAACCACCCATCAATCTGTTTATTTCAAGGCTTCTTTCTATGCTTTTTATCCGTATGGTCTGCCGCTATTTTTCTATCGAACAGCTTCTTTTGTTTCAATCAAATAAACAGATTCACCTTAGACTGTTCCGCTTCTGCCAAATAGGTTGCCACTCCAGCGAATTTCAGCCCGTCTACCAGCTCTTGCTCCTTGATCCCCAGGACGTCCATGGACATCGTGCAGGCGATCATCTCCACATCCAGCTCCTTGGCAAGCTGGATCAGCTCCGGAAGCGAGGCCACGTTCTTTTTTTGCATGATGTGCTTCATCATCGCCCGGCCCATTCCGCCCATGTTCAGCTTGGAAATGCCCAGTCTTCCAGGACCGCGGGGCATCATCCGCTCAAACAGTTTCTCCAAAAACCCTTTTTGCACCGGGACGTATTGCTCTTTCCGCAGGATGTTCAGGCCCCAGAAGGTAAAAAACATCGTCATCTTGTTGCCCATGGCCGCAGCTCCGGTTGCGATGATGAAGCTGGCCATCGCTTTGTCCAGATCGCCGCTGAATACGACCATGGTCGTTTGCTTTTGTGTGTCCATCGAATCGCTTCCTCCTTCCCCATTATACCTACCGGGGTATTTTTATCTCAAAAAATATAGGCTCTCCGCCTCTTTATATGATACCCCTACCCCTATGAGTATATTGACTAACAGGTCTCGCTGTCAAGACCGGATGCATTATCGGCTCTTGACCAGCAGTTGAATCGCTTGCTGGACGACTTGATCGGTGTCCTTGCCTTCTGCCAGCTCCTCCTTGATGCACGTTGCCAGGTTTTCCGCCACGATCAGGGCGATCGCCTTGTCTACGGCTGAGCGAATCGCTGAAAGTTGGCCGACCACTTCCTTGCAATCCTTGTCTGTTTCCATCATGCTGAGGACACCGCGGACTTGTCCCTCGACACGCTTGAGGCGGTTTTTTACGTTGTCTCCGTATTTCATTTGGTTTCCTCCGGTTCTATTTTGACAGCGTTTATTTACAAAGCACTTCGAATACAGGGTATTTATTTACCCCTGTGGGTATATAGTAGACAGAAAAGAGAGGCAATGTCAATTTGCATGCCTCTCTTCGTCAATGCCATCCTATTGGATTTTCTCGATAAACGCCGTGCCTTCCTTCTCAAACTTGTACATGAAGACATCCGCGTACTGGTTGTCGCCTTTGGCGTCAAAGGTGACCTTTACGAATTTGCCCTGGTATTCTTTCGTGTTGTGGACCTTTTCCAGCACCTGCTCGCGCGTCGGCTTTTTCCCGCCGTTCTCTTCGATGGCGGCTGCCAGTCCGTCGAGGATCACGTTGGCCGACTCATACGCGTAATCGGAGTAGGTGCCCGGCTTTTTGCCCATCGCCTTTTCGTATTCTTCCGCCCATTTGCGGCCTTCCTCCGACTGCTTGGCGTCTCCGGCCAGAGCGGTCAGATAAACGCCCTCCGCTGCGGCTCCGGCGATCTTGATCAGGTCGGGAGAATCAATGCCGTCTCCGCCCATGAACATGCCGGTATAGCCTTTTTCCCTCGCCTGCTTAATGATGATGCCCGCTTCCGGATAGATGCCTCCGAAATAAATCATGTCAGGCTTGCTGGCGACGGCTGTGTTCACGACGAAATTGTAGTCTTTTTCCCCCTGGTTTACCCCTTCGTAGCCCAGCACCTGAATGCCATCCTTCTCGAATTGGGCTTTTACCTGATCGACCAGTCCTTGTCCGTAGGCGGTCTTGTCGTGGATCAAAAAGACGGATTTGACGCCGAGCTTTTCCTTGGCGTATTTGGCTCCCTTGGGACCTTGGGCGTCATCGCGGGCGCAGATTCGGTGAACGGTCTTCTTGCCCTCCTCTGTCAATGTCACCCCGCTGTTGGCCGGGGAAACCATGACCAGGCTGCCTGATTCATACTTTACGGAAGAGGGGATCGCCACACCCGTGTTGAAATGCCCGACTACGCCCAGCACATCCGGGTTGGCCACGAGCATTTCCGCGTTGGACACGCCAATTTTCGGGTCGGCCTGATCGTCCTGCGGGAACAGCTGCAAGTCGAAGCCGAGCTGCTTGAACTCTTCTTTCCGCTTTTCGATGGCAAATCCGGCTCCGGTCTTGATCGCATCGCCGATCGCGGATTGCGATCCGGAGAGCGGGCTTTGCGTCGCGATCAAAATCTTCTCGCCGCCACCGCCACTGCTGCTCCCGGACGATGCGGTATTGCCGCCCGAACTTTGGTTGTTCTGAGCGGGAGCCGTTCCTTGCGAGTTACAGCCGACAAGCGGCATGCTAAGAAGCAGCATGGACGCCAGAACAGTAGCCACCTTTTTTTGACTCACGATAATCCCCCCTGTATGTTTTCTATTTCTATCTTATCTGTAAATATAAGAAAAAATAGAAAATTCTTAATCTTACATATTGTCAATTAATGAATCCTAAATATCATACAATCCATCTCTTTTCATGATCATATTTTTATGCTTTATCTTCTTATTTTTTCTCTATATGTACTTTCCGTTCATTAAAAACCCAATTTTTGTATTTTGCTAATTCACGAAACAGCTTTCGCGAAGAAAATAAAAAGCCGACACATCATTGCGTCGGCTTCTGGAGAACTCGGGCAATCGTCTGCCCCATCCCATCATGGCTGTCATCCTGATTTTATTTGTCCGTAAAAAACGTATCCGCATACGTATACAGCGCAGGCGTGCCCCCCGTGTGCAGGAACAAAACCCGATCGTCTTTGCCAAGCGCTCCCTTGCGAATCAGCCCGATCAGACCGGCCATCGCCTTTCCCGTGTAGACCGGATCGAGCAGGATGCCCTCGGTTTGGGCGAGCAGCTTCACAGCCTCGACCATCTCAGACGTGGGAATCGCATACCCAGGACCGACGTATTCGTCTTCGCAGCGCACCAGTGAGGTAGGCAGCTCCCCTTTCAGTCCGACCAGCTCTGCCGTTGAAAGCAGCAGCTCATGCACTTTTTTCTCCTGGGTCTCACGGTCCCGGCTGACATTGATGCCAATGACGGAAGCAGAGGACTGGCGGGCGGCGAAACCGGCGATCAACCCGGCTTGCGTCCCGGCGCTTCCTGTCGCGGTCACCACATAGTCAAACGGAATGCCCATCTCCCATGCCTGCTGCTCGATCTCTTCGGCGCAAGCCATATATCCGAGTGTCCCTACCTCGCTGGAGCCGCCGACCGGGATCTGGTACGCTTTTCGCCCTTCTTTCTCCAAGGCTGCAGCGAGTTTTTCCATCTCCGCCAGCATATCCCCATCCGCGGGAATGATCTGGAGCTTCTCGGCTCCCATCAGGCGAAAGAGCAAATGATTGCCGCTCGCCTGGGGATTGTAGCCGCCTGCCTCCGGTTCGCTCAGCACCAGCTGGCAGCGAAGCCCCTCCCGTACCGCTGCGGCCAGAGTCAACCGGCAGTGGTTGGACTGTACGGCCCCGCAGGTGATAAGCGTATCTGCCCCCTGCTTGAGCGCATCCGCCACCAGATACTCAAGCTTGCGCGTCTTGTTCCCTCCTGCTGCAAGCCCGAGCAGGTCATCTCGCTTGATATAGATGGAAGGGCCGCCTAATGCTTCGGATAAGCGTCTCAGCTCTTCGATCGGTGTCTGTCCATTCGTATACCGCCTGCGTTCATAGCGGATATGGTTCATTTTGCTCGTCTCCTCTCCTTGTTCAAGAGCTTCCGATTCACTTGGGAAGCAATCAAGTTGCTGTACGACTGCTTCTTATCAACTGCTTCCATGATAGCTCAATTTGTTTGCTATTTCTACCGGACCGCCAGCTACAGTCCTTTTTCACATCGTCATGCGGCCATTTTCGGCAAGATTCTTTTGATCGATCATTCCCCTATCGCCCCTCTTTTTTATTCGCTAGAATAAACCTAACAGCACGAAGGGGGAACACGTTCATGAACGATCAGGACTGGAGTTTGCTCCAGGCGATCTACGACGAAAAAAATCTGACCAAAGCGGCAGAGAGGCTCTACATTTCCCAGCCCGCATTAACCTATCGAATTCAGCAGATCGAGCAGGAATTCGGAGTAAAGGTAATCCTCAGAAGCAACAAGAAGATCAGCTTTACGCCCGAAGGAGAATATCTGGTGGCGTATGCGAAAAAGATGCTTTTGGAGCAGCGAAAGGCAAAAGACTTTGTCACCGGCATGTCGCATGAAGTACAGGGCTCCTTACGTATCGGCTGTTCCAGCAATTTTGCCTTATACAAATTGCCTCCCCTGCTGAAGCAGTTTCTCAGTCAGTTTTCCAAAGTCGAGATCAATGTCAAAAGCGGGTGGAGTTCGGAAATTGTCAGGCTGCTGCAGTATGAGGATGTTCAAGTGGGACTGGTCACCGGGGATTACAAATGGACGGATGAAATGGTCCTGATCAATGAAGAGCCCGTCTGCATTATTTCCAAGCAGAAAATCGACCTGGCGTCTCTCCCCGATCTGCCGCGCATCAACTACTTTCCCGGGCGAGGACATCCCAACCCGAAAGATCCGCTGATCGCAAACAGCATCGATGATTGGTGGCAGCAGCAATACTCCAGGCCCCCGCTTATTACGATGCATATCGACAAGGTAGAAGCCTGCAAGGAAATGGTACAGAACGGGCTGGGGTACTCGATTATTCCGCGGGCGACTTTGACGGACAAGGACGATTTTTATACCATTGACCTTCATTATAAAAACGGAGAGGCATTGATGAGACGGACCTGGATGCTTTACCGTGCTTCCTCGCTTGAGCTGTCCGCTGTAAATCGCTTTGTCCATTACGTGAAAGCCTACTATGCAAATCAAAAGACCGAGTAGCTTTTGTCCAGCTTCCCGGTCTTCTTTTGCATCTTTAATTCGTCAGTTGTATAAATGACAGGCGACGTAATGTCCGTTGATTTCTTTCCATGCCGGCCGCTGTTTCCTGCATATCTCCATACACTCGCTGCACCGCGGATGAAAGGCGCATCCAGCTGGCGGATTGGCCGGACTGGGCACGTCTCCTTGAAGCACGATGCGCTCTCTTTTTGCCAACGGGTCGGGAATCGGAACAGCAGACAGCAGGGCCTTCGTATATGGATGCAAGGGTTCCGCATACAAGTTGTCCTTATCGGCCAGCTCGACCAATCTGCCCAGGTACATGACCCCTACACGGTCGCTGATGTGTTTCACTACACTCAGGTCATGCGCGATAAACAAATAAGTCAGCCCGAATTTTCCCTGCAAATCCTGAAGCAGATTGATCACCTGCGACTGAATGGATACATCCAGAGCGGAAACAGGCTCGTCTGCGACGATCAGCTTGGGCTCCAAAGCGAGCGCCCGGGCAATCCCGATTCGTTGTCGCTGCCCTCCGCTGAATTCATGCGGAAACCGTTTGGCGTGGTAGCTGTTCAACCCGACTACCTCCAGCAGCTCCTCGACCCTCTTATCCTTTTCCTTGCCGCTATACAGACGATGGATTTCCATCGGCTCCGCAATGATCTGCCCTACCGTCAAGCGAGGATCGAGCGATGCATAGGGATCCTGAAACACCATCTGCAAATCCTTTCGCAGCTTTCGAAGCTCTCTCCCCGGCATCCTGACAAGGTTTTGCCCTTCATACAAAACTTCTCCATCTGTAGGCTTGAGCAATTGCAGAATCGTTCTCCCGGTCGTCGATTTCCCGCATCCGCTCTCCCCTACAAGGCCCAAAGTCTCGCCTTTGTAGATTGAAAAATCAAGCCCGTCAACCGCCTTCACATGGTTGACAGTCCGCTTCAGCAGCCCTTTTTTAATCGGATAGTATTTTTTCAGGTTTTTGATTTCGACGAGTGGTTTCCTCATTCTGCCTGTTCCTCCTTTGCCTCATAGAGCCAGCATCTGCAGAGATGTCCTGTCTCCACTGCGGCTAACTCCGGCATCTCCTCCCGGCATGTGTCCAGCGCGTATTCGCAGCGCGGGGCAAACGTACAGCCCTTGCGCAAACTGCCCGGGATCGGCACGCTTCCCTTGATAGAGTACAACCGCTGCTCAGATGAGTCCAAGCGAGGAATGGATTTCATCAAGCCCTGTGTATACGGATGCTTCGGATTGGTAAAGAGCGTGACCACGTCCGCCTCCTCCACGACCTTGCCCGCATACATAACCACGACACGGTCGCACATTTCCGCCACTACACCCAAGTCATGCGTGATCATCATAATCGCAGTGTTGTGCTTTTCCTTCAATTCGCGCATCAGGTCCAAAATCTGAGCCTGGATCGTCACATCAAGAGCAGTCGTCGGTTCATCGGCAATCAGCAGCTTGGGATTGCAGGACATGGCGATGGCAATCATTACGCGCTGCCTCATTCCTCCGGACAATTGATGGGGGTATTCATCTACGATTTGCTCCGGTCGCGGAATGCCGACCAGCTTCAGCATTTCGATAGCCCTCTCCCTCGCTTGCTTCTTGCTGTATTGCATATGGATTTCAATCGCTTCGCCGATCTGCTCTCCAATCGTAAACACCGGATTCAAGGATGTCATCGGCTCTTGGAAGATCATGGCCAGCTCATTGCCACGCACCTTTCTCATATCCTCTTCGGACAGAGCCAGTAAATCCTTCCCTTGAAACAAAATACTGCCTTCCTCTACCTTTCCGGGAGTCAACCGCATGGCAGTCAAGGACGTGACGCTTTTTCCGCAACCCGATTCGCCAACGATCCCCACCGTTTCTCCTTCATGGATGACAATGTCCACCCCGTCAACAGCGGGGACTACTCCCTCGTCCGTATAAAAGTATGTTTTCAATCCCTTCATTTCCAGTAGCTTCTCTTTCACTGCCAGTCCCTCCCCGGATCCAGACGACCAATATTAGAGCTTCATTTTGGGATCAAGCGCGTCTCGCAAGCCATCGCCCAGCATATTGAATCCCAATACAAGGAACATAATCGCCAAACCCGGCATCGTACTGACGTGAGGAGCCATCCTCAAATATTCCCGGCCTGTGCTGAGCATGGCTCCCCATTCCGGCGTAGGCGGCTGCGCTCCCATTCCCAGAAAGCTCAATCCGGCAGCCGTAATGATCGCCGTCGCGATCCGCAGCGTGGACAAGACGATGATCGGAGCGATACTGTTGGGAATCACGTGCTTGATGATGATGTGCAAATGATTGCCGCCCATGGCTTTGACCGCTTCGATGTACTCCTTGTTCCGCACCCCGATGACCGAACTGCGGGACAGCCGCGCAAACGTTGGGACGGAAAAAATACCGATGGCGATCATCACATTGACCATGCCCGGTCCAAGCACGCTGACGATGGCCAGAGCCAGCAAGAAGCTGGGAAACGCCATGAAGATGTCCATGACGCGCATGATCAGGCTGTCTGCCAAGCCTCCGAAATAACCGGCTATGGTGCCGAGCGCGACTCCCAATACAACCGCAATCAATACGCCGACAATGCCTGTCATAAGCGAGATTTGCGTCCCGTACATGACTCGGGACAGGATGTCGCGCCCAAACTCGTCGGTGCCAAAAGGATGGTGCAGGCTTGGCCCTTCGAGCATGATCTGCATGTTTTGTTCGATCGGGTCATAGGGAGCGATCCAGGGTGCCAGCGCGGCAACGGCTACGCAGAGCACAACCATCCACAGGCCTACCATGGCCCGTTTATTTTTTTTGAATCGGCTGCTCATCAGCTTCCACTGTGAGCGGCTGACATAGGCTTGTTCCGGGAGGTTTTCCTGCTGAAGTGCCAAATCCATCTGACTCATGGCTTGCTCCTTTCTAGTCGTATCTCACGCGGGGATCAACCAATCCGTAACAGAGATCAACAATCAGGTTGACGATGACAAATATGGTGGCCACAAACAGGATGCTGCCCTGAATGGCTGGATAATCCCTGAATTGTATGGACTGAATGATAAAACGGCCTAATCCGTTAATAGAAAACACCGTCTCTGTAAGCACCGCTCCCCCGAGCAGCGTCCCGAATTCCAGTCCGATAATGGTGATGATCGGGATGAGTGCGTTCTTCAAGGTGTGCTTGTAGATGACAAGCTTTTCTTTTACTCCTTTGGCACGCGCAGTCCGAACGAAATCCTGGTTGATCACTTCCAGCATGCTGGAGCGCGTCAACCGGGCCAGGATCGCCGATGAGGAAATGCCGAGAGCAAATGCCGAGAGCAAATGCCGGCAGGATGAAATGCCGGAAGCCGTCATTGCCCCCCGACGGAAGGACGCCCCAGTAGTACGAGAAGACGAGAATCAACATCAACCCCAACCAAAAAACAGGCATGGATATCCCGAAAAGGGAGACCATCATCGTCGCGTTGTCGATCAGACTGTTCGGTTTGGTCGCTGAAAAAATGCCGGCAAACAGACCCGCTGCGACCATCACGACAATCGCCATCAACGTCAGTTGAATCGTGGTAGGGAACCGGATCATGATCTCATCCAAAACCGGGCGTTCCGAGCGAAGCGATGTGCCGAGATCCCCCTGTGCCAGATCGGCTACATACTTTCCGTACTGAACGTATAGTGGTTGATCAAGCCCCAGCTTTTCACGCACAAGCTGCACGTCTTGCTCTGATGCCTCCGGACCTGCGATGATGCGGGCCGGATCGCCGGGAACAGCGTGAATCAGCACAAAGGTCAGGATGGAGACCCCGATGAGCGTCGGAATCAGTTGAAGCAAACGTTTCACCACATAACCAAGCACCAGGATGCCTCCTTATCAAGAGCAAGAGGATGGTTGTCCATCCCCCGCCCAGTCAGTCTATTATTTTTTCTCCGCGTAGCGCAGAACCAAACGCTCCGTATTGGAGCCGTAGACTCCTTGCACATGCTTGCTTGTACCGACGAATTGGTTCATTTCTACCAGGAACAGCCATGGCGCATCTTCCTTGATTACCTGCAGAGCCTGATTGTAGATCGTTTTGCGCTCTTCCTCATTGGTCGACTTCATCCCCTTTTCCAGCAGGGCATCCAGCTCTTGATTTGCAAAGAGTGTCTTGTTGTTGGAACCATCTGACGCGAAGTTCGGACGAAGGCCCCAGTCAGCGTCGTTGGTCGGCACGGCCCAGCTCAGCAGGAACAAATCGTAGCCCGAGTCGGGATTGTCGACTGCCTCTTGGTATGCGCCCCATTCCCACTTGCGGAATTCCACGTCAAAACCGACTGCCTGCAGATTGGCCTGGACGAATTCAGAAAGCTGGCGATCCATCAGATAACGTCCTTCCGGTGTCCACAGCTTGATTTTCGTCCCGGGCTGCACGCCCGCTTCAGCCAGCAATTGCTTGGCTTTTTCCGGGTTGTATTCATACATGCCAACGGCGGAGAAGCCGTTGGTCAGCTCGGAAATGGCCGCTTGCGAGGGCTTGGCGTTGCCCATCATGATCTTGTTTACAATCGTGTCCTTGTCGACTGCGTAGTTCAGAGCCTGGCGCACTTTTACATTGTCAAACGGCGCTTTCTGCGTGTTCATCCCCATGTACAGATTGCGATTGCTCGGATAGGTACTGACAGTCACTTTGCCTTCCGATTTGATTCTTTCTAGATCCGTAGCCGGTACGGGAAAGATGACATCCGCTTCCCCAGTTTCAAGCATCAAGGTGCGCGCAGCATTTTCCTGTACAGGCTTGATTGTAATCGTTTTCAATTTTGGCTTTTCTCCCCAGTAATTGGGGTTTGCTTCCAAGACGAGCTTGTCCCCGGAAATCCACTCCTTAAACTGGTAGGGACCGGAACCGACCGGCGCTTTGTTGACGCCCTTGCCCTTTTCTTGCAGATTTTTCGGGCTGTGAATGCCACCCGCCGGATGGGCCAGGGTAGCCAGCATCGGGCCATATGGGAACTTCAGGTGAAACGTAACCTGCTTTTCGCTGTCTGCCGTTACCTTATCGATAAATTCAGCGAACAGGGAGTGCCGTTTCAGCTTGTTTTGCTTGTCCAGGATTCGCTCAAAGCTTGTCTTGACAGCTTCTGCATTGACTGGAGCGCCATCTTGAAAGGTCGCTCCATCCTGCAAGGTAAACGTCCATGTCTTCCCGTCTTCAGAGACTTTCCATTCTTTCGCCAGCTCGGGAACGATTTTCATATCCTGATCAAAGGTAACGAGCTTTTCGTAAATCAGTTCAGTCGCATGGTAGGAGATCCCGTCACTCGCGTCCTGCGGATCCAGGCTGACCGGCTCGGATCCCAGTGCTACCACCAGATCCTTGGGCCCTTCCTGCCCGCCTCCGCCGCCAGTGGAAGAATTGTTGCCACAGGCAGCCAGGAGCATCATCGCCGAGAGCGTGACAATCGATATCAGTTTTTTCAAAAAAATCCCCCCAGATCGATTAGATGGCGGCATTCTGTTTTGCTTTTGCCGCTTGAAACTCTTCTTTTATCTCTGCCAACAGCGCGGGATTGGTGATCAGATCATAACCTGCTCCCGCAATTGATTTGGCGGCTGCTACAACGGCAGCATGTCCAGCCTCGCTCACTCCTGCCTCAACCCATGCCCACGTGTGATTGGAAGTGCCGAACGGAACAAACGCAACCCGCAAACAAGCGCCAGGAACGCGATGGGTAACGGTGCTGAAATCAGTTGATCCCGTGCTCTGACGCGGAGGCGTGATTTCCTTGGCTCCCGCTTGTTTGGCATTCTCCAGCAAGAGATCATTTAATCGCTGAACATTCAGTTTATTGTCCAAAGCTTTTCCTTCGACGATCGTCAGCTTCGCACCGGTGGCAAGAGCAGCACCGCGCGCTACATTGTAGACCCGTTCCACGACCGTGTTCAAATACTGGCGGTCTGCCGCCCTGACGAGGAATTTGGCGACAGCTCGCTCTGGCACGATATTTGCTGCCGTTCCGCCCTCGGTAATTATACCATGTATTTTTACGTCAGCCCGAACATGCTCCCGCAAGTATTCAATCCCATTAAACGTTAGGAGCACTGCATCCAGGGCGCTGATTCCTTGTTCCGGAGCAACGGCTGCATGGGCCGGCTTCCCTTCAAACACAAATTCGATCGAATTGATCGCCAAAGACTTCCCGTCGACCGTCGTCCGGTCACCGCCATGCATCATCATGGCAACATCCAGGCAGTCAAACAGTCCTGCTTCGGCCATCGGCACCTTCCCGCTCGTCGTCTCCTCCGCCGGAGTCCCGAAAAGCTTGATCGTTGCCGGCGTATCGCCCAAATGCTTGGAAAGGGCGATGGCAGCCCCTGTGATCGACGCTGACTGCAGATTGTGTCCGCATCCGTGTCCCATTCCTTCCAGGGCATCATACTCGCACAGCAATCCGATGGTAGGACCGCCTTCCTTGTTTGTAAACGTCGCGGAAAAGGCTGTCGGCAGCCCTGCCAGCTCTTTCTCCACACGGAAGCCATGTTCAGCAAGCGTTTCTGTCAAAAGCTTTACCGCCTTGAATTCCTGGTGGCCCAACTCCGGATTATTATGAATGAAGTCGTTGATCTCCATCATCTTTTCGCGGAGACTTTCCACTGTTGCATACAAATTCTCTTTTTTCTGTGTCACGTTATACCTCCAGCCTGCTGCAGCAAATGATTCTTCATTAACCATGCATGATCTCATGTTCGAACATTTCTCAGGTTTCAGGCGTCTGTTTCCTCCTCCTTCAGGCAATTCGCAGCATTTTCGACGTTCCTTTCGTCTCATCCAAACTACTATGAAGCTGGCAGAACCGTAAAATAGATATCCTTTATGGACTTCTTCAAATATTTCTATCATTCAATATGTTCAAGCATCGATCAAAGGCCCAAGGAGCGCTGGAACACTTCGAGGGGTGCCGTTTCTGTTTTATTCCAAGAGCGGAACATATCCACAATACGCTCTTCAGGAAGCTTCTAAAAAAAAGCCGGTTACCCATTTTCATGGGTACCCGACCGTTCTCGCTCACGCCTGCTTTTCTTTTCCCAATTCTCATAGTCATGAATAGCGTATCCCGCATACGCGGAGTATTTCTTCATCCGCGTCTCCAGTATGCCTACCTGCTCGTGCATTTTCTCCGTGTCTTCTTCGTAGAACGTCGTCCGGTCGCCTTCGTCGCTTTCCAGCAGATTTAAACCGACTACCACTTTTTGTCGATCGTATCCCGCTTCGTCCAGAATGCGGCTCGCGATGTCCAGCACGCCATTGGGACCTTCCACGTAATCCCGGTAGGCCATCAGCGTCACATGATCGAGCTGCCCGATCAGCCACTTGCTGACACTCTGTGTCTCGCCCGCCGTAAGCTCGTTCATCCAAAAGGGAATATCCGCGCTCACCTGCAAATTTGGATCTTTTTTTGTCTCATGGACCACAAGCTCCATGTTTTCGATCCATTGTCTTTTCAATGCGTCCTTGTCACGCTTCCACTTTGGGTGCACATGCGGCTCGATGTCGACATGGATTCCGGTGAAGCGCTCGTCTTCTGCCGCAGAGCTGTTGTACGCATGCACCCAGTCTATAAAGGACGTAATGCTTTTTTGACTGGAGACGAGCGACCAGGCAGGATCGCCGCCAAGAGCATCCACCTGTATGTCCCTTGCACTCGCTTCCTTGATGAATGTGCGATACGCTTCCGTCGGCACATCCTTTTGATCGATGTGCAGATAGATCCTGTTGATGTCGTTTTGCTCGGCAAAAGAAAGGATCGCCTCTCTCTTTTGGGCAATCAGCTGCGTGTTCCAAAGCCATGTCGCTCTTATCCCTGGGGTGGACGCGAAAAAAAGCCACAGCATCGTGGCTGTCATCATCAGGGTGATCAGCAGCCTCAGCCAAAGGTACCGGTTTACTCGCTTGCATCGTCTTTTAGCGGGGATCGTGTGCATATGGCCGCCTCCTTTACCCTGGTTGTTTGAGACATCTGCCTCTTTTCCTTCTTATTTAAACAGACGTATTCAGGGCTGCTGCAAGTTGCGGCGATTTCTTGACAGCCTGCACCTGTACCCGCAAACCTTTGTTCCATCAGCCTTGTTGCGGAAGAGAAAAGGCCAGCTCTATGAACCGGCTGACCTGACTGCTTACTCTTGCGCTCTGCTCCTGTCCCCTCCGTCCTCGGGGAGTTGCTCTGGTGGCGCCACCTCCATCAGCTCGGTCCGGTTTTTTCCCGCCTGCTTGGCTCTGTACATCGCTTCGTCCGTCAGGGCCAGCAAGCTGCGGATGTCTTTGACCTGCGCCGTAAAGGCTCCTACTCCAAGGGAGAGCGTCACCGGCTCGCCTGTCGGGCTGACTTGGCTGCTCATAAAGACGCGAAGAGCTTCCGCGACTTCGTAGGCTGTTTCCATCCCCGCCCTCGGCAGCAGCACGATAAATTCCTCTCCGCCGTAGCGGCCGCAAATGTCTCCTTTGCGAACATGGTGCTTCATCGCCTGGGAGAGAAAGCGCAACACCTCGTCTCCCGTCTGATGACCGTATTCGTCATTTACCTTTTTAAATCCGTCTACATCCAGGAGCACAATCGAATATGGCAATCCCGTTTCCGTCCATTGGCGAAGCTTGTTTTCGATGTATCTGCGGTTCGCAAGTCCAGTCAGCGGGTCGGTCAGCGACTCTCGTTTGATGACGTTCATCTTCTGGCGCAGTGTCTCCGCATACTGCTGAAAGGCGTGATTGATCTGCTCGGCCTCGTAGTACCAGGTCGGGATCGTCGGAAACGGCTGGACCTCTGTCCCCGCCGTCCGGACGCTTTTGGCGTAGTTGGCCAATTGCCGCAGCGGGTTGACCATTTTCTGGGTCAGGGAGAACGAGATCAAGAGAAGCAAAATAAGAACGGGCTGATGTACGCAAACATGTCGAGGACGACTTTCAGGGTAGGAGCGAGCGCTTCTTCTTCCGGAGTCTGGGACACGATTCCCCAATTGACGGCAGGCACGTAGGTGTACCCTGTCAGCATCGGGATTCCTTGCGTATTGACCACCCGCTCCGCGCCCGATTTCTTGTCCATCAGCTTTTGGACTACGATGTTGTCGTCTACCGTCTGACCGATTCTTTCCGACTCCGGGTGGTAGATGATCATGCCTTGCTCATCGACTACGTACAAGTACGAGCCGTCCTCGTAAAAATGCTTCTCCAGCAACTCATGCAGGGTATTGTCCTGCTCCAGATAGAAGGTTCCGCCCAGAAAACCGGCATAATTTCCGTTCTTGTCCCACAGAGGCGTGGATACCAAAACGATCAGTCTGCCCGTAATCGCTTTGTATGGCTGCGATACGATTGTTTTTTTCTTTTCCAGCGCTTCCCTCGCGCCGCTGGACAAAAGAAACTTCCCAACAATTTCCATATCCGGTTCCGTTGCGAGGATCTTGCCCTTGCTGTTCGCAACCAATATGGAATTGAAGAACATCGTGCTTTCCTGCAGCCGCTTCAAATCGCCCTGCAGCCTCTGGCGGCCTTCCAGAAGAGAGGCGATCTCACCGGCGCTCGTCTCCAGATTCTTTTTCATACTTAAAAACAAGAGGTCAGTGGTCTGCGCCATCTTCTCGCTGTACGCACGGTTGATGTCCAGAATGTCTTCGGCAATCACCTGCTTGACCACAAAATAAATGCCGGCCCCGCAGCTTAGCACGATCAAGGACGTCGAGACGGAGTACAAAAAGATCAGCCAAAAGCGGAGTGTAAAGCGTTTATAGAAATCCATCAGGTTTTCTCCCCTCTATACGACAATAGAGGAGATACCCTTTTTTTGTTCTACCGAAACTCGCTGGATTTTATTTCCTCGTGACCGTTCCTTCTTCGTCAATCCCTGCTCTGTACGAGAGCTTTTCCACTTTCCCCCTCAACTTCTTCGCATCCTCACCGGTCAAGGGAACGGGCTGGCCGTTTACAATTTTAGCCGGAATGATTTTGCCGTCTGTCTTGTTTTGGGCAAACGTCAGCGTGACGATCAGCGACTCGGAGCCCTTTGGGTTTCGCGGTGTAGTGAAGACAAAATTGCCCACGCTGTAAAAGATCGGGACCTCTTTGTACCATTCGACGCCCATCAGGGAATGGCTGTGCGATCCGACAATCGCGTCCACTCCATTGTCGATCAGCAGGCGGGCCATCTCGCGGGCGTATGGCTCAGGGTAATCCTTGTACTCCAGATTCCAGTGCATGATCGCGATCGTGATATCGGACTCTTCTACCGCTTTGCGGACATAGCTGAGCATCGGCTCCCCCGAGTAGGCATGCGCAAGTCCCGCTTTGTTTTTTCCCGCGAACCACTTCTGATTGGGCAGCACCCGACTCAGTCCGATGATCGCTACCTTCTTTCCTTTGATCGTCCGAATGTACGGGGCAAACGCTTCCTCCTCCGTCTTCCCTCCGCCCACGTAAGCGATATCGTTTTCACGCAAATGCCGCATCGTTTCGAGAAAGGCGTCCATCCCGTAGTCCATCGTGTGGTTGTTGGCCAGATTGACGACATCGAACCCGGCGTTGGCCAAACCTGCCAACGTCTCCGGCCTGGCCCGGAAGGTAAATTCCTTGTGCTCGGGCGATCCCCGTTTGCTTACGGCAGTCTCCAGATTCCCCACTGTCAGATCAGCCTGCTTGAGCAGCTCAGCCGTTTTGGCAAACGGATAGTCCACTCCGTGGCGTTCGATTTGCTTCCCGACGCTCTTGTCCAGCAATATGTCACCCACCACCGTGACCGTGATCGGCTCATCCGTCTGCGGATGCTCCTGCTGCGCCGCTTGTCGCGCTGCCCCGCCTGTTTCCGCCTCCACGAATGCAGGAAGCAGGCTAAGATTGGCCAGCGACCAGGCCATCAGGATGGAGACAAACGCTTTCCAGATTTCGATCTTGTTTCACCTCTTTACTCGTTTGCTTCATTCTATGAGCGCAGAAGCGTGAAACATGACGA